>NZ_JBICUD010000006.1:0-685217 GCF_043198015.1 Spirillospora sp. NPDC048911 | reverse complement strand
ACACCCGGTCCCATCCCGAACCCGGAAGTTAAGCCCCTCAGCGCCGATGGTACTGCACGGGAGACTGTGTGGGAGAGTAGGACACCGCCGGACACCTTTTGGTAGAAAGGCCCCGCCATTATGGCGGGGCCTTTCTCATTTTCGCGGGTTCTCGGGGGCAGCTTCGGGGTCGTACTCCAGGCGCTTGCGGATCCTCCAGAAGAACCGGCGAACCCGGCCCCAGGGCGGTGGCTCGACGCCGGTTCTGGCCCACTCGTGCCACCTGGTAAAGAGCTCGACCGTCATGCGGTCGTAGCGCGTCCGTGTGCCGATCTCCTTGGCCCAGTTGATCTTTTCGCCATCACCGAAGGCGCGAAGGATGTCCTCCGGCCACGGCTCCTCCGGACATTCTCTGGGGCGGAGTTTGATCAGTCTCATGGCGCTGCCCCTCCTGTGTCACTCAGCGTAGCTCCCGTGGTGATGAGCGTCATCGAAACGACGACTAAGACCAGGGCGACCCGCAATGCGAGGCGTCGCCGGGAGGTTTCGGGAGCGATTCTGTTCTCGTAGCCGGTCTTGACGAGAACGAGGTAGCGATTTGTTTCGGTGGCTTCTCTCGGGAGGTAACGGCGCAGCCGCAGGAGGTCCGACATGCGCCGACGCGGCCAGGGAAGAGGGCACAGAGAGCCATCACTGTGGCGGTCACCGCGACGATACGGCCTGCCGAGACAAGTAACCGCTCGTCGTGGCGGGTGAGTGTGACCAGCAGGCCGGCGAACGCCAGCCTGGCTGCCGCCTTGGTGTCGATGCGCTCGGAGTTCTTTTCCTGGGTGTCCAGTCCGCGCTGAGCTTCTTCGTGGACCACTGCCAGTGACGGGTCGTTCTTGTCCTTCGTGGCTCCAAGGCTGAGGCAGCAGAGTTGGCGGCACCAGGTCTCGCTCGATCTGTGGATGACTCGAAGGCAGGGTGCGCTCGATCCGTGGCGCGCCCCACACTCGGCTTCGGATTGGCGGTGGCCGGTCCGGTTGATCCGGTGGCTTGACCTTAGGAGAGGTCGGAGCGTTTGCTCTGGACGGCTGGGGCTGGGGTGGTGCGGGATTGTTGTAGGAGGCGAAGGAGTTCTGGATGCGGGCCTATGACGTAGGCGCCGTCGCCTGGTTGGAAGGTGGCGGGCCGGGTGGGGAACTGGAGGCCGTCGCGGTCCAGGGCCAGCACTTGGGCACGGTCGTGCACGTTCGCGCCGTCCAGTTCGCTGCCCTTGGTCACGGTGAAGCGACCGGCCATCAGGGGCTGGCCGCTGGCGGTGAAGGTGCCCAGAACGTCCAGGCCCAGGGCGGCGCCCACGAACCATGGCGCTGCCAGCTCCGCCGTCGAGCGCACGTAGGCGAAGCCGAACCGGTGGGAGATGGTCTGGGCCAGCGTGCGGTCGAAGACCCGGGGCACGACGGGGACCTCGTGCCAGCGTTCGCCCAGGACGTCCCGGAGCGCCAGGGCCGTCTCTATGTTGACCATGTCGTCGCTCGTCAGCACCGCCACCGCGGCGGCCCGGGAGATGCCCGCGGCGTGCAGGGTGGCGGGGACCGTGGCGTCGCCGAAGATGACCGGGACGTCGAGCGCGCGGGCCTGGTCGAGGAACGCGCTCTCGTCGTCGCGTTCGATCACGACGATCCGGCGGCCGCGGGCGTGCAGCGCGTTCATCGCCGCGACGCCGACCGTGCCGAGGCCCGCGATGACGACGTGACCGGACATGCGGGCGGCGCGGCGCCGGCCCGAGGAGCGTTCGAGGCGGCGGCTGATGAGCAGATCGGTCAGGTAGGCGAGGAGGACGGCGGTGTTGGTGACGCCCAGCATCATCAGCAGGGTGGCGTAGAGCCGCAGCCACGTCGGCTGGTTCGCGAACGAGAAGTCGCCGAAGCCGACCGTGGCGATGGTCTCGATGCTGAAGTAGAGGCCGTCCAGCGGGCTCATGCCCGGCTCGATGTATCCGTGCCAGAGCACGACGGTCGACAGGGCGACCAGGAGGCAGAGGGAGAACAGCGCTCGGCGCAGGCCGGGGCCCGCCTCGTCCGAGACCCAGCGGATGCGTTCCCGGAGGGAGCCGCGCCGGATCGGCTTGGCCTCCGCGGTGTCGGTGACGTCGACGTTGTGTGCGGTGAGCTCCTGGGGCCGGCCTACGAGGGTGATCTGGTCGCCCGGCTGGACCTCTTCGTCCGGGCCGGGGCAGGTCAGCACCTCGTCGCCTCTGGCGAGTGTCAGCGGGGTGACGTCATAGAGCTCGCCGAGCTTTCCCGGCCGGAGCGCCCGGGTTTCGGCGACGAGGAATTCCGTGCCGCCCAGGTCGAGTTCGTGCGTGGTGTCGCGCAGGCACGCCTCGGCGACGGACGGCGCGGACAGCGCCGCGACGTCGAGGACGGCTCCGGGGCCCGCGTCCTCGGCGAGCGCCCGGCCGACGGCGGCGTTGCGGATGTGCGTGACCACGCGCAGGTCCGAGCGGAGCTCCCGGGCCATCAGGGCGATCTCCAGGTTCCGCAGGTCGTCGCCCGCGACGCAGATCACCGCGAGCGCGCCCGCCACCCCCGCCTCGCGCAGGGTCGCGGCCGGGGTGGCCTTGCCGGTGATGTGGGGGACGTCCCAGCCGCTCTCGATGCCCTCGTCGTCCACGACGACGACGCGTTCACCGGCCTCGCGCAACTGCTCGACGATGCGCAGGCCCAGACCACGCAGGCCCCACACGATCACATGCCCGGACCAGTCCTCGTACATGCGCCGAAGGATACGGATTCGCCGCCGTCTACTCGTACGGATTCGGGGTCGCCAGGCTCATCTCGCCCAGCTTGATCACGTCCCGCTCCTCGTACTCGGCGGGGAGTTCGAGGTCCAGGGCGCGGAACAGCGCGCGGATCTCGTCGGGGGTGGGCTCCTCGCTGAGCGGCATGTCGCGGACGCGGTGCAGCGGGAGGCGGCGGGCCTGCTGAGGCTGACGTGCAGTTCCGACTCCCAGCAGTCGTACGTCGGCGTCCCGCAGTCGATGATGGTGGCGGGGAACTCCGGCCCGCGCTGGGTGATGATGAGGCAGCTCTCGGTCAGCTCGTAGCGGAGGAGGGAGAACGTGGAGGAGAGGCGGACGTCGATGTCGAGCAGCTCGTAGCGCTGCTGGTACCAGCAGGCCGCGAGGACGGTCGCGTACAGCTCGCGCCGGGTGCCGTCCATCGTCCAGGATCGTTCGGCGCTTTCGGAACTCGTCGCCAGGCGCTGGTGGAGCGCGACGAACCGCTGGCACAGCCCCTCGTCGGCGGGGTCCAGGATCTCCAGGCGGAACCTGAGCGAGCGGCGGGCGCGGCGGGACCGTTCGACGCACTCGGGCAGCGTGACGGCCCGGACGTACGTGCCGGTCGAGCCCTTGAAGAACCAGCGGGCCGCGTCCTTGCGCGCGTGCGCCAGCGCGTCGCTGCACTCGTCGCCGGTGACCTCGCGGACCACCGCGCGCCGCTCCAGCCGGCCGAGCCGCCGGTCGACGCGCTCGACCGACGCCAGCACGGCCGCGCCGCGCCCGTCGCCCCGCACCCGGTCGCGCAGCAGGACGATCGCGACGACGGCGAGGGTGGCGACGGTGGCATTGTCCACGATCTTGCTGGAGGCGACACCGAGCACATCGAGGCCGATGATCACGATCGCCAGGGCGAGCGCGACGAGGACGTCGATGTACCGGAAGAGCCACTCGAAAGCCCGTTTGATCCGCAACCGTAAGCCTCCGGGGGTGAGCCTTGCGTAGCCCTGATCTCACGGTCCGGAAGGCCCCGGGGCATGGCTTGACAGCCGGTCGCCGACCTTGGGACACGCCCTACGGGCGGGGCGATTCGAGCTCGCGCAGGTGGGCGGCCGCGGCCTCGATCTGCTCCTCGCTGAAGACGCGGATGCCCGCGCGTCGCAGCAGGGCGGTCGTGACGCCCTGGTCCGGGACGAACGTGCCGGTGAAGCGGCCGTCGTAGACACGGATCGTGCCGCAGGACGGGCTGCCCTCCTTGAGGATGGCGATCCGCGCGCCGGCGCGGCGGGCGGCGTCGAGCGCCAGGCGCGCGCCGCGGACGAACGGCTCGGTCACGTCGTCGCCGCCGTCGGTGCGCACCGTGGCGGTGCCGTCGAGAACCGCCGCGCCCCCGCCACCGCCGACGATCTCCGCGGGCGGGCGCGGGACGGGCAGCCCGCCGGACACCTCCGGGCAGAAGGGGACGAGGCGGCCCTCGGCCCGCCAGCGCTCGACGATCTCGTCGTCCACGCGCTTGGCGGCGCCGTCGTAGCGCACCGGCCGGCCCAGCAGGCAGGCGCTCACCAGGATCCTTTCCACATGTTCCAGCCTATGTCCGGCCTGGTGTGAGGCCGGATGTGGCGGCGGGGGCCGGAGTTCAGGAATGTGTCTTGCGTCTCACTGGGCGCTGGCGAATAGTTGAAGGACCCGTCCCGAAGGACCCGTCCCGCAGGGAGTCCGGCATGGTCCTGCTCGGCCGTCCGCTCCCGGAGGCGCCGCCGCGGCCGCGTCCCCGGGGCTCCGTCCTGGTGTCCTGGCTCACCACCACCGACCACAAGGTGATCGGCTACCTGTATCTGATCACGTCGTTCGTGTTCTTCCTGCTGGCCGGGCTGATGGCGATGGTCATCCGCGCCGAGCTGGGCGAGCCCGGCACGCAGCTGGTGAGCAACGAGCAGTTCAACCAGATGTTCACCATCCACGGCACGGTGATGCTGCTGCTGTTCGCGACGCCGCTCTTCGTGGGTTTCGCGAACGTGGTGATGCCGCTGCAGATCGGGTCGCCGGACGTGGCGTTCCCGCGGCTCAACATGCTCAGCTACTGGCTGTTCCTGCTGGGCGGGCTGATCGTTTTCGCCTCGTTCATCGCGCCGGGCGGCGCGGCCGCGTTCGGCTGGACCGCCTACTCGCCGTTGACGAGCGACATCCGGTCGCCGGGCGTCGGCGCGGATCTGTGGATCATGGGGCTGGCGCTGTCCGGCTTCGGCACGATCCTGGGCGGGGTCAACTTCATCACCACGATCATCGGCATGCGCGCGCCGGGCATGACGATGTTCCGGATGCCGATCTTCACCTGGAACATCATGCTGACCAGCCTGCTGGTGCTGATGGCGTTCCCGATCCTGGCGGCGGCGCTGCTGGTGCTGGAGTCGGACCGGCGGCTCGGCTCGCACGTCTTCGACCCGGCGGTCGGCGGCGCGCTCACCTGGCAGCACCTGTTCTGGTTCTTCGGCCATCCCGAGGTCTACATCATCGCGCTGCCGTTCTTCGGCATCATCACCGAGGTCATCCCGGTCTTCAGCCGCAAACCGCTGTTCGGCTACTTCGGGATGGTCGGCGCGACGATCCTCATCGCCGGCCTGTCGATGGCGGTCTGGGCGCACCACATGTTCACGACCGGGCAGGTGCTGCTGCCGTTCTTCTCGTTCATGACGTTCCTCATCGCGGTGCCCACGGGGGTGAAGTTCTTCAACTGGGTGGGGACGATGTGGCGAGGGAAACTCAGCTTCGAGTCGCCGATGCTGTTCGCGGTCGGCTTCCTCGTGACGTTCCTCTTCGGCGGCCTGACGGGGATCATCCTCGCCTCACCACCGCTGGACTTCCACCTGCAGGACTCCTACTTCGTGGTGGCCCACTTCCACTACGTGGTCTTCGGCACGGTCGTCTTCGCCATGTTCGCGGGCTTCTATTTCTGGTGGCCCAAGATGACCGGGAAGATGCTGAACGACACCCTGGGCAAGATCCACTTCTGGTTCCTGTTCATCGGTTTCCACACCACGTTCTTCGTTCAGCACATCCTCGGCGCGCAGGGCATGCCGCGGCGTTACGCCGACTACCCGTCGGAATTCGTCACCCTCAACAGGGTGTCCACGGCGGGCGCCTTCATCCTCGGGGTATCGACCCTGTTCTTCCTTTACAACGTGTACCGGACCGCACGGCATGGCACACGAGTCGAGGCCGACGATCCCTGGGGCTTCGGCAACTCCCTGGAATGGGCGACGTCCTGCCCGCCGCCCCGGCACAACTTCACGTCGATTCCCCGGATCCGCTCCGAGAGGCCGGCGTTCGACCTGCACTACCCGAGGCTTCCGGACGAGGAGGTCAAGCACATCTCCGGCGCCGAGGGGTAGCCGTCCGCCGCGAATGGGTACGCGGCGACCTAGAGTGGTCAGGTCGACACGTTCGCCACAAGTCGATCACTCTCCGCAATAGAGTCATCGCATGGCGGACGGGCCGCGGCCCCGCGGCGCGGCCCGTCCGAAGCCTCAAGAACCCATATCTTCCAGTATTCGTCTCCTTGAGTGGCCGGACGGATACAATCGGCCACTGTCCACTCTGGGGTACATGTCCTTGAGGACGGCCAAATCCATGCCCTGGCAGGAACACACGCCGCAGTCCGAATGCGGGAAGTCGGTACCCGCAGCGACGATTCTGCTGATCCTGCTGGGCGGCATCCTCGCGCTGGATCTCGCGCTGCCCAGCACGTACACGGCCATGCCACTGCTGGTGGCCGTGCCGCCGGTGGCCGTCCTGTCGCCGACCTGCCCGCGCTGCGCGGCCCTCGCCGGAGCGGCGGCGCTGCTGGTCGCGGTGCCGCTCGGGATCCAGCACGCCCCGGCGCGGCCGGTGATCGTGGCCACCAGCGTCGCCGGCATCCTGCTCTCGTCGTCGATGATGTGGATCGCGTGCCGCCGCCAGCAGCGCAGCGACTGCGCGCAGGCCGACCTGCGCGCGGTCCTCGCGGCCATGCAGCGCGCGGTGCTGCGGCCGGTGCCGCGGCGGCTCGGCCCGCTGGCCGCCGAGGGCCACTACCTCGCGGCCGCCGAGCAGGCGCAGGTGGGCGGCGACCTCTACGACGGGGTCGCCACGCCGTACGGGGTCCGGCTCATCGTCGGCGACGCGATGGGCAAGGGCCTGGGCGCGGTCGAGAAGGCCGCCGACGTGCTGGGGGCGTTCCGTGAGCTCGCGCACAACGAGACGTCGCTGACCGGGATGGCGTTACGGCTCGACGCGTACCTGGCGGCCCACGACCTCCGCGAGGAGTTCGTGACCGCGCTGCTCGTCGAGATCCGCCCGGACGGCGGCACCGCCGAGCTGGTGTCCTGCGGGCATCCGCCGCCGCTGTTGCTGTCCGGCGGCGGCGTCTCCTTCGTCGACGCCGTTCCCTCCGCGCCGCCGCTGGGCCTGGTCGGCCTGGGCGGCTGCCAGGCTGCCTCCGTGACCATTCCGCTCCGCCAGGGCGACCGGCTGCTGCTCTACACCGATGGAGTGACCGAGGCCAGGGACGACGACGGCCGTTTCTATCCGCTCGCCGACAGGGTGCGGAGGTTCTACGACGAGCGCCCCGGCGGCCTGATCGCCAAGCTGGTGGCCGATCTGCACGCCCATGCCGGCGGGCGGCTCCACGATGACGCGGCGCTGCTCCTCGTCCGGACCGGCCCGCCGCCGTCCGCCCGGAACGCCGAGGTCACGACTGACCGCGAATGCGGCCGACGGCGAACTCGATGACCCGCACGGCCGCTCCCGGGTTGAGCCGGACGCCGCGCCAGGCGGCGCGGCCGTGGGCCGGGGCCACGATGAGGGCCTGGTTCCTGCCGACGCCGCGCATGATGTCGCGGGCCAGCTTCTCGGCCGTGTAGAGGCGGGGCGAGGCCTTCTTGATGTCGTCCTTGGCGTCGCCGCTCAACGATGTCTCCGGCAGGTCCGGGTTGACGTTGGTGAGCAGCGGGGTGTCGACGAAGCTCGGGCAGACCACGCTGACCTTGACGCCGCGGCCGGCGGCCTCGGCGCGCAGCCCGAGGGACAGGCCCACGACGGCGTGCTTGGTGGCGGTGTAGGGGATGCCCAGCGGCATCGGCACGAGACCTGCGAGCGAGGCGGTGTTGACGATGTGGCCGGACCCCTGCTCCAGCATGATCGGGTACGCGGCGTGCACACCGTGGACCACGCCCTTGAGGTTGATGTCGATGGCGCGGTCCCAGTGGTCGAGGGTGAGCTCCTCGGCCGCGCCGCCGATGGAGATCCCGGCGTTGTTGAACACCAGGTCGAGCCGGCCGTGCTCGGCGTGCACGCCCTTGTAGAGGTCGGCGACGGCCTCGGCGTCGGTGACGTCGAGGGCGGCGGGGATCGCCCGGCCCCTGCCGAGGGTGCCCAGCCGGTCGGCGACCTTCTCCGCGCCGGCCGCGTTGAGGTCGGCGACGATCACGGTGTCGCCGCGGTTCACCAGCGACGTGGCGATCGCACGCCCGATGCCGGAGGCCCCTCCGGTCACGATCGCAATGCTCATGGATGTGGCTCCGCTCGATGTTCGGGGGTCCCGCCGCGGGGAGGATCCGGGCCGGGGCGAAGGGGGAGTGGCCCCGGCCCGGAGCAAGGGTGGGAGGATCCGGCCGGCCTTAATTGGATCAGGAGTTAATAGAGTGATTCTACTGGTCGGTAGGGACGCCGTATTGTCCGTGTGTGATGCTTTTCGTCGCGCGTCTTAGCAGTTCAGCGCGAAAGAACCCGCGCGATCAGCCCGTGCCGTCGGCCCGTGCCGGTCGTGGGTGACGGCCATGGCTAGGCGGCCTTCGCGGCGGCGCCGCGGACCCTGGGCGTGTCCCAGATGCCGAAGGCCTTCCACACCAGCCTGGTGCGCCGGTTGATCAGGCCGAGCTCGGCCATCAGGTCACGGATCTTGCCGACCGAGGCGCAGATCTCCGCCTGGGCCTCGGGGTTCTTGTACGCCTCGCGGACGACGTCCTTGGGGATGTCGAAGTGGCGGACCATCGGGCCGGGCGGGGAGAGCATGATCCGGGCCATCACGCCGAGGATGATCGGGGTGACCACGCCGAGGATCCGCCGCCGGACGGGGTTCATGCCCGGCACCCGGTGCTTGAGGTAGTGCCGGGCGAATGAGATGTGCCGGGCCTCCTCCGCGATGTGGATCCTCATGATGGTCTCTTCGAGCGGATGCTTGATGTGCCCGCCTTTGAGCGACTTGCGCTGCACGTAGTCGATCGGGTCCTCGCCGCCGAGCACGAACACGAAGAACAGCTCGGTGTTGACCAGCGGGATCCACGGCGCCACCTGGGCGACCAGGTTGAGGGCGCGCGGCATGCCCTTGATCGGCATCCCGGTGCGGTTGACGAACTCCTGGAACATCATCCCGTGATGACATTCCTCGGTCGTCTCGTGGTAGACGTACCGGAACTCCGGCCGGCCGTTCGGCAGCCGGTAGGCGTAGTTGAGCAGGCCGCGCTTGAGCAGGTTCTCGAACTGCAGGCCGATCTTCATGGCGGTGGCGACGCGCCACAGCCCGATCCGCGACTGGATCTCCGGCGGCTGCGACTTGTACCACTCGGTCTCGCCCAGCCGGTCGAACGGGGGGAGCACCCAGCGCGGGTCGTCCTGCCTCACCTGGAAGTCGGGGTCGTCCCACGGGATGTCGGCGTAGGCCTCCCAGTGCTTCTCCACCGAGGCCTTGTTGAGGCGGTCGATGACGCCGAGATAGGACTTCTTGTCCCTGACCTGCTCGCGCACTTCCTCGGCGAGCTCTGCGGGGGCTTTCGTCATGTCGGGGCTCCCTTGAGGTGATGCGTACGGCTGATTGGGGGGAGGGGCGAGGGCTGAGGGGTGAGGGTGACGGGACGGGACGGGCGGTCAGCCGGGCGCGGGGATGATCAGGCGGGCGACGCTCTTGACCTGGGCCAGCACGGCGGCCTGGTGGCCGTCGGTGTCGTCGTCCAGGGCGTTCTGTACCGACAGGCCGACGAACATCGCGATGATGCCGCGCAGCATGGTCCCCACCAGGTCCTCCGGCAGTGTCGTGCTCGGGAACAGCCGCTCGAACGTCTCCTGGACGACCTGCAGGACGCGCTCGTTGAGGTCGCGGCAGAGCGGCCGGAGCTCCTCGTCGGTGCGGGCGGCGACCGCCAGTTCCAGCAGGGCCTTGGCCGGGCGGCCGCGGAAGACCTCCCAGAGCAGGTCGAGCGCGCCCTCGACGTTGCGGCGCTCGGGCGGCAGGATCGCGAAGGCGGTCTCGTACGCCAGCCGCTGCGCCTCCAGCATGTGCTCGAGCGAGGCGGCGACCAGCTCCATCTTGGTGGGGTAATGATGCTGCTGGGCGCCCCGCGAGACCCCGGCCCGGCGGGCGACCTCGGTGGTGGACGTGCCGGCCCAGCCGAGATCGACCAGGCACTCCATGGTGGCCTCCAGCAGGCGCGCCCGGGTGCGCGACCGCCGTTCCTCCTGGGTCCGGCGGCTGCTGCTCTCGCTGTGCCTGCGCGAATGGCGCCGGCGGCTGCTCACTGACACGACTACGACGGTACGAGCGCACTTACAAGCAAGCAAGCCTGCTTGTATGTTGCGCGCATCACAATTGGACGCGGAGTCAATGACTCGTCCCTGCGCCCGGGGGCGTAGGGACATGGGCGACGCTGCTCCGTGGGGCGCAGCGGTGATGCCTCTCCTCACCCGACGACGCCCCGGGAACCCTGCGACGACGATCCCGTCATGGCAAAGGCAGCACTGGGAAGCGCAGCGACGGGAAACGCAGCCATGGGAAACGCAGCTATGGGAAACGCAGCGGAAGCAAGGCGCGCCGTGCGCGAGGCCGGCACGTCGACGGGCAGAACGACGGCCGCGGGCGGCACGACGGCGGCCGGCACGGCCGGGGCTCGCACGATCGACCTGACCAAGGTGTACGGGTCGGGTGACACGGCGGTGCGCGCGCTCGACGGGGTCAGCGTGGAGTTCCCGCGCGGCCGGTTCACCGCCATCATGGGGCCGTCCGGGGCCGGCAAGTCCACGCTCATGCACTGCGTCGCCGGGCTCGACGCCGCGACGTCCGGGCAGGTGTTCGTGGGGGACGACGAGCTCGGCGCGCTCTCGGACCGGCGGCTGACGAGGCTGCGGCGGGAGCGGATCGGGTTCGTGTTCCAGGCGTTCAACCTCATCCCGACGCTCACCGCGCGGGAGAACATCCTGCTTCCGATGACGCTCGCGGGCACCCGCCCGGACGAGGAGTGGCTCGGCTCGATCGTCCGGGTGCTGGGGCTCGGCGACCGGCTCGGGCACCGCCCGTCCGAGCTGTCGGGCGGTCAGCAGCAGCGGGTCGCGCTGGCGCGGGCGCTGGCCACCCGGCCGGAGATCATCTTCGCGGACGAGCCCACCGGCAACCTCGACTCCCGGTCGGGCGCCGAGGTGCTGGGGCTGCTGCGCGAGGCGGTGGACGACCTGCGGCAGACCGTCACCATGGTCACCCACGACCCGGTCGCGGCGGCGCACGCCGACGCGGTGATCTTCCTGGCGGACGGAAAGGTCGTCGACATCATGACCGGCCCGACCCCCGCCCGCGTCCTCGACCGCATGGGTGAACTCGGAGGCACGTCATGACCGGGCTCGTCGTCAAGGAGCTGTGGGGCCACCGGCGCCGGCTGGCCGGTTCGCTGGTCGCGGTGTTCCTCGGGGTGGCGTTCCTCACCGGGACGCTCGTCCTGGGAGACACGCTGGCCGGCAACATCGACCGGTTCTTCGCCAACGCGTACGCCGGCACCGACGTCACCGTCCGCAACGCGACCACCGTCACCGACATGCCGGGCCAGCTGCGCGGCGAGATCGACGGCTCGGCGGTCGACCGGGTCCGCGGCGTCGCGGGTGTCGCGGTGGCCGAGCCGGTCATGCAGGGTTCGGGCCAGCCGCTGACCGTGGACGGCAAGGTGATCGAATCCCAGGGCCCCCTTGTGGCGGGCAACTGGATCACCGATCCCAAGCTCAACCCGTATCGGATCGTCGAGGGGCGCGCGCCGCGCACCCCGGACGAGGTCGTGATCAACCGTGGCACCGCCGACAAGGGAAAGCTGAAGGTCGGCGACCGGACCGCGGTGCTCACCCCGCAGCGGGTGCCGGTGACCGTGGTCGGCATCAGCAAGTTCGGCGAGGACGACGGCTTCGGCGGCACGTCCTTCACCGCGTTCACGCTCGAAGGCATGCGCGAGCACGTGACCAAGGGCGCCGACAAGGTGACCGCCGTGACGATCCGCGCCGCGCCGGGCGTCTCGCAGGAGACGCTCGCCGAGCGCATCCGCCCCGTCCTGCCGCCGGGCGCCGAGGCCGTCACCGGTGACGAGCTGGCGGCGCAGGACCGCGACCGGGTCGGGCAGTTCCTCGGGATCTTCCGGACCGCCCTCGCGGCGTTCGGCGGCGTCGCGCTGCTGGTGGCCGCGTTCAGCATCCACAACACGTTCGCCATCACGGTCGCCCAGCGCACCCGCGAGTCGGCGCTGCTGCGCGCGGTCGGCGCCTCCCGCCGCCAGATCCTCACGCTGGTCGCCGCCGAGGCGCTGGCGATCGGCGCGATCGCGACGGCGGCCGGGCTGGCGGGCGGCCTCGGCTGCGCGGCGCTGCTGCAGTCGCTCTTCGCCGCCGTCGGCATGGGACCGCCCGCGAAGGGGCTGGTGATCGGCCTCGGCACGGTGCTGATCGCGGTGCCCGTCGGCCTGGCCGTCACGCTGCTGTCGGCGCTCGGACCGGCGCTGCGGGCCGCGAAGGTGCCGCCGCTGGCCGCGCTGCGCGAGGTCGCGGCCGAACGCCCGGGCCCGTCGGAGTCGCGGACCATCATCGGGGCGGTACTGGCCGCGGTCGCCGTGGGCGGCGTCGTCTGGGGCGCGCTCACCGGGTCGCTGGCGATGGCGGGCGCGGGCGCGGTGATGTGCCTGATCGTGATGGTCGTGCTCGGCCCCGTGGCCGCCCGGCCGGCCGCCTCGATCATCGGCGGTCCCGCGGCCCGCTGGCGCGGCGTGCCGGGCACGCTCGCCCGCGACAACGCGACGCGCAGCCCGCGCCGGACGGCCGGTGCGGCGACCGCGCTCATGGTCGGGGTCGGCGTCGTCACGCTGATGACGGTCTTCACCGGGTCGCTGCGCGCGTCGGTCGAGGACGGGGTGGCCGGGTCGTTCCACGGCGCGCTCGTGGTCAACGCCGGCTCGAACGACCAGGGCGGCTTCAGCTCGAAGGTGTCCGACGAGGTCGCCAAGCTGCCGCAGGTGGCGAACGCGGCGGGGCTCGGCCAGGGCGCCGTCCGCGTCGGCACCGACAACGCCGATGTCCGGATCGCGGACCCGGCGCGGCTCGGCAAGGTGCTGGCGCTGGACGTGGCGGCCGGAAGCCTCGCGACCGCCGACACCTTCGCGGTGTCGAAGGACGCGGCCGACGACCACAAGTGGACGATCGGCTCCACGGTCCCGGTGACGTTCGCGGACGGCTCAAGGCAGCCGTTCACGGTGGGTGCGATCTACCGGAACGACGACGTCGCGGGCGACTACGTGCTGCCGCGCACGGCGTGGAGCGCGCACAACCGCCAGCCGCTCGACCGGGCCACGTTCGTCGAGCTCAAGCCCGGGGTCTCGGCGGCCGACGCCCAGCGGGCGATCGAGGCGGTCGTCAAGCCGTACGGCGCGCCCAAGGTGCAGGACCGGGACGCCTACGTCGACAGCCAGACCGAGCAGATGGACGCCTTCCTCAGCATCGTCTACGCGATGCTGGCCCTGGCGATCATCATCGCGCTGCTGGGCATCGCCAACACGCTGGCGCTGTCGGTCCACGAACGGACTCGCGAGCTCGGCCTGCTGCGCGCGGTCGGCGCCACCCGGTCCCAGGTGCGCTCGATGGTGCGCTGGGAGTCGGTGATCGTCGCCCTCTTCGGCACGGCCGGCGGCATCGGCCTCGGGGTCCTCCTCGGCTGGGCGCTGACCCGGGCGCTGGGCGACCCGTTCACCGCCCAGCTCGTGCCCATGACGATCATCGCCGTTGTGTGCGCCCTCGCCGGCGCTCTGGCGGCCGTCCGCCCGGCCCGCCGCGCCTCCCGGCTGGCCGCCCTCACCGCCATCGCCGGTCCGTGAGGACGGCTCCGCGCGACCTCGCCGGCCCGTGGCGTCCCCTTGAGTTCCAGGGGTGCCACGGGCCGGCGGAGGCCTCGGCCCGACGAGGGCCGGCGGGCAGGACTAGATTTGTTTCATGCAGGTGAACCAGTCGTCGAAGCTCACCAATGTCTGTTACGACATCCGCGGGCCGGTGCTCAAGCGGGCCAAGGAGCTGGAGGCCGAGGGGCAGCGGATCCTGAAGCTGCACATCGGCAACCCGGCCCCGTTCGGCTTCGAGGCCCCGCCCGAGCTCCTTCAGGACATGATCCGCAATCTGCCGGAGGCGCACGGCTACAGCGACTCCAAGGGGATCCTGTCCGCCCGCCGCGCGGTGGTGCAGCGGTACGAGAACGAGCACGGCCTCATGGGCTTGGACGTCGAGGACGTCTATCTGGGCAACGGCGTCTCCGAGCTGATCGTGATGACCCTCCAGGCGCTGCTCAACGACGGCGACGAGGTCCTGATCCCGGCCCCGGACTACCCGCTGTGGACGGCGGCGACCTGCCTGGGCGGCGGTACCCCCGTCCACTACCTGTGCGACGAGCAGGCCGGCTGGGCTCCGAGCCGCTCCGACATCGAGTCGAAGATCACCGACCGCACCCGCGCGCTCGTCCTCATCAACCCGAACAACCCCACCGGTGCCGTCTACCCCCGCGCCGTGCTGGAGCAGCTCGTCGAGGTCGCCCGGCGCCGCAACCTGATCATCTTCGCGGACGAGATCTACGACCGGATCCTGTACGACGGCGCGACGCACACGTCGATCGCCTCCCTCGCGCCCGACCTGCTCTGCCTGACCTTCGGCGGCCTCTCCAAGAACTACCGCGTCGCGGGCTTCCGCTCGGGCTGGGTGATCCTTTCCGGCTCCAAGGAGCACGCCGAGTCGTACATCGAGGGCCTCGACATCCTCGCCAACATGCGGCTCTGCCCGAACGTCCCCGGCCAGCACGCGATCCAGGCCGCCCTCGGCGGCCACCAGACCATCGACGACCTGGTGCTTCCCACCGGGCGGCTGGGCGAGCAGCGCGACCGCGCCTGGAAGCTCCTCAACGACATTCCGGGCGTGAGCTGCGTCAAGCCCAAGGGCGCCCTCTACGTCTTCCCGCGCCTGGACCCCGAGATGTACCCGATCGTGGACGACATGCGGTTCGCCCTCGACCTCCTGGAAGAGCAGAAGATCCTCGTCGTGCAGGGCACCGGCTTCAACTGGCCCGACACCGACCACTTCCGCGTGGTCACGCTCCAGCACGCCGACGAGCTGGAAGAGGCGATCGGCCGCATGGCCGACTTCCTCCACTCCCGCCGTCGCTGAGGCCCGCCGAAACGTGTGCGGGCGGGGCCGCCGGGCCCCGCCCGCACCAGCTCAAGCGTGCGACCGGTCAGGCGGCGGCCTCGCGGGAGACCAGGGCCGACGCCCAGAAGCTCCGCACCCAGCTCTCCTGGGCCAGGACCGTCTGGCCGCTGGTGTTGGGGTGGAAGTAGTCCCAGCCGCTCACCTGAGAGAGGGTGAACGGGTAGGAGAAGAGCGCGTCGCCGTCGAAGCGGCAGTTCGCCCCGTACTCGGCGCACACGGTGGACAGCACCTGGTTGAAGGCGATGACGCGCTGGCGGACGCGGTCGCGCCGGGCCGTGTCGGCCGCGGCGGTGGAGGTCGGGTTGGCCAGCATCGACTGGCAGATGCCGAACGCCGACCACGCGGTGCGGGCGGCGGCGCTGGTGCGGCCGACCTCCCAGAGGCGCTTGATGTCGGGGACGCTCGCGACGAACACGAGCGCGCTGGGCATACCGGTCTTCAGCGTGCTCATCGCACCGCGGAACCGGGTCTCGTAGTCGGCGACCGAGGTCATGGAGGACTCCGACGACGTGCAGGCGTCGTTGGCGCCCATGAGGATCGTGACGTAGCCGGCCTGCTGCGACACGGCCGTCTGGGCCTGGCCGTTCAGGTCGGCGATCTTCGCGCCGGAGCGGGCGTCGTTGTAGGCGGTGAGCGCGCTGTTCTGGGCGCGCAACCGCAGGTAGTGGCTGTTCACCGAGCTGGTGGAGCCGGTCGACCAGGACCGGCTCGGGCAGTCGGAGTACCAGCCGCAGGCGTTGAAGCCGCGCGTGATGGAGTCGCCCAGCGAGGCCATCCGGGCGGGAACGGGGGGAGCGGCGGCGGTCCGGGCCTCGGCGGTGGCGGGGATCGTGACCAGGCCGGCCGCGAGCGCGGTGGCGGCGAGGACCGGGGTGAGACGGTGGCGGGGGTTCAGGTGGCGGGTGACCAGGTGGGAGACGGCCAGGCGGCGGGGCGGGATCGGACGACGGCGTGGGGTCGGACGACGGGGTGGGTTCGGACCCACGGGACACCTCCGTAGGGGGAACGGAAGCGATCGCTCTTGCGGCGCCGATGTGAGTGTGAACGCCGTTCTTGTGGTTAACAAGACGTGTTTGCGAAGAATGTCAATATTGGTCCGATTGCCAGTGTCGGCTTTGTCAGTGTCAGTCCGATTGGGATGGTGCGGCCTACAGCGGCTGGTCGTTGTCGGGCGCCTGCGAGCGGAGATGCATGGTCCGTGAGGCCGGCGGCGTGTCGTGGGCGGTGACCGTGATGCCGGGCTTGCCGGCCTCGACCACGAACTCGGCGGCGGTCTTGATGGTCGCGCCCGTCTGCCTGCGGACGGTGTCGACCACGCGGAGCCTGCTGGTCATGCGGTCGGACTCGACGTCGCAGACCACGTACCCCCGGCGTCCGTCCCAGTACTTCCAGTGCGGGTTCTCGGCCCGCAGCGGATCCCAGCGCCGGTGGAACGCGGTCTGGTCGGTGTCGCCGCCGGACGAGACCGACGTGCCCACGATCTCGGCGCCGACGGTCGCCGAGGCGGGATCGTCGAAGTCGAGCTTGAGGTCGGAGGCCCAGGTGGCGTGCCGGTCGCCGGTGACCACGACCGGGTTGCGGACGCGGCCGGAGCCGAAGAGCCGCATGAGCCGCGCGCGCTGGACGAGGTAGCCGCCCCAGTTGTCCCAGTCGCCGAAGGCGTGCCCGGGACCGGCCGCCTCGTCGCTCTGGGCGATCATCACCTGGTTGGCGAGGACGTTCCAGCGCGCGTCCGAGCGGGTGAGGCCGCGGGTGAGCCAGCGTTCCTGCGCGGCGCCCGTGATCGTGGCCACGGGGGCGCTCGCCCCCTGCTCGTCGGCGGGCTGGTCGCTGCGGTACTGCCGGGTGTCGAGGACGTGGAGCGACAGCAGGCGGCCGAAGTGGAACCGGCGGTAGAGCTGCATGTCGAGCCTGTGGGGCATCGACCCGCGGCGGAGCGGCATGTGCTCGTAGTACGCCTGGAACGCGGCGATCCGGCGGTCGTGGAACTGCTCGGGCAGCTGCTTGGCCGGGTCCTGCGGCACCGCGCCGGCCCAGTCGTTGTCGACCTCGTGGTCGTCGAGCGCGACGATCCAGGGGCAGAGCGCGTGGACCGCCTGGAGTTGCGGGTCGGTGCGGTACTGCGCGTGGCGGTCGCGGTACTGGCCGAGGGTGGACGGCTCGTCCGTGCCCTCATGGGTGCGCACGCCGCTGGTGGACGGCGGCGACTCGTAGATGTAGTCGCCCAGGAACGCCACGAACGCCACGTCCTCCTTGAGGAGGTGCTCGTACGCCGTGTAGTAGCCGTCCTGCCAGCTCTGGCATGAGGCGAACGCGAAGCGCAGGCGCCGCGGGTCGGTGTACGAGGACGGGGCCGTGCGGGTGCGCCCGGCGGGTGAGATCTCGGTGCCGGCGCGGAAGCGGTAGAAGTACTCGCGGTCGGGTGACAGCCCGCTCACCTCGACATGGACCGAGTGCCCGAGGGACGGCCTCGCCAGGGCCCGTCCCGCCCGGCGGACGTCCTGGAACCGCTCGTCGGCGGCGATCTCCCACCGGACGACGACGTTCCGGTCGGGCATGCCGCCGCCCTCGACCGGCTTGGGGGCCAGCCGGGTCCACAGCACGACGCCGTCCGGCTCCGGATCGCCCGAGGCGACGCCGAGCGTGAAGAGGCCGGTGGGCAGGGGGCCGCCGGCGGCCGTCCGGACGCCGGCCCGGACGCCCGTGACGGGATCCAGGAGCACCGGGCCGATGAGCCCGCTCGCCGCCACGGCGCCGGTCCCGGCGAGGAACCGGCGCCGGCGGAACGGACGAGATGGGGTCATGCCATGCCTCCCGGACGCGCGGGCATCGCCGAAGATCATAAGCCCGGGGGGACGAGAATCGGCTGATCAGAGTGTGGTCAGGGTGTGGTGTCGCCGTCTTCGCTGGTTTCCGCGCCGGCCGGCGCGGCGGGGGCGGCCGCGGCGGCGTCGAGGCGGCGGAGCGCGCCGCGGACGGTCTCGGCGTCCGTGGTGGCCCAGAACGGCGGCAGCGACGACTTGAGGAAGCCGCCGTAGCGGGCCGTGGCGAGCCGCGGATCGAGGATGGCGACCACGCCGCGGTCGTCCATCGAGCGCAGCAGCCGTCCGGAGCCCTGGGCGAGCAGGAGCGCGGCGTGCGTGGCCGCGACCGCCATGAACCCGTTGCCACCGCGCGCGGCGACCGCCCGCTGCCGGGCCGAGGAGACCGGGTCGTCGGGCCGGGGGAACGGGATCCGGTCCATGATCACGAGTTGCAGTGACGGGCCGGGCACGTCCACGCCCTGCCAGAGCGACAGCGTGCCGAACAGGCAGGTCCGCTCGTCCTCCGCGAACTGCTTGACCAGCAGGGAGGTGGAGTCCTCACCCTGGCAGAGCAGCGGGTGGGAGAGGTGGTCCTTCAGCTCGTCGGCGGCCTGGCGGGCGGCCCGCATGGACGAGAAGAGGCCCAGGGTGCGGCCGCCGGCGGCCTCGATCAGCTCGGTGATCTCGGTGAGGTACGCGTCGGCGAGGCCGTCGCGGCCGGGCTGGGGGAGATGCCGCGCGACGTACAGGATCCCGGCCTTGGGGTGGTCGAACGGGGAGCCCACGTCGATGCCGGACCAGACGAGCTCCGTGTCGTCCTTCTTGCTCTTCTCGGTCTCGTCGTCGGCCGTCGCGGCCAGGCCCTCGGCGGCGGTCCGGGCCTCCGGCACGGCGGGCGCCTCCAGGGGCGGCAGGCCCCACTGGCGGGCGAGCGGCTCGAACGATCCGCCGAGCGTCAGCGTCGCCGAGGTGAGGATCGCGGTGCGCTTCTCGAAGAGCGTCGTGCGCAGGAGGCCGCCGACCCCGATCGGCGCGACGTGCAGTGTCGGCGGGCGCTTGGGGCGGCCGTCCTGGACGAACGGCTTGTCGAGCCACACCACGTCGTGGCGCGCGGCGATCTCGGGTTGGAACGACTCCAGCAACCGGACGGCCGTGTCGTGCAGGTCGTCGAGCGCGGACCGGGCGGCCTTGCGCGCGGCGGCGTCGCCCGGCTCCTGGTCCTTCTTCTCGGGCCCGAGGGCGCTGAGGCAGGCGTGCGCGGCGTCGCGGACGACCACCAGGGTGTTGCCGAGCGCCTGGGAGAGCACGTCCATCCGGCCCGCGGGCATCTCCTCCAGCAGCAGGCTCAGCCCCTCGGCCGACTCCTTGAGCCGGTCGGCGACGCCCTCTTCGATCAGGCGGCCGCAGCGGCGCGCGGCGGTCTCGACCGCGGCGGCACTCAGATCGCCGGTGGCGACGGAGGTGACGCGGTCGACCAGCTCGTGCGCCTCGTCGACGATCACCACGTCGTGCTCGGGCAGGACCTGGAACTCCTCCAGCGCGTCGATGGCGAGGAGCGCGTGGTTGGTGACCACGATGTGCGCCTCGCCGGCCTCGGCCCGCGCCAGCTCGGCGAAGCACTCGGTGCCCTGCGGGCAGCGCGTCGCGCCGAGGCACTCCTTGGCGCTGACGGCGACGTTGCGCCAGGCCTGCTCGCTCACTCCGGGCACCAGCTCGTCGCGGTCGCCGGTGGTGGTCTCGTCGGCCCACTCGTTCAGCCGCTTGACCTGGCGCCCGAGGGCGGAGAGCTGCTGCGGGTCGAACAGGCTCGCGCCGCCGTCCTCGGGATCGTCGGGCACGCCGGTCTGCACGCGGTGCAGGCACAGGTAGTTGCGGCGTCCCTTGAGGATCGCGAACTTCAGCTCCTTGCCGAGCAGCGGGCCGAGCGTCTCGGCCAGCCGGGGCAGGTCGCGGTCGACGAGCTGCCGCTGGAGCGCGATGGTCGCCGTCGACACCACGACGGTGGTGCCCTTGTCGACCGCGTGCCGGATCGCCGGGACGAGATAGGCGAGCGACTTGCCGGTGCCGGTGCCCGCCTGCGCGGCGAGGTGCTCCTTGGCGCGGATCGACCGCTCGACGGCCTCGGCCATGCGTACCTGGCCCGGGCGCTCCGCCCCTCCGATGGCTTCGACGGCGGCGGCCAGCAGGGTCGCCATGTCCGGAATCTGGGTGTCGCTGTCGGTCAGCAGGTCTGCGGCGGGCACGTCGGCCAACGCTACCGGTCCGGGCGGACTCCCGCGTCCGACCTCAGACAGCGACAACCGGCGGTTAAAGAAAGTCACTCACCGTGATGTCGGCGGGCTCGCGGGGAAGAAGATGGAGGTAGTGATGCTGAGGGAGGGATGCAGGGGGAGGGATGTTGAACCGTGCCGTTCGCCACCGTCGCCGCCATCGGCGGCGCTGGCTCGCTGGGCTCATGGCGCCGCTGCTCGTGCTCTCACTCGGGGGCCCGGCGGCCGGCGTGCCGCGGTCCGCGCCGCCCGGGGGAGCGGCGGCCGAGGGAACGGCGGCCAGGAGAGCGGCGGGCGGCGGGGCCCGGCCCAACATCGTCGTGGTGCTGGCCGACGATCTCGACCGCACGGAGCTGAACCTCTTCCCCAACCTTGCCCGGCTCCGGCGCGAGGGCACCAGCCTGACGAACTTCATCGTCTCCGACTCGTGGTGCTGCCCGTCGCGGTCGACGATCCTGCGGTCGCAGTACGTGCACAGTCACCGCGTGCTCACCAACAACCCGCCGAACGGCGGTTTCCCGGAGTTCTACGCCCGCGGACTCGACCGTTCGACGGTCGGCACCTGGCTGCGCTCGGCCGGATACCGGACGGGCCTCATCGGGAAGTTCCTCAACGGCTATCCGAACGGCGCGAGCCCCACGTACGTCCCGCCGGGCTGGGACGACTGGCGCGTCCCGGCACCGCGCCGCATGTACCGGCAGCGCGATTACCAGCTCGTCGAGCGGGGCGTTCTCGTCCCGTACGGGAGCGCGCCCGAGGATCACCTGGACGACGTCCTCACGAGCAAGGCCGTCTCGTTCGTGCGCGAGACGCCCAAGGCCAAGCCGTTCTTCCTCTACCTGGCGCCCGTCGCTCCGCACCTGCCCGCGGCCTCCGCGGCCCGGCACGCGGGGGCGTTCGCGACGGCGAAGGTGCCGCGCACCCCCTCGTTCAACCGTGCGGTCAAGCGGACCGGGACGGCGGGCCTCACCGACGAGGCCGGCGACGGCGCGACCGGCACGACCGGCGCGGAGAAGGCCGCCCCAGGATTCGGGGAGCCGCGCTGGATCAGCGGCAAGCCCAAGCTGAGTGCCAAGGACATCAAGCGGATCGACGCCATCCACCGTGATCGGCTGCGGTCCATGCTGTCGGTGGACGACATGGTCGGCGCGGTGATGAAGAGCCTGCGCGACACCGGGCGGCTCCAGAACACCTACATCTTCTTCACCTCGGACAACGGGTTCCATCTCGGCCAGCACCGGCTGCAGCCCGGCAAGACCACGCCGTTCGAGGAGGACATCCGGGTGCCGATGCTCGTGCGCGGTCCCGGCGTCCCGGCGGGCGGCACGAGCTCCGCCCTGGCGGGGACCGTCGACCTCGCGCCGACGTTCGCCCGGCTCGCGGGGGCACGCGTCCCCCCGTTCGCCGAAGGACGTCCGCTGACCTCGCTGCTGCGCGGCCGCGAACGGCGGCACTGGCGCCGCGCGATGCTGGTCGAGTTCTTCGCGGGCAAGGCCAAACAGCATCCGGAAGGGCCGGACTGCGACACGCGTGTGAAGCACGCCCGCGGCTGCCCGCTGCCGCCGACATACGCGGCGTTGCGCACCGGCCGCTACACCTACGTGGAGTACGCGACCGGGGAACGTCAGCTCTTCGACCTCGCCACCGACCCGTACCAGCTGCACAATCTCGTCGCGGATCCCGCTCTCGCCGGCAAGGGCCGATCGCCGAGGGCCGATCGCATCCGTGCCCGGCTCCATCGGCTGTCGGCGTGGCTGGAGCGCTACCGCAGGTGCGCGGGCGCTTCCTGTCGCAAGGCCGACCGGCGCTGAACGATCGTCACCCGGCCCCGTCTGCTGTTGCGGCGTGTCAGCCGCAGGCGGAGGATCACAAGCCAGCCGACCGTCAGGAGGGCAGCCAGCCAGCCAGCCTGAACGGCCGTGATGTTCTCCGCGCTGTCGATAGGGGCGGAATTGCCGCGCAGCGCGGCAGGTCCGAGCGGCGTCCCGGTCGCGAGCGCGATCTGCGGTGTGGCGATCGGAGGGAGCGCCACCTGCGGTCCCGGCGGCGGCGCGGCCGGCGCGGTCGGCGCCGTCGTGGAACCGGGCGGCAATGACGGCACGCCGGGCGGCACGCTCTGCCCGCCGGCCCCGGGCGGCGGCGTCGCGGGGGCCGGACCGCCCGTGACGGAGATCGTGCGGGTCACGGTCGTGGTGGCCGCGTGGCTCGCGGAGGCCGTCGCCACCAGCGTGATCGTCCCGGCCCGGGCGTTCGCCGGGACGCGCACCACCGACAGCGCGGACCGGCTGCCCGAGATCGTTCCGAGGCCCTGCGAGCTCGGCGAGGTCGAGGCGCCGGCGGCGGTCAGCCGGACCACGGCGCCCGTGGCCGCCGCGCGGGCCGACGACACCTGGAGCGTCGCGGTCAGCGAGCCGCCCGGGACCGCCGAGCCCGCGGAGACCGACAGGACGAGCGACAACTTCGGCGCGGGCGACGGCTTCTCTGGCTTGGGCGGCTTTGGAGAAGAGGGCGGGTCGGTGGGCTTGGACGTCTTCGTCGGCGTGGGCGACGGCTCCTTCGTCGGCGTCGGGTCCGGGGACTCGCTGGACGTGGGCGATCCGGACGGCTCTCCGGAGACGGGCGGCGTGCCGGGCGTCGGATCCGCTTCGCCGAAGTTCCCCATCGGGGAGTCGGCGGAGGACCCGGACGAGTCCGGCAGGCTCGCGGTCACGGCGACGACGGACGCGGTACCGACGCCGACCGCGAGAAGGGACCCGGCCACTTTCAGCGAGCGTTCCGCGCGCACTTTCCCGCCCATCTCCGAGGCCGACAAGAATGGAAGTGAAAGGGATCGGACCACGGTTCATCGAAGCGGGCAAGGCTCCCGGCAAGAGTCTGTTGCCCGTTGCGCACGGCCCGTCGTGGTGCGCGCCCGGTGTTGTCACCGGGCGCGCATTTCAGACTCCCGTGGCGCGCCGGCGCAGATACATCGCACGGAGCACGACCTCGATGCCGAACCGCGACTCCGGGTCCTGGAGGCGATCGCCGAGGGTGCGTTCGAGCTGGCGCATCCGGTAGCGCACCGTCTGCGGATGGACGTGGAGCAGGCCGGCCATCTCGGCCGCCGTTCCGCGGGTCACCAGCCACACGCGGAGCGTCTCGACGAGCCGTTCGTACTGCGCCGGGGTCAGGTCGTCCATGACCGCGAGCCGGCGCCGCGCGAGCTGCTCGATCAGCGGGATGTCCGACAGCAGCCAGAGGCTGACGAGGTGGTCCTCGCACAGGGTCAGCGGCCCGTCGTCGAGGACGCCGCGCCGCGCCAGGGCGAGGGCCTGCCGGGCCCAGCGCAGGGAGTCGGACGCGCGGGACAGCGGAACGGTGAGGCCGACGGCCGCCCGGTGGTCGGGGAGGGCCGCGCGGAGCATGGCGAGGCGGCCCGGGGTCAGCGGGCCCGGCAGCAGCATGTGCGGGCTCGCCGACTCGAAGTCCACGAGGACGTCGCCGTCGAGCGTCGCCCGGACGTGGCGCGCGCTGGGCTGGGTCGCGACCAGCACCACCTCGTCCGGCACCGTCCAGCCTGCCGTCTCCGCCAGGTCACGGATCGCGGCCCGGGAGACCGACGGGCCTTCGAGGACGAGGCGCAGCAGGCGGCGGCGCCGTTCGTCCACGATCGCGACCGGGCTCTGCTTGGCCCGCACGTAGCCGTCGAGGGCGAGCGCGGCGAGCCGGTCCATGTAGGCGAACACGGTGTCGGCCAGCCCCGACATCACGGCGGCGGAGACGTCGAAGCGCGGCGCCGCCTTCATGATCCGGCGCCAGGCGACCTGGCCGCTGATCCGGAACGCGGCCTGCAGGCAGTCCAGGCTCCGCCCCTCGTGCGCCTCCAGCCGGCCGAGCTTGCGGCAGGCCTCCTCGTGTGACGCCCGGACGGTGGCCGGGTCGGCGATCTGGTCGACGAACGCGGCGAGATGCCGTTCCACGGTCGCCCGCAGCGTCTGGCCGTACACGCCGTCCAGGGGCCGGGCGTACTCGGGGATGGCGCGCCGGATCTCGGTGATGATCTCCTCGGTCAGGGTGGGCAGCTCCGGTCGCATCAGCGCGGCCAGCCCGCGGGGGACCGGGAACGCGGGATCTTCCAGCGCCCCCGGCTCGAGAGTCTGCGTCATCGGGACACACCTCCGTCACCGCCGCCGTCGGACCTCGCGGACCGTTCCCGGGCGGGGCCGCCATCGGGACCGGTCCGGCCGTCACGCCGGCGGTAGCACGAGACCACGACGGTGGGCGGGACGCGCCGAGCGGGGACCCCTGCGCACCGTTCCAGTCGTGGTCCAGGACCTTCTGAAAGCTAGAGGAGTTCGCCGCCGCGCTGTACTAAACCGCTGCCAAACAGGGACTCGGAAATGTGCACCGGCGTACATAAAAGCAGCGGTGATCGATTCGGCGTGCGGGCGTTGCGCGAAACGGGCTCGCGCATCCGTTGATAAACCGCCGGGTGCACTTGATCGGCGAGTGAGTATCACTCGGTGAGCAGGAATTGCGCAGAGTGAGTCACCGGATGACTTTTCCCGGCCGTCACCGGCTGGCTACGGTGAGGATCGATGGTGGCACGGACCGGGCGCCGCCGGACGTGCCACCATTCATCATTCGACCCACGACCTTCGGGCAAATTACTGCTTCATATGAGTAGTCCGATCTGCTCATTTCCGGTACCTTTCTCCCCGTCGTGATCATGATGGACGGCACGGAGGGACGCCGAGGGATGCGTACAACGAAGTCGCGAAGGTCGGCCGTGACGAGAGCCCTGACCGCGCTCCTCCTGGGCGTCGGCCTGGTACCGGCGGCGCTCCCCGCGTCCGCGTCCGCGGCCCCGCGAGTGGCCGCGGCGGTCCCGGCCGACGACGGCGCGCAGATCACCGGTGAGACGTGGCTGGACTCGTCCACGGTCGACCTGACCGTCCAGTCCCCGGCGGTGGCGCAGACGGTGAAGGTCCGTGTGCGCGTGCCCCAGGGCTGGCAGCGTGACGCCGCGCGCACGTGGCCTGTGGTGTTCGCTCTCGGCGGCGGTGACAGCGAGGACAACCAGGCCACCTGGATGGACCGCACCGACATCGAGAACGTGGCCGCGCAGTGGGACGCCCTCCTCGTGATGCCGGACCCCGGCCAGGCGGGCTTCACCAACTGGTACAACTACGGCGCCTTCGGGGCGCCGGCGTGGGAGACGTTCCACACCGACGAGCTGCGCCAGCTCATCGAGCGCAACCTGCGGGGCGGCGACCGCCGCGCGGCCATCGGCATCTCCTCCGGCGGGCTCGGCGCGATCACGATGGCGGCGCGGCATCCCGGCCTGTTCAAGTACGCCGCCTCCTACAGCGGCCTGCTGCACATCACGATGCCGGGGATCGACACCCAGCTCCTGCTGCTCAACGCGGGCGTCGGGGACGCGTTCCGGATCTGGGGCATCCCGGTGCTGCACGGGGCGAACTGGCGGGCCAACAACCCCTACGACCTGGCCGACAAACTGCGCGGGACGGGCCTCTACGTCTCGTCCGGCACCACCGGCAACCGCGGCCCGCTCGACCCCACCGACATGACCCTGCCCGAGGCCATCAGGGCGCGGCTGGTCGGCGGTGTCAGCGAGCAGCTGACCGGCCTCACCTCGTCCGCCTTCGTCACCAGGCTCAGGGCGCTCGGCATCCCCGTCACCGCGAACCTGTACGGCGACGGCTGGCACCAGTGGAAGTACTGGGACCGCGAGATGAAGACCTCGTGGCCGGCCGTCATGCAGGCGATCAACGGGCAGCGGATCTGACCAACCAGCCACACGCCGAGACGTGACCGGCAGGGCGTGCGACGGCAGGGCGCGTGACGGCAGGGCGAAGCCCGCACGCCGCGGCGTGACGGCAGGGCGTGTGACGGCAGGGCGAAGCCGCCCACCGCGTGCGGCGGGCGGGTTCTCACCCTGGCGGGGATCAGGCGGAGCGGTCGCCTGATCTCTGGCCGGTGGCCGGGTCGGCGCGGCCGCGCAGCGCCGTCGCGCGGAGCACGGCCTCGATGCCGAAGCGCGCCTCGGGGTCCTTGAGCCGCTCGCCGAGGCTCTGCTCGATCCGCCGCATCCGGTAGCGGACCGTCTGCGGGTGGATGTAGAGATGCCGGCCGATCTCGGCGGCCGTGCCCCGCGTCACCAGCCACGCCTGCAGCGTCTCGGTGATCCGCTCCCGCTGGCCGGGCGTCATGCCGTCCAGGCTCGCCAGCTCCCGCCGCGCGATCTGGTCGATCAGCTCGGGGTCCGACAGCAGCCACAGCGTCACGAGATGGTCCTCGCACGCCACCACCGGTCCGTCGTCGATGATCCCGCCGTCGGCGAGGTCGAGCGCCCTGCGCGCCCACCGGAGCGAGTCGGCCGCGCGCACCGGCTGGACGGTGAGCCCGGCGGCGAGCCGCCGGCCCGGGATCGCCGCCCGCACCATGGCCTTGCGCGCCATGGTCAGCGGACCAGGGATCAGCAGGTACGGCTCGGGGCCCGCCAGGTCGAGCAGCACGTCCTCGTCCAGCGCGGCGGGCGCGCACCGCACCCCCGGCCCGGTCGCGACGAGCGTCACCCGCTCGGGGATCTTCCACCGGAGCGCCTCGGCCAGCTCGGTGATGACCATCGCGTTCCCGGCCGAGTCCTCCAGGATCAGCTGGAGCAGCCGCCGGCGCCGCCCGTCCATCGCCCCGGCCGGATGCGTCTTGGCCTCGGCGTATCCGTGCAACGACAGCGCCACCAGCTCGTCGAGGTAGGCGAACACCGCGTCCGCCAGCCGCGACATGACCGACGAGGACAGCTCGTGCCGGGGCGCGACCTTCATCAGCCGCCGCCACGCCACCTGCCCGCCGGTCCGGAACGCCGCCTGCAGGGAGTCCATGCTCCGGCCCTCGTGCGCCTCGATCCTGCCGAGCTTGCGGCAGACGTTCTCGATGCCGTTCTTCGCGGCGGCGCCGGGCGGGACCGCGATCCGGTCGACGAACGTGGCCAGGCCCTCCTGCACGCCGAGCCGCAGCACGTGGCCGAACGGGCCGTCTATGGGTCCCGCGTACTCCGGGATGCTCCGCCGGATCTCGGCGACGATCTCCTCGGCCAGGCTGGGCAGTTCCGGCCGCAGGATCGGCGCCAGGCGCGGGGGGAGGGGCAGGGTCGGGTCCTCCAGGAATCCCGGCTCGAGAGTTTCAGTCATGCGACACCTCCGTAGGACACCCGAAGTCTGTCGCGCGATGAGCACTTTCTCTCTATGTCGAATGCACGCTCCCGCCGGAAAATGCTCACGCAGGTTAATAGCGCGTGACCGACGGCCCGCGCGGAATCGTCTTGTGCTCCACATCGGACAACTCTCCGGCGTGGATTGTCAGCGGCGGACAAGCCCGCGTTCCGAGGGCCCCTTTTTCGCGCCTGTCCGGTGAATGCCGGATGTGGCCATCGCGCACGGCTTCCCGGGCCGTTCCGACAGTGCCAGTATTTGCTGGCAACGTCAGAACGATCAAGGAGGGGCCGATGGAACGAGCACGAGCGGTGTCCCGGCGGAGCATGATCGGCATGGGGCTCGCGGCGGGTGCCGGGCTGATCGGCGGCGACCTGGTGGGGACGGCGTCGGCTGCGGGACGGGCACCGGCCACGGCCGGTTGGGTCCCGGCGACGCTTCCGCCCGAAGCCACCCCGCAGCTGTGGGCGGTGGCCGCGCCGGGCCCGCGGACCGCGTTCGCCGTGGGCCAGTACGGCTGGAACCAGCGGGACGTGGTGAACGTGCTGCACTGGAACGGGCGCCAGTGGCGGACCGTGCCCGCGCCCCCGCTCCAATGGAACTGGTACATGGACGTGGCCGCCGCCGGGCCGCGCGCTGCCTGGATCGTCGGACTCGGCCTCCAGGACGCCGCGCCCCTCTCGCTCCACTGGAACGGCGTCGCCTGGAAGCAAGTGCCCTTCCCCACGGCCGCACAACCCGCGTCCGGGTCCGCCAACGCGCAGCTCATGTTCGGCGTGGGCATCCCCCGTGTGGCGGCCGAGCCGGGCGGCACGGCCTGGGCGATCGGCGGATCGCTGGCCGCCGAGCAGGAGCCCGTGGTGCTGCGGTTCCAGGGCGGCCAATGGGTGCGCCGCCAGGTCGAGGTGCCCGAACGCGGCAAGCTCGCCTCGGTCGCGGCCCGCGCGCCATGGGACGTCTGGCTGATCGGAGGGGTGCGGGAGACCGGCCTGGCGTTCACCCTGCGCTGGAACGGCCGCGCCTGGCAACGCTACGACTTCCCCGAGGCGGCGACCTTCGAGGCGGCGACGATTCTGCCGGTCTCACGTAACAGCGTGTGGGCCTACACCGGCTCCATGGGTTCGCACTGGCTGTGGCGTTGGGACGGCACCGCCTGGACCAAGGTGACCAGCGTGCCCTGGAACAGCGCGGCAAGGTTCTTCCCCTACTTCGGCTCGCTCGCCTTCGATGGACGTTCGGGTGTGTGGATCCCCGCCGCGGGCGGCGCCGCCCGCACGTCCTACCTGCACTGGGACGGCACGGCGTGGACCACCGCGCAGGGCCCCGCGCGGGAGATCTCGGTCGATGTCAGCGACCTCGTGCGGATTCCGGGGACCGGCTCGATCTGGTCGGTCGGCTGGGAGGGGGAGGGCTACGACCCGGTTCTCGAACGGCTCACCTAAGCCTCCCCGATGTGTCCGTCTAGCGCGGAGGTGATGGGCATATGCGGCATATGCGGCATATGTGGAGACCTTGTGGTGGTCCGGTGAAGGCCGGTCCCTGATCGGGGATCGCCGATCAGGATCGGTCCATGGGACGGGCAGGAACGGCCGGGTTCATCGTCGCCGGCGCGTGCGCCGGGCTTCTGGCGGCCGTGGTCACCATCGGGAAGCTGGCGGAATCGTGGTCGGCCTGCCGCTCCGAACTGGAGCCCGGGGGCCGGTTCGCGCTCAGCCTGCTGAGCGTCACCGCGCTGCTCGTCATGCCGATGGTGGCGGCCGCGATCGCCGGGCTGGCCGTCGCCGCCCGCGCGGCGTTCCGCGACTCGCGCTTCGGGCCGATCCTGGGCGCCTCGATCACGGTGCTCGGCGCCGTTTTCGTCCTCCTGCTGGTCGTCGGCTGGATCGTGGTCGGCGACCCGCCCGCCGGCTACTGCGACCTGACTTCGTCCTTGCGCGTTCCGCGTGGGGACGAGGGCTGAGTTTTGGCGTGAGATGAGCAGCTTTGCCGGAAAGGTGCTGCATAGGGTCGGGGCACTTCACCCGGGGGCAAAAGGAGAGTGCTGCTCATGGAGCCCGTCATCGAGGAACGTCCAGGTTGCAGCAAGCAGGCGCGCCGCTTCTCGGCGTTCATGAGGTACGTCGTCAGGCCGATCTTCCGCTACAGCCCGCTCACCACGTCCATGCTCCGGCTGGCCGCAGTCCTGGACCTCGGTGCGCCGCTGCTCATGCGCCCGGCCCGTGACACCGGGATCGAACGGGTCGGCCTCGACGGCTTCCACGGCGAATGGATCCGCCCGGCCGGTGTCACCGATCGCGGCCGGGTCATCCTCTACCTGCACGGCGGCGGGTTCTTCTGCTGCGGGCTCCGCACGCACCGCAAGCTGATCGAGCGCATCGCCGAACGGTCGGACGCGAACGCGTTCTCCGTCGCCTATCGCCAGCTTCCGAACGCGCCGCTGGCCACCTCCATGGCCGACGCCCTCGCCTCGTACCGCTGGCTCCTCGACCAGGGTCACGACCCCCGGAACATCGTCATCTCCGGCGACTCCGCGGGCGCTTTCCTGGCGTTCACCACCGCTCTGGACGCGCTCAAGTCCGGCCTGCCCGCTCCCGCCGGGATCGCGGCCCTCTCACCGTTGGCCGACCTGGACCACGAAGGCCGGGCGAGCTACCCGCACACCAAGACCGACACCTATATCCCGGTGCACCGCCTCAAGGCCCTGAAACGCCTTCTTCTCGCCGGGACGGACGGCGATCCCCTTCCGTCCCCCTGCGACCGGGCGCTCCAGAACCTCCCGCCCGTCCTCATCATCGTGGGCTCCCGCGAGGGCCTCCGCTGGGACGCCGAGCTCATGGCCGAGCGCCTGGCCGCGGCCGGCGTCCCGCACCGCCTTCAGATCTGGGAGGATCAGATCCACGTCTTCCCGGCCTTCGCCGGCGTCATCCCCGAGGGCATGCAGGCCATCGACGAGGTGGCCTCGTTCGTCCGCGAGACCACCGCCCCGGAGCACGCCGCCGCCTGATCCGTCACAGTGACAGCTCGTCCAGCGGCAGGGACCGCAGGAAGTCCCCGGCGTCGAAGATCTCCCCGGCGGTGACGACTCCGGTGGCCCGGCCCCGGCCGGCCAGGATCCGCTCGACGGCCTCCACCACGATCGGCGCGGTGAAGGCGTAGATGTCGCGGCCGCGCGCCGCCGCCCGCCGTTCCTCGCCGCCCTTGCGGACGACCGTCTCGACCACGAAGACCTGGGCCGACCGGCCGCTGTCGTCGGCCGCCTGCGGGCCTTGAGTCTCCGGATCCATGAGGTCTTTCAGCGGGGCGGCGTTCACGAAGGTGCTGATCCGCTCGGTGTCCAGGTGCCGGGAGATGGTGATCACATCGGTGGTGGAGAACTCCCCGATGACGTCCTGGGTCCCGAACGGAGCGGGGAACGTCCAGGTGCCCTCCGGAGCCGGCTCGTCGCCCGCGAGCACGCTCAGCCGATGGTCGGAGAAGACCACCCGCCGTCCGGCCCGGCGCCGTCCGGCCAGCACGGTGCCCCGGGTCGGCTGCCAGCTGTCCAGGGCCACCGCGATCGAGATCTCGTCGGCCGCCGGCCAGTCGCCCATCGCGGCGGTGGCGAGCAGATCGCCCAGCGCGCCGTAGAACGCCATCACCGGCGCCACCACGATGCCCGCCTCCTTCACCCGCGGATCGTCCCGGTAGGTGTCGAAGGTGTCGATCGCGACCAATGTCTCCGCGGTCAGGTCCAGGTAGTGGATCCGGGCGCGCAGCGCGGCCTCGATCAGCGGCGGCGCGGTGTCCTCGAACGGCCCGGCGGCATTGATCACCGCCGCCGCGCCGTCGATCGCGCGGTCGAGCGAGCCGGCGTCGTCGACCGTGGCGACCCTCCACTCCACGCCGGGGTGCTCCGCGGCGGCGGCCTCCAGCTTCGCCGCGTCCCGCCCGGACAGCACCGGCGTCCAGCCGCGCTCCAGCAACTCCGCCGTCACGAACCGCGCGGTGTGCCCGTAGGCGCCGTACACCGCGATCACCGGGTTGGCGGGGCGGTCGTGGGTCTTCGTCATCAGGTCTCCTTCAGCCGTGCGAACTGCGTTCATCCTGCTGGAAGCCGCCGCGGGCGGACACCGCCCGGGGCGTCAACCTGCGCTAGGTTCGCGTCATGCGCCCCCATCGCGTCGTCATGGCCGTGACCGACGACATGCCGATCTTCGAAGCGGCCGTCCCGTGCCAGGTCTTCGGCGTCGACCGCCCGCACCTGGCCGATCCCTGGTACCGGTTCTCGGTCGTCCCTGTCGGGGACGCGCCGGTCCGGCTGAGCCCGGGGTTCACCCTCGCGCCGGACCCCGGTGGGTGGGACCTGGACTCGACCGACACCCTCGTCGTCCCGGCCTGCGAGAACGTGCACGACGACCCGCCCGCCGAGCTGGTCGACGTCGTCCGGGAGGCGTACCGGCGCGGGATCCGGATCCTGTCGATCTGCTCCGGCGCCTTCGTCCTGGCCGCCGCGGGGGTGCTCGACGGGCGCCGGGCCACCACCCACTGGCTGCACGCGGACGAGCTGAGCCGCCGCCATTCCGCCGTCCGCGTCGACCCCTCCGTGCTGTACGTGGAGGACGCCAACGTGATCACCTCCGCGGGCACGGTGGCCGGCATCGACGCCTGCCTGCACCTGGTGCGGATCGACCACGGCGCCGCGGTGGCCGCCGAGCTGGCCCGCCGCCTGGTCACCCCGCCGCACCGGGACGGCGGGCAGGTCCAGTACCACCGCCCGGCCTCGCCCGTGGTCCGCGACGACTGGCTGCCCGCTCTGCTCGACTGGGCCGGCGAGCATCTGCACCTGCCGCTGTCCACCGCCGACCTCGCCGCCCGGGCCAACGTCAGCGTGCGCACCGTCGAGCGCCGGTTCGGCGCCACGCTCGGGATGCCGCCGCTGCGCTGGCTGCTCCAGCAGCGGGTGCGCCGGGCCCAGCAGTTCCTGGAGACGAGCGACCGGCCGATCGGATGGATCGCCGACACCTGCGGCTTCGGCGGCGCGGCCAGCCTGCGGGCGCATTTCGCCCAGATGGTCGGAGTGTCGCCCACCGTCTACCGCCGCACGTTCCACGAACGCACCGGCGCGACCCGCATCGCGAGCTGATACCGCGTCATGGGCGGCACAGCGTTGAGCGTCCTGAGCCCGTACGCCGCTGAGCGTGTCGAGCCGATCGCGGTGGCGGAGATGGTCGCCGAAGGCCTGGCCCGGTCGGCGTCGGATCCGGGCTCCTGGTACTCCGCCGACGGCCTGCCATACGGCTATGGAGTCCAGGCGCCGGACGCGGAAACCGAGCCAGAGCAGCTCCAGAGCCTTGAGCGGGCGGCCGGGGTGACGATGAGCTCCGACGTCGTCTTCCACATCTTCGTCAACGACCGTTCCGGCCGCCCCGCCCTGGCCCGCATGGCCCAGCGTGTGGCGCGTCGGGTCGAGGGTTGGGTGTTCGTCGAGTTCTCCGAACCGCCCTCCGCGGAGTTGCTCGGGCAGCTGGCCGCCGCGGGCCGGTGCGTCGATGTCGGCGGGGCGGTCTTCCTTGATGCCGCCGCGATGACGGCGTGGAACGTCCATCCAGAATTTCACGTGGTCAAGTAATTGAAATCGGTGTTCGTCATCGAGTGATAAGTTCCGGCGTTGATTTTGTCGCCGGGAAGCGTCACACCGGATAGCAGGCGATGAGTAAGGCCGTCGGGCGGCTTACTCATCTGATGCCAAATGTGGTGTGGATGTGGAGCTTGGTATTACGCCGCGGTTAATCGCCTCTCTAGTCTTGGCCGGCAGTCCCCGGTACTGCACGAGAGGCGGCGATGAACGTCAGGATCATCTCGGGACGGCGCCGGGCCCTGGTGGGCCTGGTCGCCGCGGCGGGGCTCGGCTGCGGCCTGCTCGGCCTCACCGCGCTGTCCGGCCCGGCTCCGGCGCGGGCCGCGCCGGACGGGGTGACGATGCGGTTCCGGTGCGAGTTCCCCCTCATCGGGCCGCAGGACCTGGACGTCACGATCAAGACCAATGTGCCGAAGGTCGCGGTCGTCGGCGAACGGCCCGTACCGCGGATCGTCTTCGAGACCGTCGCGACCCTCAACGCGAAGACGACCAACGGCCTGCGGACCCTGGACGCGGCCACGTTGTCGGGCACCGCCCTCGCACGGGCGGCCGCGGTGACGCCCGAATACCCGAACGGCGTCTCGGTCGCCCCCCGGGCGGAGATCGCCAAATCGGGCATCCCACCGGCCGGCTCGTTCAAGGTCCCGGCGACGGGCTCGACCGTCGGGCTGTCGTTCGACGAGCCCGGGGCGGGCAAGCTCGTCCTCAGGGAACTGGTGCTCTACCCCATCCTCAGGAAGGCGGACGGCAGTCCCACCGACTTCAAGGACGGGCTCGAAGTCCCCTGCAAGCGCACGTCCGGCAGCGATCTTCTCGCCGAGTTCGCCATCGTCGCCTCCGACACGCAGCCACCCTCCAAGCCCGGGAGGCCGGGTGCGACCGCGCTGACGGGCACCACCGCGATGTTGAAGTGGGGGGCTTCGACGGACGACGTCGGTGTGAGCGGCTACAACATCTACGACGGGACTAAGAAGGTGCTCAGCACCTACGGCCCGGAGACCACCGTCACCATCAGCGGCCTCACGCCGAACTCGGCACATACGTTCAGCGTTGTCGGGCGCGACTTCTACGGCAACGAGTCCGAGGCCAGCGATCCGGTGACCGTCCAGCTCGGGCCGGACGTGCCGGAACGGGTGCCGCCGACCACGCCCGGAGACCCCACGGCCACCCATGTCGGGGGCGTCTGGGTGCGGCTGAAGTGGGGCGCGTCCACCGACGACGTGGGCGTCGCCTTCTACGACATCTACAACGGCGGCAAGCTCACCGCCTCCTTCCCCGGCACCGGCGAACCCGAAGGATGGGTCGAGGGGCTCGCGCCGCTGACGTCGTACACGTTCACGGTGCGTGCGAGGGACGCGGCGGGCAACGTGTCGGCGTCCAGCGAGCCGGTCACGGTCCGCACGCTCAAGGGCGCACCCCAGGGATGCGGCGACTACCCGGACGCGCCGCCCGACCTGGCGTCGCGCGGCTGCGTGTACATGGCGGGCTACAACAACGTCACCAAGCTCGACGGCGCCGCGATCGTCAACGACCCGAAGCAGGACCCGGCCTTCGCCAATGTCGCGTTCAAGACCGTCGAGGAGAAGTACGTCAAGGCGAGGTTCAGGTTCGTCCGGCCGCTCCGGTCCCGGACCACCTTCCTGACCTTCGGTTTCATGCCCACCACCGCGACGATGGAGTTGCGGCAGATCGGCGCGGGCTCGCTGGAGGGCGAGTACCGGGACGGCGGCTACGCCATCAAGGCGTCGGCGACCATGCGGGTCCGCGTCTACGGCGCGACGGCCAACGGCGCCCCGGTCGACGTCGGCGCCCGGTGCGCCACCGCGAAACCGATGCGGATCACGCTGACCGCCACGCCGGCGGACTACAAGGACATCCTCGAAGGCGGCCTGCTGACCGGGACGACCACGATCCCTCCCTTCGCGGGATGCGGTGTGGGCGAGGATCTCGATCCGCTCTTCACCGGGGCGATCGCCGGCGGCGGCAACCTCATCAAGATCAGGCAAGGCCCCATCTGCAAGAAGCAGACGGCCGAGTGCCTCCCCGTCCAGCCCGAACGCTGACGGAGTGCGCCCTGGGCCTCATGACGATTCGCCGCTTCTTGTGCTCGGCGACGCGCAAGGGAGAAATTCTGTGAAAGCGTGGATGAGATCGTTCGGCATCATCGCCGTCTCCGGTGTGCTGCTGTCCGGCGCCGCATGCGGCGGTGACGACGGCGGCACCTCGGACTCGGCCACTCCTCCGGGGACTTCCGCGGCGGCCTCCCCGACGCCTGCCACGAGCGCGGGAGGCGGCGTTCCGACGACGGCGGCCGCGGCTGAGAGGCGCGCCGCGGAGGCCAAGCGAAAGCTCACCGAGTGTCTTCGGAAGGCGGGGCTGGGCGGGCTTCCGAGTCCGGGCGCGAGCCTGTCGCCGAAGGAACAGGAGTCGGCCCAGAAGTGCGCGGCGCAGATGCTCATGGGCTCCGACCCCACCGTCCGGGCCAAGGTCGAGGCTCTCCGGACCTGCATGAAGAAGAGGGGCGCGACCGTCCCGGCCGCGGGGGAGCCGTTCATCCCCAAGGTCGACGACCCCAAGGTGGCGGCGGCGCTGAGGGCCTGCCAGCAGAGCGGCACCGGCTGATCATCAGCCACCGATAAACAATTCCGAAAAACACTCCGGGAGTGAATGATTTCGCTCCCGGAGCCTTCGGAAACCCCGATTTCGGATTTGGGATCGAGTGAGCGTCCTTTCGAAAACTTTGTCACGCTCGTCTGATGACCATTTCGCTACCGGGGAGTAGTTTTCGTTCCCGAAACGTCTGTGATGTGCACCACCCCACATCATTCTGAGAGGTACGAGTGAAAAAGAAATCAGCACGGCTCAGGACCGGAATCGCGCTGGGCACCGCCACCGGTGTCGCCGTCGGTCTCGCCGGCGCCCTGGGGGCCGGGACGGCCGCCGCGGCCCCCGCCGCCGCGGCGGCCCCCTCGGCCGCGGCGGGCTCCTCGGCCGCGGCGGCGGCGAAGTCCCTCACCTACACCTGCAACTACCCGCTCATCGGGAAGCGCCAGGTCAAGGTCGACATCGAGACCAACGTGCCCGCCAAGCTCGGCGTCGGCCAGAGCAGCGGCAAGATCCAGGTGACCTTCACCGCCACGCTGGGCGCGGACACCACCAGCGGACTGGGCGCCGTGGACGGGGCCACCATCGAGGGCGCCGCGGACGCCAAGGCCGCCATCACCGGCCCGGGCTTCCCGAACGGCCTCAACGTCAACATCAAGAACGCGATCCAGCCCGCGTCCATCCCCGCGAGCGGATCGTTCCAGCTCAAGGGCTACGGCGAGGCCCCGGCGCTGACGTTCGACGAGGCCGGCCCGGTCGTCGCCAAGCTCGGCGCGATGGACTTCACCATCCTGCTGAAGAAGAAGGACGGCTCCCCGGCCGCGCTGGGCACGTTCAAGGCCGCGTGCACGCAGGACGCCGGGCAGGACCCGACGGTCGTCCAGGCCGAGATCGTCGAGGGCGACCAGACGCTGCCGCCGCCCCTGACGCCGCCGTCGTACTTCCCCTACACCGCCGCCCCCGTCGCGCCGGGCGTCCTCAAGTACGGCTTCACCCTCGGCGGCAAGTCGCTGATCAAGAACGCCAACGGGACGGTGCCGCTCAAGGGCACCATCGGCGTCGACGTGGACGGCGCGACCGGCGCGATCAACGGCGACCTGTTCCTCGGCAAGACCTCGGGCCAGATGAACATCCTGGGCTTCCTGCCCGTCACCGCCGAGGTCGACTTCGAGCAGATCGGCAAGACGGTCGGCACCTACGCCGGCGGCGAGATCGCCACCACCTCGACGATGAACATCAAGATGCCGAACTTCCTGGTGTTCGGCGCCATCCCGATCGGCGGCGGCGCGAACTGCAAGACCAGCGAGCCCTCCGTGATCAAACTGACCTCGCCCGCCGGGCAGTTCTTCAACCCCAAGGCCGGCGGCAAGCTCGGCACCGCCGACTACAAGATCGCCCCGATCAAGGACTGCGGCGCGCTCGAGGGCATCCTCAGCCTCTTCGCCGCGGGCACCGGCAACACGATCGACCTGGACCTCACTCCGAAGGCCTGACCTCCGGCCCCGCAACCCCCTGACCAGGGCAGACCCCCGGCGGCCGGCGCGTCCGGCGCCGGGGGCGGCCCGACCTGTTCCACAAACGAAGGGCAGCAGGTGAAACGCAAGAGATCGTTCAGGAGAGTCAGACCCACGAGAGTCAGGCCCACGAGGGTCAGGACCACCGCGGTCCTGGCCGCCATGACCATGGCCGTGTCCGGCCTGGTGGGCGTGGCGGGGACGGGTTCCGCATCGGCGGAGCCGGTCTCGCTGTCGCTCGGCTTCCGGTGTGCCTACCCGCTCATCGGCATGAAGGACATCACCGCCGACATCACGTCCGACATCCCGAAGTCGGTCAAGGTCGGCGAGGCGGTACCGCGGTTCGTCGTCAACGCGAACACCACGATCGGGGCCGACACCACCGAGGGCCTCTACACGATGAACGCCGCCACGATCGAGGGATCGGCCGTGGCGCAGGCGCGCGTGTACACCCCCGACTTGCCCAACGGCGTCGGCGCGAACACGACCGTCGCGCTGGAGAAGACCGCCATCCCCGAGTCCGGGCCGTTCTCGGTGAAGGCCACGGGGCAGACCCCGTCGCTCACGTTCGACAGCCCCGGCTGGGCCCAGATCAACGTCGGCAACATCGTGCTGACGGTGACCCCCAAGGACAAGGCCGGCAACCCGACGGCGCTGGGCACCCTGAACGTCACGTGCTACCAGAAGCCCGGGCAGGCCAACGTCCTGTCGCAGTTCGAGGTCACCGAGAGCGGCGACCCCAGCGGCACGATGCCGCCCGTCAAGGTCGACCGCCCGACGGCGCAGGGCACCGAGCCGGGCACCAAGACCTACGACCCGCGGATCAACGAGATCACGCTCAACTACACCTGCCCGTACCCGCTGATCGGCCGGCACCCCCTCACGGTCAAGGCCTCGATCGACTACCCGGCGCAGATCCCGCTCACTACCTACGCGCCGCCGATCCGGATCAAGTCGATCAGCACCACCGACCCGGAGACGACTGAGGGCCTGCTGACGCTCGACCCGCCGGTGAAGTCGATCGAGGGCTCGGCGCTGGCCTTCTCCACCCTCAAGGTCCCGGAGATCACGGCCGCCACGGGCCTCCTCGCCCGGGTGAAGCTGCCCATCGGCAAGACCGACATCCCGCCGGGACCGCCCTACCAGCCGCTGGTCATCCCGGCCGACGGCGCGGCGCCCCAGCTGGTCTTCTCCAAGGCGGGCGACGGTTCGCTCTCCGTGGGGAACATCGACCTGACGATGACGCCGCGCCTCGCGGACGGGTCGCCGCACCCGGACCTCGGCACGTTCACCCGTACCTGCACGCAGGTCGCCGGCCAGAACAACGTCATCAGCACCTTCAAGATCGGTGACGGTGGCGGCCCGGTGGTTCCCGCCGCGCCCACCGGCCTGGCGGTCGACGGCCAGGCGACCGAGAGCGCCATCCCGCTGAAGTGGAACGCGTCGCAGGGCGCGACCAGCTACACGGTCTACAACGGCGACACCAAGGTGGCGGAGAACGTCACCGACACCAAGTACACGGTGACCGGCCTTGAGGCGGGCAAGGAGTACACGCTCAAGGTCGTGGCCGTGAACACCGCGGGGGCGTCCCCCGCCGCGGAGATCAAGGCGTCGACGGTCGCGGCGAAGCCGGGAGCCGTCACGGGCCTCGAGGTCACCGGCAAGACGCACGAGTCGGTGTCGCTGAAGTGGAACGCCGCGTCCGGCGCGACCTCGTACACCGTGACGTACGGCGGCCAGACCAGGGAGGTCGCGGAGACCTCCGCGACGATCACCGGTCTGTCCCCGAGCACCGACTACTCCTTCTCCGTCGCCGGCAAGAACGCCGCCGGCACCGGTGCGGCCGCGACGGTCGCGCAGAAGACCGACCCGGAGCCGGTCACCAAGCCGGCCGACGTGACCGGCCTCGAAGTGACCGCGAAGTCGCACAACTCGGTGTCGCTGAAGTGGAACGCGGCCGCCCGCGCGACCTCGTACACGGTGTCGTACGCGGGCAACACCAAGGAGGTCACCGGCGGCGCCACCGAGACGACCATCGACGGGCTGACCCCGGCGACCGACTACTCCTTCTCCGTGACCGGTGTGAACTCCGCCGGCACGGGCGGGGCGGCGACGGTCGCGCAGAAGACCGACCCCGAGCCGGTCACCAAGCCGGCCGACGTGACCGGCCTCGAAGTCACCGGCAAGACGCACAACAGCGTCTCGCTCAAGTGGAACGCGGCCGCCCGCGCGGACAAGTACACGGTCACCTACGGCGACCAGACCAGGGAGGTCGCCGGTGGCGCCACCGAGCTCACCGTCGACGGCCTGACGCCTGAGACCGACTACACGTTCTCGGTGACCGGGGTGAACTCGGCCGGCACGGGCGGGGCCGCCACCGTCAACGCGAAGACCAACCCGGTGCCCGAGCAGAAGCCCGCGGACCTGACCGGCCTGACCGTGACGGGCAAGACGCACAACAGCGTGTCGCTCAAGTGGGACGCCGCCGCCCGCGCCACCTCGTACAAGGTGACCTACGGCGGCCAGACCAAGGACGTCACCGGTGGTGCGACCACGGTCACGATCGATGGGCTGACCCCCGAGACCGACTACACCTTCTCGGTGGCCGGCGTGAACAACGTCGGCACCGGCGGCGCCGGCACCGTGGGCCCGGTCAAGACCGACCCCGCGCCCGACCAGAAGCCCGGCGGCATCACCGGCCTCCAGGTGACCGGCAGCACCTTCGACTCGGTGACGGTGAAGTGGAACGCCGCCGAGCGCGCCGACAAGTACAAGCTCGGCTGGGGCGCGGCGGGCTCCGCCGAGACGACGGCGACCACGTACACCATCAAGGGCCTCAGCCCGCTGACCGACTACAAGATCTCGGTCGTCGGCGTGAACGGCTTCGGTACCGGTACGCCGGCCGAGGTCAGCGTCAAGACCCCGGCGAAGCCCGACACGATGGCGCCGTCCGTCCCGGCGGACGTCAAGGCCGCGGTGGCGGGCAGCACCGTCACCCTGACCTGGGCCGCGTCCAAGGACGAGGACGGCGGCTCCGGCCTGGCCGGATACGTCCTGTACCAGAACGGCCAGAAGGTGCCCGGCGTGATCACCGAGGCGAAGAAGGTGCTGTCCGGTCTCGCGGCCGGCACCTACACCTTCGAGGTCGCGGCGGCCGACAAGGCCGGCAACGAGTCGGGCCGGAGCACGCCGCCGGTCACGGCCAAGGTCGAGCCGCCCACCGGCGGCAACACCTACGCCCTCGCCGGGTCGTCCGCGATCAAGGGCGCCAACGGCAAGGTCACGGTGAACGGCGCGGTCACCACCGTGACCGACGGCGGAAAGGTCAGCGCCGATCTGACGCTGAACCCGACCACCGGCAGCTTCTCGATCTTCGGGTTCATCCCGGCCACGGCCAACGTCGCCTTCGCCCCGCAGGGCAAGACGACGGGAACCCTGTCCGGGGCGACCCTGACCACCGAGACCAAGACGATCGTCAAGGTCCCGTCGGTCAAGGTGTTCGGCATGGAGGTCGGGGGCGGGGCCACCTGCCAGACGGCGTCCGCGGCCACCATCCCGCTGAAGGCCACCGACTGGAACGTCGGCACCGGCGGAACGCTCAAGGGCACCTACACCCTGCCCGCCCTCACGGGATGCGGCCCGCTCACCCAGATCATCAGCGCGCTCGTCGCCGGACCTGGGAACACCGTCGACCTGAAGGCCACCAAGGCCGTCAAGGCGACTAAGGCGGCCAAACCCGTCAAGAAGTGACATCCAGCCGATAGAGGGAGCCCCCGCCACCGCCGCCGCGGGCGGCGGTGGCGGGGCCTCCCGCCGCGAACGTGTCTGTCGCGAACGTGTGTGTCGAACGTGTGTAAGGAGAAGAACGTGGTGCTACGCATGATCGGCGGGATCGCGCTGGCGTGTGCGGTGGCCCTCCCGATGGCCGGTTGCGGCGATGACGACAAGCCGGACCCGAAGGTCGCCTGGGCGGCCAAGGTGTGCGACGGCGTCAAGCGGAACACCAAGAAGGTTCAGGCGCCGTCCCTTGATCCGAGAAGCGCCAAGAAATCACGCACGGCCATCCTGACCTTCCTCGGGGACATGAACAGCCAGCTCTCCGCCCAAGCGACGAGCCTCAGTTCGGCGGGTTCGCCCCCGGTCGGGGACACGGCGTACAGAACCGCCCTGGCGAACCTGAGCCAGGTCCGCACCGAGCTGACCACCGTCTCGGCCAGCCTGGAGAAGGCCAAGGTCACGGACATGAAGTCGCTGACCAGGACGCTCAGTTCCTACAGCGCGAAGATGAGCGGGTTCGGCGCGTACCAGGGACCGGCGAAGGAACTGCGGGCCAACGCGGACCTCAACGCGGCGTTCGGCGAGACGCCGCAGTGCAACGGCGTCGGGGTCTGAGGACCTGGCCGTGACTCAGATCGACAAGGCCCTCGCCTTCCCGGTCACCGCGATGCGGACGGTCGGGCAGCTGTTCCAGCTCGGCGCCACGGTGATCGGGCTGCTGTTCCGCACCCGGTTCCAGTTCCGCGAGTTCGTGGAGCAGTTCTGGTTCATCGCGAGCGTGACGATCCTGCCGGCGTCGATCGTGTCGATCCCGTTCGGGGCGGTGACCTCGTTGCAGGTGGGGTCGCTGATCCAGCAGCTCGGCGCGGAGAGCTTCACCGGCGCGGCGAGCGTGCTGGTCATCATCCAGCAGGCCAGCCCGATGGTGGTGGCGCTGCTCGTGTCGGGCGTGGCCGGGTCGGCGATGTGCGCGGACATGGGCTCGCGGACGATCCGGGAGGAGATCGACGCGATGATGGTGCTCGGCGTCTCGCCGATCGAGCGGCTGGTCGTGCCGCGGGTCGTCGCCTGCATGGCCGTCGCGTTCCTGCTGAACGGGCTGGTCTCGGTCGTCGGGGTCAGCGCGGGCTACTTCTTCAACGTCTTCATGCAGGACGGGACGCCCGGCGCCTATCTGGCGAGCTTCTCCGCGCTGGCGCAGCTGCCCGACCTCTACGTCGGCCAGGTCAAGGCACTGATCTTCGGCTTCATCGCCGGGGTGGTGGCGTCCTACCTCGGCCTCAACCCCGGCAAGGGCCCGAAGGGCGTCGGGGACGCGGTCAACCAGTCCGTGGTCTACGCGTTCCTCGTGCTCTTCGTCGTCAACATGATCCTCACCGCGATCTACCTGCAGGTCGTCCCACCGAAGGGAGGATGACCGATGGGTCTCCCGATCCCCGGCCGCAGGACGCTGCGGCGGCCCGGCCGCATGTTCAGGTTCCTCGATCAGCCCGGCGACCAGCTCATCTTCTACACCAAGGCGCTGCTGTGGACGCCGCGCGCGATCCGCCGCTACCTCAAGGAGGTGCAGCGGCTGCTCGCCGAGGTGGCGTTCGGCAGCGGCGGGCTCGGCGTCATCGGCGGCACGCTCGGCGTGATGATCGCGATGACGCTCGCCACGGGCGTCGTCGTCGGCATGCAGGGCTACTCGGCGCTGCAGCAGATCGGTTCGGCGGCGTTCACCGGCTTCGCCTCCGCGTACGCCAACACGCGGGAGATCGCGCCGCTGGTCTCGGGGCTGGCGCTGAGCGCGACGGTCGGCGCGGGCTTCACCGCCCAGCTCGGCGCGATGCGCATCAACGAGGAGGTCGACGCGCTCGAGGTCATGGGCATCCCGAGCCTGCCCTACCTGGTGACGACGCGGATCGTGGCCGGGACGGTGGCGATCATCCCGCTGTACGGGATCGGCCTGGTCAGCTCGTACCTCTCGGCGCGGCTGGTCACGGTGATGTTCAACGGGCAGTCGGCCGGCACCTACGACCACTACTTCGGGCTGTTCCTGTCGCCGCTGGACGTGCTGCTCTCGTTCCTCAAGGTCTTCGTCTTCAGCGTGATGGTGATCATCTCGCACTGCTACTACGGCTTCCGGGCGGCCGGCGGCCCGGCGGGCGTGGGGCAGGCGGTCGGCAAGGCCGTCCGCACGTCGATCCTGCTGATCGGCGTTACCGACTTCTTCATGAGCCTGGCGATCTGGGGGACCACGACGACGGTGAAGGTGGCCGGATGAGCAAGGGGACCAGACGGCGCACCGAGGCCGGCGACATGGTCCGGCGGCGACTGGCCGGGGTCGTCTTCCTCCTGGTTCCGGCGCTTCTGGTCGCGCTGTCGATGGCGGTGTACGACAAGAGGTTCACCACGGTCTCGATGGTGACGCTGCACACCGCCGCCACCGGCAACTCGCTGCACCGGTACGCCGACGTCAAGCTGCGCGGGGTCACGGTCGGCGAGGTGCGCGAGATCCGCGCGAGCGGCTCCGGCGCGACGCTCAAGCTGGCGATTCATCCAGACAAGGTGAGGATGCTGCCCGCGAACGTGTCGGCGCAGATGCTGCCGACAACGCTCTTCGGGCAGCGGTACGTGGCGTTGATCCCGCCCGCGCGGCCGAGCCCGCAGCGCCTGGTCGCGGGCAGCGTGATCAGCCAGGATCGCTCGTCCAACTCGATCGAACTGCAGCAGGTCCTGGACGACATGATGCCGCTGCTGACCGCCGTCGAGCCCGCCAAGCTGTCGACCACGCTCAGCGCGATCGCGCAGGCCCTGGACGGGCGGGGCACGCAGCTCGGCCGGACCATGGTCGAGCTCGACGCCTACCTGCGGAAGATGAATCCGAAGCTGCCGGCCCTCAACCGGGACATCATCGAGCTGGCGAGGCTGAGCCGCCACTACAGCGAGGCCGACCCGGAGATCATCCAGGCGCTCTACGACGCCACGTACACCAGCCGCACGCTGGTCGACCGGCAGGCGGGCCTGAGCACGGTCTACTCGTCGGTCACCGCCGCATCGCAGGACCTGACCGACTTCCTGCGCGAGAACTCCCAGAACATCATCCGGCTCTCCGCGCACAGCAAGCCCAGCCTGCGGCTGCTCGCGAAGTACTCGCCCGAGCTGCCCTGCACGCTGCGCATGGTGAACGACTTCATCCCGATGATGGACCGGGTCCTCGGCAAGGGCACCGGGCAACCCGGCCTGCACGTGAACGTCACGACGATGCGTTCCAAGGGCGCGTACCGGCCGGGCAGGGACAAGCCGGTCTACAAGGACAAGGGCGGGCCCGACTGCTACCCCGTCCCGTACTCCGGCACCGCCGCCACCGCCGCCACCGCCAAGATCAGCCGAGGCGGGCTCGGGCTGCCCAACTCCCCGGCGGAGAACCGCCTCATCAACGAACTGCTCGCCCCCGGGCTGAACGACGTGCCAGGTGCCCTGCCCGACTGGAGCAGCGTGCTGGTCGGCCCGATCTATCGCGGTAGGGAGGTGACCCTCCGATGAAGAGCCGGAGCATGGCACGGCCGCTCATCAAGTCGCTGCTGTTCGTGGTGTTCACCGGCCTGGCCACCGCCGTCCTCGCGGTGAGCATCGCGCAGACCGACGTCGGCGCGACCCGTTCGTACACGGCGCGTTTCACCGACGCGTCCGGGCTGCGCAAGGGCGACAGTGTGCGCGTCGCGGGAGTGCAGATCGGGCGGGTCGACAAGGTCGGCGTGACGGACCGGCGCGTCGCCAAGGTGAGGTTCTCGGTCGAACGCGACCGCGAGATCCCCGCCTCGGCCACCGCCACCATCAAGTACGTCAACCTCGTCGGCCAGCGGTACGTCGAGATCGAGCGCGGCGCCGGGGCGACCGGCGCCCTCCGGCCCGGCGGGACGATCCCGCTCGAACGCACCAGGCCGGCGCTCGACCTGACGCAGCTCTTCAACGGCTTCCGGCCGCTGATGCAGGCGCTGTCGCCGAACGACGTCAACAAGCTGGCCGAGTCGATCATCCAGGTGTTCCAGGGCGAGGGCGGGACCATGGAGACGCTCCTGTCGACCATCGGCTCGCTCACCAGCACGGTCGCCGCCAAGGACCAGGTCATCGACCAGGTCGTCGGCAACCTCAACGGCCTGCTCGACACCCTGAACGGCCGCACCGACCGGGTGGTCGACCTCGTCGGCACGCTGCAACGCCTCGTCTCCGGGCTGGCCGCCGACCGCAAGCCGATCGGTGAGGCCGTCGGTGCCCTCGACGACCTCGCCAGGAGTACCGCGGGCCTGCTGGAGGCCGGACGCGCGCCGCTGAAGAAGGACGTCGCGCAGCTGGGCCGCCTGTCGCAGAACCTGGCGGACGAGTCGGACACCGTCGAGAAGTTCCTGAACACGCTGCCCGTGAAGATGAACGCCATCGGCCGCCTCGGCTCGTACGGCTCCTGGATGAACCTCTACCTCTGCGAGGCCAAGCTGAGCGGCGCCACCTACCAGCAGTTCCCGGACGCGCGGCGCCCGCCGCCGACCGGCATCCCGATCACCCGAGAGAGCACGCCGAGGTGCAAGCCATGAGCGCGGGCAAGGGCGGCGCCGCCTCGAAGCGCAGGCGGCGGCCGCTGTTCAGGCCGGTGCGCGAGTGGAATCCGATCACCGTCTTCATCGTCGGCATGGTCATGTTCATCCTGATGGGCACCGTCGCCTTCCGTGCCGCCGACCTTCCGGTCATCGGGGGCGGCACGGACTACTCGGCCGACTTCAGCGAGGCGGCCGGGCTGCGTCCGGGCAACGAGGCGCGGGTCGCCGGCGTGAAGGTCGGCAAGGTCACCGGAGTCAGACTGGACCGAGGGAAGGTCAAGGTCACGTTCCGGGTGAAGGACACCTGGGTCGGCAATGCCAGCACGGCCGCGATCTCGATCAAGACCGTGCTCGGCGACAAATACCTGGCCGTGGATCCCCTTGGCACCGGTCCGCAGGACCCCGACGTCCGCATCCCGATCAGCCGCACGATGTCGCCCTACGACGTGACGGCCGCGTTCGACGACCTGAGCACCTCGCTGGTCAACCTCGACTCGGCGAAGCTGGGGGAGAGCCTCCAGACGTTGTCGGCGACGTTCGCCAACACCCCGCCCGCCATGCGCAAGGCCCTGGACGGCGTCACCGCGCTCTCCAAGGTGATCTCCTCCCGGGACACCGAGCTCAAGCGGCTGCTCGCGGGGGCCAACCAGTTCTCCGGCACTTTGGCGAGCCAGAACACGCAGGTCGAGTCGCTGCTTCGCGACGGCAACCTGCTCCTCGCCGAGCTGCGCCGCCGCCGCGACGCCATTCACGGGCTGCTGATCGGGACGCAGAAGTTGTCCACCGAACTCTCCGGCCTTGTCGACGACAACCAGAGGCGACTCGCGCCCGCGCTGCGTTCCCTCGAAGAGGTCGCGGCGCTGCTCGAACGCAACAAGTCCGACCTCGACCGGGCGCTGTCCATCGCCGGTCCGTACACCCGCCTGGTCGGCAACTCGCTCGGCAACGGGCGATGGATGGACGGCTACCTGTGCGGCGTCGTCCCCGAGAGCTACCTGCCGCCCGGCACGCCGCCGAAGTCCGGGTGCCAGCCCCCCAAGCGAGGCCGCTGATGCAGCAGACCATCATCCTGCCCGACCGGCGCCGCGCACGCTATCGGCGGCTGCGGCTCGTCCTCCTGGCGCTGATCGCCGCCACCATGGCGGTCGTGCTGGGCGCCGTCATGCTGGCCGTGCTCACGGGCCGCCCCGCGACCAGGATCACCGCGTACTTCACCCAGGCCGTCGGCGTGTACGCCGGCTCGGACGTGCGCGTCCTCGGCGTGAAGGTCGGCACGATCGAGTCGGTCAAACCGGAACCCTCACGGGTCAAGGTCACCCTCAAAGTGGACGAGGCGGCCCCGATCCCGGCGAACGCGGGCGCCCTCGTGATCGCGCCGAGCGTCGTCGCCGACCGCTACGTCCAGCTCACCCCCGCGTACACGGGCGGCGAGCGGCTCACCGCTGACGCCGTCATCCCGGTCGAACGCACCGGCACGCCCGTGGAGATCGACACGCTGTACGGGACGGTCAAGAAGCTCGCCGCCGACCTCGGGCCCAACGGGCTCAACAAGAACGGAGCCCTCTCCAACGCCCTGCGCACCGGCGCGCGCAACTTCCAGGGCAACGGCGAGGCCACGGGCAAGACGATCGAGCAGCTCGGCAAGGCCGCCAGGACGTTGAACGGGTCGGACAAGGACCTCTTCGCCACGATCAGGAACCTGCAGAAGTTCACGTCCATGCTGCGGGCGAACGACAACCAGGTCCGTCTCGCCGAACGACAACTTGCCGACGTCACAGGTTTCCTAGCCGACGACCGGGAAAACCTCGCCGCCGCACTCCGCCAGCTGGCCGACGCCCTCGGCAAGGTCAAGACGTTCATCCAGGACAACCGAGCCTTGATCAAGTCGAACGTGGACAAACTGGCGTCGATCACGCAGGTGCTCGTCGACCAGCGCAGATCACTGGCGGAGGCGCTCGACGTGCAGCCGCTCAACGTGATGAACGTCCTCAACGCCTACGACCCGGCCCGCCAGACCCTCATGGGGCGCGGCAACCTCAACGAGCTGAGCATGGGCGACCCGCCGCTCCCGCTCCCGGCGGTGAACGGAGGCAACGGCTGATGCGGACGAGGACGGCGACGGCCATCACGATCGCCCTGGCCTTGACGGGATGCAGCAGGGTGCAGGACATCCCGCTCCCCGGCGGCGCCGACGTCGGAAGCCACCCGTACAAGGTGAAGGCGCAGTTCACGAACGTCCTGAACCTCGTGCCGCAGTCGGCGGTGAAGGTGAACGACGTGGCGGTGGGCCGGGTCAGCAAGGTCTCGCTGCCGCGCGGTGGCTGGACGGCCGAGGTCACGCTGCTCATCAACGGCGACGTCAGGCTGCCCGCCAACGCCTACGCGCAACTCCGGCAGTCGAGCCTGCTAGGCGAGAAATACGTGGCGCTGACACCACCCTCAACCGGGCCTGTGGGCAGGCTCACCGACGGCACCACGATCCCCACTTCCCGCACCAACCGGAATCCGGAGATCGAAGAGGTCTTCGGCGCCCTCTCACTGCTGCTGAACGGCGGCGGGCTCAACCAGATCAAGACCATCACGTCCGAGCTCAACAACGCGATGAACGGCAACGAGCCGCAGATCAGATCGATGTTGCAGCAGGTCACCAAGCTGACCTCCACACTCGACGGCAACCGGAAGGGCATCACCGACGCCTTGGACGGCCTCAACCGTCTCTCCGCCACCCTCAACGGCCGCCGCGGCCAGATCGCCACCGTCCTGGATGACCTGGGCCCCGGCCTGAAGGTCCTGGAGCGGCAACGCGGCGCGCTGGTCGGCATGCTCGAAGCGCTCGACCGGCTGTCGGGCGTCGCGGTCACGACCATCGACAAGAGCAAGGACGACATGGTCGCCGATCTCAAGGCGCTGGAGCCGACCCTGCGCGAGCTGGCGGACTCCGGCACCGATCTGCCCCGCTCGCTCCAGGCGCTGCTGACCTATCCGTTCACCGACGCGGTAATGCCCGCCATCAAGGGCGACTACCTGAACGTCTACCTCACGATCACAGCCGCCCCAGGAACACCCCCCATCATCCCGCCAATCAAGCCAAACCCCTCCACCAACCCAACCGACACACCCTCCGGCACACAGGCAGGCGCATCTGCCGGGCAGGATGCCCCTCCGCTACCGCTGCCACCGACTGTCACTGGGGGAGGGGAGGGGTGATGGTCACGCCTGTCACGCGCATCAAGGTCTGGGCATTCCTCCTTCTGGCCGTCGCCACGCTCTCGTTCGTCGGCATTCGTTACGCCGACCTCGGCAGCTATGTCGGTTACCGCGACTACTACGTGGTGAACGTCGAGCTCGCCGAGGCCGGTGGGCTGCTGCAGTACGCGGACGTCACGTATCGCGGCGTTTCGGTGGGCCGGGTCGGGCCGATCCGCCTCACCGGTGACGGGGTCGTGGCCGAGCTGCGCATCAAGAAGTCGGCGCCCAGGATCCCGCAGCGGAGCGCGGCCCTGGTCGCCAACCGGTCGGCCGTCGGTGAGCAGTACATCGACCTGCGACCGGAGGTCGCGACCGGCCCCTACCTGGCGGCGGGCGCCCGGATCGAGCGTGCCTCCACCCGCACGCCCGCCCCGGTCACCGACCTGCTGAGAAGCGTCAGCGACCTGGCCGGATCGGTGCCGCTCGATGATTACCGGACGCTGGTCGACGAGCTGGGCGCGGCGTTCAACGGGCAGAGCCAGAACCTGCAGACGCTCCTTGATAACGGGGGCGCCTTCACCCGCGAGGCGAACGCGCACGTCGAGCCGACCACGCGCCTGATCGTCGACGGCGAGGTGGTCATGCGCACCCAGAACGAGGAGGCCGCCTCGCTCAAGGCGTTCGGTCACAGCGCCCGGCTGCTCGCCAGGCAGCTGCGCGACTCCGACACCGACTTCCGCAAGCTCGTCGCCGCCGCCCCCGGCGCGTCGCAGCAGTTCGCCGGGCTCGTCCGCGACCTCGACCCCAACCTCAGCGTTGTCATCGCCAACCTGCTCACCACCTCCGACATTCTGCTCACGCGGGTGAACGGGATGGAGGAGCTGCTGGTCAAGGTGCCCAAGGCGGTCGCCGCGGGGAACTCGATGATCCGGAAGGACACGCTCAACTTCGGCATGGTGACCACGTTCTTCCAGCCTCTCCCGTGCACCCAGGGCTACGGCGCGACGAAGTACCGCAACGGCCTCGACCTCTCGTCCGGGCCGGCTCTCAACACCGCCGCCCGCTGCACGATGCCCGCCGCCAGCGGAGTCAACGTGCGCGGCGCCGCGAACGCCCCGCGAGGAGGCGTACCAGCCCCGGCCCGGCCGAACTCCGTCATGGGCACGGCCGGCTCGGCACTCCCCGGAGCGCTCGGCCTGCCCGCCCTGACGTCCACCTCCACGGACCTCGGCGGGCTTCTCGGCCTGAACGGAGACCGGGAATGACGCGCGTCGGCAGCCTCCTGATCGTCGCCGCCCTGGTCCTCCTCGGCTGGTCGGGCTGGTCGTTCTATGAGTCCCGCGGCTCGGAGACCCACGACCTGGGCAAGGACCGCGACCTCGTTCTCGCCACGGGCAAGCGGCAGGTCGCGGCGCTCAACAGCATGGACTGGAACCAGAGCGACGCCGGCCTGCGCCAATGGCTCAGCTCGTCGACCGGCCCCCTGCACGACCAGCTCGAGCGGGAGTCGGCGGCGAGCAGGCAGAAGATCGTCGCGGCCCGGACGACCGCGGTCGCCACGGTCGACGACGCCGCGGTGCTCTCCCTGGACGTACGGTCAGGCACCGCCCAGCTCATCGCGACCGTGCAGGTCCGGCTCACACCCCAGGCCGGTCAGCCCACCACCCAGCGCAAAAGATACGAGGCGGGACTGACACGCACGCCCGCCGGCTGGAAGCTCAAGTCGCTCACCGCGATCCCGGTCAGTGCGAGCTGAGGAGGACCATGCCCTGGATCCGTCTTGTTGCAGCGGTGGTCATGGTCCTTGCCGCCGCCGTCCTTCTCTGCCTGCGCGGCCCCGGCGGAGAAGAGTCGCCCAACCGCGCCCTCACCGACGCCGACGCCACGACCAAGGCCATCGGCGACGTGAGCAACGCCCTCACGCGCATCTTCACCTACAGCTCTGAGGACACCGCCACCGCGGAACGAGCCGCGACCGAGTCCCTCTCCGGTCGCGCCGCCGGCGAATACCGCCGCCTCTTCGTCCAGGTGAAGCGGCAAGCCCCCGTCGACCGCCTCGCCCTCAAGACCCGGGTCGTCCGAGCGGGTCTGGTCAGCCTCACCACCGACAAGGCACAACTCCTTGTCTTCCTGGACCAGGTGACCACACGCAACGGCAGACCCAGCGGTACCACTGCCGCCGCCCAGCTTTCCGTCACTGCCGAACTCAGAGACGGCCTATGGCGCATCACCGAGCTCAGGTCCCGCTAACTCCGCGAGGAGGTGACACCGATGGCCGACAAAGCCGAGGTGAGCGTTCTGAAAGAAGAACCCCCTGCCAGCACCGAGAAGGATGTGGAAACCGCCGGAAGCGGGCGAGACCCGGTACGGGTGGCGGCGATCGTGCTGGTGGCGATCGCGACCCTTGCGGCGGCCTGGACGGGCTGGGGTTGGTATTCGGCCCGGAACGATGACTCGCTGGCGTACTCCAAGCTGCGGGACGAGGTCCTGCAGAGCGGAGAGCAGGCGGTCCAGAACCTCAACACGCTGGACTACCGGACGCTCGACGCGAGCCTGAAGAGGTGGCAGGACTCCACGACCGGCAAGATGTACCAGGACATCGTGCAGGGACGCGCCACGTTCGAGCAGCAGACCCAGAAGGCCAGGACGGTCACCAAGGCGCGGATCCTCGAAGGCGCGCTCACCGAGCTGGACGCGCACGCGGGCAAGGCCCGGATCATCGTGGCGGTCGAGATCGTCGTGACGCCCCCGGCAGGGGCGCCCGTCACCAAGAAGGACCGTCACATCGCGGAGCTGACCAGGACCTCGGCAGGCTGGAAGGTCAGCGCGCTGGGTCCGGCACCCGTCGGGAACTCCTAGAAAGGCTCGCTCGGCATGCTCATCCGGTTGCCGGCCGTTCTTGGAACGGCGACGGTCCTGCTCGGCGGCTTCGCCATCTGGTCCCACCAGCAGGCGAACGATCTGCGCGAGACCCCCGCGACGAGGAACGTGGCTCTCACCGATAACGCCAGGACCAGCGAGATCAAGGGCTCGGTGAACGACGTCGTCAACACGGTGTTCTCGTACAACCACACCGACATCGCCAAAACAGAGCGTGCGGCCAAAGAACTGCTCGTAGGCAAAGCCGTGCAACAGTACGAGGTGATGTTCGGGCTCGTACGCAAATCAGCGCCGGAGCAGAAACTCGTCCTCACGACTACTGTCACCGACAGTGCAGTGAAGATGTTGCAGGGTGACCGTGCCAGGCTTCTGGTATTCGCGGACCAGCGCAGCACGCGCGGGTCGGACGGCAAAAGCTCGTATGCCGGCGCCATGCTGGCGGTGGACGCGGTATGGCGGTCCGGCAAATGGCGCATCTCCAACATCGATACGTTCACCGGTGGGACGACACCGAATCCTTAGCTCGAATACACAAACGGCGGACTTTTTCCACTCCTGGTGTGCGTAGCGGCGTTGGCGGCGCCCATCGCAAGATCGTCACCATGAAAATCATCATGCGGGCGGCGCTGATGATGGTGGCCCTGTGCCTGGCCACCAGCGCCCACCCCCTGCCCGCAACGGCCGCAGCGCCCGCAGCGCTCAAGGCGCCTGGCGCGTCCGGCGCGTCCGGGGCGTCCCGGTCGCCCGTGAGGCCCGCCCCGCCCGCGGCGTCCTCGACACCGGTCAAGCCCGGCACTCATGCGCGCACGATCACCATGCCCTCGTTCAACTGGCTGGTGAAAGAGAAATGGGAGCGCACGTACCTGCTGCACGTGCCGCAGCACCGCAGGGCCGCGAAGCCGCCGCCGCTCGTGATCGCCCTGCACGGCGGTCTGGACGACAGCAAGTACATCCAGAACCAGAGCGGCCTGGACGCCGTGTCCGAGCGGCACGGCTTCGTCGTGGCGTATCCCGACGGGTTCCTGCGCACGTGGAACGCCGGTGGCTGCTGCTGGTTCGCCCGCCTCGCGCAGGTGGACGACGTCGCGTTCATCGACCAGCTCATCACCACCCTCGTCAAGGAGAAGCTGGCCGATCCCAGGCGGATCTACCTGACGGGTTTCTCCAACGGTGGCGGGCTGGCCTACAAGTACGTGTGTGAACGTCCCAACCGTGTGGCCGCCATTGGCGTGGTCTCCGGCGCGCTCGCCACGGCGTGTCCGTCCCGCCCGAAGGTGTCGCTGCTCGCATTCCACGGCACGTCAGACTTCTCCGTTCCGTACAACGGCGGCGGCAACCTGGATTTCGACGTCAAGGAGCCGTTCCTCCCCGTACAGACAGTGGTCGACATATGGCGGCGCCTGGCCGGTCTGCCCGCGCTGGCTTTCGACTACTTCGCCAAAGCGGCGACGCGTTGCAAGACCACTGGGCGATCCCGCACTGAAGTCGCGTTGTGCACGGTGACCGGCGGCGGCCACGAATGGCCGGTGCCCACCAAGACCGCCGGCGTCGACGGCACTGAGATGTTGTGGTCCTTCTTCGCGGCACACCCTCGATCATCTGCCGCAGCCAAACAATGAATTCTGGGACTGGAAATCCTGCAAGGCACCGTCGCCTGTAGCGCGTGCGGGAGGACGGCCATCTGCCGGTCTCTCCCCACGCGCCTCAGAAGCTCCAGCTTCATCTGCAAGCAACCTCCTCACCTGGGCGGACGTCCTCAGGTGTCAACACGGGTCACAATCGGCACCGGAAAGCTCGCACGAACCTGACAATCATCGAGGTGACGCGTCGGCCATCCTTGTGGGACTCGGCGTATCACAGTGTTCGGTCGTTGCAGGGAGCCGTGACGATGACGCAAGTCCAGCTGGACGTCAGCCCGTTCGAAGCCATTCCCCGACATCTCGCGCGGCGCATGCGTCCCCACGCCGCACGGACGGTCGAGCCGCTCCTCCAGGAGTCGCTCACCCTGCTGCCGGCCGCGGCGCGGCGGGCCGGCAAGGTCCGGGAACGGATCGTCCAGGGGCTGGAGGATTTCTACGCGCTGGTCGAGGACCCGCACGCGGCCTGGGAACGCATCGCCCCCAGCTACATCGAGCTCGGCCGGGAGATGGCGGGCGACGGCCAGGATCTCGACGAGATGCACCGCCTGTTGTGCCAGACCGCCCGCTCCGCCTGGCGTTCCATCACCGCCCTCGCCGACACGCTCGACATCGACCGGGTGACGCTGGGGCTGATCGCCGACGCGCAGTTCAGCTACATGGACGCCGTCGCCGCGCTCGTCACCCAGGGATACGAGATGGAGTTCGCGGGCACCGCCGAGGCCCTGCACCGCCGCCGTACCCGCCTGCTCAACCTCCTGCTCGCCGAGCCGCCCGTGCCCGAAGACGTGATCAAGGACGCGGCGCGTACGGCCGAATGGCGCGTGCCCCGCACGGTCGCCGCCGTGACGCTGTACCCGCGCGGCGTGGCGGACTGCCACTCGCCGTCCCTGCCGCCCGACGTCCTCTTCGACCCGGCCTCCCCACCCCTCCTCGTCCTCCCGGACCCCGAAGGGCCGGGCCGCCTCCGTCTCCTGGAGCCGCTGCTGCGCGACTGGACCGTCGTCGTGGGGCCCACCGTGCAGGTCACCGAGACCGCTAAGTCGCTGCGGTGGGCGCGCGAAGCCCAGGCCCTGGTCCGGCGCGGGATCATCCCCGGCGACGAGGTGGTCCGATGCATGGACCACGTCCCCACCCTCACGATCTTCCGCGCCGAGGAGCTCATCGAGCACGCGGCGGCCTCCCGCTTGGCGCCCCTCCGTTCGATCTCGCCCGTCCAGGCCGAGCGCCTCTCGGAGACGCTGCTGTCCCTCCTGGAGAACAAGTTCAACGCGACCGAGGCGGGCAATCAGATGCACGTCCACCCGCAGACGGTCCGCTACCGGCTGCGGCGCCTGGAGCAGCTCTTCGGCGCCGAACTCTTCGACCCCCGCCGCGGCCTCGAACTGGAGATGATCCTGCACGCCAAACTCGGGGGCGTCCGCACGCGAGAGACGGTGCCCGCAGCGGCCGCCGAATGAGTTATCCACAGAACGTGATTCCAGTATCACTCCACGTCACCGGCTGCCATCGTCATCCGCATGAAGACGACGACACCGCTGGTGATCCGTTCACCCGAGGACGCGATCGCCACCGTGCCCTACCTGCTGGGCTACCACCCCACCGAGAGCCTGGTGGTGATCGCGTACGACGGCCCGCACGACACCTGCGCGATGCGGATCGACCTACCCCGATGCGACTCCAGGGCGGCCGCTGAACACGTCGCCGCACGCCTCTCCCAGAACGCCTTCCGCCAGGCCCTCCTACTCGGCTACGGCACCCCCGACGAGGTAACCCCCGCCGTGGCGACGGCCTGGGAGACCCTGACCGCCCACAGGCTGCGGGTGGCCGAGGCCTTACGCATACATTCCGGCCGCTGGTGGTCCCTGACCTGCGTGGACGACACCTGCTGCCCGATTCTGGGCCAGCCCTACGACAGCTCCACCACCGCCATCGCGGCCCAAGCCACCTTCTCCGGCCACGTGGCCCTCCCAGATCGAGCCGCGTTGGCCCGCACGCTCGCCCCTCTCCAGGGAGAGCCCCGCACCGCAATGCGCGCGGCCACCGACAGAGCCGAGCAACGCTTCCTGTCCTGGACGCGCGAGGGCCTCACTCCCGCCGAGATCCAGTCCCGCCTGTCCGCCAGCGGCCTGGCCATCCTGAGCGCCCTGACACCCCACCCGGCCGACGACGACGTGGCGTGGCTGGGCGTGACCCTCACCAGCATGCGCGTACGCGACGAGGCCTGGATCCGCATCGACACGCACGACCCCCAACGCGACATCGACTTCTGGCGCGCCATCCTCCGCCGCGTCGAAGAGCCCTACGCAGCCGCCCCCGCCTGCCTCCTGGCCCTGGCCGCCTACGCCGCCGGCGACGGCGGCCTGGCCAACCTCGCCCTGGACCGAGCCCAGGACGCCGACCCGGCCTACTCCCTGGCCCAACTGCTCCGCGCCGTCATAGAGGCGGGCATCCCGCCGTCCGACCTGAACAAGGCCATGACCATGACCCCCGAAGCCCTGGCCGCCGCCTACGACTCCCGCAAGCCTTAACACCCCACCCACGCCGGCGACCACGCCGACCCCACGACCCCGCCCATCTCGTCGCCCCGCGTGGGCATCAGGCCAGGCCCCGGTCGAGCGCATGTGCGCGACACAGATACGACCCGGAGGCTTGCCAGGAGCAGGGGCGACAGTCAGCAGAGAGGAGGCCGACCACAGAAACAGCAGACCACCCCGCTCGTCCACGACATGACCACTGCTCGGAAAGGAGGCCGCCAGGTGTGAAGCCACGGGCTGGACCAACCCGGGCGTAGGTGTTCCACGAGATCCCCCTTGTCGCCCACGCCCCGGTCCAGCCCAGCCGCCCCGGGCCGCCCCCCCAGCGCCCGGGGCGACCGCGGGTCAGGTTGGGCGTAGGCCGGTGGTGATTACTTCCAGGGACTTCGGGGCGTCTTCGACGGCTCGGGAGGCGGCGATGAGGAGGGCCATGACCTCGGGCACGCCGATGTCCTGACGGACGGCGCCGGCCTGCTGGGCGCGGTCGAGGAGGGTTCCCAGGGCGGTGCGGAGACGGGTGGAGGTGGCCGGGTCGGTGGTGGTGGCGATCCCTGCGTCGGCCAGGGCCTGGAGGACGGCGTTCTTGGCCGGTGAACGCTTGACCACGCCCGTGAAGAACGTGAAGAAGGCGGCGCCCGGGTCGTCGGAGGCCAGCATGGCGTCCGCCTCTTGGGCGAGGCCGCGTATCAGCTCGGCGAGCACCGCCTCGAACAGGGACTCCTTGGTCGGGAAGTGGCGGAAGACCGTGCCGATCCCGACGCCGGCGCGGCGGGCGATCTCCTCGGTGGAGGCCGAGGTGCCGAGCTCGGCGAAGACGGCCTCGGCCATCTCGAGGATCTTGGTGCGGTTACGGGCGGCGTCGGCGCGCATCGGCTCCCTCGTTGACAAGCGGAGTGTTCACTCCGTATGTTAATCGGAGTAATCACTCCGGATTCTACCGTGAGGGGCTCTCATGGACGCGCGCGAGGTTTTCGGGCGGTTGCTGGCCTGCTTCACCGAGGGGCGCTGGCACGAGCTGGCCGACCTCTACGCCGACGACGTCGTGGTCGAGTGGCCCATGGCCCACCCGCCGCACCCCAAGAAGATGATCGGAAGCGAGGGCGTCCGGGCACGGGTCGAGGTCGCTTCGCGGCGGCCGTTCGAGCTGACGGCGCACAACGTCGTCGTCCACGAGACGGCCGATCCGGAAGTGATCATCGCGGAGTGGGACTACGAGACCCGCATCACCACCACTGGCCACACCTTCATGTCGGCCAATGTTCAGGTGGTCCGGGTGCGCGACGGCAAGATCGTCTCGACCCGTGACTACCACGACTTCCAGGCGCTCGCTCAGATCCCCCAGGCGGACGCCTCTTGATCAGCGGTAGAAGCGGGAGACGCTCTGCAGGACGCACACGGGCTTGGTGCCGCCTTCGACCTCGATCGTTCCGTCGACCGTGATCTGCACGCCGTTTCCCGCCACCTCGTCGACGGAGACCACCCGCGTGGTGAGACGGACGCGCGAACCGGCGGGCACCGGGGCAGGGAAGCGCACCTTGTTGAACCCGTAGTTCACCTTGGTCGTCACCCCGTCGACGTCCAGCAGCGCGCTGTGCAAAGGAATGAAGAGCGAGAGCGTCAGCATCCCGTGGGCGATGGGCGCCTTGAACGGTCCTTCCTTGGCCCGTTCGACGTCCACATGGATCCACTGGTGGTCGTCGGTGGCGTCCGCGAAGGTGTTGATCTGCTCCTGGGTCACCTCCAGCCACTCGCCGGGGCCGAACTCCTTGCCGACCAGGCCGGGCAGGTCGTCGATGTGCACGTTCATGGGGGTCCCTTCAGGTGCCGAAGGCGTCGCGCAGGCGGGCCTTGAGGAGCTTGCCCGCGGCGTTGCGCGGGAGCGTGTCGGTGAAGACGACTGATTTGGGGATCTTGTACTTGGCGAGGCGGCCGGCGAGGGCGGCCAGGACGTCCTTCTCGGTCAGGGGCGCGTCGGCCACGATCACGGCGCGGCCGACCTCGCCCCACGTGTCGTCCGGCACGCCGATGACGGCGCACTCCTGGACCCCGGGAACCGCCATGAGGGCGTGTTCCACCTCGGCGGGGTAGATGTTCTCGCCGCCCGAGATGATCAGGTCCTTGATGCGGTCGACGATGTAGGCGTAGCCGTCCGCGTCGATCCGGGCGGCGTCGCCGCTGCGGAACCAGCCGTCGGTGAAGGCCCGCGCCGTCTCGTCCGGCAGCCCCCAGTACCCCGACATGACGTGCGGGCCCTTCACGACGATCTCCCCGACATCGTCTTGCAGGCCGTCGATCCGCACGTCGCTGAAGAAGTGCGGCACGCCCGCGGAGCCCGCCTTCGAGACGGCGTGCGCCGCGTCCAGGAAGAGCGTGCCGGGCGACGCCTCGGTCATGCCGTAGCCCTGGAGGAACGTCAGCCCCCGTTCCTGGTAGGCGGCGATCAGCGTCGGCGCCACCGGAGAGCCGCCGCAGGTCAGGATCCGCAGCGACGACAGGTCGGCGCCGGCCCACCGCGCCGAGCGGGCGACCTGCTGGAACATCGCCGGCACGCCGAACATGAACGTCACCCGGTGACGTTCGATCAGGTCGAACGTGGCGTCCGGGTCGAAGCCGCCGACGATGACGCACGTGCCGCCCTTCAGCAGGACGGGCAGGGTCAGCATGTTCAGCCCCGCCGTGTGGAACAGCGGAGCCGACACCAGCGCCACCTCGTCCGTGATGAGGTCGGTGTCGACCAGGACGTTGATCGCGTTCCAGGTGATGTTGCCGTGGGTGAGGACGGCGCCCTTGGGCCGTCCCGTCGTCCCCGACGTGTACATGATCATGCAGGGGTCGTCGAGCCCCACCGGTTCGTCGATCGGGTCGTTCTGGGCGGCGCCGATGAGCTCCTCATAGCCGCTCGACACGTACGTCCGCACCTGGAGGTCCGGCCGGATCCCGTCGACCAGGTCGGCGTGCGTCCAGCCGTAGATCAGTGTCGAGGCGCCCGAGTCGGCGAGCTGGTAGGCGATCTCCGGGCCGGTCAGCCGGGTGTTGAGCGGGACGAAGACGCCGCCGAGGCTCCCGGTGGCGAAGAGCGTCTCCAGGAACGCCGGATGGTTCGGGCCGAGATAGGCGACCCGATCCCCGCGCCGCACGCCGAGGGAGCGCAGGGCGTGCGCGAGGCGCGTCACGCGGTCATGGAGCTCGGCGTAGGTGAACGGCCGGTCGTCATGGATGAGGGCGGGACGGTCCGGGGTCTTGCGGGCCCGGCGCGCCGGCCAGGACCCGAGTCCCTCGTTGCGCACGGCGTGCTCCTTCGTTCCGGAGGCGGCTCAGGAGTCCTTGCACAGGCCCAGCAGGCGGGCCGCGTTGTCCTTGAGAATCTTCGGCCGGACCTCGTCCTTCAAGGGCAGCTTCGCGAAATCGGCCATCCATCGATCGGGGCTGATGACCGGATAGTCCGAGCCGAAGAGCACCTTGTCCTGGAGAAGGCTGTTGGCGTACTGCACGAGCTGCGGCGGGAAATACTTGGGTGACCAGCCGGACAGGTCGATGTGGACGGTCGGCTTGTGCGTGGCGACGCTGAGGGCCTCGTCCTGCCAGGGGAACGAGGGATGCGCCAGGATGATCTTCAGGTGCGGGAAGTCGGTCGCCACGTCGTCCACGTGCAGCGGGTTGGAGTACTTGAGCCGGATGCCGCCGCCGCCCGGCACCCCCGCGCCGATCCCGGTCTGGCCGGTGTGGAAGAGCGCGATGCACCCGAGTTCCTCGATCGCCTCGTACAGCCCGTAGGCGAGCCGGTCATCGGGAAAGAACGCCTGGATGTTGGGGTGGAACTTGAAGCCCTTGACCCCGTGCTCCTCGACGAGCCGCCGCGCCTGCCGGATTCCCGCCTTTCCCTTGAACGGGTCGATCGAGGCGAACGGGATCAGCACGTCCGGATTGGCCGCGGCCGCCTCGGCGACCTCCTCGTTCGGCACGGGCGGGACGCCGGTGGCGTGCTCGGCGTCCACGGTGAAGACCACCGCCGCCATCTTGCGCTCGCGGTAGAAGGCGGCGATCTCTTCCAGCGTCGGCTTCCGCTTCGCGCCGTCCACCTTGAAGTAGGCGCTGGACGCCTCGTGCAGATCCTCGGCGAGAGACGAGGCGTCCCCGCGCGAGGAGACCTCGGCGTGCGTGTGGACGTCGATGGCGACGAGATCGTCGACGTTCATCCCGCTCACGCTCCGGAAACGGCGGGGCCGGGGGCGACGGGCCCGGGAACGGAGGCGGCCGGACCAGGGGTGTCGGGCCCGGGAACGGAGGCGCCGGGGTCGGGGGTGGCGGGCACTGCCGAGGCGGGGATGACGGGGGCGGGGATGCCGACCGTCTGCGGCTCGCGTCCGACCGAGGTGGGCCAGGCCGCCGCGATCGTGTCCGGCGTCCAGCCACCGTCGGCGTAGGCCACCGACGCCTCGTGCGGGTGCGACCACAGCGCCAGCTTGTCGCCGCCGATGCCGATGCACTGGCCGGTGATCTCGCGCGCGGCCTCGGAGGCCAGGAACGGGACGAGCGCCGCGCAGTCGCCGGCGGTGCCGAAGCCCTCGGCCTTGCGCAGGAAGTCCGGGAACGGCTCGCCGCGCCGCTGCGCCTCGACGTAGGGGGCGAACGCGGGGATCGTCTCGGTCATCGCGGTGGCCGCGACCGGCACGATGGCGTTGACGGTGATGCGCGCCTTGGCCAGCTCCATCGACCACGTCCGGGCCATCGCGGCGATGCCCGCCTTGGCCGCCGCGTAGTTGGTCTGGCCGAAGTTGCCGCGCTGCCCCGCCGGGGAGCCGACGAGGATGAGCGTGCCGCCCTCGCCCTGCTCGCGCATGCGGATCGCCGCCGCCCGCGCGCAGGTGAACGTGCCGCGCAGATGGACGCCCACGACCGCGTCGAAATCCTCGTCGGACATCTTCCAGAGCACCCGGTCGCGCAGGATCCCCGCGTTGGTCACGAGCACGTCCAGCTTGCCGAAGGCCTCCACGGCACGCGTGACCAGCCGTTCGGCGGTCTCCGCCGTGCCGACCGCGGCGACCTCGGACACCGCGTTGCCGCCCTCCTCGGTGATCGACCGCACGGCCTGCTCGGCGGCGGCCTCGTCGACGTCGTTGACGACCACCGCGGCGCCGGAGCGGGCGAGGGCGAGGGCGTACGCCAGGCCCAGGCCCTGCCCGGCTCCGGTGACGACGGCGACCTTGCCGGCCAGATCTACGGACATGAGGGCCTCCTGAGCAACGGGGTAATGCGAAGATAGGCGCGGGAATTACTGTCGTCAACAATGTGCACAACATCCGCGTTTGGCCCTACGCTGACGCCATGTACGAGGACCCGTCATCGCGGCTGCGGCCCCAGTCGCTCATGCTGACCTTCCTGGGCAACTACGTGCTGCGGCGCGACATCGCGGTGTTCTCGGGCAGCTACATCGAGGTCTTCGCCGGGCTCGGCGTGGGCGAGCACGCCATCCGGTCCACGCTCACGCGCATGGCCGGACGCGGGCTCCTCGCCCGGCACCGGCAGGGCCGGCGCATGCACTTCGGGCTGACCCAGCGGTCGGAGCGCATACTGCGGGACGGCGAGGCCCGGGTCTGGCGCCGCGGAGCCGTCAACGAGGACTGGGACGGACGCTGGACCGTGCTCTCGTTCTCCATGCCCGAGTCGTGGCAGCGCCAGCGCCACGACCTGCGCTCACGCCTGACGTGGGCAGGGTTCGGGCCCCTCGGCAACGGAACCTGGATCGCACCGTCCCAGGTCGACCTCGGGCCCGTGCTCGCCACCCTCGACGGCCTCGACATGAGCAGGCGAGTGAAGGTCTTCCACGGCACCGCCGGCGAGCCCACGGACGTGACGCAGATGATCCGCGACGCGTTCGACCTCGACGAGCTGGCCGCCGGCTACCAGGAGTTCCTCGACCGCTGGGACCGCCCGGACCCGATCCCCAAGGCCCCCCACGACCTGGCGCGCTACCTGTGGATGATGACCGAGTGGCTGCAGCTGATCCGGATCGATCCGCGGCTGCCCGTCCAGCACCTGCCGGACGGCTGGCCCGCGGTGCGCGCCCAGCGAGTGCTCCACGAGCTGCGCGAACGCTACGACGCCCCCGCCCGCGAGACCGCCGACCGCCTGATCGAGTTCATCCCCGCCGAAACCCCCGCCACCCCCGAGCCCTGAAGGTCGAGAACGCCGCCGTAGCCGTCGCCCACGACGGCGAGTGGACATGCCGCCGCGCGACCCAAGTGCCGCGGTGCTGACGAACGCCACGGCGCTGACGAACGCCGCAGCGCTGACAAGCGGCGCAGCGCTGAGGAACGGCGTGGCGCTGAGGAACGGCGCAGCGCTGACGAACGCTGCGGCGCTGACAAACGACGCGGCGTGCGCCGATGAACGGCGGGGCGCTGAGAAACGGCGTGCGCCATCGAGCCGCCGCGGCGTGCGCCCAAAGCGGCGGGCGGCCGCGCCAGATCGCTTGTATGTGGGAGGTGGAGATCACGTGCGTGGGCGTGCCAGATCGCGTGCGTGGCGGGGTGACCGGGGGTTCAGGAGGAGACGGCTTCGCCCGGGGAGCCTGGGTCGATGCGGCGGTCGCGGTTGCGCTCGTTCCAGGCGCGCATGCGCGGCGGGTAGCCGACGATCTGGACGTCGTAGATGGGCAGGCCCAGGTCGCGGGCGACCTTGCCGATGACCTTGGGGGAGCCGACGCGGCGGCGCGTCCATTCGCCGTCGTGGGCGACGGCCACGGCGGTGGTGTCGGTCGCGAACGTCTCGGGCTCGACGAAGAACTCGACGCCCTGCTTGCCGCGCGCGAACGCGATCAGCGCCTCGATGTCGGAGTCGGTGGCCTCGCGGTCGAGCCTGGTGACGGTCGAGCCACGGTGCTTGCGGATCCCGAACCGGTCCCGGAACCTCATCGCCTGTCCGTCCTCTGGTGCCGCCCCGGAACGGTTCCGGAGCACTGGGCGGGTACGAGGATAACGATCGCCTGGGCGGACAAGGTTCCATACCGGTCACGATCCAGCCCACACCGTCATGTTCAGGATGTCCTGGGATCGGACCCGCTCATACACTGACGTACCGTAAGGATCATCCTCTGGGCGGCATCCGAAGGGACCTGCATGCGCGTGACGGCGATGACCAGACGATGGGCCGGAGTCGCGGCCGCCCTGGCGATGTCGGGGGCGCTGAGCGCGCTCGATCCGGGGATCATGCCGGTCGCCGCCGCCCCCGCGCGGTCCGAGCTGAGAGCCGTGCCGGCCGCCGCCCGGCCGGTGGCGCCCGTCCCCGCGCCGCCGCGGAAGATCGACTGCCGGAAGCGCAAGTGCGTCGCGCTGACCTTCGACGACGGGCCGATGCCCAGCACGACCAAGCTGCTCAAGACCCTCGCGCAGAAGAAGGTGCGCGCGACGTTCTTCCTCATCGGCCAGAACGTGAAGAAGAAGCCGCAGATCGCGCGGGCGGAGCTGGCGGGCGGGCATGAGCTCGGCAACCACAGCTACACCCACACCGATCTGAGCCGCGCGTCGGCGAGCAGGGTGAAGTCCGAGCTCAGCAAGACCCAGTCGGCGATCAAGAAGGCCACCGGGGTCACGCCCAAGCTGATGCGCCCGCCGTACGGGGCCACGGACTCGACGGTCGCCTCGGTCACCCGGAAGATGAAGCTCGCGCAGATCATCTGGGCCGTCGACCCGAACGACTGGCGCGACCGCAACAGCAAGACGGTCGAGCGCAGGGTCGTGTCGGCCACCCGGCCGGGCTACATCGTGCTCATGCACGACATCCACCCGACCACCGTCGCGGCCGTCCCCAACATCATCAAGCGGCTGGCGGCCAAGGGGTACGTGTTCGTGACGGTCTCCGAGCTCTTCGGCAAGCCGCTCACCCCGGGCAAGAAGTACTCCAAGCGCTGACGTCCGCAGGGACGAGGGGAAGTCAGGGGCGTCTCAGGGACTTCCCCGATGGAAGGCGGCGGTCCGGCGACCGAGGATGAGGTCATGGACAGTAGTCACGCCACGGACCTGCGGGTCTCGGACACCGAACGCGAGCCCGTCATCGAACGGCTCCAGGAGGCCTACGCCGAGGGCAGGCTCGAACACGCCGAGTTCGACATGCGCATGCACCTCGCCATGACGGCCAAGACGAGGGGCGAGCTGGCCGGGGTGCTCTATGACCTCGCGCCGGCGCCCGTGCCGCCCCGCTTCACCAGACCGGCCCGGCCGGGGGACAGCCCCTGGGACGGCCCGCCGCCCACCGGCGAGGACCGGATGCTCGCGGCGGTCGCGCACGCGATCGGCTACCCGACCCTGTTCGTCGGGCCGCTGATCATGATGCTGCTGAGCGGCAAGCGGTCGGCCTACGTCCGCCGGCACGCGGTGGAGGCGCTCAACTTCCAGCTCACCGTGCTGCTGATCACGATCGTCACGTTCGGGATCGGCGGGATGCTGTACGCGCTCACCTGGATCGTGGCCGGGATCGCCGCCGTGATCGCGCTGACCGGCCAGTCGTTCCGCTACCCCTGGATCCTGCGCCTGGTGAAGTGACATCTGGCCCGATGTCCGGGAATGGGCTTTCGACGGCGCGCTTATTCCCTTCCCGACCTGTGACGACGCTCTCGTCCCGCTTATGTGGACCATACATGGGATGATCGGTTTACTGAGTGCGGGAGGGGTACATGACGGAGCTCTTGATCAAGGACGATCACCAGCGGGCGGTCGAGGCACTGCGCAGGTCGTACGAGGCGATCCCGGCCGGCACGTCCGTGCGGCTGGCGAAGAAGACCTCGAACCTGTTCCGGTGGCGTGACCCGTCCGAGGCTCCCGGCCTGGACGTGTCCGGGTTCGACCAGGTCCTGATCGTCGACCCCGAGTCGAGGACCGCCGAGGTCCAGGGCATGACCACCTACGAGGACCTCGTCGACGCGACCCTGCCGCACGGCCTGATGCCGACGGTCGTGCCGCAGCTCAAGACGATCACGCTGGGCGGCGCGGTCACCGGGCTCGGCATCGAGTCCACCTCGTTCCGCCTCGGGCTGCCGCACGAGGCGGTCCTGGAGATGGACGTACTGACCGGTAACGGCCAGATCGTCACCGCGACCCGCGACAACGAGCACCGAGATCTCTTCTACGGCTTTCCCAACTCCTACGGCACGCTCGGTTACTCGCTGCGACTGAAGATCCAGCTCATTCCGGTCAAGCCGTATGTGCGCGTCCGGCACCTGCGGTTCGAGGACGCGGCCGAGTGCGCGCGGGTGCTCGGTGAGATCACCGAGTCGAAGTCCTACGAGGGCGAGCCGGTCGACTTCATGGACGGCACCGTCTTCAGCGCCCGCGAGCAGTACATCACCCTGGGAGTCTTCACCGACGAGGCGCCCTACACCTCCGACTACACCGGCCAGGGGATCTACTACCGCTCGATCCGGGAGCGGTCGGTCGACTTCCTCACCGTGCGCGACTACATCTGGCGCTGGGACACCGACTGGTTCTGGTGTTCCGGCGCGTTCGGCGTCCAGAATCCGGCCATCCGCCGGATCTGGCCGGACAAGGCCAAGAGGTCGGACGTCTACCGCAAGCTCGTCGCGTACGACCGGCGCTTCCAGGTCGTCGCGCGGGTCGAGCGCTGGCGCGGGCTGCGGCCGCGCGAGGACGTCATCCAGGACATCGAGGTGCCGGTCGAACGGCTGCCGGAATTCCTGGAGTTCTTCCACGACAAGGTGGGGATGAGCCCCATCTGGCTGTGCCCGCTTTCGGCCACGGAACGCTGGCCGCTCTATCCGCTGGAGCCGGGCAGGCCCTACGTCAACGTCGGATTCTGGGGCACGGTCAGGCTCCCACCGGGGCAGATCCCCGAATACCACAACCGTTTGATCGAACGTAAGGTCGCTGCCCTTGACGGGCACAAGTCCCTCTATTCGACTGCTTTTTACAGCCGGGAAGAGTTCTGGCGCCACTACGACGGGGAGACCTACCGGCGGCTCAAAGAGTCGTACGACCCCGCCAAGCGGTTGCTGGACCTCTATGACAAGTGCGTGGGCGGGCGCTGACGGGCGTCCGCCGCATCGGGGGAAAGGCCCCGGAACGGGGCCGAGGACGGTCCCGGCGGGCCTGATGGTGACCCCATCGCCCTTGCCGGGGCGAAGAGAAAGGGAGGGACAAAGATGACGCTGGCCAAGGTCTTCGAGCGGCTCGTCGGGGCTCAGGCGCCAGTGGAGTTCACCGCGTACGACGGGTCGCGGGCGGGGGTTCCCGGTGCCGCCATCCGGTTCGACGTCCGTTCCCCGCACGCGGTGTCCTACCTGGTGCACTCGCCGGGCGCGCTGGGGCTCGCCCGCGCGTACGTCACCGGAATGATCGACGTCGACGGCGACATGTACACGGCGCTGTCCACGATGCAGCAGGTGCTCGGCGACATCACGCCGCGCGACAAGGTCAAGATTGTTGCCGCCGTCGCGCGGGACCCGCTGCTGCGCGCCGCCGTCAGCCGGCGGCTCGACCCGCCGCCGCAGGAGGCGCCGTTCAGCCGGGTACCCGACTGGCTCCGGCACTCCAAGAAGCGCGACGCCAAGGCGATCTCCCACCACTACGACGTCTCCAACACCTTCTACGAGTGGGTGCTCGGCCCGTCGATGGCCTACACCTGCGCCTGTTACCCCGAGGAGCACTCCACCCTCGAGGAGGCGCAGTTCCACAAGCACGACCTGGTGGCCAAGAAGATCGGCCTCAGGCCGGGCATGCGGCTGCTGGACGTGGGCTGCGGCTGGGGCGGCATGGTCATGCACGCCGCCAAGGAGTACGGGGTGAAGGCGCTGGGCGTCACCCTCTCCAAGCAGCAGGCCGAGTGGGCGCAGAAGGCCATCGCCGACCGGGGCCTGTCCGACCTCGCCGAGGTCCGGCACATGGACTACCGCGACGTCGCCGAGACCGACTTCGACGCGGTGAGCTCGATCGGGCTGACCGAGCACATCGGCAAGGCCAACCTGCCCGCCTACTTCGCGTTCCTCTACGGCAAGCTCAAGCCGGGCGGCCGGCTGCTCAACCACACCATCACCAGGCCCGACAACCTCGCGCCCGCGATGAAGCAGGCCGGGTTCATCAACCGCTATGTGTTCCCCGACGGCGAACTGGAGGGCCCCGGCTACATCCAGATGCAGATGAACGACGCGGGCTTCGAGATCCGGCACCAGGAGAACCTGCGCGAGCACTACGCCCGCACGCTCAAGGGCTGGTGCGACAACCTCGACGACCACTGGGACGAGGCCGTCGCCGAGGTCGGCGAGGGCACCGCCCGCGTGTGGAAGGTCTACATGGCCGGTTGCATCGTCGGTTTCGAGCAGAACTGGATCCAGCTCCACCAGACCCTGGGCGTGAAGCTGGACGCGAGCAACAACGCGCACATGCCGCTGCGGCCGGACTGGGGCGTCTGACGAACACCGCCCGGCCGGCGGCTGGCGCGCCGACAGCGCACCCGCGCCGACGCCGAACCGTGACGAGGCCGTCTCCCCGCGAGGGAGGCGGCCTCGTCCGTGTCCACGGCCACGTTTGGGGGTCGAGGGCCGGGAAAGCCCTCCGGGGATGAAGGAATCCAAGGGGGACGTGATGACGGAGACGGCGGAACATACGCGGCAGGCCAGCAGAAAGGCCAGGCACGACGTGTCGCGGGCTTCGGCAGGGGACAGCCTCCGTATCGCGTTGGAGGTGCTGGCGCCCACCCTCGCGAGAGGCATTCTCGCCAGGCGGCCCAGGGTCGCGGCCGCCGCCGAGAAGATCGACGCCGACCGGAGAGCGGGACGGCTGCTGCGCCGTCTGCGGGCCAAGTACGGGCCCGGCCCGCTCCGCCTGTGGTCGCCGTTGCGGTCGATCGCGCTGATCTGGTCCGAGGAGGACGTACGACGCGTCCTGGAGGGGGCACCGGAACCCTTCGCCGTGGCCAGCCGGGAGAAGCGGGCGGCGCTCTGGCACTTCCAGCCGCACGGCCTGCTGACGGCGAGGGGCGCCGAACGCGCCGACCGGCGGCGGTTCAACGAGGCCGTGCTGGACACCGCCAGGCCCGTCCACCGGCACGGAGACCTCATCGCGAGCAAGGTGGCGGACGAGGCGACCGGGCTGATGGCCGGAACCGGCACGCTGACCTGGGACGACTTCCGCGTCGCATGGTGGCGGGTGATCCGCAGAGTGGTGCTCGGCGACGCCGCGCGCGACGACGACCGCGTCAGCGACCTGCTGACCAGGCTGCGCATGGAGGCCAACTGGGCCTTCGTGCCGCGCCGCCCGCAGATCTACCGCGAGTTCCGGCGGTGCCTCGACGAGTACGTCCGCGCCGCGGAGCCCGGCAGCCTCGCCGAACTCGTCGCCACGACGCCCGCCACTGAACGCACCAAGCCGCAGGACCAGATGCCGCAGTGGTTGTTCGCCTTCGAACCGGCGGGCATGGCCGCCTACCGCGCCCTGGCACTCCTTGCGGCCCACCCCGAGCAGGCCCGGCGGGCGTACGAGGAGATCGAGGGCCGGGATCTGTCCAAGCCTCAGGACCTGCCGTTCCTGCGCGCCTGCGTCCAGGAGTCCGTGCGGCTCTGGCCGACGACGCTCGCGATCCTCCGCGACACCACGACCGAGACCGGCTGGGACGGCGGGACGCTGCCCGAAGGCACGGCGCTCCTGATCCCGACCGCCTTCGTCCAGCGCGACGAGGAGACGCTGCCGTACGCGGACACGTTCGCCCCCGACGTCTGGCTCGACGGCACCGCGGGGCGGAACTGGGCGGCGATCCCGTTCAGCGGCGGTCCGGGGGAGTGCCCGGGCCGCGACCTCGTCCTGCTGACCACGTCCCAGTTCCTCGCCCACCTGCTGGCCGGGCACACTTACCGGCAGACCGCCGGACGCCGCCTGTCGCCGGACCGTCCGTTGCCGCGCACGCTCGGCCCGTTCCGGATCGAGTTCGAGGTCGGGCGCAGAGCCTGATGCGGCAGAAGACGCGGTAAGGCCGACCATGAAATGATTGACTCCCGCCGGGGAAACCGGATGATCAGGGTGATCGTGTCCGGGGAGCTGGGGGTGACATGCGGCTGCTGGCGGTTGCCATCTTGCTGGGCGGGCTGATCGCGGGAGGCTGCGGTTCGGCTGAGGACGAGTCGATCCTCGGCAAGCGGACGTGGGCGGTGGGCGTCCGGCCGGACCTGCCGGGCCTGGGCCTGAAGCGGCCCGACGGCACGTTCGAGGGCTTCGACGTGGACGTGGCACGGTACATCGGCGGGAAGCTGGGGAGAAACGTCACGTTCGTCCAGGCCCTGGCGGCCGACCGCATCCCCAAGCTGGTCTCGGGGGAGGTCGACCTGATGGTGGCCGCGTTCTCCGTCACCCCGGACCGCAAGAACGACGTGGCGTTCGCCGGGCCGTACTACGTCTCGTACCAGGACATCCTCGTGCGCTCGGACGACACCGCGATCAAGGACGTGCGCGATCTCAACGGCCGGAAGATCTGTGCGGTGAGCGGCACCGACGCCGCCCAGAAGGTGGCCGCGATGCGCGGCGTCTCCGTCCAGATCACCTCCGCCACCGACTACGACCGCTGCATGGCCCTGCTCCGCGACCGCGCGGTCGACGCCCTCACCACCAACGACGTGATCCTCGCCGGCCTGGTCAAGCGGGAGGGCAAGGGCGTGCGGCTCGTCAGCGCCCGGTACGCCGAGCAGCGCACCGGCATCGGGCTGCGCAAGGGCGACCCGGACGGCTGCGAGGCCGTGAACAAGGCCATCACCGAGATGTACCAGGACGGCACCGCGGCGCAACTGGTGGGCAAGTGGTTCGGCGGGACGGGCCTCAACCCGCCGATCATCGCGGTCCCGCAGTTCGAGGGCTGCGACTAGCGCGCGTCCGCGCTGACGGCGTCCGGGTCCGCGTCAGTGGCAGGGACGTCGCCGTGGCCAGGCTCGTCCGCCTGGCCTGGCTCGCCCGTGTGGTCGAGCTTGCGCGTATGGTCAGGCTTGCCCGCAGGACCAGGCTCGTCGGCGTGGCCATGGCCGTGCTCGTCCGCGTGCGTGTGGGCGTCGGTGTCGGCGGGGGCGGATTTGTCGGCGTCCGCATGGGCGCGGGTGCGGGCCAGGGCGGCCAGGGCGGTCGTGATCGGAACCGCCGCGATCAGGCCGAGCGTGCCCGCGACGCTGCGGACGATCTCCTGGGCGACGGCGGGCGCGGTGAGGGTGTCGCCGAGGGGCTGCTGGGCGACGCTGAGCAGGATGAGCAGGGGCAGGGAGGCGCCCGCGTACGCCAGGATGATGGTGTTGATCACTGAGGCGATGTGGGCCCTGCCGATCCGGGCGGCGGCGCGGTAGAGCTGGCCGAACCGGTAGGCGGGGTTGGCGTGGGCGAGCTCGTTCACGGTGACGGCCTGGGTGACGGTGACGTCGTCCAGCACGCCGAGCGAGCCGATGATGATGCTGGCGAGCAGCAGGCCCTGGCCGTTGATCTGGTACGCCATGTCGAGGTTGAGGGCGTCCTCGTCGGTGAGGCCGCCCAGATGCGTCAGGTTGATCGCGACGGTGGCGAGCAGCCCGGTCAGGCTGAGGCTGGCGATGGTCCCGATCACCGCGATCGAGGTGGGCATCGAGAAGCCGTGCGTCAGGTACAGCACCGCCAGCATGATCGCGGCCGCGCAGACGATGGCGGCCAGCAGCGGCGGCCGCCCCTCCAGGATCGCCGGAATCAGGAACTGGAGCAGCAGCACGAACGTGATCGCCAGCCCGGCGAGGGCGGTCAGCCCGCGCCACCGGCCGAACGCGATGACCGCCAGCGCGAACGCCGCCCCGATCAGCCACAGCGGACCCGCCCGCTGGTGGTCGGACAGCTGGTAGGCGATGCCGTCGGGAGCGTCGGCCATGTGCACCACCTGGACGTCGTCACCGGCCGAGTAGCGCTGCGAGCCCGGGTCGCTGGGCAGCGGCGCGACGACGACCTGGCCCGCCTTGTCGCCGGCGGTCAGCTTCACCTTGGCGTCGCCGCAGCGCCGCGGGTCGGGCGCCGCCGCGCGCCGCCCGTCCGTCCCGGTGCCGTACGTCCCGGGCTCGGGCTGCGGGCACGGCTTGAGCTCGACCGCGGCGACCGTCCCGGCGATCTCCTTCGGCGCCTCGGAACCCGCGATCTCCGGCTGGTCCGGCCACAGGAACAGCACCGCGGCCAGCGTCGCGACCGCCACCGGCACGATGACGGCCAGCACCGCGATCCGTACCGATCGCGGCGACTCCGGCACCGTCCCGTCGTGCGAATGATTCGCGCCCACACCCAGCCCTTCCGCGCACACACAGGCTGACCAGTGTGTCGGCCCTCCCCGGCGCCCACAAATCGGCGCCGGAAATGATCGGATGAACCAGGGAACCGATCGGCTGGAACGGACACAAGCAGGCCATGACCCTCGAACCCCCAACGGACGCGGAGTTGTGGGAGCGTGCGCGGGACGGCGACGAGCAGGCCTTCGGCGAGCTCTTCGACCGGCATTCGCGCACCGTCTACAACTACTGCTTCCGGCGAACGGCGGACTGGTCGACGGCCGAGGACCTCACCTCCGTCGTCTTCCTGGAGACGTGGCGGCGGCGCGGCCAGGTACGGCTGAGCTCCGACTCCCTCCTGCCCTGGCTGTACGGCGTCGCCACCAACGTCCTGCACAACCATCGCCGCAGCCTGCGCCGCCACCGCGCCGCGCTGGACCGCGTCCGCGCCTTCCCCGCCGCCCCCAACGACGCGGCGGCGGCCGCCGCGCGGCTGGAGGCCGAGAGCGAGATGCGCGCGGTCCTCGACTCGATCAAGAAGCTGTCCCGGGGCGACCAGGAGATCCTCGCGCTCTGCGTCTGGGAGGGGCTCGGGTACGCCGAGGCCGCCGCCGCGCTGGGCGTCCCGGTCGGGACCGTGCGATCGCGCCTGGCCAGGGCGCGTAAGCGACTCCGGCGGACCACGGAACCTCATCGGGCGGACGGACATACAAGGGGCGATCGGCACACCGCGCTCTTCACGGAGGAAACCTCATGATCGACCAGCGACCCCCGATGCCGCCGGACCGGCAGGACCTGCCCGCCGGCCACCAGGCCGCCCGGCGCGTCCACCTCATGTCCGAACTGGCCGCCACCCGCCGCCACCGGCCCGTCCTCCGCTGGGCGGTCGGCGGTCTCGTCACCGCCGGTCTGTCCGGCGGCCTGGCCGCCGCGCTCATCCTCACCCCGACCGCCGAGATCGGGGGCAATCCGCCGGTGGCGCCTGCCAGCGCGGCAGAGATTCTCGATCGCGCGGCGGGTGCGGCTGCCAAGCCAGGTGCGGGCCCCCGTCCCGACCAGTACGTCTACACCGACGCCACCCAGCGGCGGCACCGGCTTCCCGCGAACGGCAGCGGTCCGGTGCGGGTGGAGTTCACCTTCCACACGAGGTCCTGGCAGTCGGTCAGCGGCAAGAGGCCCGGGCTCTTCATCGCCTCGGGCGACGACAAGGTGACTCGTTGGATCTGCGAAGCCGCGATGCCGAAGGTGACCAAGGAGCCCAAGAAGCTCTTCGAGGTCGACCCGGACAAGGTGCCGGGCGACTGCCGCAACGATCCCGCGTTCCGCAAGGATCTCCCGACCGACGCCAAGGCGATGCGTGCCTGGCTCTACCAGCACAGCCAGGGCGGTAACCCGCCCGACGTGCAGGTCTTCCACACGGTCGGAGAGACCCTCGGCCACCATCGGGCCTCTCCGGCGGCCATGGCCGCCATTTTCCAGGCCACGAAGACTCTGCCAGGCGTGACCCTTACCCGCGGCCAGGTCACCCTTGGAGCGCGCAAGGGAATCGCGATCGGGCAGAGCTGGCGCGGGATCAGGTACGAACTCGTCTTCGAGCCCACGACCTACCAGCTGATCGGAGAGCGCTGGAGCGTCGACCATGACCAGTCGTTCGACCCGCCCGGCGGCAAGCCGCGCGGACCGGCGTCCGCCGAGCCCCACCTGAAGGCGAAGCAGGGCACGGTGATGGAGTACACGGTGATCAACAAGTCGGCCTTCACCGACAGCGTCCCGAGGCCGTAGCGGGCAGACCGGCTGACCCAAAAGCCAGGCCCCGGCGCAGACCCGGGGCCTGGGCTCAGCGTGGCCCTGCCGGGGCCAGTCTCGACACGGTCTCCCTAGATCTCGCCGACCTCGGCAGGTTGGAGACATGACTTCCAACATGACCAACACGACGACGACCGAACTTCCCCTTGTGGCCGGGGAGTGGCCGCTGGACCCGTTCCACTCGGCGGTCGGGTTCTCGATCCGGCACCTCGGGATCTCCAAGGTGCGCGGGGCCTTCACCGAGTTCGAGGCCGGGCTCGTCGTCGGCGAGACCGTGGCGGAGTGCGCCGTCACCGCCACGATCTCGCTCGCCTCGATCGACACCGGCAACGCCGACCGGGACGCGCACGTCAGCTCCCCGGACATGCTCGACGTCGAGAACCGGCCGACGATGGCGTTCCGGTCGACCGAGATCGGCGGTCAGGGCGACGACTGGACGATGACCGGCGACCTGACCATCGGCGACGTCACCCGGCCCGTGACGCTCGCGGTCGAGTTCGGCGGCGTCGTGGACAACGTCGTGGACGGCCGCCGGCACGCCGGGTTCGAGGCCACCGGCGAGATCCGCCGGAGCGAGTTCGGCCTGACGTTCGCGCCCGGCCTGCTCGGCGAGGTCGTCAAGATCTCCCTCGACATGCAGTTCATCGAGCCCTGACGGGTCCGAGACTCAAGGTTCCCGCAGACTCAGGGTTTCCGCCCGAGGCCGCAGAACGCGTCGACCTCGGGCGGTTCCCCGAACGGGGTCGCCTCGGGCCGCCACCGCGACACCGTCACCACGCCGGGCTCCACCATCTCCAGCCCGTCGAAGAAGCGGCCGATCTGCTCGGGGGTGCGCGAGACGTACGGGGGCATGCCGCGCTCCTTGGCGGCCTTGATCGCCTCGTCGCGCTGCGAGCCGTGCACCACGCTCGTGCCGTCGTTGAGCGCCATGTAGCTGCCCGGGGGCAGGGCGTCGAGGAAGTGCCGGACGATCGCGTACGCCTCGTCGTCGTCGATCACGTTGCCCATGATCCCCAGCATCATCAGCGCGATCGGGCGGTCGAAGTCCAGGATCCGCGCCGCGCCGTCGAGGATCTTCTGCGGATCGTTCACGTCGGCGTCGATGTAGTCGGTCGCGCCGCCCGGGGTGCTGGTCAGCAACGCGCGGGCGTGGACGAGCACCAGCGGATCGTTGTCGACGTACACGATGCGGCTCTCGGGCGCGACCCGCTGCGCCACCTCGTGGGTGTTGTCGTGCGTGGGGAGGCCCGTCCCGATGTCGAGGAACTGGCGGATCCCCGCCTCCTGCGTGAGGTACCGCGTGGCGCGGCCGAGGAAGGCCCGGGAGTGCCGGGCGACCTCGATGATGTTGGGGAAGATCTCCATCACCTTGTCGCCGACCTCGCGGTCGATCGGATAGTTGTCCTTGCCGCCGACCCAGTAGTTCCACATCCGCGCCGAGTGCGGTCGGGTGGTGTCGATCTTCGGGTCCTGCCCGCTGGTCATGTGGCCTCCTCCGCCGATAGAGCACAACTTAGGGCAGAACGGCGGGAACCTGGGCGGCCTTCATGACGAGGGCCGGTGCTCCCGTCCCGTCGGCGGGCACGCGGTACTGGTCCGACTCGTACTCGGCCGGGATCGCGTACAGGAGCGTCTTGTCGTCCAGCCAGCCGACCTGGTCGTCCAGCGGCCGCTTCTCGGCGGTCGCGGTCTCCTTCATCGTGCGCAGGTCCAGGACGTGCAGCCGCCAGGGGAGGGACGACATATCGCCTTTGACGCGGTGCTTGAACGCGACACGCGTGCCGTCGGGGGACACCGAGGGGCATTCGGCGTTCTCCTTGAGCGTCCGCACGGTGCGGGTGGAAACGTTTCCGCGGACGAGATACGTCTTCCCCTTCGTGGCCATCGTCGCGTAAAAGAGATCGTCGCTCGCGAAGGTGACCCCCCAGAAATTGACGTCCACGGACCGGTAGGGCCTGCCGTCCTTAATGACCGTGAACTTCTCCATGTTGGGGTGCAGCGTCCACGTACGGGTGTCCACGATCGCCGTCCGCGTGGAGAAGTTCACCCCGGCGTACGAGTCGCCGCTCACGAACACCGTCCACGCCACCATGCGGCCGCTGGGCGAGACCCGCGTCCGGCTCGGCCCGCCGCCCGCCGCGTACCGGCGAAGCTCGCGCAGGCGGGAGTCGAGGATCAGCACGGAGAACGTGGTCACCGGCCCGCGCTTGGCCTGCACGCAGACGCCCGTGCCGCCCGCGGCGTGGAACTTGACGCAGGTGAGCGGTGCGGCCGTGCGCGTGCCGCCGGTGCCGTTCAGCGGCACGGAGGAGAGATGGTCGCGCTGCGGCCCCCAGGCCATGTTGCGGAAGAGGATCCGCTGGTGCCCGGTCAGGTCGAACGTGCCCTTCACCACGGCCGGTCCGCCGGGACGGACCTTGTCACGCGCGTCCGTACGGCCCGCCGCGTACAGCGTGTAGGTGACCGCGACGGCGGCGAGGGCGGCGCACGCGGCGACCAGGACGCGCAGGCGGGCGGCGGCGCTCAAGCGGACGGCTCCTCGGCGAGAACGGATCCGGGGCGCAGGACGAGGGCGACGGTGGCGGAGAGGGCCAGCGCGACGGACGCCACCATGATCGCCGGAGGCACGCCCCACATCGTCCAGGCGGCCCCGAACGCCAGCGACGCGACGAAGCGGGTCACGGCCTGCCCGGTCTGGACGAGCGCGAGACCGCTGGCCCGCAGGCCGGCGGGCAGGTGCGGCCCGGCAGCCGCCATCAGCACCCCGTCGGTCGCCGCGTAGAAGATCCCGTGCAGGGCCAGCACGCCGACGATCATCGCCGTCCCCCCGGACGGGACGAGCAGCAGTACGTAGGCGCCGAGCAGCGCGGCGTGCCCGCCCACGAACACCGGCCACCGCCCGATCCGGTCCGCGAGGAGGCCGAGCGGCATGGCGAGCGCGAGGAAGCCCGCCGCCGTGCCGAGCGGCAGCAGCGGGAACCACTGCGGCGCCAGGTCGAGCTTCTTCTGGATGAGCAGGAAGATGAACGCGTCGCTGATCGTCACGAGCCCGAGCAGCGCGGCACACCCGCAGATCCGCCGCATGGCGCCGATCCGAAGGAGCCCGAGCGCCCCCCGCACCGACGGCCGCACGCGCGCCGCCGCCCCACCGTCCGCCCACGCCTGCGCCGCCGCCCCGCCGTCCGGCCGCGCGTGCGACGCCGTCCCGCCGTCCGGGGGGCGCTGGACGAAGAGGAGCAGCACGAGCACGCCCGCCACGGCTATACAGCCGCTGACCACGAACACCGCGTCGTACGCGTCCACGGTCGCCCAGAGCAGCCCGAACGCGACCAGGGGCCCTAGGAGCGCCCCGGCGGTGTCCATGGCGCGGTGGACCCCGAACGCGCGGCCCTGATCGCCGGGGCTGGTGGACAGGGAGATCAGCGCGTCCCGGGGCGCGGTCCGCAGGCCCTTGCCCGCACGGTCCACCGCGAGCACGGCCGCGATCGCCGGAACGGTCGACGCCAGCAGCAGCACCGGCTTGGCGGCGGCCGACAGCCCGTACCCGAGGCCCGCGACGAGCTTGTGGCGGCGCCCCCGGTCGGCCGCGTGCCCGCCGACGAGCCGCACCAGTGCCGTGACACCGCCGTACACCCCGTCCAGCAGGCCGAACGCGAGCGGGCTCAGCCCGAGCTGGACGACCACGTAGAGCGGCAGGACGGCGGTGACCATCTCCGCCGACACGTCGGTGAGCAGGCTGACCGCGCCGAGCGCGAGGACGTTCGCCGGAACGGCCCGCACGGCCGCCGAGTCCCGCACCCGATCGCGCTCGACCCCCTCGGCGGCGTCCGCAGCGCGCGCCGTCGACAGGTACACGGCTCCCTCCACCCCCTCACCCGGCCTGACGACTACCTATGTACACCGTTTACGCGCGCGAGTTGCGATGGTATGCCGAAGCTGGGAACGAACCGGCGGGACGCCTCCCTCCAGGAGCCCGGCATGGAATTCGACCACGTCGTCGGGGCCGGGTCGACCGGATGCGCCCTCGCCGCCAGGCTCTCTGAGGACACCTCGGTCCGGGTGGCGCTGCTGGAGGCGGGCGGGCCGGATCACGCCGGCGGCGGCCGACCCCCTCGCCGAGCCGGCCATCGACCCCGGCTACCTCACCGGGGAAGGCGATCTGCGGGTGATGATCCACGGCATCCGCCTCGCCGAGCGGCTGCTGGCCACCGAGCCGCTGACGGCGTACGCGGGCGAGCCGATGGCGCCGTACCGGGGCGGCGCGGACGACGACGAGGCCCTGGCCCGTCACATCCGCGCCACCTTTGAGACGCTCTACCATCCGGCCGGCACGTGCCGGATGGGCACCGACGACGAGGCCGTGGTCGACGCCGAGTTGCGCGTGCGCGGCGTTGGGGGCCTGCGCGCACGCCCGCTGACCCGAACCCGCGAGGCAAGGGTCAGATGCGGGACCAGGCCTCGCTCAGGACCGACCGCAGGATCTGCTCGATCTCGTCGAAGTGCGACTGGTCGCAGATCAGCGGCGGCGCGAGCTGGACGACGGGGTCGCCGCGGTCGTCGGCGCGGCAGTAGAGCCCCGCCTCGTACAGCGCCTTGTCGAGGAACCCGCGCAGCAGGCGCTCGCTCTCGTCGTCGTCGAACGTCTCCCGCGTCGCCTTGTCCTTGACCATCTCGATCCCGTAGAAGAACCCGTCGCCGCGCACGTCGCCGACGATCGGCAGATCATGCAGCTTCTCCAGGGTCGCCCGGAAGGCTCCCTCGTTCCGCCGCACGTGCCCGAGCAGGTCCTCGCGTTCGAACAAATCCAGATTGGCGAGCGCGACGGCCGCCGAGACGGGATGTCCGCCGAACGTGTAGCCGTGCGCGAACATCGCCTTGTCGCGCTTGAACGGCTCGAACAGCCGGTCGCTCACGAGCATCCCGCCCAGCGGCGAGTAGCCCGAGGTCACCCCCTTGGCGAAGGTGATGATGTCGGGCTGGTAGCCGAACTTCTCCGAGCCGAACATCGCCCCGAGCCGCCCGTACGCGCAGATCACCTCATCGGAGACCAGCAGCACGTCGTGCCGGTCGCAGATCTCGCGCACCCGCTGGAAATAGCCGGGCGGCGGCGGGAAACAGCCTCCCGAATTCTGCACCGGCTCCAGGAAGACCGCGGCGACCGTTTCAGGCCCCTCGAAGAGAATGGCCTCCTCGACCCGGTCGGCGGCCCACCGTCCGAACGCTTCGGGATCGTCGCGATGCTCGTTTGCGCGGTAGATGTTCGTGTTGGGCACACGGAACGCGCTGGGCACCAGCGGCTCGTAGGGAGCCTTGATGCCCGGCAGGCCCGTCAGCGACAGCGCTCCGTGCGGCGTGCCGTGGTAGGCCACCGACCGGCTGAGCACCTTGTGCTTGGTGGGCTTGCCGGTGAGCTTGAAGAAGTGCTTGGCGAGCTTCCAGGCGCTCTCGACCGCCTCGCCGCCGCCCGTGGTGAAGAACACGCGGTTGAGGTCGCCGGGAGCCAGGCCCGCCAGCCGTTCGGCGAGCTCGGCGGCCTTGGGGTGGGCGTACGACCAGAGCGGGAAGAACGCCAGCTCGGCGGCCTGCTTGGCGGCGGCCTGCGCGAGCTCCTCACGGCCGTGCCCGGCCTGGACCACGAAGAGGCCGGCGAGCCCGTCGAGGTAGCGGCGGCCCTGCGTGTCGTAGATGTACGCGCCGTCGCCGCGGACGATCATGGGAATCTCGCCGCCCTCGTAGGACGAGTGGCGGGCGAAGTGCATCCAGAGGTGGTCGCGGGCTGCTCTCTGTAGGGGCTCCTGCGTCGTCATTGCACACTTCCCTGTCACGAGCGATCCAGTTGTCCTGATGCTAGATGACTACGGAATCAGCTGTAAACACGTGCACAACCACCGAGATCCGAAGCGGAAAGTCCGAAACTCCACATCACCCCGTCCGTCGCCCGGGGTAACGTCACGCCGAGCGGCCACACGAGGAGGATCCGGCAGTGGAAACGATCAAGGCGAACGGGCTGGAGTTCGGCTACCTGTCGACCGGGGACGGCCCGCTGGCCCTGTGCCTGCACGGCTTCCCCGACTCCGCGCACACCTGGCGGCACCTCATGCCCGAACTGGCCGCCGCAGGCTATCGAGCCGTCGCCCCGTTCATGCGCGGCTACGCCCCCACCACCGTCCCGCCCGACGGCGCCTACCAGAGCGGCGCCCTGGCCGCCGACGCCAACGCCCTCCACGAGGCCCTCGGCGGCGACTCCGACGCCGTGATCATCGGCCACGACTGGGGCGCGTTCGCCACCTACGGCGCCACCGCCCACGCCCCCGACCGCTGGCGCAAAGCGGTCACCCTCTCGGTCCCGCCGATGAACGCGATGATGAGCGGATTCTTCAGCTACGACCAGCTGAAGCGCTCCTTCTACATATTCCTCTTCCAAACCCCCTTGGCGGAAATGGCCCTCGACCGCGCATTCGTCGAGGCCCTCTGGCGAGACTGGTCACCCGGCTACCACCCGACCGCCGACGTAGACAACGTCATGGAATGCCTCTCCACCCCCGCCAACATAGCCGCCGCCATCGGCTACTACAGAGCGATGCTCGACCCGTCCCGCCTCCTTGAGAAGTACGCCGCCGAACAGGAATCCGCCGTCAAAACTGGCGAACGCCCGACCCTCTACCTGCACGGCGTCCAAGACGGCTGCCTGAGCCCCGAAATGGCCGACCCGAACACCGTCCTGACCCATCTCCCCCCAAATTCCCGCGCCGACCTAATCCCCAACGCAGGCCACTTCCTCCAACTAGAAAACCCCAAAGAAGTAAACCGCCAAATCCTAACCTGGCTCTCCTAACCCCCAAAACAGCCCTCCCTGGCTGCGCCGAAATGACGGAGTAGGCCGAGGCTGCTTTGGTGCCCCTTTGGGGTTAGGGGCGGGGTATTAGGGATGCGGTGTGGAGGGTTGCGGTGAGGAGGTCGGGGTCGCCGGTTCTGTCGTAGGACTCGACGGCGGTGTCGGTGAATTTCAGGACGTGTTCGTCGCCGTGCTCGGCTGCGCGTTGGAGGGCGTCGTCGCGGGTGAGGGTGGGGTGGCGCTGGACGATCTCGGTGCGGGGGGCCGGGCGGGCCGGGGCGTACGTCGCGATGATCGCTGCTACCGCTGCCCAGGCCGCTGTGAAACTTGGCCACCATTGTTCGGGTGGCAGGACTGGAAGCACATGGCGCACGGCGTTGGGTGCGGTGGCCGTGTGGACTAGAAGGACTGGTGAGCCGTGGCCGAGCCCTAGGTACGCCTTGGCGGCGCTGTTGATGAGCGACTCCAGTTGGGCCGGGATCTCCTCGGTAGATGCGGGGGATTGCAGTGCGTGGAGGCTCGCGGGCCAGTCGGGGCTGCGTTCGAGCCTGTCGAGCCGGTGGGCGATGAAGCCGCTCTGCTCTTTGAGCCGGGTCACGGCTGGTAGGGCTTGGTGGGGTGAGAGGGAGCCCGCCGGGGCGGTCGCCCCGGCGAGCTCGCGGTAGCGCGCCGCCCAGAACGCCAGCCCGTGGGCCAGCTCGTCGAGGGCCTGGCGTGACGGGGTGCCGCGCAGGGTTCGCACCGCGTGGCCGACCCGGATCACGCCGTGGGTCGAGCCGCCCACGATCCCAGGCAGGAGGCGCGGCCACCATTCGGTGAGGACTTCCTGCCACGGGCGTTCGGTCAGCTCGTGCTGGAAGTAGGCGGCCCAGTCCGGTAGCCGCCGTGCCTGGACGCGAAGGCCGGCTGGCTCTGCTCCAAGCGCTGGTAGACCGGCCCGACGCGGGAATCGACCCCATCGTCGAGGCACTCGAGGCGTACCACGGCGTCACGATCGCCCCGGACTGGCCGCGCATCGACGCGTTGCTCAACGACGACATCGCCTACCGGCTCGACGCCCTCGCCGACGGCGGCGTCGACCGGATGATGAACAACCTGCACCCGTCGGTCACCTTCGCCGACCAGACGCTGAAGATCGTCAAGTACTACGAAGGGCACGCCGACTGCGGCGGGCGCGGCCTGCTCCTCGTGCCGTGCGCCTTCGCCTGGCCGGACGTCATCGTGCGCACCGCGCAACCGGAGTCGCCCAGCGTCTCCTACTCCCCTCGCGGTCTCGGCCGGCTCTGGGAAGAGCAGCCCAGGCAGCCCGGCGCCGCGCTCGCCGGAGTCCTCGGGCCCACCCGGGCTGCCCTCCTCGCCCAGCTCGACCTGCCGATGTCGACCAGCCAGGCCGCCACCCAGATGGCGTTCTCCGCACCGACGCTCAGCGTGCACCTCCAGGCCCTGCGCGCGGCCGGGCTCCTCACCTCGCGCCGGGCGGGACGGCAGGTGCTCTATTCGCGGACCGAACTCGGCGACCGGCTGCTCAGCGAGGCAGGCCGGCAGCCCGAGGACTGAGCCGCGGCAGAGGAGCGGGCCGCCTGGCCGGGTCTCACCAGGGGAGCGGCGCGCCTGACCGGCCGTCCGCGTCGCCGGTGAAGGTACCGGTCGGGCCGTCCGGCGCGAGGGTGGCGAGGCGGACGATCTCGGCGGCTCCCTGGGCGGCGGAACGGGGGCCCGTGTGGGCGTTGAGGTCGGTGGCGCAGTAGCCGGGATTCGCCGCGTTCACCTTGATCGGGGTGTCGGCCAGCTCCTTGGCGTAGGCGATGGTGACGGCGTTGAGCGCGGTCTTCGACGAGTTGTAGGCCAGCAGATTGAACGGGAAGAACGGGCTCTCTGGGTCGGTGAGAAGCGTCATGGAGCCGAGTTCGCTGGAGACGTTGACGATGCGGCCCGCGGGTGAACGGCGGAGGAGCGGCAGCATCGCGTTGGTCACCGCCACCACGCCGAAGACGTTGGTCTCGTAGGTGTTGCGGAGGGCCGAAACGGGGGTCGCGCTAGGGAGGACGGAGGCTTCGGCAGGTGCGATTCCGGCGTTGTTGATGAGGATGTCGAGCCGGTCCAGCTGGGACGCCGCGTCCTGGACGGAGGCATCGTCGGTCACGTCCAAGTGGACGAAGCGGGCGTCGATGCCGCCGTCGGCGGCGAGCTCGGCCGCGGCCTTCTCGCCTCGTTCGGGGGAACGGGAACCAAGGAGGACGGTGATCCCGGCGGCGCCCAGGGCGCGGGCGGTCTCGAAGCCGATGCCCTTGTTGGCGCCGGTGATGAGGGCGATGGAGTTCGTCATGCCGTCCAGGCTGGGACGGCGGGCGGCGCGGGAGGAGAGACCGCCCGAGGCTGGGATCGGCGGTACCACCCTGCGCGTGGTCGGCATACGCCCTGATGGGGGATGCTGGTGAACGTGGACAGGAACGAGCTGGCCGAGTTCCTGCGGTCGAGGCGCAACGGGATCCAGCCGCGGGACGTGGGGCTGGAGGCCGGGACGCGGCGCCGGACGCCGGGGCTGCGGCGCGAGGAGGTCGCTCGGCTGGCGGGGATGTCGGTCGACTACTACATCCGGCTGGAACAGGGCCGGGGGCCGCGGCCGTCCCGGCAGATCCTCGCGGCTCTGGCACGGGCGCTCCGGCTGACCGATGACGAGCGCGCCTACCTCTACAACGTCGCCGGCGAGCCGATGGGGCCGCCGGCCGGCCCGCCGCACGAGGTGCCCGCGGGCATCCTGCATCTGCTGGACCGGCTGGACGACACTCCGGCGTTCGTGCTGAGCGCCGAGTACGAGATCCTCGCCTGGAACGCGATGGCCGCGGCGCTGATCGCCGACTTCTCGGCGATGGAGCCCAGGGAACGCAACATGATCCGGTGGTTCTTCAATCCCGACACCGACGAGATCCTGGAACGGGACGAGGAGTATCTCGGGTTCGCCCGTGACAGCGTCGCCGATCTGCGGGCCGCGGCGGGCCGGTATCCGGAAGACCCGGGGATCAAGGAACTGGTCGCCGAGCTGAGCGCCAGGAGCGGGCTCTTCCGGAGGCTGTGGGAGGAGCGCCGGGTGGAGGTGCGGCGGAGCACCACCAAGCGGATCGTCCACCCGGTCGTCGGTCCGGTGGACCTGCACTGCGACGTGCTGCTCGTCCCGGAGAAGGACCAGAAGGTGGTGTTCTACACCGCCGCTCCCGGCACCGCCTCGTACGAGGCGCTCAAGCTGCTGCGCGTCGTGGGCGTCCAGTCCCTGTCAACGCCCTGACCTGCCGCCTCAGCTCGCGGGAAGCGGCTCACCACGCGGGAATCCGCTCACCATACTGGAAGCCGCGGCGGGCCGGGTGGCGCCGCCGCGGCTTCCGGGTGAGCCCTAGCGGAGCTCGCGCTTGAGGATCTTGCCGGTCGCGGTCATCGGGAGCTCGTCGCGGAACTCGACGATGCGCGGGTACTTGTAGTTGGCGAAGTTCTCCTTGCCCCAGGCGATCAGCTCGTCCTCGGTGACCGTGGCGCCCGGCGTGCGAATGATGTACGCCTTGACCTCTTCGCCGTGCGACTCGTGCGGGATGCCGACGACGGCGGCGAGGGAGACCTCCGGGTGGGTCATCAGGACCTCTTCGAGCTCCCGCGGGTAGACGTTGAAACCACCCCGGATGATCATGTCCTTGGAGCGGTCGATGATGAAGTAGTAGCCGTCCTCGTCCCGCCGGGCCACGTCACCCGTGCGGAACCAGCCGTCGTGGACGGCCTCCGCGGTCGCCTCGGGCCGCTTGTAGTAGCCCTTCATGATGTTGTGGCCGCGGACGGCGATCTCGCCGGGGCCCTCGCCCTCGATCTCCTTCCAGTCGTCGTCGATGAGCTTCATCTCGACGCCCCAGATGGGAAGGCCGACCGAGCCGGGCTTGGTGGGCCGGTCGGGCCGGTTGAACGAGGCGACCGGGGACGTCTCGGACAGGCCGTAGCCCTCCAGGATGTCCGCTCCGAACTTCTCCTTGATGCCCTTGAGCACCTCGAGCGGCAGCGCGGCGCCGCCGGAGACGGCCACGCGCAGGTTGTCGCGGATGACCGCGATGTCGTCAGCCGAGGTGTCGTCGGTGAGGAGCCCCCAGTACATGGTCGGCACGCCCGCGAAGATGTTGACCTTCTCCTTGACCATCAGCTCGATCGCCTGCTTGGCGTCGAAGCGAGGGAGGAGGACCTGGGTGGCCCGCCGGTACATGCCCACGTTCATCACGCAGGTCTGGCCGAAGATGTGGAACAGCGGCAGCGTCACCAGCGACGTGTCGTGCAGCGACTTCTTGAACAGCGTGTCGTCGATCATCGCGTTGGTCAGCAGGTTGCTGTGCGACAGCTCGGCGCCCTTCGGCTGGCCCGTCGTCCCGCTGGTGTAGATGATCACGGCGGTGTCGGTCGGGGCGGTCTGCACCGACTCGAACGTCGACGGCTGGCCGTTCAGCGCGGCCCAGAACAGCTCGGCGCCCTCGATCGGCGACTCGGTGGTGGCCAGGCTGGCGGGCAGCAGGAAGAAGTGCTCGCACTCGTCGGCCCGCTCGAAGCCGGCGTGCCCGGCCTCGCCCAGCGGCAGCTCCGGCGTGCCCTCGAAGCAGAAGAACGCCTTGGCGTCCGAGTCGCCGAGGTGGTAGGCGATCTCGCGCGGCTTGAGCAGCACGTTCAGCGGGACGACGACCGCGCCGGCCTTGAGCGCCCCGAAGTAGATCATCGGGAAGTAGGGCAGGTTCGGGCTCGAGAGCGCGACCTTGTCGCCCGGCTTGACGCCCCGCGAGACGAGGAGGTTGGCGACCTGGTTGGCGACCTGGTCCACGAACGAGTAGGAGAGCCGCAGATCTCCGAAGACCAGGGCTTCGCGATCGGGCGTCTCCCTGGCCGCGTCTTCCAGCAGAACGGAGAGATTGAGCATGGCACTCCTCGCGCACGGGGCATTGTCGCCAGGCGGTTATTACCGGCGAGTCTACGAGCGATTCGCCTCATATCGGCTCACGAATCTGACAATGCGCCCTCCCTTCCGCCCGCGATGACGTGCGTCTTTGTGATCAGTCCCCGCCCGGTCCGCGTGATCTTGTGCACGGTCACGAACGAGCGCCGTGCGCTGCCGGAGGATCAATGCGGAGGCCCCGGGCCTTGCTGCTGCGCTAGTCTTGAGGTATGCGACCCAGGCTGCTCCTTAGCCCGCCGCGTTGACGCACCGACGTTGACGCGGCGACCCCTCCTGCGCGAGGGGTCTCTTCATGTGCAGCGCCTGTCGGCACGAACACGAGCCGGACGGCAATGGGCAGGGCAGCCGGACGAATCCCGTACATAAGGACCGGAGTAGCGACCGTGAGCAGCGACGAGCAGTACGACCCCCGGGCGGTTCAGGACAAGTGGCAGGCCCGGTGGGCGGAGCTCGACCCGTTCAAGGCCGTCGAGGACGACGACGGCCGGGAGCGGCAGTACGCGTTGGACATGTTCCCCTACCCCTCCGGTGACCTGCACATGGGCCACGCCGAGGCGTTCGCCATCGGTGACGTGCCGGCCCGCTACTGGTTCCAGCGGGGCTACAACGTCCTGCACCCGATCGGCTGGGACTCGTTCGGCCTGCCCGCCGAGAACGCGGCGATCAAGCGCGACTCGCATCCGGCGGAGTGGACGTACGCCAACATCGACACCCAGGCGTCGTCGTTCAAGCGCTACGCGCCCTCGTTCGACTGGTCGCGGCGGCTGCACACGTCCGATCCCGAGTACTACAAGTGGACGCAGTGGCTGTTCCTGCGCTTCTACGAGCGCGGCCTGGCGTACCGCAAGGGCGGTCAGGTCAACTGGTGCCCGAACGACCAGACCGTCCTGGCGAACGAGCAGGTCGTGGGCGGCCACTGCGAACGGTGTGGCGCACTGGTCGAGAAGCGCGTGCTGACCCAGTGGTACTTCAAGATCACCGAATACGCCGACCGGCTGCTGGCGGACATGAAGCAGCTGGAGGGCAAGTGGCCCGAGCGCGTGCTGCTGATGCAGCGCAACTGGATCGGCCGTTCCACCGGCGCCGACGTCGACTTCGTGATCGAGGGCCGGGACGAGCCGGTCACCGTCTACACCACCCGGCCCGACACCCTGTACGGCGCGACGTTCATGGTCGTGGCCGCCGACGCCGACCTGGCCGAGGAGATCGTCGCGCCCGAGCAGCGCACCGCGTTCGAGGCCTACCGCGAGGAGGTCTCCCGCGAGAGCGAGATCGAGCGGCTGTCCACCGAGCGCGACAAGACCGGCGTCTTCCTGGGCCGGTACGCGATCAACCCGGTCAACGGCGAGCGCATCCCGGTCTGGGCCTCCGACTACGTGCTGGCCGAATACGGCCACGGCGCGATCATGGCGGTGCCCGCGCACGACCAGCGCGACCTCGACTTCGCGCTGAAGTTCGGGCTGGACGTGCGCGTCGTCGTCGACACCGGCGAGCCCGACCCGGTCGAGACCGGCGTGGCCACCGCCGGCGACGGCCGCCTCGTCAACTCCCCGGCGATCGACGGCCTGGCCAAGGCCGAGGGCATCGCGCGGATCATCGAGGTCCTGGCCGAGCGCGGCACGGGCAAGGCCTCGGTCAACTTCCGCCTGCGCGACTGGCTGGTCTCGCGGCAGCGCTTCTGGGGCTGCCCGATCCCGATCGTGCACTGCGAGGCCTGTGGCGAGGTGCCGGTGCCGGACGAGCAACTGCCCGTGCGCCTGCCCGACAACCTGCGCGGCGCCGACCTGGCGCCCAAGGGCACGTCGCCGCTGGCCGCGGCCGCCGACTGGGTGAACGTCGAGTGCCCCAAGTGCGGCGGCGCCGCCAAGCGCGACACCGACACCATGGACACCTTCGTCGACTCGTCCTGGTACTACTTCCGGTACTGCTCGCCGGGCTACACCGAGGGCCCGTTCGACGTCGAGCAGGTCCGCAAGTGGATGCCGGTCGACCAGTACACGGGCGGCGTCGAGCACGCCATCCTGCACCTGCTGTACAGCCGCTTCTTCACCAAGGTGCTGTACGACATGGGCATGATCGACTTCACCGAGCCGTTCACGCGCCTGCTGAACCAGGGCCAGGTGATCCTGAACGCCAAGGCGATGTCGAAGTCCACCGGCAACCTGGTCGACCTGGGCGAGCAGATCGGTGAGTACGGCGTCGACGTCGTACGGCTGGCGATGCTGTTCTCCGGGCCGCCGGAGGACGACATCGACTGGGCGGACGTGTCGCCCCGCGCCATGTCGAAGTTCCTGTCGCGCGTCCACCGCATCGCCTCCGAGGTCGCCTCCGCCCCCGGCGCCGACACCACGACCGGCGACGAGGCCCTGCGGCGCGTCACCCACCACACGATCTCCGAGGCCACGACCCTGGTCGAGTCGCACCGCTTCAACGTGGCGATCTCCCGGATCATGGAACTGGTCAACGCGACCCGCAAGGCCATCGACTCGGGCCCCGGCGCCGCCGACCCGGCCGTGCGCGAGGCCGCCGAGACGATCGCGATCCTGCTGTCGCTGTTCGCCCCGTACACCGCGGAGGAGTCGTGGGCGCTGCTGGGCCGTCCCGCGCCCGCCGCCAAGGCCGGCTGGCCCACCGCCGACCCGGCCCTGCTGGTGCAGGAGACGGTCACCTGCGTGGTCCAGGTCGCGGGCAAGGTCAAGGACCGCCTGGAGATCTCCCCGGACATCTCCGAGGCCGACCTGGAGGCGCTGGCCCTGGCCGCGCCGAAGATCCAGGACGTCCTGGGCGGCACGCCACCCCGCCGCGTCATCGTCCGCGCCCCCAAGATCGTCAACATCGTCCCCGGGGCCTGACCAAAGCGCCCATCACACTCGCGCAGACCGTCAGAATCCCTGACCGCCGCCGGGTCGGCGAGCCCGGCGGCGGCCATGCCGCGCGGGATCGTCGTGCCCGTGGGGCCGGACGCGCGCCCGGCGCCGGGGGAACTGCCCGGAATCGCCATCGGGAATGCCGCTCTCGGAGGCACTCTCGAACGTGTCGACCGGCAGGGCGCGAGCAGTCGGTGGTCCGTCGTCGCCCGCCGGAAGGACGGATCGCCGGCCGCGCATCATCCGCGAAGCACGGTATCCCTCCAAGGCATGGCCTTCGTCGGCTAGGGCGGCGCGCTCATGAACGACCACGCCATCGCCGGGCTCCGCCGCGTCGCCGAGCGGACCCGGCTGCTGGACGAGCGGCAGTGGCGGTCCACCGGACCGCACACCGCCGACGGGGTCAACGCCTTCGGGTGACTCACATCTTGCGCAGGACCGCCACCACGCGGCCGAGGACCGACGCCTCGTCGCCGGGGATCGGCTCGTACGCGGGGTTGGCCGGCATGAGCCAGATGTGGCCGTCCTTGCGCTTGAACGTCTTGACCGTCGCCTCGCCGTCGATCATGGCGGCGACGATGTCGCCCTGCTCGGCCACGGGCTGCTGCCGCACGACCACCCAGTCACCGTCGGCGATCGCGACCTCGATCATCGAGTCACCGGAGACCTTCAGCAGGAAGTGCGTGCCCTCACCGACCAGCTGCTTGGGCAGGGTGAACACGTCCTCGACGGCCTCCTCGGCCAGGATCGGGCCACCCGCGGCGATCCGTCCGACCAGCGGGACGTAGGCGGGTGCGGGACGGGACGAGGTCTCCTGGCCGCCCACCGCCTCGTAGGAGTCGGCCTCGGTCAGCACCGGCGTGGCGCCCGGCACGCGCACCTCGACCGCCCGCGGGCGGTTGGGGTCGCGCCGGAGGAACCCCTTGCGCTGCAGCGCGCGGAGCTGGTGCGACACGCTGGAGGTGCTCGTGAGCCCCACCGCTTCGCCGATCTCCCGCATCGACGGAGGGTAACCGCGGCGCTGGACCGAGTCGCGGATCACCTCGAGCACCATGCGTTGCCGCTGGGTGAGGCCGCTCTCGTCCATCGGCCCATCGGGCAACTCCCGGACCTTGCTCATCGCTGGTCGCCTCCCGGCGCTTCGATCCGTCACTCCTCGTCATGGAACGTTATCGCGTCAGAGCGGGATGATCAAACAATTGTTCGAAGAAAGTCCTCGCGTTTTGCCGGTGCCTGCGATAGAACATCGTACACGCGTTCGATCGAAAATGCTTTCGAAGATCAACGGCTGGGGGGTCGTGATGGTGGCGTACGCGAGGACGGGCGGCCCGGGGCCCCGTCCGGGCGATTCCGAGCTCCGGCCGGGCGTCAGGCTGACCCGCAGGGGCCGCGTCGTGCTGACCACGTTCGCCGCGAGCACGCTGCTCGTGGCGTTCTGGCTCACCGCGGGCCACGGCGCCCGAGCCGGCGACGACGAGGCCGCGCCCGCCTCCGCCCGCCTGCGGACCGTCGTCGTCGAGCCCGGCGACACGCTCTGGGACATCGCCTCCCGCCACACCCCCGAGTCCGACCCCCGCCGCACCGTCGACCGCATCATCGACCTCAACGGCCTGCCCGGCCCGGTCGTCCAGCCAGGCCAGCACCTCCGCCTCCCCACTCGCTAACGGGGCTGCGTTGACGAAGTTGCTCGCCTGACCGGTGACCGGATAGCGCTTCAGGCGTTTCTGATATGCCGCCCAGGCGGAGTCGAAATCGCGCGGGCCGGTGTCCTCGTTGCAGAAGGCGGCCTGGTTCATCGTCGGATTGATGCCCGCGGCTGCGGCAAAGGCGTCGGCTCACGTCGGACGGTCGTGATCGCGTCGGGTGGCTGGGGATGGACCGTTCCGGTCTGACCGGGGCGGCTGAAGGGGTGCTCGGGTGGCGAGCGAGACAGGTGATCGTGACCTTATCGTGACCTGGCGGCGGGAGGGCCTGGTTTCTGGGGGCTGCGGGGCGTGCGGGCGGTGATCTCGCGGTTGGCGGCGGGTGGGGCGCGGCCGGTGCTACGGATGTTCGATGGCGCAGGTCAGAGTGCGACACGCCGGGGCGGAACGCGGGAGGCTCGATGTGACCAGGGTCGACGCGAGAGGCCCCCGTTGAGGTTGCGAAGGCCCTCCGGGCGCCCTACGGTTGACCACAACATCTAGTAGTTACACGGATGTCATTAACCACAAGTTGTGTCTTGTGGTGGTTGATTTTGAACTGTCAGGGGAGGAGGGAACGCGTGCACTGCCCGTTCTGCCGTAACCCCGACAGCCGAGTGATCGACAGCCGTTCGACGGATGACGGCGCCGCAATTCGGCGGCGGCGGTCATGCCCCGAATGCGGCAAACGATTCACGACACAGGAGAACGTGCTTCAGATGGTGGCCAAGCGAAGCGGGGTCACCGAGCCGTTCTCGAGAGAAAAGATCATCGCCGGGGTGCGCAGGGCCTGCCAGGGCCGCCCGGTCGACGAGGATGCGCTCGCCAAGCTGGGGCAGCGGGTCGAAGAGGCGATCAGGGCGACCGGGGTTGCGGAAATCCCCTCGCACGAGATCGGCCTGGCGATCCTGGGGCCCCTCGGCGAATTGGACGAGGTCGCCTACTTGCGATTCGCCTCGGTCTACCGGGGCTTCGAGTCGCTGGACGACTTCGCCAAAGAGATCGATGCACTGCGCAGAACGGGTTCCTCGGGGGAACCCGACCAGCCTCGGTAGAGGCCGATACAGCAGACGGTTGAAAGCGCCCGCGGCCGGGATGAGCGGCCGTCAGGGCGGTGTTGTTCCTGGATAGGGCCCAGCGGGAGGCCCGAGAGGGGGAGTCATGACGGAGACGGTGAGCGGCTCGGCTCGGCGCGGCAAGGGGGGCCGCAAGGGGTTGAAGGTAGACCGCATCTTCACCAAGCCCGGCGTGCATCCGTACGACGAGATCCGCTGGGAACGTCGTGACGTGGTCATGACCAACTGGCGCGACGGCTCGGTCAATTTCGAGCAGCGCGGGGTCGAGTTCCCCGATTTCTGGTCGCTGAACGCGGCCAACATCGTGACGTCCAAGTACTTCCGTGGCGCCGTGGGCACACCGGAACGGGAATGGAGCCTCAAGCAACTGGTCGACCGCGTCGTGAAGATGTACGTCGACACCGGGCTCCAGAACGGCTATTTCGCCTCCGACCAGGACGCGGAGATCTTCGATCACGAACTGAAGTACGCGCTGGTCCACCAGCTTTTCAGCTTCAACTCCCCGGTGTGGTTCAACGTCGGCACCAAGTCCCCCCAGCAGGTGTCCGCGTGTTTCATCCTCTCCGTCGACGACTCCATGGAGTCGATCCTGGAGTGGTACAAGGAAGAGGGAACGATCTTCAAGGGCGGCTCCGGCTCCGGGGTCAACCTGTCCCGCATCCGTTCCAGCAAGGAACTGCTGTCGTCCGGCGGCACCGCCAGCGGCCCGGTCTCGTTCATGCGCGGCGCGGACGCGTCGGCCGGAACGATCAAGTCGGGCGGCGCCACCCGGCGCGCGGCCAAGATGGTCGTCCTGGACGTCGACCACCCGGACGTGGCCGAGTTCATCCAGACCAAGGCGCGTGAAGAGGACAAGATCCGGGCGCTGCGCGACGCCGGGTTCGACATGGACCTCGGCGGCAAGGACATCGTCAGCGTCCAGTACCAGAACGCCAACAACTCGGTCCGGGTGTCGGACGAGTTCATGCGGGCGATGGAGGCCGACGGCGACTTCGCGCTGCGCGGGCGGCTGACCGGCGAGGTCATCGAGACGGTCCGCGCCAAGGATCTCTTCCGGCTGATGGCCAAGGCGGCGTGGGAGTGCGCCGACCCGGGCATCCAGTACGACGACACGATCAACGACTGGCACACCAACCCCGAGTCGGGCCGCATCACCGCGTCCAACCCCTGCTCGGAGTACATGTCGCTCGACAACTCGTCCTGCAACCTCGCCAGCATCAACCTGCTGAAGTTCCTCGGCGCGGACGGCACGTTCGACGTCGAGCGGTTCGTCAAGCTGACCGAGCTGATCATCACCGCGATGGACGCGTCCATCACGTTCGCCGACTTCCCGACCGAGAAGATCGGCCAGACGACGCGCGACTACCGCCAGCTGGGCATCGGCTACGCCAACCTCGGCGCGCTGCTCATGGCGACCGGCCACGCGTACGACTCCGAGGGCGGCCGCTCGCTCGCCGCCACGATCACCTCGCTGATGACGGGCGTCGCCTACCGCCGCTCCGCCGAGCTCGCCGGCGTGGTCGGCCCGTACGAGGGGTACGCGCGCAACGCCGAGGCGCACAAGCGCGTCATGCGCAAGCACGCCGCCGCCAACGACGAGGTCCGCACGCTCGACGAGATCGACAAGGCCATCCACGCCGCCGCGACCAAGCAGTGGCAGGAGTGCCTCAAGGCCGGCGAGAAGTACGGCTACCGCAACGCCCAGGCGTCCCTGCTCGCGCCGACCGGCACCATCGGCCTGATGATGGACTGCGACACCACCGGCATCGAGCCGGACCTCGCGCTGATGAAGTTCAAGAAGCTCGTCGGCGGCGGCTCCATGCAGATCGTCAACCTCACCGTGCCGCGGGCGCTCGAGAAGCTCGGCTACCAGCAGGAGCAGATCGAGGCCATCGTCGAGTACATCTCCGAGCACGGCCACGTCGTCGACGCGCCCGGGCTGCGCCCCGAGCACTACGAGGTGTTCGACTGCGCCATGGGCGAGCGCGCGATCAGCCCGATGGGCCACGTGCGCATGATGGCCGCCGTCCAGCCGTTCCTGTCCGGCGCGATCTCCAAGACCGTCAACATGCCCGAGCAGGCCACCATCGAGGACATCGAGAAGGTCTACTACGAGGGCTGGAAGCTCGGCCTGAAGGCCCTGGCGATCTACCGCGACAACTGCAAGGTCGGCCAGCCTCTCTCCGCCGCGGGCAGCAAGACCAAGGAAGAGCCCGTCGCCGAGGCCCCGGCCGCGGCACGCCCCGTCCGCAAGCGCCTGCCCAAGCAGCGCCCCGCGACCGTGACCCGCTTCTCGGTCGCCGGTGCCGAGGGTTACATGACCGCCTCGTCCTACCCGGACGACGGTCTCGGCGAGGTGTTCCTCAAGCTCGGCAAGCAGGGTTCCACCCTCGCCGGAGTCATGGACGCGTTCTCCATGGCCATCTCCATCAGCCTCCAGTACGGGGTGCCGCTGGAGACCTGGGTGGAGAAGTTCACCAACCTGCGCTTCGAGCCCGCGGGCATGACGGACGACCCGGACATCCGCATGGCGACCTCGGTGATGGACTACATCTTCCGCCGCCTCGCGCTCGACCACCTGCCGTACGAGGAGCGCGCCGAGCTCGGCATCTTCACCGCCGGTGAGCGTGCCATGCAGGCCAACGGCGAGGACCCGGCGTCCCTTCACACCGACGCCGAACTCGAGCACGAGACGCTGGCCCAGTCCGCCGAGATCACCAAGCCGGTGACCGCCGCCAAGCCGGCCCCGGCCCCGGCGGCCAAGGCGCACTCGTCGATGGAGGTCATCGAGAGCCGCCAGGGCCGCACCGCCGACGCGCCCCTCTGCCTCACCTGCGGCACGAAGATGCGCCCGGCGGGCAGCTGCTACGTCTGCGAAGGCTGCGGCTCCACCAGCGGCTGCAGCTGATCTAGCTTCGTGACGGCCTGAAAGCCAGGTCAGATCGAAATGTGGTCACCGCCGAGGGGATCATGTCGCACTGGACGCGACATGATCCCCTCGGTCGTTGGCCGCGGCTGAGAAGAAGACGCCAGCCCAGGGTTTCTTCCTGGCCGCCACGTCCCGGCGGGAAGCGAGGCGGAATCGTCGGCGCGTCAGAGCATTCCGTGGGGAACGTCCTTGGGCCCAGGGACCGGCTGCTGGACGTCCCAGTGCTCGGCGATCAACCCGTCCTCGACCCGCCACAGGTCGACGACGGCGACGCCGCGTTCGTCCCCGGGAGGCGTCATCAGATAGTGCACCACCGCGTACTGCTCGTCGGCGATGACCCGTTTGAGGTCGAACCGGGCGTCGGCGACCGGTGACTTGGCGATGAACTCGATGAACGCGTCGCGTCCCGAAGGATTTCCGGGGCTGTGCTCGATGAAGTCCTCCTTGAGGACGGTCCGGAGGTACTCGATGTTCCCGTTGACGAACTCCTCATAAGTGCGCTCGACGAGCTGCTTGTTACGTACGGCTTGCGTGGTCTCGTTCATGCCGCGACCCTCGCAACGCCCCATGACCGCTGTCGATTACATGCCGTGTAGTGGTGTCGGCCGGCGTGCGTCCGGTAGAACCGCTGCATGACGGATCGTCCTGTCGGGGAGTTGTTGCGAGAGTGGCGGCACCGGCGCAAGCTCAGCCAGCTTGACCTGGCCATACAGGCGGACGTGTCGCCGCGGCATGTCAGCTTCGTGGAAACCGGGCGGACGATTCCCAGCCGCCCGATGGTGCTGCATTTGGCCGAACATCTCGGCGTTCCGCTGCGCGAGCGCAACCGGCTCCTCGTCGCGGCAGGTCACGCTCCTGTGTATCGGCAGCGTCCGTTGGACGACCCGGATCTCGCCAAGGCCCTGGAGGCAGTGCAACGAGTGTTGCGCGGGCACGAGCCGTTCCCCGCCGTCGCGCTGGATCGCCGCTGGAACCTGCTCCTGGCCAACTCGGCGATCGACGTGTTCATGGCGGACGTTGATCCGGAGTTGCTGGAGCCGCCGGTCAACATGATGCGGCTCGGCTTGCATCCGAAGGGCCTCGCGTCGCGGGTGAGCAATCTGGCCCAGGTGCGCGCGTTCTTGATGCCGCGCCTCGCTCGCCAGGTCGCGCAGACCGGCGACCCGGCGCTGAGCGAGCTGCACGAGGAGCTGGTCTCGTACGGCACGGACGGCGAACTGCCCGCGCCTGATCCGGCCGACGTCGCCCTGCCCATCCGGATTCGTCACCACGGTGTCGAACTCAGCCTGTTCAGCACGATCACCATGTTCGGAACGGCCTTCGACATCACTCTCGAAGAGATCGTCATAGAGGCCTTCTTCCCCGCCGACGACCGAACCGCCGCGTTCCTTAGAAGGCCTACCGCACGTTGACGGCGGCCGTGTCCGTTGGCGACCGACGAAGACCGCATCGATGTCTGTTCAGACGGAGGGAAACGTGGCGGCCCAGGGCTCGTGGTCGAGCTGGAGAGAGTTGGCCAGTTGGCCGATGGTGCGATACCAGCCCGTCAGCACAACGAACTCCAGCATTTGGGCTTGGTCGTAGTGCTCAGCGAGTTCGTCCCAGACGTTCTGCGAGAGGTTCGCCGAGTCGTGCAGCTCGTCGACCGCTTGGATCAGGGTGCGTTGTCTGGCCGTCCAAGGGGTGGGGTCCCCGGTCACAGTGGCGTCGATCTGCTCCTTCGTGAGGCCGACCGCTTCCGCGAAGGTCGTGGCGTGGACGCCCCATTCGTACTCGCAGCCGCTCCGTGCGCAGGATCGTGCGATGACGATCTCGCGGTCTTGTGCGGACAGCTTGCCGTGGGCCAGCAGTCCGGCACCCAGGACGCGCATTCGCGAGGCCAGTTCGGAGTTCTGGTGGAGCACGCGGAAGAGCTGGAGCGGCTCGTGCGTGACGCCGGGCGGCATCCACTTGCGCAGTGCTTCGCCGATCTCGGGTGTGTACGGGGGAGTGAGCGGTTCGACGCGCGGCATGGATCAACCCTTCGGGTGCTTCTGTTTCCGAATCACTATCCCGCTTCGAAATCAGAAGCGCAAGGGGATGGTCGCGGCCGGGTGGCCTCAGCTCTCCTCGGACAACGTCGACGCCCAGCGTTCAGACCAGCCGGCGAGCGGACGCAGTGCCTCGTGGGCCTCGTGGCCAAGGGCTGTGAGCGCGTACTGCCCTTCAGGCGTCTGCTCGACGAGGCCCGCTTGGGTGAGTTCGACCAGACGCTGTCGCAGCACGCTCGACGACATGTTGTCGCATCGCTGCTGGAGCGGCCGGAATCCCTGCGCCCCGTCCTGCAGTTCCCAGACGATCCGCAACGTCCAACGCCGACCGAACAGATCAAGCGCGGCCATCAAGGGACGTCCGGTGCTGGATCCCCGGACCGGCCGCCCGGGCGTAGGCGTCGTCATCGAACCCCCGCGTTTCGTTTTCCGAAACGCTAGCACCCGCACGCATTCCACCTGCTCCGCCTTGCTGGCACACGCGCGTCCGGGAGTTCCAGATCGACATCCCGGCGCCGCGCCCGACTTCACTGGTGATGAGTCGAAGCTGACCCAGGAGCAGGACCGGCGCCCGGCGCTGGGAGCGAGGTGATCAGTGGTGACAACAGGGTCGGGGGCGTGGTCAGTGGCGGGATAGGGCTGGGGTGGGCTGAGCTGTGGCCGGGCCTGCCGGTACGAGGGCGGCGCGGCGTTCGGGCTTGGCGATGAGGCGCCAGGCGGCCACGGTCGCGACGAGGTAGGCGATGCCGATGGCCAGGAACGCCTCGGCGGTGCCGGTCGTCCAGTCGGGGGCGGCGGCGAGCATGGCTCCGATGACCGCGATCCCCACCAGCGTGCCGACCTGGCGATTGGCGTTGAGGACGGCGCCCGCCACGTTCCCGTTCTCCGGGCCGGCGGCGTCCACCATGGCGGCGGTCATCGCGGGCGAGATGATCCCACCGGCGATGCCGGTGACGGCCAGGGCCAGCGCGACCTGCCAGTACGGGGTGGCCGGGGAGATCGCGGCCATCGCGAGCGAGGCCGCGGCGGCGACCAGGAGCGAGATGCTCAGCAGCGGGCCGTTGGCGAAGCGTGCGGAGATGCGCGCGAACGTGATGTTGCTCAATGGCAGGAACACGGTCAGCGGCAGGATTTCCAGCCCGGCGCGAAGAGGCGACGCACCGCGGGCGTGCTGGAAGTACAGGCCGACCAGAAAGAGCACGCCGTAGAACGCCGCGTTGAAGAGGAAGCCCACGGCGTTGGCCCCTGCGAAGCGCGGTCCCCGGAACAGCGTCCACGGCATGACGGTCGTCCGGGCGCGACGTTCACGCACCAGCAGCAGCGCGGTGGCGATCACCGTGGTGGCGGCCGCCGCCAGGACGGCGGCCGAGGTCCAGCCGCGCTGCGGACCCTCGATGAGCGCGAAGCTCAACGCGGCCAGCGCGACGATCAACGTGGCGTGCCCCGGAACGGCCAGCGACGCCTTCTGGCCGGCGTCGGCGCGGGCGACGAAACGCCTGGTCAGGGTCATTCCGAGGAGTCCGACGGGCAGATTGATCAGGAAGATGCTCTGCCATCCGAGCGCGCTGACCATGATGCCGCCGACCGTCGGCCCGAGCGCCACGGACGACGACACGATCGCCGACCAGAGACCGAGCACCCTGGTTCGCTCACGTGGGTCCGGGAACGCGTGGACAAGCAAGGCCAGCGAACTCGGCATGAACAACGCCGCGCCCGCGCCCTGCAGGAGCCGCGCCGCGATCAGCAGTTCGATCGTGGGGGCGAGGGCGCTCGCCAGCGAGGCGGCAACGAAGATCGCCATGCCCCACAGGTAGACGGTGCGGGCGCCGACCCGGTCCGCCAGGCCCCCGGCGAGCATGAGCAGGGCGGCGAACGTCAGCACGTATCCGTCGACGGCCCAGGTGAGCTGGGTCAACGACGCGTTCAGTCGTTCCTGGATGGTGGCGCCCGCGACCTGCATCACCGTCGCGTCCAGTCCCGCCATCACGAACCCCGCGGCCAGCGCGGTGATCTTCATGGCAGGACGTCCCTCGTTGACTGGCATGGCCCAACCTCACGTCCCCTCACTCTAAACGGACTGACGCCGTCCGCTTCGAGTGACACTAGGGCAAGCGGACGTAGCCTGTCCACTTAAATCGGACGGCTCGCGTCCGCTTATTGTTAGGCTGGGAACCATGAGCACAGTGACCGCGGTGGACCGGCTGCTCGACGACGGTTCCGGTCACCGCCCACGCGCCGACGCCCGCCGCAATGTCGAACGCCTGGTCGTCGCCGCGCGCGAGGCCGCGGCCGAGGGCGGCGAGATCACCGCCCACGAGATCGCGCGGCGGGCGGGAGTGGGCGTCGGCACGTTCTATCGCCGCGTCGGCTCCCTCGAGGTGCTCCTGCAGGCCGTGCTCGGCGAGGTGCTCGACGAGATCGTGGCGGCGGCGGACCAGGGTCTCGCCGACCCCGACCCCTGGACGGGCTTCTGCCGCTTCGCGGGTTCGTACATCCGGCTGCGGAACGAGCTCTGCGACATCAACGAGGCGCTCGGCGGCATCATCGACCACGAGCGCACCGTCCTTCGCGACCGCATCCGCCTCCTGGCCGAGCGCGCCCAAGCCGCCGACGCCATGCGCACCGATGTGACCTGGCAGGACGTGGCGTTCCTGCTGGTCTCGACCTCGACCGGCGACCACACCCTGGGGCTGCGCGCCGGCGCCCTGCAGTGGGAACGCAACCTCCAGATCGTCCTGGACGGCCTGCGCACCGATCACCCGAGCACCCTCCCCGGCGATCCACCCCGACTCCCCACCACCTGAGATCGAGCCCGGCAACGGTGCCAGTGATCTTTGAGGCCGAGTAGCCAGTCTTCTCGAAGCCTTTGGCCAGGCGGAATCTGGACGAGGGCCTGGCCGTTGACCTTGTACGTGACACACGGTGAGTACAAGGTGCCCGGTGGGAAGCTCGTGGCCGTCGACCTGGAGGTCGAGGACGGCCGCCTTCGGCACGTAAGGGTCAGCGGGGACTTCTTTCTGGAGCCGGACGAGGCCCTGGACAGCATCAATTCCGCCCTGGAGGGGATGTCCGCCGGGCTGGAGGCCCGCGACTTCGCCAGCCGAGTGCAAGCAGGCTTGCCTCACGGCACCGTCATGCTCGGCGTCTCGTCGGAGGCCATCGGCATCGCGGTCCGCCGCGCGCTGGCGCACGCGTCCGACTGGCGCGATCACGACTGGCGGCTGATCCATACCGAACCGCAGGCTCCGGCCCTGCACATGGCGCTGGACCAGGTCCTGGCCGAGGAGGTCGGTGCCGGCCGCCGCCCGCCCACGCTGCGCGTGTGGGAATGGGCGTCGCCTTCGGTGATCATCGGTAGTTTCCAGTCGTTGCGGAACGAGGTGGACGCCGAGCAGGCCGAGCGCCACGGGGTCACGGTCGTCCGCCGGATCAGCGGTGGCGGGGCGATGTTCGTCGAGCCCGGAAACACGATCACCTACTCGCTCTACGCGCCGGAGACGCTCGTGGCCGGAATGTCCTTCGCCGAGAGCTACGCCTTCCTGGACGACTGGGTGCTGGGCGCGCTCGGCGACCTCGGGATCAAGGCCTGGTACCAGCCGCTGAACGACATCGCCTCCGCCAACGGAAAGATCGCCGGAGCCGCCCAGAAACGCCTGGCGGCAGGAGCGGTCCTGCACCACGTGACCATGGCGTACGACATCGACGCCGGCAAGATGACCCAGGTGCTCCGCATCGGACGCGAGAAGATCTCCGACAAGGGCATCGCGAGCGCCAAGAAGCGCGTCGACCCCCTCCGCAGCCAGACCGGCCTGCCCCGCGAGCAGATCATCGACCGAATGATCGCTCACTTCCGCACCCGATACGGCCTTACCGACGACCACCTGACAGAGACCGAACTTCGCGCGGCCGAGAAACTGGCCGCCGAGAAGTTCACCAACCCATCCTGGACAACCCGCGTCCCCTGACACCACCCACACTGGCCGAGGCGGCGCCGGGGCGTTAGGCGGGCTTTCTGAGGGTGTCACTGGCAGCGTGTTCAATGCGTACATGGAGATCGACAAGCAACGGCCGGGATTGTTTTGGGATGTGCAGGCAGGGCGGGTTCCGCCACCGCCGGCGGCGGTGACGCTGGGATGGGAACTCGTTGAGATCGATCCGGACGAGGGCACCATTCAGGTGGCCTTTCAGGCAGGCGAGCAGTTCGTGAACCCGGTCGGCGTGATTCAGGGTGGCTTCCTGGCGGCGATGCTCGACGACACGCTGGGGCCGGCGCTGGTCGCGACATTGCCGGAGAACCAGTTCGCGCCGACTCTTGATCTGCATGTCCAGTTCCTGCGTCCCGCTCGTCCGGGACGACTTCTGGGGCACGGCAGGATCGTCAAACGCGGCAAGGACGTCTGCTTTCTTGCTGGTGAGCTCCTCGGGCCCGATGGCAAGACGGTCGCGGTGGCGACCGCGACAGCGCGCATTCAGACGGTGACATAGCCCTTCCACAGAAGGGGAGTGGCCTCCTGGTTTGAGGCGTTAAGGGCTTTCGGGTCGGTGGGTGGAGTGGTGTGGCTTTAGGGAGGTGGTGGGTGTGCGTTGCGGATCTCTGTCGCGGGCAGGGGCTCCAGACGGTCTCCGTTCAGCTGCCAGCTGCGGACGGTCTCGCTGTTGTGGTCGTGGGAGCGGATGGTGACTGCCGCCGACCCGCCCAGGGCGTACGCGGCGGCGAGGATCGTGGTGAAGATGTCCAGCTGAGGGCTGTGCGACAAGACTCGGTGGGCTGTTCTTTCGACCTTGGCCTGGATCGAGAGTTGGTCCGGACCTGCGTCCATGACGCAGGTGAGCAGATGGGCTCCAGGGCCAAGGTCACGTAGGAGAGCGTGGACGATCGTGCTCGCGAATGTGATCGCCTGCTGGGCCGGGTCGTGAGGCTCGGTGGCGATCGCGAGGAGCTCCAGGGCGGCGGCCGCGGTGCGTTCGTCATCGCGTTGGTGGCTCAGTTTGCGGAGCAGCACATCTAGCGGCTCGCCCGCGTAGAGCCGCGGCGGGAGGAGACGGGGGTCCGCGGAGTACTGAGCTCGGCTCTGGAGCCGGTCGGTCTGGAGGCTTTCGGCTGCGCAGAACGAGCGGTAGTCCTCGGGATCGAAGGGGCGGACCCAGATCTGGCCTCCGTGGCGTCGCAGTTCGCGAAGGACTAAGTGGGTGCGTTCGCGGTATTTGCTGTAATCGCCGAACTCGGACGTCGGGTGTGCCTGGCGCATGGCCTTGTAGTCAGCTTCGCTGCAGAGCAGGGCGACGGTGACCTCCGGCCCTGGTCGCTGGACTGCGGACGGTGTCCTGCGGTGGCGGGGATTGCGGTTCTTGGTCACGGGAGCTCCTCGATCGGATACGTGCCGGAGTTGGATGACTTCGTACTGCGACCAAGGTAGTCCGCGCGTCTGACAGTTCGGCGTCGTCGCGAAGGGGCATGGACGCGACGCCGATGGACGGTTCGAGTGATCACACCGGCGCACGCCGGTGGAGCTCGTTTCTGGCGGCTGCGGGGAGGTTGGTGCTCAGCCCTGGCGGCTGCTTGCACCGGCGCGATGCCGACCAACTGCGCCTGGTTGGCGCTGGGACCGGCTTGTCTGCTGTCAGGTGGTTGGAGGGCCTTCTTCGGGGCGTTCGATCGGTTGGGTTTCGGAGGAGCGGCGACGGCGGAGGCCGCGGCGGCCCGCTACCAGGGTGTCGTCTTCCGTGCCCTCGATGATGGCGGCGGCCGTGCGTGGTTTGTCTGGAGGGGGAGGAGGCGTGCCCTGGGATTCGCCGACCTCTACGAAGTGCTTGAGGGCTTCGGTGACTTCCGAATCCGGGTCTGAACCCTCCTGAGGCCAGGCGCCTCGCTTGAACAGCAGAGAGTCGACGGAGAGGCGACCGCCGGCGCCCGCGGCGAAGAGAAGGCTCGCCAAGCCCAGGACCAGGACGAGTTCGTATCCGTACCCCACCTTGTCGCCCTCCACGACCATCAGGCCCTGGTCGGCGTGGACGAAGACGAACGCGCCTGCCATGTCGACGAAGAGAAGCGCGCCCGCGACAGGGAGGCCGGCGCCGGCGATGAGGGCGGCGCCGCCCAGCAGTTCGACGAACGCCGCGTATGCGGCGGAGGCCGTGGGGAGGGGGACGCCCAGGTCGTCGAAGCTCTGGCCGGTCGCGGTAATGCCTGCCTCGAGCTTCTCCCAGCCGTGGGCGATGAAGACGACCCCTACGGCGATCCGTGCGAGCAGGGCCACGACGTCGTAGAACAGCGATTGAGGGCGCATTGACGTCGCTCCTTCCGTATCGGTGGGGCCGCTCGTGAGTATGACCCCTGCCAGGGCGAGTTCGCGAACCTCCCTGGCCAGAGGCCGGAGCGGATGCGGCGGGTGTTGTCGCCCGCAAGCCGTTCCTGGTCATAGGTTGGTGAACGTCGGATGAGAGGGAGTGCGTAGATGTCGATGCAGAAGGGCGCCAACACGGCGGTGCCCGTGGCCTCGGTCCGGGTCGAGCTGGGATGGCAGGGCGGCCCTGGCGTGCCCGATGCCGACGCTTCCGCGCTATTGCTCGCCGGAACGGGGAAGGTTCGTTCGGACGACGATTTCGTCTTCTACAACCAGCCGGTGCACGGTTCTGGTGCGGTTCGGCACGAAGGCAAGCAGCGGGGGCCGACCGTACGGGACGTCCTCGCGGTAGACCTGGCGGCGGTCGAGACGGGCATCGAGAAGATCGTGGTCGCGGCCTCGGCTGATGGAGGTACGTTCGGCCAGTTCCAGGGGCTGTACGTGCGCGTGCTGGACGCGTCCGCCGGCACCGAGGTCGCGCGCTTCGACAACCCTGGGGCCACTACCGAGACGGCCTTCGTCCTAGGGGAGCTCTACCGGCGCCAAGGGGCCTGGAAGTTCCGCGCTATCGGGCAGGGGTACGACTCGGGGCTCGCTGGGCTGGCCACTGACTTCGGCATCTCTGTAGACGAGCCGAGCCAGAGCGCTGCCCCGCCCGTGCCGCCGCCTCCTCCTGCGCCGCCGCAACCGCAGTATGGGCAAACCCCGCCGTCGCCTCCGCAGCCACAGTATGGGCAGACTCCTCCACCCCCGCCGCAGTACGGCCAGACGCCTCCGCCCCCGCCGCAATACGGGCAGACCCCGCCACCAGCGCCGCAGTATGGGCAGGCTCCGCCGCCTCCGCCGCAATACGGGCAGGCTCCGCCAGCGCCGCAGTATGGGCAGCCGCCCGCAGCGGGATACGGGCAGCAGGCCCAGCCTCCGGCTGGCGGCGGGAAGATTTCGCTGACGAAGAGCTCCCCGTCGGTGTCGCTGACCAAGCACGGCGCCACGTCGGGGAACATGCGGGTCAACCTCAACTGGACCGCGCGCGAGGGCGTCGCGACCGGGCGGTTCGGCAAGCGCCGCCGTGGCTATGACCTCGACCTCGACCTGTGCTGTCTCTGGGAGCTGATGGACGGCCGCAAGGGCATCATCCACGCCGTCGGCGACTTCGGGGCGCTCGACCGTCCGCCGTACATCCTGCTCGACAAGGACGACCGTACGGGCTCGGTCGAGACCGGCGAGAACCTCACGATCAACCTCGACTTCGCCGCGCAGTTCAAGCGCATTCTGGTGTTCGCGGAGATCTACGACGGCGCCGACGACTTCCGGGGCCTGGACGCGATCGCCACGCTCTATCCGGTGGGCTCACCGCCGATCGAGATGCGCATGGACGACTGCCACGACGCTTCGCGGGACGCCGTCCTCGCCCTCATCGAGAACATGAACGGTGAACTCGTCGTACGCCGCGAGGGCCGGTTCGTCCTGCCTCCGCCCGGTCGCCCGCGCTGGGGCAAGATGTCGGTCGACCAGGCGTACACCTGGAACCTCGAATGGGTCGCCTCCCGAGGCAAGGACTGATCCTTACTACGTCAAGGAATCGGTTGGGAGCACAACGGGTTTCTTCTCGCGGTGCTCCACCAGGCACGTTCGCCACGACAGCGCGGGGCACAACGCGTCTCCACTACTGGAGGCGGCGTGCCCTGCGCTGTCCATTGGCTGTGCCTAGGGCTTGATGGCTTCGGCGAGTTTCTTGTCTCTGCTCACCCGTACGAGAGCGGCTGCGAAGCGAGCCAGCTCCTTGTCAGGAGCTTCGCCGGCCAGGCGTTCAGGGTCGGTGGACAGGCCCAGGCGTTCGGCGCCCTTGAGCGCCTGACTGTCGAAGTAGGGGCGCAGCCAAGGCCACATGGCCTGTGCCTCGCGGCAGAAGATGTCGACGCCCGTCGGGCCGATCCCGGGGAACTCGCGCAGCAGCTTGCCGGCGCGTTCCCTGTCCCGCCCCGACTCGATCGCGAGCCGCCGCAGGTCGCCCTGGTACTTGTCCTGGATCATCTCCGCCATGTCGCCGAGCCGTGTCGCGGTGCTCTCGTCGTAGCGGACGTAGTGTCCCCGGCCCAGTGCGTCCACGCGGTCCTGCCAGCTCAGCCTGCTCATGCCGCGCGGTGTGCCGCCGCCCGCCTCGAACAACTCCTTGGCTGCCGCCATCGCGATGTCCGACGAGATGCGGGTGCTCATCAGGTTGGCCAGCACCAGCAGCTTGAAGAGCGCGGCCGGTTGCTCCTTCAGAGGGACTCCGGCCTCCTCCGCATAGGTCGTGCCCGCCTCTCGCATCAGCTTTCGTACGACAGCGTCCATGGCATCGTCCTCCCGTCATCGAGCGGCTTACCCCGGCTGGATGGAACAACTCCGCCGAAGGGACGCGATGACGTCAGATCAGGCTGAGCTGTCCTTCCCCTGCGAGCGGGTCGCGGTGCTTCTTAAGGTGACGCCATTGCGGAAGGTCGTCCAGGTATGACCACGACATCCGGTGATGCGGCGTGGGCCCGTGCTCCTGGAGCGCCTTCTGGTGAACGGGCGACGGGTAACCGGCGGACGCGCCGAAACCGTACGCAGGGAACTCCGGATCCAGATCGGCCATCAGGCGATCGCGATGCACCTTGGCCAGGACGGACGCTGCCGCGACCGTCACCGACCGCTGGTCGGCCTTGACCTCGCATCGCACGCGCCAGGGCCGTTTCAAGAAGTCGTTGTTGCCGTCGAGGATGACCATGTCGGGCGGCTCCGGAAGAGCCGCCAGGGCGCGCAGAGCGGCGCGGCGCAGGGCCTCCGTCATTCCTGCCTCGTCGATCTCTTCCGGTGAGGACGAACCGATGGCGTACGAGGTGAGCCACTGGGGCAGCACGTCGGCGAACGCTTCCCGGTGTGCCTGCGTGAGAAGTTTCGAGTCGGTGAGCTTGATGATGCGCTTGCCGCGTCCAGGTAGTTCTGGCGGCGGGCTGAGATCGGTGACCGCCGCGCACACTACGACGGGGCCCGCCCAGGCGCCGCGTCCGACCTCGTCCACCCCGGCGATCCGCAGAGCGCCGCCTGCTCGTAGCTGATTCTCGATCTCGTACCCGGCCACGCGGGGCAGTGGCAGCCGCGCTGACCCTTCGCCTGCTCCTTCGAGACCCGGCAGCGGCCCACCATCGCCGGCATTCGCCTGAGGCGCGATGCGGGAGCCGCCCGACCTCCGGAGGGCAGCGGTCTCGGGCCGGTCGGCCGCCGGGGAGTGGTCGGAGGCCGGGGTCGGGTTGGTCAAGAGGGAGCTCCGGTGGCGGTGTCTGCGCTGCTACGACGTTGCTTGGACGAAGGCGACGATCTCGTGGGCGAGACGTTCCCCATCGTCCTCCTGCAGGAAGTGTCCCGCTCCCTCGATCGTAGGATGGCTGACGCCTGCTTGGGGCAACGACGCGGCGCCAGGGACGAGCTGGCTGAAGAGCGGGGCCATGGGGCCCGTGATGGGATCCTGGTCGCTGAAGGCCACCAGGAATGGCTTCTCCCACTTGCGTAGAACGTCCCAGGCATCGCGATTGGGCTGGGCCTCGGGATCGTCTGGGCCGGCCGGGACGAGACCGGGCATGGCGCGGGGACCCGCCTTGTACGACTCGTCCGGGAAGGGCGCGTCGTACGCGGCGCGAACGTCGTCCGTGAGTGTCGTACGGCAGCCGGACTGGATCCCCCGGGCCACGTCGAACTCCGGTGCCGTACGGACGGACTCGCGGAACCGCAACCACGTCTCCGGCATCGGAAAATCGCCCGTCGGCAAGCCGGTGTTGGCCGCGACGATACGGGCGAAGCGTTCAGGATGGGCCACGGCCAGCCGCAGCCCGATCAAACCGCCCCAGTCCTGCCCGACGAGGGTGACGTCGTGCAGGTCGAGCACGTCGAACGCGAGGCAGCGGGTCCATTCGATGTGCCGGGCGTACGTGTGGTCGCCGATATCGGCGGGCTTGTCGGAACGTCCGAAACCGACCAGGTCGGGAGCGATCGCGCGCAGGCCCGCGTCCGCCAGCACCGGCATCATGCGCCGGTAGAGGAACGACCAACTCGGTTCGCCGTGCAGACACAGCACCACGGGCCCGTCCGCGGGACCGGCCTCGACATACGCCATCCGCAGCGTTCCGCCGTCCTGGGTGGGGACGTCGGCGTAGCACGGCTCGTACGGGAAGTCGGGCAGGGCGCCGAATCGTTCCTCAGGCGTACGTAGGATTCGCATGTCGCCCATGATGTCAGCGGACACTTGCACGTCCAGAGCGCTACGGCGCCGGCCGCGGATCGACGACCTCGATAGTTTGCCGGTAAGTGATCAATCGATTTCCTAGAGTGATATGAGACGCCTTATGTGCTCATGCACTGTGGGGGAGATTCGTGAACGTGCCGATGGGGCGCCCGCAGCCGGGCAATCTACCTGGCGACACGAATACTTTCGTCGGGCGGCGGGACGAGGTGGCGCAGGTCCAGCAGTTGCTTGGGCGATCCAGGCTGGTGACGCTGACCGGTGTGGGCGGAGTGGGGAAGACCCGGTTGGCGCTGCAGGTCGCGGCGTTGTGCAGGGGAGAGTACGACGACGGCGTCTGGCTGGCGGAGTTGTCAGGGGTCCGTGATGCCGTCGTGGTTCCGCACACGGTGGTCGAGTCGCTGGCGGTGGTGGATCAGAGCATGCGCCGGCAGGTGGATGTGCTGGCCGAATTCGTGGCGCACAAGGAACTGCTGCTGATCCTGGACTCCTGCGAGCACATGGTCGACGCGAGCGCGCTGCTCGTCGAGGTGCTCCTGAACGCGGGTCCAGGAGTGCAGATCCTGGTGACCAGCCGGCAGCGGCTCGAAGTGTCCGGTGAGCAGGTGTTCGTCGTGCCGCCGCTGCCGGTTCCCGATCCGTCGGCCGCCGATCCGTCGGCCGCCGATCCGTCGGCCGCTGAGTCATCGGCCGCCGAGTTGCCGACGCCGGCGCCGGTGCCGGACGCGGTGGCGTTGTTCGCGGATCGCGCCTCGGCCAGTGATCCGGACTTCAGGCTCACCGATGACAACCGTGCCGCGGTGACCAGGCTGTGCGCCCGCTTGGACGGGCTTCCGCTGGCGATCGAGCTGGCCGCGGGCCAGACTCGGCTGCTGTCGGTGGAACAGATGGACGCCCTGCTGGCAGACCATGGCAGGCTGCCCGACATCGCCGAATCCGGCGAGGGGCATCGGCACGTGACGTTGCGGACCGCGATCGGGTGGAGCCATGAGCTGTGCAGCCCGTACGAGCGGTTGTTGTGGGCAAGGCTGTCGGTGTTCCCCGCCTGGTTCGACCTGGAGGCGGTCGTGGCCGTGTGCGCGGACGACCGGCTGTCGTCCGAGCGCGTGAACGCGCTGCTTTCCGCGCTTGTCGACAAGTCGATCGTGTTGGTCCGGCCCACTTCGCACGGCTCGCAGTTCCGGTTGCTGGACACCGTCCGTGACTACGGCCTGGGCTGGCTTCGCGAACTCGGTGAGGAGAAGCAGATCCAGCGTCGCCACCTTGGCCATTACGGTGACGTGGCACGGCGTTTCCACGAGAGCTGGAACGGCCCGGAGCAGATCGCCTGGGTGCATCGGATCAAGCAAAAGGTGCCCAATCTGCGCGTCGCCCTGGAATTCGCCCTCACCGAACCCGGCGAACGGCACAACGCGCTGGAGTTGGCTCGTCACCTTCACCACTACTGGATCGTGTGCGCTCCGAAGGAAGGCGGCTACTACCTGGACCGTGCCCTCGCCGCCGCTCCTGCCGACCATGTTCACCGCGCCGGGGCGCTGAACGTACGGGCCTGGTGCGCGATGTTCCTGGGTGACGGGGCCGGGGCCAAGGCCGCGGGCACCGCCTCCAAGGAAGTCGCAGAACAGACCGGTGACCTGGTGTCCCTTGCCGACGCCAATCTCTTCTTCGGAAATCATCACCTGCTTTATGGCGATCCACCGCAAGGCATACCCCACCTGCTGCAGGCGATGAAGCGATATCAGAGCTGTGGCGACCCGGTCGTCCGGGTGCCTCCGACGTTGTGCGCCTTGGCGACCATTTCGCTGCGAGCCGGAGCGCTCGACGCGGCCGTGGCCGGTTACGAGCGGGTGCGATCCATCTGTGCCGACAACGGCGAGCAATATGTGCGGTCCCATGTCGACTATTTGCAGGCGCAGGCCGAGTTGGCTATCGGCGACACTCGCGCCGCGGCGAAGCACGCGCGAGCGGCTCTGCGCACGAAGGTGAGGCTGGGGGACATGGTCGGTGTGGTCCTGTCGATCGACACCTTGGCCGGTACGGCAGCCGCGACCGGCCAGCTCCAGCGTGCGGCGCGTCTTTTCGGGCTCGCCCACCACATCGCAGGACGGCACGGCATTCGCTACCGGGAGCTGACCGCCATCCGTACCGAAGCCGAGCCCAAGGTTCAGGACATGCTCGGTGCCGCCGCCTACGAAACCATCTTCCGCCAAGGCCAACGGTTCGACGTCGACCAAGGCATTGCCTACGCCCTGGAAGACAAGGCAAGGGCCAAGAACACGACTCCAGGCTGACCGGACGAAATCGCGCGGCTCTAGAGCCAGCCGTTGTGGCGGGCTGTGCCTACGGCCTCGATGCGATTGCGGGCGCCGGTCTTGCCGATGGCAGAGGAGAGGTAGTTGCGGACCGTGCTCTCCGACAGGTGCAGGCGGGTGGCGATGTCGGCGACCGTGGAGCCGTCGGCCGCGGCCGTCAGCACGTCGCGTTCGCGGTCCGTGAGCGGGTTGGGGCCCACCGACAGGGCGGCGGTGGCGAGGGCGGGGTCCACGACCTGCTCGCCGGCGAGAACGCGGCGGATCGCGTCGACGAGGTCCTCGATCGGCCCGTCCTTGACCAGGAAGCCGCTCGCTCCGGCCTCCATCGCGCGGCGCAGGTAGCCGGGACGCCCGAACGTCGTGACGATCAGGACCTTGCAGGACGGCAGCTCGCGGCGCAGGTCGGCGGCGACGTCCAGGCCGCTGCGGCCGGGCATCTCGATGTCGAGCAGGGCGACGTCGGGCCGGGCCTCGAGCGCCGCCGCGAGCGCGGAGCCTCCGTCCGCGACCTGGGCGACGACCTCGACGTCCTCTTCGAGGTCGAGCAGGAGGGCGAGCGCGCCGCGCATCATGCCCTGGTCCTCGGCGAGCAGAACTCTGATCACATCGCCATTGTCCTTCACGGCGCCCCGGTGAGCGGTACGGAGACCCTCAGCGTGTAGCCGCCGCCAGGCGCCAGGCTGGCCTCCACAGTGCCGTTCGCGGCGGCCAGGCGTTCCCTGAGGCCCTTCAGCCCATGACCGCCCGGCCCCATCGAGAGCCCGGGACCGATCGTGGCTCCAAAGCCGCCGCAAGCGGGCATGCCGGCATTGCCACCGACATCCACCGTCGTCCCGTGATGAGTGGCGGGCGTTTGACCGCCGTCCACGCCGGGGCCGTCGTCGTGGATCTCCAGCACGGCGAGATCGCCGCCGGTGCGGAGGACGATCTCGCAGCGCCGGGCGCCGCTGTGCCGGATCACGTTCGTGATCCCCTCCCGTACCGCCCAGCCCAGCAACGCGTCGGGCTCGGGCGGCGGCGCCGCGCCGTCGCGACGGACGGCCGGCTCGATCCCGGCGTCGGCCAGGGCGGCGCACGCGGCGTCCAGTTCGGCGGTCAGACCGCGTCCCCGGTAGCCGGAGACCGCCTGGCGCACCTCGCCGAGCGCTTGGCGGCCCACGGTCTCGATGTCGGCGGCCTGCTCGGCCGCCACCTTCGGATCGCGCTCGACGATCCGCCGGACGGCCTGCGCCTTCACCACCATGATCGACAGGGTGTGCCCGAGGAGGTCGTGCAGGTCACGCGAGAAGCGGAGGCGCTCCTCGACGACGGCGGCGTGCGCGAGCTCCTCGCGGGCCTCGCGCAGCATGCCGATGACGACGAAGAGGCGCAGCACGATCGCGGTCACCAGCCCGGCGGTCGCCGTTCCGTACGCGTAGCCGAGCATGCTCTGTCCGCTCTCACCGGCCAGCCAGGGGACGAGGATCGACAGCACCGTCGGTGTGCCGATGATTGCGAGGAGGGGCAGGTCCGGCCCGTTCTCCCGGGCTCGCACATGACCTGCCAGCGCTCCGGAGGCGAGTCCCAGCATCGGGAAGAGCGGATACCAGTCGTCCCCGAACCCGAACGTGGACGCCGCAACGACGGCCATGAGCGCGCCGAGCAGCAGGAACGGTGCGCGCAGGGAAACACGTGCGCTGAACGAGGTGAACACGACCGCCACATACAGCGCGCTGGTCGCCACGATCGCAGGCAACGCCAGCCATAGCGGTGGCCCGTTTCCATCGCTCAGAACATCCTTGATGGGCCACGCCAGGAAAAGCTGCCAGATGCACAACGACCCAGGGCTCGGGCCGCCTCGATCGATTTTCTCAAGGTCGATGTCCGGACGCCGTCGCCGTCTGCCCGCGGCCTGGCCACTCACCTGGCGCTCACCTCGTTCACGCACGTCAGAGTATGCCGGTCCTTCTGCGAAGTTCACGCGGCCCGGTCTGCGCGGTGGTACGCGAAGACGGCCAAGACCGCGAACGCCGTCGCCCACGTCGCCAGCACGGCCCGCCCAGCACTGACAGGCCCATGTGGCAGACCATGTCCGCCATCTGCGCGCGCCGAGCGGTCATGAGGGTTCGTCGATCTTGTTTCTCACACGGTCGACGCTACGAGCGCGTGGGGTGCGGTCGGCAGGGCCGCCAATCCACTGTTGCGCAGTACAAATGTCCTGTCCGCCGGGTCCGTGGCGATGGTGAAGCGGAAGAAACCTTCATGGTTCTGTCTCGGCAGGTGTCAACGAACCGGGCGCCAGGAGTCCCGTTCGAGCCTGTCCTGCGCTTTACTCGCCTGTGATGGCACTGTTCGGGAGATCCCGCTCCCGCCCGGCGGGCACCGCGGCGCGGGATCTATTCGAGCGCCTGCGATGGCGTTATTTCCAGGTCCAGGCCGGGCTGCGTTTCCTGGGCGGGCTGCTGCTGCTCGGCCTGGTGGTGGCGGGGGCCGTGGTGGTGAACGGGCCGGTGCTCAGCGCCGCCGCGTTCACCCTCATCCTGCTGATCGTGGTGCACCTGACGCTGCGGTCGCCCGCGGGCATGGCCATGGTTTCGGTGATCGTGGGCTGGCTCGTGGTGTCGGTTCCGCTCGGCCATATGTACCCGGGGCACGAGGATCAGCGGCCCTACCTGAGCCCGTCCCTGCTCTTGGCGCTCCTTGCGTTGCCTGTCGCGTTCGTGGCGTTGCGGCTGCGCGGGTACGCACCCTGGCGTACGGCGCTGCTCGCCCTTGCCGCCGCCGGGGTGGCCACGGCTGCGACAGCGCATCCACTGGCCGAGCTGAAGGTCTTGCCTGGCTGGCTGGTGGCGCTCGCCTTGCTGGTCTATCGATGGGATCAGGCGCGGCGTTCGGTACCTGCCGAGGCGTACGAGACGGGCTGGGTCCAGGAGCAGTCCAATCAGAGAGGCGACGGCACCGCGACGTCCGGTAAATCTCGTTCCGACCGGCGCACAGGCCCTGGCTCAGGTAACGGGCCCGGGGCAGCGGCAGGTTCGGGCAACGGGTCAGGAGATGGCGCGGGCAACGGATCGAGCAACGGGCCAAGCAATGGACCTGGGGCGGGGTCAGGTTCCGGAGGCGCGTCGTGGCCGGGGACCGGCCCAGGGTCACGCAAGGGGCCGAAGTCAGGCAGCGGTCCGCGCTCGGGTGGCGGCGGCGCAGGGAAGGGCGGATCCGGCGTTGGCGGCGGGGCCGGAAGCGGCTCGGGGAACGCGTCTGGAAAGGGCTCAGGGAGTGGATCGGCTTCGGGCGGGGATGACGGAACGCCGAACGACGCAGGGGTGCCCGCCGCCACGCAGGCGGCGTACGAGGCGCGCGCGGCGGCGCAGGCTCAGGTGATCGGCGGCGGTGAGGCGGGGCGGGACGACGGCATGCGGGACGGAAGCCCGGAGGACCAGCCGGAGATCTCGGTCGCCGAGGCGCTCGCCGAGCTGACCGAGATGATCGGGCTGGAGCCGGTGAAACGCCAGGTCCGTTCCATCGCCGCGTCCATCGAGGCCGCGCATCTGCGGGCCGCCGCCGGGGTGCCGACCGAGAAGCCCATGCGGCACTTCGTCTTCGTCGGGCCGTCGGGCACCGGCAAGACCACCGTGGCGCGCGTCCTCGCCAAGATCTTCTACGCGTTCGGGCTGCTGCCGACACCCAGCCTCGTGGAGGCGCACCGGGCCGACCTCGTCGGCGAGTTCCTCGGCGCCACGGCGATCAAGACCAACCAGCTCGTCGACTCCGCGCTCGGCGGCGTGCTGTTCGTGGACGAGGCGTACGCGCTGGTGAACTCCGGCGAGGGCCAGCCGGACCGCTTCGGCAACGAGGCCGTGCAGACGCTCCTCAAGCGCGCCGAGGACGATCGCGACAATCTGGTCATCATCCTCGCCGGGTACGAGGCGCAGATGGCGGAGTTCCTCGACTCCAACCCTGGGCTGGCCTCGCGTTTCGGCACGCGCGTCCACTTCCCCTCGTACCGCACGGCCGAGCTCCTCTGCATCGCCGACTACCACACCGACCTGCGCGACGACCGGCTCGACGACGAGGCCAGGCGCCGCCTGAGCGCCCGCTTCGAAGAGATCGAACGGCGCGGCATCGTCGACGAGCTCGGCAACGGGCGGTTCGTGCGCTCGCTCACCGAGGCGGCCGCCCGCGCGCGCGACGTCCGCGTCGTCGAGGCCGCCGGCCGGCCGACCGCCGACGACCTCGTCACGCTGCGCGCCGAGGACGTCGAGACCGCGTTCGCCGAGCTCACCGAGCGGTACCGCGGGTACGCCGAGACGCCGACGCTCGACGAGGCCCTCGGCTCCCTCGACGCGATGATCGGGCTGTCCGCGGTCAAACGCCAGGTGCGGGAGATCGCCGCCCAGCTCCAGGTCGCCCAGATGCGCGCCGAACAGGGCCTGGTCACCCGCTCGCCGACCCGCCACTTCGTCTTCACCGGCCCGCCCGGCACCGGCAAGACGACCGTCGCCCGCGTCCTCGGCCGGATCTTCGCCGCGCTCGGCCTCCTGGCGCGGCCCTCGGTGGTCGAGGCCCAGCGCGCCGATCTCGTCGGCGAGCACCTCGGCGCCACCGCCCTCAAGACCAACAAGATCATCGATTCGGCGCTCGGCGGCGTGCTGTTCGTGGACGAGGCGTACGCGCTGAGCAATCCCGGCTACAGCGGCGGCGACGCGTTCGGCGCCGAAGCCGTCCAGACCCTCCTCAAACGGGCAGAGGACGACCGCGACCGGCTCGTCGTCGTCCTGGCGGGTTACGACCAGGACATGGAACGGTTCCTGGCCTCCAACCCCGGTCTGGGCTCGCGCTTCGACGTGCGGGTGGACTTCCCCTCGTACGGCCCGGACGAGCTCCTCCAGATCGCCCAGCTGATCGCCGAGCAGGAAGGCGACCGCTGGGAAGAACAGGCCCTGGACGACCTCGCCCTGGTCTTCCAGCGGGCCTGCGGCACGGGACGCATCGACGAACTGGGCAACGGCCGCTTCGCGCGTTCCCTGTACGAGAAGGCCTGCGCCTCGCGCGCCCTGCGCGCCGCCCAGCTCGGCCCGGCCGCGACCGCCGCCGACCTCACCATCCTGACCACCGACGACGTCCGCGCGGCGTTCGCCGAAGTGACCCACCGCCTCGTCTGAACACGCCGCGGCTTTGTCGGAGGGATGCGGTCTAATCAGTTCATGGCATCGGTCACTTGGAGTCAGGTCCTGGCCTGGCGGATGCGGCGGCAGCTGCTCGAACCGGCCGGAGATCTTCCAGCGGCGGAGGTCGCGCGGCGGCTGGCCGGCGTGCAGGCCCAGGTCGCGTCGTCCGCGGAGCTGGCGGTCGCGGTCCGGCAGGCGGCGCCCGCGCCCGGGGAGGTGCGGACGGCGCTCCGGGACGAACGGTCGCTCATCAAGACCTGGGCGATGCGGGGGACGCTCCACCTCCTGCCCGCCGACGAGGCCGGGGCCTATCTCGCGTTGTGCGCCACGGCCCGCCACTGGGAGAAGCCTTCGTGGACCAAGACCTTCGGCGCGACCCCCGCCGACCTGGAGGCGATCGCCGAGGCCGCCGGCGAGGCGCTGGCCGGGGGAGCGGCGCTCACCCGCGAGGAGCTGAACGCGGCGATCGTGGAGAGGACGGGCTCGGAGCATCTGGCCGAGGTCCTGGGGTCGGGCTGGGGGACGCTGCTCAAGCCGCTCGCCTGGTGGGGCGTGCTCTGCTACGGCCCCTCGCAAGGCCAGCGCGTCACGTTCGCGTCCCCTGAGCGGTTCGTTCCGGGCTGGAAGGGGCTGCCTCCAATCGAAAACGCGGCCCACACGGCGATACGGGCCTTCCTTGGGGCGCATGGGCCCGCGACGCCTGACATGTTCGACAACTGGCTGATACGCAAGGCGTCCCGCAAAAAGGATGTCAAAGCATGGTTCGCCGCGGCGGGCGAGCTGGCCACAGTAGAGGTCGAGGACGTGGAGATGTTCGTTCTACCCGAACATCTGGACGAGCTCCTCGACACCGAACCGACGCGTTCCGTACGTCTCCTCGGCGGATTCGACCAGTACATATTGGGCGCTGGAACGGGCGCCACGTACCTCATCCCGGCCGAGCGCCGCACCGAGGTGAGCCGGGCGGCGGGCTGGATCTCACCGGTCGTCCTGCACGAAGGCCGCGTGGCCGGAGTCTGGGAGGCCAAGAACGGCGACATCACCGTCACGCCCTTCGAAGACGTCCCGGCCAAGCCTCTGGCCGCCGAGATCGAAAGGATCACCCCACTCCTCACCTCAGCCGCCAGCGAGTAGCCGCAGGTGTCCTAGTCCGGCGCGCGCATGCCGCGTTCCTGCTCGTACCCCACGGTGAGTGTCTGCGCCCACCAGTGGTCGACCCCCTGCTCCTCGGTGAGCCAGCGCACGATTTCGCCATGTTTGTGGCTTTCGGCTCCCCACTCGTCCAGGAGCACGAACCAGTCGTCCCACCTGCGCGCCGTGCCCTCCTGGACGGTGACCCTGGACGTGAGGCCCCCGGCACCCGGGGCTTTCGGCGTGGACGGCTTCCGGCTCATGATCGGTTCCTTCCCCCTCCGCACCGCAGTCAAGGCTTCGACCTGCCCATCGAGCGGCCCAAGGGCAGAAACTCTCAGAGCTTGAGATCTCCGACCGTCACGGCCTTGGCCCCCGCAGGCAGGTCGTAGACGAGCGCCACCGTCGTTCTCGCGCCTGGGTCGAGACCGTTGAGCTTGGCCGCGCCCAGTCATGGGGTTGGGGCCCCTCAGGGGCCCCTCAGGGGGTCGTGGGGGGCCAGGTGGTGAGGAGTAGGTCTACGGCCTCGTGGAGTTCTTTGGCGGTGGCGCCGGTGGTGGCTTGGACCGAGAGGCCGTAGGTCGTCGTCCAGACCAGGCGGGCCAGGGCGTTGGGGTCGGCGTCGGGCGGGAGGTCGCCTTCGGCCTGCGCTCGTTCGAAGCGGGCGCGGAGGGCTTCGTGGCCCGCTCGGCGGCGGGCGTTCAGCTCGTCGCGGGCGCAGGCGCCTTGCTCGCCGGTGGCCAGGGCGCCCTGGACGAAGAGGCAGCCGCCGGGGGAGGACGTCGTGAGGTCTACGGCGCCGCGCATGATGGTCTCGGCGGCGGCGCGGGCGGTCGGTGCGGCCAGGGCCTTGTCGACGTAGCTGGCGGGGCCTTCGCTGTAGCGGTCGAGGGCCTTGATGAAGAGCGCTTCCTTGTTGCCGTACGCGGAGTAGAGGCTCGGCTTGTTGATGCCCATCGCCTCGGTCAGGTCGGAGAGCGCGGTGCCCTCGTAGCCCTGGCGCCAGAAGACCTCCAGCGCCCGGTCCAGGCGCTCGTCGACGTCGAACTCGCGTGGGCGTCCCGTCATCGTCCCCTCCGTTGCACTATCCGTACCGATCGGTATAGTACTCCGCATCTGTTTCGTACCGCTCGGTACATAAGGGGAGGTTCGGCATGGGCAAGGCGTTGGAGGGCAAGGTCGCGCTGGTGACCGGTGGGTCGCGGGGCATCGGCGCGGCGACGGCGCGGGCGCTGGCGGACGCCGGTGCGGACGTGGCGATCAGCTACGCCGCCTCGGCGGGCAAGGCGGCCGATGTGGTCCGGGATCTGGAGGCGCGGGGGGTGCGGGCGAACGCCTACAAGGCAGACCAGGCGGATCCGCAGGAGGTCGCCGGGCTGGTCGAGGGCGTGGCCGCCGACTTCGGGGCCCTGGACGTGCTCGTCAACAACGCCGGGGTGATCACGTATGGGGGCGTGGACGGCGAGATCGACGAGGCGGCGTTCGAGCACATGTACGCGGTCAACGTGAGGGGCGTCGTCGCGGGCACGCGGGCCGCGGCGAAGGTCATCGGCGATGGCGGGCGGATCATCACGGTGGGGTCCAACCTCGCGAGCCGGACGAGTTTCCCGGGGCTGGCCGACTACGCGGCGACCAAGGCCGCGATCGTCGCGTACGCGCAGGGCGCCGCGCGCGACCTGGCGCCGCGGGGCGTGACGGTCAACGTGCTGCAGTCGGGTTCGGTGGCGACGGACATGAATCCCGAGGACGGGCCCACCGCCGACGCCCAGCGGGCCACCAACGCCCTGGGGCGGTACGGGCGTCCGGAGGAGATCGCTGCCGGGATCGTCTTCCTGGCGAGTCCGGCCGCGTCGTTCGTGACGGGCACCGTTCTGACCATCGACGGCGGGTCCCTGGCCTGAGTCGCCCGCGGGCGGCGGCGGTTAGGGTCGCGGTGTGGCGTCACACGAAGATCAGACCGAGTACCGCCAGACCCCCTACGCGCCGCCGCCCGGTGCGACCCAGGTCCTGCTCGTCCGGCACGGGGCGTCCGAACCCGCACGGCCCGGCCGGCCGTTCCCGCTGGTGGACGGGCACGGCGACCCCGAACTCGCGCCGGAGGGGCGCGAGCAGGCCGAACGGGTCGGAGAACGGCTGAGCAAGGTCCGGCTCGATGCCGTCTACGTGACGTCGCTCAGGCGGACCGCGCAGACCGTCGCGCCGCTGGTGAGGCTGACCGGGATCGAGCCGCGCGCCGAGAAGGATCTGCGCGAGGTGCGCCTGGGGGAGTGGGAGGGCGGCCTCTTCCGCAGGATGATCCACGAGAACGGGCCGATCGCGCAGCGGTTCTGGGCCGAGGAACGGTGGGACGTCATCCCGGGCGGAGAGCCGACCGAGGTGTTCGCGGCCCGGGTGCGGGGGGCCATCGATCGGATCGCGGCGGCGCATCCGGACGGGCGGGTCGCGGTGTTCACCCATGGCGGCGTGATCGCGCAGGCGCTGGCCATGGCCAGCAGGTCACGGCCGTTCGCCTTCCTCGGCGCCGACAACGGATCGATCTCGCAGCTCGTGGTGATCGGCGGGCTCTGGTCCGTCCGCGGCTTCAACGACACCGCCCACCTGGACTCGGGCCTGGGCGCCGGGTTCACCCCGCTGAGCTGACCCCCGCCGGCCATGGTCAGGTCGCCGGTCTGAAGCGGAGACGCTGGCCGGGACGGAGCTGGGCCGCCAGCGGGATGTCGGCCGCCCGGACGACCGCCACCACCGGGTAGCCGCCGGTCGTCGGGTGGTCGGCCAGGAAGAGGATCGGCAGGCCGCTGGGCGGGACCTGGAGCGCGCCGGTCACCATGCCCTCGCTGCCCAGTTCGCCCTCACGGGACCGGGCGCGGAGGAGCTTCGGGCCGTCGAGACGGACGCCCACGCGGTTGCTGTCCGGCGTCACCTCGTACGGCCGCCCGCACAGCACGGAGATCGCCTCGGGCACGAACCAGTCGTCGCGCGGCCCCGGCAGGATCCGCAGGACGGGGACGTCCGGGGGCTGAGCAACGGGGGCGACGTCCACCTCGATGTCGCGCAACCCGGACGACGGGCCGATCGGCAAGCGGTCTCCGGCGGAGAGCGGGGCGGGCCCGAGGCCCGACAGGAGGTCCGTGGATCGGCTGCCGAGCACGGACTCGACGTCGAGTCCGCCGCGTACGGCCAGGTAGGTGCGCAGGCCACGCGCGGGAAGACCCACTTCGACGACACCGTCCGCCGGAATCGGACAGGGCGCGTTCACGCCGTACGCGCGTCCGTTGATGCGGAGCGGGGCCGGGGCGCCGGAGACGGCGATCCACGCGGACCGGTGGAAACGGAAGGCCGCGCCGCCGAGAGTGAGCTCGATGCCCGCCTGACCTTCGGGATTGCCGACGAGACGGTTGGCCAGCCGCAGCGCGCGGGCGTCGGCGGCTCCCGAACATGGCACGCCCAGGTGCGCGTGGCCCGGACGGCCGAGGTCCTGGACGGTCGCCAGCGGCCCGGGTCGGACGACCTCGATCACCCCGCCCCCTCCGAGGAACGTGCTCCCTCCGGCGAACGAGCGGAGCGGACGAAACGGACCCGGGTGCCGGGCTGGAGGAGCGAGGGCGGCTCGCGCGTCACGTCCCACAACCGCAGGTCCGTGCGGCCGAGGAGGCGCCAGCCGCCCGGTGAGGCGGACGGGTAGACGGCGGCGTACGGCCCGGCGATCGCGACCGACCCGGCGGGCACGGAGGTGCGCGGCGACTCGCGGCGCGGGACGTGCAGGGCGGGGTCGAGGCCCGTGAGATACCCGAAGCCCGGCGAGAACCCGAGGTACGCCACGGTGTACGCGGCGGACGCGTGGCGCCGGATCACCTCGTCCCGGGAGAGCCCGGTGAGCGCGGCGACCTCGTCCACGTCCGCGCCGTCGTACAGCACCGGAATCTCCACGGGAGCCGCCCCACCGGCCGCCGACTCGGGCAGGGCCAGCGCGGGCAGCCGGGCGGCGAGGCGGCCGAGGTCGCACCGGGCCGGATCGATGACCACCAGCACCGTGCGTTCGCCGGGCACGACATCCACGACACCCGCCACGGCCGCCTCCCGCACGGCGGCGTGCAGGCGGTGCGCGGTCTCCAGGTCGCCCGTCTCGACCAGGAGCGCGGCGTCGCCCGCCCTCCGGATCCTCACGCGAAGGACTCCAGCGTGACGCCCGCCCCGGCCAGCGCGGCCCGGACGGCCCTGGCGAGCTCGACGGCGCCGGGGGTGTCGCCGTGCACGCAGACCGAACGCGCTTTCAACGGGACCTCGGCACCGTCCACCGCGACGACCGTGCCCGCGACGGCCATCCGGACGGCCCGTTCGGCGACCGCGTCCGGGTCATGGACGACCGCTCCCGGCTCCCGCCGCGACACCAGCCTGCCCTCCGGCGTGTAGGCGCGGTCGGCGAAGCATTCGGCGACGACCGTGAGCCCCTCGGCGACCTTGTACACCGCCGAGCCCGGCAACGTCAGGATCGGCAGCGCCGGATCGTACGCGCGGACGGCGTCGGCCACCGCGCGGGCCTGGACCGGGTCACGGACGATGCGGTTGTAGAGCGCGCCGTGCGGCTTGACGTAGGCGACGCGGCCGTCTTCCGCGCGGGCGATCCCGTCGAGCGCCGCGAGCTGGTAGAGGATCTCGGCCGTCAGTTCCGGCGCCGCGACGTCCATCTCGCGGCGGCCGAATCCGGCCAGATCCCGGTAGGAGACCTGCGCGCCGATCGTCACCCCGCGCTCGACCGCGCCCGCGCACACCCGCCGCATGATGAGCGGATCGCCGGCGTGGAAGCCGCACGCCACGTTCGCGCTGGTGATCACGTCGAGCAGGGCGAGGTCGTCGCCGAGCTCCCAGACGCCGAACCCCTCACCCAGGTCGGCGTTGATGTCGATGACGGGCATGCCCCAGATCTATCACCCGGTCAGAGCGGGGCGGCGTCCGAGTGGTCGGTGATGAACATCCGTCCCGGGGAGTGGGTGATGGCGAACTCCGGCTTGCTCGCCATCAGGACGGCCTGCGGCGTCACGCCGCACGCCCAGAAGACCGGCACGTCGTCCGGCGCGAACTCGACCGCGTCACCGAAATCGGGACGGTTCAGGTCGGCGATCCCCAGTTCGGCGGGGTCGCCGACGTGGATCGGCGGGCCGTGCATCTCCGGATGGCTCGCGCTCACCTCGACCGCGGTCGCCACCAGCGCGGGCGGGATCGGCCGCATCGACACCACGAGGGGCCCGGCGAGCCGTCCGGCGGGGACGCAGGGACGGTTCGTCACGTACATCGACACGTTCCGGTCCTGCCCGATGTGCCGCACCGGCACGCCCGCCGCCGACAGCGCCGCCTCGAAGCTGAAGCTGCACCCGAACAGGAAGCTCACCAGGTCGGGCCGCCAGTACTCGGTGGCGTCGGCCACCTCCGCCAGCAGCACGCCGTTCTCGTAGACCCGGTAGGCGGGCAGGTCGGTCCGCAGGTCCGCGGTCGGCGCGACCTGGCGGGGATGCGGATCGCCGGGGTCGGTCACGTCCAGCAGCGGGCACGGCCCGGGATTGCGGTGCGCGAACAGCAGCGCGTCGAACGCCAGCTCGCGCGGCACCACCAGGAGGTTCGCCTGCGCGTACCCGCGGCACCAGCCGCTCGTCGTCGGCGTCGTGGCGCCCGTGCGGAACAGGGAACGGGCCTGCGTCGGCGTCAGAACCGAGGATCGTTCGAGGGGCTGGGTCATGCAGGCGTCATGCCCGATTACTGCCGGTTTAGACGGTCTCCTCGTGCAGATCCGCCACCTCGGCACGCGGCGCCCACGCCTGGTAGACACCGCGGTCGAACGGTTCGAGGCCGAGCCGTTCGGCCACCGGCGCCTTGCCCCCGCTGTACTCCACCCGCAGCCAGCTCTCGTGCTCGCCGAGCACGACGAACGGCTGGCCCTGCCAGGTACAGGTCGTGGTGACGTACGAGAGGTGCTCGACCTCCGCCGCCGGCACCACCCGCACGAACCGGCCCGGCGCGACCTCGACGAAGCCGATCGCCGGGGCCGTCGCGTACAGGCGCACCTGAGGGCCGTCCGGGCTCGCCTCGTACTCGGCGCCACGCCAGCCCGCGTAGTAACCATGCCGGAGGCTCACAGGCCGCCCTCCACCCGCACCCAGCGGCGCCGGTCCGCGTCGTACCCGGCGACCAGCGCCTCCACCCCGGACCGGTCGAGCCGGTAGATCTCCGAACCGTGCGGCAGCCGCTGGCTGTCGACCTTGAACTCCGGGATCGCCGGCCCGTCGCCCGGCGCGTACCCCGACCCCGGGAACGGCGCCTTCTCGATCACCCAGCCGCCCGGGATGATCCCCATGCTCCACTCGTCGATCCCGCCGAGCGGCAACCGGAACAACGCCGGCTTCACCGCGGGCCACCGGATCACGTAGATGTCCTCGTCGCGCGCCGAGAACGGCGACCCCTCGTAGACGAGCCCGAGCGCGCGCACGAGCAGTTGCGGAGTGTTGAGCTCCGCCACGTCCTGCAGCCGGTGCACATACCCGGCCACCCACTCGTAGCCGCCGTCCAGATAGTGCGACACGTGCTCCGGCCGCACCACCTTCTGCATCACGACGAAATTCGCGTCCACCGGCGGCGCGGACTCCCGCCGCGGCGCCGCCGTAGAGGCCTCCCGAACAGGCGGCGCCGCACTCTCCCGGACGGGCGGCGCACTCTCCCGAACAGGCGGAGGTGCGCTCTCGCGAACCGGCGGTGCGCTCTGCGGAACGGGCGGCGCCGCGTCCTCCCGAACGGGCGGCGGTACGTTCTCGCGAACGGCTGGTGCCGTGCTCTCGCGAACGGGTGGTGCCGCAGTCTCCTGCACGGGTGGTCGCGTGGCCTCTGGCGTGGACGGCGTCGCGCTCTCCCCGGCAGGGGTCGGAACCCTCTCCCGCATGGGCGGCAACCCGATGTCCCTGAGGGGTGGTGGCGCACTCTCGCGAACAGGCGGCGGCACAGGCTCCGGTACGCGTGGCGGCGCGGTCTCTCGCACGGGCGGCGGTGAGACGACGCTGGCCACAGGTTCAGGTGCGGGCGGCGCGACCTCTCGCACAGGCACGGGAGGCGCGGTGTTCTCGGCGAGCGGCGCCGCGGTTTCCCGGACGGGACGCGCCGCGGTCTCTCGATCGGGCTCCGCGCCCCGCGGCGCTGCCTGAGATGCCTCGTGAGGCGCGGACTGGAGGAGATCGGCGTCCAGGTAGGCGGCGCTCGGCAGGCCCGGGTTGATGGCGAGCTGCCATTCGGGGCGAGGCCAGTGGACCGCGAGTTCGGCGAGGGTGGCGGGCCGGTGATGGACGGCTTGGCCGCGCAGCGAACGGTCCATCGCGTCCGGTGACGTGAACGCCAGGACGAACGTGCCGTCGCCGAACTGGGCGGTCGCGTAGTGGTGTTCGGTGCGGGACGGGTCGCCCGGGACCGGCAGGTACAGGGCCGTCCCGGCGAGGAGATCCAGGTAGCCGCGCTGGTCGCCGCGATCCCGGGCCTCGGCGAGCGCGGCCTCCAGGTCGGCGTCCGAGGCGCCCTCGTCGTCCTCCTCGGGTGCCTCGTCGTCGGGGATGGCCAGCGGAATGCCCAGGCCTGGAAGCGCCAGGGGCCCTCCGTCAGGACCGCTGCGGCTCGCCTGGTAGACGAGCTCCAAGGGCGAGCCCACGCCGTGCACGTCCCGGAACGCCGCGGCCATCCGGCCCGCCATCCGCTCGCAGGTCGCGGACAGGTCGTCGAGGGGACGCCCGGAGCGGTCGGCGACGGCCGCGCGGTGCCACCAGTTGTGCCGGTCGCGATCGTTCGGCGGCCGCCAGCCCAGGTTGGTCAGCAGCCGCTCCTGGTGCCCGTTCAGCGGTCTCGGCAGGAAGGCGCTGCTGACGGCCTCGGCGTCGAGGGCGTCCGGTGACCGCATCACCTGCGCGTAGGGCAGGCCACCGGGCTTCTGCAGGATCAGGAACGACCGGACCGGCAACCTCATCAGCTCGATGGCCAGCCGCTTGGCGAAGTCGTCCCAGTCCACTTGTCGACAGTACCCGGAACGTCACTCGGTCCAAGGGGCAGGAACGGCGTCGGTGCGCACCGGCGTCCACGATCCGCCGATGGCGTCGTAAACCGCTACAGGGACGGCGTTCGCGTTCTCGTCGCCCTCACCGTTCCAGCGCCACAACCGGGTGCCTTGAGGGGCGCGGACAGGGGCCACCGGGCCCGACAGCACCGCTCCGGACGCTGCCGGGGCGGGCGGGGCGAGGCCGGGCTGTGGATCGGGGACGGACGGCGCCGTGCCGGGCCGGCCGGGGCCCGGAGGCACTGGGCCCGGGAACGCCGGTCTGGGCGGCGTCTGGCCCGGCTGGGCGCCTCCCAGGGGTGCCTGGCCGGGCTGGGGTGCCGGCGGAGGCGAGGACGGCACTGAGCCGGGTTGTGCAAGCCCTGGAGGCATCGGCCCCGGCGACACCGGCCCGGGAGGCACCGGACCCTGCGACGACTGGCCGGGCTGCGGCTGGCCGGGCTGAGGGGGTACTGGCGGCGTCTGGCCGTGCCGGGCCTGGTTCGGGGGATGGATCGGGTTGGGACCCGAGTCCTGCGGAACGGGGGCGGCCATCAGGGCCGGGGGCGCCGCGGGATGCTCGGCGGGCGTGGGCTCGGAGCGCTGCTGGGTGGCGAGGCGGGTGACGGCGGCGGCGTCGAGGTGGACCTCGCTCGGCAGGCCCGCGTTGATCGCCAGCTGCCAGGCCGGGTCCGGCCACGCGGCGGCGAGCTGGCCGAAGGACGAGCGGCGGTACAGCCCGGCGGACCGGTCGCCGACCGAACGGGCGAGGGCCTGCGGGGACGTGAAGACCATGAGGTAGGTGCCGGAGCCGATGGTGGTCGTCGGGAACTCGGCGTACTCGGGGTCCTCGACGGCGGTGCCGGTGGCGGGCAGCACGAGGTCCGCCGAGAGCAGCAGCTGGAAGTACGTGGCGTGGTCGGCGCGCTGCTTGGCCTCGGTGAGCAGGGCCTCCAGCTCTTCGGGGTCCATGGCGGGCCGGGTCATCTCGTCGACGGCGGACCGGCGCCGGATGCGGATCCGGCTCGGGTCGGCGGCCTCGATGCCGAAGTCGAGGAGCTCGATCAGGCCGGTGCCGTGCCGGTGGAACGACTCGTACACCAGGTCGGACGGGCGCCGCACGCCCTGCACGTCGCGCAGCGCGGTCACCATCACGTCGGCGAGGCGGGCGTAGTCGCCCGTGGTCACCGTGTGGATGCCGGTGCCGGACTCGGGCAGCTCGGTCCACCAGTTGCGCGGCGACGGCTCGGCGGGCGGGCGCCAGCCGGCCTCGCTCATCACCTCCTCGTCGGCGAGCGTGAGCAGCAGCGGCCCGTCGAGGAAGTTGTTGCTGACGGCCTCGGCGTACAGCCTGTCCGGCTCCCGCATCGCCTGGACGTAGTGGCGGCTCTCATCGCGCTCGCGCACGATCAGGATGGTGTCCCTCTCGAGACCCGCCAGCTCGCGTCCAAGACGCTGGGCGAACTCGGACCACTCCAACAAGATCACTCCCTACCGCCGGGTCGTCCCCGCGGGCGCCGTGGGACCGCCGTGAGACCGCCGTGGCGCCGCTGCCCGAGATCTCGATGATTGTCGCCCCGGACGCCTCTGGCAAACCGGGAGTTCACTCAGGTGGTGGTTCGTGACGCAACACACGCAAGGATTTCACCAGCTCGGCGTCGTCGCCGCCGCAGCGATCGAGAACATCGATCAGCTTGTGCAGGATCTCGTGCCGTTCGTAGCCGACGTCCAGGAGTGCCTGCGCGGTCTCCCACAGTTGCGGCGGATCGCCGTTCCACAGCCGTTCGGTCAGGCGCTCGTGCGCGTCGAGGTGCGCGGTCTCGGCGCCGGGATGCTCGAACTCGATCATGATCCGCCGGTCGTCCGGATCCGCGGGGTCCAGGGTCGACAGGTCGATCGAGCCGTGCCGCCCGGAGAGCCGGTGCTTGCCGGACAGGAACGGCAGCGCGAACGCCCGGCGGGGGAGCGCCTCCAGATCGCCGTCGGGCAGCAGCCGGTCGACGAGCTCGCGATCGAGCCCGTAGGCCGACGGGTCGCGGTAGGCCTCGGCGAACTTGGTGGTGGCGTCCCAGATGGCGTCGAGCGTGGCGCGGACGCCCTCCTCGGGCAGCCCGGTCCGCCGCCCGGCCCAGCGCACCCAGGCGGCCAGGACGTGCGGCACGGCCTCCTGCTCGGCCGGTGACAGCAGCACCTTGCGGGGCAGCCAGTCGAGCAGGAACATCTCGCTCTTGATCGGGCTGACCCGCAGCGGGCGGCCGAAGTCGTGCGCGCACCCGTAGTCGATGATCCGGTCGACGCAGTGGCTGGCGGCGGACCGGTCGGAGAGGTCCTCGGCCTCGTCGGACGCCAGGAAGCGCGCCGCGATCGTCGCGCACCGGTCCTTGCCGTAGATCTCGGGCCGCGGCGGGCGGCCGCCCGGCGGCAGCGCCCGCACGCGGGCCCGCACGAACGCGTGGTAGGAGCCGAAGTTCTCGTTGACCGGGGGACCGACGGTCTCGTTCGTGAACTCCAGGGCGCGCTGCAGCAGCGCCCTGGTGTCGCGCGGGTCGACCTGCTCGAACCGCATCAGCGGGTTGGTGCGTCCCTCGCGGCGGCAGTGGTCGAGGAGCTTGCCGACCTGGGACGACACCCACGCGTCGCGGACCATCCCGCAGGCGGGCGGGTCGCCGTCGCCGGCGGGCGCCGCCTTGTTACGGTCCACCAGGACGACGAGCGCGTGCCGTTCGGTGCCGCCGTAGGTGTACGTGCAGATGATCGAATCCTGGTCGCCGTAGACGTCGCGGGAGACGTAGCACTCCTCGTGCGCCACCGCGCCGACCCGGTCGGCCCAGCCGGGCCGGGCGACCCCGCGGTCCATGAGCTCCAGCGCGGCGCGTTCGGCCTTGGCCTGCTGCCGGGTGGTGCCGAGGTAGGAGATGCCCGTCAGCAGGGCCAGCGCGGCCGGGGTGCCCGCCCGGCCGGCATAGTCGACGAGCGCCTCGCCGATGACCTCCTCGACCTCGCCCTCGCCGATGCGGTGCCCCCACCAGGAACCGAGGATCTCGCTCACGATCAGCTCGGCGTCCAGCGGGCTGCGGACCGCCAGCAACTCCCGGGCGTGCCGCAGCATGTCGTCGAAGATCGCGGAGACCTCGTCCGAGGGCGGCCGGCCGTCCCGCGCGGAATCCCCGGAGGGACGGCGGCGGCTGCGGGAACTCACGGCTCTAGCTTCTCAGATCCGATGCCGGACGGAGTCCAGGACACCGAGCGCCGACCGGATTGGGACGCGGCGCGTCCGCCCGGCCACGCGCCGTACGGATCATCGGCGAAGGCGCCGGCGAGCGCCGGCCGGGTGGTCGGCGAAGCGCCGCCGTGCGCCGGACGGATCAGAGGTCGCCGTCCCCGGGCGGGAACGTGCCGCGTCCGGACGGCGGTTCGGACTTGATCACTCCGACCAGGCGCTCGCGTGCCAGCCGTTCCACTCGATCCGGCGTGGCCTCGAACCCCAGATGCGTCATGCAGACCTGGACATCGGCGACACAACGTTCGACCGTGCCGGCGCTGACGGTCGCGAACTCCGCGGCGAGACGCCGCGCGAGACGGTCGCGGGTCTCGCTCCGGTGATCGGCAAGAGCAGGCATCTACGCACACCCTCCGAGCCCGAGAGGTCCCAGCGGACGGGGTTCCGACCAACCTCTCCTCGATGTCCTATTCCAACGCGTTTGCTGGAGGTGTCAAGGGCTCTCCGGGCCACGTTTTCAAGGCGCTCCGGCATCCGCCGGGGGAACGGTCCGGGTCGCCGCACCGTCGCCTGCGCCGTCTGTGCTGGAACGATCCATCGCGGCCAGCCATCCCGCGTGGTGACGGGCGGCCCACGCCCGGTCCACCCGGCCGGTCAGCATCCCCGTCATGGCGCCCCGGTCGCTCAGCGCGTACCCGAGGTGGCCGAACGTCATGACCACGATCGCCAGCGTCAGCCAGTCGTGGACGAAGGTCGCGCCGCCCCGCCACGAGTCCGGCCACGGGTCGGGGAAGGTGAGCATCGCGCCGGTGCCGAGCATCACCAGGATCGCGCCGGCGACGAACGCCGCGTTCAGCTTCTGGCCCGCGTTGAACTTGCCTACCTCGATCACGCCGCGCCCGTCCAGCACGGCCCGCCGGTCACGCCGCCGCAGCCACTCCGCGTCCTGCGGGCCGAACCGGTTGAGGCGCCGCAGGTCCCGCCGGAACGCCCGCGACAGCACGCCGAGCAGCACGGGCACCGGCAGCAGGAAACCGGCCCACACGTGGATCGGCTTGATCACGTCCCGCCGCCCCACCAGCGTGGAGAGGTCGGGCACGTACAGGCACGCCGCCGTCACAATGCAGACCAGCATCAGCAGCCCGGTGGCGTGGTGCACCGCCCGCTCGGTGACGCTGAACCGCGCCAGCCACCCCGCGCGCTCGCCAGCCCACCCCGTGCGCTGCTCGCCTGTGCGGTCGCGCTCGCCAGCGTGCTCGCGCTCGCCCGTGCGATCGCGCTCGTCCTCGTCAGGTCGGCTCATCGTCGCGTCCGTTCGATCGGCCCACCCACGCGTCGACGTCGTAGCCGCGCTCCTCCCAGAAGCCCGGGACGACGTCGGTGGTCAGCTCGATCCTGCCGAGCCACTTGAGGGACTTGTAGCCGTACATCGGGGCCACGAACAGCCGGACGGGCCCGCCGTGGTCGTGCGCCACCGGCCCGCCGAGCATCCCGGTCGCGACCACGACGTCGCGCCGCCGCGCCTGTTCGAGCGTGAGCGACTCGGTGTAGGCGCCGTCGAACGAGTGGAACCGCACCGCCTGGGCCCGCGACGACACGCCCACCGCGTCCAGCAGGTCGGGAAGCGCCACCCCCGCCCAGGCGACGTTCTCCACCCGCCAGCCCGTCACGCACTGGAAGTCCTTGGTCAGCTGGGTCTGCGGCAGACGCCCCAGGTCGGCGAACGAGAACGTCCGCGGCCTGTCGACCAGCCCGTTCACCGTCAGCCGGTACGTCGCGGGCGTGCGCTTCTTCACGCCCGCCACCACCGAGTAGTAGCGGAAGCCGCCCGCCGCGGGCAGCACCTGGCCGACCGGGCCGAGCGGCGCCAGCGCGCGGTTGACCTTCTGCTGCGCGTTCGCGCCCACGACGATCCCCACGGCGCCGAGGCCGAGCATCCCGAGGATCACCCGCCGCCCCACGGGCGCGCCGGTGGTCTCGTCGTCTTCGTTCACCCTTCTTTGCCGCACCCTCCCATTCGAGCACCGCCGGGCCCCGGCGCGCCATGGGCGGCCGCCGGACGTAAGAGATCCGTCAGATCTAAGCTGAGGTCATGGCCACGAAGGTTCACCTCGCCCAGCAGCCCGAGGCGGACGAGTTGCTCGGACGCAGCCCGCTCGCCGTCCTGGTCGGCATGCTGCTCGATCAGCAATTTCCCATGGAACGGGCCTTCGCCGGGCCGCACACGATCATGCGGCGGGCCGGCTGGGACGATCTCGACGCGCACGAGATCGCCGCCTACGACCCCGAACGGTTCGAGGCGCTGATGGCCGAGCCGCCGGTCGTGCACCGCTACCCCAAATCGATGGGCAAGCGGGTGCAGCAGCTCTGCCAGTACCTCGTCGAACGCTACGAGGGCGACGCCGAGGCGATCTGGCGGGACGTGCCGGACGGCCGCGAACTGTTCAAGCGGCTCAACGCCCTGCCCGGGTACGGCAAGCAGAAGGCCCAGATCTTCACGGCGCTGCTCGGCAAGCAGTACGGGGTCACGCCGGAGGGCTGGCGGGAGGCGGCCGGCGCGTACGGCGAGGAGGGCTCGTACCGCTCCGTGGCCGACATCACCGGGCCCGAGTCGCTGGAGAAGGTCCGCGCCTTCAAGAAGGAGATGAAGGCCGCCGCCAAGGCGAAGGGTTGACACTCCGTGAGGCTTTACCTTCTTTTTGCAATCGGATGCGGCCCAGCTCGCCCGCCGTTCGGTCCGTCCGTAACGTGATTGATCGTCTGAGGTACTCCCGCGGGACCGCTCGGACGTCATAACATCTGCTACTCGCCGTCCGAACGGGCGTCCCGGTGCGATTCCGGGACGGACCGGCCGGGCGGCGTCCGAATTACCGGCGGCTCGCCTGACATGGATGCCTGACAGGGCTTCCGTCCACGGCGAACCATCGGGATGATGAGTACCTGACTCCGACGGGTGTTGTGATGGAGGCGGGAGCGTTAGCCTGCTCCCATTCACTCATTGTGATGATGACTTGCCTCGCGGTACGGGACCCCCTGGGACGGAGGTGTTGTCCATGAGCACCGCCGACACGTCCGTTCCGCGTCCCCGGATCTCTGGGGTGGAGGGCAAGCCCATGGATGCGTCCGACTCCGCGCTGTACGTGACGTTGATGAAGGAGGCTCCCGCCGGGTTCGCGTTCTTCGACACGTCCCACGGCTGCCGCCGCGTCAGCGACGCGCTCGCGCGCCTGCTCGGCGTGGCCGCCGGCGACCTGCAGGACCGCCGGCCCGCCGAGGTGCTCCCCGAGGAGCTCGCGACCGCCTTCGAGGCCGCGTTGCGCAAGGTCCTGGCCGAAGACCGGCCGCTGACCGACGTCGACCTGGTCGTCCGGGGCGGGGGTCCGGCCGTGCCGAGCCCGCCGCGGCCGGGCGAGCAGCCGAACGAGACCAACGGCCCGGCCGCGCCGAACGGCCCTGCCGGCTCGAATGGCCCGCCCGGATCGAACGGCCCGGCCACCGCGCGCCTCGCCGGGGAGGCCGCCGGAGGCGCCGGATCCGGCACCGGAGCCGAGGGCGCCGGGGCCGACGGCGGCGACACGCCCGGACGTCCGCTCGGCGACGAACGCATTCTCAGCTGCTCGTGGCTGCCCTCGCACGGCCGCGACGGCAAGCAGCTCGGCGTGGTCCTCACCGCGCTGGACGTCACCGAGCGCCGCCGCGCCGAAGAGGTCATCCGCCGCAAGGAGCAGCGCTACCGCTCGCTCGTCGAGGCCAGTTCCCAGGTGGTCTGGGTCGTCGCGCCCTCGGGCGCCGCGGGTCACGGCCCGGGCGCCGGGGCGTCCAGCGGTGTGATCGACGACGCGCCCGAGTGGCGGTCGATCACCGGCCAGACCCAGGACGACTACGCCGTCGGCGGCTGGCTGGCGGTCGTGCACCCCGAGGACCGGCCCCGCATCGAGGCGAGCTGGCGCGAGTGCGTCGAGGACAACCGCGTCTTCGAGGCCAACTACCGGATCCGCACCAAGAGCGGCACGTACCGCCACTTCGACGTCCGCGCCGTGCCGATCTGGCAGGGCGAGTCGGTGATCGAGTGGGTCGGCGCCAACACCGACGTCACCGGCCAGCGCGAGGCCGAGGAGATGCGCGGCCGGCTCACCGAGCAGCTGTCGGCCGCCGCGCTGCGCACCGCGCGGCTCCAGCAGGCCACCTCGATGCTCGCCGAGGCCCTCACCGTCAGCCAGGTCGTCCAGGTGATCACCGAGGTGGGCCGGTCGGCGATCGGCGCCGACTACTCCGCGGTGGCGCTGCTGGACGACGACAAGCTGCGGCTGAGCATCGTCGCGCCGTCCCAGCCGGGCGCCGAACGCGACGAGAGCAGGCCCTCGTCCCGCGACGACTTCAAAGTCAGTGACCAAACCGTTATGTCGGTCGCCGTGCGCGAGAGCCGGCCGTTCCTGGCCGAGCATCCCGACAGCCTCCGGCTGCAGCTCGGCCGCGACGAGGCGGGCCTGTTCCTGCAGCACACCGAGGAACGCGCCTGGGTCGGCCTGCCGCTGCTCGCGGCGGGCGCCCCGATCGGCGCCCTGCGGTTCTCGTTCACCCGGCCCCGGGAGATCACCGAGGAGGAGCGGGTCTTCCTGGAGGCCCTCGCGGGCCAGTGCGCCCTGGCCGTCGAGCGGGCGCTGCTGTTCGAGCGCGAGCACAAGACCGCCGAGGAGCTGCAGCGCAGCCTGCTGCCCAGCGACCTCCCGCAGCTGCCCGGCATGCAGCTGGCGGCCCGCTACAACCCCGCGACACGCCATGTGCAGGTCGGCGGCGACTGGTACGACGTGTTCCGGCTGCCGGACGACCGGCTCGCCGTGGCCGTCGGCGACGTCATGGGCAAGGGAGTTCTCGCCGCGGCCGGAATGGGCCGTGTCCGCAACGCGCTGCGCGCCCTCGCGCTGAACGATCCGCGGCCCGCCGCGGTGCTGGCCGGCCTCGACCGGCTGTTCAGCGCCACCGAGGACGAGGAGCAGTTCACCACGGTCGCGTACGCGGTGATCGATCCGGAGACGGGCCTCGGCGCCTTCAGCAACGCGGGCCACCCGCCGCCGCTGCTGATCTCGCCCGACACGCCCGCCAGGGTGAGCGACCTGGAGCCCGGGACGCCCCTCGGCTGGCCGAGTCAGAGACAACAGACGAATTTTTCCATCGAGACCGGCAACACTGTGGTGTTCTATTCCGATGGACTGGTGGAGAACCGTAGGCGTGGAGTGGACGCCGGCCTCGAGGAGCTCGTCTCCGTGGCCATGGACGCCCCACCTGAAGTTGTAGGAGACCCAGAGAGACTTGTCGACTTCCTGGTCGATCGCATGCTTGCGGGGTATGAGCAAGTGGACGATGTGACCGTACTTGCCCTGCACGTCCCGCCGAAGTCCCCCTGATCACCGCCGAAAGACCCGCGACAAGACGGCGTAGCACGTACGAAGGACCGCTCCGCGCCCCCTAAGGTGGTGTGTTACCGGGTAGGACGTCGATGCGGAATGTGCAGCCGTGCCAGAATGCTTGACCCTAGTAAGAGCGGGTACGCTGCGGTCCCGCACCGGGGAGTCCCGCCCAGTGTGTGGTCCCACCCAGTGTGAGGCCGGGCCCGTCAGGGCACTTGGGTCAACCAAGCCACACGTTCGTTCGAGAGGTATTTGTGTCGCCTGCTAGCTCGACCTCGAAAGCGTCAGATCTGCACGAGCACGTCATCGCGCAACTGATCGAGCGTGGACGGTCCCAGGGTTACCTCGAAGCCGACGACGTACGACGTACGTTCGAGGAGGCCGACATCCCCGTGTCGAAGGCCTCCAGCATTCTGCGGAGCCTCAGCAAGGAGGGTGTAACCGTCATGGTGAGCGCTGCCGACTCCGCAGCGCCCAAGCGTCCGCGCAAACGCGCGGCGCCGACGGCGCGCAGGCCCAAGACAGCCGCTGCTGCACAAGAGCAGCCCGACACGGTGACCGCGGTCGTGAGTGACGACGCTGACGAGACCGCCGCCGCGCCCAAGCCGGCGCCCGCGGCGAAGAAGGCCGAGCCCAAGAAAGGCCCGGCGAAGCCCAAGAAGCCCGCTGCCGCCGCCAAGAAGGTCGCCGCGGCCGATGCCGCCAAGGGCCCGGTGAAGAAGGCGGCCGGCAAGGCCGGCGACGACCCCGAGCTCGAGGACGAGGACGTCGACGTCGCCGATCTCGAAGCCGATCTCGGTGACCTCGAGGCCGACCTGGAAGTGGTCGCCGAGACCGACGAGCCCGAGACCGAGGCCGAGGAGGGCGCCGCCCCTCCCGCCGCGGCCAAGGCGGTCGCCGGCAAGGCGGCCGAGGGCGGCACCGCCACGTCCGAGGAAGAATCGTTCACGCTCAGTGACGACGAGGACGACGCCCCGGCGCAGCAGATCGCCGCCGCCGGCGCCACCGCCGACCCGGTCAAGGACTACCTCAAGCAGATCGGCAAGGTCCCGCTGCTCAACGCCGAGCAGGAGGTCGAGCTCGCCAAGCGCATCGAGGCCGGCCTGTTCGCCGAGGAGCGGCTGGCGGCCGACGGTCCGTCGATGTCCGAGGAGGACCTCGAGGACTTCGAGTGGATCGCCGAGGACGGCCGCCGCGCCAAGAACCACCTGCTGGAGGCCAACCTCCGCCTGGTGGTCTCGCTGGCCAAGCGCTACACCGGCCGCGGCATGCTCTTCCTGGACCTGATCCAGGAGGGCAACCTCGGCCTGATCCGCGCGGTCGAGAAGTTCGACTACACCAAGGGCTACAAGTTCTCCACGTACGCCACCTGGTGGATCCGGCAGGCGATCACCCGCGCGATGGCCGACCAGGCCCGCACCATCCGCATCCCGGTGCACATGGTCGAGGTCATCAACAAGCTGGCCCGCGTCCAGCGCCAGATGCTCCAGGACCTGGGCCGCGAGCCCACCCCGGAGGAGCTGGCCAAGGAACTCGACATGACCCCGGAGAAGGTCGTCGAGGTCCAGAAGTACGGCCGCGAGCCGATCTCCCTGCACACCCCGCTGGGCGAGGACGGCGACAGCGAGTTCGGTGACCTGATCGAAGACTCCGAGGCGATCGTCCCGGCCGACGCGGTCAGCTTCACCCTGCTGCAGGAGCAGCTCCACTCGGTGCTCGACACGCTGAGCGAGCGCGAGGCGGGCGTGGTGTCGATGCGGTTCGGCCTCACCGACGGCCAGCCCAAGACGCTGGACGAGATCGGCAAGGTCTACGGGGTGACCCGCGAGCGCATCCGCCAGATCGAGTCCAAGACCATGTCCAAGCTGCGCCACCCCAGCCGCAGCCAGGTCCTGCGCGACTACCTCGACTAGCCGGCGCTGTTCATCCATACGGCTGTGGGGCCGAGCCTGACGGCTCGGCCCCACAGCCGTATGTGCGCTACCGAGACTCCCTTGCGGGGTTTCTTGACGTGCGGGGCGGGAGGAATGTCGCCGCGGGGGCAGCAGGTCGCGCGCCGCGGACGCGGTGCCCAGGCCATCCCTTAGCCACGGTAAAGCGCCGAATGCGGCCTGGCCTTCTCCACCTCCGAGTGGGCGGGGCCCTAGGCGGGGAGGATGATGTCGAGGTTGGTGCCGTTGAGCTCGACGGTGTGGCCGAGGTCGGCGACGGCCTTGAGGAGCTCGTCGGCCGTGCGCGGGGCGGCGCCCGCCTTGATCAGGTCGTGGGCCACCTTGCCGCGGGTGGCCTTGGCCATGTGGCTGACCACGGTGCGCTTCGGCACGCCGCCGAGCAGGTGCTCGCGGAACACGCGGACGGCCACCGCGGGCTGCGGGGCCTTCCAGGCCGCCATGTACGGGCCCGAGCGCATGTCGACGACCAGCCGGCCGTCCGGGCGCAGGGCCTCGTTGAGAACGGGGCGCCAGACGCCCGCGAGGCGCCCCTCCTCCGGCAGCGTCACGCCCATGGCCAGCCGGTACGGCGGGATGCGGTCGGTGAGCCTCAGCGCGCCCCACAGCCCCGAGAAGACGATGATCTGCTCGGCGGCCCGGTCCGGGTCGAGGCGGGGCAGGGCCAGGTTGTCGTACAGCACGCCGGTGTAGAGCTCTGAGACGGGCAGCGTCGCCGCCTCGTACAGGCCCCGGTTGCGGCCGAGGGCCTCGACGACCTGCCCGGCGGGCAGGCCCAGGACCTCAGGCGCGTCCGCGCGGACGCACACCTCGACCAGCGCACCGAGCACCCGCTCGCGGGTGGGGTTGAGCTCGGGGAAGCTGAGCCGGGCCAGATCGAGCGGCGGACCGTCCCCGTCGGTCGCCTTCCGTTCCGATGGCGGCAACAGGATGAGCACGATCCCCCCGAAAACATGACGATCTGGTGACCCCGTAGGGTTCTGCGATGGACGACCTGGACATCGACGGCCTGGTGGCCGCGGCTTGGCCCGCCCCGTTCTCCCAGGATATGGGGGGCTGGCGGCTGCGACACGCCGAGGGTGTGACCAAGCGCGCCAACTCCGTGCTCCCGGCCGGCGATCCGGGCCCGGTGGACGCGGCGATCGAACGGGCCGAGCGTTTCTACGCCGGGCTCGGCCTTCCCACGGTGTTCTCGGTGACCGGCAAGGCCCGTCCGGCGGGGCTCGATGGGACGCTCGCCGGGCGCGGCTATGCCCGGGTCGATCCCACCCTCGCGCTGACCAGGGAGATCACCGAGGGCGGCGGAGACGGCGGGGTTGTGATCGATGACACGCCGTCACGAGAGTGGCTTGATCTGTGGTGGTCGGTGGACGGCCGGTATCCCGAGGGGCTTGCGATGGCCGAGAAGATCCTCACGGGTGTTCCGGCCGGGTACGCGATGCTCGACGGCGTGGCGGTGGGGCGCGGGGTGCCGCAGGGGGAGTGGCTCGGCATCTACTCCATGGCCGTGGCGCCCGCGGCGCGGCGGCGCGGTCTCGCCAGGCGCGTGCTCCGCGCCTTGCTGGACTGGGGTCGCGAGCAGGGCTGCGAGCGCGCCTATTTGCTGGTCGTCGAGGAGAACGCGGCTGCCCGGGCGCTCTACGGGTCGGAAGGCTTCGAGACGGCCGGGGCCTATCACTATCGCGTTCGCCGGAAGTGATTTATCAATACGGAGAGTATTCGGATCATAACTATGTGAAACTGGACCCGCGCTCGCCAGAGAATGCGAACGGCGGCCACCGATACCGGTGACCGCCGTCGCGGGATTCTTTTATGTAGGGGCCTACCGCTCATCCGCAGGGGCAGAAGCCGGGGTTTCGTTCAGCCTGTCGCTCTCGTCCTGAATGTCGGCCCCGTTCGCACGGAGAGCCTCTGCGTACCTACGCCCGTGGTGGGCGCAGAACAGAAGGTCGCCGCCGCCTACAAGGACAGCACGGACGTAGGCCTGGGCGCCACAGCGGTCGCAACGGTCTGCGACGGACAGCGGCTTGGTCGGGGCAAGGGCTCCAGTCACGGCACCTTCCTCATGCTCGGGGTCGGTACTTAGGAGAACATCTAACCCGACGCTGGCGTTCCCAACCTGGTCTCAAGTACGCCGAGAGCAGAATGGGCCAATAAGTGACCGACGTCACACGTTCTGGCAAGGGTTTTATGAACGTCATGCGGCATCCCAGCGGAACAGTCTGGTAGCGACCAGAGCGCCCACGACTGCGACACCCAGAAGGATTCCGATCTGCGGCAGGGCCGATGCGGGTCCGAGCCCCCGCATCATGACGTTCAGCATCCCCTCGTTCAGATAGCGCAGGGGGAAGACGTACGACAGGACCTTCATCCAGCCGGGCGCGGCGTCCAGCGGGAAGAACGAGCCGCCGAGGAACGCCATCGGCAGGACGATCAGCTGGGTGACGGCCTGCGCCGCCTCCTGGGTCTTGGCCCAGGCGCCGATCACCATGCCGAGCGACAGGAAGGCCAGCACCCCCGAGATCACCAGCGGGATCGACATCCACCACGAGTCCTCCAGCTTGAGGCCGAAGACCGGCAGCTGGGCGATCGTCAGGAACAGCGCCATCTGGGCCAGCGCGATGCCGATGCTGACGACCACCCGGGCGCCGAAGACGGCCGAGATCGGGGCCGGCGACAGCCGGAGCCGCCGCAGAATGCCCTTGGTGCGCCAGGTCACCAGCGTCTGGGACGCGCCGAACACGCCCGCCGAGGCCAGCGCCCAGCCCAGCAGGCTCGGGGTGAAGAACTGGATCGCCTTCGTGGAGTCGTCCTCGACCTGCTCCGGCACGAGCCGGTACGTCGGCGGCCTGCCCGTGACGGCGATGTTGGCCGTCTGCACGATCGAGTCCATGTAGCCGCGGACCGTGCCGGACTTGACCTGGTCGGCGGCCGAGTAGTGCACGACGACGCTGTCGCCCCGCTGCTCGACGGCCGCGTCGGCGTCGCCCTCCTTGACCTTCTTCAGCGCGTCCGCCCGGTCGGTGGTCGTCTTGATCGACATGATCTTGCCGAGCTCGCCGCCGTCGCGCGCCTTCGCCTGGTCGAGCACGGCCACCGGGCCGACCTCGATCACCTTGGCCTTGGACGTGGTCTGGTTGCCGAACACCCCGCCGAAGATCACCAGGAACATCAGCGGGAACACGATCGTGAAGAACAGCGCGCCCTTGTCCCGCCGGAAACCGAGGAACATCGCGCGGGCCAGGCTCTTGAAGCTCGCGAAGGTGCTCATGCGCGGTACTCCCTGCCGGTGAGTTCCAGGAAGACGTCTTCGAGGGTGCCGCCGTGGATCTGCACGCCGGCCAGGGCGTCCTTGGCGGCCATGGCGGCCACGACCGCCGACGGGTCGCGGGTCGAGATCGTCAGCGAGACGCCGTCGTCGCTGACCGTGTCGGCGCCCGGCAGCGCGCCGGCGTCGGCCGTGGACAGGACCCCGCTGGCGACGCTGACCCGGGCCGGCGCGTCCAGCCCGCGGACCAGGGTGGCGGGCGGGCCGAGCTGGAGGATCCGCCCCCGGTCCATGATCGCGACGCGGTCGCAGAGCACCTCCGCCTCGTCCATGTAGTGCGTGGTGAGCACGATCGTGCGGCCGCCGGTGTTGATCTCCCGGAGCAGGTCCCACAGGTTGCGGCGCGCCTGGGGATCGAGGGCGGCGGTCGGCTCGTCCAGGAACACCAGCTCCGGGTCGTGCACGAGGGCGCAGGCGATGGACAGGCGCTGGGCCTGCCCGCCCGAGAGCTTCTCGACCTGGACGTCGGCCTTCTCGGCCAGCCCGACCGTCTCCAGCATCGCGTCGGCCGTCTTGGCGGAAACGCCGTAGAGCGAGCCGAACGTCTGCAACTGCTCGCGGGCCGTCAGGCGTTCGAAGAACGACGAGGCCTGGAGCTGGACACCGATGCGGGGCAGTAGCTTGGAGTTGCGCGGCCACGGCGGCAGCCCCAGGACCGTCACCGTGCCCTCGTCCGCCTCCCGGAGGCCCTCGATGATCTCCAGGGTGGTCGTCTTGCCGGCGCCGTTGGGGCCGAGGATCCCGAAGAACTCGCCCTGCTCCACATCGAACGACACGCCGTCGACGGCCTGCACGTCCCCGTACCGTTTGCGAAGAGAGTCAACGCTGATGGTGTGTGTCATGATCAGGACGTTACGGAGGGCGAGGTCAGGGGACACCCGTCCACGGGTGGAGTTCGTCTTCTCCACCCGATCCACGTCCCCCCGGAGGTGTTCGATGGTATGTTCGAACATCTGCTCGCCGTCCCGCCGGGCGGCGAGCCTGTCGGAAGGGCGCCGGCTCCCGGGGGTACTCTGCTGCCGACGTCCACCATCCCGCAGCCCCCACCCGACGACCGTTTCGAAGGGCAAGCCCCGCCTGGCCGTCCGCAACCCCCATCCGCCCACCCTTTGCACGGACAAGCTTCGCTTCCGTCTCTAGGAGCACACGCAGTTGACCGCCGCGACCGCCGAAAAGGCCACTGACGATCCGCACGGCTACTCCGCCCGGCACCTCTCGGTGCTGGAGGGGCTCGAGGCCGTACGCAAGCGACCCGGCATGTACATCGGGTCGACCGACAGCCGGGGACTCGCGCACTGTCTCTGGGAGATCGTCGACAACTGCGTCGACGAGGCGCTCGCCGGTTTCTGCACCCATATCGGCGTGACGATGCACGCCGACGGCTCGTTCGAGGTCGTCGACAACGGCCGTGGCATCCCGGTCGACATCGAGCCCAAGACCGGCCTGGCGGGCGTCGAGGTCGTCATGACCCGGCTGCACGCGGGCGGCAAGTTCGGCGGCGTGTCCTACACCGCGTCCGGCGGCCTGCACGGCGTCGGCGCGTCCGTCGTCAACGCCCTGTCCGCCCGCGTCGACGTCGAGGTGGACCGTGCCGGTGCCACCCACGCGATCAGCTTCAAGCGCGGCCTGCCCGGCGAGTTCGCCACGCCCGGACCCGAGGGCCGGTTCAAGAAGAAGTCCGGCATGCGCACGATCCGCAAGGTCGCCAAGAAGACCACCGGCACCCGCGTGCGCTTCTGGCCCGACCTGCAGATCTTCCTCAAGGACGCCACGGTCGAGCAGTCCCTCGTCCTCGACCGGATGCGGCAGACCGCGTTCCTCATCCCCGGCCTGACCATCGACGTCCGCGACGAGCGCGGCGAGGAGGTCGTCGAGGAGACGTTCCGCTTCGACGGCGGCATCGGCGAGTTCTGCTCCTACCTGGCCAAGGACGCCGAGATCATCGACGTGCTGCGGCTGCAGGGCCGCGGCCACTTCACCGAGACCGTGCCCGTCCTCGACGACCAGGGCCACCTCACGCCCACCGACGTCGAGCGCGACCTCGAGGTCGACGTCGCGCTCCGCTGGGGCACCGGCTACGACACCGTCACCAAGTCGTTCGTCAACGTGATCGCCACGCCCAAGGGCGGCACCCACGTGCAGGGCTTCGACCGGGCGCTGGTCAGGGTGCTCAACGAGCAGCTGCGCGCCACCAAGCTGCTCAAGAACGGCGACGAGAACGTCATCAAGGAGGACATCCTCGAGGGCCTCACCGCCGTCGTCACCGTCCGCCTGCCCGAGCCGCAGTTCGAGGGTCAGACCAAGGAGATCCTCGGCACCTCCGCCGCCACCCGCATCGTGCAGCAGGTGGTCGCCCGCGAGCTCAAGGCGATCTTCGACAACCCGGCGCGCGGCCGCAAGCAGCCGCTCCGCGCCGTCCTCGAGAAGGTCGTCGGCGCCGCCAAGACCCGCATCGCGGCCCGCACCCAGCGCGACAACCAGCGCCGCAAGAACGCGCTGGAGAACTCCGCGCTCCCGGCCAAGCTGGTCGACTGCCGCACCGCCGACGACCGCAGCGAGCTGTTCATCGTCGAGGGCGACTCGGCCCTGGGCACCGCCAAGCTGGCCCGCAACTCCGAGTTCCAGGCCCTGCTGCCCATCCGCGGCAAGATCCTGAACGTGCAGAAGGCGTCCGTCGCCGACATGCTCAAGAACGCCGAGTGCGCGGCCATCATCCAGGTCATCGGCGCGGGCTCCGGCCGCACCTTCGACATCGACGCCGCGCGTTACGGCCGCATCATCCTCATGGCCGACGCCGACGTCGACGGCAGCCACATCCGGACCCTGCTGCTGACGCTGCTCCACCGCTACATGCGGCCGATGCTGGAGGCCGGCCGGGTCTTCGCCGCCGTGCCGCCGCTGCACCGCATCGAGCTGCTCAAGCCCAAGAAGGGCCAGGACAAGTACGTCTACTGCTACAGCGACGGCGAGCTGCGCAAGAAGCTGGTGGAGTTCGAGCGCAAGGGCCAGCGGTGGAAGGAGCCGGTCCAGCGCTACAAGGGCCTCGGTGAGATGGACGCCGACCAGCTGGCCGAGACCACCATGGACCCGCAGCACCGCATCCTGCGCCGTATCCGCATCGAGGACGCCGAAGAGGCCGGAAAGATCTTCGAGCTGCTGATGGGCAGCGAGGTGGCCCCGCGCCGCGAGTTCATCACCGCCGGCGCCGCCGAGCTCGACATCGAACGCATCGACACCTGATCGTCTCGGCTTGATCGTCCCGGCCTGCCGGCAAATCTTACGAGGTTCGTACGGCAGGCCGCCTTTCCGGTTCGGGACGCCTCCGGCGACTTAACGTCGGGGCATGAACGTCCTGCTCACCGGCTCCGCCGGGTTCATCGGCTCCCACATCGCCGACGCGCTGACCGCCGCCGGGCACACCGTCCGCGGCCTTGATCCGCGGACGGACGGCGAGCCCGCCGACGTGCGCGACGCCCCGGCGGTGGCCCGCGCGCTCCAGGGCGTCGACGCGGTCTGCCACCAGGCGGCGATGGTCGGCCTCGGCGTCGATGTCTTCGACCTGCCCGCCTACGTCTCCGTCAACGCGCACGGCACCGCCGTCCTCCTGGCCGAGATGGCACGGGCGGGAGTGGGCGCGCTCGTGGTCGCCTCCTCGATGGTGGTGTACGGCGAGGGTGCCTACTCCTGCGCACGGCACGGGGCGGTACGTCCCGGACCGCGCGGCGAAGAGGCCCTTCGCGCGGGCAGGTTCGAGCCTGGCTGCCCCCGCTGCGGCGATCCGCTGGCGCCCGGAACCGTCGGCGAGGACACGGTGCTCGACCCGCGGAACGTCTACGCCGACACCAAGGTCGCGCAGGAACATCTGGCCACGTCCTGGGCCCGGATGACCGGAGGCTCGGTGGCGGCGCTGCGCTACCACAACGTCTACGGGCCGCGGATGCCGCTCGACACCCCGTACGCGGGGGTCGCCGCGCTCTTCCGGTCCCGGCTGGAGCGCGGCGAGCCGCCGCTGGTCTTCGAGGACGGCGGGCAGCGGCGCGACTTCGTCCACGTGCGCGATGTCGCCCGCGCCAACGTGCTGGCCCTCGAACAGGTGGTCGCGGGAGCCACGGGGGAGTTCCGCGCGTACAACATCGCCAGCGGCGAACCGCGCACGATCACCGGCATGGCCGAGGCGCTGGCCGCGGCCTACGGCGGCCCGGCGCCGCGGGTGACCGGGGGATACCGGATCGGGGACGTGCGGCACATCGTGGCCTCGTCCGAACGCGCCCGGCGCGAGCTCGGCTTCGCGCCGGAGGTGTCGTTCGACGACGGGATGGCGGAGTTCGCCGCGTGCGGGGCGGCGGCATGATCGACGTGGTGCTGCCCTGCCTCAACGAGGCCGAGGCGCTGCCGTGGGTGCTGTCCCGGATGCCGGCGGGGTTCCGGCCGATCGTGGTCGACAACGCCTCCACCGACGGCTCCGCGCAGGTCGCACGCGACCACGGCGCCGAGGTCGTGGCCGCCCCGCAGCGCGGCTTCGGCGCGGCGTGCCATGCCGGGCTGCTCGCCGCGACGGCCGAGGTGGTGTGCGTCATGGACGCCGACGCCTCGCTCGATCCGGGTGAGCTTCCGAGGCTCGTCACCGAACTGGAGGCGGGCTCCCGTTCGGAGGCAGGCGCCCGTTCGGACGCGGGCGTCGGGCCGAAGCTCGTCCTGGGGCGGCGGTGCCCCGCCGGGCGCGGGGCCTGGCCGCCGCACGCGCGACTCGGCAACGCCGTGCTGGCCCGCTCGCTCAACCGGCGCGCGGGCACCCGGCTGCGCGACCTGGGGCCGATGCGGGCCGCCCGCCGCGCCGACCTGCTGGCCCTGGATCTTCGTGACCGGCGATTCGGCTACCCGCTGGAGATGGTGCTGCGGGCCGCCGAGGAGGGCTGGCGGGTCGTCGAGCTGGACGTTCCCTACCTGCCGCGCCGTGGCAGGTCGAAGGTCACCGGAACGGTCGGCGGCACGGTCCGGGCCGTCCGCGACATGCGCCGCGTGCTCGTCGAGGTCGCCTCATGAACGTCGCGGATGTCACCTTCGTCGTGATCGCCAAGGAACCCGTCCCCGGCCGGGTGAAGACGCGCCTCACACCCGCGTACACGCCCGAACAGGCGGCCGAGCTGGCCGAGGCCTCCCTCACCGACACCCTCACCACCGTCGTCTCGGTGCCCGCCGCCGACCGGGTGCTCGCCCTGGACGGAAACCCCGGGCCGTGGCTGCCGCCTGGCTTCCGCGTGCTCCCGCAGCGTGGCGACGGGCTGGACGAACGGCTCGCTGCCGCCTTCGACGACGCCTGGACCGGGCGCCCGCTCGTCCTGATCGGCATGGACACCCCGCAGGTCACCCCGGCCGTGCTCGAACGGGCCGCGGCCGCGCTCGGCACGCACGACGCGGTCTTCGGCCCGGCCGAGGACGGCGGCTTCTGGCTGCTCGGCCTGGCCCGGCCCGATCCCGCGCTGCTCGCCGGCGTGCCGATGTCACGGCCCTACACCGGGCAGGTCCAGCTGCACCGGTTGCGGGTGATGCACCTCCGGGTGGCGTTCCTGCCACGGCTGACCGACGTCGACACCGCGACGGACGCCGGCGCGGTGGCGGCCGCCGCCCCGAACGGCCGGTTCGCGGCCGCCGTCCGGCGGATGCGGCCAGGGCGGGCGCGGCAAGAGCCGTCGCGGCAGGAGCCGGACGAGTGGGCGCGGGAAGGGCTGGTCGTCCGGACATGATCGGTGAACTGTACGAACGGGCCCTGGTGGGCGCGCACCGGGTCGAGATCGAGGACGCCGCGGGCGGGCGGCGCCCGCTGCCGGTCGGCGACTGGCTGGCGCTGCGGTCCGGGGACGCCGGGCTGCTCGACCGGTGCGCCGGGCCGACGCTGGACGTCGGCTCCGGCCCCGGGCGGCTGACCGTGGCGCTGACCGAACGCGGCCTTCTCGCGCTCGGCATCGACATCGCGCCGCACGCGGTCGCGCTGACCGTGGCGTCGGGCGGGCCCGCACTCCGCCGTAACGTGTTCGACCAGGTGCCGGGAGCCGGTCTGTGGCAGACGATCCTGCTGGCCGACGGCAACATCGGCATCGGCGGCGACCCGGTCGCGCTGCTGCGCCGGGCGGGCGAACTGCTCGGCCCGGACGGACGGATCCTCGCCGAGGTGACCGCCCCCGGTACCCGTTCGCACACCGAACAGGTCCGGCTCCGTGCGGCCCACAGGGTCGGGGAGTGGTTCGCCTGGGCCCGGGTGTCGGCCGATGACGTCGGCGTGTTCGCGGCGACCTGTGGGGCCGCGGTGGCCGAGCGGTGGGAGGAGGCCGGCCGATGGTTCGTCAGCCTGCGGTTCTAGACCGGCTCGGCGGCCGCTTGGGTAACGGCTTCAGCAGCCGCCTGCACGATGAGCGCACGGCGTCGTGGCTGGGCATCTGGCTCGGGGTGAGCTTCGGCGTCGCCTTCGTGACGGGCCTGATCAGCCATTTCATGCAGCAGCCGCCCGACTGGCTGCGCTGGCCGTCCCGTCCGGTGAACCTCTACCGGGTGACGCAGGGCCTCCACGTCATCGGCGGCCTCGCCACGATCCCGTTGCTGCTGGCCAAGTTGTGGACCGTCTACCCCGAGCTGCTCCAGTGGCCGCCGCTCAGGTCGGCCGGGCACGCGGTGGAGCGGGGGCTCGTCTTCCTGCTCGTCGCCGCCGCCCTCTTCCAGCTGGTCACCGGCGTGCTCAACATCGCCTACTGGTACGCGTTCCCTTTCTTCTTCACCGTCGCCCACTACTGGACGGCCTACATCCTGATCGGCGCCCTGATCATCCACGGGGTGAACGAGTGGGCCAAGGTGCGGCGCACGGTGATGAAGCGGCCCGAGGACGGGGTGGACCGGCGTGCCTTCCTGTTCACGGTGGCCGCCGCGTCGGGCGCGGTGGTGCTCACCACGGTCGGGGAGACGTTCTCGCCGCTGGCCCGGCTCGCGGTGCTCGCCCCGCGCCGTCCGGGCATCGGGCCCGCGGGGCTGCCGGTCAACAAGTCGGCGCTGGCCGCGGGCGTCACCACGACGGCCCGCAAGCCGGACTGGACGCTGACCGTCACCGGGCGCGTCGAGCGCGAGCTCACCTTCTCGTTGGCGGAGCTGCGCGCCCTGCCGCAGCACACCGAACGCCTGCCGATCGCGTGCGTCGAAGGCTGGAGCGCGTCGGGCGACTGGAGCGGCGTGCGGCTGCGGGAGCTCCTGCGGATGGCGGGCGCCGCCGCCGACGCGCGGGTACGGGTCGAATCCCTGGAACGCGGCGGCCCGTACCGCACCTCGTGGCTCGACCCACCGCACTGCCGGGACCCGCTGACCCTGCTCGCCCTGGATCTGAACGGCGCGCCGCTCGACCTGGACCACGGCCATCCGTGCAGGCTGATCGCGCCCAACCGGCCCGGCGTGCTCCAGACCAAGTGGCTCCACACGGTGGTGGTCACGTGAAGGGCGGTGGTCACGTGAAAGGCCGGATCACCCTGTACGCCGTGGGCGGGGCGCTGATCCTGCTCGGTCTGCGCGGGATCCTGACCGAGTCGAAGCCACGCGAATGGATGGTGTGGTTCGCGGGTCCGGTGCTGGTTCACGACTTCGTCCTCGTGCCCGCCGTTCTCCTGGCCGGCGCGCTCACCGCGTGGTTGCCCGTCGCCTGCCGCCGTCCGGTGCGGGCGGGACTCATGGTCGCCGGGGCGCTCACCTTGGTGGCACTGCCGATGATGCTCAGCACCGGCCGTCGTCCGGACAATCCGTCGATCCTGCCGCTTTCGTACGGGCGCTCCCTGGCCGTCCTGCTGGCCCTCGCCGCGGCCCTCACGGTCGGCTGGCTGCTCCGGAAACGGACACAGAAATGATCACTCGTACCGCGCCGTCCCTCCAGGCCCGGCCCATACGGCGAACGGGCCGGGGTGGCCGCGTGGCCGTGGCGCTCTGGGTGCTCCTCATCGCGGCGGCCTTCCTTGTCGGGCATCTCCTGCGGCGTGCCGGTCTGGCCACCGAGGACGAGCTTCCGCCGTTGCACGCGGAGGCCCGGGGCGAACCGCACACCTGGCAGCTCGTCCCGGCGATCGCCACCGCCGCGCTGTACGTGGCGGTGCTGCCCGTGCTCGTCCGGCGCCTGAGCTGGCGGCCGCTGCTCCTGGCGGCCTGGGCGGCGACCCTGGTGTGGACGGTCGTGCTCGCGCTGAGCGACGGCCTCGACCACCTCGCCAAGCCGCTCGACGCCCCGACCGAGTACCCCGCCGGGCTGGACGCCGTACGGGCCGACCCGCTCGGCTGGCTTCGCACGTTCACCGACCGGCTGGGCGGCTATCCGACCCACGTCCGCGGCCATCCGCCCCTCCCGACGCTGGTCTTCTGGGCGCTCGACGCCGCCGGGCTGCGCGGCACGACCTGGGCCGCCGTCGTGATCATCCTGGTCGGCACGTCCGCGATCGTCGCCATAGCGCTGACCGTGCGCCTGCTCGCCGGAGAGGAACTCGCCCGGCGTGCGCTGCCGTTCCTCGTCCTGGCCCCGCTGGTGCTCTGGATCGCGACCGCCATGGACGCGTTCTTCCTCGGGGTCGGAGCATGGGGGACCGTCCTCGTCGCGCTCGCCGCCAGACGGAACCGTGCCCTGGCCGCGCTCGGCGGGGGACTGCTGCTCGGCTCGCTGCCGTATCTGAGCTATGGGCTCCTCCCGCTGTTCGCGATCCCGGCGGCCGCGCTGATCGCCGCCCGCCCGAACGCGCGCGTCGTCGTGGCGCTGCTGTGCGGCTGCGCCATCGTGCCGGTGGCGTTCACGCTGGGCGGGTTCTGGTGGCCGGACGGGGTGGCGGCGACGTTCGAGACCTACCGGATCAGCCGGGGTTCGGCGATGCGCTCCTACTGGTACTTCCTGGTCGCCGACTTCGCTGTCCTAGGGCTGCTCGTCGGCCCGGCCGTCGCGCACGCGCTTCCCGCCGCGCTGGCGCCGATCGGCCGCGCCGCACGCGACCGTGCGCTCCCGCCTGCCCCGTCCTTGCTGGTGGGTGCGGCGCTGCTGGGGACCGTGGCCCTGGCCGTCGCGGGGGTGACCAGGGGCGAGGTCGAACGCATCTGGGTGCCGTACGCCGCCTGGATCATGGTCGCCGCCGCCCGTCACACCCCTCCGTCGCGAGGCTGGCTGGCCGCTCAGGCGGTCACCGCCCTGCTGGTGCAGTCGCTGGTCCTCTCCGAGTGGTGACGGCCCTCCTTCGCCGATAAGTGATCGATAGCTGGGTAGGTGGTGGTCCAGGGCCTGGGACGAGGAGGCGTGCATGACCGAGACGGCGATCGATCCGCGGGAGACCGAGGGCGGGCTCAAGCGCGTGATCGGGCGCAGGGTGCTCATGTTGTTCGTGGTCGGGGACATCCTCGGCGCGGGCATCTACGCGCTGGTCGGGCAGGTCGCGGGCAAGGTCGGCGGGGCCGTCTGGCTGCCGTTCCTGGCGGCCTTCGTGCTCGCGGCGCTGACCGCGACCGCGTACGCGGAACTGGTCGGCAAGTACCCCCAGGCCGCCGGGGCCGCCCTCTACACCAACAAGGCGTTCGGCATCCCGTTCGTGACGTTCATCGTGGCGTTCGCGGTGATGATGAGCGGGATCACCTCGGCGAGCGCGGCGGCACGGGCGTTCGGCGGGAAGTATCTGGCGGAGTTCGTCTCGCTGCCGACGCTGGTGGGGGCGCTGTTCTTCCTCGGGCTGGTGGCGATCGTCAACTTCGCCGGGATCTCCGAGTCGATCAAGGTCAATGTGGTGCTGACGCTGATCGAGGTCTCCGGGCTGCTGGTGATCATGGTGATCGGGGTGTTCGCGCTGATCAGCGGGGACGGCGAGCCGAGCCGGGCACTGGACTTCCATCCGGCGAACGGGGCGTTCCTGGGCGTGCTCGGCGGCACGGCGCTGGCGTTCTACGCGCTGCTGGGCTTCGAGGACTCGGTCAACCTGGCCGAGGAGGCCAAGGAGCCGGCGAAGGACTTCCCCCGGGCGCTGTTCGGCGGGCTGGCCATCACCGTGGTGATCTACATCGCGGTCGCGTTCACGGCGACGATGCTGGTCGACACCAAGACGTTGCAGACCTCGACGGGCCCGCTGCTGGAGGTCGTGAAGGTCGCCGGGCTGAGCTTCCCGCCGAAGTTGTTCGCCCTGATCGCGCTGCTGGCGGTCGGGAACACCGCGCTGATCAACATGATCATGGCGTCGCGGCTGGTGTACGGGATGGCGCGGGAACGGATCGTGCCGCCGGTGTTCGCGGTGACGCACCCGACGCGGGCGACGCCGTGGGCGGCCATCGTGTTCACCATGGCGCTGGCGGTGATCCTGGTGAGCACCGGTGACATCGGCGGGCTCGCCGACACGACGGTGCTGTTGCTGTTGTTCGTCTTCGCACTGGTGAACGTGTGCGTGCTGGTGCTGCGCAAGGACACCGTCGAGCACGACCATTTCCGCGCGCCGACCTGGATGCCCGCGGTGGGCGCGGTGAGCTGCCTGATCCTCACGCTGCCCGTCACCGGGCGGGACGGCGAGGTCTACCTGCGGGCCGCGATCCTGATCGGGATCGGCGTGCTGCTGTGGTTCGTCAACCTTGGCGTCACCCGCAAGGGTGAACCTAGTACCACCCCAAGTCGGTCATAGGGGTTACCGACCCGACCCCCGCCCTCACGGGACCGTAGTGATCACGGTTTCCGGGAGGGGTGGCGATGGATCTGCAGGACGCGGGGGCGGCGGTCCAGGAGTGGCTGTCGCTGCCGCCCATCGCGGTCGCGCTCACCGGATGGCGGCTGTGCGGGTACGTGACGACGGTCGAGGAGGGGCTCGGCGGGGTGCAGCGGCACGATGCCTGGGCTGTTCTGGTGGCGTTGCTGTGGTTCGTCCCGTGGGACCGGGTGGTGCGAGAGGCGGCGCTGGGGTGCCTGGCGGTCTGGCCCGCGAGCGAACGGGTGCTGCTGGCCACCGGCTTGATCGTCGCGGCGCCGGGAGCGGCCGGGCAGGATGACCCGGTGGCGCCGTTCACTTCTGTCTCCCGCGACGCACCGGCCCCTCGTATTCGGCAGAATGCTGGCTCGTGCGCGTACTTCGGGGGATCACCAACTGGATGCTGCTCGCGGTGCTGCCCGTCCTCCTGCTCGCCGGATGCTCGTTCGAGAACGACGGCGTCCAGCCCGGCGGCGGGGGAGCGGGCGGCGGCGGTACGGGCCGGCCGGCCATCGCGGCCTCGCCCAAGGCCGCCGACACCGTGGCGGAGAACGCGCTGCCGGGCACACCGGACTGGAAGCTGCGCAAGCGCGGCCAGGCGGACGAGATCGAGGGCTACGCGGATCGGGTGAGCGTGCTGCCCGGTGAGAGCTTCCAGCTGTTCGTCTCGACGACGACCAGGGGCTTCAAGGTCGAGGCGTTCCGGGTCGGCTGGTACGGCGGGGCCCAGGCGCGCAAGCTCTGGGAGTCGCCCCGCCAGCCCGGCGTCCGCCAGGCCTACCCGAAGGTGAACAACGAGAACTACACGGTGACCGCGCCGTGGAAGCCGTCCCTCACGGTCACCACCAAGGACTGGCCAGAGGGCGTCTACCTGCTGCGGCTCAGCGCCGACTCGGGCGCCCAGCGGTTCGTGCCGATGACACTGCGTTCCGCGCAGACCGCCGGACGGCTCGTCATCCTCAACGCCACCACCACCTGGCAGGCGTACAACCTGTGGGGCGGCCACAACCTCTACAACGGGCCCAGCGGATACGGCGACCGGGCACGCGCGGTCAGCTTCGACCGGCCCTACGACAAGGACGGCACCGGCAAGTTCATGGGCTACGAGCACCCGGCGATCGTCCTCGCGGAGAAGACCGGCAAGCAGCTGGCGTACGCGACGGACAACGATCTGCACGCGAATCCGGACCTGCTCAAGGGAGCGCGGGGGCTGGTCACGCTCGGGCACGACGAGTACTGGTCGACCAACATGCGCACGAACGTCACCAAGGCCCGCGACAGCGGGGTCAACATCGCGTTCCTCGGCGCCAACGCGGTCAACCGGCACATCCGTTTCAGCCCGACCAAGCTCGGCCCGGACCGCCTGGTGACCTGCTACAAGGACTCCTCCGAGGACCCCGTCGCCAAGACCGACCCGAAGGAGTCGACGCAGGACTGGCGGCTGCCGCCCGCGCCGCGGCCCGAGAGCGACCTCATCGGGATCATGTACAACTGCTTCCCGGCGGCCGGGTCGTTCACCGTCCACCGCCCCGGCGGCTGGCTCTTCCGCGGCACCGGCGTGCGCGAGGGCACGGCCTTCCCCGGGCTGATCGGCCCGGAGACCGACGCGATCAACCCGGCCGGCCCGACGCCGCGTCCCATCGAGGTGCTGGCCCATTCGCCGATCGACTGCGGGGGCGTCCCCAAGACCGCGGACGCCACGTACTACACCACCAAGAGCGGCTCCGGCGTCGTCGCGACCGGCACCATGCGCTGGGTCTGCGCGATGCGCGGGCCCAAGTGCGGGCACGGCGTCACCGAGGCGGGCCGGCGCTTCGTGACGAAGGCGACCGAGAACCTGCTGCTGGCCATGGCCGCCGGGCCCCTCGGCGCCACCTATCCCGTCAAGGACAACCTGCGCGAGTTCACCGGCTGACGAGGCCCTCCACCCCCGGGTGGAGGAGGCCAAGTCCAGCCCCGCGCCGATCCTCCGGAGGGGTCGTTCTCCCTACCGTTCTGGGCATGGATCAGATTCAGACCGGCCTCCTGGTCGCCGTGCTCGTCGCCTACGTCCTTTACCGTCAGCTCAGGACCCGTCCGATGTGCTCGGAGAAGGCCTACCTGCTCCCGGCGGTCCTCGTCGGCGCCGGGCTGCTCCAGGGCGGCCTTCTCGACACGGCGCATCCGCTGGTGAGCGCGCTGCTGCTGGCCGCCGGGCTGGTCTCGGCCCTGGGGCTGGGCGCCGTGCGGGCGACGACGGTGCGCGTCTGGCGCGACGAACACGGTGTGCTGTGGCGGCGGGGCACCGCGTGGACGGTGGTCATCTGGCTCGCGTCGATCGCCGTGCGGGCAGGGCTCATCGCCACCGGATACGCGCTCGGCGTGCACGGCGAGGCCGGCGGCCTGCTGCTCTTCCTCGGCCTGACCCTCCTCGTCCAGAACGTGGTCGTCGGCTGGCGAGCCCGCGAGATCACCGGTACCCCATCGGTTAGCGTCGTCGCGTGAGGTCCGACAGGTTCCGCCCCCACCCCGGCTGGTTCCGCTGGCTGGTCATCGCCGCGGCGCTGAGCTGGGGGCTCGTGGCGTACGTCCGCGACCTGCTCCAGTCGAAGCCCAAGCCCGCGCTGGCGGGCGAGGGCCTGCTGCTGGTCGTGCTGAACGTCGTCGCCCTGGTCTGCCTGAGCGCGGGCATCTGGCTCACCCGCTCGCACCGGGAGCGCCGCGAGTCGCGGGCGCTGTGGGAGCCGCGTGAGCCCAGCGCGGTGCGGGAGCCGTGGGCACGGTGGTCGCACCGGCGGCGGACGGGGGGCGTCCTGCTGCTGGTCTCGATAGGCGCCTCGCTGTGGTTGTACGGGCTGTCCTCCCGCGAGAACGGAGGCTTCGTCTTCGCTCTGGTCGCCCTCTGGGTGCTGCTCAACCTCCTGCCGATCGGCTGGGGGGCCGCGCTGACGGTGGTCACCGTGGCGGCGGTGGGCCTGATCGGGTGGGACGTCTTCACCGCCGGGTCGGACTTCGGGCTCATGGCGGCGTTCGCCGGAGTGGCGCTGGGAGCGCTGGCCACCCGCCAGCGCGTGCTCGCGCAGGAGGCGACCAAGCGGGCGGAGGCCGACACGCTGCTCCTGGCCGAGCGGTCGCACATCGCCCGCGAGATCCACGACATCCTGGCGCACTCGCTGTCCGCGCAGATCGTCCACCTGGAGGGGGCGCGGCTGCTGCTGGCGCGCGACGGCGACCGCGTCCAGGCGCTGGACCGGGTCGAACGCGCGCAGGGGCTGGCCCGCTCTGGGCTGGAGGAGACCCGGCGCGCGCTGGCCACTTTGCGCGGGGACGCGCCGCAGCCCGAGGAGGCGCTGGCGGAGCTGGCCGAGGAGTTCCGGGCCAGTACGGGCCGTCCCTGCGAGACCGAGGTGGCGGGGACGCCGCACGAACTGTCGCCGCAGGCGGGGCTGGCCGTGATCCGCACGGCGCAGGAGGCGCTGACGAACGTCCGCAAGCACGCGCCGGGTGCCCGCGTCCGGGTGCGCCTCGCCTATCTCGACGGGCAGGTGGAGTTGGAGGTCGTCGACACGGGCGGCACCGAGCCGGCCCTCGCCGCCGATCTGGGCGGCGGCTACGGCCTGGTGGGGATGCGTGAGCGAGCCGAGCTGATCGGTGGGACCCTGGACACCGGTCCGGATGGGGAGGGATTCCGAGTGTCGCTGAGAGTGCCCGTATGAGCGCCGCCAAGACCCGCGTGCTGGTCGTCGACGACCAGACGGTGGTCCGTGAGGGGCTGCTCCTGCTGCTGGACCTGCTGCCGGAGATCGAGGTGGTCGGCTCCGCGGCCGACGGCGAGCAGGCGGTGGCCAGGGTGGCCGAGCTGGCGCCCGAGGTCGTGCTCATGGATCTGCGGATGCCCCGGGTGGACGGCGTTGAGGCGACCCGGCGGATCAAGGCCGCGCATCCCGAGGTGGAGATCGTCGTGCTCACCACCTACGCCGACGACGAGTCCATCTTCGCCGCGCTGCGCGCCGGGGCCCGCGGCTACCTGACCAAGGACGCGGGGGGCGAGCAGATCGCCGCCGCCGTCGAGACCGTGCGCAACGGCTCGTCCCTGCTCGATCCCGCCGTCCAGCGCCGGCTGGTCGAGGCCGTCGCGTCGGGCGAGCCGGCGGGCGAGCGGGCCGGCGAGAAGCAGCGCCGGCACGGCGACCTGCCCGACGGCCTCACCCGCCGTGAGGGCGAGGTTCTCGCACTGATCGCGCAGGGCAGGTCCAACGCCGAGATCGCCGGCGACCTCTTCATCACCGAGGCCACCGTCAAGACGCACATCAACAACCTCTTCGCCAAGGCGGGTCTGCGGGATCGCGCTCAGGCCGTCACCTACGCCTTCCGCCACGGATTGGCCGGTGGAGAGCGCGGTTGAGAGCGCGCTCCCTATTCCACTCTGGAATACAGCTCGCAGGAAATCTCGCCCTTGCCTGTTAGGCATATTTGTCAAGATCTTGTCAGGCCCTGTTGCGTCATCGGGCATGATCGGTGACTACGCTTGCGGGCATGCCGCCAACCGCAGATCGGCCCCCCGCAGACCCGACCGACGGCGACGACGACATGATCGCGCGGCTCCCTGCCACGGCCTGGGCGGTGCTGGGGATCCTGTCCTTCGGCGAGGAGCTCACCGGCTACGAGGTCCGGCAGTGGGCCGACCACAGCCTCCGGTTCTTCTACTGGAGCCCGGCGATGAGCCAGATCTACTCCGAGCTCAAGCGGCTCGAACAGGTCGGGTACGCCACCTCGCGCACGGTGACCGGCGACGACACCCGCACCAAGCGCGTCTACACCATCACCGGCGCGGGCCGCGCCGCGCTCTCCCGCTGGGTCGAGGACGCGCCCGTCGAACCGCCCGTCCTCAAGCACGGCGCGGCGCTGCGCGTCTGGCTCGGCCACCTGGCGACACCCCAGCGCCTGCGCGAGATCGTGTCGCAGCACCGCGACAATGCCCAGCGCCTGCACGACGAGGCCGAATGTTCGCGCCAGAGCGCCGCCGACCTGCCCGGCTGGGTCTATCCGGAACTCGTCGCGCGCTGGGCGGCCCGCTATTACGCCGCGGAGCGCGACCTCGCCGAGCAGATGCTCACAGATCTGGACGAGCTGTGTTGATTGTTTCCGCCGCCTTCGCCGAGCCGGATCGGCGCCGGGTCAACGTGGCGGTGGCAGTCGGCAAGGGCTGAGTCAAATCGGCCGCTCGCGCGGGCGCGGATGCTCACCATGGGTAGTGACTCCCCCGTCTGAAGAGCCCGAGAGGACGTTGGCGTGCCCAAGACCTGGATGATCGCGGATTACCTGCGGCCGTATGCGCAATGGCGCATCAACCGCGCCGAGGCACGGGACGACGGGTGCAACGCCCGGGCCGCGATCGGCCTGATCGACGCCGCCGCCTACTGCATGCAGAAGGACGACAGCGAGCGGGTCATCGTCCGCATGGCCGTCGCGGGCTGCTTCGCCCTCGGCCGGTTCAACCCCGGCGCGGAGGGCGAGCGCATCATCCGCTACTGGCACTACCACGACCCCGAGGGCGGGCCCGCCGAACTCCTGGACGCGCTGGCCGCCGCGGCCGAACGGGGCCTCCAGTCCGGGGCGGCGCGGCAGTCGGAACTGCCGCGCCCCAGGGTCGGGGCCGGATGACCGGCCCCGCCGGCCCGTCGCTGGACGCCCCGTGCCCGGACGGCCCGTGGCCGGACGGCTGTCGCCGGGCGGCCCGGGCTAGGCCGGCTCGTTGCCGGGCTTCCACTTGATGCCGCAGCCGAGGCTGGGCGTGTGCGGTTCGGGTACGGGTTCGCCCGCCAGCACACGGTCGAGGGCCGCCCGGAGCGTGGAGCCGTCGGCGGGCACGTCGTTGCGCGGCCGGGCACCGTCGAATTCGCCGCGGTAGGCCAGCCGCCGTCCCGCGTCGTACAGGAAGAAGTCCGGTGTGCACGCGGCCCGGTAGGCGCGCGCGACCTCCTGTGACTCGTCGACGAGATACGGGAAGCCGAACCCCGCCCGCTTGGCCTGCTCCCGCAGGTGCCCGGCGTCGTCGTCGGGGTAGTTGACCACGTCGTTGCTGCAGATCGCCACGGTGGCGAGGCCGCGCGCGGCGTACTCGGCCGTCACCGTGCCGATGGCCTGCTCGATGCGGCGTACGTACGGGCAGTGGTTCGACAGGAACACCACCAGCAGCGCCGGTGAGCCGTCGAAGTCCTCCGGCGAGACGTCGCCGCCGTCGACGGACGGCAGGACGAACGGGGGCGCGGGCGTCCCGAGCGGGACCATGAACGAGGAGATCGCCATGGGCCCATTCTCTCCCGGGCGGACCCGCCGCGTGGTAACCAAGCGTTCGCTTGGTAATCTCGTCCCGGCGACGACGAAGGGCGAGGGCATGCCGACTCAGGAGCACATGAAGGCCGTCTTGCAGGCGTACGTCGACGGCTTCAACGCCGGTGACCCGGCCGCGGTCTCGGGCTTGTTCGCCGACGACGCGGTGATCGAGGATCCGGTGGGACACCCGCGGATCCAGGGGCGCGCGGCGATCGACGAGTTCTACGTCAACGCGATCGGGGTGGGCACCAAGCTCTCCCTCGACGCCCCGATCCGCGGCTCGCACGGCGCCCGCGCCGCGATGGCCTTCACCGTGGAGGTCCCCGCCATGGGCATCCGCATCCGCGCCATCGACGTCATGACGTTCGGCGACGACGGCAAGGTGACCAGCATGGAGGCCTTCTGGGGGCCCGACGACATCGAGCAGTGAGCCCGGCGCGGCGGGCCCTGCCGTCAGACGGCGGGCCCTGCGTCAGACGGCGGGCCCTGCGTCAGACGGCGGGCCCTGCGTCAGACGGCGGGCAGGCGGCCGTGCTCCAGCGTGTATCCCGGGGCGGCGAACTCACCGCCCTGGGGCCGCTGCCCGATGGCGAACGTGCCGGTGATCTCCGCCGCCCGCGTCTCCGCGTCGTCCTGGGGCACGTAGCCGAGCTCGTCGCTCAGCTCCCAGAACCGTTGCGTATTGGCGGAAACGGCGTACGCCACCAGGAAGTCCGTCTCGACGGTCAGCGCCGCACGCACGAACCCCGCGCAGTCACGCGGGCTGAGCCAGGTCGCGAGGTGCCGGGCCTCGGTGGGCTCCGCTTCGAAGCTGCCGATCCGCAGGCAGACGACCTCAAGGCCGAACTTGTCGACGTACAACCGGCCGAGCGCCTCGACGGCCACCTTGGTCACCCCGTACAACCCGTCCGGGCGAGGCGGCATCTCGGGCGAGACCGTCTCGGCGGTGGGGTAGCACCCGGTCAGCCGGTTGCTGCTCGCCAGCACGACGCGCCGCACCCCGGTCCGGCGTGCGGCCTCCAGGACGTGCTGTGTGCCGAGGACATTGCCCGTCAGCAGGTCGGCGAGCGGCGCCTCGTCGGGCACCCCGGCCAGATGGACGATCGCGTCGGCGCCCTCGACGACCGGGATGAGGTCCTCGGGCCCGGTCACCTCGAGCTGCCGCAGCTCCTCGCCCGGGCGGCCGGCCGGCATCGGCGCGCGGTCGATCAGCACCAGCCGGCCGGCGTCCTCGTAGAGCGACTCCCGCAGGGACGTTCCCACCTGGCCCGCCGCGCCCGTCATCACGATCGTTCCCAGAGACATGAACGGCAGTGTGTCAGGTCTGGCGGGTCCGGTAGGCGTTGACCTTGTTGCGGTTGCCGCAGCGTTCCATGGAGCACCAGCGGCGCCTGCCGGGACGTGAGGTGTCCACGAACAGCAGGAGGCAGTTGGACGCCGCGCACTCCCGGACGCGGTCGCGGTGGGGGCCGGTGAGCAGGTCGACCGCCTCGTTGGCGGCCGCCCCGAGGATCTGGGTGCCGGTCACCGGGCCCGCCCAGGCGCGGCGGCCGGTGGCGGGGTCGATGCGCGGGCGGGGGGCCGGCCCGGCGGCGTCGTTGATGGTCTCGAGGGCCTCCGGGGCGGGCTCCTCGCCGTGGGCGAGGGCCAGCGCGACGGTCAGCATCGTGTCGCGGAACGCCTTGACCGCACGCAGCTCGGCGGGGCTGACGCGCGGCTCGCCGAGCGGGGCGATGGCGGCGAGGCGGGACTCGGTGAGCCAGCGGCCCAGGTCGTCCGGCGTGTGCAGGATCTCCCAGTACGCGTAGCCGCCGGGGCCGCCGGTCAGCAGGAGTTCGAGGCAGAAGGCGCCCGGATCGAAGGTGAAGCTCTGCCCGTCGCGGCCCGTCAGCAGCCGTGTCGTCGCCGTCATGTAACCACTTTATCCGGTGTTCGAAGCCCGGCTGAAGGGTCACCGGCGCCGGCGGGGGGTCTCCTCGCCGGCCAGTTCCCGGACGGCCTCCACGCCGGCGTCGGCGGTGCGGCGGAGGAAGCCGGCGATCAGTTCCAGCTCGGCCTGCTCGTAGCCGCCGCAGATCTGGTCGAGCGACGCGTTCATGCCCGCGAACAGCCCGAGCAGCTCGGCGTTGCGCTCGCGCACGGCCCGGACCTGGACGGCGCGGCGGTCCTCGGGGTCACGCTCGCGCACCACCCAGCCGCCCCGTTCGAGCCGGTCCAGGACGCCCGTCAGCGTGGCGGGGTGCAGCCCGGCGCGGCGGGCCAGCGCGCTCGGGGTCAAAGGTCCGTGGGCGTTCACGAGATCCAGGCAGTCCAGGTCGACGTCCTTGAGTTCGAGATGGGCGCCGACCTGCCGGTTGAGGAGCGAGAGCTGCAGGCTCAGCTCGCGCAGCGTCTCCCGGATGGACACGATCGCGCGCCGGTCGCCGCCAGGTGTTACGGAAGTCATATTGTATGCCTCTCAAATCAATATGTTATGGTTTCCATATCTTACGGCAACGGAGGTAATCCCATGATTCTGGTGACCGGAGCGACGGGGATCGTCGGGCGCGGCGTGGTGAAGCTGCTGCTGGAGGCGGGTGAGGGCGTGACGGCGGTGTCCCGTTCGCCGGAGACCGCCGGCTTGCCCGAGGGTGCGACGGTGGTCTCGCAAACGACTGAACTGGCCGGTGTGGACGCGATGCTCATCGCACCTCGGGCCGTTGGCGAGACCACCGGGGAACTGCTCACTGCGGCGGCCGCACAGGGGGTGAAGCGGGTGGTCCTGCTGTCCGCGGTCACCGTGGAGTACGGCGGCGGGTACGAACGCTTCGCCGCCGCGTTCAAGGCCGCGGAGAAGGCCGTCGAGGCCTCCGGGCTGGAATGGACCTTCCTGCGCTGTGCCGACTTCGCGGCCAACAACCTGGCTTGGGCGCCCCAGATCCGCGCCACCGGAGCCGTTCGCGGCGCGTACGGCGACGCGGCGACCTCGTCCATCCACGAACGCGACATCGCCGAAGTGGCCGTCCGTGCCTTGCTGGACCCCTCGCACGCCGGTCGTGCCTACGCCCTGACCGGCCCGGAGTCTCTCAGCCAGCACGACAAGGTGCGTCTCATCGGCGAGGCCATCGGCACCGGCCTGACGTTCACCGAGGTGCCTCCCGAACAGGTCCGCGCGGCCATGCTCGCTCAGGGCATGCCCGAGGACGTGCCCGACCGCATGCTCGGATACCTGGCCACGTGCAGTGAGCAGCCGGGGCCGTCCACCGACACGGTGGCGCGGGTGCTGGGCCGCCCGGCGCTCTCCTACGCCGATTGGGCCGCCGACCACGCGGCCGACTTCGGCGGTGGCCTGTCATGAGCGCCTTGATCCGCGGCGCGCGGTACGTCAGCGTGCTCTTCGGCGGCGTCTTCGCCGGGTTCCTGGTCGCGGTCCTCGTCCTGGAGCTGTCGCTGCGCGGCTATGACGGGCAGGTGTACGCGCAGGTCAGGCAGGTCGAGCTCGACTCGCTCGACAAGCTCGCCGGGGCCACCCTCATCCCCGCGCTGATCGCGACGGCGTTGCTGGCCGTCGCCGCGTTCCGGGCCCGGGAAGGCGGCCGGTGGCCGGTGGTGTCGGCACTCGCCCTGCTGGCGCTGGTCTTCGTGCTCACGATGGTGGTCAACCTCCCGATCAACAGCGACCAGGCCGGCTGGAACGTGCAGGCCCCGCCGCCCGGCTGGGTGGATGACCGGGACCGCTGGCAGATCGCGCACGCCGTCCGTACCGTCGCGGCGGTGGCGGCGTTCGGCTTCCTGATCCTCGGCAGGCGATCGCAGGCCGCACCCGCGTCCGGGCGTTCGGCCCGCACCTTGCCATGATGATCGGATGGACGAGGACAAGAGGACCGAACCGCCGCAGGCCGGTGACGAGCGGGCGACGCTGACCGGGTTCCTGGAGTTCCAGCGGGACACCTTCGCCTGGAAGTGCGCGGGCCTGACCACCGAGCAGTTGCGTGAACGGAACATTCCGCCGTCGACGCTCTCGCTGCTCGGGCTGGTCAGGCATCTGGCCGAGGTCGAACGGGGCTGGTTCCGGATGGCGATGCGCGGCGAGGACATCCCGTTCCGCTGGAAGCGGAGCCGCGAGGACCTCTCGCCCTTCGAAGCCGACGACGCCGACCCCGGCGAGGCGTTCGCGGCCTGGAACGAGGAATGCAAGATCGCCCGCGAGATCGTGGACACCACCGGGTCGCTCGACACGACCACGACGTTCCGCGGCGAGGTCTACTCGCTGCGCTGGATCCTCACCCACATGATCGAGGAGTACGCGCGCCACAACGGCCACGCCGACCTCATCCGGGAACGCCTCGACGGCGCCACCGGCGAATAGCGAGAGGCCCGTCCCACTCGGTGGGACGGGCCTCTCGCCATGTCGGCCGGGGTTATTCTTCGGCGGGCTCGACCTCGACCGGCTCGGCTTCGACGAGCGGGCCCAGCGGGCCGCCGATCGCGGCGATCGCCTTCGTCAGCTTCTCGCCGGAACCGTCGCGGCGGCCCAGCTCTTCCGGCACCTCCATGGGCTTGCCGGTGGACGAGGCGGCACGGACCGGGGTCACGCCGGCCCAGGCCAGCAGCAGGGTGTCTTCGCCCTTCAGGAAGCGGTGCGAGCGCACGCCCCCGGTGGCCCGGCCCTTGGCCGGGTACTCGGCGAAGTCGGCGACCTTGATCGCGCCCGTCTGCGTGCCGGGCAGGGCCGAGGACGACCCGGAGATCGTCACGACCCGGGCGTCCCAGCCGGGATCGACGGCGCCGAACCAGACCACGCGGGCGCCGGCCGACAGCTTGATGCCCGCCATGCCGCCCGCGGCCCGGCCCTGCGGCCGGACGAGGGAGGCCTGGAAGTGCAGGAGCTGCGCATCGGTGGCGATGAAGACGAGATCGGTCTCCTCGGAGTCGAGATGGACCGCGCCGACGACCTTGTCGCCGTCCTTGAGGCCGATCACCTCGAACTCGTCCCGGTTGGCGGGATAGTCGGGCACCACCCGTTTGACCACGCCCTGCTCAGTGCCCAGTGCCAGCCCGGCGCCCACGTCGTCGAGGCTGCCGAGGCCGACCACGGTCTCACCGGACTCCAGCACCACGAACTCGCTGAGCGGCGCGCCACCCGCCAGCGACGGCGGGCTGGAGGTCGGCGGCAGCGTGGGCAGGTCGAGCACGTCCACCCGGATCATGCGGCCCGCCGAGGTCACCGCGCCGATCTGGCCGCGGGCCGTCGCGGGCACCACCGACACCAGCACGTCGTGCGGCGACCGCGGGCCCTCGACCGGCAGCGCGTCGGCCGAGTTGGTGCGGGCCAGCAGGCCGGTCGAGGAGAGCAGCACCAGGCACGGGTCGTCGGCGACCTCCAGCGGCACGGCGGCGGACCGGGTCTGGCCGGACGACTCCAGCAGCACGGTGCGGCGCGGCGTCGCGAACTCGGCGGCCACGTCGGCCAGCTCCTTCGACACCAGGGCGCGCAGCTTCTTCTCCGACTCCAGGATCGCGGTCAGCTTGGCGATCTCGCGGGTGAGCTGCTCCTTCTCCTTCTCCAGCTCCAGCCGGTCGAAGCGGGTGAGGCGGCGCAGCGGGGTGTCGAGGATGTACTGCGCCTGGATCTCGGAGAGCTCGAAGATCTGCATCAGGCGCTGCTTGGCCTGCGCGGAGTCGTCGCTCTGCCGGATGACCTGGATGACCTCGTCGATGTTGAGGAGGGCGATCAGCAGGCCGTCGACCAGATGGAGGCGGTCCTCGCGCTTGGTGCGCCGGAACATCGACCGGCGGCGCACCACGTCGATGCGGTGGTCGACGTAGACCTGGAGCAGCTCGCGCAGCCCCAGCGTGCGGGGCTGGCCGTCGACCAGCGCCACGTTGTTGATGCCGAAGGTCTCCTCCATCGGCGTGAGCCGGTAGAGCTCCTCCAGCACGGCCTCGGGGTGGAAGCCGTTCTTGATCTCGATGACCAGGCGGAGCCCGACGTTGCGGTCGGTCAGGTCCTTGAGGTCGGCGATGCCGTTGATCTTCTTGGCGTTGACGAGCTCCTTGATCTTGGCCTTGACCCGTTCCGGGCCGACCGCGTAGGGCAGCTCGCTGACCACGATGCCCTTGCGGCGGGGCGTGACGCTCTCGATGTGGGCGGTGGCCCGCGTCCGGAACGTGCCGCGCCCGCGCTCGTAGGCGTCGCGGATGCCCTCCAGGCCGACGATCTTGCCGCCGGTGGGCAGGTCGGGGCCGGGCACGAAGCGCATGAGGTCGTCCAGCGACGCCTCGGGGTTGTCGATCAGATGGCGGGCGGCCGCGATGACCTCGCCGAGGTTGTGCGGCGCCATGTTGGTCGCCATGCCGACCGCGATGCCGGCCGCGCCGTTGACCAGCAGGTTGGGGAACGCGGCGGGCAGGACCTCCGGCTCGGTCTCCTGGCCGTCGTAGTTGGGCCGGAAGTCGACGGTGTCCTCGTCGATCGAGGTGACCATCTGCATGGCCGCGCGCGACAGCCTGGCCTCGGTGTACCGCATGGCGGCCGGCATGTCGTCGCCGCCGAGCGAGCCGAAGTTGCCGTGCCCGTCGACGAGCGGCATCCGCATCGCCCACGGCTGGGCCATCCGCACCATCGCGTCGTAGATCGCGCTGTCGCCGTGCGGGTGCAGCTTGCCCATGACCTCGCCGACGACGCGGGCGCACTTGACGTGCCCCCGGTCGGGGCGCAGGCCCATGTCGTTCATCGAGTAGAGGATGCGCCGCTGCACGGGCTTGAGCCCGTCGCGCGCGTCCGGCAGCGCCCGCTGGTAGATGACCGAGTAGGCGTACTCGAGGAAGCTGCCGCGCATCTCCTCGGAGACATCGACGTCGACGATGTTCTCTTCGAAGTCCGGCGGCGGGGGAGGGGCTTGGGATCCGCGTCGTGCCATGTGGACATTGTTGCCGGTTCCAGGGACAGTTTTGCACTCAGCCGGTCCGGCGCGCCGCTTGGAGGTTTCCGATGAGCTCTTTGGCCGATTTCCAGAACGAGATCTACCTGGCGGGGCTGGGCGAGGTGCTGCCCGGCTTCCCCACCGATCTGACCAGGCTGGAAGCGCTCGCGGAGCGGCGGCTCTCGGCGGCGGCGTTCGGGTACGTGGCGGGGGCGGCGGGCAGCGAGGCCACCGCGCGGGCCAATCGGGAGGCCTTCGAACGATGGCGGATCGTTCCCCGGATGTTGCGCGACGTCGCCGAGCGGGACCTGTCGGTCGAGGTGCTCGGGACGGCGATGCCCGCTCCCGTCCTGCTGGCCCCGGTCGGCGTGCAGTCGATCTTCCACCCGGACGGGGAGCTCGCGGTGGCCCGCGCCGCGGCGTCCACCGGCCTGACGATGGTGCTGAGCACGGCCGCCTCGTACTCCATGGAGGACGTCGCGGCGGCGAACGGCGAGAGCGGCTCCCGCTGGTACCAGCTCTACTGGCCCAAGGACCGGGAGCTGGCAGCCAGCTTCCTGGAGCGGGCGAAGGCGGCCGGTTACACGGCCCTCGTCGTCACGCTCGACACGTTCACCCTGGCCTGGCGGCCGCGCGACCTCGACCAGGCTTATCTGCCGTTCCTGCGCGGCATCGGGGTGGCCAACTACTTCAGCGACCCGGTGTTCCAGAAGGCGGTCGGCGGCCCCGTCACCGACGCCAACCGCGACACGGCGCTGCTCCACTGGGTCGCCAACTTCGGGGACGCGTCGCTGACCTGGGACGATCTGGCGTTCCTGCGGGAGCACTGGGACGGCCCGATCGCGCTCAAGGGCATCCAGCACCCCGACGACGGGCGCCGGGCGGTGGACGCGGGGATGGACGGGATCATCGTCTCCAACCACGGCGGCCGCCAGGTCGACGGCGCCATCGGGTCGCTGGACGCGCTGCCGGGCGTCGTGGCGGCCGTGGGCGACCAGGCGGCCGTGCTGTTCGACAGCGGCGTCCGCACGGGCTCCGACGTGGCGAAGGCACTGGCCCTGGGCGCCAAGGCGGTGCTCGTCGCGCGGCCGTACGCGTACGGCCTGGCACTCGGCGGCGAGGCGGGGGTGCGGCACGTGCTGCGGTGCCTCCAGGCGGAGCTGGAGCTGACCATGACCCTGGCGGGTGTGACCCGTCCGGCGGAACTCGGTCCGGAGTTCATGGTTCCCGCCCCATGACATTTGTCATGGGCGACCCCCGCTTATGTCATGGGGCGTTCCTGACGGGCGTGACTGCACGTTCAGGCTCATGATCGGCAGCATGGGTGGCATGCGGGCGAATGTGATCGAAGTGCGGGAACTGCGGATCCGCCTGGCCGACCCCCTTCGCGGCGAAGCCGCGCCGGGGGGTGCGGGGGGTCGTCCCCCCTCGGGTGGTACAGACGTCGTACGCGGCGTCTCGTTCGGCGTCGCCCAGGGGGAGATCTACGCGCTGCTCGGCGGCCACGGAGCGGGAAAGACCACGCTCCTGGAGGCCGTCGCCGGTGACCGGCGCCCGGTCTCCGGGACCGTGCGCGTGCGCGGAGCCGACCCCTACGCCGAACGGGCCGTCCTGCGCACGGGCGCCGTGTGGCGGGACGGCGGCCTCTTCCCCGGCCTCACCGTCGCGGAGGTCGTCGACACCTGGCGGCGCTGGACGCTCGACCCGCTGACCCGGGACGAGGCCTTGCGGCTGACAGGGCTGGGCGGGCTGGCGGACGTTCCGTTCGAGCGGCTGAGCGCCGGGCAGCGGCGGCTGCTCGACCTGGCGCTCGCCCTGGTCGGCCGGTCGGACGTGTTGTTCCTGGACGAGCCGACCGTGGGGCTCGGCGAGGACGACGTTCGCTGGATCTGGTCGGTGCTGCGCTTCCTGGCGGCGAACGGGGTCACCGTGCTGCTGACGACGCGTGACGTGGACGAGGCCTGCCGCGCGGACCGGATCGGCGTCATGGGCGAGGGACGCCTGCCCGTCGGCCAGGACTCGGTCCGCGTGCAAGCCGCCGCCTAGGCGAGGGTCACATACCCTGGGCATTCTCTGACCCCGATCACGCTCTGAGCGGCCGGAGACGCAGGTGCAGCCCAGGATCCCCCGCCCCACGGTGGTCGCCGCGGCCATCGTGGCGCTCACGCTGGTGACGCTGGCGGGTCTCCTCGCGCCCGCGCTCTGGTATGAGGCGATCGAGCGGCAGGAGCCGGGGCGCATTGTGGCCGGCGGTCTGGGTGTCGCTGCGGTCCTCACCCTCTACGCGCGGCTGCTCTGGCTCAACCTGATGCGCCGCACGGCGCCCGTCCACGCGCTCGGCCTGGCCGCGATCACCGCGCTCTGCTGGGTGCTCCCTGCCGCGCTGGGCGGCGCCGCCGGCTGGGGCAACCTGCTGATGGTGCCGGCCGGGCTGATCGCGGTCGTGCTGCCGCTCCGCCAGGCCGTCGCGGTCACCGCCGTGGGCAGCGTCCTCACCCCTGTGTACGGGCTGCTGCTGGGCCTGCCCGCGCTGAGCGTCCTGTACGAGGCGATCGGCTTTCCCATCACGGCCTTCTCCGGGTATGTGACCGTCTGGCTCTTCCACATCGTGCAGGAGTTGCGGGAGGTCCGCGCCGAGCTGGCCCGTTCAGCGGTGGGAGAGGAACGGCTGCGCTTCGCCCGCGACCTGCACGACGTCCTCGGCCACAGCCTCCAGGCGGTGGCCCTGCGCGCCGAGGTCGCCGAACGGTTCGTCGACCGAGACCCGCCGCGCGTGCGCAAGGAGCTCACCGAGATCCAGACGATGGCGCGGGCCGCGGTCCAGGACGTGCGCGAGATCGTCCGCGGTCACCGGACGGCGTCGCTGCGCACCGAGCTGGACGGCATCTCCGCCGTCCTCCAGGCCGCCGGCATCCGGTGCGACCGCCCGGAGCTCCCCGACCTCCCCGCCCACGTGCACGAATCCCTCGGCTGGGTCGCCCGGGAGGCCGCCACCAACATCCTGCGGCACAGCGGCGCGTCCTGGTGCCGGATCACGCTGGCCGCCGACACCCGCGTTCGCCTGGAGATCGTCAACGACGGCGCCGACCGCCGGTCGCACCCCGCGCCGGCCGGCCGGGCGGCGGGCACCGGCCTGCACGGGCTGGCCGAACGGATCGCCGCGGCCGGCGGCGAGCTCACGGCCGGGCCGGGCGGCGACGGCACGTTCCACGTCCGGGCCTCGGTGCCCCTGGCCACGGGAGAGTCATGATCCGGGTGCTGCTCGCCGACGACCACGCCCTCATCCGCGAGGCCCTCGTCCTCCTCCTCGGCACCGAGGACGGCATCGAGGTCGTCGCCGACGTGGGCCGGGGCGACGAGGCCGTCGAGCTGGCCCGCGAGCTGGCCCCCGACGTGGCCGTGCTCGACATCGACATGCCCGGTCTGGACGGGCTGGCGGCCGCCGAACGGCTCGCCGCCGAACTGCCCGCCTGCAAGCTGGTCATCGTCACCGCCCACGGCCGTCCCGGCAATCTCCGCCGCGCCATGGGCGCCGGCGTGCGCGGTTTTCTCGGCAAGGACGCCCCTGGCGCCCGCCTCGCCGAGGTCATCCGGCAGGTCTCCGACGGCGCCCGCTACATCGACCCGCACCTGGCCGCCGACGCGCTCGCCGCCGAGGAATGCCCCCTCACGCCCCGCGAGCTGGACACCCTCCGCGCCGCCGCCGACGGGGTCCCGGTCTCCCGCATCGCGCGTTCGCTGGGGCTCTCCGAGGGAACGGTCCGCAACTACCTGTCCGCGGCGGTCACCAAGCTGGGCGTGGACAACCGCCATGCCGCGGTGCGGGCGGCCCGCGACCTCGGCTGGCTCTGACCGGGCGCCGTCGTCACGAGGAGGTGCTCCGGTAGCGGTCGAGATCGGCGCGGGCCATGGCCAGGTCGGCGCTCACCTTGGAGACGTGCTCGCTGAGCGTGCCGATCTGGCGCTGCAGGTCGGCACGGTCCTGTTTGAGGTCGGTGACCTCCTGCTTGCTCTCGACCAGCTCCCGGCGCAACATCGTGACGACCTGGTCGGCGGTGTCGACCGCGACCGACTCGCTCTGCCGGTCGAGCTGGCGGAGCTCGCTGCGCCGCCGGAACACCGCGACCATGGCCTGGACGATCGTGCCGCCCGCGGCGACCTGGGCGATGGAGACGATGACGTCGGCGGTGTTCATGAGGTTTCACCGCCCTCCTGAGCCACGTCACGAGCTCGGTTCATGGTGGCGTGCGCCTTGAGCACGCAGCCGATGGTGAGCGCGCCCGAGATGACGCCGGCGGCCAGCCCGTGCGTGCGCAGGCCGGTGATGACCGTGAGGCAGTAGAACGCGTAGCCGCCGGTGATCAGGTAGAGGCCCGGGAGCTCGATCACCAGCCGCCGCGCGTACAGCCCGTAGAGCTTGAGAAGGCCGCCCACCGCGAACATCGCCCCCCACAGGTGGGCGATCACATTGGCGTGCCCGGCCAGGCTGTTGGTCATGCCCTGGCTCACGCCGTCGCCGATGAGCATGCCGAGCCCGCCGAGGACGATCGCGGCCACCGCGATCATCGTTCCGAAGGGATTCCAGGACAACAATCCTCGCCACCCCACTGTGCGTCTCCCGTCTCCGTAGCCTCCTGGTAGTCCGGAAATTAACACAAACAGTGATCCAATTTAACCATCTGTAATCGAATCGATGTACGCGCAGTCAATGACCGATATACACGCAGTCAGCGAGGGCCGGCGGCCGCAGGGCGGTGGAGCCGTCCGGTGCCGCTCCTAGGCGGTGGAACGGAGCGCTCCAAGAGGCTGGCCGAGATCGAGCGAGCCGAGCACCGAGCCGTCGTCCGCGAGCGCCTCGACCACCGGGGCGCGGCGCGCTCCCCACACGACCACGGCGTGGCCGTGCGCCGGCACGCTCATGAAGCGGTTGCCGACGCGCAACCGTGCCACTTCGGCCGAGACCTGCAGCCGTGCCTGGCTGACCCACTTGGCGCCCCACGGCAGCAGCCGGTCGGCGTTGCGGACGGTCTTGCCGGTGCCGTACCGCCGGAGGTGCTGCCCGCCGAGCTCGGACGCGGTGCGGCGCGCGAGCGGCTGGTCGGGCGCCGATCCGCCGCCACCGCCCAGCTCCATCCACTCGCCGTTGCGGCGGTGGAACATGGTGCCCTCGATGAACAGCCCGAGCGGCTCGCGGCTCAGGAACGTGACGACGCCGATGTCGCCGTCCACGTCGACGCCGAGCGGCAGGAATCCGGTCGCGTCGTCGAACTCGGCCGGCGCGGGCTCCGGCATCCCGTCGCGCAGCAGCCGGAGGAGCTCGTCGTACAGCTCGTGGTCGGTCATCTCCGGAAACCTCTTGATCGTGCTCGTGCCGGACAGCGGAACGGGCCCCTCCGAAGCCGGAAGAGGGCCCGATGTCAAAACTCCACTCTAAGGGTCGCAGTCGGCTGATTTCACCCGTTCGGTGGACGTCAGGACGTCGCTCCGCCGTCCACGACGAGATCGTGCCCCACGACGAAACTCGCCTGGTCGGAGGCCAGCCACAGCACCGCGTCCGCGACTTCTCCGGGGTCGCTGACGCGGCCTGCGGGGACGGCGGCGCGCACGCGGGCGTCGCGGTCCTCTCGCGTCTCACCGGGACGGTAGGACATGGGGGTGTCGCTCGCGCCGGGACTGACGGCGTTGATGCGCACGCCGTCGCCGATGTACTCGCGCGCGGCGGTCCGGGTGAGCACACTCACACCCGCCTTGGACGCGGCGTACGCGGCGAGGCCGGGGCGGCGCCCGTGCGCGCCGATGTTGGAGGCCATGTTGACGATGGCGCCGCCGCCGTTGGCCCTCATGTGGGCGATCTCGTGCTTCATCGACAGGAACACCCCGGTCAGGTTGACGTCCAGCACCGCCTTCCAGACGTCCTCGTCCAGGTCGGCGGTCGGTGCTCCCTTGCCGAAGACGCCGGCGGCGTTGAACGCGACGTCGAGCCGGCCGTGGCGTGCGGCGACGGTCGCGACCATGCGGGCGGCGTCGGCGGAGTCGGTCACGTCGGCGACGACGGAGTCCGCCCGGCCGCCCGCCGCGTCGATCTCCCTCACCGCGTCCGCGAGCTCGGCGGCGCCGCGCCCGGCGAGGACGACGGTGGCCCCCTCCCGGGCGAACGCGAGCGCGGTCGTGCGGGCGATGGCTCCGGCGCCGCCGGTGATGAGGACGACCTTGCCATCGAACCGGGTGGCCATTCGGGAGTACCTTCTTTCGAGAACGATTGATCTTGAATAAGCGGGGACGGGTGCCCGCGTCGGGCGGGGAGGGCGTCAGCCGAGCAGGGCGGCGGCTTGGGCGGCGGCGTCGCGCAGCCGTCCGGGGTCCGCGGCCGCCCGGCCCATCACGCGCATGCCCTGGAAGAGCACCAGCAGCATCCGGGCGATCCCGCGCGGGTCCTTGTCTGCGGAGAGCTCGCCCTGGGCCTGGGCCCTCGTCAACGCGGAGGTCAGCGAGGTCTCCAGGACGGTCCAGCTCGCCTCGACCGCGCGGGCGGCCTCGGCGTCGCGGCCGGCGAGCTCGACCGCGGTGTTGACCACCATGCAGCCACGGCGGTCCGGGTCGAGGGCCGACTCCGCCGCGTACCGCTCGATGAGCGTGCGGACCGCGGGCAGGACCGGCCCGGGCTGGGAGAGCGCCATCACGATCTGCGGGTCCTTGTGCTGCAGGTAGCGGTCCAGGGCCTTGAGGTAGAGCTCGTGCTTGCCGCCGAACGTCCCGTAGATGCTCGCGCGGGCGATCCCCAGGTGCTCCACGAGATCGGCCATCGACGTCGGCTCGTAGCCGCGCTGCCAGAACAGCTCCACGGCGCGTTGCAGTGCCGCGTCGGGGTCGAACTCCTTGGTCCGTGCCATGAATACGACCCTAGCTTTTTCAAGAACGATCGGTCAATTTTGACCGGCGGCCATCGGCGGGACCGGTCGGCGGACTCGACGTCCGGCCGGCCGCACCGGTTCACTCCGGGCAGGTATCCGGGCCTCGGACGGCTGCACGCCGCGCAGGCCCCGGACGGCCAGCGCGGCGCACGCCACGGCCAGCGGCAGCTCCACGGCGACCGCGAGACCGGCCGCCGTCGCCCGCTCGGCACCCGGGGCGGACGTGGTGACGTCGAACCAGGCGTCCATGGCCAGCAGCGCGGCGGTCGCGGCCGCCGTGAGGCTGTGCCGGGGGTCCTTGCGCCGCAGCAGGACGCCCGTGCCGGCCAGCCCCGCCGCCAGCATCGCGTCCAGCCCGACCCACGCCGTGGACCAGTTGGAGACCTCCGTGGTGGACGGCAGCCGGGTGGCGAGCACGTACATCCACGGCACCATCGCCGCTCCGGCGCCGGTCAGCGCCCATCCCAGGACGCCGGTGCGCGTCCGCCGTGCAGGTTCGAAGATCATGTTCAAAGCCTGGCCGGAACCGGCGTCACCTTCAGTAATGGCGATATCCGTCCTGGGGTGGCACTAGCTTCACCCCCGGTCTTCACCCGCGCTCCATGGCGGCACCCCAGCAGGGCCAATACGGTGGTGCCCCATGGCATCCATCTCTGCGTTGGAGCGTGCGCGCACGCACGCTCCGTGGTCGGCGGCGGCGTGGCGGAACACCACGTTCGTCGTCTCAGGGGTGCCGCTGCAGCTCGCGGTCTTGTTGCCGTTCTGGGCCCCGTACCGCTACTGGTGGGTCTCGGTGATCATGGCGCTGCTCCTGGCGCATCCGCTCACCCGCGCGCATCGCGAACGGTTCTGGGCCATGCTCGGCGTCGAGATCCCGTCGCTCCCGCGCAAGGACCGGTACGGGCCCGGCCGGCGGGGCACCGTGCGCTGGTTGCGCTCGTGGACGACCTGGCGGGTGCTCCTCTACCACCTGCTCGTGGGCCCGCTCATCGCGGCGGGCGGGCTGGCGACGCTGTGGGCATGGGCGGCGGGTGCGGCCATGGCCGCGCTCCCCACGTTCGCCTGGGCGCTTCCCGACTCCAGCAGCGTGTCGCTCAACAGCCATGACATCACCGTCGCGATCATCTGCGCGGGTGGAGTACTGCTGCTGGTGGCCGCTCCCTGGCTGGCGAGCGGCGTCACCCGCCTCGACACGCGTGCCGGGCTCGCCCTCCTGGGCCCGAGCCGCGCCGAGGAGCTGGAACGCAAGGTCGAGGACCTCGCCGAGAAGCGCGCCAGCGTCGTCGACGCGGCCGACCTCGAACGGCGCCGCATCGAGCGGGACCTGCATGACGGCGCCCAGCAGCGCCTCGTCTCGCTGGCCATGAACCTCGGGCTGGCACGGGAGACGCTCACCGGCGTCCCGGCCGAGGCCATGCAGGTGATCGTCGAGGCGCACGAGGAGGCCAAGGAGGCGCTCACCGAGCTGCGCGACCTGATCCGCGGCCTGCACCCGGCCGTGCTGGAGGACCGCGGCCTGGACGCCGCGCTCTCCGGGGTCGCCGCCCGCGTCCCCCTGCCCGTACGGCTCCGGGTGGACGTGCCGGAGCGCGCGTCCTCCACCGTCGAGGCCGTGGCCTACTTCGTCGTCTCCGAGGCGCTCACCAACGTGGTCAAGCACGCTCAGGCGACCAAGGTGGAGATCGCCGTGGACCGGATCGGCGACCTCCTCCGGGTGACCGTCACCGACGACGGGATCGGCGGCGCCGTTCCGTCCGACGGCGGCGGCTCGGGCGGGACCGGGCTGGCGGGGCTGGCGCGGCGCGTGCAGTCCGTGGACGGTACGTTCCGGATCACCAGTCCCGCCGGGGGACCGACGACCATCACCGTGGAGTTGCCGTGCGCATTGTGATCGCCGAGGACTCGGTCCTGCTGCGAGCCGGGCTGACCAAGCTCGTGGAGACGGCCGGGTTCGAGGTCGTGGCGGCGGTCGGTGAGGCCGAGGGACTGCTCGCCGCGGTGGAGCGGCACCGTCCGGACGCGGCGATCGTGGACGTGCGGATGCCGCCCGGCTTCACCGACGAGGGGATCCGCGCCGCGCTGGTCATCCGCCGGCAGTGGCCCGAGGTCGCCGTCCTGGTGCTGTCCCAGTACGTGGAGGAGCGGTACGCGGCCGACCTGCTGGCGGCCAACACCAGCGGCGTCGGCTACCTGCTGAAGGACCGCGTCGCCGACGTCTCGGTGTTCCTCGACGGGCTGCGGCGCGTGGCCACCGGCGGCACCGCGCTCGACCCCGAGGTGGTGTCCCAGCTGCTGTTGCGCCGCAACAGCGATCCGCTCGAACGCCTGACGCCGCGCGAGCGCGAGGTCCTGGAGCTCATGGCCGAGGGCCGTTCCAACGCGGGCATCGCCGAGAAGCTGGTCGTCAGCGACAGTGCCGTGGCCAAGCACATCAACAACATCCTCGCCAAGCTCGACCTGCCCCACGCCGAGGGCGACCACCGCCGGGTGCTCGCGGTGCTGACGTACCTCCGAGGGGGAGAGACGGCGTGACGATGACCGGATCTCGGACGGCCGAAGGCGGCGGCATGGGCGCGGCGCCGCCGGAACGGCCCCGCCGCAGGAGCGTCTGGATCGTGCTGGCGGCACTGACCGCGATGGTGGTGGTCGTTCCCACCGGCGTGACCACGCTGGGCGAGGTGCTCGAACGGACCGCCAGCGCGACCGAGATCGTGCCCGGCGCCATCACGGCGGTGGAGGTCGACGCGGGTGCCGCGAGCGTCGCCGTCGGTGCCGGCGCGACCGGGCGGACGAGGCTCCACAGCACGCTGCGCTGGTCCGTCCGCAGGCCGCAAGTGATCAAGAGTGTGCAGGCCCGGGTGCTGAAGATCCTCGTCGTCTGTGGCGAGGACGAGACACCGTTCGCCGGTTTCGGCTGCGAGGCCGAGCTGGACCTTCAGGTGCCGCCCGCCGTGTCGCTCCGTGTCCAGACGACCTCCGGGCAGGTCGACGTCCGCGACATCGCCGGTGACGTGCGCATCCAGGGCAGCTCGGGCGAGGTCCGGCTGGCGAACCTGCGCGGCAGGATCTGGGCGGGGGCCAACTCGGGCACGATCGCCGGCAAGGGGCTCCTCTCGCCCGAGGTGGACGCGGGCGTGCGGTCCGGTTCGATCGACCTCGCGTTCGCCGACCCGCCCGCGAAGGTGAGCGTGCGGACGGGGTCGGGCGGCGCCGTCGTCACCGTTCCGCGCGGTTCGCACTACCGGGTGGACGGCGAGACCCGTTCGGGCGGACGTGAGATCGACGGTGCCCTGAAGGACGACGCCGCCACCGGGCAGATCAGTGCCACCACCGGCTCGGGCTCCGTGCGCATCGGGTACCCCGAGGGCCGCTGAAGTGGCGGCGACGCCGGTACCCATGGCGTAGTGACGCAGGTCATAGCGGGTGCGGCCCGATTTGCGTCATCTATATCGAGCGGGTTTACTGATGACATCATGATCGACGTACGCACCCACCTCACGCGCGCCCCGCTGTCACCGCGGGCCATGCGCTGTGCGTGCCGTCGTCGAATGTGTGACCTCTGAGGGCCCCTGCCAGAGCCTCGCGCCCCGAAGCGAGCGAACTCCGACCCCCGAGCCGCACATGATCTTCGAACTGCATCTGCTGAGCCACGCGCCGTGGCCGCCCGGCCGCTCGTAGAGCCCGCGTTTCCCGCGTTCCCGGCTGTCCCGGCATCGTCGGCAGTCCTGTCCTGATCACCCGCTCCGCCTGACGGCGGTGACTTCCGCACGGATGAATTCCCTTGATTCAGATCGAAAAACTCCGAAAGGTCTACCGCGCCCGCGGGCGTGAGGTGACCGCCGTCGACGGCGTCGACCTGGAGGTCCGCGAGGGCGAGATCTTCGGCGTGCTCGGCCGCAGCGGTGCCGGCAAGAGCACCCTGCTCCGCTGCGTCAACCTCCTCGAACGGCCCGACGCGGGCCGCGTGGTGATCGACGGGCAGGACCTGCTCGCGCTCTCCGGCGGCGGGCTGCGCACGGCCCGCCAGGGCATCGGCATGATCCACCAGCACTTCGGCCTGCTCGGCAGCCGCACGGTCGCCGGCAACGTCGCGTTCCCGCTGGAGGTCATGGGCGTGCCCAGGGCCGAGCGTGCCGAGCGAGTGGCCGAGCTCCTGGAGCTCGTCGGGCTGAGCGAGCACGCCAAGGCCTACCCGGCGCAGATCTCCGGCGGGCAGAAGCAGCGCGTCGGCATCGCCCGCGCGCTCGCGGGACGGCCCAAGGTGCTGCTCTCCGACGAGGCCACGTCGGCGCTCGACCCGGAGACCACGGCGTCGATCCTGGAGCTGCTGCGCGACCTCAACCGCCGGCTGGGCCTCACCGTGCTGCTGATCACCCACGAGATGGACGTGGTCAAGCGCATCTGCGACTCGGCCGCGATCATGCGCGACGGCCGGGTGGTGGAGTCGGGCAAGGTCCGCGACCTGCTGCTGCGGCCGGGCTCCGAGCTGGCCCGCGGCCTGTTCCCGCTGCCCGAGCCGGCCGTCCGGCCCGGCACCACCGTGGTGGACGTGACGTTCGAGGGCGACAGCGCCGACAAGCCGTTCGTCTCCACCCTCGCCCGCAAGTACTCCATCGACGTCAACATCCTCGGCGGCGCCGTCGAGGAGATCGGCGACGCCCGCATCGGCCGGCTGCGCATCGAGCTTCCCGGCGACCCGCAGGTCAACGCGGCCCAGCTGGCGCACCTGCGCGAGTCCGGCCTGACCGTCGAGGTCCACGGCGGCCTCGCCTCCCCACCCGAGGCCCGTACCGCAGAGGAGGCGCTCTCATGACCTGGAGCGAGGTGTGGCCGCTGCTGTGGCCGGCCACCAAGGAGACGCTCACCATGACCGCCGTGGCGACGGCGTTCACGGCGGTGCTCGGCACCCTCCTCGGCGTCCTGCTCGTGCTCACCGAGCGGGGCGGCCTGCTGCCGATCCCGCCGCTCAACAAGGTGCTCGGCTTCGTGGTGAACGTGGGCCGGTCGCTGCCCTTCCTCATCCTGATGGTCGCGATCATCCCGTTCACCAAGGTGGTCACGGGCACCAGCCTGGGCAACACCGCCGCGATCGTGCCGCTCACGGTCGGCGCCATCCCGTTCTACGCGCGGATGGTCGAGATCGCCCTGCGCGAGGTGGATCCGGGCGTCATCCACGCGGCCCACGCGATGGGCGCCACCCGCCGCGAGATCGTCGGCAAGGTGCTGCTGCGCGAGGCCCGGCCGGGCCTGGTGGCCGGCCTCACGGTCACCGTGATCGCGCTGATCGGCTACACCGCGATGGCCGGCACGGTCGGCGGCGGCGGCCTCGGCAACCTGGCCATCGTCTACGGCTACGAGCGCTTCGAGACCAAAGTCATGATCGCCACCGTCGTGCTGCTCGTCGCCATCGTGCTGATCGTCCAGGCGGCCGGTGACCTCCTCGCCCGGCGCCTCACCCACAAATAGACCTCTCCCGGACAGATCCCCACCAAGAGAAAGGCACTCTTCGTGCTTCGCAAGATCACTATCGCGCTGGCCTCCGTCGGACTGCTCGCCGGGCTGACCGCCTGCGGCTCGTCCGACGCGTCCGAGGACGAGAACGCGCCGCTCAAGGTCGCCGTCAACCCGGTGCCGCACGGCGACATCCTCAAGTACGTCAAGGACAACCTGGCGAGCAAGGCCGGCCTCAAGCTGGACATCGTCACGTTCGACGACTACGTGCAGCCGAACAACGCGCTGAAGGAGAAGCAGGTCACCGCCAACTACTTCCAGCACGTGCCGTTCATGCGGGAGTTCGAGAAGAAGGCCGGCAGCAAGCTGACCTTCGTCGCGCCGGTCCACCTCGAGCCCCTGGGGATCTACTCGAAGAAGGTCAAGGACATCAAGGCGGTGCCGCAGGGCGCCACCATCGCGGTCCCGAACGACCCGGCCAACTACGGCCGCTCGCTGAAGCTGCTCGCCGACAACGGCGTGCTCACCCTGAAGCCGGGCGCGTCCACCAGCGCGACCGACAAGGACATCGCGTCCAACCCCAAGGGCCTGAAGTTCAAGGCGCTCAAGGCCGCCCAGCTGCCCCGGTCGCTGGACGACGTCGACCTGTCGGTGATCAACGGCAACTACGCCATCGAGGCGAACCTGGCGCCGAACAAGGACGCCCTGGTCGCTGAGAAGGCCGAGGGCAACCCCTACGCCAACGGCATCGTCACGCTGCCGGAGAACAAGGACGACCCGCGGGTGAAGAAGCTGGTCCAGCTGCTCCAGGGTCCCGAGGTCAAGAAGTTCGTCGAGGACAAGTACAAGGGCTCGGTGCTCATCGCCACCTCCTGACACATGCGTGCTCAACGGCCCCGGACGGAACTCCGTCCGGGGCCTCCTCGTCTCTACGGGTGCGAAACTCGCTCGCGGCCGGCGGGGACGGCCTGCCACTCTGGTGCGGGCGGCCGACCGAACGGGGAAACACGTGTCCGGACCCGACGGCGAACTCGACCCCGCCACCGCGCGTTCCATCGCCGCGGCGCTCCAGCGCCTGCTGCGCTCCGCCGCGGACAGGGTCAGCGACGACAACGCCCGGTCGCCCCTGATCAGGCGGCTGACCGATCACCTGGGCTGCGAGTTCCACGACGTGCTCACCGTCGACGAGGACTTCGCCGACTGGGATCACGCCAGCCTGCAACGCGGCGTTGAGGCCTATCTCCAGGAGCACTCGCCGGACGCCGAATGGTTCGGGATCGCGGGCGGCGAGCGGCACTTCGAGAGCCTCGACTCGATGCTGACGCGCGCGCTCGACTTCGGCTCGTTCCGGCTCGGGCGGGCCGACTACGGCACCACCGGCATCGCGCCCGACCGCAACATGGAGGTCGTCAAGCTCGGCATGGTGCCGAGCCGCGCCGCCGACGGCACGCCCGTCGTCCTCGGCGTCCAGACGACCGAGGACTACAACCGGCAGGTCGGCCTGGTCGTCTTCGCCCGGGAACGCGAGGTCGCCAAGGCGGTCCGCGACGAGGTGCGGCGCCTCAAGGAGAAGCACGACGTCCTGCGCGGCCAGTTCGTGAGCTTCGGCGTCAGCGAGCACATGGAGAACCAGCTGGTCACGTTCCTTCCGCGCGCCGAGCTGACCGCGGCGGACGTGATCCTTCCCGATGGCCGGCTGGAGGGCATCCAGGCGCACGTCGTCGGCATCGCCGAGCAGGCCGACCGCCTCCTGGCCGCCGGCCAGCACCTCAAGCGCGGCGTGCTGCTCTACGGGCCGCCCGGCACCGGCAAGACCCACAGCGTCCGCTACCTCATCGGGCAGCTCACCGGCTACACCGTGATCCAGCTGACCGGGCCGGCCATGCGCTTCCTCGACAACGCCGTGGCTTTGGCCCGCCGCCTCCAGCCGGCCGTGATCGTCCTGGAGGACGTGGACCTGGTGGCCGAGGACCGCGAGATGTTCGAGAGCTCACCGATCCTCTTCTCCCTTCTCGACGCGATGGACGGCATCGCCGAGGACGCCGACGTGGTGTTCCTGCTCACCACCAACCGCGTCGAGGTCCTCGAACGCGCCCTCACCGAACGTCCCGGCCGCGTCGACCTGGCGGTGGAGATCCCGCGTCCCGACGCCGAGGGCCGGCTGCGCCTGCTCCGCCTCTACGCGCGGCACCTCCGCCTCGACGCCGACCTGGACGCCGTGGTCGAACGCACCGAGGGCGTGACCGCCTCGTTCATCAAGGAGCTCCTCCGCCGCGCCGTCCTCGTGGCCCTCCGCACCCAGGAGAACGTGGAGTTCCTCGACGACGAGCACTTCACGCAGGCCCTGGAAGGCATGTCGGCCCCCGGCCAGGGCCTCACCGCGGGCCTCCTGGGCGCCGCGACCGAAGACGACGAGATCTTCGAAGATTTCGAGGACCCGGCCGACGAGGTCCCCGTCTCCTTCCGCCGTCCAGGCCCCCGTCCCCGCGCCTGGCCGGGCCCGCCGCCCAACTGCCCCTAGCCTTCCGCGCCTTCGGTGACGCCTTCCGGACAGAAGTCGCCTCTGGATACGGAATAAAGCGTTCCGTTCTGCTATGGTGAGAGCAGAACGTTCCGTTCCGATCCTTGGGAGCTAGTCATGACCTTTCTCGTCACCGGTGCCACCGGAACCGTCGGCCGTCTCATCGTCGCCGAGCTCCTCGCGGCCGGCCGGCCGGTTCGCGCCCTGACCAGGAACCCCGCCTCGGCCGCGCTCCCCGACGGCGTCGAGGTCGTCGCCGGCGACCTCGCCCGCCCCGACTCGCTGGCGGGCGTCTTCGACGGCGTCGAGGCCGCGCACCTCATCAACTTCGCGGGCGACGACTACACGCCGCTGCCGGACGGTGCCGGGCTGGTGAAGCTGGCCGCCGAGGCGGGCGTGCGGCGGATCACGGTGCTCGGCGGGCGCGCGGAGGGCGAGCTGGAGCAGGCCCTGGCCGCGAGCGGCATCGAGTGGACGCTGCTCGAGCCGGTCGAGTTCATGTCCAACACGCTGCGCTGGTGGGCCCAGACGGTCAAGACCGAGGGCGTCATCAAGGAGCCGTTCGGCGAGCGGCTGAGCGCCCTGGTGCACGAGCGCGACATCGCGGCCGTGGCCGCGACGATCCTCGTCGAGGGCGGCCACGACGGCGAGACCTGCACGATCACCGGCCCCGAGGCGATCACGCTCAGGGAGAAGGTCGCGATCCTGGGCGCGGCCATCGGCCGGGAGATCGGGTTCGTGGAGCTGACCGTCGACGAGGCGCGGGCCAAGTGGCGCGCCGACGGCATGGGCGAGGAGACCATCGAGTTCCTCGTCCACGCCCTGGGAAACACGCCGGAGGCCGGCTACACCGTGGTCCCGACCGTGAAGGAGATCACCGGCCGGGACGCGCGCGGCTTCGCCCAGTGGGCCGCGGAGAACGCCGACGCGTTCCGCGCGTGATCGCGGGACGGCGAGACGGAGGCCGGTGATCCGTCTCGCCGTCATCCGTGGCGCCGGCGGCGGACGGCGTACGCCACGGTGACCGCCGCCAGCAACGGTCCCCAGGCCACGAGCGGCGCGTAGCAGAGCAGCAGGATCACGCCCTTGGAGCCGTGGGGCAGTTCCGGATCGGGCTCGAAGTCGACGAACACCATCGGGGTCCAGATCGCCGTCAGCGCGGCCGCCCCGAGGGCGGCGGGAATGATCGCGGCGAGCGGCCGGATCTCACGGCCGCGCAGGTAGGGGATCCAGCGCGGCCAGACCTCGCCCCACGGCCGGACCAGGCCCATGCTGAGGAACGCCAGCGCCTCGGACAGGACCGTCAGTCCGATCACGTACGGCAGCACGTACCAGGGGCCGTCCGACGGGTCCTGCGACCCGGTGAAACCAGCCGGAAGGCCCAACCCGAACAGGATCCGCCAGATGCCGGACGGCAGCGCGCACCACAACGTCGCCTGCGCGGCCCAGTCGGCCCAGCGCGGAACGGGCCCCTTGGTCGTGCGGACGGTGCCGGCGGGCTTGGCCGCGGTCATGGCCGTCATCGCACGCTCCCGCTGCTCTGAAAGGCCGCCGCCTTGGCCTCGTCCGGGCCGGTGGCCAGCAGCGCCCCGGCGATGAGCGCGGTCAGGGCCGCGATCACCGCCAGCTTGATCTTCACCTTCGTGGTCATGCGGACCACGATCTCCCGCGGCCCAAGCGCGGAACTTCCCCCGCACGGCCCGTCCACCTCCCCCGCAGGGGTGGTTCTGCGACGATCGTCGTATGGCGGAGCTGAGTATCAGGGACATCACGATCGACTGCGGTGATCCGGAGCGCCTGGCCGGATTCTGGGGGGCGCTCCTCGGCCGGCCCGTCGCCGCCAGGACCGGCCCCTACGTCTGGCTCCGCCGCGAGAACGGCCTGGCGCTCGGCTTCCAGCGGGTCACCGAACCCAAGACCGGCAAGAACCGGGTGCACCTCGACCTCGCGGCCGCGGATCCGGCGGCCGAGCAGCGGCGGATCGAGGCGCTGGGCGGGCGGCGGCTGACGGAGTACGACGAGGGCGGCTTCCTCGTCATGGCCGATCCCGAGGGGAACGAGTTCTGCGTCCTGCCCGCCGGGCCGTTCGAGGTCGACGCCGAAGGCCGGGCGCATTACCCGGCCTGAGGGTCAGGCCGGGATGGGCTGCTTGGTCAGGGCGATGTAGGTGGGGTCGCCAGGGAGATTCTGGTGGATGACCAGGCGGGCCGTGTAGATGTGGTTCTCGGCGGGGCCCCGGTAGGAGACGCGGAAGGTGCAGCTGTAACCCGGCTTGAGCTCGTAGTTGGCGCACGTCTTGTCGGTGTAGAAGTTGGCGTCGTCCAGCATCACGAAGCTGTAGAGCTTCATGGCCGCGGTGCCGGTGTTGCGGAGCGTGACCTCCTGGGTGCAATCGTCGCCGGGGCAGACCAGGTAGACGGAGTCGTCGGAAACCACGAGGCGCGGCGTTCCGCCGGGCTTCGGGGTGGTCTTTCCGCCGTTCGTCGACGAGCCCGAGCCCGAGCCGGAGCCCTTCGAACCGCCGGAGTGCCCGGAACCGGAGCCGCTCGGGCTGGAGCCCCCGGTGGTCTTGCCGCTCTGGTTGATCTCCACCTTGCAGCCGGTGGCGGTCGAAATCATCAGGGCGGCCGCGCCGACGGCGACAAGCGCACCGAATTTCTTGCTCATGGGGAACCTCCGGGGGTCTTAATGGCATGGGGTCGAACGTTTGGACCGCCGTTTCCCGGAGTTGGTTGGCGGAGGGCCCTGGCCGTATCAGGTCCGAACTTTTCGAGGTCAGGGCATGCGGACGTGGAGCTTTTTGGGCGAGTGGCCCTGGTTTGTCGGGCGTTCCTGGTAGGACAGGGAGCCGACGATCAGTGAAAGGGACCGCATGTCCATCTACGACCACCTCGTGGAATACGCCGGGCTCCTGATAGAGCCGTTCACCGAGGACACCGCGCCCGACGGCGAGTTCCCCGAGCCGGGCGGGGTGGCCTGGGCGCTCCGCACGAGCTTCGACGAGGACGCGTTCGACAACGTTTTCGCGGCCTTCCTGGAAAGGGTCGACACCACCGAGGTGACGGCCCTGGTCATCGGGTACTGGGGCGCCTCGTACGACAAGGAGGTCGCCGACCCGGTGGCGCTGCTGGCCGGCGCCGCCGACCGGTTCCCCAAGCTGCGGGCGCTCTTCCTCGGGGACATCACCCCTGAGGAGTCGGAGATCTCGTGGATCGAGCACACCGACGTCAGCCCGCTGCTCGCCGCGTTCCCGCTGCTGGAGCGGTTCGAGGTACGGGGCGGGCAGGGGCTGCGGCTCGATCCGTTCCGCAGCGAGACGCTCAGGGTGCTGCGGTTCGAGTCGGGCGGCCTGCCCGCGAGCGTCGTCCGGGCCGTGGGCGCGAGCGACCTGCCCAACCTGGAGCAGCTCGACCTGTGGCTCGGCGTCGACGAGTACGGGGGAGACGCGACGATCGGCGACCTCGCCCCGGTGCTGAGCGGTGAGCGGCTCCCGGCGCTCCGGCACCTCGGGCTGGAGGACTCCGAGCTCCAGGACGAGATCGCGGCGGCGGTGGCCGGGGCGCCGGTCGTCGCGCGGCTGGAGTCGCTGAGCCTGGCCATGGGGATGATGACCGACGACGGCGCCGAGAGCCTGCTGTCGGGGCAGCCGCTGACCCATCTGAAGCGCCTCGACCTGCATCACCACTTCCTGTCCGACGCGATGATGGAGCGGGTGCGCGCCGCCCTGCCCGGCGTCGAGGTCGACCTGAGCGAGCAGGAGACGCCGGAGGACGACGACTGGCGTTACGTCGCGGTCTCGGAGTAGGCGCCATGGGCTTCGACAAGCATCTCTCCGACTTCGGCGGGCCGCCGGTCTTCCCGTTCCTGCGCGAGCCGGAGTGGGACGTCGGTCTCAACGTGGCGGCGGCGGAATGACCTTCACCGTCATCGGGACCCCGGGGGATCGGCGGGTCGCGTCGTTCGCGGCCGCGTGCGACGCCGAGCCGCCGGTGATCGCCTGGTCGGACGTGCTGCGGGGTGCCCGGTTCGCGATCGAGCCGGGCACGCGGCTGCGCGTCGACTCGCCCGGCGAGGATCCCGAGGCGGACGCGCTGCTGCGCGGGCCGGGTGATCCGTCCCGGGTCGGCGGCGGAGCACGCTGGTACGCGACGTTCACCGCGGCGCTGGAACGGATCGGCGCCGCCGCCGAAGCGGCCGGGGCGCGACTGCTGAACGATCCGCACGAGATCGCGGTGATGTTCGACAAGCGGCGGTGCCATGCGCTGCTGAGCTCGGCCGGTGTGCCCGTTCCGGTCGCGTTGCCGCAGGTCGGAGGCTACGGCGAGCTGCGGGCGCGGATGGCGGACGGGCGGCTGCGGCGGGTCTTCGTCAAGCCCGCGCACGGATCGTCGGCGGCCGGGGTCGTCGCGTTGCAGACGGCCCCGGGCGGCCGGATCAAGGCGGTCACGTCGGTGGCGGTGACACCGCGCGGCCCGCACAACTCGCTGCGCGTGCGCTCGTACGAGTCGGAACGCGAGGTCGCGGCGCTGATCGACGCCCTCGCGCCGGACGGCCTGCACGTCGAGGCGTGGGTGCCCAAGGCGTCGATGCGCGGCCGGACGCTGGATCTGCGGGTCGTCGTGATCGCCGGTGAGGCGACCCACGCGGTGGTGCGGACCAGCCGGCACGCGATGACGAACCTCCATCTGGGCGGGACGCGCGGGGACCTCGGGGCGGTGCGGGACGCGCTGGGGGAGAGCGGCTGGCGGCGGGCCCTGGAGGTGTGCGAGCAGGCGGCAGGGTGTTTCCCGCGCAGCCTCATGGTCGGGGTCGACCTTCTCGTCGGGGTCGGCTGGCGGAGGTTCGCCATTGGCGAGGTGAACGCCTTCGGGGATCTGCTGCCGGGGCTGACCGGCCTCCCCGGCACGTCGGCTGAGGGCCTGGACACCTACACTGCCCAGGTCAAAGCCGCTTCGTTGAGGAACGTCCCGGTATGAACGACATGAACGAGATCGTCGGCAGCCATGATGTGCTGCTGGTGACGCTCGACACGTTGCGCTACGACGTGGCGGCCGAGCTGGCGGAGGCGGGCGGTACGCCGACGCTCGCGAGCCTGCTGCCGGGCGGCCGGTGGGAACGGCGGCACACCCCGGGCAGTTTCACCTATGCGGCGCACACCGCGATGCTCGCCGGTTTCCTGCCGACCCCGGCGAGCCCTGGGCCCCACCCGAGACTGTTCGCGGGGAGGTTCCCCGGCAGCGAGACCACAGCGGACGGCACGTGGACGTTCGACGCCGCAGACCTTCCGGCCGGGCTAGCCAAAGTCGGCTATCACACGGTGTGCGTCGGGGGTGTGGGCTTCTTCAACAAGCTGACGCCGCTGGGCTCGGCGCTTCCGGGGCTCTTCGCGGAGAGCCACTGGGAGCCGTCGTTCGGCGTCACCGATCCCGCTTCGCTCGCCCATCAGATCGACCGGATCGGTGAGGTCGTGGGCAGGCTGCCCGCCGGCCGACGCCTGTTCCTGCTGCTGAACGTGGCGGCGCTGCACCAGCCCAACTGGTTCTACCTGGACGGCGGGACGCGGGAGGACGGCGACTCCCGAGCCAGCCACGCCGCCGCACTGCGGTACGTGGACGGGCAGCTCGGACGCCTGTTCGGCCTGATGCGGCGCCCCTGCTTCGTGATCGTGTGCTCGGATCACGGGACGGCGTACGGCGAGGACGGGCACACCGGTCACCGCATCGGTCACGAGGTCGTCTGGACCGTTCCGTACGGGGAGTTCGTTCTCTCGTGAAGCCGGTGGAGCCCGTGAAGCCGTACCAGAGTTACGTCTACGCCTACCCTCACAAGACCGCCTACCGCCCGTTGCGGCCAGAGCCCAAGCTCGGCGAGGTGTGGGCGCACGAATCCCGCGACGCGCTCTTCCTCTATCTCCACATTCCGTTCTGCGAGATGCGCTGCGGCTTCTGCAATCTCTTCACGCGTACGGGCGCGCCTGAGGAGCTGACCGACGCCTACCTCGCCGCTCTAGAACGGCAGGCTTCGGCAGTACAGGAGGCCCTAGGCGACGCCTCGTTCGCCACGGCCGCGTTCGGCGGAGGCACGCCGACCTACCTCACCGCCGCCGAGCTGCACCGGCTTTGCGACATCGCCTACCGCTTCGGCGACCTCGCGGCGATCCCCCTCGGCGTCGAGACCTCACCGGCCACGGCCACCACCGACCGGCTGACCGTGCTCCGCGACCGCGGCACCACCCGTGTGTCGATCGGCGTGCAGAGCTTCGTCGACGCCGAGGCGCGCGCCGCCGTCCGGCCGCAGAAGCGGGCCGAGGTGGAGGCCGCGCTCGACCGCATCCGCGCCGTGGGCTTCCCGGTCCTCAACATCGACCTGATCTACGGCATCGACGGGCAGACCCCGGAGACCTGGCTGCACTCGCTCGACTCCGCCCTCACCTGGAAGCCGGAGGAGCTCTACCTCTATCCGCTCTACGTCCGTCCGCTCACCGGCCTCGGACGGCAGGCCCGCGATTGGGACGACCAGCGGCTGGAGCTCTACCGCATCGGCCGCGACCATCTGCTCGCCAACGGCTATGAGCAGGTGTCGATGCGGATGTTCCGGCTGGCGGGGAGTGGCTCCGGCGGCACCGAATACTGCTGCCAGACCGACGGCATGGTCGGGCTGGGCTGTGGTGCGCGTTCGTACACGTCCGAGCTGCACTACTCGTTCGAGTACGCGGTAGGGGCGAGCCAGGTGCGTGGAATCATCGACGACTACGTTGGCGAGAACGACTTCGGTACGGCTCGCGTGGGTTTCGTACTCAACGAAGATGAACGCAGGCGACGGCATCTCATCCAGTCCCTCCTCCAGACGTCGGGCCTGAACCGTGCCGCCTACCGTGAGCGCTTCCACACCGATGCCGCCGCCGACTTCAGCCAGGAGACGGCCGCCTTCGCAGATCACGGCTGGCTCGACCTGGACGACGACGTCATCACGCTCACCGCCGAGGGGCTGGCCTACTCCGACGCGATCGGGCCGGCGCTCTTCTCGGGCCGGGTGCGCGCGCTCATGGACTCGTACGAGGCACGATGACGACTGGTGGACCGACGTCCGATGCGCTGACCATCCTCTACCGGGGCCCGCTCGCCAGCTGCGACTACGACTGCCCCTACTGCCCGTTCGCCAAGCGCCGCGACACCCCCGAGCAGCTCCGCGCCGACCGGGCGGCCCTGGAACGCTTCGCCGGCTGGGTGTCGGCGCAGGCCCACCCGGTCTCGGTGCTCTTCACGCCGTGGGGCGAGGGGCTCGTCCGCTCGTGGTACCGCCGCGCCCTGGTCGAGCTCAGCCATCTCCCGCATGTCGAACGCGTCGCGATCCAGACGAACCTCAGCCACCGCGTCGACTGGACGGCCGAGGCCGACACATCCACCCTCGCGCTGTGGACGACCTACCATCCGGGCCAGGTGCCGTACGAGCGCTTCCTCGCCAAGTGCCGCGACCTGAACGCGCGCGGCATCCGCTTCAGCGTCGGCGTCGTCGGGCAGCCCGAGCACCTGGCCGCCGCCCGCCGCCTCCGCGCCGATCTGCCGCCCGGCACCTACGTCTGGGTGAACGCAGCGGAGGGACGCACCTACACCGACGCGGAAGCGGCCAGCTGGACCGCGATCGACCCGCTCTTCTCGTTCAGCCGCCACCCGCACGCCAGCCTCGGCCAAGCCTGCCGCACCGGAGACACCGTGATCTCTGTGGACGGCGAGGGCACGGTGCGCCGGTGCCATTTCGTCCCGGCCGTCCTCGGCAACCTCTACGACGGCTCGTTCCGGACGGCGCTCAAGCCGCGCCCGTGCCCCCTCGACGTCTGCGACTGCCACATCGGGTACGTCCACCTGGAACCGCTCGGCCTCTACGACGTCTTCGCCGGGGGCGTCCTCGAACGGATCCCTCATCTCTGACGGGGCGGGCGGTAGGTGAGCCGCCACGCCTCGTTCAACAGCTCCGCGAGCTCACCCTCGTCCACCTTCTCCAGGTGAACGACGACCCACCCGAACCGTCCCGACGAGTAACCCGGCTCGTAGACCTCGGGCGCTTCGGCGACGAGCGCGGCCTGCTCGGCGCGCATCGCCTTGACCATCGCCTTCCGCTCGTCCTCGGTGATCCACGTGAAGATCGTGCCGGACGTGCGGAAGTACGTGTGCCCGTTGCGCCCCGGGACCTCCTCGGTCCCGGGCAGTGCCAGCAGAGTCCGCCGCACGTCGTCCAGACCGCCCATGACCACCGACGATAGCCGCGGCGTGAACCCGACCGGGCCGAGGTGGCGAGATATCACCGACAAACCGCAGCGAAAGGTCAACGTCGGATATGGATCTCCTCGCCCTGCTCCGCGCGCTCGGGCTCCACCTCGAACACGCTCCGCCCGCCTCGCTCGGCCGCCAGCGGGACCGCCTCGTCAAGGCCGTCGACGCGCGCCGATGACCACGATCACCTCGCCGCGGAGCCGCGGCCGCGCCCTCGCCTGGGTCTCCATCGCCCTCGCCGCCACGGCCGTCGCCATTACGCTCGGCGCGTACGGCTACTACTGGCGCATCCAGAACAGCATCCGGCACGAGGACCCGAACAAGCTGATCACCGGCGAGCGGCCCAGGAAGCTGAACGACGCGCTCAACATCCTGATGCTCGGCTCCGACACGCGCGAGGGCGCCAACGTCCAGTACGGCCGGTCGTTGCGCGACAAACTGCCCGCCTCGGACACGATGATCCTGCTGCACCTGTCGCCCGGGGGCGGGCAGGCGGTCGGGATCAGCTTCGCGCGCGACCTGATGGTGCCGATCCCGGCCTGCAGGCGCGAGGACGGCAGCCGGGCCCCGGCGTCCTCGCTCGCCATGCTGAACGAGGCGATCGGGCGCGCCGGGCCGACGTGCACGATCGACACGCTCGAGAAGCTCACTCGCATCAAGATCGACCACTTCGTCCAGGTCGACTTCGTCGGCTTCGAGAAGATCACCTCCGCCGTCGGCGGCGTGCCGATCTGCCTGGACGAGGCGGTGAACGACCCGAAATCCGGGCTGAACCTGGGTAAGGGCCCGCACCGGGTCGAGGGCAAACAGGCGCTGGCGTACGTACGGGCCCGTAAGGAGATCGGCGACGGCTCGGACACCCAGCGCATCCAGCGGCAGCAACGCTTTCTCGGCTCGCTCGCCAAGCAGGCCATGAGCGGCGGCGTGCTGACCGACCCGGGCAGGCTCAACACCCTGCTCACCTCCTCGGCCAGGTCGCTCACCACCGACCGCGAGCTCACCGTGTCCCGCATGCTGAAGATCGCGCAGGGCATGCGCGACTTGACCGCGGGCAGGGTGCGCTTCCTGACCGTCCCTGACGAGCCGTACGCCCCGGACCGGAACCGCCGCCAGCTCGCGCAGCCCGCCGCGACGCGATTCCTGAACGCCGTCCGCAACGACGAGAAGATCACCGAACCGGCCCCGCCGCCGCCCATCCAGGCCGCGATCCGGGTCCTGAACGGCTCCGGCGCCGAAGGCCAGGCACGCCTGGCGGCCGCGACCCTGACGGAGCGCGGCTTCAAGGTCACCAAGGTCGGCAACCTGCGCAGCCCCGCGGCCAAGACCCAGATCCGGTACGGCAAGGGCGGCGCCGCCCAGGCCAAGGCCATCGCCGCACTGATCCCCGGAGCCAAGCCCGTCGCGTCGGCCTCCGTGCCCAGCGGCACGGTGGACGTGGTGCTCGGCCCGGACTTCACCGGCCTCAAGATCGCCGGAATCCCGCGCCAGCAAGGCGAGCACCGCGCCAGCGACGCCCTCTGCGCGGAGGATCAGGGGTCATGATCGCCTAGCGTGGCGGCCGTGAACACGATCGGGCCCGCGGCCAACAACGGGGTGACCGCGACCCGAAAGGAACTCATGAAAGCTCCTCCCCAGGCCCGCGACGACGCCTCCCTCGTCGCGGAGTCGCTGCGCGATCCCGAGCGGTTCGCGCGGCTCTACGACCGCTACTTCACCGACATCCATCGCTACCTGGCCGGGCGGCTCGGCTGCGAGACCGCCGACGACCTCGCTGCCGAGACCTTCCTGATCGCCTTCCGGCGCCGGGCCGCCTTCGACCGCGGCGGCGGTCACCGCGGCGGTCGTGATCGCCGGGAACGACACCACGTCCGTGCCGAGCCCCGCAGGACACCCCGGCCCGCCGGATCCTGCTCGCCGCCGCCGCCAAGAGCGAGGCGGCCCCATCTACCGGCCGCTACCTGCGGTTCGAGGTGGAGGAAGGCTCGTGGCACCGGGTGGGCACGAAGAAGCGGCCCTACATCGTGCACCAGCGCCGGGGACAAGGACAGCAGCGAGTACACGGACATGCCCGGGGGCCGAAGGTCGGGGAAACGGAGTCCGGGCTCGACCCCGCGAAGCTGTCGGCCAAGCCCGCGGAGCTGCGGCGCCAACTGCTCGCCTGGACCCGGTCGGGCGGCCTGGCCGGACCGGTGGAGGGCGACTCGGCCCAGCTGTGGGCCGCCGCCTCGGACGTGCTCTTCCACCCGGGCGGGCCGGTGAGCCCGCAGGTGCGCGCCGCCTGCTACCGGGTCCTGGCCGACCTGCCGGACGTCCGGTCGCTCGGCGAGGTGGCCGATGCCCGCGGCCGGCGCGGCCAGGGACTCACCCGGGCCGGCGCCGAGGGCGTCGGGCCCGGCCAGTACAAGCTCATCATCGATCTCCGTGGGGGCCTTCCCCTCGCGGAAGAGATGCCGGGTGGTCCGGACGGGCGTCCCAGCACCTACTTCCTGGTGACGGGCACGGGCTACACCGCCACGGCTCCCGGCGCGAACTAGCCGGGGCGGGCGGATGACAGGTGCCCGTCGGTAGCGGGGAAGGGGCCACCGACGGGCACCGGCTCTGTGGCAGGTCTCCTGCCCTGCGGCGATGCCGCTCGGGTCAGGTCTCCTGCTCGGGGCGGTAGTCGGCCTCGGTCACGCCGAACGTCCAGGCGACGCCCTCGCGGGCGGTGCGGGTGGCGGGCGGGACGCGCAGGTAGTAGGTGCGGTACGTGCCGTCCGGCTCGGGGGTGGAGTTGACCACCTCGACCATGGCCACGGGCTCGTCGCCCGCCAGGTCGATGCGCCACAGCACCCCGGTCTCGTCCTTGTGCACGGGCCGGGCGCCGGTCTCGGCGAGATAGCGGTCGTAGCCGAAGATCTCCAGCATCACCCGGCGGAGCTCGGCGTTCTCCTCCGCGTCGATACGGGCGGGGTCGAGCCCGCCCAGCGAGGCGATGAAGCCGGCCGGGATCGGCATGCCGCGCCAGGCGTGCAGCGCGAACCCGTCGGCGTACGCGAGGGCCGGGCCGTCGCCCCGGTGAAGACGGCCCGGCTCGTCGCGGTGCAGCTCGACGGGGCGTTCGGAGACGATGGCGACCCGCTCGTACGGCCACCACCAGCCCGCCGCCCGCGCGGCCGCCGCGAGGCCGGACAGCCCGTCGAGACGATCGAGGGAGTCGAAGAGCGCCAGCCACGGCGCGTCGTGCTGGCCCAGCACCGCCTCCACGCAGGCACCGCGCAGCACCGCCACGGCGTCGGCGACCTTCCGGTCGGCCGAATCGTCGGCGGCCTCGTCGACCGGCGCGCGCACGGCCTGCCGGACGCGCGTCACGAGATCGTTGACCTGCGACCAGAGCGGCGCGCCGGTCTCGGCCCAGGCACGTGCCCATCCCTGCGGCCCCAGCTCGGCGGTGGCCTCAGCCCGAGCCCGCTCCCAAGGCCGCGTCCGCACGGCCTCACGCACAGACCCGCCCGCCCCCACACCCGCAAGGAAGCCAGCGGCAGAAGCTACGCCCGCAGGAGTGGCGCCCGTAGGGGCGACACTCGCGGAGCTGGCGCTCCCAGAGCCGGTGTCTGTGGGGGCGGCGCTCCCAAAGATGGCGTGGCCGGACGCGTCGCCAGGGGCGGCGGCTTCGAGAGGCGCGTCTCCCGAGGCGGCGGCGGCGAGGGTGGTGCGGGCGGCGGCCACCTCGTCGGTCAGGCCGGCGTGTTCCAGGGGCTCGGCGTGGCCGGTCAGGACGGCGGCGGTCACGGCGCCGGCCATGGGGGAGGGGACCCAGATGAAGTGCTCGGGCTCGGGCAGATCGGCGGCCCGGTAGGCGGCGCGGATACCGGCCTCGGCCTGCTCGCGGTCTGTGGCACCCGTCGCGAACGCCGTCGCCTGCCAGTCGGTGCCGATCACGGTGGCGGTCATCAGTCGGCCACGACCCGGACGGCGCCCGGCACGTACTCGCGCTGGCGGATCACCCGGTACCAGCCCTTGGGCAGGCTGATGGCGGCGTGCTCCTCGTGGCTCAGCCGCCCGCCGGACGGCAGGTGCAGGTAGTCGGCCTTCAGGGGGTCGGGGTCGCGCAGCAGCGTGCCCTGGGCGACGAGCGCGTGCGCGTGCCCCGTGGCCTCGCCGAGGGCCAGGACCATCCGGCCCCGGCCGTCGCGCGGCGCGGGCGGGAGGGCGCGTACGGCCTGGGGAACGGCTTCCTCAGGCACGGGCAGGATGAGGATGTCTCCCTGTCGGTACATGCCGCGAATCTAGGCCGCGCCACTGACATTTCTTCGCGCGTCGCGGGCGCGCAGGTCAGAAGCCCCGGGTGCGGCGGGCGGCCGGGCGGGCCCAGCGGCCCGAGGCGCTGAGGCCGACGCGCTGGAAGGCTCGCACGAGTTCGCTGCCGAGCTGGACGCCGGCGCCGAGCGCGAGACCGACGGAGAGAGCCGCGACCAGGCTGAGCATGCCGTTCTCGGGCGAGCCGGTGTTGATCTCGACCATGCCGCGATATAGGAGCGTTCCAGGAAGGAGCGGCGAGATGGCAGGGACGACGTAGGGCAGGGCGGGGGCGTGGCGGCGCGCGGCGTAGAGGTTGCCCAGCGTGCCGATCACCATGGCGGAGATGGCCGAGGCGAGGACCGGCTTGACGCCCCAGCCCAGGAGCGTGACGTACAGGACCCAGATCAGCCCGCCTCCGACGGCGGCGGGTATCAGGACCGACCGCGGAACGACCAGGCAGACCGCGAACGTCACCGCGACCGCCGCCGCCGCCAGGATCGCGACCGGAGAAAGGAACGCCGGGAAGTCGGGCAGGTGCTGGACGTCGATGTCGACGCCGAAGTGCACCGCGGCGTAGACCATCACGCCGAGGCCCGCCACGATCGCGGTGATCAGGAAGAAGACCTCGAGCAGGCGGGCGCCGGCGTTGACCATGTTGCCGGTGATGCCGTCCTGGATGCTCGCCACGAGCGGGCGGCCGGGGAGCAGCGCGAGGATCGCGCCGGTGACGATCGTCGAGGCCCGGTTGGGGTTGCCCAGCGCGATCACCAGCACGGCGGCGCCCGCCGCGATCGCCGAGGCCACCGAGAGCTGGAAGAACTCCGCGACCCCGCGCCGGGCCAGCGCGGCGGCGGTGCGGTCGCCGAGCAGCGTCGCGACGAACGCGGTGCTCGCGACCAGCGGCCCGCCGCCCACCAGAACGGCAGCGGACGCGGCGATCAGCCCGAAGCACACGACCAGGAGCCAGGGCGGGTACGGGGCGCGGCCGTGCTTGATCTCGGCGAGCCTCTTGTGCGCGTCGTCCAGCTCCAGCATGCCGATGGAGGACTCCTGGACGAGGGAGTGCAACTCGGCGAGGCGCCAGAACGCGGGGGTGCGGCGCCGGACGGTCCGGGCGGCGGTGACGGGCACCGCGCCCAGGCCGGGATGCACGGAGATCTGGAGAGAGGTGAAGGTCACCTGGACCTCGCAGCGCGGCAGCTCGAAGGCCTGCGCGAGGCTGAGCATCGCCTCGTTGATGCGTTCGGTCGACTCGCCGCTGGCCAGCAGCAGATCGCCGACCCGCAGGACGAGGTCGATCGCCCGCGGATCGACCAGCTCGCCCGGCTCGTCCTCGGGGGGCTCCGCCGGAGCCCCGTCCATCAGAACCTGGAAGGTGCGCCGCACCCGTTCCGCTGCCCGCCCCATACGCAGACGTGATCCTCCGCGCCTGATCAGTGATCTTCCCTGGGCAGGCTACCTTGCGTTACGAACCGTCTCGAACGGTGCCCTCCGCCGGGGCCAGGCCGTCGCCGGCCTGGTCGCGGGCCCAGCCCTCGACCGCGCCGATGTGCACGGCGGCGGCGATGCGGGCGGACTCGGGGTCGCGCTCGGCGAGCGCCCGGTAGATCGCCTCGTGCTCGGAGAACGTCCGGGCGAAGACGTTCTCCTCCTGGTAGCCGCGCCAGACGCGGGCCCGGAACGTGCGGCTGTTGAGCCCGCCGAGTATCGCGGCGAGCACCGGGTTGCCGGCCGCCTCGGTGATGAGCCGGTGGAACTCCAGGTCGTGCCCGACGATCTCTTCGGAGGTCGTGCCGCGTTCCATCGCGCGCATCTCGGCGCGCAGCAGCGCCAGGCCCTCCTCGGTGATGCGGGCGGCGGCGGTGGCCGCTGCGGCCGGCTCAAGGATCTTGCGGACCTGCACCAGATGCAGCAGCGTCTCACCACGTGAGATCTCCGCGACCGCGCCGAAGGTCTCCAGCAGGTCGCTTGGTTCCAGCTGTGTGACGTAGACGCCCGCGCCGTGCCTGGCCTCCAGGACGCCCAGCACGGTGAGCGCGCGGATGGCCTCGCGCATGGAGCTGCGCGAGAGGCCGAGCTCGGCGGCGAGGTCCCGTTCGGTGGGCAGCCGCTGCCCCGGGATCAGCTCGCCGGAGGCGAGCTTCGCCTTGATCTGGGCGATCGCCCGCTCCGTGACGGTGATCCGGGGGGTGCTGTCGTCGGTCACGCGGCCATCCTGACATCAACGGGCATGGTCTGACCAATCCTCATAAGTAACGACTTTGTTTCGAGCTCTTGCCAGGATATGGGGGGAAAGTGGTCTGATGAGTCCATGAGTGGTCCGATCACTTCAGGAGATCGGACGAGAACGTGAGGGGGACGGCTTCGTGAAGCTGCTGCGCGTGGGACCGGCGGGCGCCGAGCGGCCCGCGGTCCTGGACGAGGACGGCACGCCGCGGGACCTGTCGGGGGTCACCGCCGAGATCGACGGCGCGTTCCTCGGCGAAGGCATGGATCGTGCGCGGCGGGCCCTCGCCGCAGGCGATCTACCCGCGCTGGAGGCCGCCGAGCGGATCGGCGCCCCCATCGCGCGGCCGGGGAAGGTCGTCTGCATCGGCCTCAACTACCGTGACCACGCCGAGGAGACGGGCGCCGAGCTCCCGGCCGAGCCGGTCCTGTTCATGAAGGCGTCCAACACGGTGGTCGGACCGCATGACGACGTCCTGATCCCGCGCGGCAGCGTCAAGACCGACTACGAGGTGGAGCTGGCGGTCGTCCTCGGCGGCCGGGCCCGCTACCTGGACTCGCCCGAGCAGGCGCGCGGGCTCATCGCCGGTTACGCCATCAGCAACGACGTCTCCGAACGCGAGTTCCAGCTCGAACGCGGCGGAACGTGGGACAAGGGCAAGTCGTGCGAGACGTTCAACCCGTTCGGGCCCTATCTCGTCACCGCCGACGAAGTACCCGACCCGCAGGATCTCGCCCTGCGCCTCTGGGTGAACGGTGAGCTCCGCCAGGACGGCTCCACCAAGAACATGGTCTTCGGCATCGACCATGTGATCTGGTACCTGAGCCAGTTCATGGTGCTGGACCCCGGCGACGTCATCAACACCGGCACGCCGGCGGGCGTGGCCCTCGGCCGCCCCGGCGAGCCCTTCCTGCGCGCGGGCGACGTGGTGGAGCTGGAGATCGACGGGCTGGGCCGCCAGAAGCAGGTGGTCCGGTGAAGGTGGTCTCGCTGGCCGCGCACGACGTCCGCTTCCCGACCTCCCGGGAGCTGGACGGCTCGGACGCGATGAATCCCGATCCCGACTACTCCGCCGCCTACGTCGTCCTCCGGACCGACGAGGGCCTGGAGGGTCACGGTTTCTGCTTCACCATCGGGCGCGGCAACGAGGTCTGCGTCGCGGCGATCGAGGCGTTCGCGCCGCTGGTCGAGAACACCGAGGTGGACCTGCGTGACCTCGGCGGCTTCGCCCGGCGCCTCCTGCACGACTCACAGTTGCGCTGGCTCGGCCCAGAGAAGGGCGCGGTCCACATGGCCGCCGCGGCGATCATCAACGCCGCGTTCGACCTGGCGGGCAAGGTCGTGGGCAAGCCCGTCTGGCGGCTGCTCGCGGAGATGACGCCAGAGCAGGTCGTCGATCTCGCAGACTGGCGTTACCTCACCGACGCGCTCACCCCTGCCCGGGCGCTCGAAATCCTCCAGGATGCCGCTCCGGGCCGCGCCGTCCGCACCGCCGAGTTGCTCGAACGCGGTTATCCCGCGTACACGACCACGCCCGGCTGGCTCGGCTATACCGACGACAAGCTCGGCAAGCTCGCCCGTGAGGCCGTCGCCGACGGCTTCACCCAGATCAAGCTGAAGGTCGGCGCCGACCTGGCCGACGACGTGCGGCGCATGCGGCTGGCTCGCGAGGCGGTCGGCCCGGACGTGCGGATCGCGGTGGACGCCAACCAGCGCTGGGACGTCGCGCCCGCCATCGAGTGGATGGAGGCGCTGAAGCCGTTCGACCCGTACTGGATCGAGGAGCCGACCAGCCCCGACGACGTCCTCGGGCACGCGGCCATCCGGCGCGGCGTGGCGCCGGTCAAGGTCGCGACGGGCGAGCACATCGCCAACCGGGTCATGGTCAAGCAGATGCTCCAGGCCGAGGCGATCGACGTGCTGCAGATCGACGCCTGCCGCGTCGCGGGCGTCACCGAGAACGTGGCGATCCTGCTGCTGGCGGCCGCCTACGGCGTCCCGGTCTGCCCGCACGCGGGCGGCGTCGGGCTGTGCGAGGCCGTCCAGCACCTGTCGATGTTCGACTACGTCGCGGTCAGCGGCAGCACCGAGAACCGGGTGATCGAGTACGTCGACCACCTGCACGAGCACTTCGAGGACCCGGTGCGGATCTCCCGCGGCCACTACCTGGCGCCGGCGGTGCCGGGCATGTCCACCCAGATGAAGGCGGCGAGTCTCGCCGCCTATGCCCACCCCGACGGCGAGATCTGGAGGAGCTGATGGAGCCGAGCCGAAGAGAGTTCGACGGGATCAGGGCCCTGGTCACCGGTGGCGCGTCGGGCATCGGCCTCGCCACCGCCACGCTGCTGGCAGAGCGGGGCGCGGCCGTGGTCTGCCTGGACGTGAACGAGGCGCCCGATCCGTTCCACTCGGTCAAGGCGGACGTCACCGACGACGCCTCGGTCCGCGTGGCGGTACGGGACGCGGCAGAGCACCTGGGCGGCCTGGACGTCGTGGTCAACAACGCCGGGATCGGCGCGCAGGGCACGATCGAGGCCAATGACGACGACGAATGGCATCGCGTCTACGACGTCAACGTCGTCGGCATGGTCCGGGTCAGCCGGGCCGCGCTGCCCTACCTGCGCGAGTCAGAGAACGCGGCGATCGTCAACACCTGCTCGATCGCGGCAACGGCGGGCCTGCCAGAACGTGCCCTCTACTCGGCGACCAAGGGCGCGGTGCTGTCGCTGACCCTGGCCATGGCCGCCGACCACTTGCGCGAGGGCATCCGCGTCAACTGCGTCAACCCCGGCACGGCCGACACCCCCTGGATCGGCCGTCTGCTGGCCAAGGCCGCCGACCCGGAGGCGGAACGCGCCGCGCTGGAGGCCCGCCAGCCCAGCGGGCGGCTGGTGTCGCCCGAGGAGGTCGCCGCGGCGATCGCCTACCTCGCCAGCCCCTTGGCGAGCGCCACCACAGGCATCGATCTCGCCGTCGACGGCGGCATGCAGGGACTACGGCTTCGGCCCCGTAACTGAAGTACCTTCCGAGGAGGAGTCAACGATGATCCGCACCAAGATCCTGGCCGGGGCCGCGGCGACGCTGTCCATCGTCCTGCTCGCCGGCTGCGGCAGCACGTCGGACACCGGCGGTGGCGGCGCCAAGGCCGGGGACGCCAAGGGCGGCAAGGTGGGCGTCGGCCTGCCGCTGCTGACCTCGCCGTTCTGGCAGTCGTACAACAACTACGTACCGCAGATGGCCAAGCAGGAGGGCGTCGACATCCTGCCGACGGTCAACTCCAACTCCGACCCGACGCAGCAGATCACCGACATCAACAACCTGCTCAACCAGAACGTGCGCGGGCTCGTCATCGCTCCGCTCGACAGCGCCGCGATCGTGGCCGGGCTCAACCAGGCCGAGCGCAAGGGCGTGCCGGTGGTGGCGGTGGACGTCGCGCCGGACAAGGGCAAGGTCGCGATGGTCGTCCGCGCCAACAACGTCGCGTACGGGCAGAAGGCATGCAAGTACCTCGGCGACAAGATCAAGTCCGGCAAGGTCGTGCAGATCCAGGGCGACCTGGCCTCGGTGAACGGCCGCGACCGGTCGACGGCGTTCCGCGACTGCATGAAGAGCACCTACCCGCAGATCAAGGTGCTGGAGATCCCGGCGGAATGGAAGGCCGAGAAGGCCGCGTCCGGCCTGGACAGCCTGCTCAACGCCAACCAGGACCTCAAGGGCATCTACATGCAGGCGGGCGGCGTCTACCTCGCGCCGACCCTCCAGGCGCTCAAGAGCAAGAACATGCTCTTCAAGGCGGGCGACCCCAAGCACATCTCGATCGTGTCGAACGACGGCATCCCCCAGGAGTTCGACGCCATCCGCAAGGGTGAGATCGACGCGACCGTGTCGCAGCCTGCCGACGCCTACGCCAAGTGGGGTCTCTACTACATCAAGGCCGCGATGGAGGGGAAGACCTTCCAGCCCGGCAAGACCGACCACGGCAGCGAGATCGTGAAGCTCCCCAGCGGTCTGCTGGAGGACCAGCTGCCGGCGCCGCTCGTCACCAAGGAGAACGTCGACGACAAGGCGCTGTGGGGCAACACGGTGGGCAAGTGAGCGCTGGACAAGTGAGCGGTGGGCACATGACCGAGGTGAGTACATGACCGAGGTGAGCAGATGACCGGAGCGAAGCCGCTGGCCGAGGCCCTCGGCGTGAGCAAGCGGTTCGGGTCCACGGTGGCGCTGGCCGACGCGCAGCTCACCGTGGTGCCCGGCGAGTCGCACGCGCTGGTCGGCCGCAACGGCGCGGGCAAGTCGACGCTGGTCAACATCCTGACCGGCATCTTCCCGCCGGACGGTGGGCAGGTGCGCTTCGACGGCGCGCCCGCGCCCGCGCCGGGCGACCGCGACGGCTGGCGGGCCAAGGTGGCCTGCGTCTACCAGAAGTCGACGATCATCCCCGAGCTGACGGTCGCGGAGAACCTCTTCATCAACCGCCAGCCCGGCACGCGCGGGGTGATCGGCTGGAAGCGGATGCGGCGGGAGGCCGCCGAACTGCTGGAGACCTGGGACGTCCAGGTCGACCCGGCGATCCCGGCCCGCGAGCTGAACGTGCAGGACCGGCAGTTCGTGGAGATCGCGCGGGCGCTGTCGTTCGGGGCGCGGTTCATCATCCTCGACGAGCCGACCGCCCAGCTCGACAACGCCGAGATCGAACGGCTCTTCACGCGCATGAGGTCGTTGCAGGAGTCGGGGGTGACGTTCCTGTTCATCTCCCATCACCTGCAAGAGGTGTACGAGGTCTGCCAGACCGTCACCGTCTTCCGCGACGCCCGCTGGATCGCCACCGAGCCGGTGGCCGACCTGCCGCGCGCCGCGCTGGTCGAGGCGATGACCGGGGAGGCGGCCGACCTGGGCCGCAGCACCGGGCACCGCGAGCCGGTGACGGCCGACGTGCGGCTGGCGGTGGACGGCCTGTCGGACGGCGCGTTCTCGGACATCTCGCTGGAGGTGCGCCGCGGCGAGGTGATCGGCGTGGCCGGGTCCAGTGCCAGCGGCAAGATCGAGCTGGCCGAGACGCTGGTCGGCCTGCGCAAGCCGCACGCCGGGACCGCGACTCTGGACGGCGAACCGCTGCCGTTCGGGGACGTGAAGAAGGCGATGGCGGCCGGGATCGGGTTCGTCCCGCGCGACCGGCACGCCCAGGGGCTGGTCTCGGAGCTGTCGGTCGGCGAGAACGCGACCATGACGATCTCCGGGCGGCTCGGGCCGTTCGGGATCATCACGCCGCGGCGGCAGCGCGCCGCCGCGACCGCGTCCATCGGCGAGCTCGACATCAAGACGCAGGGCCCGGACCAGCCGGTGAACGGGCTGTCCGGCGGCAACCAGCAGAAGGTCGTCATGGCCCGCGCGCTGGCCGTCGAGCCGAACCTGCTGGTCCTCATCAACCCGACCGCCGGGGTCGACGTGAAGTCCAAGGAGGCGCTGCTCGCCCTCGTCGACGAGATCCGCGAGCGCGGCACCTCCGTGATCATCATCTCCGACGAGCTGGACGACCTGCGGCCCTGCGACCGGGTGCTGGTGTTCCTGCACGGCCGGATCACCGCCGAGCACGCGGCCGGATGGAACGACCACGAGCTCGTGGCATCGATCGAGGGAGTGTCCTCATGAGTCAGACCGTGGCGGAGCCGCGGGGCGGCGGCAGCGGCGGCGGTGGCGGCCGCGCGGCGAAGGCCGCCGGCGGCGCGGCCGGGGCGGGCGCGGTGCTGCGCCGGATGCGCGAGTTCACGCTGGTGCCCGCGCTGATCGCGCTGGTCGTGCTGGGCGCCGTCGTCAACGACAGCTTCCTGACCGAACGCAACATCATCAGCATCCTGGGCGCCTCCGCCGCGCTCGCGCTGGTGGTGCTCGCCGAGTCGCTGATCCTCATCACCGGCAAGATCGACCTGTCGCTGGAGTCGACGGTCGGCATCGCCCCGGGCCTCGGGGCGCTGCTGGTGATCCCGGCGGCGTCGGCGGGCTTCGGGACGGAGTGGCCCACGTTCCTGGGGATCCTGGCGATCTTCGTGGTGGGCGGGGCGATCGGCGCGTTCAACGGGTTCCTGTCGGTGAAGCTCCGGCTCAACGCGTTCATCGTGTCGCTGGCCATGCTCATCGTGCTGCGCGGCCTGCTGACGGGCGCCACGGAGGGCAAGACACTGTTCGACATGCCCGAGCCGTTCTTCTCCGTTGCCACGACCACGTTCATCAAGCTGCCGCTGTCGGTGTGGCTGGCGGCGGTGTGCTTCGCCGTGGCGGGGTTCGTGCTGCGCTACCACCGGCTCGGCCGGGCGCTGTACGCGATCGGCGGCAACCCGGAGGCGGCCCGCGCGGCCGGCATCCGGGTGGAACGGGTGACCTGGGCCGTGTACGTGGTCGCGGGCGTGCTCGCCGCCGCGGCGGGGCTCTGCCTCACCGGCTACGTGGGCGCCATCAACGCCAACCAGGGCCAGAACATGATCTTCACGGTGATGGCCGCGGCCGTCATCGGCGGGATCTCGATGAACGGCGGCAAGGGCACCATGACCGGCGCCATCACCGGCGTGCTGCTGCTCGGCGTGGTCGACAACCTGCTGACGCTGGCGCAGGTCGCGTCGTTCTGGAAGCAGGCCATCTACGGCGCGATCATCCTGTTCGCGCTGGTCGTCTCCAGGGTGACCTCGGGCCAGGCGCAGGAGTGACCTCCATGAAGGTCGGGGAGCGGCGGCTGCTCGGGCGGTCGGACGTACCGGTGACCGCGCTGTCGTTCGGCAGCGCGGCCATCGGGGGGCTCTACGCGCCGGTTCCCGAGGGCGTGGAGACGGTGCGGCGGGCCCTTGAGCTCGGGATGCGCTATCTCGACACCGCTCCCCACTACGGCGCGGGCACCGCCGAGCGGCTGATCGGTGAGGCGCTGGAGGGCGTCCCGCGCGACTCGTTCACCATCTCGACCAAGGCCGGGCGGCTGCTGCGGCCGCGCCGGCCGGGCGAGGAGCCCGACGACCAGGGTTTCGTGGACGAGCCCCCGGTCAAGCGGGAGTGGGACTTCAGCGGCGACGGCGTGCGCCGGTCGCTGGAGTCGTCTCTCGAACGGCTGGGGCTCGACCGGGTGGACGTGGTCCTTCTCCACGACCCGGACGAGCACGAGGACGAGGTCTATGCCGAGGCGTATCCGGCGCTGGCGGCGCTGAGGGACGAGGGGATCGTCGGTGCCATCGGCGCCGGCATGAACCAGGCGGAGATGCTGACCCGCTTCGTCCAGCGGCTGGATCTGGACGTGGTGCTGTGCGCGGGTCGCTACACGTTGCTGGACCAGTCGGCGCTGAGCGAACTGCTGCCCGCGTGTGCTGAGCGTGGCACGTCCGTGGTCATCGGTGGGGTCTACAACTCGGGCCTGCTGGCAGGTGGAACGACCTACAACTACACCGCCGCCCCTGCGGAACTGCTGGAGCGCGTGGAGCGGCTACGGGTCGTCTGCGATAGGCACGAGGTGCCCTTGCGGGCGGCGGCGATGCGCTTCCCGTTCGGGCATACCGCTGTGGCGAGCGTGCTCACGGGCTGTCGTACGCCCGCCGAGGCGGAGGACAACGCGGCATTGTTCGAACGGGACGTTCCCGAGGACCTCTGGACGGACCTGCGCGATGGTGGTCTGCTGGCCGCCGACGTTCCCGTTCCGTCGCGAGGAGATCGGTGATGATCGACGCGCACCAGCACCTGTGGGACACCGCCGTCCGGGAGTACGGGTGGATGGACGGCCCCTGGGCGGACCCGCTCCGGGGCCGGTTCGACATCGAGCGCTATACCGAAGTGGCGAAGCCCCTCGGCGTGACCGGGTCGATCGTCGTCCAGGCACTGCACAGCTTGGACGAGACCCGCGAACTGCTGGCCGTCGCAGACGCCAGGCCGATCGAGGGTGTGGTCGGCTGGATCGACCTCACCACACCGGACGTGGCCGACACGATCGCGGCGCTGTCCGGGCCGCTCGTCGGTATCAGGCACCAGGTGCAGGACGAGCCAGACCCGGAGTGGCTGGCGCGTCCTGACGTGCGGCGCGGGCTGCGGACCGTGGGAGAGGCCGGGCTGGTCTACGACCTGCTCGTCAAGCCTCCGCAGGCGGACGCGGCGCTGGCGGTCGCAGAAGCACTGCCGGAGGTGTCGTTCGTCCTCGACCACGCGGGCAAGCCGGACATCGCCGGTGAGGCGTGGGAACCGTGGGCATCATGGATCATGGCGATGGCCGGGCTGCCCAACGTCACCGTCAAGCTGTCCGGCCTGGTCACCGAAGCCGCGTCGGGCTGGAAGAGCGCGGACGTCCTGCCGTATGCCCGGCACGTGGTGGACGCGTTCGGGCCAAGGCGGGTGATGTACGGGTCGGACTGGCCCGTCTGCACGCTGGCTGCCTCGTACGACCAGGTGCTGGAGCTGGCAGAGGCCGCTCTGGACGGGCTGAGCGAAACGGAGCGCGACGAGGTCTTCGGTGGCACGGCCAGCCGTGTGTACGGGATCGGGGGGTGAAGGAAGGGTGACGTTGCGCGTCGCGCTGTTCGTGACCTGCGTCAACGACACGCTGTTCCCTGGCACCGGGCGGGCCACCGTCCGGCTGCTGGAACGGCTCGGCTGCACCGTGGAGTTCCCGTCGGCGCAGACGTGCTGCGGTCAGATGCACTTCAACACCGGCTACCGGGCCGATGCCGAGCCGCTGGCACGCCGCGTGGGCGAGATCTTCAGCGGATATGACGCGGTCGTGATGCCGTCCGGCTCCTGCGCCGCCATGGTGCGGGAGTGGTATCCGTCGCTGGGGGTCGAGCCTCCGTCCGGGGTGTACGAGCTGTCGGAGTTCCTGGTCGACGTGCTGGAGGTCGTGGACGTGGGGGCCTACTTCCCGCACACCGTGACCTACCACCCGACCTGTCATTCGTTGCGTTCGCTGAGGGTGGGGTCTAGGCCGGAGAAGCTGTTGTCGGCGGTGCGCGGGCTCAAGCTGCTGCCGCTGGGCGGTGCAGAGGAGTGCTGCGGATTCGGTGGCACGTTCTCGGTCAAGAACCCGGCGGTGTCGGCGGCCATGTGCACTGACAAGGTGCGGAACGTTCTCGACACGGGGGCCGAAGTGTTGTGCGCGGCCGACAACTCCTGCCTGATGCACATCGGCGGGACGATGCGGCGGCAGCGTGCCGGAGTGCGCACCATGCACCTGGCGCAAATCCTCGCCTCTACAGAGGAGGAGCCCGCATGACAGGCGTGTCCGGAACGTTCGTCGGGATGCCCGCGTTTCCCGCTGCCTCGGCCAAGGCGGTCGGTGATTCGCAGCTCAGGCACAACCTGCACAAGGCCACGCACACTATCCGTGGCAAGCGGGCCGCTGTTGTGGGCGAGCAGCCGGACTGGATGGAGCTACGCGCGGCAGGCGCCGCCATCAAGAACCAGGTGCTTCGTCATCTGGACGTCTACCTCGAACAGCTCGAAGCCGCCGTCGTCAAGGCGGGCGGGCACGTGCACTGGGCCGCTGACGCCGCCGAGGCCAACCGGATCGTCACAAGGCTCGTGAAAGCCACAGGTGAGACCGAGGTCGTCAAGGTCAAGTCGATGGCGACGCAGGAGATCGGGCTCAACGAGGCACTGGCCGAGTCCGGGATCACCGCGTACGAGACCGACCTCGCCGAGCTGATCGTGCAGCTGGGCGACGACCGGCCGTCCCACATCCTCGTCCCGGCGATCCACCGCAACCGTGCCGAGATCCGCGAGATCTTCCGGCGCTCCATGTCGGAATGGGGGCGGCCGGCACCCGCCGACCTGGCGGACGATCCGCCCGCGCTGGCCGAGGCCGCCCGGCTCCACCTGCGGGAACGGTTCCTGGCCGCCAAGGTCGGGATCTCGGGCGCGAACTTCGCGGTCGCCGAAACAGGGACCCTGGTGGTTCTGGAGTCGGAGGGCAACGGGCGGATGTGCCTCACGCTGCCCGAGACACTGATCTCCGTGGTGGGCATAGAGAAGCTCGTGCCTACCTGGCAGGACCTCGAAGTCTTCATGCAGACACTGCCTCGTTCATCGACCGGCGAACGTATGAACCCGTACACGTCGATGTGGACCGGCGCAGTGGAGGGCCAGGAATTCCACCTGGTGCTCCTGGACAACGGCCGGACCGACGTCCTGGCCGACCAGGTGGGGCGGCAGGCGCTGCGCTGCATCCGCTGCTCCGCCTGCCTGAACGTGTGCCCGGTGTACGAACGGGCCGGGGGCCACGCCTACGGATCGGTCTATCCAGGGCCGATCGGTGCCATCCTGACTCCGCAACTGCGCGGCATGTCGTCGGAGCTGGACAAGTCACTGCCGTACGCCTCGACGTTGTGCGGCGCGTGTTATGACGTCTGCCCGGTAGAAATCAACATTCCTGAGGTGCTGCTTGACCTGCGCGCCAAGGTCGCCGCCGGCAAGGGGCACCGTGGTGAGCGGCTGGCCATGGCCGGGGCACGCCGCGTTCTGCAGTCGCCAGGTTTGCTGAAGGCGGGACAGCGAGCCGCCGGGCGCTTCCGCCGGCTGACACCGCGGCGCCTGCCCGGGCCGCTGGCGGGCTGGACGGACACCAGGGACATACCGGCACCGCCGCCGGAGTCGTTCCGTGAGTGGTGGGAGCGGAACCGATGAGCACGCGGGAGCAGATCCTGGCGAAGGTAAGGGCGGCACTGGCGGATGTGCCCGCAGCTGAGCGTCCCCAGGACGTAGCTGTGCCCCGCGACTATCAGCGGACCCGTTCCGGAACGGACATCGTCGAGCTCCTGATCGACCGCCTGGTGGACTACAAGGCGGTCGTACACCGAGCCTCCGCAGACACGTCGGACGCTGGGGACGCGCTGGTGGCTCGGCTGCTGGCGGCACGGGGCGGGCGTATCGCCGCGCCATCCGGCGTGCCGGAGCAGTGGCTGGCGGGAGTTGAGGCGGTCAAGGACGATCCGGTGTTGTCGGCCGCCGAGCTCGACGCCCTGGACGGGGTGGTGACAGGCTGCGCGCTGGCGATCGCCGAGACCGGGACCATCGTCCTGGACGGGTCGGCCGATCAGGGGCGGCGCGCTCTGACGCTGGTGCCCGACCATCATCTGTGCGTGGTGCGGCTCGGCCAGATCGTCCGGACGGTGCCCGAGGCGCTCGCCCGGCTCGACGCGTCCCGCCCGCTGACCTGGATCAGCGGGCCGTCGGCGACCAGTGACATCGAGCTCGACCGGGTCGAGGGCGTGCACGGTCCCCGCACGCTGGAGGTCGTCGTCGTCTGAACGATCGTGATCGGGCCCAGGCCCGATCACACTCCGCCAGCGCCCGGCAACTCTGCCAGTATCTGGTGGCACTATAAGATGTGACCTGCTGTTTTCTTGTCATCTTCGGCTGAAATCTCGGGCCGGACTCACGCACGATCTCTCTGCCCTCCGGGGGCGTTCGCGGCGTACCGTCACGACCGTCCCCAGGGGCCTGCCGCGCGGTGCGGCATGGAAGGGGGCACCTTTCGCAGAGGGGGCGTCGATGCGTCACGGCTCATTGTTCCTACGGCGGGTGACCCGCGGGTCGTTCGTCATCGTGCTGGCCGCCGGGATGTCGGGGGTGGCACCGAACCCGGCCGGTGCGAGCGCGGCCGGTGCGAGCGCGGCCAGTGCGTCGCCCGGGGCCGCGCCTGTCGCCGCGCGGGTGCCCGCCGACAGCGGGGCGAAGATCGTCTCAGAGAAGTGGGTCAACGCCTCGACGGTGGACCTGACGGTGCGGACCCCGGCGATCGGCACGGCGGAGATGATCCGGGTGCTGGTGCCCAAGGGCTGGTCGCGCCGCGCCAAGCGCACCTGGCCGGTCGTGTACGCCTACCAGGGCGGCAACGACGACTACCTGTCGTGGGTGAAGGGCAGCCAACTGGCGAAGCTCGCCGCGCGGTGGGACGTCCTCGTGGTCATGCCGTCGGGCGGTAAGAACGGCGGCTCCGCCAACTGGTGGAACTACGGCAAGGGCGGGACGCCCAAATGGGAGACGTTCCACACCACTGAAGTGCTGCAACTCCTGGAGCGCAACTACCGTGCGGGCGTCAGGCGCGCCGCGCTAGGCGTTTCCTCGGGCGGCCAGGGCGCGGTGGCGTACGCGGCCCGTCATCCAGGGATGTTCAAGTACGCGGTCAGCTTCAGCGGCATCCTGCACCTGACGAAGCCGGGTATCCCGCCGATCCTGATGATTCAAGGCATTCCCTTTGGCTTCGACCCGTTCCGCGTATGGGGCGTCCCAGGGGTGGACGAGAAGAACTGGAAGGCACACGACCCGTACGAGCTCGCAGGACGCCTGCGCGGTACCGGTCTCTACATCTCCAGTGGAACGACCGGCCTGCCCGGTCCCTACGACAAGCCGCTCGAGACCCCGATCCGGCAGAACGTGCTGGGCGCGCTCGGCGAGTTCCTCGTGGGCGCCACCACCGTCGACTTCGTGGCACGGCTGAAGCAGCTCGGCATCCCGGCCACCACGCACATCTACGGGAACGGCTGGCACAACTGGAAGTACTGGCAGCCGGAGCTCGACCGTGCGTGGCCGCTCATGATGCGCGCGCTCGGCGCAAAGCGGGTGTGAGCGCGATGACCAGGTCCTCCTGGGTGACGGCGTCGGTGGCGGCCGCACTCGTCGCGGACGGGATCTGGCGCCGGTCGCGGGCCGCGCGGCTCCGTGTGCTTCCGGACCCAGCCGATCTGGACGTCACCGCCATCGAGACCGCCGGTGACTACCACTTCGTGACGGCGGCAGGGGTGCGGCTGGACGCGGCAACGCGCAGGGCGGCGAGCGCACATGCCGCGGCCCAGGGCCTGGACGTGCTGGATCTCGTGCCCGAAGGGCTGGACGCGGCGCGGGCGCTGGAGCTGGTGCGGCGGCTGGACCCCGCCTCGTTCCGCGCCGCGCGGCTCGCCCGCGGGGAAGGCGCGGGGCATGCGCTCGTTGTCAGCGCGGACGTGCTGAGGCGCGCCGAACTGACGAAGCTGGAGGGCCTGTCCGCCGCCGAGATGGACGAGCTGACCGTCCGGCTCAAGCAGTACGCCCCCGTCACCATGGACCTCGCCGTCGTTCCGTGGATGCCTGCCCTGCCGGCGTCCGCCCTCGGCCCGGCCGAACGCCGGGCCATCCTACGCCGACGCTGGCAGTTGGACCTGCCCTCCTACCTGACGGGGGTCCTGGGCGGCCTGGCGACTGTGGGAGCGCTCTCGGCGCGGCGGCCATTGTGGGGCTCGGCCGTGGTCGCCGCCTCCTGCGCCCACCCCTTCCTGGCGACGACGCGTACGCCGCTTCGTCCGTACAACCTGGCCGGTTTCGCAGTGCGACGGCCGTTGGCCGCGCCGTTGCGCACGCTGCGGGTGGCGCTGGCACGCGAGGAGCCGAACACCGACCTGCCGCGTCTGCGCGCCCACTATCAGAGCAGCGTCCGCCAGGGTGTGGAGCGGTTCGTGGAGCAGCCTCGGCCGGACTGCCCCTGGTGCGGTGCGACCGTCGTGCGCAAGCGCCTCGTCAGCGGGGACTACCAGCAGCGGAAGCCGGGAACGTTCCGGATCGACCACTGCGCCGCGTGCGGGCACAGCTTCCAGAACCCGCGCCTGACAGAAGAGGGTCTGGGCTTCTACTACCAGGACTACTACGACGGTATCGGTGAGGCCGAGGTCGAACGCGGGTTCCGCCTGGGGTGGCCGCACTATCGCGCACGGGCGCGCATGGTCCGCGGGCACGCGAAACCCGCGGCATGGCTCGATGTCGGCGGAGGGCACGGCCACTTCTGCAACGCGGCACGCGACATCTGGCCGGACACGCGTTTCGACGCGCTGGACTCAGGGGCGAGCATCCTGGAAGCGGAACGGCGCGGGTGGGTCGATCTCGCCCATCGCGGTCAGTTCCGCGAGCTGGCCGACAAGCTGTCCGGCACCTACGACGTCGTGAGCATGCATCACTACCTGGAGCACACCCTCGATCCGGCCGCAGAGCTCTCTGCCGCCGCCCGCGTCCTGCCGCTGGGCGGGCACCTGCTCATCGAGGTGCCCGACCCCGCGTCGCCTGTCGCGCGGCTGGCCGGGCGCTGGTGGCACAACTGGTTCCAGCCCCAGCACCTGCACCTCATCCCCCTGGCCAACCTGACCACGGCGCTGGCAGCCCGCGGATTCCGCGTCGTGGCAGTGGATCGGGGAGCCGCCCACCAGGAGCTCGACCTGCTCATGGTCGTCACGCTCCTGCTCAACCGGCTCAGCCCGCCGCACCCCGACCGGCCCTGGAACGACCCGGGCCGACGGCGCCGGCGCATCGCCGCACGGGTCGCCGTGACCGCCGCCGGGCTGCCCTTGGCGGCGGCGGCCGCAGCCGTCGACCAGCTCGCCTATCCGCTCATCCGCCGGTACGGCGGCGCCAACACCTATCGCGTGCTGGCGCAGTTGGCGGACGAGCAGCTCGCTACGCAGGCGTCAAAGTCAGCTTGACGGAGGTCGCGCCCGGCTTGGCCCTCAGCGTGAGGGTGGATGCGTTGGGACGGGAGAGGATGTCCGCTCCCTTCACTGTGGCCCTATAGCCGCCGGGGTAGTTCATCGGGGACGTGAAGACGATGGTGTTGGCGCGGCCCTTGGGTGTGTAGACCAGCGAGAAGGTCTTGGTCTGCGGGTCGAAGCCGTAGCTCTGCGGAGTGCCCGCGACGGCCTGGGGATAGGGCTCCTCCAGGGCGTTCAAGGCGGTGGTGTTGATGTTGGCGCCGCCGCGGGGCTTGGTGAGGTCGTAGACAAGACCCTCGATGATCCCCGCCTCCGTCGGGTCCTTGCAGCGGCAGTACGTCCACTCCATCCACGAGAGCTGGTGGCTATCGGCGAGACGGACGACGTAGGAGAGTTCCCGGGGATACGGGGTCGAGCCGAACTCGGACAGGACGAGCGCGTCGCCGGTGCGCTTGGACTGGGCCTCGGCCTGGTGGAAGACGACCTTCTGGACCGCGTCGCAGACGGCGTACATCCAGGCGGGCAGTTCCCGGCCCGTGAGATCCGGGCAGTAGGCGTGGAACGACATGCCGCTCTGCTTGTCGCCTGGCTTGCCCAGGTGGATGGGCGGGCCGAACGTCGCGACGAGGTTCGGCTCGTAGAACGTCAGATGCTTGGGGTCCACGGCGTGGATGGCGCGGATCATCTTGGTGAAGAAGGGCGCGAGCTTCTTGGAGTCGAAGTCCTTGCAGCCGAACGGAGGCGCGCAGGTGGGCCAGGCGCTTCCTGGCCACGGCTCGTTCCACAGGTCGTAGCCGAGGACCGCCGGGTCGTTCCGGAACTTCTTCGCGACGTGCACCCACGCGCCGGTGTACCACTCCTGCAGGCCCTTGCCGTGGACGGGCGCGTTGTTCCAGAAGTTGTCGTTCGCCCGGTGGAGCGCCGGATTGAACAGCAGGTTGGTGAACATGTCGAAGTTGAGGAAATCGGGCGGGATGCCGTCCGTGCGAATCATCCAGTCCGGATAGCCCGTGCCTCGGAATTTGGTGTTGAGGAGATCCTGCGGGAACGTGATGAGGCTGCGGATGCCATATCGTCCCAGCAGATCGATGGTGGTCTTGAGGCTGGCGAGATAGCGCTCGTCGAACACCCCCGGCCGTGGCTGCAGGCCGCTCATCACGATCCCGATCCGCACGGCATTGAACCCATGCGCGGCCAGGAACTTCGCGTCCGCCTCGCCGAACCCGAGTTTGGACGGCTCGTACGGTGACGCCTTGGCGACCACGTTGAAGCCGTGCAGGACGACATGCCGTCCCTGCGAGTCCGTGATCCACTTGCCGCTATGGCTGAGGACGCCGGAGACCGGCTGCGGGGGAGTGTGCGCCAGCGCCGCCGGTGCCGGCAGAACCGATGACGCTCCCACCGCACATGCTGCGAGCCAGGTTCGTACTCTCATTCCGACCCCGCCCCCTTGCCTTGAAGGCTTAGGCGGACGGTAGCCGCAATGGGCGGATGGCGCGAGTCAGTCAGCGACGAAATTCACTGGCGAAAATGCGCACTAACTGAGTAAAAACACGTGGCCCACGAGAGCCGTTGATCATTTTTCGATAGTGGCGTTCAGCGGGGGGCGTTGCGCATGGCCAGGCGCAGGACGAATGCGCCGACGGTGAACATGAGGCCGCCACCCACCGTGACGCCGGCCAGAGTGCCCGCGGCGTCGCTGTTCGGGAAGAGTCCATAGGTCACGGCGGTGACGACCCCGGCGACGGCGATCGGAGTCATCGCCACAGGCATCGTGACGCGCAGGCGCCGCAACGGAATGTCGTCAGCAGAGGCCAGCCGAGTGCGCACGGCCTTGCGGACCACCACGTACAGCAGGACGAACATCACGACGGCCTGGACGCCGATCACGCTCAGGCCGAGCGTGGAACTGCCGAAGTACAGGCTGCTGAGCGCGATGCTCATGCCCATGAACGGCAGAGCCGTGGTGGCGGGATCAGGGGTAGAGCGCGGCTGCTCGTTCATGACGTTCTCCTCGTTCAGCTGGTCGTTCAGATGGCTAGGTAGCTTCCCTAGCGAGATGAACAGTAGAGCAAGCTAGTCAGGAGTGCAATCTATGTGGCGGTGGTCGTCTCCCACGTTTTCCACAGAACGGGGTTCTGGTGCGTGGTGACGGTGGCGGCTGGTAGCAAGGAGGCATGGTTGACGAGGAAAGCCCGCGCGGTGACGAGGCCCCGCTCGACAAGGCCCCGCTCGATGAGGCCCTGCCGGATGAGGCCCTGCCGGATGAGGCCCTGCTCGACGAGGCGCAGCGCTGCCTGCGTGCGCTGGCGGGAGAGCACGCCCGGCTGCGCGACGACCAGTGGACGGCGATCCGCGCCCTGGTCGTCGAACGGCGGCGCGCGCTGGTGGTGCAGCGCACGGGCTGGGGCAAGTCTGCGGTCTACTTCGTGGCGACCCGGCTGCTGCGCGAGCGCGGCGCCGGGCCGACGGTGATCGTCTCCCCCCTGCTCGCGCTGATGCGCAACCAGATCGAGGCGGCCGACCGGGCCGGGATCCACGCCCGCACGATCAACTCCGCCAACACCGAAGACTGGGACCGCGTGTTCGCCGAGGTCGAGGCGGGCGAGGTCGACGTGCTCCTGGTCAGCCCGGAGCGGCTCAACAACCCCGACTTCCGCGACCTCGTCCTGCCCAAGCTCGCCGCCGGAGCGGGCCTGGTCGTCGTCGACGAGGCCCACTGCATCTCCGACTGGGGTCACGACTTCCGTCCCGACTACCGCCGCCTCCGTACCCTCCTGGCCGACCTCCCGCCCGGTGTTCCGGTGCTGGCCACCACCGCCACGGCCAACGCACGCGTCACCAAGGACGTGGCCGAGCAGCTGGGCGGGGGCTCTGAAGCTCTGGTGCTGCGCGGCCCGCTCGAACGAGAGTCGCTGCGTCTGGCCGTCGTCCGTCTCCCCGTGGCCGAGATGCGCATCGCCTGGCTGGGCGAGCATCTGGCCGACCTGCCGGGCTCGGGCATCATCTACACCCTCACCGTGGCCGCCGCCCACGAGATCGCCGGCTATCTGCGCGAGCGCGGCTACGAGGTGGCGGCCTACTCCGGCCAGACCGACCCCGCCGAGCGCCTCCAGGCCGAGCAGGACCTCCACGACAACAAGCTCAAGGCGCTGGTCGCGACGAGCGCCCTGGGCATGGGCTTCGACAAGCCCGACCTGGGCTTCATCGTGCATGTGGGCGCCCCGCAGTCACCGGTGGCCTACTACCAGCAGATCGGCCGTGCCGGGCGCGGGGTCGAGCGGGCCGAGGTCATCCTGTTGCCCGGCCTCGAAGACCGCGACATCTGGGCCTACTTCGCGGGCCTGGCGTTCCCGCCCGAGCCGGTCGTCCGCGCCACCCTCGACACCCTGGAGGCGGCCGGCCGCCCGCTCTCCACCGCCGCCCTCGAACCCCGGGTCGACCTCAGCCGCAGCCGCCTGGAGATGATGCTCAAGGTCCTCGACGTCGACGGCGCCGTCCGCCGGGTCAAGGGCGGCTGGACGGCCACCGGCCTCGACTGGGCCTACGACCGTGAACGCTACGAACGCGTCACCGCCGAACGCACCCGCGAGCAGCGGGCGATGCTCGACTACCTCGACACCACCGGCTGCCGCGAAGAGTTCCTGCGCCGCCAGCTCGACGACCCCGCCGCCACGCCGTGCGGCCGCTGCGACAACTGCACGGGCACCTACTGGCCGACCGGCGTCAGCGATACGAACGCGGCCCAGGCCCGCGACCGCCTCCGCCGCCCCGGCGTCGACGTCGCGCCCCGGCGCATGTGGCCCACCGCCGTCAAGGACGACCTCGGCGTCTCCGGCCGCATCGGCCCCGACATCGTGGCCGAGCAGGGCCGTGCCCTGGGCCGCCTCACCGACATCGGCTGGGGCAACCGGCTGCGCGAGCTCCTCGCCGAGGGCGCCCCCGACACCGAGATCCCCGACGAGATGTTCGGCGCCGTGGTCAAGGTGCTGTCCGCCTGGAATTGGACCGAACGCCCGACCGGTGTGGTCACCATCGGCTCCCGTACTCGCCCCCGCCTAGTAGAGAGCCTGGGCCGCCGCATAGCCGAGATCGGCCGCCTGCCCCACCTCGGCGAGTTCGTTCCCCTCGGTGACCCGATACCCCGCCGCCACAACAGCGCCCAGCGCCTCCGCTCGGTCTGGCACTCGCTGGCACCACCGGACCTCGAGCCCTCCGGCCCGATCCTCCTCGTCGATGACCGGATCGAGACAGGCTGGACGATGACCGTGGCCGCACGCCACCTCCGCGAGGCGGGCGTCCCCGCAGTCCTGCCGCTGGTCCTGGCGGTGATCAACTGAAAATGTCGCTCTGTCCTGCTGAAATGCTCCCAAGGTCATTTGGGGGCGGGTCTCCCCGGCCACGGCGGGAGTAGTACCGTCCCTGTCCGTGTCCTCCAAGACCTCCGCCCTGGACCGGCTGCTCGACTGCCCACCCGGCCTGCTCGACACCACGTTCGATCAGCTGCGGACCCTCCTCGTCGTGCACGAGACCGGGTCCGCGCTCCGCGCCGCGCGCGTGCTCGGCCGCGAGCAGTCCAGCGTGCAGAAGCAGCTCGACACGCTCAACCGCAACTACCAGGCCATGTGCGGCGAGGTGCTCACCCTGCGGCAGGGCCGGGGCAAGGACTACCTGTTCACGCCCACGGGCGAGGAGGCCGTCCAGCTGGCGCGGGTGGCCGTCGCGCAGTGGACGGACGCGGTCAACTGGAGCCGCCGCCGCCTCGGCCGGATGCTCACCGTCGGCACCACCGAGTTCACGCTCCCGATCATCTCCCGCTCCTGGGAGCGCGTGTCCGAGGAGTTCCGGCAGCAAGAGGTGGAGTTCAAGGTCGTCCACGTCCGCACCAAGGACCTGTGGTCCCGGCTGGAGACCCGCCAGGTCGACCTGATCTGCGGCAGCATCGTCAGCACCGCCGACGGCGACCAGCGCCTGCGCGACTACGACGTGATCGAGTTCGCCCGCGGCGCCCCGATCCTCCTGACCAACCTCACTCCCGACGACCTCCCCGACGACCCGGTCCCGACCAGCCGCCTGGCCGACGTCCCCCTGGTGGTCCCGCCCGCGGGCCTGGTGGCCGACTTCCTGGCCTGCTGGTACGGCCCCAACTTCCGCGACCGCCTGGACGTGGTGGCCGACATCGACGACATCCACTACGGCCTGTCCCTCCTGCGCTCGGGCTTCGTCCGCGGCTGCATGGTCGTCACCGAGTCCATCGGCCGCCGCATGGGCGGCCCGGGCGAACCCGACGAGGTCCCCCTCCGCTCCCTCCGCCTCTACGACGACCTCGAACCCAAGGCCGAGATCATGACCGGCGCCTTCGTCCACCGCGCCGACCTCCAGCGCTACGCGCTGGGCCACCCCCTCAACCGCCTCTGGAACGCCGTCCGCCACGACTCCCGCCGCTTCACGAAACCCCATCCCCCCTAACACCCACAGCCGCGCCGCCTACAAGAACCACACCGCCGCGCTCCGCGCCGTCGCGACCCGCGAAGCCATCCGCCGAGAACGCCACGTCCGCCAGCCTCGCCGGGGGCGCCAGATGGAGACCACTGCCGTCGCCAAAGCCCCAGGGCCGCCGAGGCTGCCCTAATCGCCAAAGGCCGCCGAGGCCACGCCGCTGGTAAGGACCGCACCGCCGTGGTCAGCGCGATCGCCGAGGGTGACCCGCGAGCCCATTGCCCCGACCAGGCCCGGCCCGGTGAACGCACCGACGCGAGCCCCGCTACGCGCCAGCGCTACCTCTGCCACGGCCTGGCTCACGGCAAGCCGCCCGCCACACGCCGCGTCCGTCGGCGTCGCTGGGGGCGCCACATGGCCGCCGCGCTCGAGACCATCACCGTCGCCGAAGCCTCTAGGCCGCCGTCATCGGCCGTGGCCCTGGTTGCTGTGGCCGGGCGGTGTCACGGTAGCGGGCGGTGTTGCGGCTGCCGTGCCCGCGTCGGCGTGTGCTGCTGCCGGGTGGGCGCGCTGGTAGGGGGGCGGTCGGTGACGGGTGTGGGGGGGTCAGTTCTTGATGGGGTTGTCCATGACGTCGAGGCTGGGGCGGGCGCCCAGGTGCTGCATGGCCTGGACGGCGAGGCGGTTGCCGGCGGTGAGGGCCTCGGCGGGGGGCTTGCCCTCCAGCCAGGCCGGGAGGAAGCCCGCGACGAACGCGTCACCCGCGCCGGTGCCATCGATGATCTTTTCGATGGGCTCGGCGGCGACGGTGATGGGCTCGGGGCGGCCGTTGGTGTACCAGAGGGCGCCGTCGGCACCGGACTTGATCACTACCTGGGGGTACCAGGCGGTGAGCACCTTGGCCGCGGAGGCGGGGGAGTCGCGGCCGGTGAGGACCTCGGCCTCGTCGGCGTTGACCACCAGGAGGCGGGCGCCCTGCGTCCACTCCAGGAAGGGCTCGGCCCCCATGCGCTTGAGCGGGGAGGACGAGCCGCCGTCCACGGAGATCGACATCTGTGCCTGGCGGGCGAGCTCGAGGGCGTGGGTGGCGGCCTTGCGGGAACCCTCGTTGATCAGCGAGTAGCCGGACAGATGCAGGTGGGTGCCCTGGTTGAACAGGTCCTTGCACCGTTCGACGTCCTCGGCGAGCAGCGCGCCGTTGGCGCCGGGGTCCGAGAGCATGGTCCGGTCGCCCTTGTGTGTGATCAACACGACACAGGTGCCGGTCGGGCGTTCCTGGTCCATCACGAGGCGGGCGTCGACGCCGTACCCCATGAGTTCCATGTCCCGGTTACGGCCGGCGATGTCGGAGCCACGGCGGCCCACGAACGCCACTTCGACGCCTTCCAGGGCGAGCCAGGAGGCGACGTTGGCGCCGGAGCCGCCCCCGTGCGAGGTTACGGCGGCAGGGGTGTCACTCCCCTTGGCCAGGGGGAATGCGGCACGGGCAACGGTGTCAGTCATCAAATCGCCGACCACGACCACGCGCGTCATGGAGTCATCACCTCGATCAACACGGCCCGCGCGAGCGGCATTCAGGGGCGTGTGCTCGACCGTAACAGCTCTTGGACCCCGAGTAGGTCTCGAACGCGCAGCGAAACCCCGGAACCCGGCGTTTTTGCATCTCCTTGTCCAAGTTTGTTCCAGTGTCAGAGCCGGGACCTGTGGTGATACGGCCGTGCCCTACCCTCGGGTACGTGTATCCGGACCAGTGGGAGGCCGACGTCGTCCTCACCGATGGCGGGACGGCGCATCTGCGTCCCGTCCGGAGCGACGACGCCGAGCTGCTGCGCGCCTTCTACGCCCGCCTGTCGCCGGAGTCGATCTACTACCGGTTCTTCTCGCCGCGCCCGCGGCTGACCGAGCGGGAGATCGAGCACTTCACGACCGTCGACTACGAGCGGCGGGTGGCGCTGATCGCCACGATCGCCGACCTGATGGTCGCCGTCGTGCGGTACGACCAGCTGCCCGACCGGCCCGGGACGGCCGAGGTCGCCTTCCTGGTGGAGGACGCGCACCAGGGGCGCGGGCTGGGCGCCGTCCTGCTGGAGCACATCGCGGCGGCGGCCCGGGAACGCGGGCTGAACCGCTTCGTGGCGAGCGTGCTCCCGGACAACCGGCGGATGACCAGGGTCTTCCGCGAGGTGGGTTACCGGGCCGAGCAGCGGTTCGAGGACGGCGTGATCGAGCTCGTGCTGGACCTGGAGCCGACCGAGACGTCGGTGGAGGTCATGGCGGCGCGGGAGCACCGGGCCGAGTCGCGGTCGATCCAGCGCCTGCTCTTCCCGCGGTCGGTCGCCGTGGTGGGCGCCAGCCGCGCCGAGCACAGCGTCGGGCAGACGGTGCTGCGCAACCTGCTGCACGGTGACTTCAGCGGGCCGATCTACCCCGTGCATCCGACCGCGACCGCCGTCGCCGGGGTGCGCGCGTACAGTTCGGTTCTGGAGATCCCAGATGACGTGGATCTGGCCGTGGTGGCCGTACGGGCCGACAGCGTTCACCAGGTCGTCGAGCAGTGCGCCGGCAAGGGCGTGCATGGCTTGGTGGTGGTCTCGTCAGGCTTCGGCGAGACGGGGCCAGAGGGACGGGCCAGCCAGGAAGAGCTCGTTCGCCTGGCGCGGGCATACGGGATGCGTGTCGTCGGCCCGAATTGCCTGGGCATCGCCAACACCGACCCTGACGTACGGCTGAACGCGACGCTCGCGCCGACAATGCCTGGCCGAGGCCCGGTCGGCTTCTTCTCCCAGTCGGGCGCGCTGGGGATCGCGATTCTGCAGCGGACGGCCGAACGAGGCATTGGATTGTCCACGTTCGTCTCGGCGGGCAACCGGGCGGACGTCTCCGGCAACGACCTCATGCAGTACTGGGAGGAGGACCAGGCCACCAAGGCGGTCCTGCTCTACCTGGAGTCGCTGGGCAACCCGCGCAAGTTCACCCGGCTGGCCCGCCGCCTCTCCCGGCGCAAGCCGATCGTCGTGGTCAAGAGCGGCCGGAGTACGCAGGGCGTGCCGATCGGGCACGCCGCCCGCGCCCTCAGCCTGCCCGACCACGCCGTCAGCGCCCTCTTCGCCCAGGCGGGCGTGATCAGGGTCGAGGACCTCTCGGAGCTCTTCGACGTCGCCCAGCTCCTGGCCTACCAGCCGCTCCCGGCGGGCGACCGCATCGCGATCATCGACAACTCCGACTCGCTCGGCCTGCTCGCCCAGGACGCCGCCGCGGCCCTGGGGCTGGAGGGCCGCCGCCGGATCGACCTCGGCCCCCTCGCGGACGCCGACGAGTACGAGGCGGCCCTGGTCGACGCGCTCCAGGACGACTCCGTGGACGCCGTCGTCGCCCTGTTCACCCCGCCCACCATCGGCGGCTACGACCTGCGCGTGCCCGAGAAGATCCGCCGGCTCGCCGCCGGGAGCCCCAAGCCGATCGTGGCCACGTACCTGGGGTTCAAGGGCATGCCGGCCGACTTGCGGGTGCCCGGCCCCGGCGGCTCGGCCGCCGAGGGCTCGATCCCGTCCTACCCGGCCCCCGAGGACGCCGTCCGGGCCCTCGCCTACGTCATCCGCTACGCCCAGTGGCGCCAGCGCCCGCCCGGCCGGCTCCCCGAATTCACCGACACCGACCGGCGCCGCGCGCGTGCCCTCGTGGAGGGGTGGCTCGAAAAGGGTCCCCCGACCCAGGAGCAGACCGCCGAACTCCTCGACTGCTACGGCATCACCGTCACGAAGGGCCCTTCCGAAGGCGTCCCCACCCGGATCGTCGCCCTGGAAGACCCCTCGTTCGGCGCCGTGATCTCGTTCGGCCTCTCCGACGAGACAGCCGCCCTCCTGGACGACCGCGCCTACCGGCTGGCCCCCCTCACCGATGTGGAGGCCGCCGAACTGGTCCGTGCCATCCGCACGGCCCCGCTCCTCCTGGGCCACCGCGGCGCCGACCCTGTAGACGTCGCCTCCCTGGAAGAGCTCCTCCAGCGAGTGGCGAAACTGGCCCACGATCTGCCGGAAGTGGCCAAACTCGTCCTCGACCCCGTCCAGGCATCTCCCTCGGGCATAGCCGTCCAGAATGTGACCCTCCGCCTGGAACGTCCCCTGGGCCCCCGGCCCGAACTCGGACCCCGCCGCCTCCCATGACCGGGCAAACCCGAACCGCGGGCCCGCCGCCTTGAACGGGCGGCGGGCCCGCGGTTCGGGCTGCGTCCGGCCGCCCGCTGCGGCCGGTTCAGCCTGGTGCGGCTGGGTGGTCTGGTGCGGTGTCAGCCTGGTGGGGGCGGTGGGCTGGGGGTCGGGGTTGGCGGGACCGGGTCTGGTAGCGGGCCCGGCGGGGACGGGTCCGGTGGTGGACCGGGCGGGGACGGGTCGGGGCCCGGGCCTGGCGGCACCGGGTCTGGCGCCGGGCCGGGCGGGACCGGGCCCGGGGGCGGCTGGGGCGTGGGGCCGGGCGCGGGCTCAGGAGGCGGCACGGGCGGTTCCGGGGCTGGGATGGGGGGTTGCGGGCCTGGTGGAGACGGGGCCGGTGGCGGCGGGACCGGAGGCGGCGAAGGCATTGGATCTCTGTATTCCATGCCATGTCTCGTACCCCGGGGGGGCGGGGATGACCATGTTCGGGTCCGGCATGTGCGCGGCCCACCCGGAACAGGGCAGGATGGGTTCATGAGGGAAACCCGAGCGACGGCCCACGGGTTGCGAACCGCCATCGAGCGCAGCGGTTACTACCCGGCCCTGGTCGCGGAAGCGGTGGAGTCGGCCATCGGCTCTGAGCCGGTGCTCGCCTACGTGGTGCACCACGAGGCGACGTTCGACCCCGCGATGGAGGTCCGGCGGCATGTGACCGTGCTGGTGCTGTCGGCCAGCCGGCTGCTGGTCTGCCATACCGACGAGCACCCGCCGGGCGAGGGCATGGCGCAACCGCACGCCTCCACCACCACCGAGGCCGTCAAGCTGGGCCGGGTCCAGTCGGTCGCGGTGACGCGGGTGGTCCCCGACCCCGCCTCGTACGTGCCGGGGGTGCCGCCGACCGAGGTGGTGCTGACCATCGGCTGGGGCGCGATCGCCCACATCGACCTGGAACCCGCGACCTGCGGCGACGAGAACTGCGAGGCCGACCACGGCTACACCGGCAGCGTGACCGCCGACGACCTGTCCCTGCGTGTCAGCGAGGCCGCTGACGGCGCCGACGCGGTCTCCCAGGTGCTGGCCTTCGCCGAGGCGCTGTCGTCCGCCACGGCGAATTGAGCGCGTCGCCGCCGCCCGTTCCGGTCCCGCGGTACGGGGCGGGCGCGCTGGCCGACCTGCCGCCTTCGGTGCTGGCGGGGCTGGGGGTGCCGGGCACGCGGAACGTGCTGGCACTGCCGCGCCTGCCGCGGGCGTGCGTGCTGATCATCGATGGGCTGGGCTGGGAGCTGCTCAGGGCCCATCCGGAGGACGCCCCGTTCCTCGCCTCGCTGCCGGGCGGGCCGCTGACCGCCGGCTTCCCCGCCACCACCGTGGCCAGCCTGGGGTCGCTGGCGACAGGGCTGCCGCCCGGCGGGCACGGGCTGCTGGGCGTCCAGGTGGCGATCCCCGGGGCCGGACGGCTCCTCAACTGCCTGCGCTGGAAGGACCCGGACATCGATCCGGAAACGTTCCAGCCCGCGCCGACCGTGTACCAGAAGGCGGCCGCGGACGGCGTGAACGTCTCGTACGTCGCGCTGGGCTTCTACCGCAACACCGGTCTCAGCATCGCCACGGCGCGCGGCGCCACGTACCGTCCCGCCGAGGACATGGGCGAGCTCGTCGGGCGGACGCGGCAGGCGCTCCGGGAGGGCGACCGCTCGTTCGTGACCGTCTACCACGCCGATCTCGACGCGACCGGGCACCGTTACGGCTCGGGCTCGGCCGACTGGCGGTTCCAGCTGCGCTTCGTCGATCTGCTCGCCGAACGGATCGCGTCGGTGCTGCCTCCGGGCACGGGCCTCTACATCACCGCCGATCACGGCATGGTCGACCCGACCGAACGGGTGGACTTCGACGAGGTGCCCGAGCTCCAGGCGGGGGTCGCCATGCTCGGCGGGGACGCCCGGTGCCGCTACGTGTACGCCCGGGAGGGCGCGGCGGGGGACGTCCTGGCGACCTGGCGCGAGCTCCTCGGCGACCGGGCGTGGGTCTACTCGCGCGCGGACGCGGTCGCGGAGGGCTGGTTCGGGCCGGTCGAGCCGGACATGCTGGCCCGCATCGGCGACGTGATCGCCGTGCCGTACGCCGACATGGCGATCATCGCGAGCCGCCTCGAACCCTTCGCCTCGCTGATGACCGGAATGCACGGCTCGCTCGTCCCGGCCGAACAACTCGTCCCCCTGCTGCGCGTCGCCCGAGAGTAGGGCGATCGCTGGGGCGGGCGCGTCCGGTGATCGCTCGCGGGCTCACCCTGGTCGGGCGGCGGCGGACGGCGGCGGGCGGCGGTTGCTGGGGGGTGACCATGGAGGTCGCGTCGGGTGATTGCCCGCGCGGGCGCGCCAGGGATTGGTGGCGGTCCTCGCGGGTCGCCGCGGAATGCGCCGCGGCCGGTGATGTCGCGCGTACGCTGGGCAACGTGACGATGCCGAGGCGAAGCTTGTCCTTTGGGAGGGGGCTGGGGTGAGGGGTGTAGCGGGAGGGAACGACGCCGCGCCTCTCCCGAATCCGGGCGCCGACGGTCAGACTGGCGATGTGCACCCTCTCATCGATGTGTCCGCACTCGCCCGGTTGCTCCACGCGGCTCCGCCGCCGATCCTGCTCGACGTACGGTGGCATCTGTCCGGACCTCCCGGGATCGACTCCTACCGGCGGGGCCATCTGCCCGGTGCGGTCTTCGTCGATCTCGACCGGGACGTGGCCGGGCCGCCCGGCCCGGCCGGCCGGCATCCTCTCCCTGCCGTGGCCGACTTCGAGTCGGCGATGCGGCGTGCCGGGGTCTCCGCCGACCGGCTGGTGGTCGTCTATGACGATGCCGACTCGACCGCCGCCGCCCGGGTCTGGTGGTCGTTGCGCTACTTCGGGCATGAACGCGTCCGGGTGCTGGACGGCGGTTACCACGCGTGGACCGAGGCCGGACGCGCTGTCACGACCGAGGAGCCCGCGGTGAAGCCGGGTGACTTCATCGCCCAGGCCGGGCGCCTGCCGCTTCTGGACGCCGAGGGCGCGGCCGCGCTGGCCAAGTCGGGCGTGCTGCTCGACGCCCGCGCGGCCGAACGTTACCGGGGCGAGACGGAGCCCATCGATCCCCTCGCGGGCCACATCCCGGGTGCCGTCAACGCCCCCACGCTCGGCAACGTGGGCGTCGACGGGCGCTTTCTGCCGTCGGAACTGCTCCGGGAACGGTTCGCCCAACTCGGTGCGACCGACGCGGCGGACGTGGGCGTCTACTGCGGCTCGGGGGTGACGGCGGCGCACGAGATCCTCGCCCTCACGGTCGCGGGCGTGCCCGCCGCGCTCTACGTGGGTTCGTGGTCCAACTGGGTGAGTGATCCCACAAACCCCGTGGCCACGGGCGAGTCAGGAGCTCACGGTCACTAAACTCGTCCACCATGCGGCGGTGGTCCATCCCTTTTGCGAAAGGTCTGCTCGCCTGCCTTCTGGCGGTCTGCACCGCGCTCCCGGCCTCCGCAGTCCAGGCCTCCGAGGTCCAGGCATTCACAGCCCCGGCCTCCGAGGTCCAGGCCTCCACTGCTCAGGCCTCCGCGTCGCGAAGGTGGCCCGCGTCGCGAAGGTGGCCCGCGTCGCCAAGGTCGCCCGCGTCGCCAAGATCGGCTGCGTTGGCCGCGTCGCCGGCGGACCGGTTCGCCGCGCTCCTGCGGCATGATCCCGTCTACGTCACCGACCACGCCCCGAGAGCCCTTCCCGCGGACGCCGCCGCGCGCATCAAGCGGTCCGTCGCACGGCTCGGCGTGCCCGCGTTCGTCGTGGTCACGCCCATCCTGCCCGGAGAGGACAGCGACGCTGAGGACCTCATCTCGCTCCTCCGCGACCGCCTCGGCAAGGACGGGATCTACGTCGTCGTGAGCCCGAACGGCAGCGGCGGCGAGGCACGGCAGTTCGGCAGCGGCAGGGCCCTGAACGCCGACGACGCGTGGATAGCCGCGGATCTGGAGATGCCCTACGACGCGGGCGCCGTCGCGGTGATCGACCGCTTCGTGGAGATCGCCTCGTCCGGCAAGGCGCGTGAACGCCGCGACAACCTGCGGCCCCGCCCGCCCTCCCGGCTGAGGATCGGCCTGGACGCCCACGACCGGGCGCAACGCCGCGCGGAGCAGCGCGAGCACCTGGCCTTCGGGGCCGGCGCCGCGCTGGGCGGATTCCCGGTCCTCGGCCTCCTGGTCTGGCGCCGCCGTCGAAAGACGTCCCGATGATCGCCTGCAAGCGGACGGCCGCCCTGGTGGCAGCGACGTTCGCCCTCCTGCTCCTTGTCCTCGCGGCACCAGGCCTGGCCAGCGAGCCTCGTCCGGGGGTGAGCTACCCGCCGGGGGCTGATCGGCGGCTGGTACGGGTCGTCGCGGCGCTTGAGCGGGATCCGTTGTTCGTCGACCCCGACCTCTCGCACGCCCTCGGCAAGGCGGACCGCGCCCGGCTCAAGGCGTCCATGGCGACCGCGAGCCGTGAGTTCGGCACGCCGGTCTTCGTCATCGTGATCCCGAACCCCCGCGAATCCGAGTCGCAGGGGCGGAACGAGGCGCTGCTCTTCGCCCTGCGCGAGCGGCTGCGGCGCGACGGCTTCTACCTGATGGCGGACGCGCGGGGCTCGCTGGAGGCGGCGTCGTTCAACGTTCCGCGGTACTTCGGCTCCCCGGATCCCGGCTCCCCGCCCGACTCGGAACGCCCGCTCGCCGGGCTCGCGGGCAGGCTCGTCAAGCGCCTCGACGAGAGCCGGACGGCCAGGACCGCGCCGCCCACGATGCCGAACCTCTGGACCCCGCCAGACCCGTTCGGCCAAGAGAACCAGTTGTCGACGCCCGAAGCCGAGTTCAAGTCGCCGTTCCTGCTGGGGCTGCTGCTCGTCGGGCCCCTCGCCGCCCTCGCCCTCTACTGGGCCGGCCGCGGAGTGATCGCGTTCGGTTCGGCCGGGCCGAGGAGGGGGAGCGGGAAGGAAACGTTCGCCAACGCGCCCACCAAGCCGACCACGCGGTGGCTTCGCCGCACCGGAGCGGCCGAGCTGGGACGTCTGCGCAGGAAGCTTCCGGAAGCCGAAGGCAACCGAGGCCACACCTACGCCGCCTCCGCGTTCGACGCCGCCCAGATCCTCTACGACGAGGCGGGCGGCGACCGTGACCGGACGCTCGACCTGGTCGGAGTGATCGTCCTGGCTCGCCAGGGGCAGGCGGCCCTCAAGCACCAGACCGCGACCCCGCTTGCGCCCTGCTTCGTGAATCCCCTGCACGGGCCGTCCCACGCCCACCGGGTGACCCCGCTCGTCCCGGATCGGCGTCCGCTGTGCGCGTCCTGCGCCAAGAGGCCCGCGAAGGATCTCCCCGGCCAGGTCCTCCAGGTCCCGGGGCCGGACGGGCCGCGGCCGCATCACAAGGTGCCCGGCGTCTGGCGTGACACGGCGTTCGGCGCCAAGGACAAGGACTTCGTCCCCCGCGTTCTGGAGTATCTCGGTGTCGACTGAACCCTCCGCCGGCGAACGGCTGGCCACGGCGCTGCGGCGTTCGCCCATTTACGTGGATCCCTCGCTCGCCAGCGCCATGCCCAAGGCCGAGCGCACCCGCCTCCTCGCCAAGCTCCGGAAGGCCCCGGCGCCGATCTACGTGCTGCTCGTGCCGCTGGTCAAGGGCGGTACCTGGACCGACCCGGATCAGCTCGCCGGCGTCGTCCACGGCAGGCTCGGCCGCGACGGGATCTTCATCACGCTCGACGACGATCCGGACGATCTGGCCGCGCGCGAATGGGGCGGCGACCACCAGGCGCGGGACGCGGCGTGGGCGGCCGGCCTCGACGACGCCCTGCGCGACGCCACCCTCGCGACGAAGCTCGCGCACACCGTCGACCTGATCATCGCCGGTACGGGGACTCAGGAGTACAAGCGGATCTCCGCCGAGATCGACCGCCGTTACGGCAGCCGTCGCCCGGCGCCCGCGCGGTCGCCCGCCCCCGCCGCCCGGAAGGAGGGCGGCGCCGACCTCGCCCTCCCGCTGACCGCCGCGGGCGTGGCCGTGGCCGGTGGCCTGGCCGGTCTCCTGCTCTGGCGCCGCCGCCGGGTGACCGCGGTCGAACGCGCCGGAAACGGTCTTCTTCTGCCCCGGGCGGTCTTCGCCACCGCCAGCCGCGCCTCCGAGGACCAGCTCCGCGAGCAGGCGTCCCACGAGGTCATCACGTTCGGCGAGCTCCTCGACGACGTGAACGTCACGGGCGAACGCGCGAACGCCCTCATGACCCGCGCCCTGGACGCCTACCAGGCGGCGGGCAAGGTTCTCGACTCGGCCACCGGCGTGCCCGACCTCGCGGGCGTCCTGGTCCTCGTCGACCAGGGCCGCGACGCCCTCGCCTCCGCCCGCGCCGTCTCCGGAGGCGGCAAGGAGATCCCGGTCAGCCCCCTCTGCTTCTTCAACCCCCTCCACGGCGACGCCGTCGTCGATCTCGACTGGCGCCCGGTCGGCACGCGCAACCGCCTGCGGATCACGTCGTGCCGGGCCTGCGCCAAGGCCGCCCGCGCCAGGAAGACCCCCGAGACGCTCATGGACGGCGGCGTCCCCTACTACGAGGCCGCCGGAGTCTGGGCCGAGACGGGCTACGGCCACCTGCGCGACGACCTGATCGAACGCGTCCAGCGCGGCGACCGGAAGAAATCCTGAGCCGGCCGTCGATTCCGGCGGCTCCCGTTCGACCTCTCCATAAAGGCACCGCACAAGGAGAGACATGGACATCCTCGCCGCACTCAAGGCCGAGCGCCTCAGCATCGCCGACTTCCTCGACGGCCTCGACGACCACGAATGGGACGTGGCCTCCCTCTGCGACGGATGGACCGTGCGCGACGTGGCCGCCCACCTGACGATGTCCACCCGCACGACCCTCGGCGGAACGATCAAGGGTGTGATCCGGGCGCGCGGCGACTGGAACCGCATGACCGCCGACGAGGCGCGGCGGCTCGCCGCCCGCCACACACGCGCCGAGCTCATCGCCCAGATCCGCGAGACCGCGGGCTCGGACCGCCGCGCCCCCGGCGCGGGCCCCCTCGACCCGCTCGTCGACTTCCTCGTGCACGGCCAGGACATCGCCCGCCCGCTGGGCCGTTCCCGGACGATGCCCATCGAGCCGGCGGTGGCGGCGCTCGGACACGTCCACGGCAGCGCGTTCTACGGGGCCCGCAAGCGTCTCCGCGGCCTCAAGCTGATCGCCACGGATGCCGACTGGCAGGCAGGCGAAGGCCCGGACGAGGTCCGGGGCTCGGCCGCGGACCTGCTCCTCCTGGCCACCGGTCGTGCCTCCGCCGTGCCCCATCTCATTCCCTGACCGCGGTCAACGTCTCCGGGCCCTAGGCTCGGGTCACGATGAACGAGATCGAGGAGATCATCAGGCGGCTGCCCGAGCTGGAGCGGGTGGGCGAGATCTGGGAGATCGCGGACCGGCGGGTCGAGGCCGGGGACGCCGCGTTCGTCGCGGACCTGGGCATCGCGTCACATCAGGCTGCCGAGGCCGACTGGCGGGTGTGGCAGTTCGGCAGCGTCCTCGACCATGCGCTGAGGCTGCTGGCCTCCACGCCCGGCCGGGCCAATGTCGAGCAAGTCGTGCGCCTGGACGCGGAGACCGGCGGCCAGGACGCGACGACCAGCGGCCAGGGGCGTGCCCGGTATCTGGCGTCCGTCCTCAGTTCGAACCAGTCGCCGGGGGATCTGGCGGTGCTCTTCGACGGCGATGCGACGGACGCCTCCGAAGAGCTGCGCGCCTGTCTGACCCACGAGCTGGTTCTGCGAGGCGAAGAGGTGGCGCAGCTCCCAGGGATCTCAGCTTGGGCGACGTCGCCGCACTGGCAAGACCACCCGTTGAGGTGGCTGCCGTTGAGCCGCTCGGCAGCGGAACGGAATCCAGGCCTGCCGCGCTACAACGCTCACGGTGCGAGCGCTTCGCTTCCCTTCGGCCCCTCGGATCAACCGGACACGCAACTGCCGGGCACCACCTCGCTCGTCGCCTCCGAGGTCATGACGCCGGCCAGAGAGACGGCGATGACCAGGGCAGTCGCCAAGTGGGCGGAGGCGTCGAACGGTCGTGCCGAGGCAAGGGTCTTCGACGTGGACGCCCCGATCGAGTCGCCTCGCGACCTCCTGGGCGGCTTGGGCCTGGCCTGCCTCGAAGGGCTCGGCCAACGGCCGGGGTTGTCCGTCGCTCCCTGTCCTGTGGCCCGCGCCTGGCAGATCCTTTTCGCGGCCGCATCGATGGGAGGCGCTTACCCCTCCGGGGTTCACGGCGCCTACGGCAGGCTGGCGGCCTGGCAGTCCTTGGCAGGTATGGCCGGTGCCGCGGAGGACGCTCCCTTCGACGAGGTCGAGCGCCTTGTGAACGCGTGCACGTGGTACACGTTCGAGACCCGGACGGGCTGGTTCGAGCAGGTCGCGTGGGACATCGGCCTGGTGGCGACAGAGCCGGGAGCCCGCCGCCTGGCCGTCCTCGCGGCCACCGACACCGACTAGAAGCCGCCAACCGTCAGCTGTCAGCCGCTCCCGAAGCACTGGAAGCCCGTGATGCCGGGGGTGCGGGGAGCGGCGGCGAGGGCCCGGGCGGGGGAGTCGCCCGCTGCGAGGGCCTGGTGGAAGGCGAGCATGAACGGGGGTGTCGCCTCGTCCCGGACGGGGGTGACGCTGGCGATCACGGTCGCGGTGCCGAGGGCCAGGAGGGTGCCGACCATTCCGGTGACGGAGTCGGTTTCGACCCGGCCCAGGTCGCAGGCCGAGAGGACGACGATGTGCGGTGGGGCTTCCAGTTCCTCCAGGTCGTAGCCCATCAGGGGACCGTCCGCGAGGTGCAGGCGCGAGAAGAGGGCGTTGCCGTCGCGGAATTCGCCGTGGGCGGCGAGGTGCGCGAGGCCTGCGTGGTTGAGAGCGGCCCGCACGTCCTCGGCACGGCCGGGCGTGCGGGCGGCGGGGTGGAGCTGGCGGAGCGCACGGATCTCTGCGGCGGCGTGCGTGAGGTTGGGCCCGTGGGTCAGAACCACGTGATTTCCAGTCGGGCGTTGGCGGTGGGCAAGCAGCCATGAGGTGGCTGAGGGGACGACCGTGAACGGACGATAGGCAAGGGAGGGCAGGGCGGCCCAAGGGAGTGTGTGCAGGGCGCCGGCCGGGGCAATGACGGGCTCCCGGTCAGCGACAGCGGCGCAGAGAGGGCCTATGAGGAGCTTTTCCAGGTGGATCGCTGCCTGGGCCAGGCTGGTCTGGGCTTGGTCGTCATGAGGGGCGGCGGCCAGACGGCGGCTCGCGGCGCGAATCAGGTTGGTGTGGACGGTGACCTCAGCGAACGTGCCCAGGTGGTGGCGTCGGGGACGGCCGCCGGAGACGGTGACCGCATGGAGGTCCGCCCCGATTTGGACGTACTCCACGAGCGCGCGGTCGCCGAGGGCGCTGATCACCGCGGGAAGGCCCGGGTTGTACGAGGGATGCGTGACGGAGCGGCGCCGCGTCGTCGTGCGGATCTTGGATTCGAGCTCGTCGAGACGCGTCGAAGAGGGCGACCGGCCTCCGGCGGTCAGTGTGGTGTGGCGGGCACTGGTCTCGCGGAGCTCGGTGAGGAGCGCGGCCCGTTCGGGATCGGCGGTCCGGGCGGTGAGGGGGAGCCGTGCCAGGCCACGCCGGCGTTCTTCCGCGGTGAGGAGTTCGCGTGCGGAGCGGGCGAGGTGGTGGCCGAGTGCGGCGAGCTCGGAGCCCAGCCCTGCCGCCCGCGCCCGGAGGTCTGCCGCGCCCAAGGCATCGGCGTGTTCTTCAAGTACGTGAAGCCCAGACCAGACGGCGCTGAGAGCACCCGGCCGGTCATGGCGTGCCCACCGTTCGAGGGCGATCGCGTGGTAGGCGGCCGCTCGCAGTGAAGCGGGCCCGTTCGTGCTCGCCCGGCTTAGCGGGGCCAGGAGGTGGCCCGCCGGGCGCTTGAGGTGGAGGGCCACGCGGGCCGCGATGATGCGGGCCTCGGCGGACGCCTCCAGCCAGCCCCCGCGTTCGAGGCGCTCGGCGGTGGCGGTGGCCGTGCGGAGCAGCACCGTCGAACGGTCGCCCTCGGCCCAGCGGGCGCGCAGGAGAAGGTGCTCGGCGAGGAGCATCCAGCCGGTCCGTTCCTGTGCGGCGAACGCGGCGCGGGCCCGTTCCGCCGTGGCCGCGGCGCGTTCGGGATCCCCGTCGGAGAGCTCGGCGTGCGCGAGGAGGAGCAGGCCGTCCGCCACGTCGCAGGCGTAACCGTGGGCCGCCGCGTCCGCCAAGGCCGTGCCGAGGAGCGGCCGGGCCTCGGCAGGGAATCCGGCTCCGATGAGGGTCTCCGCTTGGTCGAGACGTGTCTGGGCCAGGCGTTCTCCCGTCAGGTCAGGCTCGGCCTCGGCATAGAGCCTCAACGCGCGGGAGACGTTGCCGCGCCGGGAGACGACGTAGGCGAGGTTCGCCCGGGCCATCGCGGTCTGGTGCTGGAGACGGGCCTCCGAACCGACGGCGACCGCTTCGGCCAGGAGGGACTCGGCCAGGGGCAGATCGGCGTGGAGCGCGCGGGCCAGACCCAGGTTGGTGAGGAGGCCGATCAACGTGACCGGATCGCCGCCCGAACGGAGCCGGGGCAACGCGGGGGCGGCGGCCGCGTGCGCCTCGGCCAGCCGTCCCGCACGTGCCAGCGCGCCGGCGAGGTTGGCGGCGAGCCGGTCCGCGTCCTCTCCCGCGAGAACGCCTTCGGCTCGGGCCGCCGCCGCGAGCGCGTCCGGGATGTCGCCGCGAGCGGCCAGCAGACCCACGAGGTTCATGCGGATCTGAGCGGCCGCGTAAGAACGCCCCGATGACTCCGCTTCGGCGAGAGCCTGGTCGAGATGGTGGAGCCCCTCGTCGAGGAGACCCAGTTCGTTCGCCGCGAGAGCCGCCGCGCGCAGCACCAGCGGGCGATCGTCGGTGGACGGGAGGAGGGCCAGCGCGCGGGCGTGCGCGGCGGAGGGATCGGTCACCGCGAGACGCAGGAGATCGGTCAAAGCCGCACCCAGCTCGTCACGATGGACGTGGCGTCGGAGAGCCGGAATTCGAGGCTGACCAGGCCCTCCGGGATCACGGGGAGCACGAACTGGCCGGCCCGGTCCGTCCGGGCGGACAACTCTTCGTGCGCATGGACGAGATGGCGGACGCGCACGTGGGCGTCGGCGGCCGGAACGAGCCGCCCGGTGAGTTCGCGGCCGGTGCCGTCCGTCCCGGTCACCTCGATCTCCACGGCCAGCTCGGCACCGGCGAACGTCAGCAGGCGGGTCACGGCGCCCCGGGCATCCGCGCCCCGAACATCCGCGCCCCGAACGTCCGTGCCCCGAACGTCCGTGCCGAGGGGGCGGCTGCGGTCGTCGGCGAGTTCGGCGAGCACGGCGCCCGGCCGGCGCCAGGTGATCGCCGAACGCCCGGCGGCGAGGACGTCCGCCGGGATCGGGTCGAGAGCGTGGAACGCGGCGCGCAGGTGGACGAGGAGCTCGGCTTCGTTCATCGCGGCAACCTCCGCTGCAGGGTGTCCAGGCAGCGGGCGCGCGTCGGGCCGATGCTGCCGATGGGGATGTCGAGCGCGGCGGCCAGTTCGGCGTAGCTCGGCGCGAGGGCGAGCATGCGCAGCAGGACCTGGCAGCGGCGGGGCAACGCCCGCAGGGCCGCGGCGACGTCACCCAGGCGTTCGCGGGCGAGCAGGATCTGCTCGGGCGGGGGAGCGGCGTCCTCGTGGACGTCGTACGGGAGCCGCCGGGCGCCGCCGCGCTGGGCGGCGCGCAGGCTCTCGCGGCGGGCGGTGGTCGCGAGCCAGCCGCCCACGGCGCCCGGCTCGGTGACCTGGTCGATGCGCTCGATCAGGCGCAGCCAGGTCAGCTGCACGACGTCACCGCCGTCGGCCTCGTCCAGGCCGTACGAGCGCGCGATCGACCAGAGCAGCCCGCTGTACCGGTCGACCAGCCGGCCCCAGGCGGCGCCGTCCCCGTCGCGCGCCCGGACGACCAGTTCGGCCGTCTCCTCTTCCGGGCCCTCGTCCCGTTCCGCTGCCCGTCCCTCGTCCAGGGCCATCGCCGTCTCCTCGCGAGGCCCCCCGCTGATCGACGACCCTAGGGGCGCGGCGCCGTCGTGTCAGTGCGGCGACGCGCACGGTTACCGCTTCGCCGCCGTGCCGTGCTCAAGACCTGATGATTACGCCGAGGTCCGGAAGGGTAGGCGCCGCGGCCGGATCGAGGACGCGGTCGGCGGCCTCGACGGCGGACGGTCCGGCCGCGGCGAGGCCCGCGATCCGGCCCGCCACGGCGGGCGCGGCGAACGACGTGCCGCTCCAGCCGGCGAATCCCTCGAACGCGTCCGGGTCGATGCCGTTCACGCGCGGCCGTTTCCCGTCGAAGCGGACGTAGGTGCTGGTGATGTCCACGCCGGGCGCGCAGGCGTCCACCCACCAGCCGTAGTTGGAGAACCAGGCGCGGTCCCGGCGGGAGCCGTCGAGGGCCGCGACCGCGATCACGGACTTGAGCGCGGCCGGCCAGAACGGCCGGTCGCTCGCCGTGTTGCCCGCGCACGCGACGACGACCGTACGGCGGCCGAGCGCCGCGATGGCGCGCGCCAGGACCGGCGACGGGCGGTCGTCGAACGTGTGGCAGCCGAGCGAGAGGTTGACGACGTCGGCCCGCCCCCAGCTCGCCAGCCACGACAACGCGCGGACGACGTCGACCTCGTCGCCCACGCCGTCGCCGCCGAGCACCCGGCGGGCGCGGATACGGGCGGCGGGCGCGTGCTGGAGCAGGACGCCCGCGATGAACGTGCCGTGCCCGGCCTGCGCGTCGAGCTCGAAGTCGAGGTCGGCGTCCAGGACCTCGGTCACCTCGTCCCGCTTTATAGGGGGTTCGTTTGCACGTGTCTTTGATGTCTGTATCGTTAGGGATCTTGGTGCCGGGTGTTCGTCATGGACACCCGGCACTGTCGTGTCCTTGACGGTGATGTGGGGTTGTGGGTGCCTCGGGTTCAACGGCTGCGGTCCTTTGATGGCGGCCCGGTTTCGTACACGGTGCTCGACTCGGGGGATCTTCCGATTTGGCCGGTCGAGGATTATCTGTCGCATCTGGCCTCCCAGCGTCGGTCGCCGAACACGATCCGCGGATACGCGCACGACCTTGCGGACTTTTTTGAGTGGCTGGAGCGATTGGAGCGGGACTTCCGATCGCTCACCCTTGAGCAGCTGAGTGAGTTCTTTGAGTGGTTGAGACGTCCAGCGGCGGCCCGTGAGCCGGGGGTTTTCGCGTTGCCGTCGGTTGAGTCGGTGGTCGAGGGCAGCACACTGGTCCGCAAGCGGGCTGCTGTTGCTGGCTTTTACCGGTTCCACTCGCGCCGCGATCCGCGCGTGCCTGCCCTGCTGGGTGATCCAGTCGGCCGCCGACCGACCGGAAGCTACGTGCCGCTGTTGGCGCACACACGTCGCGGGCGCCTCGATCAGGACGGCTTCAGCCCGATCCGAATCAAGCCGGTCCGCAAGACACCAACGTCGCTGACCGATGAGGAGATCGCTCGGCTCCTCAAGGCGTGTCGGCGGGCACGCGAAAGGTTCTGGATCATCCTGCTGAACGAGACAGGACTGCGACTGGGAGAGGCCCTGGGCCTGCGGCACTCGGACCTGCGGCTGCGAGCCGGAGAAGTGCACGTGGTCCCGCGGGAGGCCAACGTAAACGAGGTCCGCGTGAAGGGGTTGAAGGCTCGGATCGTGCCGGTCGGCAACATCGTGCTCGACGCCTACGCCGACTACATGGAGACCGAGTACGGAGCACTGGACTGCGACTACGTCTTCGTGAACTTGTTCCGGGGGCCACACGGCGCACCGATGACGCCCGAGAGCATTAAGGACCACAGCCGCCGGCTCCGGCGAGATAGCGGCGTTCACAGCTACACGCCGCATGCCTTGCGGCATTCCTTCGCCACGCGTTTGCTGAGGGCAAAGGTCCCGATGGAGATCGTCGCCGAGTTGCTCGGGCACAGCGATGCTCAGACGACCCACAGCACCTACTCCCACCTGAGCGTCGAGGACCATCGTCGAGCGCTGGTCGACGCCGGGGTCCTCGATGCCGCAGCAGACGTGGAGAGCTGAGTGGCAGCCCCAATCGTCCAGGGGCGGGTTCATCCGCACCTGCTGGAACATCTGGTCGAGGTCGTCCGCCCCGAGTTCCGCGCCGAGATCTTCCACCCGCCGCGCGACAGCGCGGTGTTCTTCTCCGGGCTCTGCACAGTCATCAGCTGCCCAACCGCGATCAGTCACACTGCCCGCGGTCTCTGCGAAGGCCACTACCAGCGCTGGAAGATCCACGAGAAGCGGCGGCCCGGCACTGGATTCGAAGAGTGGCTGCTGGCAGAAGAGGAGCACACTCGGGCACGCAACGCCCCGCCGAAGGCCTGCTTGATCCGCGGCTGCAACCGAGCTTCCCGAGGCCGGGGACTGTGCCATCGCCACGGTGAAGCATGGACTCGAGCCGGGCGCCCAAACGTTGAGGACTGGGCAGGCCGGACTCTCTACCAGCTGCCTCAAACCGGTGGAGAACGCGTTTGCTGCTTCCCCACCGACTGCCCACGATGGACCGACGGCCCAGACCAACCTTTGTGCCGGCCCCACTGGGAGCGGTGGCGCACCCGGGGACGACCAGATCTCGAGACGTGGTTCGCCGAGCTCGCCCACGGCAAGGACCCACGCGTCGATCTCGGCCGTCTGGAGCGACACCTGCGTCTGGAAGTCCAGTTCGGGCTGCAATGCCGCCACGATGAGGCGACCAAACGGGCCCTGGTCCGCACCATCCGTGAAGCTGTGAATCTGATCGTGAGGGCAACCGCAGAGGACCCGTCGCTCACCAGCCTGCTCGATTGGGATGAACGGCAGTGGAGGACGACCCATGCGGGCGGCAAGCAGATTGACCGCACGACGTTCGCAACAACCGCCTTGGCGTTCGTGCTCGACACCCGACTGCGGCTGCACATGCTGCTCGTCGCCGACGACCCGTGGGCCGATCAGTATCCGCGGGACACCTGGGATCTGCGGATCCTGGGCATCCAACACGAGGCCATCCGCTACCTGCGGTTCGGGGAAGTTCCGCAACCCTGGCTGAGAGACCTGGCGAAACGCTGGGTCCGGTGGCGGCTCAGCCAGGACATCGATCCCAGCACCCTGGCCATCAATCTCAAGAGCCTGCGCAAGTTCGCCGCGTTCCTCAGTGAAGATCTCCAGCCGGCCGGACTCGATCGGGACGCCATCGAGGCATGGCTGGCCAAGCTGCGCATCGACTGGCCAGATGCTGACACCCGCCGGGCCCAGATCGCCTCGTTGAGCACCTTCCTGCGTGACGTCCACCGGCACGCCTGGCAGCCCGGCCTGTCGCCGACCGCGTTCTGCTTCGAGGACACCCCACCCCGCAAGGTCCCCAAACCGCGGTGGATTCCCGAAGAGGTGATGGCGCAAATGGAGGCACCGACCAACCTCGCGCTGTTTCCCAGTGACGACGGTCGGCTGATTTTGAAGATCCTGATCAACTGCGGCCTGCGACTCAAAGACGCTCGCAAGCTCCCCTTCGACTGCGTCATCCGAGACGCCTCCGGCGCTCCTTACCTCGCCTGGATCAACTACAAGATGCGCAGCAGGCCCGCGTTCTTCCCGATCAGCGAGTCCATGGCCGCTGACATCGCTGACCAGCAGCACCGCGTCCGCGACCGCTTCGAGAACGGCTCGCCCTGGCTCTTTCCAGGCCACCAGGCCAACCTGGACGGAGCCCGCCCTGCCAGCGCGTCCTGGTGGCGGAGCCAGCTCGGCCGCTGGCTGGAGGGCATCGAACTCGTCTACAACGACAAGCCCATCCGAGTCACCGCTCACCAGTTCCGGCACACCCTCGGCACACGACTGATCAACGCTGACGTCCCTCAGCACGTCGTCCAGCAACTCCTCGATCACATGTCGCCCCAGATGACGGCCGTTTACGCCCGGCTGCTGGACAAGACCGTCCGCGAGCATTGGGAACGGGCGACCAAGGTCAACGCCGAAGGCCAGATCGCCGAGCCCGAACCCGACCACCCGCTGGCGGACGCTCAGTGGATGCGGTTGTCCATGGTCCGGGCCAAGGTCACACTGCCCAACGGCTACTGCGGGGCACCGATCCAGACCGACTGCGAATACGCCAACCCGTGCCTGGATTGCAGGTTCTTCCTCACCACCGCTGAGTTCCTGCCCTTGCATCAGCGACAGCTGGAGGAAACGACCCAGCTGATCGCCGACGCCAAGGCATCTGGGCTCACACGCGTCGTCGAGAAGAACACCAAAACGTTGATCAAACTGGAGAACCTGATCACCAGCCTGAGGAGTCTGCGGTCGGGTCAGATCGTCGCTGGCGGGCAGGTAGAAGATCTCAATGCCGCTGGCTGACAACACAGACGCTCTCCGCCAGGCAGCCCGCAGGCGCAGCGAACTCGCACGTTCCCGAGCGGAAACCGCCATCCAGGACGCTCGCCGCAACACCGATCCCGTCAGCGTCGCTGGCATCGCCCGCGCAGCGGGTGTCTCCCGCTCCTGGCTATACACCCAACCCGATCTCATCAAGGCCATCTCTCACCTCCAAGGCCGCAGACCTGCACCTGCCAGGACCGGAAGGCAACCTGCAAGCGAGGCCTCGCTACAGCGGAGATTGGAAGCCACGCTGGCCCGCAATAAGACACTGCGTGAACAGGTCGCCGACCTGACACGGCGGCTCGAACTCGCTCACGGCGAAATCCGTCGGCTCCGCACCAGCAGCAGCGGCACGAACGAAGAGTCCTCTGTTCCGAGCTGAACGACGCTTTCACGGACATGTCCAGGAAGCAGAAGCGCAGGTCAAGCGGCCAGATCCAACTCTGAACTGCGGATAAGGAGGCGCTCGGCGTACCAGTCCGTCTCCTCGTACCAGGGGTGCGGGGACAGCCCGGTGTCGAGGACGGCCACCGTGACGCGGCGCTGCTCAACACACTCCTGCTCGACGCGGCCCTGCCCGGCCTCCGGTCTCGGGAGCGGCGGGGCCGGGCGGGGCAGGTCGGCGGGCCCGCTCCACCACAGCGGCTGGCCTTGGACGAGGTGGTTGGGGGAGACGGTGAGCCGGCGGTGCCGCCCGTCGCCGCCGAGCTGCGCGGCCAGCTCGCAGACGTCGACCCTCGCGGGCGCGCGCAGCCGCAGCCGGGTGACGCCGTGCTCCTCCTGCCGCGAGTCGTACCAGCGCCGGACGAGGTCCTCGGCGGCGGGCGCGTCGTGCCCGGCGACGAGGATCTGGTCGCGCCGGATCAGCGCCGGCCGGCCGGTGAGCGGCTCGACGACCGCCGCGTCGCGGTGGCGTGCGAGCAGTCGTTCGAGCCGCACCTCTTGATCGAACACTGGCACCCGCTTTCACTCTTCGTGACCGCTCCAGCGCCCATCGTGCCCCTCTTGTGTCGCCGGGTAACCGGACTTGGCACAGAAGACCTGGCGGAACGCGGCCGACCGGTGCGTTACTGGGAAGGTGATCGGACGCGGGGCGTTCCGGCGGCCGGCGATCCCGAGCCCGGGAACGCGGGCGACGGCCCTGGTGGCAGCCCTCACGCTGGAACGCGCGGCGAGCCTGTTCGCCGGGGCCGCGCCGCTGCTGGCCTTTCCGCGGCCCGGTCTCGGCTGGCTGGCCTGGATCGTCCTCGTACCGGGATTGACGCTCATGCGGGCGGCTCCGACCGTGCGCGAGGCGGCGGTGCGCGGCTGGTGGTTCGGCGCCGGGTACCTCCTCGCCGCGCTCTACTGGACGCTGCCGAACATCGGGCCCGGCCTGCTTCTCATCGCGATCGTCTTCGGTCTTCCCTGGGCGGCCTGGGGCGCGGCGGTGCGCCGCCTGATCCCCGCCCGCCCGTTCGCCGCGCTCATCGTGGTGCCGAGCGGCTGGCTGGTCATCGAGCTCCTCCGCTCGTGGCCGCGCCTCGGCGGCCCGTGGGCGCTCCTCGGCGCGAGCCAGTGGGAGTACCCGCCGATCCTGAGCCTGGCGGCGCTCGGCGGCGTCTGGCTGATCTCGTTCGCGATCGTGGCGGTCAACACGGCCGTCGTCCTGGCGCTCGGCACACCGCGCCTCCGTGCGCGCCTGATCGCCCTCGCCCTGATGATCCTGCTCGCCGGTCCCGCCTCGTACGCGCTGACGGCTGAGCCGCCCGCCGACCGCACCTTCACCGTCGCGCTGGTCCAGCCCGGGGTCGTGGACGACCGTGCCGAACGGCTCGCCGCCAGCGAACGGATCACGGCGGGGCTCCCGCCCGCCGACCTGGTCGTGTGGGGCGAGAGCAGCGTCGGCTACGACCTCGCGCGCCGGCCGGACCTGACGTCCCGGCTCGCGGCGCACGGCCCCCTTCTCGTGAACGAGGACGCCCGCGACGCGACGGGCCGGATCTCCAAGAGCTCGGTCCTGATCGGGCCGACAGGGGTGGAGGACCGGTACGTGAAGACGCGGCTGGTCCCGTTCGGCGAATACATCCCGTTCCGCGACGCGATCGGGTGGCTCAGCCGGATCAGCGCCGCGGCCGCCGAGAACCGTGTCCCCGGAACGGGCGCCCGCGTCATGTCGGCCGGGGTGACGATCGGGCCCCTCGTCTGCTTCGAGTCCGCGTTCCCCGACCTGGGCCGTGCCGTGGTGAACCGGGGCGCCCAGGTGATCGTCTACCAGTCGGCGACCTCGACGTTCCAGGACAGCTGGGCCCCGCCCCAGCACGCCTCGCTCGCCGCCGTCCGCGCCGCCGAGACCGGCCGTCCCACCGTGCAGGCCGCGCTGACCGGAGTCTCCGCCGCGTTCGACGCCCGCGGCCGCCGTCTCGCGTGGCTGGACACCGGCCGCCGCGGCTCGGTCATCGTGACGCTTCGCGTGCCATCACCTTCAAGCCGCACACCGTACGACCGCTTCGGCGACTACGTCGCCTACCTCGCGGTCGCCGTGACCATGACGGCGGTCCTGGTCGCGGCCCGGCGGCGTGACCGTTGAATCCTGAACGGTACCCGGAGCTTCAAGGACCGGTGTCCCTGTCCCGCGGGACGCGGTGGTCCGTAACTTCGTACTCGCGACGGCCACCTGACCACCGCTCGCAGGCACCGCTGCGGGGGCTCTGCGGATGCGAGCGGGGTCGTCGCTTTTTCGTGTGCCCTCATCCCACCGGACCCCTGAGTGGCGAAGCTCTCGCGGTCAAGCGATCGGCAAACAATGGTCGTGCGGTGGTGTGTCACGTTCGGATGATGCACAATGAGGGGCGCGGACGCCGTCTTGGGACGTACGAGGCCGTAGGGGAAGACGAGCCTCAGTACAGATCCAGGAGGTCCGGTGACCGCACGTGGCGTTTTCTACGTCCACTCCGCGCCACCTGCGCTGAGCCCGCATGTCGAGTGGGCCGCCGCAGGTGTTCTTGGCGTGCCCTGTTCGCTTGAATGGGCCGACCAGCCCGCCGCCCCGGGCACCCTGCGCGCGGAGCTCCATTGGGAGGCGGCCGCGGGCACCGCGGCCGGCATCACCTCCGCGCTACGGAATTGGAAACTGCTGCGATTCGAAGTCACCGAGGATCCGACGCCCGGCTGTGACGGCGTGCGCTACAGCTTCACCCCGTCCCTGGGAGTCTTCACCGGAGTGATCGGCGCCAACGGCGACATCATGGTCCCCGAAGACCGCCTCCGCGCCGTCATGGCGAACGCGGCGGTCGGCAAGACCACGCTGGAGCACGAGCTCGACCGTCTCCTCGGCACCCCCTGGGACAACGAGCTGGAGCCCTTCCGCCGAGCCGGCGACGGAGCCCCAGTTCGCTGGCTGCACGCTGCTGTATAAATTTTGATCTTGGCCTGCGGGCTCGCCTGGCGGCTCACCCGCAACCAAGCTCAAGGCGAGCGCTGCATCGCTTCGCGATCTTCGAGCCCAGCTTCGCCTGCGCCTCGCTTGGCTCTCAGGCCTCCGGACGCGCTCGCGCCGGTTGAGGTCGTCGCGTGGTTGCTCCCTCGCTGAGCTGCTCCCGCTCCTGCCGCCACAAGCAAAACAACACCGCCCCTGAGCCAAGCGGCTTGGGGGCGGTGTTTGTTTCGAGCGATTTACACGGCTCTTTGGAAGACGACGGAGACGTTGTGGCCGCCGAAGCCGAACGAGTTGTTGAGGGCGGCGAGGGGGCCGTCGGGCAGGGCGCGCGGCTCGCCGTAGACGATGTCGAGGTCGACTTCGTCGTCGAGGTCCTCGAGGTTGGCGGTGGGGGGCACCAGGCCCTCGCGCAGGGTCAGGATCGTGATGACCGACTCGAGCGCGCCGGCGCCGCCCAGCAGGTGGCCCGTCATGGACTTGGTGCCGGTGACCGTCAGCTTGGAGCTGACCTCGGGGCCGAGCGCGGCCTTGATGGAGGCGAGCTCGGCGACGTCGCCGGCGGGCGTGGACGTGGCGTGCGCGTTGACGTGCGCGATGTCCTCGGGCTGGAGACCGGCGTTCGCCAAGGCGCGGCGCATGGCCTTGGCCTGGCCCGAGCCGGTCGGGTCGGGCAGCACGATGTCGTAGGCGTCGCCGGAGTAGCCGCAGCCGGCCGCGATGCCGTGGATCGTGGCGCCGCGGGCGCGGGCGTGCTCCTCGGACTCCAGGATCATCACGGCGGCGCCCTCACCGAGGACGAAGCCGTCGCGGTTCTTGTCGTAGGGGCGGGACGCGCGCTCGGGCTCGTCGTTGCGGGTCGACATCGCGCGCATGGCGCCGAACGAGGCCATCTGCAGCGGGTGGATGCACGCCTCGGTGCCGCCGCAGATCACGACGTCGGCGCGGCCGTTGCGGATCATGTCGATGGCGTAGCCGACGGCCTCGGCGGAGGAGGCGCAGGCGCTCACCATGCCGTGCGAGCCCGCCATCGCGCCGTACTCGATGCCGACGTGCCCGGCCGAGCCGTTCGGCATCAGCATGGGGACGGTGAACGGCGAGACGCGGGTCCAGCCCTTCTCCTTCTCGACCTCGTAGCTCTTGAGGGCCGAGTGCAGGCCGCCGATGCCGGTGGACACCACGACGCCGAGCCGGTCGCCGTCGGTGATCTCGAAGCCGTCGGCGCCCTCCTCGTAGCCCTTCTTGGTGCGCGGCTTGAGACCGGCGTCACCCCAGGCCTCCTTCGCCGCGATCAGCGCGATCGCCTGGCAACGGTCCAGCCGGCGCAGCGCCTGCTTGGGCATGACCTCGGACGGGTCCACCTTGAGCTGGGCCGCGAACCGCACCGGAAGGTCGTCAACGTTCTCCCAGTCGAGTTTGTGCACCCCGGACGTGCCGGCGAGCAGCGCGGACCATGTCGACGGCAGGTCTCCACCGAGAGGGGTCGTTGCACCCATGCCGGTGACGACGACTGTGGTCTGGCTAGTGCTCATCGTGAGTGCTCCTCGCAACTGGGGGTCGGAAGGCGGCGCGCCTTGGGCCGGCCGGTGGCGCGCCGCGCCCCGGCATCGTCAGGCCTGCAGGTTCTGGACGAAGTTGATGACGTCCTTGACCGTCTTGAGGTTGCGAAGCTCGTCGTCGGGGATCTCGACGCCGAACTTGTCCTGCGCGGCCACCGCGATCTCTACCATCGACAGCGAGTCGATGTCGAGATCGTCGATGAAGTTCTTCTCCGGAGTCACCTCGGCCTTGTCGATGCCGACGATCTCGTCGATGATGTCGGCGAGGCCGTCCAGGATCTCCTGCTCGGTGGCTTGTGCCTTCATGTTCTGCCTTCTCCTCCTTGATTGGTCCAGAGCTCTGGGCGCAGGACGATCGGTGCCTACGGGATCTGGATGACCTGGGCAGCGTAGGCCAGCCCGGCACCGAACCCGATCAGCAGGGCCGGGGCGCCGGACTGGACGTCGCCGCGTTCGATCATGTGGGCCAGGGCGAGCGGGATCGATGCCGCCATGGTGTTGCCCGAGGTGACGATGTCGTCCGCCACCACGGCGTTGGTCGCGCCCACCTTGCGGGCGATCGAGTCGATGATGCGCAGGTTGGCCTGGTGCGGGACGATCGCGGCGAGGTCGGCGGGGGTGATGCCGGCCCGCTCGCAGGCCTCCAGCGCGATGGGCGCGATCGCGGTGGTCGCCCACCGGAACACGGCCTGGCCCTCCTGGGTGATGAACGAGTTGCGGTCGGCGATGGAGATCTTGTCGGACTGGTCGCCGGCGCTGCCCCACACGACCGGGCCGATGCCGGGCTCGTCGCTGCCGGTCACCACTGCGGCGCCCGCGCCGTCGGCGAAGATGATGCAGGTCGACCGGTCGGTCCAGTCGATCCACTGCGAGGTCTTCTCGGCGCCGATGACCAGCACGTTGCGGGCGCTGCCGCCGCGGACCGCGGCGCTGGCGGTGGCCAGCGCGTAGCAGAAGCCGGAGCAGGCGGCGTTGAGGTCGAACGCGCCGGGCGCGTGGATGCCGAGCCGGTGCGCGGTGGGCGCCGACACGTTCGGCATGGGCACGTCGTGTGACGCCGTGGCGACGATGACGAGGTCGATGTCGCCGGGGCCGAGGCCACTTCCGGCCAGTGCCTTGCCGCCCGCGTGCACGGCCATGTCGACGAGCGACTCGTCGTCTCCGGCGATGCGCCGCTCGGCGATGCCGACGCGGCTGCGGATCCACTCGTCGTTGGTGTCGACGGTCTTGGCCAGGTCGTCGTTGGTGACGACCTTGGACGGCTGGTAGTCGCCGAACGAGAGGATGCGCGCACCCGGAGCGACGTTCGGAACGCGGAGCCGGACCTTGGGGGTCGGTGTGGTCATGAGGTGTGCGCCTCGATCCGCGAGGTGTGGGCTTCGATCATCTCGCGTGCCTTGTCGAGGTCATCGGGGGTCTTCAGGGCGAGTGTCTGCACCCCGGCGTCCTTGAGCTCGCGCTTGGCGAGCCCGACCAGGGTGCCGGCGGGCGGCAGCTCGATGATCGCGGTGACGCCCAGCTCGCGCATGGTCGCCATGCAGGCGTCCCAGCGCACCGGGGCGCTGACCTGCTCGACGAGGCGGCCGAGGTACTCGCGCCCGGAGCCGATCACCGCGCCGTCGCGGTTGGACAGCAGGGTCGTCGCGGGGTCGGCCACCGGCGCGCCCGGCGCGAGCCGGCGCAGCGTGTCGACGGCGGGGGCCATGTGCTCGGTGTGGAACGCCCCGGCGACCGACAGCGAGCGCAGCCGCGCCTTGGCGGGGGGCTCGTCGGCGAACGCGGCGAGCTGGGCCGTCGTGCCGGCGGCCACGATCTGGCCGGCGCCGTTGACGTTGGCGGGCGTGAGACCGTGCTTGTCGATCGCGGCGAGCACCTCGTCGGCGTCGCCGCCGAGCACCGCCGTCATGCCGGTCTCGGTGACCGCGGCGGCCTGCGCCATGGCGCGGCCCCGCTCGCGGACGAGCACCAGCGCCGCCTCGGGCGAGAGCACCCCGGCGATCGCCGCGGCGGCCAGCTCGCCGACGCTGTGGCCCGCGACCGCGTCGGGACGCGTGCCATCGGGGTAGAGCGCCTCGCAGGCGGCGAGCGCGGCGGCGACGAGCAGCGGCTGGGCCACGGCGGTGTCGCGGATCTCCTCGGCGTCGGCCGTCGTGCCGTAGCGCACCAGGTCCAGGCCGGTGACGGCGGACCACCAGGCCAGGCGGTCGGCGACACCGGACAGCTCCAGCCATGGCTGGAGGAATCCTGGGGCTTGGGCGCCCTGGCCGGGCGATGCGAGAAGAATCACGGCTCCCAGCCTGCCCGGTGCGGGACGCCGGTGCCGATGCGGATCAGCACGAACTTTCGTCGCGAGGGTTTGTACGAGACCTACAAGGCGGATAAACGAGACATTGTTAGGGTCCGGGTCTCACGTCCTGGCCGGACGGGTCCCGAACCGGCCCAGGACCAGGGCGATCCTGAGCGTGAAGGCGTTCCTGCCGTCGGTGGGCGCCAGCCCGGTCAGCTCGGCGACGCGTCGCAGCCGGTAACGCACGGTATTGGGGTGAACGAACAAAAGCCGGGCTGTCGCCTCCAGCGAGGAGCCCTGCTCCAGATAGGTCGTCAGGGTGTCGAGGAGGGGAGCCCCGGCGGCGCACATCGGGTCGTAGACCTGCTCGATCAGGTAGCGGCGGGCCTCCTCGTCGCCGTCGAGGGCCCGTTCGGGCAGCAGCTCGCCCGCCAGCACCGGCCGCGGCGCGTCCGGCCACCCGGCCGCCGCGCGCAGCCCGGCCAGCGCCGCGCGCGCCGAGACGGTCGAGTCGTAGAGATCATCGACCGGCGGCCCGACGACGACCGGCCCGGGCCCGCACTTGGCGGCCACGGGACGCGCCGCCTCCAGCGGGTCGTCGGCGCCGCCGACGATCACGATCACCCGGTGCCCCTGGACCCCGGCGAGCACGTCCACCCGGGCGCGCCGCGCGGCCAGCTGCATCTGGTCGATGATGACCTCGGGCTCCTCGTCCTCGGGGGTGAACCCGGCGATCACCGTCACCGGCTTGGACGTCCAGCCCAGCGCGGCCGCCCACGAGTGCATGCCGTCGTCGACCTCGCCGCGCAGCACCGCGTTGACGACCAGTGCCTCCAGGCGCGCGTCCCAGGCGGCGCGGGTCTCGGCGGCCTGCGCGTAGACCTGGGCGGCGCCGAACGCGACGTCGCGCGTGTAGCGCAGTATCGCCTCGCGCAGCTGGGCCTCGCCGCCGGGCGCCGCGAGCTCGTCCAGCCGGGTCTCGACCACGTCGATGATCACCCGGACCATGTCGATGGTGTGCTTGAGCTTGATCGAGCGCATCAGCTCGCGCGGCGCGGTGCCGAACACCTCGCCGGCGATCGCGGGCCGGGACTCCTCGGCGCTCTTGAACCACTCGACGAACGCGGCGATGCCGGCCTGGGCCACCAGCCCGATCCAGGAGCGCTGGTCGGCCGGCATGCGCCGGAACCAGGGCAGCTGCTCCTCCATGCTGGCCAGGGCGGCCGTGCCGAACTTGCCCATGGCCTTTTCGAGCCGTTCGGTGGTCTGCTCCCGAACAGCGGCCTCGCTCGCGTTGTCCACATCCCCAGAGTGCCACCATCCCGGGCGTGTCCAGACCTCGGTGAGGGTTTTCAACCCGGGAGGTTCCACGCGCCGGGCGGGGTCAGGCCGGCTGGCTGACGTGGGAGGGATCGCCCATGGCGATGTACGTGAGGTTGCTCAGCGAGCGGGAATCGGGGGCCAGATAGTCGCTGTGGCCGCCTGGACCGGCGTCGAAGACACGGGCGCCGAAGCGGGACGAGACCGGGTCGGGGCCCAGCCCGAGGCCGAAGATGCGGACGTGCGGGACGTCCTCCATCCAGTCGGTGGCGCCGCGTCCCGCCCACACCCGGGCGGTGCGGCTGAGCCGGGCCGCCGACCAGGCGGTCGTGCCGGGGCTGCCGAACAGGGCGATGTCGGTGACCTGCCGCCAGCCGTCGCGGGCGGATCCCGCCCCGGCCATGGCGGCGCGGCCGCAGACGACGGAGCCGTAGCTGTGGCACAGCAGGCCGACCCTGGCCTCGGGATTCACCTGGTTGAGGCCGGTGAGGAACGCCCTGAGCTCGACGGCGCCCTGCCCCGCGCGCTCGTCGGTGAGCACGTCGCTGCTGAACGTCTTGGGCGCCGCGTACCCCAGCCAGGCGACGACGGCCAGGCCGGGAGACGGATTGATCTTGCGGGCCTGCTCGTACACCGCGCGGGCGCCGCCGCCGGGGGCCGACCACGGCTTGCCGGACTTGGAGTCGAAGCCGGAGAGGGTGGAGTCGGCGCCCGGGACCACGACCGCCACCCGGTGGGCACGGGTCAGATCCCCGACGACCTCGATGGCGCGGCCTCGGCCGCGCGGATCGAAATAGAGGAATCTCCGGCCCGGCTGCAGGAGCCCGCCGAGAGCCTTGGCCCGCTCGCGGTCGCCTACGGCGTGGGCGGTCTCCAGCGCCTGCTCGATCGCCTGCCGCTCGATGCCGAACCGCGCGTCCAGCGTGGACGGCGCCATCGTGGGCACCGCCGGCGGCGCGGCGTACGGGTCGGCGTGGCCGGTGCCGGCGGTCGTGAGAAGGACGCCGGTGATGGTGACGGCGCAGGCCAGCGCGCGTCTGAGCCGCCGGGCGCGCCGGGGGCCCGCACGCCGCCGCGAGGCGGGGCGTGCCGGTGTGGACGCGGCGGACGCGGAGGACTGGAGGGCGTGCTCCAGGAACCCGCGGAGGGCGGTCGTACGAGGCGGCATGATCCGTCGTTTCTACCGGATGGCGGCCCATGGTCGGTGCATCCGGCGGTCGGCGTGCGTGGTCCGAGCGAGCCCCGGCGCCGTGCGGCACGGCGCCGGGGTCTTCTCGTTGGATGTACGCGGGGCCCCCGAAGTTGGGATCAAGATCGGACCATCCGTGGCTCAGCGCCGGGGCCGCTCGAACCTGTGGGCGAGCGCCCGGAACCCCGCGAGGGCGGCGACGAACGCGAGCAGCCACGGCAGCCGGTGCATGAGCCACATCGGCGTGTCGGGCGCGGAGTGGAGCCCCGGCAGCGTGCCGGCGGTGAGGGCGGCGCCGACCGTGATGGTCATCATCGCCGTCTGGTGCCAGAGGAAGAACGTCATGGCCGAGAGGTTCGCCAGGGCGACCCCGGCCCACGCCCGGGGCTGTTCCATCCAGCGCGCCAGGGGCCGTCTGAGCAGCAGGGCGAGCCCTACCTGGGCGATGCCGAAGGCCACCGCGGCCAGGGTCGGCGGATTGAGGTTGGAGGTCGCCGCTCCCGGCACTCCCACCATGCTCGCCGGATATCCCGCGTACATGATCAGACCCGCGGTGGCGGCAGCGCCTCCGGCGAGCAGGCCCACGGCGGTCCGGCGCGAACGCAGCGCCCCGTTCGCCCATGCGACGCCGAGATAGAACGGGACCAGCCAGCCGGTGATCACAGTCGCCCAGCCCGGCCACGCCGGGCCGTTCAGGCCGAACCTGGCCAGATCGATCACGGCCGTGACGGCCACCGGGATCACGGCGCCCCGGACGCCCACGCGCCGCCAGGCCGCCAGGATCAGGGGAGTGAGCGCGGTCAGCGCGCCGTAGACCACCAGGAACCACAGCGGGCTGAGCACGAGCTTCACCAGCGTCCGCAGCGTCCCGGCCTCGTATCCGGCCCACCACAGCGCCGCCGTCGCCGGGACCCACGCGAGCAGAAGCACCGGTACGGGCCGCAGCAGCCGCCCCAGCCGCCGCCTCACCCACGGCAGGTACGGCTCGCCGGTCTTGTATCCCTTCGCCGCCGTGTAACCGCCGACCAGGAAGAAGATCGCCAGCGTCTGGAGCACCCACGACACCGGGGCGAACGCGGGCATCGACGCGAGGGGGCTCGTCACGGCCAGCTGCCCGTCGCCGCTCGGCACGAACGCCGTCACGAGCCAGTGCCCGAGGATCACGCCGAGGATGGCGAACGCCCGGAGGGCGTCCACGGCACGGTCGCGGTGAGGCGGTGTGGCGGCATCGATCCGGGCCGCCGGCCCCCGCCTTCCCGAGACGGCTCCCTTGCCGCCGGCGGCGACGGTTTCAGCGGGACGGGGGTCACGCGTCCTCGTGGCGAGCATGGCCGACCTCCGAGTCGTGGCCGAGCGCGATGAGCGCCAGGTTGCGGAGTGAGGAGCTGCCGGGTTTGAGGTACTCGCTGTGCGTGCCGTCGCCGGCGTCGAAGCGGAGCGCGCCGAACCGCGGGTTCGTCGGGTCCTCGCCGAACCCGAGGCCCGCGAACTCGACCTTCGGGACGTACTCCGTCCAGTCGCCGGTCGAGCGGCCGGCCCAGACCCGCGCGTGCGTCCGCATGTCGGCGACCGAGCCGAGGGACGTGCCGGGGCTGCCGAACAGCGCGATCTCGTCCACCGCCAGCCCGCCTTTCGCGGCGGCCTTGCCGGCGACGACCGAGCCGTAGCTGTGGGCCAGCAGCGAGTACCGGGCGGCCGGGTTCACGCCGTGCAGCTCGTCGAGGAACCGGCGGAGCCCGCGGGCGGCGGAGCCGGCCCGGCCGCCGGTGAGGATCACCGGGCTGAGCGTGGACGGCGAGTCGTAGCCCAGCCAGGCGATCACGGCGACGCGCTCGCCCGGCACGTCCGCGCGCATCTGGTCGTAGAGCGCCTTGGCCCCGCCGCCCGCGAACTTCCAGCTGTCGTAGTTGTCCAGCTCGTTGTCCGCGCCCGGGACCACGACCGCGATGCGGCCGGCGCGCGCGAGGTCGCCGTGGACCTCGACCGCCCGGCCGTCGCCGCGCGCGTCGAACGCGAGGAAGCGGCGGCCGGAGCCGAGGAAGGCCGACAGGACGCGGACCCGCTCGCCGTCGCCCAGCTTCCGCGCGGTGGCGAGCGCATCGCCGATGTCCTTGCGGACGGCCTGGTAGTGCGTCGCGAGCGTGGGCCGGGAGAGGCCCGGGATCGCGGCGGGCGCCGCGTACTGCTCGGGCCTGCTCGCGGCGCTGGTCAGCGTCGACGCGGTGAGGATCGCCAGGGCGACGAGCAGGATCCTGCGCGCGGACCTGTCCTGGTCGTTCGAGCGGCGGCCCATGTGCCACGTCCTTCCTGGTCAGCGGGGATTTCCCACTGATCAGGAAGGTAGAAAAAGGGCGTTGTAGAGCAGATCACCCCAGGGAGCCGTCTTCTGGAGTACGACCCCGGTGTGACAGGGGCTAGGAGCCGGGCGTGACGAGGCCGACCTCGTACGCGTAGACGATCGCCTGGGGCCGATCGCGGAGGCCGAGCTTCATCAGGATGCGGCCGAAGTGCGTCTTGACGGTCTGCTCGGCGACCACCAGCTCGGCCGCGATCTCGCCGTTGGACAGCCCGCGGGCGACCAGGGCCAGCACCTCGGTCTCCCGGTCGGTGAGCGCGTCCAGCTGCTTGCGGGCGGGCTGCCGGGGCGCGCCGAGCCGCGAGAACTCGGAGATCAGGCGCTTGGTGATCGAGGGCGACAGCAGCGCGTCCCCGGCGGCCACGACGCGCACGGCGTCCGACAGCTCGGTGGCGGAGGCGTCCTTCAGCAGGAAGCCGCTGGCCCCGGCGCGCAATGCCTCGTACACGTAGTCGTCCAGGTCGAACGTGGTGAGCATGAGCACCTTGGGCAGCGCCTCGTCCTCGGCCGGTTCATCGCCCGACAGCAGCCGGCGCGTGGCCTCCAGGCCGTCCATGACGGGCATCCGCACGTCCATGAGGACGACGTCGGGGCGCAGCTCGGCGATCGCGCGCAGGCCCTCCGCGCCGTTCACCGCCTCGCCGACGACCTCGATGTCGGGCTGGGCGTTCAGCAGCACGCCGAAGCCGGTGCGCACCATGCCCTGGTCGTCGACGATCACCACCCGGATGGTCACATCGTCCCCTTCTAGCGTCGGGTCGGCAGGATCGCGTCCACCTCGAACCCGCCGCCCAGCGTCGGGCCCGCGGTGAGCTCCCCGCCCAGCATGGCAGCCCGCTCGCGCATCCCGACCAGGCCGTGCCCGCCGCCGGGCGGCGGCTCCTGCGGCCGGCGGCCGTCCGGCGGCGGCTCGTTGACCACGCTCACCCGCAGCGCCTCCGCGGCGAAGTCGATCGCGATCGCCACCGTGGAGCCGGGCGCGTGCCGCATGGCGTTGCTGAGCGCCTCCTGGACGATCCGGTAGACCGTCAGCTCGTACCCCGGCGGCACGTGCCGCCGGTCGCCGGTCTCGGTGACCGCCACGGTCAGCCCGGCGCCGCGCGCCCCGGCGATGAGCTCGTCCAGCCGGTCCAGGCTGGGCTGCGGGGCGGTCTCGGCGCCCTCCTCCTGCCGGAGCACGCCGAGGATGCGGCGCAGCTCGGTCAGCGCGTCGAGGGCGGTCGCCCGGATCTCCGACAGGTCCCGGCGGGTCTCGTCGGGCAGCTCGGTGACCTTGTACGGCGCGGCCTCCGCCTGGATCGCGATCATGGACATGTGGTGGGCCACCACGTCGTGCAGCTCCCGGGCGATGCGCTGGCGTTCGGTCAGCACCGCCTCGGTGGCCTGGTGGCGGCGCTCCTGCTCGGCCAGCTCGCGCCGGGCGGCCTCCTCGCGTTCGAGCAGCTCCTGGCGGGTGGTCCGCCGCTGCCGGACGACGAAACCGGCCAGGAGGGGCAGGAGGATCACGACCGACGCGCCGCCCGCGGTCTCGGCGGAGAGCATCCAGGTCCCCGCGACCGAGATCAGCCCGACGCCGACCGTGACGTGCCGCGGGCAGCGCACGGCCACCGAGTAGAGGATCAGCAGCGCGGCGAAGACCGCGCCAGGCAGGTACGGCGTGGTCATCCAGCGCTGCACCTGGCTGGTGCCGAACACGAACGCCAGGGCGATGAACCGCCAGGCCCCGAGGGGATGGCGCTGCCGCAGCGCCAGCGGGACGGCGGCACCGAAGGCGAGGCTGAAGAAGAGGCTCGGGTTGTTGTATCCCGCGTCCATCTGATGCGCCTCGGTCTTCAACACCGAGTACGAACCGAAGAAGATGATGATCGCGATGCCCAGGTCGACGAGCTGCGCCACCGGACCGAACGGAAGGAGGCCGATGCCGATCCGCCTGGTCCAGCGCAGGCCGGGCGGCCAGGGCCGGTTCGCCGGGACGGGGTCGGCCCCGCCGGTGAACGCGGCGGCGACGAACGGGCGGTACATCAGGCGAAACGTCTCGCCCGCGCCGCGGTTCCGGGTGTCGTCGCTGGTCATGAGCCCAGGCTATTGCGCGGGCGGCTGAGCCGGATGACACCCTGGTGCGACACCGGCGTCATACCTGGGTACGGTCTCGATCGTGGAGCCTGTCGAAGCCCTGCGCCGGATCGCGTTCTTCCTCGAACGCGCGCACGAGCCGACCTATCGCGTCCGCGCCTTCCGCAAGGCCGCCGACCAGGTGGAGCAGATGCCGCCTGGCGAGCTCGCCGAGCACGCCCGCGACGGCACGCTGACCGGCCTGTCCGGCATCGGCAAGGTCACCGCGCTGGTGATCGAGGAGGCGCTGCGCGGCGAGGTGCCCACCTACCTGCGGCGGCTGGAGGCCACCGAGGGGGAGCCCGTCGACGTCGGGGCGGGCGGGGGGAGTGCGTTCGATAGAGCGGCGGCGGCCCTGCGGTCGGCGCTCAAGGGTGATCTCCATACCCACAGCGACTGGTCGGACGGCGGATCGCCCATCCGCGAGATGGCCGAGACGGCTCGTTCGATCGGGCACGAGTACATCGCGCTCACCGACCACTCGCCCCGGCTGAAAGTGGCCAACGGCCTCTCGCCGGACCGGCTCCGGCGGCAGCTGGACGTGGTGGCCGAGCTGAACGAGGAGCTCGCGCCGTTCCGGATCCTGACCGGCATCGAGGTCGACATCCTGGACGACGGCTCGCTCGACCAGGAGGACGAGCTCCTCGACCGCCTCGACGTCGTCGTGGCGAGCGTGCACTCCAAGCTCCGCATGGACAAGGTCGGCATGACCAAGCGCATGGTCGCCGCCATCGCCAACCCGCGGGTGAACGTGCTCGGGCACTGCACGGGGCGCATCGTGAAGGCGGGCGGCAAGCGGGGCGGCCTCAGGCCGGAGTCGGAGTTCGACGCCGCCCTGGTCTTCGACGCGTGCGCCGCGTACGACGTCGCCGTGGAGATCAACTCGCGGCCCGAACGGCTCGATCCGCCCAAGCGCCTGCTGCGGCTCGCGGTCGAGGCGGGCTGCCGCTTCTCGATCGACTCCGACGCGCACGCGCCGGGCCAGCTCGACTGGCAGCCGTTCGGCTGCGACCGCGCCGCCCGCTGCGCCGTCCGCCCCGACCAGCTCGTCAACGCCCTCTCCGCCGACGAGCTTCTGAGCTGGGCACGGGGCGGATGAGGCGACGCGGCGGCCGGTCATTGAACGCGGGGCCGGTAGCTGGCCGTACGGCGAACAGAAGGTGAACGGGGTCTGAGCGGGCCCGGTTGCTTGGGTGAAATGCCTGATTATTCACCTGTGTGCCGCTCGGGAGACGGGTCGTCCTCGGCAATATGTCGGCTGTTCGGTCCGGCGACCGCCGGACCGCGGGAACGTCTTGAACGAGGTCATGCCCATGTCCGAAGCATTCGCCGGCTCCCCAGTGGACCCCGACGACCAGAGCTCGAACCCCTCGGGGAACGACGCGTTCCAGGACGTCGTGGAGCGGCGGTTGTCCCGCCGCGGGGTGCTGCGCACCGGAGGGATCGTGGCGGCGGCCGGCTTCCTCGGCACCGGTGCCGTGGCGGGCGTCGCGCAGGCCACCGGCGGCGGGAGCCGCGAGGCCGTGGCCGCCGCCGGCTCGTCGGGCCGGGGCCGCGGGCTGCTGCGCTTCAAGGCGGTGCCGACCAGCGCCGCCGACACGCTGACCGTGCCGGAGGGCTACACCGCCCAGGTGCTGATCCCCTGGGGCACCCCGATCCGCGCCGGCGGCCCCGCCTGGAAGAAGGACGCGTCCAACACCGCGGCCGAGCAGGCGCAGCAGATCGGCATGCACCACGACGGCATGCACTACTTCCCGACGTCGCGCGGCGGCGACAGCGGCCTGCTCGTCCTCAACCACGAGTACGTCGACACCACGCTCCTCTACAAGGACGGCAACGCGACCGTCACCAAGGAGAAGGTCGACAAGGCGCTCCACGCGCACGGCGTCAGCATCGTGAAGATCGCCCGGGACCGGCACGGCTGGCGGCTGCGCGACTCCAAGTACAACCGGCGCGTTCACGGCAACACCCCGATGACCTTCTCCGGCCCGGTCAAGGGCAGCCACCCCGAGCTGGCCGCCAGCGGCCCGGTCCGGGGCACGCTCAACAACTGCTCCAGCGGCTACACCCCGTGGGGGACGTACGTCACCTGCGAGGAGAACTGGAACAGCTACTTCGGCACCGACAAGGCCGGCTGGACGCCCGACACCGAGCAGAAGCGCTACGGCGTGCAGGCGAGCAGCGCCCCGTACAACTGGCACAAGGCCGACCCGCGCTTCGACATCGCGGCCAACCCCAAGGAGGCCAACCGGTTCGGCTGGGTCGTCGAGATCGACCCGTTCGACCCGAAGAGCACTCCGGTGAAGCGCACCGCGCTGGGCCGCGTGAAGCACGAGAGCGCCACCGTCACCGAGTCCCGTGGCCGCGTCGTCGTCTACACCGGTGACGACCAGGACGGCGAGTACGTCTACAAGTTCGTGAGCAGCGAGCCCTGGCGCCGCCTGCGCGCACGCCGCAAGAGCCCGCTGGACCACGGCACGCTCTACGTCGCCAAGTTCAACGACGACGGCACCGGCACCTGGCTGCCCCTCGTCTTCGGCAAGGGCGCGCTCACCGCGGCGAACGGGTGGAAGGACCAGGCCGACGTCCTCATCCGCACCCGTACCGCCGCCGACGCCGTCGGCGCCACCAAGCTCGACCGCCCCGAGTGGGTCGCGGTGCACCCGCACAACAAGGACGTCTACCTCACGCTGACCAACGGCGCGGGCAACGGCGGCAAGGTCAACCCGCGCAAGCCCAACCCGTACGGCTCCATCGTGCGGTGGCGCGAGAAGCACGGCGACAACACCTCGCTGACGTTCACCTGGGACATCTTCGACCTCGCGGGCGACCCGAAGTACGACCCGGCGGTCAAGCTGGGGCCCGACAACATCCACGGCTCCCCGGACGGCCTCGGCTTCGACCGGTCCGGCCGGCTCTGGATCGAGACCGACGTCTCCAACTCGTCGCAGAACCTGGCCGCCAAGGGCTACGACAACATCGGCAACAACATGCTGCTCGCCGCCGACCCGAAGACCGGCGACATCCGCCGCTTCCTCGTCGGCCCGCGCGGCGCCGAGATCACCGGCTGGACGATCTCACCCGACCAGCGGTCGATGTTCGTCAACGTCCAGCACCCCGGCGAGGCCACCACGGCCTTCGGCACGCCGACCCCCGAGAACCCGCGGGCGGTCAGCAACTGGCCCGAGTTCGACCCGCAGGGCCGTCCCCGCGCCGCCACCGTCGTGATCCGCAAGAAGGACGGCGGCGTCATCGGCACCTGACCGGCGAGTCCCACCGCGTTTCACCGTGTTTCACCGCGGGCCGGGAGGGTGTCCCCTCCCGGCCCGCGGTTCGTTCAATGGGACGGGTAGCGTCGGCTCCGTCCCATTCAGCGGGGAAGGACGGCGCGGATGACCGAGATCGCCCACCGGTACGTCGAGTCCACCAGCGGCCTGCGGATGCATGTGGCGGAGGCCGGCGAAGGGCCCTTGGTCCTCCTGTTGCACGGCTTTCCCGAATGCTGGTACTCCTGGCGGCACCAGCTGACCGCCCTGGCGGAGGCGGGATTCCATGCCGTGGCGCCCGACCAGCGCGGCTACGCCCGGACCGGCGGGCCCGAGGCCGTCGACCAGTACACGCTCCTGCACCTGGTGGGCGACGCCGTCGGGCTCATCGACGCGCTGGGCGGGACGCCCGCCGCCGTCGTCGGGCACGACTGGGGCGCCCCGGTGGCCTGGACCACGGCGCAGCTCCGGCCCGATCTCGTCCGGGGCGTCGCCTGCCTGTCGGTGCCGCACCGGCCGCGCGGATCGAAGCCGCCGGTCGCCACCCTGCGCAAGCTGCGGGGCGACGGCTTCTACATGGTCTACTTCCAGCAGCCGGACGTGCCCGAGGCCGAGTTCGAGCGCGACCCCGCCGCCACGTTCCGGCGGATGCTGTACGCGGCGTCCGGCGACGCGCCGTCCAACGTCCCGATCGTCCCCGACGGCGGCGGCTTCCTGGACGTGTGCCCGGAGCCGGAGGAGTACCCGGACTGGCTGACCGCCGAGGACATCGCCGCGTTCGTCCGCGAGTACGAGGGGACGGGCTTCGGCGGGCCGGTCAACTGGTACCGCAACCTCGACCGCAACTGGGAGCTCACCGCCGCCTGGCACCGCGCCCCGATCACGCCGCCCGCGCTGTACATCGCCGGGGACCGCGACATGGTGACGGAGGGGCCCGGCGCGAGGGAGATGATCGAGAACCTGTCCGACTTCGTGCCCGACCTGCGCGAGACGATCTGGCTGCCGGGCTGCGGCCACTGGACCCAGCAGGAACGCCCGGCCGAGGTGAACGAGGCCCTGATCGGCTTCCTGCGCTCCCTCTGAAACTGTCAGAGCCGCGCCGTACTGTCGCGGGGTGAACCGGACCGACCGCCTGTACGCCTTGGTGGAACATCTGCGGGCCTGCGCCCCGAGCCGGGTCAGCGCGCGTGCGCTCGCGGCGCGGTTCGAGGTGAGCCTCCGCACGATCGAACGCGACATCGCCGCACTCCAGCAGGGCGGCGTCCCGATCTACGCCGACGTGGGCCGCAGCGGCGGCTACACGCTCGACAAGAGCCGCACGCTGCCGCCGCTCAACTTCACGCCCGCCGAGGCGGTCGCGGTCGCCATCAGCCTGGGCCGCGCCGAGGGCTCGCCGTTCTCGCGCTCCGCCCGCACTGCCCTGCAGAAGATCGTCGCGGCGATGTCGGCGGCCGACGGCGCGTCCGCGCGCGAGCTCGCCGGGCGCATCCGCCTGCTCGCCCCGCTCGACGCAGGCGAGCCCGCCTCGGTCCCCGCCGTCCTGGAGGAGGCGATGTCCGCCCGCCGCGTGGTCCGGCTGGCCTACGCCGACGCCGACGGCGTCGAGACCGAACGCGACGTCGAGCCGGTCGCGTTCACCGGCGGCACCCGCGCCTGGTACCTGATCGGCTGGTGCCGCCTGCGCGGCGACGCCCGCGTCTTCCGCATCGACCGCGTCCGCCGCGCCGTCCTCCTGGAGGAGACCGCCCCCGAACGCCGCTTCGAAGACCTCGCCGAAAACCCGCCCGACGCCATCGTCCGCGCTCTCGAATTCGTCTAGACGCGCCACGGCCCGCCCGGCTGGCTGCCGGACGGGCCGTGGCGTCAAGCGAACTCGATCAGCGGAGCAGGTGGCGCATGGCTCGCTTGATGAAGTCGTCGCGGGCGGCCGTGTCGAGACCCTCCGCGCCGAATCCGGTGTAGACGGTGTCCTTCGTGGTGACGACCGCGCCCTCGTCGAGCGCCTGGTTCGAACGGGTCCAGGTCGCGGTGAAGAGGCCGGAGCCCTCCGGCGGCGAGGCCGCCGTCCAGCCGCCGAAGTCGGCCTCGAAGGAGGTCTCCGAGTCCGTTCCGGCGTTGGTGGTCACCTTGGCGTCGTCGAGCAGCACGCCGGCGCCCTGGGTGCCCCAGTCGCTGACGTAGGCGACGGAGACCTCGACCTTCTTGCCCGCGTAGGGCGTGAGGTCGAGCGACCAGTTCTTCCAGCCGCCGGAGTTGCCGGAGGCGGCGTTCCAGCTTCCCGTCGTGCCCGTGGGCTCGCAGTTCGGGCCCTGGTAGTGCTGGGTGAACGGGTGGATGGTCCGCCAGCCCGACTGGCAGCTGGAGCCGGTGTCGGTCGTGGTGTTGCCGTTGGCGTCCGGCAGCGTCGTCCAGTCGTCCTGACCCGCGGTGTGGGCCTCGACGAACAGGTGGTCCCAGCTCGCCTCGGTCTCGAAGGAGGTCCAGAAGCTCAGGTTGCCGCTGGTCTTCCCGGTCAGGTCGATGGTCTTGGTGAGCCTCTTGTAGGAGTAGTCGCCGCGCTGGCTGTAGGCGTACCAGGCACCGGAGTGCGGCCCGAACGGGTTCGCGCCCGGCCGTGTCCACTTCACCGGCGCCTCGCTGGCGAACTGCGGGAACTGTTTCTTCGGCAGGAAACTGGACGTCGTGACGAACGCCCCGGTGTGGTCCTGGTTGTTCGCCGAGTCCCCGGAGTTGAGGGTCGCGGCGAGGCCCTGGAAGGTCCCGGCCGTGCCCTTGAGCGGGAAGATGTTCCCGTCGGCGTCCTGTCCGCCCCCGTCGATGTAGACGTAGGCGCCCAGGTAGTACTGCGGGAAGTCGTTCAGCAGCGGCAGGCAGGTCGGGTCGTTCGGGTCGGCGCACTCGGGCGTCGACGGCACGTTCGGCTGGTAGAAGTACGCGCCGTTGGCGTTCGAGGAGTAGCCGGCGAACTTGCCCGCGTACAGCAGCTTGCCGCCCTCGTTGAGGTAGTCGCGGACGCTGAGCTCGGTGTCGAGCGCGAGCTTGGCGGCGGTGCCGCCGGGCTGGCCGACGTTGCGGGTGATGATGTCGTCGCCGGTCTCCCAGACGACGGCCTTGTAGTGGCCGAGCACACCGAGGTGGTGCGGGGCCTTGCGGCCCTGCTTGTCGATGTCGTACACGTCCGGCTTGTAACCGGCCTTCTTGAGCGAGGCGACGTAGCGCGACGCATACTTGGCCTCGGTGGCGCCCTGCGCCGGGCTGGCGCCGGTCACGTCCTCGCCCGCCAGGACGAGCACGTTGCCGCCGATCTGCGACGCCACGGTGTAGGTGAAGTGCTTGCTGGAGACGGGCGTCTTCTTGTTGCGCGCCTCGAACCAGACCTCGACCTTGTCACCCGGTTTGGTGTTGCGGACCGTGCCGCGGTACTCGGCGTAGTAGTCGGTGCCCTCGTCGCCGTACCGTTCGCCGCCCTTCCAGCGGCGCACGTCGCCGGTCTTGGTCCGGCCGCTGTTGATCCGGTAGTTCAGCTCCAGGCCCTTCAGCGAGCGCCGGGCCGTGACCGCCACCGGCTGGGTGCGGCCGTAGGAGGTGTCGAACGCGTCCGCGACCAGGTCGGGCGTGGTGCGGCCGACGACCGAGACCGGGTGGTCGGGGGTGTGCGCGGACTTCGCGGTGGCGATCGCCAGCGGCAGGTTCTTCTGGAACTCCTGCGCGATGAGCTTCTCGTCGTCCGGGAAGTTGAAGACGCTGGCGCAGTCGGCCGGGTCCCACTGGTCGTTCGGGTCGATGGCGCTGGCCGTCTGGCAGGTCGACATCTCCGGGGTGGTGGTCAGCGCGCCGCGCTTCTCGGTCATGTGACCGTCGTACTCGCCGTTGGTGGTGTACAGCTCGGCGCCCAGGTCCGGGTCGTAGCCCGGCACCGCGGGATGCGCGTCGTCACCGAGCAGCGCCTCGAAGATGTGGTCGTCCGGGCTGGGCGTCTGCGTCTGCCAGCCGACGCCGTACAGCAGCAACTCCGCGGCCGAGTGGTAGTTGATGATGTACTTCGGCTTGAGCCGCTTGATGAACCCGTCCTGGACCTTGGTCTCGGGCTCGGAGCCGGGGCTCTTGCCGCGATAGGTCTCGCTCTCAGGATACGGGGACGAGCCCTCGTCGTCGTAGCCCCAGCGGTAGGGGAAGTTGCGGTTGGGGTCGACGCCGTCGAGGTTGGTCAGCTGCCCGTCGCCGTCGTTGTCGCGCAGGTTCTTGCGCCAGAGCCGGTAGTCCGGGTTGAACGTCTGGTCGTAGCCGTCGACGTTGACCACCGGGACGAACCACAGGTCCGTGGTGTCGACGATCTTGGTGATCTCGGCGTTCTTCCCGTAGTTGTCCAGGAAGTGGTGGAGCTGGCGGCGCACGTTCTCGGGGGTGATCCACTCGCGCGCGTGCTGCGTCGCCTGGTAGACGACGGCCGGGCGGCCGCTCTTGAACGGCTGGCTCCGGGCGCCCTTGGTGACGCGCACCGCGGTGATCGGCTTGCCCTTCAGGGACGTGCCGAGGTCATAGGCCTTGGCGATCGCCGGATGGTCGGCCGCCGCCTTGACGATCTCCTCGCGGATGTTGCCCGCGCCGGAGTACGGCCGGAACACGTTCCCCTGCGCGGCGAGCGTCCTGGCCTGCTGGCTGGCGGTCTTGCCGTCCACGGTCTTGAGCTTGAGCGGCACGCCCTTGGCGATCAGCGCCTCGCCCTTGGCCCGGCTCGTCACGACCTCGGCGGAGATCTTGCCGCCGGACGCCTTGCCCAGGGCGACGTCCTCGTGGTCGAGGCCGGCGTCCCGCAGTTTCTTGACGTGATCCACCGTCAGCTGACCGGTGAACACCTCGATCTTGTCATTGGCCCGCGTCGGGCCCGTCGGCGCGGCGGTGGCGGGTGCGGCCGCCACCAATCCTGCTCCGAGGGTCAACGCGGCGAAGAATGAGGTGACTTTGCGCCTCATCGCGCCTCCATGGCACTCAAGGGGATTGAGGAGTCGCTGGCCGAGCGGGGGCGCACGTGGTGCTCCTCAGAGTGAGGTCAGCGTCTATGAGGCGGTAAGAGTGGTCAATCCCTTATCTGAGGTTTGTTCAGATCTGCCAGCGGTGGGGTGGGGCTTCGCATAATGGCGAGACGTTGACATAAACACCGACAGGGGGTTGTCGCGACGGCGCTGGAAGGTGGGTCTCGTAAGCGGCGATGTCACTCGTTGTGGAGGAGACCAATGACAGTTCCCATGTTCAACACGGTCGCGTGGTTCCAGGTGGGGGCCGCCGCGCCCGAGGACGCCCGGCGGTTCTACGGCGAGCTGTTCGGCTGGCGGTTCCAGCACGACCCGGCCGAGGACGGGTACGACCTGATCAGCTACCCGGGCGCCGACCGTCCGAGCGGCGGTCTCGCGCATCCCGGCACGGAGGCGTTCGTCGAGGGCAAGGACGACCAGGCGTTGTTCCTGGTGCTCGTCGAGGACGTGGCGGCCATGTGTGAACGCACCGAGCGTCTCGGCGGCAAGGTCGAACTGCCCGTCACCGCGACCGGTTCCGGTCTGAAGTACGCGTACGTAGTCGATCCGGCGGGCAATCGCTTCGGGCTCTTCACGCCTCCGCTGCCGCCCGCCTGACCGGAATTGGTCAAGGTCATGGGGCCTCCACGGGAGTGGAGGCCCTACGGCGTCAGCGAGCATTCGTTCGGCAGATCCCCGGTGGCCGGGTGCGGGAGCGTGGCGTCCGGCGGCGGGGTCTCGCCCCTCGTCGTCCAGCCCTCCAGGGCGGTGAACGCGCTGCGGAAGCACGGCAGGATCGGCCGGATCTTCTCCGGGTGGGCGGCGTACAGGCCGTCCACGTGGTTGCCGCCCTCGATCCGGTAGTACCGGTGCAGCCGGTCCCGGCCCCTCGCGCGAACGAGGCGCTCGTACGCGTCGGAGTCGAGGGAGATCGGCAGCAGCGTGTCGAGGGTGCCGTGCAGGGTGATGAGCGGACGCCCGATGCGCCCGTTCAGCGAGATCTTCTTGACCGCCTTGCGCACCGAGCGTGGCCGCGACGCGTAGTCGTAATCAGCGTCGCAGGCCGGTGTGCCGGACGCGCAGAACGGTGTGCCCGCCTCGGTGGCGCCGTCGTAGTCGGGATCCAGCTCCTCGCGGTAGATGCGCTGCGTGAGGTCCCAGTAGACCTTGTAGTGGTAGTCCCAGAGGAAAGACGAGCCCGCCGGGAAGCCAGCTGCCTGCACCTCAGCCGCGTTGCCTTTGGCATAGCCGCGAAGCGCACGCGGCAGGAAGGTCAGCAGGTTCGGGCCGTCTTCCCGCCAGAGCGTGCCCTCCCAGTCAACGCCGCCGTCGTACAGCTCGGGGTGATGTTCGAGCTGCCAGCGGACCAGGTAGCCGCCATTGGAGACCCCGGCGGCATACGTTCGGCGGGCCGGTCGCCGGTAGTGGTTGGCGACCACCTTCTTGGCGGCCCGGGTGAGCTGGGTGACGCGGTGGTTCCACTCGGCGATGGCGTCACCGGGCCGGGCGCCGTCCCGGTAGAACGTCGCGCCGACGTTGCCCTTGTCGGTCGCCGCGTAGGCATAACCCTTGGCCAGCGCCCAGTCCGAGGTCGTGTAGTCGTTCGCGTACTGCCCGCGCACGCCCGGCGACCCCGCCACGACGAGCCCGCCGTTCCAGCGCGCCGGCAGCCGGATCACGAACTGCGAGTCATGGTTCCAGCCGTGCGCCGCGTTGAACGTGGACGTGTCCGGGAAGTAGCCGTCGATCTGCACGCCCCGCACGCCGCTCGGATTGCGCGCCCCCGCCGGATGCAGGCCCGCCCAGTCCGCGGGAATGGTATGCCCTGACGCCACCGTCCCGGCCGTGGTCAGATCATCCAGGCAAGCGGAGACCTGCCTCTCCGCCCCAGGAACCCGAACCCCACCACAACCCCCACCCCCCATCTGGGCTGGCGCTGCCTGGGCGGAGGCGGTGCTCAGGGCTGCTGTGACCAGGGTCAGTCCCGTCGCTACTGCCACCACGCTTCGGCCCGCACGCCTCAGATCGCCAAGGCCCCGGCCGGGGGCGGCGGCGTCTGTGGCGCGCGTGCGAACGCTGCGCGGGTGTGGGGACGACTGGTCGGGGGTGTGGCGGGGCGGCTTCATGGCGGCTCCTTGGGGGGTGGGAGGTCCGCCTTCATGGTGCTGAGCTGTAGTGACATGGGCCACGTGGGCGTGCACCACATCGCGGCGTGCCCGGGTGTCGTCGGCCACCAGGGGAGTGGCGAGGACAGGCGTGGTGGGGAGCAGGCCGGCGCCGCTTCTTCGTGGGGTCGGCGGGCCGGTCGCGAACGTATTGAGGGTGGTCGGGGTCGGGCTACGTGGGTGAGCCACATGTTGAGCTGTCGAGAGATGTGTAAAGGTTCCTGACCTGCGTGTGGTGTGGATCACACCCTTAGCGCGGCTGGGGATTGTGTGGCTGTGCCACATGGAACGGCCCTGGATGGCGACTTAGTGTCCTGCGTCACACCACCTGGAGTCACGGCTCCGGGCACCCCGCTATCCGAGGAGGCCGCATGGACGGTCCTGTTCTGCGTGCACAGGGCCTGGTCAAGGAGTTCCGCGGGTTCCGCGCCGTGGACGGCGTGGACCTGGACGTGGCGGACGGCAGTGTGCACGCGCTGGTCGGCCCGAACGGCGCGGGCAAGACGACGCTGTTCAACCTGCTCACCGGATTCCTCAAACCCAGCGCGGGCCAGATCCGGCTCGGCGACCGGGACCTCACGGGGCGGCGGCCCGAGCAGGTGGCGCGGCTCGGCGTGGCCCGCTCGTTCCAGATCACCAGCCTGTTCGCGCAGCTCACACCGCGCGAGCACCTGCAGCTGGCGCTGGCGGGCGGTAGCGGGATCACCTGGCGGTTCTGGCGTTCGGACAGCGCGCTGGACCGTTTCTCGGCACGCGCCTCGGAACTGCTCGAACAGGTCGGGCTGGCGGCGCACGCGCACATTCCGGCGGGCACGTTGGCGTATGGGCGAAAGCGTGCTCTGGAGTTGGCGCTCGCGTTGGCGCTGGATCCACGGGTGCTGCTCCTCGACGAGCCCACGGCGGGGATGGGCGTCGAGGACATCGACCGGACCGTCGACCTCGTCCAGAAGGTGCGGGAAGGACGGACGGTCGTCCTCGTCGAGCACAACATGAACGTCGTCTCCCGGCTCGCCGACCGGGTCACGGTCCTGCAGAACGGGCGCGTTCTGGCCGAAGGGCCGTACGACGAGATCCGCGACGACCCGCGGGTCATCGCCGCCTACCTCGGCGAGGCGCCGGCAGGAGGGGACGCCCATGTTGCGGGTTGAGGGACTGTCGGCCTGGTACGGCGAGGCGCAGGTTCTGCGCGAGGCCGGGCTGGAGGTGCGCGAGGGCGAGATCGTCACGCTCGTCGGCCGCAACGGCGCGGGCAAGACCACGCTGCTGCGGTGCGTGATGGGCATGCACGGGCGTGCCGAGGGGCGCGTCTCGTTCGTCGACGAGGACGTCACGCGGCTCGCGGTGCACCGGAGAGTGCGGCGCGGTCTCGGGTACGTGCCGGACGACCGCGGCATCTACGCCACGCTCAGCGTCGAGGAGAACCTGACGCTCCCGCCGCGCGTCGGGCCCGATCCGTGGTCGCTGGAACGGGTGTACGAGACGTTCCCGCGGCTGAAGGAACGGCGCGGGTTCCCCGGGACGAAGCTCTCCGGCGGTGAGCAGCAGATGCTCGCCCTCGCCCGGGTGCTGCGCATGGGCGCGCGGCTGCTGCTGTGCGACGAGCCCACCGAGGGCCTGTCGCCGCTGATCGTCGCGCAGATCGGCGACATCCTCCGCGAGGTCAAGGCGCAGGGCGTGACCGTGCTGCTCATCGAGCAGAACGTGCACTTCGCCGCGACCGTCGCCGACCGCCACTACCTGCTCGCCGAGGGCCGGATCGTCGAGTCGCTCGACAACGACGAGATGAAGGCCCGCGAGGGCGAGCTCCTGCACCACCTCGGAATCTAGGGAGAACCGATATGAAGGCGCTGGGACGCGCGGCCGCCGTGGCCGTGGCAGGGACGATGCTGGCGGGCTGCGGGGGCGGGCCGGGCGGGGGCGGCGGCAAGATCAGCGACGGGAAGCTGGTGCTGGCCGTCCTCAACGACCAGTCGGCGATCTACGCCGACCTGTCCGGTAAGAACAGCATCGAGGCGGTCAAGATGGCCGTCGCCGACTACGAGGCCAAATACGGGGACAAGGCGGTCGCCGAGAAGATCGACGTCATCTCGGCCGACCACCAGAACAAGCCCGACATCGCCAACTCCAAGGCGCAGGAGCTCTACGACCGGCAGAAGGCCGACGCGATCCTGGACGTGCCGACGTCCTCGGCGGCCCTGGCCGTGGCCAACATCGCCAAGACGAAGAAGAAGCTCTTCATCGACATCGGCGCCGCGACCACGGCGCTGACGGGCGCGAACTGCAACAAGTACACGTTCCACTACGGCTACAACACCTACATGCTGGCGCACGGCACCGGCGACACGGTGACCAAGGACGGCGCCAAGAACTGGTACGTCGTCTACCCGGACTACGCGTTCGGCCAGGACATGAACAAGAGCTTCACCACGGCGGTGAAGGGCGCGGGCGGCACGGTCGTCAAGAGCGACCCGGCGCCGTTCCCGAACGACAACTTCTCCACGTTCCTGCTCAAGGCGCCGGGCCTGAACCCCAAGCCGCAGGTGCTCGGCACCATGCAGGCGGGCGGCGACCTGGTCAACCTCGTGAAGCAGTACAACGAGTACAAGCTGCGCGACAAGGGCATCGGGCTCGCGGTCGGGCTGATGTTCCTCACCGACATCCACTCGCTGGGCGCGGACGCGCTGGCCGGGACGAAGTTCACCGACCCCTGGTACTGGAACGCCGATCAGGGCAACCGGGCCTGGGCCGACAAGTTCCAGGCCAAGACCGGCAAGCGGCCGACGTTCGCGCACGCCGCCAACTACAGCGCGGCGCTCCAGTACCTGGACGCGGTGCAGCGCGCCGGCACCGACAAGTCCGATGACGTGGTCAAGCAGCTCGAAGGCCACAAGTTCCAGGACGTCTTCGCCAAGAACGCCACCATCCGTGCCCAGGACCACCTCCTCCTGCACGATGTGTCGCTCGCCCAGGTGAAGCCGTCCAGCGAGGTCAAGGAGCCCTGGGACTACGAGAAGATCCTCAAGACCATCCCGGCCGACCAGGCGTTCCAGCAGCCCGACCCCGCCTGCAAGCTTTGAGGCCTGCCCGCTGCCCGTCCTCGTAGGGAGGTCACCCATGCTCGAACAGGCCTTCAACGGCCTGGTGGGCGGGGCGTTCTTCGCCCTCCTCGCCCTGGGGCTCGCCGTCATCTTCGGGATGCTGGGCGTCGTCAACTTCGCCCACGGCGCGTTCTACATGCTCGGCGCGTTCGGCGCCTTCGTCCTGCTCGACTCGTTCGGCGTCAACTTCTGGGTGGCGCTGGTCGCGGTGCCGGTCGCGCTCGGCGTGGTCGGCGTCGTGCTGGAACGGCTGGTCATCCGGCGGCTCGCGCCACTCGACCCGCTCTACAACTTCCTGTTCACGTTCGGCCTCACGCTGATCCTGCAAGACCTGATCAAGAGCCGGTACGGGGTGCAGTCGCAGCCCTATCCGCGCCCGTCGGCCCTGTCGGGATCGCTCGACCTAGGGCTCTTCACCTACCCGACGTACCAGGTCTTCGTGCTGGCCGTGTCGCTGGCGGTCTGCGCGCTGGTCTGGCTCGCGCTCACCCGGACGCGGGTCGGCATGATCGTGCGGGCCGCGACCGAGAAGCCCGAGCTCACCCGGGGCCTCGGCATCGACGTCGGCCGCTGGGTCACGCCGGTGTTCGGCTTCGGCATCGCGCTCGCCGGGCTGGCGGGCGTGCTCGCCGCCCCGATGCGCGCGGTCAACCCGCTGATGGGCGCCGATCTGATCATCACGGTGTTCGCGGTGGTCGTGATCGGCGGGCTCGGCTCGATCTTCGGCTCGGTCACGGCGGGCTTCGTGATCGGGCTGGTGTCGGCGCTGGGCAACCTCTACGTCCCCGCGCTGTCGCAGACCCTGGTCTTCATCCTGATGGCCGCCGTGCTGCTGTGGCGCCCGGCCGGTCTCTTCGGCCGCGAGGAGGCGATGTCGTGAGGCACGCAGTCGATCTTCGTTCGGGGGTGGCGGCACCGTGATCCTCTCCAAGCTGGCCGCACGGCCCGTCCTCCTCGCTATCGGGCTGGTCGCCGCGCTCGCGCTGCCGTGGATGATCTATCCGCCGGTGGCGATGGACATCGCCTGCTGGGCGCTGTTCGCGGCGGCACTCGATCTGCTGCTCGGCTTCACCGGGCTGCTGTCGTTCGGGCATGCCGCGTTCTGGGGCGGCGCCGCGTACGCGTCCGGCCTGATCGCTGTGCACTGGGGCGTCCCGTTCCCGGTGGCGGTGCTGGGCGGCGCGCTTTTCGCGGCGGTGCTCGCCGTGCCGATCGGCTATCTGTCGGTACGGCTGCGCGGCATTTACTTCGCCATGGTGACCCTGGCGTTCGCCCAGATGGTCTATTTCGTCGTCAACCAATGGCGTGACCTGACCGGAGGGGAGAACGGCCTGCAGGGCGTGCCCCGGGAGTTCTTCGGGGTGGATCTGTCGGACCCGTTCTTCTTCTACTACGCGGGCCTGCCGTTCGTTCTGCTCGGGCTCTTCGCGGTGTGGCGGGTCGTGCGTTCACCGTTCGGCCGCGTTCTGGTGTCCATTCGAGACAACCCGGCGCGTGCGCAGGCACTCGGCTATCCGGTCGAACGCTACAAACTGCTGGCGTTCGTCCTCTCGGCCGCGTTGTCCGGGCTGGCCGGCGGGCTCTATGCCATCAGTCACGGCTTCGCGTCGTTGCACGAGGTCTACTGGACGACGTCCGGCCAGGCCGTGATGGCGGTCGTCCTCGGCGGCATCGGCACGCTGTGGGGCGGCGCGATCGGCGCGGCGCTGATCGTCGAGCTGAACGACTACCTGGCCACCGCGGGCTTCACCGAGACCGGCCTGGTCACCGGCGGTATCTTCGTGGTGATCGTGCTGGTCTTCCGGCGCGGGGTCTGGGGCACGGCCCGGGACCTCATCGCCGCCCGCGCCGCCCGCCGCAGCCCGGCCGAGGGGACGGACCCAGCGGCCGATCAGGTCGAGACGCCGGACCGGCAGGAAGTGACCGCACGGTGATCGAGACGAGCACGGCCCGTTCGGCGGAGGGCCTGGACCTTTCCGGGCGGCGGGCGCTGGTGACCGGCGGGGCGAGCGGGATCGGGCGCGCCTGCGCGGCCCGGCTCGCCGCCGCCGGCGCCGCGGTGACCATCGTGGACATCAGGGCGGACATGGCCGAGGCGGCCGCCACCGAGATCGGCGCGGCCGCGCTGGCCGCCGACCTGTCCGACATGGCGGCGGTCGACGCGCTGGACCTCGGCGACCCCGACATCGTGATCAACAGTGCCGGGGTCCAGCATGTCGCGCCGGTGACGCAGTTCCCGCCCGACACGTTCGCCGAGATCCTGCGGATCATGGTGGAGGCCCCGTTCCGGCTGGGCCGCCGGACACTTCCCGGCATGTACGCGCGCGGCTGGGGCCGGATCGTCAACATCTCCTCGATCCACGGCCTGCGCGCCTCGCCGTACAAGGCCGCGTACGTGGCCGCCAAGCACGCGCTGGAGGGTCTCTCCAAGGTCATCGCCCTCGAGGGCGCGCCCCACGGCGTGACCTCCAACTGCGTGAACCCGGCGTACGTGCGCACCCCCCTGGTGGAGTCCCAGATCGCCGACCAGGCGGCCGCGCACGACCTGTCGCCCGCCGAGGTCCTGGACAAGATCATGCTGGCCCGCGCGGCCGTCCGTCGCCTCATCGAGCCGGACGAGGTCGCCGCGATGGTCGCCTACCTGTGCTCCCCGGCGGCGGCGATGGTGACCGGCGCGTCGTTCGCGATCGACGGCGGCTGGACGGCTCACTGACGATGACACCGACAATGGTCGGACCATGACCTGCGCCATCTTCCTCGAACTGCTCGCCCGGGAGGCCTCCCCGGTCGAGTTCGAGGCACCGCTGCTGGAGGCCCGGGCCGCCGGCGTGCCGCCGGAGGAGCTCGCCGAGCTCGAACGGACCAAGCTCGCCGCCCTGCGGGTGCGGACGCTCCTGGAGCGCCGCGCCCGCCGGGAGGCGGAGCTGTCGGCCCTCTTCGACACCGCGGGCGACCTCGCCGGGCTGCGCGATCTCGACGCGGTCCTGGAGGCCATCGTCCGCAGGGCCCGCCGCCTCCTGCACGCCGACATCTCGTACATGACGCTGAACGACGACGAACGCGGCGACACGTACATGCGCGTGACCGACGGCTCCGTATCCGCCGCGTTCCGGGCCCTCCGCCTCCCCATGGGCGCGGGTCTAGGTGGCCTGGTGGCCCAAACGGCGACGCCCTACACCAGCGCCGACTATCCGGCGGACGAGCGTTTCCACCACATGTCGTTCATCGACACCGCCGTTAGTGAAGAGGGCCTCGTAGCGATCCTGGGCGTTCCCATGCGCCTAGGAGCCCGTGGCATAGGCGTTCTCTACGCGGCCAACCGCAGCGCGCGCCCCTTCGTCCAAGAGGAAGTCACCCTCCTAGGCTCCCTAGCAGCCCACGCCGCAATAGCCATAGACAACGCCCGTCTCCTAGAAGAAACCAGAGCTGCCCTAGAAGAGCTCTCCTCTGCCAACAAACTCATTCAAGCCCGCAGCGCCGCAGTAGAAAGAGCCGCCCAAGCCCACGACCGCATGACGGCCCTAGTGGTACGGGGCGGCGGCGTAGAAGACGTGGCCGCCGTAGTAACCGACGTCCTGGGCGGTGCCCTGGTAGTCCTAGATTCCGAAGGCCGCCGTCTAGCGGCCCTAGGCGGTGACCTGGACGAATCCGACATCGAAGAGGCCGCGGCAGCGTCCCGCTCTCTGGGCCGCACCGTTCAACGCGGCGGCCTCTGGGTCACGTCCATGGCCGCCGGCGCCGAGGTCCTCGGGACACTCGTCCTCCGCACGTCCGACGACATGCCGGATCCCGACCAGCGCATCCTCGAACGCGCAGCCCTCGTCACGGCTCTCCTTCTCCTCTTCCGCCGCAGCGTCGCCGAGGCCGAAGGCCGCGTGCGCGGCGAACTCCTCAACGACCTGCTCACCAACCGCGCCGACCAGGAGGCCCTCCGCGACCGCGCGAAACTCGTCGGCGTCGACCTCACCGCGCCGCACATCCTCGTCGTGGCCCGCCACAACGGCGACCGCCAACGAGCCGCGTTCTGGGCCACCTCCCACGCCTCCCTGCGCCACGGCCTGGTCGCGACCCGCGGCGACGAGGTCATCCTGCTCCTCCCCGGAACCACACCGGGCCCCGAAGCCCGCCAGGTGGCCCGTGACCTGACCGCGGCCCTGGGCCACCCCGCCACCGCCGGAGCCGCCGGCCCCATCCACACCCCCACGGACATAGCCTCCGCCCACCGCGAGGCCGAACGCTGTGCCGAGGCCCTGCTCTCCCTGGGCCGCTCAGGCGACGGCGCCAGCTCCGACGAACTGGGCTTCGTGGGCCTCCTCGTAGGCGACGGACGCGACGTCCCGGCGTTCCTGACCTCCGCCCTGGGCCCCGTCCTCGCCTACGACGAACGCCGGGGCACCGCCCTGATCCAGACCCTCGAAACCTACTTCGCCGCAGGCTGCAGCCTTTCCCGAGCCTCCGAACGCCTCCACATCCACGTCAACACAGTCACGCAACGCCTCGACCGCGTAGCCCAACTCCTAGGCGAAGACTGGCAATCCCCAGACCGCTCCCTAGAACTCCAACTGGCCCTACGCCTGAACCGCCTCCGAACCGCCCTCTGAAAGAATGGGGCGCTTTGATGCCCCAACTCATTCCACCGCAGGCGTGCGTCTAGATCGGCTCGGCGCCGCCTTCGAGGCGGGCGCGCCATTGGTTGGCTTCGTCTTGGTGGCCACCCTCAGCCATGAGGTCGATGAGTTGCTGCATGGCTCCCTCGTGGCCTTTCTCGGCTGCGGCGGTGAACCATGACTCGGCCGCTTCTGGCTCGCCGGCCTCCAGTTTGAGGCGGCCGAGGTTGGCCATCGCGTTGACGTTGCCTACGTTGATGGCCGTTCGGAACCATTGCTCGGCCTCTGTGGTCTGGCCTGCAGGACGTACTGGACGGCCAGGTTGTTCATCGCGATCTCGACACCGGCCTCGGCGGCGCGCTGGTACCAGCGCATGGCCTCCTCGCGGAGACCGGCGCGGCTGAGGAGGGCGGCCAGGTCGTTCATCGCCAGAGCATGGCCCGCCTCGGCGGCGCGGCGGTACCACCGCTCCTTTTCCTGCCGTCCCTTCGGGTGTTGCGGCAGGGAGGCGCCCAGTTCGTACATCGCCCACGGGTCTCCGGCTTCGACGGCGCGTTCGAGCCAGGGTTGCGCGTCGCGGCCGGCCTCCCACGCGAGCCACACCATGCACTTGATCGCGGCGAGATCGCCGTCCTCGGCTGCTGGGCGGAAGTGGCGTTCGGCCTCCTCGATCATTCCGAACCGCGCCAGCCTCGCGCACCACATGGACGCGTCGTCCTCGGCCGCTGCGTGCTTTAGAGCGATCTTCGCGGCGGGGCCGATCCCCGTGGAGAGTTCTTCCATGGGCCGAACCTACCGAGGTGATCCAGGTTTCAACTTTCCTCCGATGTATGTGTGATCAAAGGGCCTGTTCGGGGGAGGTGTGGCGATTCTAGCGGGGATTGATCGGATGAATCTCTGGACAGGGTCGCTAGTAAGCGCTTTCCTGAGGTATGGCCAGGCACCCCGTACTGCTTACGATCGGCACGTTCCTGCTCCTGAGTTCGGTGCTCTCGGCGCCCGCCCGGGCCGAGGACCGCCCCATCGGTTGTTCCGGCGAACCTTGGATGGACCGGAGGCTCCCGGCTGCGCAGAGGGCCGCGCTGCTGCTGCCGCGGATGACGCTTGATGAGAAGGCGTCGATGACCGCCTCACTGTCCGACGACCGGTACGCGCGCGAGACGCTGCCCATCGAGCGGCTCTGCATACCGGCCTTGCGGCTCAACAACGGGCCCGCGGGGGTCGGGTCGGGCGGGCCGGTCCAGCCCCAGACGACGGCGCTGCCGGCACCGCTCGGTGTCGCCGCGACCTTCGACGGAGCGGCGGCGCGGGCGTACGGGGAGGTGCTCGGACGGGAGACCCGCGACACCGGGCGCAACCTGATGGAGGGGCCCGATGTTGATATCGCGCGGGTGCCGCTGAACGGCCGCACGTTCGAGGCCTTTGGTGAAGATCCCTATCTTTCCGGCCGCATCGTGACCGATGCGGTCAAGGGCATTCAGGGGCAGGGCGTCATTGGCGAGCCCAAGCACTTCGTGGCCAACAGCCAGGAGATCGATCGCAATACGGTCGACGAGAAGATCGACGAGCGCACGCTCCGGCAGATCTACCTGCGGCCCTACGAGATGGCGGTCAAGGACGGCCGGGCAGGCGCGATCATGTGCGCCAAGAACCTGGTGAACGGCGCGCACGCGTGTGAGCACAAGGAGCTCTTGCAGGGGGTGCTCAAGAACGAATGGGGCTTCGACGGCCTCGTGGTCTCCGACTTCAACTCCTGCTACGACACCGTGCGCTGCGCCGAGGGCGGCCTCGACTTCGAGCTGCCCGTCGGCAAGTACTACGGCGCGAAGCTGAAGGCCGCGGTGGAGGCCGGTCAGGTGAGCATGGCCAACCTCGACGACCATGTGCGCCGCGTCCTCACCCCCATGTTCCGCTTCGGGATCTTCGACCGGCCGCAGGTCACGCGGCCGATCGATGTGGAGGGGGACGGCGCGGTCGCGCGCCAGGTCGCCGAAGACGCGACCGTGCTGCTCAAGAACGACCGGGTGCTGCCGCTGCGCAGGGGCGGTTCGGTCGCGCTGATCGGCCCGTCCTCGCGCACCGCCGTGATCGGCGGCGGTGGCAGCGTCGGCGTCGCCCCGACCTACCAGGTGAACGCGCTCGACGCGTTCAAGCGCAGGGGAGTGCGGGTCACGCACGCGCAGGGCATGCCGCCGGTGGAGCTGGGCCCGCAGCCCGCGATCCCCACGTACGCGCTGACCTCGGAGGACGGCAAGCCGGGCCTGACCGCTCGCTACTTCAAGAACCCGACCTGGACGGGCGAACCCGCGCTCACTCGCGTCGATCCGTGGATCGCGATCGACCCCTCCGGCGGGCCGCCGCACGTACCCGGCTTTCCTCCCGACGGCTGGTCGATCCGCTGGAACGGCTCGCTCACCGCCCCGGCCGACGGCGACTACACGCTTCACCTGACCAACTACCGGGCAGCGTCCCTCTACCTCGACGGCACCAAGCTGATCGAGAACGCGGGCTCCTTCCCCAGCGCCACCAAGTCGGTCACCGTGCACCTGACGGCCGGGCAGCGGCACACGTTCCAGGTCGACTGGAGCAAGCCGAGCGGGCAGGCCATGATCTCGGTGGCGTGGACGCCGCCGCCGGGCCTGGCCGACCCGCAGATCGCCGAGGCCGTCCGGGTCGCGCGCACCGCCGACACCGCCGTCGTCTTCGCCGCCAACAAGGACACCGAGGGTCGCGACCGGCCCGGTCTGGGACTCCCCGGTCACCAGGACCAGCTGATCGAGGCCGTCGCCCGCGCCAACCCGCGCACGGTCGTCGTCCTCAACACCGGCGGCCCGGTGCTCATGCCGTGGGCCGGCGAGGTCGCCGCGATCGTCCAGGCCTGGTACCCCGGCCAGGAGCACGGCAACGCCGCCGCGTCGGTGCTCCTGGGCGACCGCGACCCGTCCGGACGGCTGCCGATCACCTTCCCGAAGAGCCTGGCCGACACCCCCGCGAGCACGCCCGAGCAATACCCGGGCGTGAACGGGGTCGCCACCTTCTCCGAGGGGCTCCGGGTCGGCTACCGGCACTTCGACGCCAAGGGCATCGAGCCGCTGTTCCCGTTCGGCCACGGCCTCTCCTACACCACGTTCCGCCTCTCGCGGCTGAAGGTGCGTGGTGATCGGGTGAGCGTGGACGTCGCCAACACCGGCCACCGGCGCGGCAGCCAGGTCGTCCAGGTGTACGTCGGCGGCGCCGACGGGCACGATGCGGCGGCCCCGCCCCGGCGGCTGGCGGGATTCACCAAGATCTCGCTGGCCCCGGGCCGGCACCGCCGCGTCACCGTCACGCTCGACGAACGTGCCTTCGCCAGCTGGGACGTGGGCGCGCACGCCTGGGTCGTCCCGTCCGGCACGTACACCGTGTCGGCGGGCACCTCCTCCCGAAACCTGCCGCTCACCGTGAAAGTTCACCGATGATCACCCCGAAGGGTCACCGATGCACCGTTTTCTCGCCGTAGCCGTCGCGGTTCTCCTCGCCGTGCCGCTCCCCGCCGCGATCTCGCCCGCCTCGGCCGCGCCGTCCGGCTCCGCCGCGCCGTCCGGCCCGGCGGCGCGGGCCGCCGCTCCGTTCGTCCATCCCGGGGTGCTGGTCAGCCGCGGCCAGCTCGACGTCATGCGCCAGCGCGCGCTGGCCGGGACGCAGCCGCAGAAGGCCGCCTACGACGCGATGCGCGCGAGCTCGTACGCGTCGCTCTCGTGGACGCCGAAGCCGCGGGCCGTCGTCGAGTGCGGCCCCTCGTCCAATCCCAACCTCGGCTGCACGGACGAGCGCGGGGACGCGATCGCCGCGTACACCCACGCGCTGACCTGGTACGTCACCCGCGACGAGCGGTACGCGAAGAAGGCCATTCAGATCATGGACGCCTGGTCGGCGGTGGTCACCGATCACACCGGGCACAACGCGCCGTTGCAGACGGGCTGGGCGGGCGCCCCGTTCTCCCGCGCGGGAGAGCTCATCAAGCACACCTACACCGGTAGCTGGGCGCAGGCGAGCCGCTTCGCCACCATGCTCCGCACCGTCTACCTGCCCGAGGTGGTCAACGGCCGCGGCTGCACGAACGGCAACTGGGAGCTCATCATGATGGACGCCGCGACCGGGATCGCGGTGTTCCTCGACGACCGGGCCTCGTTCGACAAGGCGGTCGGGATCTGGCGCGGCCGCGTCCCGGCGTACGTCTACCAGACCTCGGACGGCGCGATGCCGAAGGCGCCGCCGAACTGCGCGAAGTCCGGCTCCGCGCTCATCGACTACTGGCAGGGGCAGTCGACGTTCACCGACGGGCTCGCCCAGGAGACCTGCCGCGACTTCGGCCACACCGGCTGGGGACTCGAAGCCGCCGCGCACGTCGCCGAAACCGCCCACCACCAGGGCCTGAACCTCTACGGCGAGGTTCAGAAGCGCCTCACCGACGGCTTCTACTTCCACACGAGGCTGGAGACGGGCGCGTCCGTGCCGTCCTCCCTGTGCGGGGGCTCGGTCAAGCTCGGCCTCGGCCCGACCACCGAGGTCGTCTTCAACCACTACCGGAACCGGGCCGGGATCGAGATGCCGACCACCCAGCGCTACACCGAGAGCAAACGGCCTGCCGGGGCCAACTACTTCCTGGCCTGGGAGACCCTCACCCACGCGAACAACCCCTGAGCCTGGAGGAGGCCACCATGACGCTGTCGCGGCGCGGATTCTTCGGCCGCACGGCCGTCTCGGCCGGCGCGATGCTCGTCCCGGCCACCCCGATCGTCCCCGTCGCGCCCACCGACCTCGGCGCGGCGGGCGCGACGGGTGCAGCGGACGCGGCGGGCGTAGCGCCCGGCTCGGAGGTCACGGTCGTGCTCAAGGTGAACGGGAAGACCACCAGGCTGGCCGTCGACCCGCGCGTGACCCTGCTCGACCTGCTGCGCGAACGGCTCCGGCTCACCGGCATCAAGAAGGGCTGCGACCGAGGCCAGTGCGGCGCCTGCACGGTTCATGTGGACGGCCGCCGCGTCCTCGCCTGCCTCACCCTCGCCGCCGCCGTGCACGAACGAACGGTCACCACCATCGAGGGGATGTCCAAGGGCGATCGGCTGCATCCGCTCCAACGCGCGTTCATCGACTGCGACGGCCTCCAGTGCGGCTTCTGCACGCCCGGCCAGGTCATGTCGGCCGCCGCGCTCCTACGCGAGGGTCGTCCCCGCACCGACGAGGGCATCCGGGAGGCGATGTCGGGCAATATCTGCCGCTGCGGCGCCTACCCCAACATCGTGGACGCGATCAAGAAGGTGGCCCCCTGATGCACGCCTTCGACTTCGCCGCCCCCGCCCGCACCGACGAGGCGCTGCGGCTGGCGGCCGGTCCCGGATCGGCGTTCCTCGCGGGCGGCACCACGCTGGTCGACCTGCTGAAGCTGGACGTGCTGACGCCGCAGCACGTCATCGACATCAACGACCTCCCGCTGCGCGGTATCCGCGGCGGCCACGACGGGCTCCACATCGGCGCGCTGGAACGGATGGGCGACGTCGCCAGGCACCGTGCCGTACCGCCGGTCGTCTCGCGGGCGCTGCTGCAGAGCGCCTCGCCCCAGTTGCGCAACATGGCCACCATCGGCGGCAACCTCCTGCAACGCACCCGCTGCGGCTACTTCCGCGACGTGACCACGCCGTGCAACCGGCGCGAGCCTGGCAGCGGATGTCCCGCCCAGACCGGGCAGAACCGCGCACACGCGATCCTCGGCACCAGCTCCAACTGCGTCGCGACCCATCCCAGTGACCTCGCGGTGGCGCTGGTCGCCCTGGACGCGTCCGTCCGGTTGGTAAGTCGGGCCGGTGGGCGGCGTTCGGTGCGGCTCGCCGACTTCTACCGCATCCCCGGCGCCACGCCGCACGTCGAGAACGACCTGAGATCCGGCGAGCTCATCACCGAGGTCGTCGTTCCGCGCCTGGGCTGGGCCCGGCGCTCCACCTACGTCAAGGTCAGGGACCGGATGTCGTACGAGTTCGCGCTCGCCTCCGCCGCCGTCGCGCTCGACCTGCGGGGCGGACGGGTGCGGGACGCGCGGGTGGCCGTTGGCGGCGTGGCCACGGTGCCCTGGCGGCTGCCCGGCGTGGAGGCCGCGCTGCGCGGCGGCCCCGCGACCGAGCAGGCGTTCACCACCGCTACGGAGGCCGCTGCCGAGGGGGCGAGGCCGCTGGCGGACAACGCGTTCAAGGTGACGCTCGTGCGGCGCACGATCGCCCGCGCCCTGATGGAGGCGAGCGGATCATGAGAGTGGACGGGCGGCTCAAGGCGACCGGGGCCGCGGCGTACGCCGGCGACCACCATCTCGATCGCCTCGCCTACGGATACCTGGTCACGAGCACCATCGGGCGCGGCACGATCACCGCCATGGACACCGGCGCGGCCGAGCGCGCTCCCGGCGTCCTGGCCGTCTACACCCCGTTCAATCCGCTCAAGCTCTTCCGCTACGCCAAGGAGGAGAACGCGGAGCTCACCCCGCCGATCCAGGACACGAGCGTCCGCTACTACGGCCAGGCCATCGGCGTCGTGGTGGCCGAGACGTTCGAGCAGGCGCGGGACGCCGCCGCGCTGATCCAGACTCGGTACGCCGCCGAGCCGGTGCGGGCCTCGTTCAAGGACGGGATCCAGGACGCGACGCCGCCGCCCTCCGGTTCGCCGACCACCGACGTGCTCGCGCCGGGGGTCGGCTCCATCGACGAGGCCCTGGCCGCGAGCGAGGTGCGGATCACCGCGACCTACACCGCGCCGAGCAACAGCCATGCCGCGATGGAGCCCCACCCGACGACGGCGACCTGGAACGGCGACCACCTCACCATCTACACCGCCACCCAGGGGGCGATGCTCGCCGTCGCCAGGCTCTCCGAGACCCTCGGCATCGACGCCGCGAAGATCCACGTCATCAACCCGCACGTCGGCGGTGGCTTCGGTAACAAGTGGGGCATGTGGGCGCACACGCCGCTGACGGCGGCCGCCGCGCGCGCCCTCGGACGTCCGGTGAAGACGATCCTCACCCGCGAGCAGACGTTTACCGTGGTCGGGCACCGTCCCGCGTCCTCGCAGACCGTGTCGCTTGGGGCCACTCGCGCCGGGGTGCTTACGGCAGTGAAGAACGATGGCATCTCCAGCAAGTCCGCCTCGAACGGCTTCTTCGAGTCCGTGGCCAACCTGACGATGTCTCTCTACGGCTCGGCCAACCTCCACACCGGTCGCAAGGTCGTCACCCTCGACGTGCCGGTCACCACGATCATGCGCGCGCCGGGGGAGGCCAACGGCTCGTTCGCCCTGGAAAGCGCGCTCGACGAGCTGGCCGAGAAGCTCGGCATGGACCCGCTCGAACTCCGCCGCAAGAACGACTCGCCGGTCGTGCCAAGCAGTGGCCTGCCCTGGTCGAGCAAGCACCTGGACGAGTGTTACCGCGTCGGCGCCGAAGAGTTCGGCTGGTCGCGGCGGAACCCGCGTCCCGGAGCGGTCCTCGACGGGGATTGGCGGGTCGGCCTCGGCGTCGCGACGGCGACCTACGGCGCGTCCCGCGGCCAGGCGTCGATCAAGGTGCGGCTGGCGGCGGACGGCACCGCCACCGTCTCGGGGACGGGAGCCGACCTGGGCACCGGCCAGTCCACGGTGTGGGCGCGCCTCGCCGCCGCGAGCCTCGGGATCCCGGTGCGCCGCGTCCGGGCCGAGCTCGGCGACTCGGCGTCACCGGTCGCCGCCAACGCCGGCGGCTCAGGCTCCACGTCAGCCAACGGCCCCGCCGTCCAACTCGCCGCCGACGCCGCCATGACCGAGATGATCCGGGTGGCGGTGACGGACGAGCGGTCTCCGTTCCACGGGAAGGCGACGCGCTTCGAGGACGGGAGGCTCGTCGCCGACGGCCTCACCATGTCATTCGGGGATCTGCTCACCCGTCTCGACGTGCCCGGCGTGGAGGCCACCGCGACCTCGCCGCGCAACCAGGACCGCACGCGCGGCTTCCGGTCGTTCGGCGTGCACTTCTGCGAGGTGCGGGTCAACCGGTGGACCGGCGAACCCCGCGTCTCCCGCTGGCTGACCGTCGCCGACGCGGGACGGATCGTCAGTGCCGACACCGCTCGCAGCCAGATCATCGGCGGCGTCGTCATGGGCATCGGCCACGCCCTGCTGGAGGAGACCAAGATCGAGCCCACGACCGGACGGTTCGCGAACGCCAACCTCGCCGACTACCTCGTCCCGGTGAACGCCGACATTCCGGACATCGGCGTGCGGTTCCTCGATCACCCCGACACCGCGCTGAGCCCGCTCGGCGCCCGCGGCATCGGCGAGTTCGGCATCGTCGGGGCGGCGGGGGCGGTCGCGAACGCGGTCTTCAACGCCACCGGCAGGCGCGTCCGCGACCTTCCCATCACCCTCGACAAACTCCTCTAGATCGTCATCGCACGTAGTGGGTGCCGAGCCACAGCTCGTCGATGAGGAGCCGCTGGTAGTAGTTCGGCGCGTCGGGCTTGGCCCAGGTGTCGAGCACTTCCAGCTTCACGAAGCGGGCCCCGCGCAGGTCGAGGTCGACGAAACGAACGCCGCGGGCGCTTTCGAGTGTGCCCGTCTTGACCGGCTCGCCCCAGTTGACCCCGTCCTTGCTCGCATAGACCCGGTAATTCTTGATCCTTGCGGAGTCCTCGGGGCGGCCGAAGGAGTTGCGGTTGTACGTCGGAGACCATTCGCGCTGGTTGATCGCCAGATACTTGACGGGCAGCAGCGGCACCTTGAGCTTGAGCGTGATCGAGACCGGCAGCGTCCGCCCGTTGTCCCACCAGGTCAGGTAGTCGCCGTCCGTCAGGTTGGCCGCCGGGAAACCCTCGGCCGAGGCGGTCGCCGACGGGGCGACCCAGCCGTTCGGGTAACGGCCGTACCGTCCGAGCGTGTCGACGCGGAACGGGGTGTCGTAGGTGTCCCACTGGCTGATGCCCTTGATGGTGAACGAGCCGTCCGCCTGGCTGAACGGCATTCTCCGGCCGGTCCGGACGTCGGTGACCCGCAGCACCTTGTAGCCGTTGTCGCGGATGGTGACGTGATCAGTCGATGGCCGGGTCAGCACGTGGACGTAGTGCAGATCGCGGTTCCTCTTGCTGATCGTCGTGACGCCGTGCGCGCCGTCGTTCCAGAAGCCGGGCTGGAGGCCGCCGTACATGTAACCGCCGCCCTCGACGCCGCGGATCGTGTGCATCACCTTCGGCAGGTAACCGGCGACGAAGTCGTTGAACGCCTCCTGCTTGGGCGGGAACCGCCCGTTGACCATGGCGGTCTCGGCCATCAGCGACTTCACCGACGATCCCGCGTTGGTGAAGATCCGTCCCATCGTCACGGGGTAGTCCACGTCCGCGTCGGTGCCGTCGTACCACCAGGCGCCCTTGGTGGGCAGCTTCCACTCGCCCTCGGTGAGCCGCGGCATCGGGGTCAGCACCGCCTGCGGGTAGTCGTAGGGCGGGGTCATGCCGACCTTCTGCTCATGGCTGACCATGTCCATGATCGGCGTGTCCTCGTTGTTGTTGCTGAGCGTCCAGGACGGGCGTTCGGCGCGGATCCGCTCGTAGAGGCCGTTCTGCTCCCAGTACTCGTTGTCGTTGTCGATCCAGAAGCCCGCCAGGTCGGGGTGGGTGCGCATGACCTCGACGAAGTTGTCATAGCTGAACTCGCCGAACCCCGGCCGGGTGTGCAGGTCGACCGGCTTCCCCTTGTAGGCGGAGTAGGCCGCGGAGTCCATCCAGCTCTGCCCCTCGGGCAGCCCTTCCCAGTACCACTTGGGGTCGTCGGTCATGTAGAGGATGGTCTTCAGGCCCTTGGCCTTGGCAGCCTTGGTGAGCTCACCGAGGAAGTCGCGCTTGGTGCTGCACGTGCCGGGCACCTTGGACGGCCACGCACGCGCGTACCCGAGACGGCTGTGGAACGAGGCGAGCACCAGATACTGCACGTTGAGCTTGCGCGCCTCGTCCACCCAGTAGTCAGGGGTCCAGCCGCCGTCGGTGACGGCCTTCTCCCAGGCGGCGCAGTCGGTGTAGCCAGGGGCGGTGCGCATGCCCCAATGGAGGAAGAGCCCGCCAAGAGACGCGCGCAGCCATTGCTGGCGCGGATGGAAGAGCTCGGCGTGCGCGACCGGGACGAGTGCGGTCACGGCGAGGACGAGGGCGGAGACGAACGCGGCGAGCCTGCGGGATGGCATGGGGCTCTCACTCCCGACGCAAATACATCCTATGTATACATCCTTCGAGACGCTAAACGCGGACGGCAGGGCCGTCAATACACTGATTCATCCGACCACTGGCCGCGCCGAACGCCGGGCCACCGCGTCCGGCGGCGAACGGCGAGGCGTTCACCGATCGCGAGCCGGGACAGGCCGCGCGACCAGGCCTTCTGCCGGATTTGAGGCACAGTACAGGCCGATTTAAAGGATGAACCTTCGCGCCGGAGGGCTCCGTAGTACGGGCGAAGATCGCCCGTGGAAGGAGCGGATTTGTGCGAAGTACAAGGCTCATGGTCGGCCTGCTGGGAGTGCTGTGCCTGGCGGGAACGGCGGCCTGTGGCTCAGGAGAGCAGCGCGTCGCCGGAAGGGTCGCCGCTCAGTCGTCCGCTGCCTGCGCGCAGATCCAGCAGCAGATCTCGGCCGGACAGGCAGTGGACGTCGGTGCCGCCAAGCAGTGCGACCAGACGGAGTTCGCGGCGCTCGAACAGGAGCGGCAGGCGGCGAGGGCTCGTGGTGAGCAACCGGCTGTGCTCAATAGCAAGACGTGCGAGGCAGTGAACGCGCGGGCGGCCCAGGGCGATCCCGCGCTCAACTTCGACCTCGCTTTCACGTGCCGCCAGCGTGAACGGTTCGCCAACGCCAAGAACGCGCAGACCGGCGCGGGTCCGGCGAACAAGGTGACCTCGCTCTGCCTGGGCGCCCGGGCGAAGAAGGCGCGCGGCGAAACCGTCGACGCGTTCACCGAGACGTTCTGCGGCCCGGAGGAGGCCGCAGCGGCGGCACAGCAGTCCGGCTCGTCCACCGGCGGCGCCAACCCGGGCCCGGCCCAAGGCTCGACCAGCCCCGAGGCAAGCACGGCCCCTGCCGCGCCCGCCCCAGACCAAGGCGCGGTGGGCCAGGTCGTGTGCCCCGGCTCGACCGTCACGCTCTCCGGCGAGGCCGGCGCCCCCGCCGCGTCCAGCAACCAGCTCCCGGTCGGGACGCGGATCAAGGTGACCAACCTCGACAACAACAAGTCCACCACCGTGGAGGTCACGTCGGTCTCAGGGAGCTGCGCCCTGCTCAACAACGCCGCGTTCGAGCAGGTCCGCGAGCCGGGCAAGAACCTGATCCGCAGAGCCCGCATAGAACGCCTGGCCTAAAGAAGGCAACTGCAAGCACCTTGCTATTGCAAGTTATTTGCAGCAAGCTGGGCAGGCCTCATAACGCCTGCCCAGGAACGCCATGCCCCACCTGCTGCCGGACGCCGGACCACAACGCGTCATCGCCGCCTCCAACTTCGTCTACACCGTTGGTAGCGGCCTCTACCTGACCGCCGGGGTGTTGTACTTCACCCAGGCGGTTCACCTTCCGGCAAGCCAGGTGGGGCTGGGCCTAGGCATCGCAGGTTTCGTCGCGCTGGCGGTAGGAATCGCCGTCGGCCACCTGGCCGACACGTACGGAGCACGTGGCGTCTACACGACCACCCTCGTCATCCAGGCGCTCGCAACAGCAGCCTTCGTCCTCACAGAAACCTTCTGGCCGTTCGTTCTGGCGGTCTGCACAGCCACCGCAGCCCGCGCCGCCGGGCTGGCCGCCCGCAGCCCGCTCATCAGGCACTACGGAGGGGACCGGCCGCAGGAATTCCGCGCCTACCTCCGCGCCGTGACGAACGTAGGCGTCTCCCTGGGCGCCCTCATGGCAGGCTGGGCCGTCCAGGTAGACAACCTCACCGCGTACCAACTCCTAGTGGCCGGCAACGCGATCGCCTTCATGGCCGCCGCAGCAGTCCTGATCTTTCTCCCCCCGATCAGGCCCGAACCGCACACCGAAGGCCCTCGCTGGATCGCCCTCCGAGACAAGCCCTACCTCGTGCTCACCACCATCGACGGCATCATGGCCATCCAGTTCAAGGTGCTCACGGTGGCCATCCCGCTCTGGCTGATACAGACCACCGCACCCCGCTGGCTCGTCTCAGGCACCATGCTCGTCAACACCATCCTCGTCATAGCGCTCCAGGTAAGAGCCAGCCGCGGCATCAATTCCCCCACCGCCGGTGGAGGCGCCTACCGCCGCTCCGGCCTAGCGTTCTTCATCTCCTGCGCGCTGCTCTCCCTAGCCGCCGGAATACCAGCCTGGGCCGCCGTAACGCTAATCATGGCCGCAGTAGTAATCCACACGATCGGCGAGCTATGGCACTCCGCCGGAGGCTTCGAAGTCTCCTTCGCCCTAGCTCCAACTCACGCCACCGGCCAATACCTGGGCGTGTTCGGCCTGGGCGCAGGCCTGGCAGACGCCCTAGGCCCCGCCCTCCTGATCACACTCTGCATAACCTGGGGCCGCCCAGGCTGGTACGTAGTAGGAGCCCTCTTCCTACTGACAGGCCTCCTAGCCCCCCTAGCCATCCGCTGGGCCCAAAACCAGCCCGCAACAACCCCCCGAACACACCCCACCCCATCACCCGCCTGAACGCACCGACCCTCCGCGTTCATGTGTCCCGGACCTTCTGCAAAGTGCCGAAACACCTCAGGCTCAATCGTGAGCACCGGACCCATAGGCTCCCTCGACCTGCGGCATCTCGCCTCAAGTGGCGTGCTGGCATAGGTTGCGAGGTCTCGTTGTCGGATCCACATACTGGCGCCATTCCTCTACCGTCAGCTCTCGATTGGCCAGCGCGCACGCCTTGGCCACCCAGGACTGCTGATCAAGGTCGACCGTGGCGACCGTACGGACTTGATGGAATTCCTTGTCGAACTCGTCGGCCATGACCATGAGGACGGCACCGTCGGCGGCGAACCGGATGTCGCTGCTACTGCGGTCGGCCACCTGGAAGGAGCGGCCGAGTCGGCGTCCGCTCGGAACGGCCCAGAGGTCGTGGTCGATCGACGCGCTGGCCAGCATCCGGCCATCTGGGCTGAACGCCAGGCTGTAGATCCGGCCGTTGGCCGCCATCGAGGCCACGCGCCGACCCGTGGGCAGCGTCCACAAACTGATCTTCTGGTCCTGCCCGCCGGTCGCGAGCAGATCTTCGGTGGGGCTGAAGGCGAGGGCATTGACCCGGCCATGACCGAGGAGAGGATGACTGATCGCCGCATCACGGGTGCGCAGTACGCGGTCCACCTTCCAGAGCCGGACGGGGCCCTTGACATCGGCGACTACGAGGATGTCGTCTCCGGGGGAGAACAGGAGCGCGGGCCCATGAGGATCCCAGACCTCAAGCGAAGCCTGCAGGGCCAGCTCCTCCTTGATCGGCGCCTGGGGCGGAATATGCTCCAGGCGCGCACCTGTTCGGGCGTCGTGAACCAGGACGGCCCCGTTCTCACCGGCTACGGCGATCATGCTGCCGTCGTTGGAGAACGCCATGGAGGCCACTCCCTTCGGCCACGGGAACAGCGCACGCTTTCTGTCAAGATCGAATACCGTGGCCTGGGTGGTCAGCCGCCTTCCATCTGGGCTGAGCGCCGAGAACAAGCGCTTCTCCTCTGCTGGCAGCAGTGAATCGATCTTTTCCTTGAAGCAGTGGTCCCACTGCCATGCTGCTCCCGGGGAGGCATCAGCTGACGCGAGGATGTGCTGGTGGACAGAGATGGCCTTGCGCAACGCCCCGGTGCCGCACAACCGGCCGTGCCGCAGCACCAGCCGGGACTGGTCACCGGGCTGATGAAGGATCACCGCGCCCATGCCGGTGCCCACGACGAGCGCGCCGGTCCGTGCGATGGCGAGCTCCGGCCAGCCGCTCTCGCCACGGGTGATGTGCCTGGCCACCGTTCTGGGTCCGGCGGCCAGGTCCCGCATCCGCCAGGCCACGATGGCCGATGACATCGTGCCCCCCTTGAGCTCCTCCCCGTCCGGGGCGAACACGAGACTGGTGACCACGTCGTCGGAGACTCTCAGTCTCGCCCGGACGGCCCCCGTCTCGATCTCCCACACGGTCGCGACGCCATCGGCGATGTCGGTCGTGGCGACGAGATCGCCTCGCGGGTTGACGGCGATGGCGTCGGGCGGGTACGGGAGAAAGGTCTCGTCCATTGCCTTCCAAGAAGGCACGCTCCAGCCGATGAGCCGCGCTTCCCCTCCGCCTGAGTAGAGCTTCTTCCCGTCGGGAGCGAAGGTCAGGTTCGTCACCTCGCCCGTATGACCGAACAGGTCAACGGTCGACTTCCACGTTCGGGTGTCCACGATGGTGATGTAGCGCTTGATCCGCCCCGTCTCGCCGCCGGGATCGATTCGCCTTTTCGCTGATCCGCCCGCCGCAAGCCATCGCCCGTCCGGGCTGAAGGCCAGGCTTTGGACGGCCTCGTCACGATGGCGGAATTCGCGTAGCCGGGTCCCGGCGCGAGGGTTCCAGAGCCGGACGACGCCGTCGTTGCCGGCCGAAGCCACGCTCCGGCCGTCCGGGGTGAAGGCGACCGCCCAGGTCATGCCGTCGTGCGCGGTGATTCGGGGAACGGTCTGCCGACCGGAGTTCGTGAAGAAGCTGACGCCGCCGTCGCTGTCACCCGCGGCGACGAGGTCGCCCGTGGGACTGATGGCCACCGATTCGACACGCGGTCCCTCGCTCCGGAGGAAGCGCTGGACGGTCGGCGTGTGCTGGAGAACCGCGAGGAGGGCGCTCTTAGCCTCGTCCGTTCGCTCCAGCGAGAACGCCCGGACCGCGAGCAGGGCGGCGAGGTCCTGCCGGTCGTCGAGCACGGTGAGAGCTTCGGACGCGAGGAAGCGCGAGGTCGCCATACGTTGCCGCTCGACCGCCTGGTTGCGGGAGTTGTAGGCCAGGACGGCCAGGAGCGAGGCGACGACGAGAAGGGTGGTCAGTGCCGCGATGACCGTCCGGGTCAAACGTCGGGTCCGCCTCTGCTGGCGAACGTGCTCACCAACGAGGGCGTCTTTGTCCCTGCCGTGGATCGGGGCGGCGAACTCGGCGACCAGATCTCCTAATTGGGGTCGTTCATCGGCGGTGGCAGGACGAATATGGCGCAGGTCGATCCATAGGGGCTCATGCGGGAAGGCACCGGAGAGAGACCGTGACACCGCATCCGTGCGACTCCAGTCGAAGTCGCCGTTGTTCCACCGGATGTCGCCGTCGGTGAGGGCGATGAGAACGCGCTGGGTGGCACGGTGGGCCGCCCACCAATGGATCTCACGCTGTACCCACTTTGATTGCGCTGAGGCGGGCGAGGCCATGAGTACAAACCACTCGGACTTCTCCAGGGCCTGAACAATGGCGGGCCAGAGCTCCGGAGCCGCGGCGAGGTTGGTCTGGTCACGGAAAACGCGGAGCGCACGGGCCCTGTACCAAGGCCGGGCAAAACGCTGAAGCTCTGACCCGAGTGCTTCGGCGAGCGCCCCGTCACGCTGGTGACTGTATGAGATGAAGGCGTCGTACCCACTGGTCTGCCGGTGCATGGCGACCACATCCCCGTCCCGATGACGGCAAGGTATCCCGCTGGCAGGCACCTGGCCAGCGTTCGTGATGTCTCTCAGGGGGTGCGGGAGGGCCGCACAGACGATGAAACGCGAACGTCTGCCAGCGCATCCGAAGACTTCGCCGTCATCGTGCCGGAGCGAGCGTGACCGGCAACGGCCAAAGCGGTGGTCGGAGGGTGGCTGAGCGTGAGGATGTGTCCGTCGGGCCGTTCGAAGGGCCGAGGGGATGGCGTGCCGGTGAAACAGATCTCGGAGGGCATGTCTCGCAGGACCGTCCTGCGGTTGTGGTTCGGTATGGCCGCGTTGGCGGCATTGGTACTCGGGATCGTGGGTTTCACCGACTACCTTCCGCGGCGACCCGATCTCGGCCGGAGTTTCACCGACGTCCTCTACTACTCGCTGCAGCTCTATGTGCTGGATTCTGTCCCGCTGGACCACGGTGGTCCCTATCCGGCCGCCTTGGAAATCGCCAGGTTCGTCGCGCCGATCGTGGCCATATACGCCATCGCTGACGCGGTCTGGACGATCTGTGCGGAGCGGTGGCGGCGCTTCCGCCTGAGCAGGGCGCGCGGGCACTGCCTGGTTTGCGGGGACGGTCCGGCCTCGACCGTGCTAGCGGCGAAGTTGACGGCGGCGGGAGAGCACGTGGTCACCATTGGCCCGTACGGCGGCCGCGGGACGGCGCACCGCCATCGGCATCTCGATGGAGATCCTGCTGAGGGTGAGCTGCTCTTGGCGGCCGGTGTGCGCCATGCCAAAGCGTTGTACGCGTTCTCCGCGGAGAGCGCGGCGAACGCGCGGGTGGCGCTGACGGCCGGACGTATCGCGCGCGTCTCTGAACGTCCGCTCCAGGCTTTCATGTATGTGGACGACCCAGATCTATGCCAGGTGCTGAGGGCTCGCCGGCTCGGCTTGGGACGGGCTCGGGGCTTCCGGCTCGACTTCTTCAATCCGGCTCAGATAGCGGCACGGGTTCTGTTGGAACGGCACCCTCTGAACGAGGACGACTGGAGCTTCCTCATCGTCGGGCTGACCGCCTTCGGCCGGGAGGCGGTGGTGGAACTGGCACGCCAGCATCGGTTGTTGACGGCCCGCTCCGGTGAGAGGTACAGGAAGCGCCAGCCGACGCTGACGGTCGTGGACCGCGGTGCTGAGTGCGCGCTGGCCGATCTCGTTCAGCGCTATCCCTTCCTCCAGTCGTGGAACACCCGGGCGGTCGACAGCGCACCGGGAGCCTTCCGTCCGGAGGAGTTCGATGACTCGGCCCTGCCCGACCGCACGATCCTCTGTCACGACGACCCTGATAAGGCCATGCACATCGCTCTGACCGCCGTCCGGCTCTGGCACGGCTCGCCCGGCTCGCTCATCGTGGTGGTCGACCAGGACACCACCTACGGAGAGGCGTTCGCCGACCGCGGCGCCGAGACTCTGCTGGATGGATTGGCTGGACGGCTGGTCGTGCACGGCGTTCTGGACGCGGCGTGTGACCCGGCGCGCATCGGCGACGACTTGATCGAGCAGCTGGCCCGCGCCATCCACGACCACTATCAGCTCAATCAGGCCCGGCGTGGAAGGACCCATTGGGACACTCCGGCGCTCGTGCCTTGGGCGCACCTCTCTGAGTCCCTGCGAAACGCCAACCGTGATCAGGCGCTGGGAGTCGGGGACAAGCTCGCGGCCATCGGCGCGACCCTCGCTCCACACGTCGGCGAGAATCCGCCGTTCGTCTTCGGTGACGACGAGATCGAACGGCTGGCTCGTATGGAGCATGTGAGGTGGATCAGCGAGCGCGAACGATCCGGCTGGAGCTACGGCACCCACCGTGATGAAGGGCGCCGGCGTCACCCGCACATGGTGGACTGGGCGGCGCTGGATGAGGAGAGCCGAGACAAGGACAGGGACGCGGTCCGCGCCCTTCCCAAAGTACTCGCTGACGCCGGCTTCCAGATTGTCCGGCTGACCTCGGTATCCGCCGCACCGGAAACTCAAGACCGCTTCTGACCGCATAGAAGCCTGTGGAGACGCGTCGTCTCTCCGGAAACGACCTCTGACTGGCCGAAGTCGGACGCTTGTCCGGGGTACCTCCGTCATCGGGCCCCTCAGGCGTAGCGCCTTGGCGGCGCTGGTGAGCTATTGATGGAGCCGGTGGAAGACGGCGGAATGTGCCGTCCCTGGAGAACGAAAACGGGGTGCCTCACCATGAGGCGACGGGGGCTAGTTCCTCTTTTCCAGTACGCGCGTGCACTGAACGGTGAGCCGGTGACCACGCTCGACCTCGTGACCGCGATGGTCTATGGCGCGCACATGGGATGGAGAGGCTGCGGCACGCCGGCCATGTGGGCGGTGATCAATAGCCGGGCTGGAGTCGACTGCGGAGCGCTGTATCTTCGCGTCTCGCGAACCGCGCAGTCGGAGCGCCTCAGCCGCATGAGCATGGCCGGCGGCTGCTCACCGTTGTCCTGGACCCTGCGGCCGACGTCGAGGGGCCCTTCGTGCTCTATCTCAGGTCTTTCGCCAGTGACGATTCCGTTGCGGCACTGGTCCGTGATACTCGGCGCGGGCCACGGAGAGGGACTTGTGTGGGAAATGGAGCAGGCCGTCAGGAATGTCCCACAACAACTGATCTTGCTGATCGCGATGGAGCCGAGGGAGGTCGAAGCCTTCCGCCTGGCCCACGGGCATGGGTTTCCCTGGTATCTGCCGCCATGTCCACCAGGTGACGGCCACGGGCTGGGAGCCACCCTGATCCTTACGCTTGCTTCATAGGACGGTTGAACTTGAGGTGGTGCTCGAGGGACCCGCAGAGGCAGGCCACCGTCATCGGCGCACGGCCGGAGGGCAGGATCGACTCGACGTCGGGCCGAGGTGAACCTCGCGCTCCCATTCCTGGTGAGTGAGGGCGCGACCCGCCGTCGCGCAGGCGCGCACCGTCAATGCATCGGCCGAGACCGCCCAGCGGATCAGTTCGCCCCCAGCGGTGGCCGTCAGAAGTTCCCGCTGATCCGTCGTGAAGGCCAGCGTCGTGCCTCCGTACGGGGTCGTGGCCGTCGAGCCCTCGGGATAGGGGAGCTGGAAGCTCCCGACGAGCTCGCTCGTCATGGGGTCGGTCAGGACGACCGAGCCATCCGTGCGCAACCGGGCGAGTAGCCGTTCATCCCGGGAGACCGCGAACGACCAGTGATAGCCGCCATCTGGTGGGAAGGTCCGTTGAAGGGTCCGGCCATCGCGGCTCCAGACCTCCAGATCGTCTGTGGCGCGCTGGACGTACAGGTTGCTCCGTGTGAACACCACCTGGACGGCCGCGCCGTCGCCGACCTGTCGGATGCGGCCGGTGCCGAGGTCGATGAGCGCTGCGCCGAGAGTGCTCGCGACGGCGGCGGAATGCGCCTCGGGGTCAACGGCGCCGGCGGCGACGTAGTCAAGGCCGTTCCTCCTGCGAGGGCCTGCGGCGATCCGTCGGCTCCGTCCGGTCGAGATGTTGTTGACGCGCACGGCACCGGAGGAGTCCACGATGACGACCTCTCCACCGTCGGGGGTCTGGCTCGCGGCGATGGGGGCGGAGCCGTCGGTGGTCCAGCGGCCGACGGTCACCGGCTTCGCCTCGAACGTTTGGAGCTCCTCCTCCTGATCAAGCGAGCGCAGGAGCAGCGGACGCTTCCGTGCCCGATCCCAGACCGGCGTTGTATTCGAGGCAGTATCGTTCCGGACGAGCGTGCGCGGAGGCCTGCTACTGAAGTCGTAGACCGCGGCGCCCTGGATCGAGCCGCTCATGAGAACCAGCCGTTCGTCCGGCGGCAGCACCAGCGTCGGCGGGTTCCCTGCCGCTGCGGCGTCCGCGACCGTTATGCCGGTGCGTTCGGCGAGCCGCCCCGGGTAGCGCAGGTCCCACAGCGCGACCGACTCGCCCACCGCCGAAACCAGGCGCGTGCCGTCACGTCCCAGAAAGGCAAGGCCGCGGACTTCGCGGGTGCCGGTCAACAGCTCCCCCGCGGGGGCTGTCTCGGCCGACTGCGAATCCTTGCTCAAGGGGCCGACGTAGAGAGCGCCGCCGCGAGTGGTCGCTGCCCACTTCCCGTCCCGGCTGATCACCAGGTCGTCGGACGGCGCGTTGGGTGTGCGTGAGGAGAGGAAACCAGAGGGGGTGGAGGTGTCGACGTTCGGGTCCCGGGTGGACCACGCCGTCACCTGCCCATATTTGGCGTAGCCGAGGTACTCCCCATCAGGGGAACTGCCCGGGGCGAAGCCTCCGGCGGGGGTGCTCATCGTCAGAAATGCGGCCTTGGACCGTAGGTTGCTCGCAACCATCCGCCGCCACATGCCAAGCGAGTTGAACATCGTGACCTCGGCGTCGTCTGTCAACCCCACATGCTCGAAAGAGTCCGAACGGACCTGGACGGATGCGCCGGACGCACGCACATGCATCGTCAGCGTGGCTCTCGCACTGTTGGACGGGCCGCCGTCCAGCACCGCTACCGTCTTTCCGGATGGGGATACGGCGAGGTCCACGGTGCCCAGGTGGGCGCCCATCGTCGTGAACGCTGCGGTGGCCGCCATGTCCTTTACCCACACGGCCGCGCCGTCGGCCACCGCGACGACCATGCCGTCGCTGTTGAGCGCCACCTGGGTGACCCCTCGGCTGCCCACTGTCAGTTCGTCACGGTGCCCGCTGCGCAGGTCCCAGCGGATCACGCGTCCGGACGCCGTGCCCACCGCGACGACACCGCCATCCCGGGAGGCGGCCAGCGCGGTGATCCTCGCCCCCGCTGTCAGGTACCGGACCAATCGCGGGCTGGAAGCGAGTGACTGAAAGAGAGCGGCCCTGGTCTGCGGGTTGTGGTCGAGCCGGTAACCCTCCACGGCGAGCAGTTGCGCCACGTCCAGACGTGTGGAGAGGTTCGCCGTCGCGAGCGCGGCGAGCTGGCGCGAGGTAGCCAGGCGCGCCTGCGTGCGCGCCTTGTCCCGCTGGCCGACGGCGACGAACGCCCCACCGGCGGCCAAGAGGGTCAGCACCGTCATCACGGCGACGGCGCCGTACGCCAGACGCATCGTGCGCTGGTGTTGCCGGACCTGTTCGCTGATGAGCAGCTCTTTCGGCGTTCCATGGAGTGGCGCTGCCAGGTCTGCGAGGCGCTCGACCGGCAGGTCCACGCCCGTTACGCCGCTCATATCCACCCACAGCGGCTCGGTGCGGAAGACCTTGCGGAGTGCAGGGGGGACAGGCGCGTTCGGTGCCCAATCGTCAGCAGCATCGTCCCAGACCAGGCGCCGCTCGGTCGCCACGATCAGCAGCCGCGCGGCCGACCGGTGGGCCAGCCACCACGTCACCTCGCGGTTGACCCACGGTGACGCCGCCGCGGAATCGGACGCGAGCAGCACGAACCAGCGGGCCGTGCCCAGCGCACGCTCGATCGCGCCCCATAGGTCGGGGTCGGCCGCCAGGTCGGCGTCGTCCCGGAACACCCGCAGTCCGCGTGTCCGGTACCAAGGCTTGGCGAACCGCTCCAGTTTCGTTTGCAAGACGGACGCGAGTTTGGCGTCGTGAGCGTGCCCATAGGACAGGAACGCGTCGTAGGAAAAGGCGTCCCCATTACCTTCGCGAATTCCGGCCATCGTCACCACCCCCTTGGGCGACCAGTGAGCGATCTACCAGTCCGGTGATCATCCGCATGCGGCGCGGTGTTGTACTCCCGCGCCCACATATTGCGACCAGTCCCCGGCGGAGATGTCATGTCCAGCCGAGGTGCAGGCAACGTTCGACCATGCCCTTTCATCGAACGACCACTGCTGAAGCCTTCCCTTGCCGGTCGCTGGTCCCTCGGGTATCGCCGCGAACAGCATCCGTCCGTCCGGCGAGAAGGCCAACCCCGTCGGATCGATGGCCGGCTCATCGAGCAGAGGCAGGATGCCCAGAGTCGCACCCGAGGTCACATCGGTAATAAGTGCCTTGCCATTCGGGCGAAGCCTTACGAGCAGGTCACCCCCGTCCGAGGCGAGCCGATCCCCGCCCGGGTTGTCGCTCTGGAAGGTCCGAATGAGACGGCGCCCATCGGGCGACCGGATCTCCAGAGATCCAGAGGTGCGTTGAACGATGACCCGGTCGCCCGCGAATCCGACTCCCCGCACGGCAGGACCGGGAAGCCACGTGCCTCCGCCGTCGCGGGTGTCGATGAGCACGGCCCTGCGGTCTTCCAGCTCACCGGTGGGAACCAGCAGAACGGCGCGCCCGGTTCGCGCATTGAACTGGGCCCACTCCGGCATCCGTCTCCCGGCGTGCAGGCCTCCCGCAGGGCCGCGCTTACTGATGACGACCTTCCCTGTCGAGGGGTCGCGCATCCGGACCCATCCCGAGCCCCAGATCTCAACGAAGTGCCCGGCCTGGGACCAGCCGGTGAGAACCACGACATCCCCGTCCACCGGCTTCCCGGAATCGAAGTCAGGCGCCCAGTGAGCGACCGCCGCCGTCCCGTCGAGTACATCCACGCCTCCATCGGAGGTGGGCACCAGCAACCGGTCGCCACGCGGATTCCAGAGCGGCGGGCCGTAGGACCAGCGGGCAGAGCGGATGGTCAAAGGGACACCCGACAGGGGGACGTTCTGCAGCGTCAGTGCCCTGCCCTCACCGTCGAGCACCGCCACCTGCCGTCCGTCGGGGCGGACGGCGAGATGCGGGGCTGGGCAGGCGTTGCACGACCACGGGATGGCGAGCTCTCGTACGGTGCTGAGACGCGAGGGCTGCCGGAGATCCCACAGCGCCAGAAAGCGTCCGGTCGCCGAGAGCAGCCGGTCACCCGCAGGACCAAGGAACAGCAACGTGTCGGTGGTGACGGAAGAGTTGCCAGTGAGCACGGTCGTCGGGGCGTCTTGCCCCCGTCGCGTCGTTGTAGCGGTGACATGGATGGTGCCCGCACCGTCGGCCGCCGCGAACCGCCCGCCGTTCGAGGTGACCGCCACCGCCGTCGGTGCGCCGGCGGCGACTTTGACCCACCGGAACGGACGATCGGAGTCGGCGGAGGAGTGGTCCGTACGCCACACGCGGAGTTCGGAGGCTCCATTGCTGAAGGTGAAGTACCCGCCATCCTGGGCCAGCGCCGCCGCGTAGCCGTGCACGCCGAAACCAGGCCCCGTCCCCCCGTCCGATGTCAGGGCATTGGAAATATGTCGCATCCAGCGGCCTGTACTCGGATCGAGAAGCACGATTTCGGTCTCGTTCGGCATGGCCACACGCACCCCGCTGCGCAGGGAGGGTGCCCGCGTCCACCGTCCGGTCCTCCGGTCCAGGACGTGCAAGGTTCCGGGGGCGCCGAGCTCGTCGTCGCGACCCCCGGTAACGACGGCGACGCGCTGTCCGCTGGGGGAGAGACCGACTCCCTGCGGCACCTGCCCGCGCGGAAGGGACAATGGACGCTGCGTCCCGCCGGCCCACAGCGTCGCCGTGGTGGCCCCGGCGGCCACGATCGTCTCGCCATGCGCGCTGACCGCCAGGGCGCCGATCGCTGTCGGCAACCGCATCACCGTCGTCCCCGGTGAAGGTCTGGCGAGGTTCCACCGCACGACTCTGCCGGAGCGTGTTCCGGCCACGGCCGTGTCGCCGTCGCGTGCACCGGCCAGGGTGGTGACCGGGTCGGTGGCGTCCAGGTAGCGGACGAGGTGGGGGCTGGCCAGAACGGCTCGCAGAAGCGCCGCGCGGGTCTCGGTGTTGCGATCGAGCCGGTATCCGGCCACGGCCATTGGCTGCGCGAGGTCGAGCCGTTCATCGGTGAGCGCGCCGGAGAGGGCGGCGAGCTGGCGCGCCTCAGCGACCCGGGCGCGGTCCCGCGCGATGTCGCGCTGCTCAAAGGCGAATATCGCAGCTGCGGTCGCCGTCAGCGCCAGCACCGTCAGCACGGCGACCGTCGCCTGAACGGCCCGCCGTGTCCGGCGCCGCTGGCGCAGGTGCTCTCCGACCATGACGGCCTTGGCGCGGCCGTGCACGGGCGCGGCCACGTCTGCGACCACCGTGTCAGGCAGGCGGCCTTCGGGCAGGGCGGTCCCCAGCCCGTTCTCAGGGCGCAGATCGACCCACGTAGGTGCCTCGTTGTAGACACCGAACAGTGCGTCCGGCAGGGCGTCGGTGGTCCGCCGGTCGAAATCGCCGTTACCCCACCGCAGCTCTCCGGCCGTCAGTGCTATGAGCAGCCGCTCGTCCGCCTGCGGCCGATGTTCAAGCCACCAGGAGACCTCCTTCGCCACCCATGGAGATCGCGCCGCGCCAGGTGAGGCCAGCAGGACCAGCCATTGTGACGCAGCGAGCGCGTTCTCGATGGTCGGCCAGAGCGCCGGAGCCGCCGCCAGATCACTCTTGTCGCGAAAGACCCGCAACGCCCGGGCTTTCCACCAGGGGCGCGCCAGCCGCTGGAGTCCAGATTGCAACGCCTCTGCCATGGCCTGACTCTCGGCGCGGTTGTAAGACAAGAAGACGTCGTACTGGTGTTGTTCCCTTGCTCTCCACGGCATCGGCGACACCTGCCCGAACGAAAAGACGCGCCACCTGCCAGAATCACCGGCTCTTTCACATGATCACAAGACATGGAAAATGATTCTCTTTTGAGCCCTGTGACTGCAAAGGCGAGTCGGTTCCGCTGGCCGCTTTTGGTCAGCGAGGCGCTGTTCGGCAATCTGCTGAGGACGTGTTATGGCCGTGCGCGGCCAAGTGATGTTGGGGTGTAGACAATCTTGATGCTCTCGGGCAGGTTCATGGGCTGGCAGGTGGGACACCGTCATCCAGCCGGCGTGGGGCCGATGGCGGCCTCAATCCCACCCCGGGTATGCCACGATCACTTCTTAAGTTGGCAGTCAAAGGCTACGAGTGCGGGAGATGCGGTCCTATGTGAGTGGCTCGCGGTACGTTCCAGGCGGCCACCCAGCAAACGGGTACCATCCTCATTGGACCTATGCCGCCGTTCGTGCCCTTAAGATCCCCCCATGATCGGCGGCATCTCTGGTCGGTTGGCGGCGTGCGGTGTCGGCGTTCCTGAGCTCAGGCCGCTGCCGGGTGCCGTCACCGTGGCGGGGTTCGCCTCTGGAGGCGCCGAGGCGCTCGCCTGGTGGTACCGGCTGCGGGCTGTTCACGGCCACACGGGGCTCTGGCCGGTATTGACCGACGGGGTTGCTCTGCCTGGTGGCGACCCTGCCGCGCGGCTCGCGGAGGCGGCCGAGCTCGACGGCGCCGAGGTGTTGAATCCCAGTGGGGACACCTATGAGTTGCTGGACGACATGCCATGGCCTGACGAGCCTCACAGGCTCGACGGGTTCGGGTTTCCGTATCTCCGGGATGGAGGGCCTGCGCCGGTTACGGTCGCGCTGGTCGAGGCGGAGCATGGCTGGCAGGTGCCGGCGTTGCTGAACTACGGCGGTTTCAACGACTGCCCGCCACCCGCCGTGCACGGTGCGGTTCTGCGGCATTGGCATGAGCACTATGGCGCTGAGCTCGTGTGCTTGGAGCGGTCTGCTTTGGAGTTGCTTCTGAGCCGACCACCCCAGACCAGAGCTGAGGCGCTCGCCTTCGCGTGGGAGTACACCGCGTACTGCGCTGACGGGGCGGACCTCTATCAAGCCGAGGAGCTCCCGGAGTTGGCCGGCAGCCTGCTCAACGCAGAGGTAGTCCGCTTCTGGTGGGACTGAAAACGGCGCCTACGGTTCTGTCGCGTGGTTACGGATCAACGACCCGTTATCTGGAACACGAGGAATCGGTCGCCTGATACGACCACGCGCGAGGGCCCCTCGTTCGGGACGTGAGGCCCGGTTATGGTCTTTCCGTGGAAGCCGAGCATCCGCCCCCCTCAGCCCCTCGAAAGGCATGCTCAACGTCGACGTCGTCAACGGGCGCATCATGTATGTCGAGGTGATCGACCGATCGCCGCTGCGCGACCGCTGACGGGCCGAACCAGAGCATCCTCAGCCTGTGGTCACCCAGGTCGGCCTGTGACCGATCGCGTGAGCGGGAGCCACCTCAACCGGTCCGGTCCGGTCCGGTCCGGTCCGTAAGCGTGCGGTCATGGACACGTCCGGACGTCAGGTGATGATGCCCCACTCGCGGGGCCGCTGATGCTGGACGGACGTCGTCGGTAGGGCATTGGGCCCGGCGGCCCGTGACGGGCAGCCGGGCCCCGGGATCTGTCAGTTCGGGATTTGGCTGCCCTTGCAGCCTCTGTCGATCCGGCCCGTCTCGAAGTAGCGCGTTATGTCGGCGGCGCACTCGGGCACTCGGGTGGCCGACACGTGCACGTCATCGGCGACCGTGTAGACGGTGCCGCCGATGGAGCGCCGCGTTTGGAGCGTCCAGTCGTAGACGGACATAAACTCGTACAGGTGCCCTGCCAGCACCAGTGAGCCGCTACCCCGCTCCAACGTGGCCTGCCGCACCGGCAGCGGCCAGCCGGAACAGAGGGACGTCAGTCCCCAGGCCCGGCCGGTCGCGGGATGGCGCTTCACGAGCTGCCGGTAGTCGCGCCAGGCGCTGTCGAAACCGGGCCGGCTGCCGTCCTCGTTGCACGCGACCGCCAGGTTCATGGTCATGTTCTGCATCTCTGGCGCACCGGGCACGGGCGTCGACATGGCGCCGAACATCTCCTTGACGGTGGGCGGGGCGGTGGTGCCCGTCGCCGTCCGCAGTTCGGCCAGCGCCCTGCCCGCGCGTGCCCACTCTGTCGAGTTGCGCCTGGCCAGATCGGCGACGGCCGAGCCGTCGATGGGCCGCCGGAGGTCAGTGTAGGTCTTGGGGTTCTTGTCGTAGGTGCGGACGAGCCTGGCCACCTCCTCGCGGACGTGCCGGGCGGTGGCACCTAGCCCGTAGCTCTCATCGCGGCCGGCAAGCCAGGCGGCCATGCGCCCGAAGTCACGCTCGGCCGCGTTCGCGCTGTCCTTGATGTGCCGGTCGAACCGGGTCCACGGCGGCGCCACGCTGTCGAGGAACGCCCGTCCGGTGTGCTGGGGGAACAGGCTGCGGTACGCCATGCCCAGGTAGGTGCCCCAGGAGAGAGCGAGCAGGTTGAGCGTGCGCTCACCGAGTGCGGCCCGCACCAGGTTCAGGTCCCTGGCGACGTTGTCGGTGGTGAGCTGTCCGAGGAAGGCCGGGTCAGAGCGTCCGCAATCCCGGTTGGCGGCGACTTGAGCGTCGTAGATCTTCCTGGCCGCCTCCTTGGTCAGCGTGCCCGGCTCCGGCGGGCCCGGTGGTGAGATGGGGCAGGCGACCTTGGTGCTGTATCCCACACCGCGCGGGTCGAAGCCGATGATGTCGTGCCGCTCGTTGAGCTTGGCCATCTCCTTGTTCCTGAGGGCGACTCGCACGATCGGGTCGAGGTACCCGCTGCCGCCCGGCCCTCCCGGCAGGACGGCGACGGCGCCGAGCCGGTGGGCCTTGTCCGTGGCGGCCAGCCGGGTCACCGCGATGTCGATCTTCCGCCCGCCGGGGTCGCGGTGGTTCAGCGGGACGCTGACCGTCCCGCACTGCAGACGCTTCATGAGGACGCGGAAGACCGGAAGCTGCTCCTGTCTCACGCCAAGGCCCCCGATCACCTCATCGGAGTAGGCCGGGCAGGGTTTCCACTGAACGGACGACACGCCGGGGCTCGCGGTGGCGCTCGCACCGATACCAATGGTGGCGCCCACGGCGCAGGTGACCACCAGCGCCGTCAGTGATGTTCGATATGTCATGCGGAACAGTTATTGAGCAGTGGTGGTTTCTCTACCGTTTCCACGAAGGCGGTGCTGTTCGAGCGAAGCGAGGGCCCTCGCATTGCGAGGGCCCCGTGAGGGGCCCTGCGCGTGATGGCGGCTGGCTGTCAGTCGACCAGGGCGCCGCAGGAGATGTTCACCTGGGTCGTGGTCATGCTGCGGGCGCGGTCGGAGGCCACGAAGGCGGCCACGTTGCCCACGTCGGCGAGGGTCGCGGCGCGCTTGAGCTGGGTGCCGTCGATCATCTGCTGCTTCATCGGGGCCATCTCCTCGGAGTCCGGCATGGTCTCGGGGATGCCGCCGGTGCGCAGCGTGACCACGCGGACGCCGGACGGGCCGAGGTCGGCTCCCCACTGGCGGCGCATGCTCTCGACGAGGTCGAAGCCGATCTGCACGTTGCCCATGTTCGCCATCGGCACGTTGTCCGAGCCGCCGAAGTGCAGGATCACGCCGGAGCCCTGCTTGGTCATGTGCCGGGCGGCGGCCTTGGTGGTGATCAGGAAGGTCTTGGCGACCGAGCCCAGCGACTGCGCGAAGTCCTCGGCGGGCGCCTGGAGGAGGGGTCCGAACAGGCCGTTGTGGGAGATCACATTGACCGAGATGTCGACGCGGCTGGCCTGCGCGGCCACCGAGTCGACGTAGTCGTCGACGGCTCGTTCGTCGAGCGCGTCCACGATGGCGGTCTCGGCCAGGCCGCCCGCGGCCTGGATGTCGGAGGCAACCTTGTCGAGCTTTTCCTGGGTGCGGCCGACGAGGAAGACCCTCGCTCCCTCGGCGGCGAAGGCGCGGGCCATCGCCCCGCCGATCGAGCCGCCGCCCCCGTAGATCACCGCGGTCTTGTTGTCGAGAAGCATCGTTGTCTCCTGTCGTTGGATGCCTCGACGGTAGGGACGGTGCCGGTGCGCGCACATCGGTCGTCCTTCGGGTCTTCACCGGGAAAGGGGCGGAGCGTGGGGCTTGGGGAGCCGGCTGCTCAGGGGGGCTGGAGGTGGTGCTTGACCTGGTGAAACGCGCAGAGTAAGTCGTTTGACCGATACGGCTCAGAGCTCTAGCTGGGTGAGCTCGATCCGCTTGGAAACGCCCAGCTTCGGATACGCGCGGTAGAGATGGTGGCCGATCGTCCGAGGGCTCAGGAAGAGCTGGGCCGCGATCTCCCTGTTGCTGTACCCCGCCGCGGCCAGCCGTACGACCTGCAGCTCCTGGGGCGTGAGGCGGCTGGGCAGCTCCGCGCCGCGAGAGGCCGAAGGGCCACCTAGGACGCCGAGTTCCGCACGGGCCCGAGCCGCCCAGGGTGCGGCGCCTAGTTTTTCGAAGACGTCCCGCGCCTGGGTCAGTTCCGCTCCGGCCTCCGTACGGCGGCGCTGGCGCCGCAGCCACTCCCCGTAGACCAGGCGTGTGCGGGCCTCGTCGTAGGGACGGAATCCGCCGCTGAGCCGAAGGGACGCGGTGAAGTGTTCTTCGGCCTCGTCGCCCGAGGCCAGGAGGGCGTGGCAGCGCCGGGACAGAGTGAGGACGGAGGCCTGGCCGGTCTGTTCGGCCCAGCGGTCGAACGCGGGCAGATGTTCGCGGCCGAGTTCGGGCCGTCCGGCGCGGGCGGCCGCCTCCACGTGGTCGGGCACCGCCCGGATCAGGACGTCATAGCGGGCCGGCCCCCCGCACACCGAGCCGAGACGGTCGAGGGCGTCCTCGGCACGTCCCGCCGCCAGGTCGAGTACGCCCTGGCCCCAGCGCGCGAGCGCGGTGACCGGCGGATGGAACGCGGCGTGGTCCAGCGTGACCGATGTGCAGCGTTCCTCGTCTCCGAAGATCCCGGCAAGCCAGACCATCATCGTGTCGTAGATGGTCTTCTGGGTCTCCATGCCGAGGTCGGCCGCGAGCGAGGCGCCTTCGGCCACGGCGGTCTCGGCGTCGCGGAAGTCGCCCCGCAGCGTTCTCCCGACCGCCACGAGCTCCAGGATGTACGTGAGCCAGGTGAGCGCCCCCGCCGCCCTCGCGTCCGCGGTGACGGAGTCCACGATCGTCATGGCGGTGTCGTCGTCCCCGATGAGCAAGCCGGTGGCCCCGGCGCACACCCGTTCGAGGTAGCCGTCGAAGGCCCCGTCCCGTTCGGCGCCGACCAGCGCGCGCATCGGGGGAACGGCCGACTCGGGTTCGCCGTCGAGCAGGCGGGCCCAGCCGATCAGGCCGTCGACGAGGAAGACCGAGGGGGACCCGGCCGGCAGTCGCAGCTTTTCCAGGTGGGACGCGGCACGCGTCATCGGCTCGTGGGCGCCCGCGTCACGGGCGGCGAAGATCGACTCGGTGAGCATGCTCACGGCGGCTTCCGGGGCCTCGCCGACGATGAGCTCCGCGGCCTCCAGCGCGAGCACGGCGTCGGCCTCCGGCGAGGTCGCCTCGTACTCCACCTGCGCGCGGATGAAGGTCGCCTCGGCGGCAAGCCGGGCCTCCGTGGTCGAGGCGGCGCCTTCGGCCGCGAGGCGGGCAGCCCAGGCCGGCCGTCCAGCGTCGTAGGCCGCCCGTGCCGCGTTGACGATGCGGCGGGCGCGGCCCTCGGCGTCGGTGCTGAGACGCGCCGCGCGTTCGTAGGCTGCGGCGACCGCCATCGTCCCCCCGCGGTCCTCGGCGCGGCGTGCGACACGTTCCAGCTCGGCGGCGACCTCCTCGTCCGGTCCCGTGGTCGCCGCCGCCAGGTGCCACGCGCGGCGATCGGCGTGCCGCTCGCCCGGCAGTTCCGCGGCGAGGGCGGCGTGCACCGTGATCCGCTGATGATGGGGCGTGGACTGGTAGGCGACCGACCGCACGAGTGGATGCCGGAACCGCACCTCGTCCCCGGCGAACGTCACGAGCCGCGCCTGTTCCGCCGCGTCCAGGTCGGCCGCGCCGGCCCCGATCCTGGCGGCGGCGCGGAGGATCACGCCGAGCCCGGCGGTCTCGTCGGCCGCCGCCACCGCCAGCACCGCACGCGTGGACGCGGGCAGCGCGGCGAGCCGGGCCCGGAACGACTCCTGCACCCGCCCCGCGACCGGCAGCGGGCCGACGGGGGCGGGATCGACGCCCAGCTCGATGATCGCCAGAGGGTTGCCCGCGGCCTCGGCCAGCACCCGCGTGGCGACCGGAGCCGCCAGCCCCGGCGACCGCGCGTTCAGGAGCCTGCCCGCGTCGGTCTCGCTCAGCGCGGTGACCCGAAGGCCCGAGATGCCCTGGATCGGCGAACGCTCGCCCTCGTCCCGCACCGCGAAGATCATCGCGACGGGATCGGCCCCCAGCCGCCGCGCGGCGAACTGCAACGCGTCCGAGGACGCCTGGTCGAGCCACTGCGCGTCGTCCACCACGCACAGCACCGGCCGGTCGCCCGCGATTTCGGCGAGCAGGGTCAGGGTGGCCGCCCCGATGAGGAACCGGTCGCTCGCACCCGTCTCGGCGAGCCCGAACGCGCCGCGCAACGCCGCAGCCTGCGGCCCCGGCAGCGCCTCGATGTGCTCCAGGTAGGGATGCAGCAGCGAGAACAACGCGCCGAACGGGATCTCGGCCTCGGACTCGATCCCGATGCCGCGCATCACGGTCATGTCCCGCGCCGCGCTGACGGCGAACTCCACGAGCGTGGACTTACCGATACCGGCCTCGCCGTAAAGGGCCAGCGCGCCGCTCCGCCCGGCCCGGGCATCGGCCAGAAGCCCGGTGATCTGCTCCTGCTCAGGCTCCCGCCCCACCAGCATGCGCGAAACCGTAGCAAACCTCCTGGATTCCCATGCCGTCCTCGCAGACAACGGCCATGCGTGCGTTGTGCGGAGGCTCAACAGCGTGAGGTTTACGTGTCGCAGGCGATGCCGTCGCCGTCGCGATCCAGGTCGTAGATATCCGAGCCGACGACGCGAACGGGCCCGTCGACATATGCGGGACCGTTGCCGCTGCCGCCCGCGCAGTCGACGTCACTGGCGATCGGAACGCAGGCACCGCTGTAGTTCGGATCGCACTTCGAGGCCTGCTTCGTCCCGACGACGATGACCTGCGTGATCGGCCTTTTCGAGACCACCTCACGGATGAGCTTTCTGGTCACCTCTGCGCCGTTGACGGAAGTGACGTGGAAGGTGAGGGTCTTGACCCCCGCGACGCCGCGCGTCCGCACCTTGGTGACGCCCTCGGCCAGCGAAGGATCTTGAATTCTTCTCGTCTTGTACGGAATGGACTTGGTCTCGGTGACGGTGCGCGTTTCGCTGCTCGGCGTGGCTTTCACCGCTGCGCTCGCCGGTGCGGAAGACGCCGTACTCGTCGCCGTCGGCGCCGGTGGGCCCGCCTCCGTGGCCCCTCCGCATTTGGCGCCGACCGTGAACAGGCCGCTGATCGCCAATATGGCTACCGTCGCGCGTTTCATTGGTCCCCCTAACCCCGTGAAAATCACGCTAATCCCGAGTGCATCTGCCTAACAGGGGCATTGGTCCCGGCTCGGCCGGGCGGGATCAATGGGGAGGGTGGGTGACGTGCGAGGGCCCCGGGGTCGTTGCTGATCCCGGGGCCCTCTTGGCCGCTGAAGCTGGTTACGCCTCGCCGCCGGTGTTGCTTTCGCGGGTGCCCACGCCGCCCGCGAAGACGCTGCTCACGTCGGCGTTGAGCTGGTAGCGCTCGATCGCCTGCTGCAGGGTCTCGGGCTTGACCTCGCCCTGGCGGACGAGGCGGGTGAGGACGGCCAGGACGATGGACGCCGCGTCCACGTGGAAGAAGCGGCGCGCGGCGGCCCGGGTGTCGGAGAAGCCGAAACCGTCGGTGCCCAGGGACGAGTAGTCGCCGGGCACCCACTGTGCGATCTGGTCGGGCACGGCCCGCATGAAGTCCGAGACGGCGACGATCGGGCCGGCGGCGTCCTGGAGCTTCTGCGTGACGTAGGGGACGCGCTGCTCCTGGTCGGGGTGCAGCAGGTTCCAGTCGTCGCAGGCGTGCGCCTCGCGGGTGAGCTCGTTCCACGAGGTGGCCGACCAGACGTCGGCGGCCACGTTCCACTCCTCGGCCAGGAGGCGCTGGGCTTCGAGGGCCCAGCGGCCGCCCACGCCGGACGCGAGGATGTTGGCGTGCGGCGCGTCGTCGAGGGCGGGCGCCTCCTTGTAGCGGTAGAGGCCCTTGAGAAGCCCTTCGACGTCGAGGCCCTCGGGCTCGGCGGGCTGCTGGTAGGGCTCGTTGTAGATGGTGAGGTAGTAGAAGATGCTCTCGCCGTGCGGGTGCTCGTCGGTCGGCGCGTACATGCGGCGCAGGGCGTCCTGCGTGATGTGCGCCAGCTCGAACGCCCACGTCGGGTCGTAGTGCACGCACGCGGGGTTGGTCGCGGCCAGCAGGGGCGAGTGGCCGTCGGCGTGCTGCAGGCCCTCACCGGTGAGCGTGGTGCGGCCGGCGGTGGCGCCGAGGAGGAAGCCCTTGCCCATCTGGTCGCCGAACGCCCACATCTGGTCGCCGGTCCGCTGGAACCCGAACATCGAGTAGAAGATGTAGACCGGGATCATGTGCTCGCCGTGCGTGGCGTACGAGGTGCCGGCGGCGATGGTGCTGGCCATCGAGCCGGCCTCGCTGATGCCCTCGTGCAGCATCTGGCCCTGCTCCGACTCCTTGTAGGAGAGGAGCAGCTTGCGGTCGACCGCGTCGTAGGTCTGGCCGTGCGGCGAGTAGATCTTGGCGGTCGGGAAGAGCGAGTCCATGCCGAACGTGCGGTACTCGTCCGGCGCGATCGGCACGAACCGCGAGCCGATCTCGCCGTCCTTGATCAGGTCCTTGAGCAGCCGGACGAACGCCATGGTGGTGGCGACGTTCTGCTTGCCGGAACCCTTCTTGAGCTCGCCGTAGACCGCGTCGCCGGGCAGCTTGAGCGGCTTGGCCCGGACGACCCGCCTGGGCAGGAAGCCGCCGAGGGCCGCGCGGCGCTCGCGCATGTACTGGATCTCGTCGGAGTCCTCGCCCGGGTGGAAGTAGGGCGGCAGGTCGCCTTCGAGCGCGGAGTCTGGAATGTCGAGGTAGAGGCGGTCGCGGAACGCCTTGAGCTCGGCCTTGGTGAGCTTCTTCATCTGGTGCGTGGCGTTGCGGGCCTCGAAGTCGGTGCCGAGCGTCCAGCCCTTGATCGTGTGGGCGAGGATGACCGTCGGCTGGCCGACGTGCTCGCGGGCCGACTTGAACGCCGCGTACACCTTGCGGTAGTCGTGGCCGCCGCGCGACAGCTTGCGCAGGTCGTCGTCCGACAGATGTTGGACGATCTTGCGCAGCCGCGGGTCGTCGCCGAAGAACTTGTCGCGGATGTACTCGCCGGACTCGACGGTGAACGTCTGGAACTGGCCGTCCGGCGTGGTGTTCATCTTGTTGACGAGCACGCCGTCGCCGTCCTGGGCCAGCAGCGGGTCCCAGTCGCGACCCCAGATGACCTTGATGACGTTCCAGCCGGCGCCGCGGAAGAACGACTCCAGCTCCTGGATGATCTTGCCGTTGCCGCGGACCGGGCCGTCCAGCTGCTGCAGGTTGCAGTTGATCACGAAGGTGAGGTTGTCGAGCTCCTCGCGCGCGGCCAGGCCGATCGCGCCGAGCGACTCGGGCTCGCCCATCTCGCCGTCGCCGAGGAACGCCCACACGTGCGAGCGGGACGTGTCCTTGATCTTGCGGTTGTAGAGGTACCGGTTGAACCGGGCCTGGTAGATCGAGTCGATCGCCGTCAGGCCCATCGAGACGGTGGGGAACTCCCAGAAGTCCGGCATCAGCCGCGGGTGCGGGTAGGACGAGAGGCCGCCGCCCGGATGCGACATCTCCTGCCGGAAGCCGTCCAACTTCTCTTCGGGCAGGCGTCCCTCGAGGAACGCGCGGGCGTAGACGCCCGGCGCGGCGTGGCCCTGGATGAAGACCTGGTCGCCCGACTCGCCGTGGTCCTTGCCGCGGAAGAAGTGGTTGAAGCCGACCTCGTAGAGCGACGCCGCCGAGGCGTAGGTGGCGATGTGGCCGCCGACGCCGAGCCCGGGCCGGTTGCCCCGGGAGACCGCGATCGCGGCGTTCCAGCGGATGTACGCGCGGATGCGCCGCTCGATGTGCTCGTCGCCGGGGAACCAGGGCTCGTGTTCCGGCGGGATGGTGTTGATGAAGTCGGTGCTGCGCAGGCCGGGCACGCCGACCTGCTGCTCGCGGGCACGCTCCAGGAGCCGGAGCATCACGTAGCGAGCCCGGCCGCGGCCCTCGGTCTTGATGACCGTGTCGAGCGATTCCAGCCATTCCCGGGTCTCGTCCGGATTGATGTCCGGGAGCTGGCTCGGCAGCCCGTCGCTGATGATCGAAAAGCGTTGACGTCCGGAAGCCACGGGGTCCCCTCTGCGCTTACCGTCTTTTCTCCTACGACTGTTCGTCGTCTACGTGATCCATCGTCGTCGGTAATGACGGCTAACGCATCTCTACTTGCCAGTAACTATTTCGGCCGGTCAGAGGCCGGACGTGGCCCGCCTGGCACAAGGTGCCAAGTGGGGGCCATGGGGCGTCCGACCACGCGCCGGGCCGCCGCCCGGACGCGCAGCACCACCGCCTGGACGCGCGGCGCCACTGGCGGGACGCGCGCGGTGCCACTGGCGGGACCTGCGCGGTGCCACCCGCCGGATGTCCGGTGCCACCGGCCGGACGCGCGGCGCCAGCCGCGGGATCCTCGCCGCGCCACCGCCCGGACGCGTGCGGTGCCGTCGTCAGGTCGCCCTCGAATCTTCGGTCAATCGCCGGCAAACCTCCGGCTCCGCGTCGCGGAAGCCTCTCGACGACGCGCCGAAGACGTACGAAGGTGGAAGTGAACGCGACCGCTGCCGATCGCAGGGGGCACCATGCAGGCTACCGTCGGAGACCGGCTGCATGTCCATGGCAACATCGTGGGCCAGCCTGACAGGCAAGGCGAGATCATCGAGGTCCGTGGCGCGGAGGGCGGCCCTCCGTACGTCGTCCGTTTCGAGGACGGCCACGAGACCCTGTGCTACCCGGGCCCGGACGCCGTCATCGAGCCCCAGAAATCCTAGGAGCTTCGCAACCCCGGGAGCTCCCGCGACCCCGGGGAACGCCTAGAACGCCTATGGAGAGAACCGCGTCGTTCCACATGGTGGGATCCGTTTTCTGAACGTTGGGATTCGCGTTCTGAAGAGCGGTTTTTCTGCGCCTGGTGAGTGGGTTCCGGGCGTGCGATCGGGTAGACACTGATCATGAAGAGCACCGTGGTCCAGGTGACCACCGGGTCCCGGGAGGTCGTGCACGACATCACCGGTGAATGCGAGCGGTTCGCCGCCGGGGAGGGCGGTGACGGGTTGCTGCACGTCTTCGTGCCGCACGCCACCGCCGGCGTGGCGATCATCGAGCTCGGCGCGGGCAGCGACGACGACCTGCTGGCCGCGCTCGCGGACCTGCTGCCCGCCGACGACCGGTGGCGCCACGCCCACGGTTCGCGCGGGCACGGGCGTTCACACGTGATGCCGGCGCTGATCCCCCCGTACGCCACGATCCCCGTGCTGAACGGCAGGATGGCCCTCGGCACGTGGCAGTCGGTGGCGCTCGTCGATCTCAATGTCGACAATCCGGAGCGCCAAGTCCGATTGTCCTTCCTTGCGGGATGAACGTGGGTTGTTACGCTCTGCGTGTGTCCTGTTACGAGGATCGCCGTATTCGGGCCAATGAGCCCACCAAAAGCCGGGAAGACACTTGCGCGAGTGCCCATCACTTGTGTGGACTGTCCCGCAAACACCGACGGGTTGTGATCGAGGCTCTCGTGAGAACCGAAGTCACCTCGCCCGATTTTTCGATCATGGGAGGACTTTCGTGAGCGCGACCGCGGGTCAGGCGCAGTCTGAGCGCAGCCTGGCCGAACGGCTCGGCATCAAGCCGGGCTTGGTGGTGCAGGAGATCGGCTACGACGACGACGTCGACGAGGAGCTCCGCGACTCCGTCGAGGCCGCGACGGGCGCCGAGCTGGTCGACGAGGACTACGAGGACGTGGTCGACGTCGTGCTGCTCTGGTGGAGGGAAGACGACGGCGACCTGTTCGACGAGCTCACCAACGCGTTGGTGCCGCTCGACGACGCGGGCCGCATCTGGCTCCTCACGCCGAAGGCCGGCCGCGACGGGCACGTCGAGCCGAGCGACATCGATGAGGCCGCCACGTCCGCCGGGCTGAGCCAGACCAAGAGCATCAGCGCCGCCAAGGAATGGTCGGGCACGCTGCTGGTCGCGCCCAAGGTCCGCAAGTAGCGCGACGGACCGCCGCAACCGGACCGCGGACCACCGGGCACCGCCCCTCCCGAGGGCGGCCGCTCCGTGGGCGTCCCCGCGCGCCCAGCGGCCGACTCGCGCGTCCGGAGCGCTCGCGCGTCCGGCGCCTTCGCGTGTCCGGCGGCCCCTGCACCCGTCGTGGTCCGCCCGTCCGGTGGGCCACCTGTCCAGCGGGCGCCGTGCGTCGGGTGGGCGGCGCTTGTCGTGTCGCTGCCGGAGGGTGGCAGACTGGCCGGGGCGGACTCGGTCCGCCGTCGCGCGCTCGGGCGCGCACGCGTTCTCCACGGCCGTGGGGGACGGACGTTCCCCCGCCGGTGAGCGGGGGTGATCCGCGGGGAGATGCATTGGCGGTCGAGGTAGGCGACGCGGCACCGGACTTCGAGTTGAAGGACCAGCACGGCACCCCGGTGAAGCTGTCGGACTTCCGGGGGAAGAAGAAGGTCGTCCTGGTCTTCTACCCACTGGCCTTCAGCGGTGTGTGCACGGGCGAGCTGTGCACCATCCGAGACGAGCTTCCGACGCTGGGCGGGGAGGACGACGTCCAGGTCCTCGCCGTGTCGGTCGACTCGGTCTGGGCCCTGCGCACCTGGGCCGAGCAAGAGAAGTACACGTTCCCGCTGCTGTCGGACTTCTGGCCGCACGGAGGCGCCGCGCAGTCGTACGGTGTGTTCGATGACGCCAAGGGCATCGCGATTCGCGGTACCTTCATCATCGACACTGAGGGCGTCGTGCGCTGGAAGGTCGTGCATCCTCCGGCCGAAGCGCGCGACTTCGACGAGTACCGCAAGGCGCTCGCCGACATCTAGTTTCGAAGGGCCGGGTCCGTCCGTGACGTGGGCGGACCCGGTCCCCGCACCGCTGGAGGTGTGATGCCCTGCTTCCGATGCGGGGCGCGGCAGACCGACCCCGCCCGTGGCGCCAGCCCATGGCGCCGCGGGGTCCAGGCGGATCGGCAGGTGCTGGTCTGTCCCCGCTGCCAGACCGAACACGACTGGGCGGCCGACCTCGATCGGTGTGCCGCCTGCGGTTCGGCCGCGCTCGTCTGCCGGCTCGGCGAGGTGGAGTGCCGCGACTGCGGCCACACCCGCGAGGCCGTCCGCGACCACGACGGTCCCGCCGATGACCGGGACCTGGTGCGCTCCGGCGCGCCGCCCGGCGACTCCGGCCTGTCGGAGGAGGTCGCCGCGGCCCTGAGCAGGGTCCTGCGGCGCGGCCCCATCGGCAATTGACCACGTCCGGCCGTCCCATTGGCGCCGCCTCCAAGCCGCTCCCGCGGCGACCGAGCCGCCTCGCGCCGCCGCGAGGTGGTGCCGGGCCATCTCCGGCCCGGTGATTGGCCACGTCCGGCCGCCGCTCCGTCCGGTCGAATGATCTTCGGCTGAGCGGGCGGGATCTCCGGCCGATGAGCGTGCCCGATCTCCGGCTGCGGGACCGGATCAAGAGCTGACCTCGACTTATCGAGGGTTGACGGCGCTCGAACGGGCTGCGACTCTGCGTCGCAGCAGCCGTGAGACGAGACGGGAAGCCGCCGATGCCGTTGTTGTTCATGCGCCTGGTCCACCGGATCGGCACCCGGGCCTGGCGCGGGCCTGCGCTCGTGCTGCTCGCCGCCGCGGTGCTCGGCTGGGTGCTCATCGCGGTGTTCGAGGAGCCCGGCGCCGACATCAAGCAACCGCTGAACTACGTCTGGTACTTCTTCGTCAGCGGCACCACGGTCGGCTACGGCGATCTCTTCCCGAAGACGGCCGGCGGCCGTCTGGGCGGCATGATCGTTGTCACCGCCGGGCTCACCGCGGGGCTGATGCTGTTCGCGGAACTGACGCTCTGGATGGCGAAGGGCAGGACATTGAAGGCCAACGGCCAGGCGCAGCTGCACCTCAAGCGGCACATCGTCATCATCGGGTACGAGCGGAACGGGCTGCGGGCCATCATCCAGCAGCTCCGCGCCGACACCGATTTCGTCAAGACGCCGGTGGTCACGGTCTTCTGGGACGACCAGCTCAGCGGCGAGAACCCCGACCCCTCGCTGTACGACGTCATCGCCTACGACGACACCGCGTTCGCGCGCGCCTGCCTGGAGGACGCGCGGACCGTCCTGGTGGCGGGGCGGACGGACGACGAGACGGTGCGGGTGATGCTCGGCGTGAGCGCCTACCTGCGTGACCACGATCGGCCACAGATCCACAAGCTGGCCGGCGTCCACGACGGCGGCAGCCGGGCCGAGATCGACCGGGCCCTCGGCCTCATCGGCCCCGACATCGAGCCCGTGGACATCGACGACCCGGCGGTGGTGGCGGTCGCGATCCGCAACCCCGGCATCGCGGGGATCTACCACAACCTGGCCAGCACGCTCGACGCCGATTCGTCGCTGTTCCGGGTGAACATCCCCGACGGCGCGGGGGAGTGGCCACGTCTGGACGTCGCGATCTTCCTGCTGCGGCGGGGCAGCACGCTGCTGGCCGTCGGCGAGTCGCATCGCCCCAACGCGCAGTTCCGGCTCGCCGCCCACCCGGACGAGATCGTCCGCGGCGGCCAGTCACTGGCCATCGTGGCCCCCGACCGCCCAGAGATCCCCTGGCACGAGCTGACCCCCACCGAAGTGAAGGCCTAGCAACGCCTGGGCCCCGTAGACCGGGATTTCGAAGGTAACGCCAGGAGGGCACCCGCGCGCCCTTTGGGGTGCCCTCCTGGCAGCCGCGTATCGCGCGGCCCGGAAGGGGTGTTCCGGGGCCTCCCCGCGCGATCCGCGGAGTTCCGGCCTCAGGCGGCCTGCCGGTGGTCGGCGTCCAGCAGGTGGTAGAGCAGCAGCAGCTGGGTGATCGCCAGCGGGTCGCTCAGCTCGCCGTCGCCGAAGCGGCCGAGCGCCTCGTGGTCGAGGTCGCCGGCCCGCGGGCCGAGGCGTTCCCAGATTGCCTTCTTCACGACCCGCGACTCCTCCGACGACACGTACCCGTGCACGTGCAGGGCGTCCACGGGGCGGCCGTCGGTGTCGCGGTGCAGGCGCAGGTGCATCGCGTTCTTGCCGCCCGCCGGCGCGGCCTCGTCGATGACCGGCCCGAGCTCGGGATGGTCGATCGTCGGCCGCAGCAGCAGCTCGGCCGACAGCGGTGTGCCCGGCGGGTCGTGCCGGGCGGCGACGGGCGCGAACCGCACCACGATGTCGGCCCAGCGCCGTTGCGGCCGGATGTAGGCGGCGCTCTCCGGTTCGCGCCGTTCGAGCTCGGCCGTCACCTGCTCGGGGGTGTAACCCCGCTTCTGGCAGTCGCGCTGCACCTTCCAGCCGTGCCGGAGCGGCTCGGGCGGGTCGAGGTACACGGTGATGTCGAAACAGGCGCGGGCGAGCCGCGTGTGCAGGGGCAGCAGACCTTCGACGATCACGAAGTCCCGTGGCTCGACCAGTTCCGGCCGCACGAGCTCCCCGGTGGCGTGGTCGTACACCGGTTTGAGGATCGGTTCGCCCATCGACAGCAGTTGCAGGTGCTGCTCCATGATGTCGATGTGGTTGTAGTCGGGATGCAGCGCCGTGAACGGTTTCCCGGCGCGCTCCCCGCGGTCGTAGCGGTGATAGTCGTCCACGCAGACCGCTGTCATCCGGTCCGCCCCCAGACACTGCACGAGCCCCCTGGTGAGTGTCGTCTTGCCCGCCGCGCTGTCCCCCGCGATGGCGAGCATGACGGGGCGGCGGACCGATCCGCGCGCCCGGAGCATATGCACGATCCGATGGGGCACTCTGGCTCCTCCGTCCGGCGGTGTTCAGTTGTCCCTCTGGACGCTAGGCCCGCCGCGCGGAGTGCTCTTCCCCCGAGCGGGGGAGACCTCGGGGGAGATAGGGGGGAAACGTCCGTCCGTCCGGGGTCGCGAAGGTAGGGCTACTGGTGAGTAGCTTCGGTTGTTATCGTGCCGGGATGGGCGCTCCCGTACGCGTTGTCCTCGTTGACGACCACGAAATGATCCTGGCCGGGCTGCAGGCCATGCTGGCGGGATTCACCGGGCGCGTGCGCGTGGTCGGGCAGGCCGGGAGCTCGGCCGAGGCGACCCGGCTGGTCACCACGCTCCGGCCGGACGTGGTGCTCCTGGACGTCCGGCTCGGCCCGGAGAGCGGGCTCGACCTCTGCCGGGCGCTGTGCCGCCAGGTGCCGGAGGCCCGCGTGGTGTTCCTGTCGGTGTACGACGACGAGCAGTACGTCTTCGAGGCCCTTCGCGCCGGGGCCGGCGGCTACCTGCTCAAACGCGTCGACGGCCCCGAGCTGGTCCGGCGGCTGGAGGAGGTCATCCAGGGCGAGACGGTCGTCGACCCGACGCTGGCGGGCCGGATGGCGGTCACCGCGGCCCGGCTCACCCGCGGCGAGTTCTGGCCGGGCGCCAACCGCGGGCTCACCCAGCGCGAGAGCGAGGTCCTGTCGCTGCTGGTCGGCGGCCTCTCCAACAAGGCGATCGCCGCGCGGCTGGTGCTCAGCGAGGAGACGGTCAAGAGCCACCTGCGCGCCCTCTACCGCAAGCTCGAAGTGACCGACCGTTCAGCGGCCATCGCCGTCGCTTTGAGGGAAGGCCTCTTCCGGTGACGGCGTCGGCTTCGGAAGAGGCGGCCTTGAGCTCAGGGGCGGCGACAGGCTCGGCATCGGCATCGGCGGCCTCGGCTTCAGGGGTGGCGGCAGGCTCGACGTCGGAGTCGGAGTCGGCGGCGTCGGGGTCGGGGTCGGGGTCGGCGGCAGGCTCGACGTCGGCTGCCTCAGCGTCGACCTCGTCGGGCGCGGCAGGTGTGTCTGGCGTGGCAGGTTCGGCGGGTGCAGGTCTGGCGTCGGGTGTGCTTTGTTGAGTCCGCTTGATCAGGTGGCCGGGCGCGGGCAGGACCTGCTGATCCGCATCGTGACGGTCGCGTGCTCGGATCGGGCGCTGCCGGAGATGGCCGAGGAGCTGGCGGGGCTGGTGGTCCGGTCGGCCACGGCGCTGACCTTCTGCGACGTGTACGTGCTGGACGAGGACGAGCGCGCCCTCGAATGGTCGGGGCCCGCCGTGCCGCTGGGAGAGGGCGACGCGGGCTGGGTCGCCGCGCACGGCCGTCCCCGCCCGCACGCCGACGGCCGCGGCCTCGCCGTGCCCGTGCGCAGCGGCAATGCGACGATCGCCGTGGTCGACGTCCGCGCTGCAGGGGCGGTGCTGGCTGAGGACGCGACGCTGGTGGCGGCGCTGGCCGAGCTGTTCGCGCCCGTGCTTTGCTCCTGCCGCAGGCTACGTACAGCGCAGGAACGCGAGCACGCGGCCGAACGCTTCGCCGAACGCGCCGTCGAGGCTCAAGAGGCAGAACGTTCACGTCTCAGCCGTGAAATCCATGACGGCATAGCGCAACGGCTGGCAGGGCTCGGGTTTCACCTGTCGGCGGCACAGCGGGCCCTGCCTGACCACCATCCTGAGGCCGCAGCCCAGATCGTGCTGGCGAGGGAACTGTGCGACCTGGCCGCCGCCGAATCACGCGCGGCCATCGGGGGCCTCCGTCCCCCCGTACTGGACGATCTCGGGCTCTCGGCGGCGCTCGCCACCCTCGCCCGCGAGGCCGACGCGCCCGGATCGTCCCTCGACATCACGGTCACCGTCGAGGGTGAGCTGGAGGACGCGCTGCCCGACCACGTCCAGACGGCGCTCTACCGGATCGCCCAGGAGGCGGTCGGCAACTGCCTGCGGCACGCGTCGGCGTCGTGCGTCGACCTGGTGCTGGAGCACGACCGGGACCGCGTGCGGCTGCGGGTGATCGACGACGGCACGGGCTTCTCGATCCAGGACGTCTTCGCGCCCGGCCGCCGTCCCGACTCCTACGGGCTGCGGGGAATGGCCGAACGCGCCGAGCTGCTGGGCGGCAAGGTCACCGTGACCAGCCGTCCCGGGGTCGGCACGACGGTCGAGGCCGTCATCCCCGGGCCGCGGGCCCCCCGGACAACACCCGGAAGGTGATGCCCGCCCGGTCGAGCCGGGTGATCAGCGCGTCGCCCATCGCCGTCGCGGTGGTCACCTGCCCGGCGGTCTCCGGGAGGTCGTCGAACGCCAGGCACAGCGCCGACTCGGCGAGCATCTTGGCGGTCTCGCCGTAGCCGGGGTCACCGCCCCTGACCTCGGTGACGACGCGCTCGCCGCCGCCCTCGCCGACGAACTTCTCGCTGAACCAGTGCTTGGCGCGCTGCTCGGCCGAGGGCCCCGCGCCCGGCGCCCGCAGGCGCAGCAGCAGGGAACGGGTGGGCGGGAGCTGCGCCAGCGCCACGGCGGCGGTGGCACCGACGGCCACCCCCACCGCCACCGGAAGATGCTTGACCGCGATGTAGTGCCCGTAGGAGAAGTCGGGCCCGTAACGCTCGTTCGCCGCGGCCGACCGGGTCACGATCTGCGGGTCGATCGCCGGGAACGGCAGCGGCCAGCGCGCCCGGGCCCTGGGAGCCGGCCGCCGTGAGATCCGCACCTTCCGCCCTTCGAGAGACCCCTCCAGGCGGCGGCGCTCGCGTTCGGCGGTGACCATCCCGCGCAGATCGGAGAAGATCCCGATCGTCGAGTGCCACGTCCCGCCCGACGCGTCGCCCTTGGCCCGCACGAACCCTTCCACGTGCAGCGGGACGCCCTCGGGAAGCTGCTTGACCGTGAAGTAGACGCCCAGGTCGGCCGGGATCGAGTCGAAGCCCGCCGCGTGCACGATCCGGGCGCCGCTGCGGACGGCCTCGGCGTGGTGGCGGACGTACATGCGGTCGATGAACGTCGGCTCGCCGGTCAGGTCGAGGTAGTCGGTGCCCGCCCGGGCGCACGCGGCGACCAGCGGCTCGCCGTACTTGACGTACGGGCCGACCGTGGTGATGACGACGCGGGTGGCGCGCGCGACCGCCTCGATGGAGGGAACGTCGGTGGTGTCGGCGTGCAGCAGCGGCAGTTCCTTGCACGCGGGGTTGATCGCCGCCAGCCGGTCGCGCACCGCCTCCAGCTTGGCCGGATTGCGCCCAGCGCGTCTCGGCGGGCGCGTGCTCGGCCAGGTACTCGGCGGTCAGCTCGCCGGTGAACCCGGTCGCGCCGAACAGGACGATGTCGTACGGACGTTCGCCGGCCATGTGCCACGCCTCCACATCACGGATTCCCGAACTCGATTCTGTCCCCTGCCCGGTACACCGTCTACCAGACTCCATATCCAATAACAGTGACCTGCCTCACCCGCCGGCCGAGACACGGCGATGAGGCCGAGCCTTTACCAGGCGGCGGCGGAAAGCGCGGCCCTGGCTTCACCAAGCGGCGTGGCGGAAAGCCGCCTGAGCTTTCACCAGGTGGTGTGGCGGGAAGCCGCCCCAGGCTTTTACCGAGTGGCTGGGGCCGGGGAGGCTGCCTGGGCTTTTACCGTGTGGCGTGGCGGGGGAGTGTCGCCTGTGCGCTAGCGGGTGGCGGGGGCGTGCCAGTTGGGGGCTTGCCGGAGGTGGGTGACGAAGAGCCGGGTGGTGGCGGTGGGGGCGGGGGCCGTGGTCGCGTGCCAGGGACGGTCGAGTGGGGTGCCGGGGGCGTCGATGATGGCCAGGCGGCCGGCGGCCAGCTCGTCGTTGATCGCGTCGCGGGAGACGAGGGCGGCGCCCAGCCCGGCCGCCGCGCCCGCGATGACCGCACCGTTGGAGCCGAGGACGAGCTGCGGCGGTCCGGCGCCGTGTTCGGTCAGGTAGGCCTCGGCTGTCGCGCGCGTCCCCGAGCCTGGCTCGCGCATGACCCACGGTGTCGTGCCGAGTGAGAACGTCTCCGCGACGGCGGGTGCGGCCACCACCACCAGGTCGTTCGGCCGGGTCGCCAGTACTTGAGAAGGGACGCCTGCGGGCGGGCGGCCGCCCAGCACGAGGTCGACGTCATGATCGGCGAGCCGCCGCCACAGGTGACGGCTGGGCCCGACTTCCACGGTCAGCTCGACGTCCGGCCAGCGGTCCCGGAAGCCCGCGAGGAGCCCGGGCAGGATCTGGTCGGCGGCGGTGGTGACGGCCGCCAGCCGGAGCGAGCCCCGGGCCGGGTTGGCCTCGCCGCGCGCCGCCGCCCGGCCTTGTTCGAGGAGCCCGAGCACCGTCCGCGCGTAGCCGACGTACACCGCGCCCGCCGGGGTCAGCCGCACGCCCCGTCCGGCCCGCTGGACGAGGGGAACGCCCACGTCACGGGCCAGCGCCGTGATCGCCGACGACACCGCCGACTCCGTCACGTACAACCGCTGCGCCGCCGCCCGCACCGACCCCGTCTCCGCCAGCGCGAGCAGCGACCGCAGCCTGGATTCAGTCATCGCTCAAGCCTCACCGCGAAACACTTGATGGACATCGCAAGTATCGCCGGGGCACGCTCGAACCGTCCACGGACACGCGGCGGGCCGCTCCCTCCCCTGGGTCGTCGCCCTTTCGGGGGCGGCCCGCCGCCGTAGAAGCAGGAGTGGCGATGAGCGAGGGCAGATGGTCGGCGGGCGTGATCCCGTACGCCGAGATGGGCTACTGGCGGCCGGACTACGAGCCGAAGGACAGCGACATCCTCGCCGCCTTCCGGATCACGCCGCAGCCGGGCGTGCCGCCGGAGGAGGCGGGCGCGGCGGTGGCGGGCGAGTCGTCCACCGCCACCTGGACGGTGGTGTGGACCGACCGGCTCACCTCGTACGAGAACTACCAGGCCAAGTGCTACCGCGTGGAGCCGGTGCCGGGCAAGGAAGGCGAGTTCATCGCCTACATCGCCTACGACCTCGATCTCTTCGAGGAGGGGTCGATCGCGAACCTGACGTCGTCCATCATCGGGAACGTCTTCGGATTCAAGGCGCTGAAGGCCCTTCGCCTGGAGGACATGCGCATCCCCACGCACTACGTGAAGACGTTCCAGGGGCCGGCGCACGGCATCGTCATGGAACGCGAGTACCTCAACAAGTACGGCCGTCCGCTGCTCGGCGCGACCGTGAAGCCCAAGCTGGGGCTGTCGGCGCGCAACTACGGGCGTGTCGTGTACGAGGCGCTGCGCGGCGGGCTCGACTTCACCAAGGACGACGAGAACATCAACTCGCAGCCGTTCATGCGCTGGCGCGACCGCTTCCTGTTCTGCATGGAGGGCGTCGCCAAGGCGCAGGCGGCCACCGGCGAGATCAAGGGCCACTACCTCAACGTCACCGCCGCGACGATGGAGGACATGTACGAGCGGGCCGAGTTCGCCAAGGAGCTCGGCAGCGTCATCGTCATGATCGACCTGACCGTCGGCTACACGGCGATCCAGTCGATGGCCAAGTGGGCCCGCGCCAACGGCATGCTGCTGCACCTGCACCGCGCCGGGCACTCGACGTACACCCGCCAGAAGACCCACGGCGTCAGCTTCCGCGTCATCGCCAAGTGGATGCGGCTCGCCGGGGTCGACCACATCCACGCGGGCACGGTCGTCGGCAAGCTGGAGGGCGACCCCAACAGCGTCGCCGGCTTCTACGACACGCTGCGCCTGGACAGGATCCCGGCCGACCCGATCAAGGGGTTGTACTTCGACCAGGAATGGGCGTCCATGCCCGGCTGCATGCCGGTGGCCTCGGGCGGCATCCACGCCGGGCAGATGCACCAGCTCCTGCACTACCTGGGCGAGGACGTGATCCTGCAGTTCGGCGGCGGGACGATCGGCCACCCGATGGGCATCGCCGCCGGCGCCGCCGCCAACCGCGTCGCCCTGGAGGCGATGATCAAGGCGCGCAACGAGGGTCGCGACTTCCTCGGCGAGGGCACTGACATCCTGCGCGCCGCCGCCAAGAAGAGCCGGGAGCTGGACGTGGCCCTGTCCACCTGGGGCGACATCACGTTCACCTACGAGTCCACCGACACCCCCGACGTCGTCGAGACACCTGTGAGCGTCTGATGAGGATCACCCAAGGCACGTTCTCGTACCTCCCGGACCTGACCGACGACGAGATCTCCGCGCAGATCGCGTACGCGCTGGAGAACGGCTGGCCCTGCTCGGTCGAGTTCACCGACGACCCGCACCCGCGCAACTCGTACTGGGAGATGTGGGGGCTGCCGATGTTCGACATGACCGACCCGGCCGCCGTCCTGTACGAGATCAACGAATGCCGGCGCGCCTACCCGAACCACTATGTCCGGCTGACGGCCTACGACGCCCGTTATGGCAGGCAGACCACGGCCCTGTCGTTCCTCGTCCAGCGTCCGGCCGAGGAGCCCGGCTTCCGCCTGGACCGTGAGGAGACCAGCGACCGCCGCGTCCGCGTCCGCGTCCACCCGTACGCGCTCGACCGCCCCCAGGGCGATCGCTACGCGTGACGAGGTCACGGCCGTTCCGAGGAGGGATCCCGATGAGCGAAAGACCCGGATTCGGCATGCGGCCCACCGGGAACGGTTCAGGCGACTCGCCCGAGGACGGTTCCCCGGCGTCCCCTTCCGCTGAGGCGGGCGCCGGGGAGCCCCTCCGGCCGGACGCGCGCATCGACCTGGCCCGGGAACGCGAGGACTCGCAGGCCGACGAGATCCTGGACGCCCTCGACAACGACCTTGTGGGCCTGGTCCCCGTCAAAACGAGGATCAGGGAGGTCGCCGCGCTGCTCCTCATCGACCGCCTGCGTTCCCGCTTCGGAATCACCTCCGGTCGGCCCAACCTGCACATGTGCTTCACCGGAAGCCCCGGCACCGGCAAGACCACGGTGGCCGTCCGCCTCGCCGAGCTGCTCCACCGCCTGGGCTACATCCGGCGCGGCCACCTGGTCTCGGTGACCCGCGACGACCTGGTCGGGCAGTACGTGGGCCACACCGCTCCCAAGACCAAAGAGGTCCTCAAAAGAGCCATGGGCGGCGTCCTGTTCATCGACGAGGCGTACTACCTCTACCGCGCCGAGAACGAACGCGACTACGGCCAGGAGGCCATCGAAATACTCCTCCAGGTCATGGAGAACCAGCGCGACGACCTGGTGGTCGTCCTGGCCGGCTACAGGGACCGCATGGACGCGTTCTTCGCGTCCAACCCCGGCATGAGCTCCCGCATCGCGCACCACATCGACTTCCCCGACTACTCCACCGACGAGCTGGAGGCGATCGGCCACCTGATGCTCGACCGCGAGGGCTACACCCTCGCCGAGGACACCGTCCCGATCTTCCGCGACTACCTCGAACGCCGCCGCGACCAGCCCCGTTTCGCCAACGCCCGCTCCGTCCGCAACGCGATCGAACGGGCCCGGCTCCGCCACGCCAACCGGCTCCTCGCCGACGGCACGCCCGTCGGCCGCGCCGAGCTGACCACCCTGCGCCCCGACGACTTCCTCGCCAGCCGGGTCTTCACAGTGCGTTCTTAGCGTGGATGGCCCGCCCTTCGGGGCGGGGCGGGAACGCGGCACGATGCTGCACCGTGGCCTCCGGGATTTGTCGGGGGTGGTCGGTAGGTTGCTGAGCGTGACCAGGTATCGGCTTCAACCCTCGCCCGCCCAGGAGCAGGCGTTGCGGGACTTTTCCCAGGCGATGAGCAACTTTTTCGGCGGTACGCACCGGCGGCCGACGTGGCGCAAGGCTGGACGGCACGAGGGATTCCGGATCGTCGCGGTCAAGGCCGACGACGTCCGCCGCCTGTCCCGCAAAGTAGGTGAGGTGAAAGTCCCGAAGGTGGGACGGGTGCGATTCCGCTGGTCCCGGCCCGTCCCCGACGGCGTGAAGTCGTACCGGGCCACCCGGGACCGGGCTGGGCGGTGGCATGTGGCGTTCGCGCATGTGCCCGACCCGATCCCCGCACCCGGCAACGGCCGTACCGTCGGAGTCGACCGGGGTGTGGCGGTCTCGGCGGCGCTGTCCACGGGCGAACTGCTGTCGGTGCACGGCTTGACCCCCGGCCAGGCCCGGCGCCTGGCGTTGCTGGCCCGCAAGCTAGGACGCGCCAAGACCGGATCGAACCGGCGCGCCAAGCTCAGGGCTGCCGTGGCGCGGCTACGCGCCAAGGAAGCCGACCAGCGTAAAGACCGGGTCGAGCAGACCAGTACCGCCCTGGCCCGCGGCTTCGACGTCATCGCGGTCGAGGACCTGCACATCAGCGCGATGACCGCCTCGGCGCGCGGGACGGTCGAGCAGCCGGGCCGCACGTCGCCCAGAAAGCGGGCCTGAACCGGGGGATTCTGGCCAATGGTTGGGGTGCCCTGGTGGCCCGTTTGGAGCACAAGGCCCCTGGAAGGGTCGTGAAGGTCAACCCCGCGTACACCTCGCAACGTTGCAGCGCGTGCGGGACCACGGACCGGGCGGCGCGTGAGAGCCAAGCCGTCTTCCGGTGTCGGTCCTGCAACTTGGCCTGCAACGCCGACGTGAACGCGGCCGGCAACATCGCCCACGCAGCGCGGCAAGCTGCGTCGGCCGCCGGACGGGCGGTCGCTGCGCGGGAACGCTCGGGGTCGCCCGGGCGGACGAACCGCGAACCTCAACCTGCCCTCTTTGCTGAGGCCACAGGTTGGAATCCCCTCGATCCCGAGGGGAGGACGTCAATCGAACAGAGGATGGTCTCCTCCCTCCCATGTCCTAGTGTTGAGACATCGACGTGAAGATGTGGGGGAGACGGTGCAAAACCCTGAGGACCTGTACGAGCTGGACACCGACCTGCCGGAGCTGGCCGGGCCGGTGCTCCTCCACAGCCTCGACGGCTTCGTGGACGCGGGGTCCACGGGCCAGCTCGTGCGAGAACACCTCCTCGACGCACTCGAACACCGCGTGGTCGCCCGATTCGACGTCGACTCGCTGATCGACTACCGGGCGCGGCGGCCGATGATGACCTACGACCGCGACCACTGGGCCTCCTACGAGGCCCCCGAGCTGGTCGTCCATCTGATGAAGGACGAGGTCGGCAGCCCGTTCCTGCTGCTGACCGGCCCCGAGCCCGACCGCCTCTGGGAGGGCTTCACCGCCTCGGTGCGGTCGCTGGTGGAAAAGCTGGGCATCAGCCTGGTCGTGGGATTCCACGGCATCCCGATGGGCGTGCCGCACACCCGCCCGGTCGGCCTGACCTCGCACGCCACCCGGCCCGAGCTGATCACCCGGTCCTCCTGGTTCGACAAGGTCCAGGTGCCCGGCAGCGCCTCCGGCCTCCTGGAACTCCGCCTCGGCGAGGCCGGCCACGACGCGATCGGCTTCGCCGTCCACGTGCCGCACTACCTGGCCCAGTCCGCCTACCCGGCCGCCGCCGTCGCCGCGTTGGAGGCCGTCGTCAACGCGACCGGGCTGGTCATCCCGACCGACGCCCTGCGCGAGGCCGCGGTCAAGACCGACGCCGAGATCGCCGAGCAGGTCACCGGCAACGACGAGGTCGAGAAGGTCGTCAAGGCCCTGGAGCAGCAGTACGACGCGTTCGCCGGCGCGGCCGAACGCGAGAACCTCCTCGCCGAAGACCAGGACATGCCGACCGCCGAAGAGCTCGGCGCCCAGTTCGAGCGCTTCCTGGCCGAGCAGGACGGCCCCGACCAGCAACCGTAACCGTTTCGCGAACGTCCCCCCGGACCGGGTACGCTTGCCCGGTCGCCGGGGACGAACCCCCGGCTCAGGGCGCGTAGCTCAGGGGTAGAGCTCTCGGCTTACAACCGAGCGGTCGGCGGTTCGAAACCGTCCGCGCCCACGAGCCGGCCCCTGTTGGTCGCCGCCCTTCGGGCGGCTTCCCGCGGGGGCCGCTATGCCTTTTGGGGGGCGACCCCCAAACCCCCGCAGGTGCTCGCGCGCTAGCGCGCACTGCGCCAACCCCCCACACCTCGCGCACCGCGCCGAACCCTCAGCGCTAGCCCGCTGACGCGTGCTGCGCCTAACCCCGGCATCTTGCGCATCGTGCTCAGCCCCCGGAGCGCTGGCCCGCTGGTGCGTGCTGCGCCTAACCCCGGCATCTTGCGCATCGTGCTCAGCCCCCCGAGCAGTGGGTGCTGTGCCAACCCCCGGCACCTTGCGTACCGTGCTCGGCCCCCTGGTGTGCCGGTCTGGTGGTGCGTGTTGCGCCTAGCCCTCGGCACCTTGCTCGTCGTGCTCGCCTCTCGGGCGCTCGTGTGGCGGGGTGCACTGTGCTCAGCCCCCGAGTGTTCGTGTGTCGTGCCCCGAGTGTTTGTGTGTCGTGCTCGGCCCAGGGGGTTCGTGCGTTAGTGTGCGCCTTTGTCGGCCGAAATCTTGTGGTGTGACCGGTCTCTCATTGTTGTTCGGGCTGGTCAGGTGGCGTTTAACATGGCGTTCACATTTGGGCAACAGGTCCGAAATGGGTGATTGTCACGCTCTTCGTGGCCGACTCAGAGGCCGGAAACACCGACAGGTCGGCTGTGACGAAGGGACAGACGTTGAGCTACAAGGCCGAGTACATCTGGATCGACGGCACCGAGCCCAGCGCGCGGCTCCGCTCGAAGACGAAGGTCCTCGCCGACGGTGCCCCGCTGCCGGACTGGGGCTTCGACGGCTCCAGCACCAACCAGGCGCCCGGTGACAACTCGGACTGCGTGCTCAAGCCGGTCTTCGCGTGTCCCGACCCGATCCGCGGCGGCGAGAACAAGCTGGTGCTGTGCGAGGTCTACCTCGTCGACGGCACCCCGCACCCCACCAACAACCGGGCCAAGCTGCTCCCGATCGCGGAGAAGTTCGCCGACCAGGACTCCTGGTTCGGCATCGAGCAGGAGTACACCTTCTTCCAGGAGGGGCGCCCGCTCGGCTTCCCGGCGGTGGGCTTCCCGGCCCCGCAGGGTCCGTACTACTGCGGTGTGGGAGCCGACGAGGTGTTCGGCCGCGAGATCGTCGAGAAGCACCTCGATGCTTGTATCGAAGCGGGTCTGAAGATCTCCGGCATCAACGCCGAGGTCATGCCCGGCCAGTGGGAGTTCCAGATCGGCCCGGCGGGCCCGGCCGAGGTCGCCGACCACCTGTGGGTGGCGCGCTGGCTGCTCTACCGCATCGCCGAGGAGTTCGACGTCGCGGCCACCCTGGACGCCAAGCCGGCCAAGGGCGACTGGAACGGTGCCGGCGCGCACACCAACTTCTCCACCAAGGCCATGCGCGAGGGCTACGACGCCATCATCACCGCGTGCGAGGCGCTCGGCGCCGAGGGCAAGGTCGAGGAGCACCTCGGTGGTTACGGCCACGGCATCGAGGAGCGCCTCACCGGCGAGCACGAGACCGCGCACTACAGCCAGTACAGCTACGGCGTCTCCGACCGCGGCGCCTCGGTGCGCATCCCGTGGCAGGTCGAGGTCGAGAAGAAGGGCTACATCGAGGACCGCCGCCCGAACGCCAACATCGACCCGTACAACGTGACGCGTCTGCTGGTCAACACCTGCTGCTCCGCGCTGGAGAAGGCAGGCCAGGTCTGATCAAGACCTCCTGAGACAGAGGGGATTCCCGGAGCGGGGCGCTTTCGGGGGTCCCCTCTTCCATTTCAGGAACTTTACCTGGTCGTGCCAATGCCAACAGGATCGCCCGGACATAATCTCCGAACAATTTGACGGGACCTGATCACTGGAGAAAGCATGACCATTAGGGGATGGCAGCGGGCGGTCGTCATCGGGGGCCTGGGCGCCATGGCGATTTCACCGGCCGGTGCGGCGGTCGCCGATGAGACGCCCGTTATGCCCGGCGCCGCCGCGACCGGCGTCGCACAGAAGCTCCCACCGGGTTATTACATTCAAGGGACCACTCTCTACAACGCCCAGAAAAAGGCCATCGCATTGCCCGCCGGCTGGACCATCAATGCCGGCGTCATCTACGACGGGGATGACAGGGTCGTCTCGATCGAGGACGGGCCGCCGGAGGGCACCGTGTCGTCGCTGAGCGGAATGACCACGGCCACCGCTCCGCCGGTCGAGGAGTGCCCGCAGCAGCCGAAGGCCGAGATGAAGGGCGTTCTCAGCAGCCTCGTCGGCGAGGTCGTCTGCCTGCTGGGGTCCCTCACGCGGGCGGTCTTCGGCCCGGAGGGCCTGCTGAGCTACCACTCACCCGATGAGGAGCTGGAGGCCGACTCGCCCGTCCTGGGCAGCGCGCCCGCCGAGCTCGACTGAGCCATGCCCCGCCCGCCCCACCGCGCCCGGCGCAGTGGGGCGGTCTCATGTCCGGCGGGCCTGGGTGACGTCGAACGCGGCGGCGGCCAGGGCGAGCACCGGGAAGACGGCCTGGGCCGGCAGGCGGTAGACCGCGCGCTCGGTCTGCTCGATCAGGCCGGCGCTGGAGAGCGCCTTCAGATGGTGGTAGAGCTGGCCGGTCGAGTTGAGCCCCAGCTCCGACTGCAGCTCGGTCACCGTGCGGGGGCCCGTCAGCAACGACCTCAGTACCTCGAACCGGGCGGGATGCCCGGCGGCCTGGAGCACGGCGGCCAGCGGTCCGGCCGGGAGTTTGAGCAGCTCACCGGGGCTGCGGACGACGTCCCACGTCCACTCGTATCCGCCCAGGCGGGCGTCGCCGCCGTACCGTACCTGCCCGGTGTCATCAGCGGCGGCCCCGGATGCCGCGCTTTTGGGCAGCCGCGCCTCGAGCTCCGCCACCCGGGCTTCGAGCGCGCTGATCCGGTCGTCTGTGGTGGACACCCTCTCCACGATAGCCAGTAATTCCGTAATTGCGAAAAGGGTCCACCGGCGGTGGTCGAATGGCGACAAATTGGCAGAGTGAAGGGAGTTTTTCCCAACGGTCCCGGGTAGCACTCTTTCGTCGCACCGGGGAGGGGACATGGGGGAGATGCCAGGAGGCGCCGGACGCCACCAGATGCCCGGCTTACGTCCGCCCTGGCAGCGGTTCTTCCGCTGCCGCACCTCGGTCGCGCCGCCTGTCGAGCCCCTGCCGATGAGCCGGTTCGACGAGTTCGTCTCGCTGCACGAGTCGCTGACCACCCGGCCGAAGGTCGATCTCCGCCGCGTGTGGGCCTGCGGTGTCGGCACCGCGTTCATCGCCGCCGGGATGATGTTCACCGGGGTGCTCCTCCTGCGCGGCCTCTTCGGCATCGCCGTCCCGGTCGGCGGGAGCGGCCTCGACCCCGAACCCGCCGCGGCCACCTACGCGACGTTCGCGGGCGCGGCGACGCTCCAGACGACCGCGCTCCTGCACATCCTGGCCGTGGCGGCGGCACGGCCCGTGCGCGCGTTCTGCTGGATCGGCGGCCTCGCCGTGCTGATGGTGTCGCTCCTGCCGCTCACGCTGCGCGGCTCGTTCTCCGTCGCGGCGGCCACCGGGCTCCTCAACCTCGTCGGCGGATGCGTCGTCGTCGCCCTGCTGGCGACGCTCACCACCGCCCTGCTACGCCGCCGTGACCCGCCCCCACCACCATCACCACCGCGCCACCCCCTGCTCCCCGGCGGCTGGTGAGGCGGGGTGTTGTTAGCTGACGCGGATCGTTAGGGGCTCTGGGGATCGGGTTGTGCTGATCCGCAGGTGCCTTAGGCGCCGCCAGACTCGTGTTGTTGCGGCCCGCTCGGCTGCCTGGACGCGCAGCTCGCGGTGCAGGCCCGAGAAGCCCAGGACGAGGTAGGCGTCCCAGCTGCCGCGGGGGAGCGGGTCGTCGATGAGAGCCCGGGTCATCGGGATGTCGGCCCGGTAGGCCAGGCCCTCGGCATCGGCGTCCAGCATCGCGATGACCTCGTACACCCGGCCGGTGTCGTGCTCCCGGAGCGCCAGCGTCGCCGAGACCGGCATGGTCGCGCCGCGGACCGCGAGATGGCCGGTCACCACGAGCTCCTCGTCCCGCACGTTCCACTCCACGGCGTGGGCCGTGGTGGTCCCGGCGGTGTGGGACGCGCCGCCGACGTCGAGGGCGAGCGTGCCGTGCACAGTGAAGTAGACGGTCACCGTCGTGGAGTCGGCGAGGAAGTGCCGCCGCGGCGAGACGTCGATCGCCGGGTCGCGGTCCCGTCCCAGCGGGGTGGCGCCCTCGTCGACCGCGAGTTCGAGGTCCCAGAGGCCGCACGGCAGCGCCCGGCCGTCCATGGCGGACGGCACGTCGACTTCCGCCTCGAAGCGCACTCGTTCAGCGGCCTCCGGCGGCCCGGCGGTGGCGGGGAACCTCAGCACGCGGTCGCCGTCGCGTTCCCGGAGCAGCAGCTCGATGTGCCGCGGCACGCCGGCCTCGCGTTTGAGCCGGCCCGCCAGCCGGATGGTGCCGTCGGCCCAGCCGATCTCCGTCAAGAAAGGATCACGCACGGTTTCTCCTGAACGCCCGGTCACCGATCACTACCCGCGCCGCGGCCCGGGGAATCAGGGGACGACGGTCACCGGCCACCGGCCCGCCCGGACCAGGCGTACCGCGACGGAGCCGATCAGCCGGTGGCCCGCCTGCGCCGAGGCGCCGACCACCACCGCGTCCGCCTTCACCTCGTCGGCGACGCGGGCCAGCACCTGGTACGGATCGCCCTGCTCGGTGACGAGCTCGTAGCGGACGGCGGCCCGCTCGGCCGCCCGTGAGAGCTCCTCGCGCAGCTCGGCGGCGACCTGCTCGCCCGCCTCGCGCATCACCGCCGCCCCGCCCGGCGTGAGGGCGGAGAGCGCGGCCAGGGGCGAGACGTGAACCAGGACGAGCCGCGCGTCGCTGCGCCGGGCCAGTCCCCAGGCGTACGCGGCGGCACGCAGGGACGTCTCCGAGCCGTCCACGCCGGTGACGATCACCCGCGGCCCATCGGTTCCCAGCTCGAACGGCACCTCGCTCATGTGATCACCTCACAGCCAGCGTATGCCCAGGCTCGCGTGAGCCGGCAGGCCCCCGGCGTCAGGCGCGGGCGAAGCGGGAGAGCAGGTCGTCCAGCCGCAGCGAGCCCAGCGTGAGCGCCGCGTACATCTCGTCGGGCTCGGAGTAGCCCAGGTCCTTGGCGACCGCCAGCGAGTCGCCGTGGGCCTCGGCCGCCAGCAGGTCCATCTGCCGTCCCGCGAGCGCCCGGACGAGGCGCCGCCGCCCGAGGTCGGCGGCCTCCTCGGCCCGCTGCCGGGCGAGCCGCTGCTGGATGCGCACCCGCGCCGGAGTCGTGACCGCGAACCGCAGCCACTCGGCCGAGGGCGCGCCGCGAGGGTCGGTGAGGATCTCCACCACGTAGCCGCTGCGCATCTCGGTGGACAGGGCGGCGAGCCGCCCGTTGACGAGGGCGCCGATGCTGTGGTCGCCGGTCTCGGTGCCCAGCGCGTACGCGAAGTCGAGGGCGGTCGCCCCGGCGGGCAGCGTGACGGCCTCGCCCGACGCCGTGAACACAGCGAGGTTGCCCGAGGCCAGGTCGGCGCGCAGCCCGGCGAGGAACTCGGCCGACGGCACGTCCGACTGCCAGGCCAGCAACCGGCTGAGCCACGCCAGGTCGCGGCGGCCCACCGCGGTGGCCACGCCGCTCCCCGCGTCGCGGATGTGCGCGACGATGCCGTACTCGGCCACCGGGTGCATGACGTGGTTGCGGATGATGACGTCGAGCGGGTCGCCGGCCGGGCTGATCACCCGGGTGTGGAGCGACTGGTACATGTTGAACTTGGGCAGCGCGATGAAGTCCTTCACCTGGCCGGGAACCGGGTGCAGCGCCGCGTGCACCGCGCCGAGCGCGATGTAGCAGTCCTGGACGCCGCCGTCGATGAGGAGCAGCAGGTGCGCCGCCTCGGACGCGCGCATCCCCTCGACGTCGCCCTCCCGCTGCCGGTGCACCGCGTACGCGTGCCGGGGCCGGATCTCGACGCGGCCGCGAACGTGCTGCTCCCTGAGGCCGGCGCGCACGCGCGCCATCGCGGGGCCGAAGGTGACGCCGGTGCCGGTCAGCGCGGACCTGAGGGCCCGGTCGGCCGCCGCGTGCCGCTCGGGCTCGCGCGCCGCGAAGGCGAGGTCGTCCATCTCCCGCTTGAGGACGTGGATTCCCAGGCGTTCGGCGAACGGAACCAGCAGTTCGAGCGACGCGGCCGCGTACGGCGCCTGTTTGTGCGGCGGCTGGTGGCGCAGGGTGCGCAGGTTGTGCAGCCGGTCGGCGAGCTTGATGACCAGCACCCGCAGGTCGGCGGCCGCGGCCAGCACGATCTTGCGGAACGTCTCGGCCTCGGCGCGGTCGCCCCACTTCCCGCCGTCCAGCTTGGTGACACCGTCGACCAGGACCGCGACCTCCTCGCCGAAGTCGGCCCGGACCTCGCCGACCGTGTACGGGGTGTCCTCGACGGTGTCGTGCAGGAGCGCGGCCACCAGCGTCGTGGAGTCCATCCCCATGCCGGCGAGGATCATGGCCACCGCCAGCGGATGGGTGATGTAGGGGGCGCCCGACTTGCGCAGCTGGCCACGGTGAAGGCGTTCGGCGATCTCGTAGCCGCGCAGCAGCTCGTCCTCGTCGGCGGCCGGGCAGGCGGAGCGGTGCGCGGCCAGCAGGGGCGCCAGCGCCGCGCGGCCGGGATCGGGCCGACGCCACCATCGCCGCCGCCCGGCGGCAGGGGCGCGCGGCACCGCGCTCCCGGGTGCCGTTCCCTGCGAACGCGCCGGATTGAGGGACGTCATCACGCACCCGCCCTGGCGGCCTGACCCGTAGCGCGACTACTACGGGGTGTAACGGCATTATGCGCGATGCCGCCGCCGCGACGGAACATCGGGCCCCTCCCTCGCCGCGATGGCGCCGTCAGCAATGACCGGTCGGTCGTCCGGCCGCCGCTTTTCGGTCAGGTTGCCGGGACGATTTAACACACGCTTCACGAATGCACAATATGAGTTTCGATGAAGCGGGTGTACAAAATACGTGAGCGAGCGAACGAAGCGAGAAAGCCCCCGGGCCCGTCCCTGAATGGAGCTGGAAAAAAGCGCGATGTTCTTCTCCCCCCGGAGCCTGCGAGCCGCCGCGTCCAACGTCACCCACAAGCTGCTGTACGGGCATGTCGCCGACCTGCGCCCGATGCCCGCGGTCATGATCGACGACGGGCCCAAGCGCTCGGTCCATCGCTACCGGTCGCCCGAGGGGGTCGTCCCCGCCGGTCCGCCGGTCCTGTTCGTGCCGCCGCTGGCCGCGCCCGCGCGCTGCTATGACCTCCGCCGCGGATGCAGCCTCGCCGAGCACGTGGTGAACGCGGGCAGGCTCAGCTACCTGCTGGATTACGGCCCGATCGGCTATGCCGACCGTGACCTGGGCTTCGCGGACTGGGTCGGGGAGATCCTGCCGGGGGCGATCCGCGCGGTCAGCAAGGACGCCGGCGGGCAGCCCGTCCAGCTGGTGGGCTGGTGTCTCGGGGGCATCTTCTCGCTGCTCGCCGCCGCCGATGATCCGGAGTTGCCGATCGCCTCGGTGGCGGCGATCGCCACTCCGATCGACATCCGGCGGGTGCGCCTGGCCGCACCGCTGCGGCCCCTGTCCCGGGTCACCCGGGGCATGGAGGTGAACGTCGTCAGCACATTGTTCGGGGGAGTGCCGCGGCCGCTGGTGAAGGGCGCTTATCAACTCGTGGGGTTGGACAAATACGTCCTGCGTCCTTACGCGATGCTGACCAATCTCAACAATACAGAGTTTCTGGCCCAGATCGAAGCGGTCGATCACTTCACCAACACCATGCTTGCCTATCCCGGCCGCACCATTGAAGAGCTTTACTCCGCGCTGTTGAGGGAGAACGCCCTGGTGGTGGACGGGATCGAGGTGGGCGGCCGCCGCATCCGCCTGGGCGAGGTCCGGGTGCCGGTCCTGGCCATCGCGGGACGGGGCGACGGCCTGGCCCCGGCCGCCTCGGTCCATCCCCTCACCCGCGTCCTCACCGGAGCCGAGGAGGTCCGGTTCGAGGTCGCTCCCGGCGGCCACCTCGGCGTCCTGACCGGCCGGTCGGCCCGTTCCGCCACCTGGGCGCACCTGGACCGCTGGCTGGACGAGGGCACCGTCCGCCACGGCATCCGCCCCTCCCGCCGCGAGGGCCTCCCGGTCTGAATCCTGGCCCGGGGTGTGTCGCAGGAGTGATCTGACAGTTACGGAACGTAGTGTTGCCCGACGTCGCGGGCGTGTGCTCGCGGTCCAGCAACAGTGATCCCCCTGGCAGTGGGGGGCACCGCAGGGTTTCTAGCCGCGCCGGCCGGAAGGGTCATCCGGCCGCGCGGGCGTCGGGGGGCAGTGGATGACGGCGGACAAGGGCCGGACGGGGCCGGACGGACGGGGCGGCGCGCAGACCGAGATCATCGTGATCGGCCCCTTCGGCCGGCCGGAACCCCACCTGACGGTCGCCGTGGCCAGGGCCGGCGGGCTCGGCGTCCTCGACCTCGGCCTGGACCGCGACGCCGCCCTGGCGGCCCTGGCCGACGTCGGCCGGTGGTGGAAGGGCACGTTCGGGGTCCGGGTACCGGCCGGTTGCGGCGTGCGCCCCGACGACCTTCCCGAGGCCGCCGGCACGGTCGTGATGGACGCGGCGATGATGGACGCGGCGGGGCCGGACGCCGCGGCGTACGCCCGGGGCCGCAGGCTGCTGGCCGAGGTCGTCGACCCGGAGGAGGCCGCCGCGGCCGCGCGGATCCCCGGGCTGTCGGGGCTCATCGCCCGCGGCTGCGAGGCCGGCGGACGGGTCGGGGAGCTGACGACGTTCGTGCTCCTCCAGCGGCTGCTGGGCGACGCGAGGATCGGCGTGCCGGTCTTCGCCGCCGGCGGGATCGGGCCGCACACCGCCGCGGCCGCCGTGGCCGGCGGCGCGGCGGGCGTGGTGCTCGACGCCCAGCTCGCGCTGGTGCGGGAGATGGACCTTCCGGCGGACGTCGCGAGCGCGCTGGCCGCGATGGACGGCGGCGAGACCAGGGTCGTCCGCGGCCACCGGGTCTACACGCGGCCGGATCTCCCCGGGATCGACCTGGACGGGCTCGGCCTGGCCGGGATCAACGCGCGTCTCGGCGCCGCCGGCCTGCGGCAGGAGCTGCTGCCCGTCGGCCAGGACGGCGCCCTGGCCGCGCCACTGGCCGAACGCCACAAGACGGCGGGCGGTGTCGTGCGAGCCGTGCGCGAGCAGATCACCTCCCACATCCGTGCCGCGCTCCGAGCCGAGCCGCTGGCCCCCGAGGACAACCCGCCCGGTGCCCTCACCAACCGCGACTACCCGGTCGTGCAGGGGCCGATGACGCGGGTCAGCGACCGGTCCGCGTTCGCCGCCGCGATCGCGCAGGACGGCGGCCTGCCGTTCCTCGCGCTCGCGCTCATGGGCGGCGACGAGGTACGGGAGCTGCTTCTCGACACCGCAGACCGGCTCGGTGACCGGCCCTGGGGCGTGGGCGTCCTCGGCTTCGCGCCGCCCGAGCTGAGGGAGGCGCAGCTCGCCGCGGTAAGGGACGTCAAGCCGCCGTACGCGCTGATCGCGGGCGGGCGGCCCGCCCAGGCCGCGCCGCTGGAGGAAGCCGGGATCAGCACCTACCTGCACGTCCCCTCGCCGGGACTGCTGGAACGTTTCCTGGGCGAGGGCGCGCGCAAGTTCGTCTTCGAGGGGATGGAGTGCGGCGGCCATGTCGGGCCGCGCGCCAGCTTCCCGCTGTGGGACGCGCAGATCGACCGGCTGCTGGCGTTCGCCGACGAGAATCCCGGCGCCGCCGACGAGATGTCGGTGCTGTTCGCGGGCGGCATCCATGACGAACGTTCGGCCGCGATGGTCTGCGCGCTGGCGGGCCCGCTGGCCGAGCGCGGCGCCGACATCCGCGTCCTGATGGGCACCGCCTACCTGTTCACCTACGAGGCGGTCGCGGCGGGGGCGATCCTGCCGGGCTTCCAGAGCGCCGCCGTCGAGTGCGACGCGACCACGCTGCTGGAGACCTCGCCCGGCCACGCGACCCGATGCGCGCGGACGCCGTACGTGCGGGAGTTCGAGGAGGCCCGGCGCGAGCTGGAGGCCGCCGGCACCGGCGGCAGGGAGATGTGGGCCCGGCTGGAGCAGCTCAACCTCGGGCGCCTGCGTATCGCCGCCAAGGGCCTGCGCCGCGCGGGCACCGCGGGCACCGCGGGTACCACGGGTACCACGGGCACCACGGGCACCACGGGCGCCGCGAGCCCCGGGGGTTCCGGCGGCGACCTGGAGCCGGTCGGGGCCGCCGAGCAGCGCCGCGACGGCATGTACATGATCGGCCAGGTGGCCGCGCTGCGTTCGGCCGTCACCAGCATCACGGGCCTGCACGAGCAGGTCACGACGGGGGCGACCTGCTTCCTGTCGGCGCGGGCCGCCACGCTCGGCATCGAGGCCTGCGCCGAGGACGAGGCGCGGGTGCCCGCGGCGGCGTCTCCCATGGACATCGCGATCGTCGGCATGGGCTGCGTCTTCCCCGAGGCCCGCGACTCGGGCCAGTACTGGGCCAACATCGTCGGCGGCGTCGACGCGGTCACCGAGGTTCCCGCCGACCGCTGGGACCCCGAGCTCTACTATGACCCGGCGGCGGCACGGGACGACCTGGGCGCCAAGACCCCCTCGAAGTGGGGCGGCTTCCTGCCCGACATCCCGTTCGACGCGTTCGCCTACGGCATCCCGCCCAACTCCCTCGCCAGCGTCGAGCCGATGCAACTGCTGGCGCTGGAGGTGGCGGCGCGGGCGCTGGGCGACGCGGGCTACGCCGACCGGCCGTTCGACCGGTCCCGGACCTCGGTCTTCTTCGGGGCCGAGGCGGGCACCGACCTCGGCACCGCCTACAGCACCCGCGCCACCCTGCCCAAGTACTTCGGCGAGGTGCCCGAGGGACTGGACGCGCAGCTCCCGCGGCTGACCGAGGACTCGTTCCCCGGCGTGCTCACGAACGTGATCGCGGGCCGCATCGCCAACCGGCTCAACCTCGGCGGCGCCAACTACACCGTCGACGCCGCCTGCGCCGCGTCGCTGGCCGCGCTCGACGCCGCCTGCAAGGAACTCGTCGCCGGGACGAGCGACATGGTGCTCTGCGGCGGCGCCGACCTGCACAACGGGATCTACGACTACCTGCTCTTCTCGTCGGTGCAGGCGCTGTCGCCGAGCGGCCGGTGCGCCGCGTTCGACGCGGACGCCAACGGCACCGCGCTGGGCGAGGGCGTCGCGTGCGTGGTGCTCAAGCGGCTGGCGGACGCCGAACGCGACGGCGACCGGATCTACGCGGTCATCAAGTCCGTGGCGGGTTCCAGCGGGGGCCGTTCGCTCGGGCTGACCGCGCCGCGCGTCGAGGGCCAGCGGCTCGCGCTGGAACGCGCGTACGAGCGGGCCGGGATCTCCCCGGCGGACGTCGGCCTGGTGGAGGCGCACGGCACCGGTACCGAGGTCGGCGACCGCATCGAGCTCACCACGCTGACCGAGACGTTCACCGAGGCGGGCGCCGGACCGGGCAGCGTCACGCTGGGCTCGGTCAAGTCGCAGATCGGCCACACCAAGTGCGCCGCCGGTCTCGCCGGGCTCATCAAGACCGCGTACGCGCTGCACACCGGCGTGCTGCCCGGCACCCTGCACCTCACGAAGCCGTCGACCGCGTGGGACGCCGTCACCAGCCCGTTCGCGTTCGGCGGCGGAGGTGCCCGGCCGTGGGCCGCCGTGCCCGCGGAACGGTACGCGGGCCTGAGCGGCTTCGGCTTCGGCGGCTCCAACTTCCATGCCGTCCTCGCGGGATACGACGGCGCGCCCGAGCCGGTCTCCGGGCTCACCGAGTGGCCCGCCGAGCTGTTCCTGATCCGCGGCGCCGACCGTGCCGCCGCCCGCGCCGAGCTGGAACGCCTCGGTGCCCTGCTCGACGCCGGCGGGACACGGCTGCGCGATCTCGCCCTGACCTTCGCCGACGGCGACGGGCCGGTGCAGATCGCGCTGGTCGCGACGAGCCTGGACGACCTACGCGACAAACTCCGCGCCACGCTCGCCCCGCGCTCCATGCCTGCCGACTCTGCGCCTGACGACTTCGCGCCCGGCGTCTCTGCGCCCAGCATCTCTGTGCCCGGCGTCTTCGTTCGGGAGGATGCTCAGCGGGGTGCTGGTCAGGTCGCCTTCCTCTACCCGGGGCAGGGCAGCCAGCGCACGGACATGCTCGCCGATCTCTTCGTGGCCTTCCCGCGCCTGCAACGGTTGTTGCGGCTGGCCGGCGGCCGTTACGCCCGGGCGATGTTCCCGCCCGCCGCGTTCACCCCCGAGGAGAACGAGCGGCAGCGCGCGGCGATCACCGACACCCGGGTCGCCCAGCCCGCGCTGGGCATCGCGGGGCTGGCCGTGCACCGGCTCCTCACCGGGCTCGGCGTGCGGCCCGACCTGGCGGGCGGGCACAGCTACGGCGAACTGGTCGCGCTCTGTGCCGCCGGTGCCCTGAGCGAGCACGATCTCGTCGAGCTGAGCGCGGCGCGCGCCGAGGCCATCCTGGCCGCGGCCGCCGCCATGGACCTCGGCAGCCAGGGCGATCCGGGCACGATGGCGGCCGTCACGGCGACCCTGGAGGAGGTACGGGCCGCGCTCGCGAACGTCTCCGAGATCGTGGTCGCCAACCACAACGCGCCCCGCCAGGTCGTGATCTCGGGCTCCACCGCGGCGCTCGACAACGCGCTGAGCGTGCTGGCGGGCCAGGGCATCGCGGCCAAGCGGCTCCCGGTCGCCTGCGCCTTCCACAGCCCGCTCGTCGCCGGGGCCGCCGCCGCGCTGCGCGCCGAGCTGGCCGGACGGGACCTGCGTCCGCCCGCCTACCCCGTGTGGTCCAACACCACCGCCGCGCCGTACGACACCGATCCGGCGAAGCTGCGCGCCACGCTGGCCGGGCAGGTCGCCGTGCCGGTCCGGTTCGTCGACCAGATCGAGTCGATGTACGCGGCGGGCGCGCGGGTGTTCGTGGAGGCCGGGCCGGGCCGGGTGCTGACCCGGCTCGTCGGCGAGATCCTCGGCGACCGGCCGCACACCGCCGTCAACGTGGACACGCCCGGCGAGGGCGGTCTCGGGCAACTGCTGGAGGCCCTGGCCAGGCTCGCCGTGGCGGGCGTCGCGGTCGACCCGCTGCCGCTGTTCGCCGGACGCGACGCGCGCCGGGTGCCGGCGGACGGCGCGGGCCGGGCCCCGGGCTGGACCGTCAACGGACACCTCGTCCGCACCGCCGAGGGTGGATACCTGACCAATGCGCTGCGTCCCGCCGAGCGGGTCGCGCTTCCCTCAGAAGGAGGAACCATGGGTGCCGACGCCCAGCCCGCGCCGAGCGTGTCTGAGGCCGCGGTCCTGGAATACCTGCGGACCAGCCGCGAGCTCGTCGCCGCCCAGCGCGACGTCGTGCTCGGCTTCCTCGGCGCGGCCACGCCGGCGGCGGTGACGGCGCCCGTCGCGGCGCCCGTTCCGGCACCCCGCGCGGTGCACGCGGGAGAGGTGCTGCCCGCGTCCACCGCCGCGTCCGCGCCGGTCGCGGAACCGGCCCCCGCCGCCGCGCCCGAGCCCGCGCGCCCCGGACCGGACGAGATCCGCGCCGCCGTGCTCGCGGTCATCGGTGCCCGCACCGGCTATCCCGAGGAGATGCTGGGCGCCGACCTGGACCTGGAGGCGGACCTGTCGATCGACTCCATCAAGCGCACCGAGATCATCGGGGAGCTGGCGGAGCGGGTCGGGCTGACCACCGCCGGTACCCGGCTGGACGAGTCGATCGTCGAGGAGCTCGCCCGGATCAAGACGATCGGCGAGATCGTCCCGTGGGTCTGCGATCACCTGGGCCACGGCGACGACGCCGGGCAGCCCGCCGACACTGCCGACGCCACGGAGGCCGCGGACGAGGCCGCCGCCGATGAGCAGGACGTGGCGAGCACGTTCCAGCGCGGTCCGTGCAGCGGCGGCCATGCCGCTCCGGCGGCCTCCGAGGCGCCCACGGTCGTGCTGTCCGGCGGTCCGCGTTCCGCCGGGGTGCCGGTGCCCGCGCCCGCCGCTCCGGCCGGCGGAGAGGCGCGGGCCCTGCCGGTCGTGAGCCCGCCGCTCCGGCAGGTCGTCCGGATGACGGACCTGCCCGCGCTGCCCGTGCCCGAGCCGGCGCCGGGAACGTTCGCCGGCAAGCGGTTCGTGATCGTCGACGACGGCTGCGGGATCGCGCTGGAGCTGGCCGACCTGCTGGAGCAGCAGGGCGCCCGGGTGGGGACACCGCTGGAGCCGGAGGGCCCCTGCGACGGGCTCGTCCATCTCGCCGCGCTGCGGCCCGGCGGCGGCCCGGTGCTGCCCGGCGCGTACGGCGGCATCCGCGACGCGCTGCTCGGCGGCGGCCTGCGCTGGCTGGTGCTGGCCGGCGGCTCGGGCGGCACGTTCGGCCGCCGGTTCGACGGCAGCGGCATCGGCGACCCGACCGCCGGGGCGGGCCTGCGCGGCCTGGCGCGCACGCTCGCGCAGGAGTACCCGGACGTCCTCGTGCGGGCGCTCGACGTCGACACCAAGGACAGCCCGCGGGCGGTGGCGCTGCGGATCCTCGCCGAGCTACTCGTCCCCGGGGCGCCGGTCGACGTCGGCCACGAGGGCGGCCGGCGCCGGACGCTGACCGTGACGCCGGCCGAACTGCCCGTCTCCGCGCCGGACCCGGCGGCCGAGCCGCCCGCACGCGGACTGGGCCTCGGCCCGGACGGCGTGGTGCTGCTCAGCGGCGGCGCCCGCGGGATCACCGCGCGGGTCGCCCTCGAACTCGCCCGCACCACCGGCTGCCGCCTGGAGCTCGTCGGCCGGACGCCGGAGCCACGCCCGGTGGAGGACCCGGCGATCGCCGGCGCGCCCGACGAGGCGTCGCTGCGGCACGTCCTGGTCGCGCAGGGCGGCCGGACGCCCGCGGAGATCGAGACGGGGATCCGCCGGATCCTCGCCGAGCGGGAGGTGCGCGCCACCCTGGACACGCTGTCCGGCGCCGGCGCGTCCGTCCGCTACCACGCGCTCGACGTGCGCGACCCGCAGGCCGTGCGCGCCCTCGTCGAGGACGTGTACGCCCGGCACGGCCGGCTCGACGGCGTGATCCACGGCGCCGGGCTGCTGGCCGACCGGCTCGTCCGCGACAAGGAGCCCGAGGCGTTCGCCCGGGTCTACCGCACCAAGGTGGACGGTGCCGCCGCGCTGGCCGCCGCCGTCCGGCCCGATCTGCGCTTCTTCGTGGTCTTCGGCAGCATCGCGGGTGTCTACGGCAACCGTGGCCAGGCCGACTACGCGGCCGCCAACGACGCCTGCGACACCCTCGCCCACGTCTGGCGCACCGCGCTGCGAGGCAAGGTCCTGGTGGCCGACTGGGGCCCGTGGGCGGGCGGCGGCATGGTCTCGCCCGAGCTCGCGCAGCGGTACGCGCGGCGCGGCCTCGCGCTCATAGAGCCGGACGCCGGGGTGACCGCGCTGCTGCGTGAGATCGCCTACGGCGACGAGACGCAGGTCGTCTTCACCGGGACGACCGCTCGATGAGCGCGGGCGGCCGTGTGGCGGCTGGAGTGAGGAGCGGCGGGAGCTTGCGACCAGAGCGACGAGGGAAGCCGTCACGTGAAGGCGGCCGTGAGCCGGTGAGCGGAGCGAGCCGATGAACACGGAGCCGATCGCGATCGTCGGGGTGGGGGCCCTGTTCCCGGGCGCCGGGTCGGCGGCGGAGCTGTGGCGCAACATCCGGGCCGGGCTCGACGCGATCACCGACGTTCCGGCGCACCGCTGGGACCCGGCGCTGTACTACGACCCGGAGGCGTACGGGCGGGCACCCGAGAGCGACCGGTTCTACTGCCGGCGCGGCGGGTTCGTGGACGACCTCGCCACGTTCGACCCGGCCCGGTTCGGCATCATGCCCAACGCGGTGGCGGGCATGGAGCCCGACCAGCTGCTCGCGCTGCGCACCGCGGCCGAGGCGATCGCGGACGCGGGCGGCGACGAGCGCCTGCCGGACCGGTCCCGCATCGGGGTCGTCATCGGGCGCGGCGGCTACATCACGCCCGGCGTGGCACGCTTCGACCAGCGGGTGCGCACCGCGCACCAGCTCACGTCCGTGCTCATGGAGCTGGTGCCGGGCCTCGGCGCCGACCGGCTGGCGCGGATCCGGCACGCGTTCTGCGAGCGGCTCGGCCCCGACACCCCGGACGCCTCGATCGGGCTGGTGCCCAACTTCGCGGCGTCCCGGATCGCCAACCGCTTCGACCTGCGCGGCCCCGCCTACACCTTGGACGCCGCCTGCGCGTCCGCCCTGATCGCGGTCGAGCACGCCGTCCGGGCGCTACGTTCCGGGCAGTGCGACGCGATGCTCGCCGGGGCGGTCCACCACGCGCACCACGCGACGGTGTGGAGCGTCTTCAGCCAGTTGCGGGCGCTGAGCCCGAGCCAGCGGATCCGCCCCTTCGACCGGTCCGCCGACGGCACGCTCCTGTCGGAGGGCACTGGCGTGGTGCTGCTCAAGCGGCTGTCGGACGCCGAACGTGCGGGCGACCGCGTCCACGCGATCATCCGCGGCGCCGGCTCGTCCAGCGACGGCCGGGCCGGCAGCATCATGAGCCCGCTCGTCGAGGGCCAGGTGCTCGCGGTGGAACGCGCCTGGCAGGACGCCGGGCTGGATCCCGCGGCGCCGGGCGCGCTCGGCCTGGTCGAGGCGCACGGGACGGGCACCCCGGCGGGCGACGAGGCGGAGCTGGCGACGCTGCGCCGGGTCTTCGGCGACGGCGGGCCGCCGCTCGCGCTCGGCACGGTGAAGTCGATGATCGGCCACGCCATGCCCGCCGGCGGCATCGCGGGCCTCATCAAGGCGGCCTGCGCGCTGCGCGACGGCGTGCTGCCGCCGACCCTGAACATCGAAGAGCCGCACCCGGCGCTCGCGGGCTCGCGGCTCCGGCCCGTCCACGAGCCGGTCACGTGGGAACCGCCCGCCCCGGGCGTGCCGCGCCGCGCCGTCGTCAACGCCTTCGGCTTCGGCGGCGCCAACGCCCACGTGATCCTCGAAGAGCCGCCCGCGCATCTGCGGCCCGGCACCCGTGCGGGCGGGCCGGAACGGCTGCGCATGATCAGCTCGCCGCGCACGGATGCCGGCGGCGCCGGGGTGCTGCGGCTGGCGGCCCGCACGGACGCGGAACTGTCCCGGCTGCTCGAACGGCCCGACGACGACCTGCAGGCGATCGCGGCCAAGGGCGAGGACCCCCCGGACCTGCCGTGCCGCCTGGCGATCGTCGACCCGTCCCGCCGGCGGCTCGACCTCGCGCGGGCCATCGTGCTCCGGGGCACGCCGTGGCGGGGCCGGAGCGACATCTGGTTCACGCCGCGGCCCCTGCTCGCGGCGGGCGGCAAGGTGGCGTTCCTCTTCCCCGGCTTCGAGCCGGTCTTCGAGCCGCGCGTCGACGACGTCGCCGACCACTTCGGCATGCCGCGCCCCGGCCTCACCGGCCGGACCGACCTGCCCGGGCACGCGGCGGACGTCATCGCCGTCGGCGGGCTGCTGGCGCGGGCCCTGGGCGGGCTCGGCATCGAGCCGGACGTGGCCGCCGGGCACAGCCTCGGCGAGTGGACCGCGATGATCGCCGCGGGCATGTACGAGCCGGGCGCCGCCGAGGCGTTCCTCACGGCGCTCGACCACGGCGCGCTCGACGTCCCGGACGCCGCGTACGCCGCGCTGGGCTGCGGGGTCGACCAGGCGCTGCGGGCCATCGGCACGAGCCGCGACGTCGTGGTCAGCCACGACAACTGCCCGCACCAGTCGGTGATCTGCGGACCTCCGGAGGCCGTGCGCGCGGTGCTGGCCAGGCTCGGCGCCGAGGGCGTGCTGGGCCAGGAGCTGCCGTTCCGGTCCGGCTTCCACACGCCGATGGCCGGGGCCTACCTGGAGAGCGTGCACCGCTCGTTCGAGGCGCTGCCGATCCGCGCGCCGCGCGTGCCGCTGTGGTCGGGGACCACGGCCGCGCCGTTCCCGGCCGGGACGGACGAGGTGCGCGGGCTCATGGTGCGCCATCTGCTGGAGCCGGTCCGGTTCAGCGAGCTGATCGAGGAGCTGTACGGGGCGGGCGTGCGCGCGTTCGTCCAGGTCGGGCCGGGGAGCCTGACCGGATTCGTGAGCGACCGTCTCGGCGGCCGCGACCACGTCACCATGGCCGCCAACACCGCCCAGCGGACGGGCCTCGCCCAGCTCGAACGCGTCGTCGCGGCGTTGTGGGCGGAGGGTTACGGAGCCGCGCAGCAGGACGAGCGACCCGGCGAGCCGGACGCGGGCCACGGCACGGGGATGCGGCTCGACCTCGGCACCCCGCTCGTCCGGCTGGACGGCGCCGTACCGCCGCTGAACGTCGACGCGGGGGTCGGCACGGGATTCGGCACGGGCCTCTTCCCCCGGGACCTGCCGGCGCCGGCCGACGCCGGGCCGATCATGGCCGAGCTGGACGCGCTGCTCCGGGACGCCACCGAGAGCGCCCAGGTCGTCCTCGACGCGCTGCACACCGGCACGGTGCGGTCCTCGCCGACCGAGCCCGCGCCGCCGCCCGCGCCGCAGGTCACCGAGCTGACCACCTCGCGGGTGTTCTCGCTCGACTCCATGCCGTACGTCATCGACCACTGCGTGATCCCGCAGCGCGCGGACTGGCCGGACACCTCCGACCGGTTCCCGGTCGTCCCGCTGACGACCCTGCTCGAGGTGATGGCCGAGACCGCCCGGGAGCTCTTCCCCGAGCTGGTGGTGGTCGGCTTCGAGGACGTGCGGGCCCACCGGTGGGTCATCGCCGAACCGGCGACTACCGCCGACATCCAGGCGACCCTCGCGGATTCCGGCGGCGTCCCCGGCGTTCCCGGCCTTTCCGGCGTCCGCCGGGTCAAGGTGGTCATCAAGGGCCATACCGACGGGACCGTCCTGCTCGCCGCGGGCTACCCGGCGCCGCCCGCCCCCGACCGGACGCCGCTCACCGCCGAGGGACCGCCGCCGGTGCTCGCCGAGCGGTTCTACGCCGAGCGGTGGATGTTCCACGGGCCGCTCTACCGGGGCGTCAAGGAGATCTCGGCGGTCGCACGCGACGGCCTGCGCGCCGGTCTGGTCTCGCTGCCCACGCCGGGCGCGCTCATGGACAGCGCCGGGCACCTGTGCGGCCACTGGATCCAGGTGTACGGCGACAAGGACCAGACCGTCTTCCCGGTCGGCATCGAGCGCGTGTCCTGGTACGCGCCGCTGCCGCCGGCGGGGGAGCGGCTCGACGTCACCGTCTGGAACCGGACGATGTCCGACACGACGATCCGGTGCGACGCCGAGCTGGTCCGCGCGGACGGCACGGTGTGGGGACGCGTCGACGGCTGGACGACGCGCCGCTTCTACACCGACGAGCCGGTGTGGCGGATGAGGCTCACCCCAGAGGTCTCGGCGATCGGGGAGCCGCAGGCGGGGGACTGGTGCCTGGCGCGCCGGCGCTGGGACGGCGCGGCGTCGCGCGACCTGCTGATGCGGCAGTACCTGTGCGCCGCCGAACGGGCCGAGTACCACGCCCTCGGGCCGCGCGAGCAGGACCCGTGGCTGCTGGGCCGGATCGCGGCCAAGGACGCCGTACGGCACTGGCTGTGGGGCCGCGGCCACGGGCCGCTGTTCCCGGCGGAGGTGACCGTCCGCGAGGACGAGGCGGGGCGGACCGAGGTCGCGGGGCCCTTCGACCTGCCGCTGGCGGTGTCGATCGCACGGAGCCGGGAGCTGGGAGTGGCGCTCGTCCGGCCCGCCACCGAACCCGCGGGCATCGACATCATGCCGATCGCCGAGGATCCGGACTCCGCAGGCGGGACCGCGCTGAGCCAGGGCGAGCGGGCGTTGCTGGGACGTCTGCCCGGCGACCCGGCCACCGCCACCGCGCGGCTGCTGACCGCCAAGCGCGCCGCCGCGCGCGAGGTCGCCGCCGGTGGCCGGCCCGGCGACGCCGTCCGGACCGGGGACTTCGCCGTCATCGCCGCCGACGCCGACCGCCTGCTGGTGGCCGCGCTCGACTCGCTGACGGCCGTGGCGTCCCGGGCGGTGGACGGCCATGTCGTGACCTGGACCGTCACGTCGCAGAGCAGAGATTCCGAGGAGAGATGACATGGACATGAACGCGGACACCGGCGACGTCCTCGAGGAGGTCGTCGCGATGCTGGTCGGCGTCGTCGGGGAGGACTTCCTGCTGGACGTGGAGGTCGGCCCGGACACCACGTTCAACGAGGACCTCGCCCTGGAGAGCATCGAGTTCGTCGTGCTGGCCGAGAGGCTCCAGCGGCGCTACGGCGAGCGCGTGCAGTTCGCCGCGTTCATCGCGGGCATGGACCTCGACCAGATCATGCGGATGACGGTCGGTGACCTGGTCCGGCACATCGAGTCGCGCCTGCGGCCCGCCGGCGTCTGAACCGGCCCCGAGGGCCTGCGAGGACGGCAAGGGCTGCAAGGACGGCAACGACTTCAAGGACAGCAAGGACTTCGAGGACTTCCTGGAGGACGCGCATGCCCGAGGTGACCGTACGCGGGATCCGGTTCCACGCCCAGACGATGGACCCCCCGCGAGGCGCCGCGCCCGGCGCGCCCGTCGTGGTGTTCGTCCACGGGCTGGTGATCGACAACCTGTCGAGCTTCTACTACACGCTGGCGGGGCCGGTGTCGGCGGCCGGGGCCCGCGCCGTGCTGTACGACCTGCGGGGCCACGGCCGCTCCGAGCTGACCCCGGCGGGCTACCGAGCCGCCGACGGGGTCGAGGACCTCTTCGGCGTCCTCGACGCCCTCGGCCACCGGCAGCCGGTCTACCTGGTCTCCAACAGCTTCGGCGGGGTCGTCGCGCTGAACGCCGCGCTCGCCCGGCCCGGCCGGGTCGCCGGGCTGGTCATGATCGAGTCGTACGGTCCGGCCGAGCACGCGGGCGAGTGGACCGAGGACATGCTCAACACCATCGGGCGGTCGGCGCTCGCCCTGGAGTACGAGCGGCTCGCCGACCAGCTGCTGGCGATCGGCTGGCGGAAGGGCGGCAGGCAGGCGCAGACCGCCCACGCCCTCATCAACGGCACCAGCCTCCTCGACGACCTGGCCGCGGTCGAGCCCGTCCGGCCCGCCGCCCTGGCCGCCCTGGACTGCCCGGTGCTGGCCGTCTACGGCGAGCACTCGGACATCGTGGCCGCCGGACGGCTGCTACTGCGCTCCGTACCCGGCTGCACGCTCCACATCATGGCCGGTCACGCGCACACCGTGCTCCGAGAGGGCACCGCGGAACTGCTCGGAGTCATGTTGCCGTGGCTGGCGCATCATGCCGGGACGCGCGTCCCGGTCATGGCGGCGGGGGGTGCGGCATGACGGGGCGGTCGCGCAAGGGAGGACGCTCGGCGAAGCCGCGCCGCGTCGAGGTCCCGCCGCTCGTGGGCGGGGCGGCGGCCGGTGGAACGGGGGCCAGCGGGGCGGCGACCGGCGGCGCGGTGGCCGGCGGCGCGGACGAGGGCCGCGCCGAGGCGTCTCCGCGCCGGTTCCTCTTCGCCGTGCCGCCGCTCACCGGGCACACGAACCCGACCGTCGCGGTGGCGGCCGAGCTCGTCCAGCGGGGCCACGACGTCGCATGGGTGGGCCACCCGGACAGTCTCGAACCGCTCCTGAACCCGGGATCGCGCGTCTACCCGGCGGAGGACGAGGCGTTCACGGCCCGGCTGGCGGAGAGCCGCAGGGAATGGCTGCGGCTGCGCGGCCCCGCGGCGCTGAAGTTCCTCTGGGAGGAGCTCATCGTCCCGCTCGGGCACGCGATGATGCCGGGCGTCGAGGCGGCGATCGAGGACTTCCGGCCCGAGGTGGTGATCTCCGACCAGCAGGTGCTGGCGGCGCCGGTCGCGGCGCGGCTGCGCGGGCTGCCCTGGGTCACGTCGGCGACCACGTCGGCCGAGTTCACCCGGCCGCTGGCGGGGATGCCCCTGGTCGAGGAGTGGGTGCGCGACCAGATCGGCGAGTTCCAGCTTGACCACGGCATCGAGGACCTGCTCGACCTCCGCTTCTCCGACCACCTGGTGCTGGTGTTCTCCACGGGCGCGCTGATCGGTGACGTCTCGTTCTTCCCGGATCATTTCGCGCTGGTGGGGCCCGCCCTGGGACGTCCACGGGGAGGTGAATTCCCCTGGGAATGGCTGGAGACCGGCAGGCGCCCGGCCGTGCTCGTCTCGCTGGGGACGGTCAACGGGCCGGCGGGGGAGCGCTTCTTCCGGGCCGCCGCCGACGCGGTGCGCGGCATGGACGTGCAGGCCGTCTTCGTCGCGCCCGCCGGCATGGTCGCCGACCCGCCGCCGAACGTGCTGGTCCGCGACCACGTGCCGCAGCTCGCACTGCTGGAGCGGATGTCGGCGGTCGTGTCGCACGGCGGCCACAACACGGTCTGCGAGACGCTCGCGAACGGCCTGCCGCTGGTGGTCGCGCCGATCCGCGACGACCAGCCGGTGATCGCCCGCCAGGTCGAGGCGGCGGGCGCCGGCGTGACGGTCCGGTTCGCCCGCGTGCGGGCGGACGAGCTGCGCACGGCGCTCGGCACGGTGCTGACCGGCGAGAGCTACCGCGCGGCGGCCGGACGCGTCCGGGACTCCTTCGCGGCCGCCGGGGGAGCGGCCCAGGCGGCCGAGCGTCTGGAGAAGCTGACGTGACCGAGCTCGCCGTCGAGCCGGAGGTGCGGATCACCGCGCACATCTTCGAGCGGGCGTACGGGAGCGCGCCCGCCGGGGTCTGGCGGGCGCCGGGCGCGCTGACGCTGCTGGGCGGGCAGCCCGCGCTGGCGGTCGCGCTGCCGTGGGGCGTCATCGTGGCCCTCGCCGCGACCGGCGACGGCTCCGCCGCGTTCTACTCGATGAACCACCACACCGACGCCTTCTCGGTCGGTCACGGGCGGCTCCCGTCCGCGCTCGCCTCGGGCGGCGTTCCGGAGTGGGCGCGTGCCGCCGCCGAGGCGCTGATCGCGTACGACGGGCCCGGGACACGGGTGATGGTCAACCGCGAACTGCCGGCCCAGATGGGGCTGCTCACGGGCGATGAGACAGCCTGCGCAGTCGAGCTGGGTCTCCGGGAGCTCCACGAGGCGGACGGACGGCCGTGCGACGCGTCCCCGCGCCCGTCCCCGCGCCCGTCCATTTCCGCGTCCTACGCGACCGCCTTGAACGCCCGCGCCAAGCATGCGCTGCTGCTCTCGGACAAGATCGAGCATCTGCCCTTCGACCTGGTCACCGCGGGCCTGAGGCTCCTGATCATGGACGTCGGCTGCGCCGGCGCGCCGTCCCCCCGCCAGGACGGGAGCCTCGCCGAACGAGCCGCGGCGGCCCTGCGCGCCGGTGACATCGCCGGCCTGGGCCCGTTGCTCACCGAGGCTCACGTGCGCGGCGAACCCCTGCTGGATCTGGCCCTCGACGCCGCCCATGACGCCGGCGCGCTGGGCGGGCTGGCCATCGGCCGCTGCGGCGTGGCCCTGGTCCCGATGGCCGGCGTGCCTGGAATCCGGGCGGCGGTCACGAGCCGGCTGGCAGGCCGGGCCCGGCGTCCACCGCGCTTCCTGACGGCCGTTCCCGCCGAGCGGCCCACCACCCGTGCGCTCTGACCTCCCGGCGGGAACCGGGAGGCCGGGGACGGGCGGGTCAGAGCTTGGGGGTGAAGGGACGGCGGAATTCGGGGTCGTCGGGGAGATCCTGGCTGCGCAGGGCGGACTCGACGAGCTCGATCGCCGAGGCGAGGGCGACCAGGCGGCCGCCCTCGCGGCGGTAGGTCTCCAGGACGGCCTCGATGCCGTGGGGAGGGACGGCCTCCGCGAGCTCGACCCGGGCGGTGCGGAAACCCTCCCGGGCGGCCTCGACGGAGGCGTTGACGTGGTGGCGGGCCATGCGGGCCAGCGCGATCGGATAGCGGCGCAGCACCCCGTAGCGGCGATACTCCGGCGGGACGAGCTCGAGCAGCCAGGTCATCGCCGTGTCCTCGAAGCGCTCGGTGGCCGGGGGGTGCACCTGCGCGGGCCAGCCGGGCGGGACGTACGTGCTCACCCGTCCACGATAACCCGATGTTCGAACCTATGTTCGACACATATCGGACACATGTTCGTATCCGGGCGCAGGGTCGTAACCAGGCACGCGGTTTCCAGGCACGGAGTATCCAGGCACGGAGTATCCAGGCACACGGTCATGGCTGCGCGCACGGCTCTGCCCATGCGTCTCCCGCCCTACTCGGGTTGCGGCTCGCCCTCGGCGGGCGCGCGGCGGATGCGGATCTTGCCCGAGGCCAGGTTGTCGCGGCCGCCCGTGCCCGCCTGGAGCATGTCGTCGGCCTTGCGCAGCTTCTGCTGCTCCTGCTCCTCGATCTTGACCTTCTTGGAGCCCTCGAAGGCCGAGGCCAGATCCTCGAACATGCCGCCGCCGAAGCCGGCGCCGGTCTCGCCGTCACCGCGGATCGCGCCCATCAGGGACGACTTGCCGGTGCCCTCCTGCGGCCAGTCCACGGGCTCGTGCTCGGCAGGCTTGGGGGCCGTCCCCATGGGGCGGCCCTTGACGCGCTTGCGGCGGCGAAAGGGTGACTTCACACACTCTCCAACGCGATGAGTCTCCGGATTGATCCCGCCGCCGTTCATTGTGTGAACGACCAGCGGGTGGGAGAACCGCTGAAGTCTCCCTGTTGCAGCCCGAACGCCCATTGTGGCCAGACGGCCACCGTCGCGTTGACGGCGGGGTCCAGGAAGTCCACACGATAGCCGGTGTCGTACTTGGCGTTGACCATGTCGATGAACCGCTGCAGCCGGTCCGGCTCGGTGACGATCTCGGCGCGCCCCTGCACGACCACGGGATTCTCGGCGTCCTCGGTGGCCATCGTGACGATCTCGTTGGCCCGGATGTTGCTGATCTTGCGCGACGACATGCTGCTGCTGAACCACAGCGCCTCGCCCGACCAGGCCCCCCACACGGGCATGGTGTGCGGGCGCCCGTCCGGCCACACCGTGCTGAGCCAGAAGTTGCGCGTCTTGTTCAACCGCTCGACCGCCCACGACCACGGCAGCAGGCCGGTGCCCTCCGCCGGGCCGCCGATCCCATAACCGGGCATGTACGGACGGCTGCTGGCGGGAACCACTCCCGGTACGGCGCCGGAAGCCGGCATGACGATCTCCCCTCGGTCTGGCTCTCCCCTTCCTATCGTTCCAGACGCGGACATGGTCAGTCGCCGTCCGTGACTCGGCTGGGGCCGCCGGGAGCGGTAGCCTGCGGGGCGTGCGTCTCTCCGAAGTCATCGCGGTCCTCGAGGAGTTCTACCCTCCGGCCTGGGCCGAGGCCTGGGACGCCGTCGGGCTGGTCTGCGGTGATCCGGAGCAGGAGGTCGGCCGCGTGCTGTTCGCGGTCGACCCCGTGGCCGCCGTCGTCGACGAGGCCCTGGAGTGGGGCGCGGACCTCGTCGTCACCCATCATCCGCTGCTGCTGCGCGGGGTCACCAGCGTCGCCGCGACCACGCCCAAGGGCCGCCTGATCCACCGGATGATCACGAGCGGAGTGGCGCTCTACACCACCCACACCAACGCCGATGTGGCCGATCCGGGCGTGTCCGACGCCCTGGCGCGGGCCGTGGGCCTGACCGGGCCGCTGCGCCCGATGGTCCCGGCGGACGGGCCCGCCGGATCCGGCGCGGCCGGCGAGGGCGGCCGGGGCCTGGGACGCGTCGGCGAGCTGGCCGAGCCGGTCACACTGGCCGAATTCACCGCCCGCGCGGCCGCCGGCCTGCCCGCCACCGCGTGGGGTGTGCGCGCCGCGGGCGATCCCGGCCGTACGATCCGTACCGTCGCGGTCTGCGGCGGCGCGGGCGACTCGCTGCTCGACACCGCCCGCGCGGCGGGTGTGGACGTCTACCTCACCGCCGACCTGCGGCACCATCCCGCGTCGGAGTTCGCCGAGCACGACGGCCCGGCGCTCGTCGACGCGGCGCACTGGGCGACCGAGTGGCCGTGGCTCGCCGATGTAGAGCGGCGCCTGGCCCGCACGCTGGACGTGAAGACCCGGGTGTCCACGCTCGTCACCGACGCGTGGAGCCTGCATTACGAAGGAGCAAAGTGAAAGCCGCACCGGAAGCCCAGCTGCGCCTGATCGACCTGCAGGAGCTCGACACCACGCTCGACCGGCTGGCGCACCGCCGCCGCACCCTGCCCGAGCTGGCCGACATCGAGCGGCTCGAGGCCCGCCTGACCGAGGTGCGCGACGCCATCGTGGCGGCCGAGACCGAGGTCGGCGACCTCGACCGGGAGCAGCGCAAGGCCGAGCAGGACGTCGACCAGGTCCGGACCCGGGCGGACCGCGACCAGAAGCGGCTCGACTCCGGGCAGGTCGGCTCCGCCAAGGACCTGAGCAGCCTGCAGGCCGAGATCGCCTCGCTGCAGCGCCGCCAGTCCGACCTGGAGGAGGTCGTGCTGGAGATCATGGAGCGCCGCGAGGAGGCCGAGGGCAGGGTCACCGCGCTGCGCACCGAGCAGTCCACCGCCCAGGAGGAGCTCGCCGCCGCCGGCGGCCGCCGCGACGAGGCCCAGCAGAAGATCGACGAAGAGGCCGGCATGACCAGCACGGCCCGTACCGCCGTGGCCAAGGACGTCCCGGACGACCTCCTGGCGCTGTACGAGAAGCTGCGCGGCCAGTTCGGCGGGGTCGGCGCGGCCAAGCTCTACCGGGGCGCCTGCCAGGGTTGCCACCTGGCGCTCAACACCGTCGATCTCAACCGGATGCGCGCCGCCGACGGCGACGAGGTGATCCGCTGCGAGGAGTGCCGCCGCATCCTCATCCGTACGCCCGAGTCGGGTCTGTAGGCGTGGGGCGGAAGCTGGTCGTCGAGGCCGACGGCGGGTCGCGCGGCAATCCCGGCCCGGCCGGGTACGGCGCGCTGGTCCGCGACGCGATCACCGGTGAGGTGCTGGCCGAGGTCGCCGAGTCGATCGGCCACGCCACCAACAACGTGGCCGAGTACCGCGGCCTGATCGCGGGCCTGCGCGCCGCCGCGGCGATCGACCCGGGCGCCCGGGTCGAGGTCCGGATGGACTCCAAGCTCGTCGTCGAGCAGATGTCCGGCCGCTGGAAGATCAAGCACCCGGACATGATCCCGCTGGCCCTGGCGGGGCGGGAGGCGGCGAACGGCCTCGGCTCGGTCTCCTACGGCTGGATCCCGCGCAACCGCAACGCGCATGCCGACCGCCTGGCCAACGAGGCGATGGACGCGGCGGCGCGCGGCGAGCACTGGGTCCGCAAGGTCGAGGACGAGGAGCCGCCGCCCACCCCTGAACCGGCGGCCCCCGCGCTCGCGTGGTCGGGGGCGACGGCCACGCCGACCAGGACGCTCCTGCTGCGGCACGGTGAGACGCCGCTGTCGATCGAGAAGCGCTTCGCGGGCGTGGGCGACTTCCCGCTGACCGAGCACGGCCTGGCCCAGGCGCGGGCGGTGGCGGTGGCGCTCAAAGGCAGGTCGATCGACGCGATCGTGACCTCGCCGCTGGGCCGCTGCCGCGACACCGCCGCCGCCGTCGCCGCCGAGACGGGCGTCGAAGTAAGGGTCGAGGAGGGGTTCCGCGAGACCGACTTCGGCTCGTGGGAGGGCCTGACGTTCCGCGAGGCCGGGGAGCGCTGGCCCGCCGAGCTGAAGGCCTGGCTGGCCGACCCGTCCGTGGCGCCGCCCGGCGGTGAGAGCCTCGTCGAGGCCGAACGCCGCGTCCGCACCGCGCTCGACAAGCTCAAGGTGCGCTACCGGCACCAGACCGTGCTGGTGGTGTCCCACGTGACGCCCATCAAGCTCCTGGTCAAGGAGGCGCTGGGCGCCCCGATGGCGGCGCTCTACCGCATGCAGCTCGACGTGGCGTCGCTGTCGTCGATCCACTGGTACGACGACGGGCCCGCCAGCCTCCGCTCGTTCAACGACACCCACCACCTCCTGGATTGACCGGTTCCGGCCGCGCCCGCGGCGCTTACGGCGTGTGGCGCTCGGGTCGTCGGCGACCTCCCTCGAGGCGGTAACCTTTCTGGCACGGCGGACGAGCCGGCCGGACGGCCGCGTCGGGAGATCCACTGGCCATGGTCACGGATCTCCCGCCGAGGAAAGTCCGGGCTCCACAGGGCAAGGTGGTCGGTAACGCCGACCCGGGGTGACCCGCGGGACAGTGCCACAGAAAGCAGACCGCCACCGGTTCGCCGGTGGTAAGGGTGAAACGGTGAGGTAAGAGCTCACCAGCGCCCACGGTGACGTGGGCGGCTCGGTAAACCCCACCTGGAGCAAGGTCAAGAAGGAGCGCCGGCAGGTGCTCCGCGCAGGCGTTCGAGGGCTGCCCGCCCGAGCCTGCGGGTAGGCCGCTGGAGACCGCCGGCAACGGCGGTCCGAGATGGATGGCCGTCGCCCGCCCGCCGCGAGGCGCGGCGGGACACAGAACCCGGCTTACAGGCCGGCTCGTCCGCCCCCGCACCTCTGGCCCCGGTGCCGGCGTGCCGCGTCCCTCGCTTCCCCTTTCTCGCGTTGCTCACACAAAAACGGAAAGTGGGCCTCATCTCGGCCGCTTCGGGTCACACGACACAAAGGATCGGAAAGAGCACCTCTAACGTCCAAGGTACAGCTGATCGCCTTGGGGGAGATCGGCGGTGGCGGCGGGGCCCGGAGACCGCCCCGCGGAGAGGAGCGCCGATGTTCATCGTGATCGCGGTGGCCGCGCTCGTCGGGTTGCTGGTGCCAATGATCCTGGTGGCCGCGTTCTCGCGGTCCAGCCGCCGGGACGCCCTCTACGCTCCCGCGTCCGGCGTCCAGGCGCGGTGGGCGCGCCGGGTCGCGGGCATGTACATCCGCGACGACTACACCGCCCGCGAGGACGAGTACACCGGCCACCACACCCGGATGATCGAGCATGGGGACCGGTCCGGCGAGGACGAGCTCGTCGGCCGCTGAGACCAGAACGAGGGTGGCGCGGCCCCACGGTGGCGGGTGCCGTGGGCCGGGTAGGTCATGGGTCGTCCTGTCGGGGGACGACCCATGACCGTCATCTCAGCTCAGCGCCCAGGCGGTGTCGGTGGTGTCGTCGTCGGGGGCCTCGTCCGGGACGGGGACGAAGGTCTGGGCGGAGCGGTCGAGGATGTTGACCTCGGCCGACTCCAGGTCGAGGTACAGGCCGACCAGTTCGAGCTTCCCGGCCTCCACGCGGTTGCGCAGCCAGGGATAGGTCAGCAGGTTGTCGAGCTGCTGCATCACGTTGATCTGGCAGAGCCGGGTGAGCGGCGGCACGCCGTCCTCGGGCTCGGTCGCCAGGAACCTGGCCAGGCTGTGGTTGCCGTGCTTCAGCCACCGCGACAGCGCGGGCAGGTGGTCGACCTCGGTGCCGCCAGCCAGCAGCGCCGCCATGGCGCCGCAGTTGGAGTGGCCGCAGACCGTGATGGTCTTGATGTCGAGCACGTTGGTGGCGTACTCGACCGTCGCGGCCACCGAGTCGTCATGGGTCCGGGAGCCGAACCGCGGGACGAGGTTGCCGACGTTCCGGTTGATGAACAGGTCGCCGGGACCGCTCGCGGTGATGATGTTGGGCACCACGCGCGAGTCCACGCAGGTGATGAACAGGTGTTCGGGCTTCTGCTCGAACGCCAGCTCGGCCATGATCGGGCGGACGAGCCGGGCCGTGCGGCCGTGGTACTCGCGGACTCCCGCGAGTAGCAGGGCGCTCGGCGACACGTCCGGTGCGTCGAGATCCGGTGCTTCGTGGCGGCGCCGTCGATTCGCCCATGGTGCCCACCAGCGGGCACTGGGGGACGACTTGCGCGGCGGCGACATATCCCCAGTCACAGCTCTTTCATACCAACCCTCATGAACTTCATCTATGTCGACCCTGCCGCCCTGACGTTCGTGGGCGACCCGCCACTCGTGGATCGCCTCGAACGCGGCGTGGTCCATGAAGTCCACGTTCAGGTCCAGATCGACGCTCGATCCGGCCGGCACCTGCTGCAGGACCTTGGTCACCTTGGGCACTCCGAGGAACGTGAGCGTGCCCTCGACGATCACGTGCCAGCGGTCCGCAGGCGCCTGCGCGCCTGCGGTTTCGGCCGATGCCTGGGCCGGGACGGGGGCCGCCTGCTCGACCCGGACCGACAGGCTGGTGAGCCGCCGCAGCGCCATCACGGCCGAGACCCCGATGCCGAGCAGCACGCCCTCGCCGAGGCCCAGCAGCACGACGCCGACCAGGGTCGCGAAGTAGGCGGGCGCCTCGCGATGGTGACGAAGGTCACGGACCCGGGCTGTGTCGATCATCTTCACGCCGAGCACGACCAGCAGGGCGGCCAGCGCCGCCAGCGGCACCTGCTCGATCACCGGCCCGCACGACAGGGCCAGGACGAGCACCCAGAACCCGTGCATCACGGTGGAGGCGCGGGACCCGGCCCCGGCCGCCACGTTCGCCGAGCTCCGGACGATCACGCCGGCGATGGGCAGGCCGCCCAGCAGGCCCGACACCGCGTTCGCCGCGCCCTGCCCGAGGAGTTCGCGGTCGAGGTCGGCCCGCGGCACGCCGGGGGGCCGCTTGCGGTCGATGGCGACACTGCACAGCAGCGACTCGACGGCCGCGACCACGGCGACCGAGACGACCGCTCCGACGATCTCGGGAAGCGGCCCCTCGGGCATCGCCGGGGCGTGCCAGTCGCCCAGCAGCGTGCCGGGCAGGTCGACGCGCGGCGTGTCCCAGCCGAGCAGCCACGCGGTCAGCGTGGCGAGGGCGACGGCGGGGAGAGGCGCGGGGATCCAGCGCAGCGCGGTGCCGCTCACCTGGGAGAGGCCGCCGTTCACGCCTTTCGGCAGCCGTTCCCAGGTGAGCAGGACGGCGATCGTGAGAAGGCCGAGCATGACCGTCTGGGAGTGGGACGAGACCAGCTGTCCCGGAAGCTCCCGTACGTTGCTCAGCGGCGAGTGCTGCGGCCGGCCGCCCAGGACCACGTGTGCCTGCGCCAGAACGAGCACGACGCCGACTCCGGCGAGCATGCCGTGCACGACGGCCGGGGAGACGGCGAGGGCCGTACGGGCCACCCTGGCGGCGCCCAGGGCCAGCTGGAGCAGCCCCGCGAACGCCGTGATGGTGCAGGTCGCGCGCCAGCCGTAGGTCTGCACGAGTGAGGCCACGATGACCGTGAGCCCGGCCGCGGGCCCGCTGACCTGCAGCGGTGAACCGCCCAGCAGCCCGGCCACGACGCCGCCGACGATCGCGGCGATCAGCCCGGCGGCGATCGGTGCGCCGGAGGCCACCGCGATGCCCAGCGACAGCGGGATCGCGACGAGGAAGACGACGAACGAGGCGGGAAGGTCCCGTCGCGGAATGGATACGTTGAGTGTCTTGAACGTCACGCGACGTATGCAATCACGGGCCGGATCATGTTCGCCCGGGATGACACCAACGCGATCTCCGGGTTCGGTGGATCTCGGGGGATTCGCTCCTAGAAAAACGCGAAACGGAGGTGGCCCCGAGGGCCGCCCTCCGTTTCGCCGACGCGTGGGTGATCAGCGCCGGTAGTCGCGGTGGCTCTCCCAGTCGTCGGGCTGCTGCTGGCGCGGGTTGCCACCGCTGCCGTACGAGGAGCCGCCGTACTGGCCGCCCGGCTCGCCGCCGCCCGAGCCGCCCTGCTGGCCGGAGTTGCCGTAGCCCTGCTGCGAGCCGAAGTAGTCGCCGCTGAACTGCTGGGTCGCACCCGGCTCGCCATAGCCGCCGCCCTGGGAACCGGAGTCTGGGGGAATCGGGGCCGACAGCGGGTCGGACGCGCCGTTGTAGCTGCTGCCGCTGAAGTCGCCGTAGCGGCCCGCCTCTCCGTTGTCGCCCGCGCCGCCGCTCGCGCCGGAACCCGAGCCGGAGCCGTACGAGCCGTACGACCCGCCGCCGCCACTGCCACCGCCGAGCGGGTCGTCGTAGCGGGAGGAGTCGCCATAGGCGGGAGCCGACGGGTAACCCTCGTTCTGGCCGTAGCCGCCGCCCGCGGTGCCGCCGCCCGCGCCTCCCGCGGAACCCGCCGAGGGCGCCGACCAGGGGCCGGTGGAGCCGTAGGAGGACGAGCCGCCGCCCGTGTTGAGCGGGTCGCCGAGCGGATCGTTCAGGCCGCCGCCGTACGCGGGGGCCTCCGGCTCGGCCGGACGCGAGCCCGCACCGCCGGCGGACCGCGCCCGGTCGGTCTGGATGCGCTGGAGCAGCTCGTCCACGGTGGGGAGCTTGTTGCTGTCGGTGTCGCCGGCGGAACCGCCGCCGTCCCAGCCGCCCTGCGCCGCTGGCTCGGCGGGAGCCGCCGGGGCCGCGGGGGAGGGCTTGCTGTAGCGCACGGTCTGCTCGTCGGCGCGGCCGAGCGGCAGGCCGAGCGGGTCCGAGGCGCGCGGGTCGCCCGAGAGCGGGCCCGTGGACATCGGCAGATCGTAGGAGGACTCCTGGCGCGCGGGGCCCGCCGAGGCGGCCGGGAGCGAGGTGCCCAGCGGGTCGTTGGCGCCGTAGGGACTCTGGGAGCCGTTGCCATAGGCCGGCTGCTGCTCAGGGGAGCCGTACGGGGCCTGGTCGCCCCCGCCGTAAGGGGACTGCTCGGGCCCGGAGCCGTAGGGCTGTTGCTGCTCGGGGGAGCCGTAGGGAGCCTGATCCTGGGAGCCGTACGCGGGCTGGTCGGGAGAGCCGTACGGGGCCTGCTCGCCGCCGTACCCGGGCTGCTCGGGACCGCCGTACGGGGCCTGGTCGCCCCCGCCGTACGGCGAGGGGTCCGGGGCGCCGTAGGGCTGCTGGTCGGAGCCCGCGCCGCCGAACGACGGGTCGCCCGTGCCGAACGGGGACTGCGGGCCGGTGCCGGAGCCGAGCGCGTGGAGGTCGGCGGCGGTCGCGCTCGGGTCGCCGGCGTAGTGCGCGGCGGCCGGGGTGAAGGACGCCGGCGGCGCGGGCACCGCCTGCGGGCCGGTGCCGTTGCGGGAGCCGAGCAGGCCGCCGACGGCGCCGGTCGCCGGGGCGGCGGGGTTGTATGCGGGGCCGTCGTCCATGGCGACCGGCTGGGTGAGACCGGCGGCGGGACGCTCGGCGGGAGCCTGCGGGTCGGGGCCCTGCGGACCGCCCTGCGCGCCCAGCGGGTCGGCGGCGAGTTCGGCCTCGGTCTTCTCCGGCGGCGCGTCGTGCTGCCAGGGGAACTTCGGCTTGTCGAAGGTGATGGTCGCCCAGTAGTCGTCGTCGGCCATCTCGTCGCTGGCCTGGCCGCTGGGCGGGGGCGGCGCGGGGGCCGCCTGCGCGGGGGCGGGCGTGGGCGCGGCGAGGGGAGCGGCGGCGAGCGAGCCACCGGCGTGCTGGCCGGCGGGGGGCTGGCCCGCGCCGCCCGCCACGCGGCGGTCGAGGCCCGGCTCGGCCTGGCCCGGCCCGTAGGACGCGCCGTCGTAGCCGGTGCCGTAGCCGTCCTCGGCGGGCTCCTCCGCCGGAGCGGACCGGTAGCCCCGGGACGGCTGCTGCTGCTCGTCGGCCATCCAGTCGTCGTCGTCGCGGGCCGCCCTGCTGGCCCGCATGCCCAAGGCCACCAGGACGACCACCAGGACCACGACCACTATGAGGCCGAAGACCACGATGTAAGAAGTCATGCCACCACCCAATGCCTTGGCCCTGCGGCCCGCGGGTTCGTCCTGATTATCGCTAGCGGCCGGGTCCCCGATGGGGGCCTAAACCGATTCTGACCGACCGCTATGACCGTTGTCACACCCTTCGCGCACATCTACCCTCACACGGCGTGCCCCGATCGGCCAATTCGGCCGACCCGTTCACCCCCGTCAGTTTTGTACCTCGGGGACCTGTTCTGTCCCTCTTGCCCCACGACCTCAGGGTTGAACGCCCCTACTCGGTCCCGAAGTTCCCGGTGATCCTGCCCCGGCCCACCGTGTGCTTGGCGATGGCTCCGAGGGAGTCCTTCAGCGTCGCGCCCGGTTTGAACGGCGCCTGGTCGTTGAGTGCGTAGATGGTGAACCGGTACCGGTGCTCCTCGCCCCGTGGCGGGCAGGGCGGCTCATAGCCCACCTTCTTGCCGGTGTTCCGACCCTGGACCCAGGTCTTGTCGATCTTCGTGCCCTCGACGAGGTCCTGCGTGTTCTCGCCGATGCCCGCGATCACCCAGTGCACGTACGCGCCGTTGTCGGCGTCCGGGTCGTCCACCACGATCGCGTACGAGCGTGTGCCGGTGGGCTTGCCGGTCCAGTGCAGCGGCGGCGTCTTGCTCTGCCCGCCAGGGTACGACGAGCAGCCGTAGCGTGTGGGCAAGTCCTGCCCATCGCGGAAGGCCAGACTGCTCACGGGGAACCACTCGGAGAGCTCGGCGGCCTTGTTCTGGGGCAGTCCGATCAGCCCGCACCCGCTCAGCGCCCCGCCGAGCAGCACGACCCCGGCCGCGGCCGAAACCGGCCGCCGCCGCGAGGCAAGGACCGTACGCCGCTCTCTGCTCACCATCGAAACTGCCTTCCCGCAGCCCACTTCCGACAACCCACCCCAGCCGGCCCGCGAGGGCGGGCCGAACGTGACGGGACTCCTGGGTGACGGTCATCACCTGGCCCGCGAGGGGCAAGGCCGCGCCTGACCGGACTCCTGGGCGAGATCGTACGCGGCGCCCCGCCGGATTGCGTTCATCTCGGCGTCGGGCGCACCGGGCCGATGGCGCCCCCTTCTCCGTCCGCCACAACCATAGGCGGTCCGCGGGGGTGGAGCGGGCCCTTTCGCTCGCGGGGAGACGGCGCCGCGGGAGAAGTCCACTGTGACGTTCATCATGTGACCTCTGTCCATGGAAGTCCGATTTTCCGCGAAGGAGTGCAGAAGTTCACATGCTCGTAACGGTCCAGTTTGCCGCCATGGAAAGTTTCGAAGATCTTTCCGGCCTCATGGTTGGCACTTGGCATGGTCTATCCGGTAGCTTGTGAATGTCTTCACAAGCCGACCGCGAACATTGGAGGCCGCTATGGCCAGGACCGCCGAGGGCGCTCCCCACATCCTGATCGTGGGTGGCGGCTATGTGGGCATGTACACCGCACTGCGTCTGCAGAAGAAGCTCAAGGGCGAGCTCAAGCGGGGCGAGGTCAAGGTCACCGTCGTTGACCCGAACGCGTACATGACGTACCAGCCGTTCCTCCCCGAAGCCGCCGCCGGGAACATCTCCCCCCGCCACGTGGTGGTGCCGCTGCGCCGCACGCTGCCCCTGTGCAACGTGCGCAACGCGCGGGTCACCGAGATCAACCACGACGACCGCTGGGCCATCGTGCAGCCGCTCGCCGGACCCCCGGAGCGGATCACCTACGACTACATCGTCATGGCCGCCGGCGCGGTCCCGCGGATCCTGCCGATCCCGGGCCTGGCCGAGAACGGCATCAGCCTCAAGACCGTGGGCGAGGCCATCCACCTCCGCAACCACGTCCTCGCGCAGCTCGAGATCGCCGAGTCGACCGACGACGAGGAGATCCGCCGCAAGGCCCTCACCTTCGTCTTCGTCGGCGGCGGCTTCGCGGGCGTCGAGGCGGTCGCCGAGATCGAGGACATGACGCGCGACGCCACCAAGTACATGCGCAAGGTCACCCCGAGCGACCTGCGCTTCTACCTGGTCGAGGCCGCCGACCGGATCCTGCCCGAGGTCGGGCCGGACATGGGCAAGTGGACGGCCGAGCAGCTGCGCGGCCGCGGCATCGACGTCAAGATGAAGACGCTCCTGAAGTCGGCGGTCGGCGGCGACATCGAGCTGTCGGACGGCAGTGCCTTCCCGGCGGGGACGCTGGTCTGGAACGCGGGCGTCAAGCCCTCGCCGGTGGTCAGGGCGAGCGACCTCCCGCTCGACGACCGCGGCCGGATCAAGGCCACCGAGTACCTCACCATCGAGGGCGTGGTGGGCGCCTGGACCGCGGGCGACAACGCCGCGGTGCCCGACCTCACCCAGGACGGCATGTTCTGCCCGCCGAACGCCCAGCACGCGCTGCGGCAGTCGAAGCTCCTCGGCGACAACATCGTCCGCGCCCTGCGCGGCAAGTCGCTCAAGCCGTACGCGCACAACAACCTGGGCGCGGTGGCGGGCCTCGGCCTGCACAAGGGCGTGGCCAACCCGATGGGCTTCAAGCTCAAGGGCCTGCCGGCCTGGTGGTTCCATCGCACCTACCACGGGATGATGGTGCCGACGTTCAACCGCAAGATGCGGGTGCTCGCCGACTGGACCCTCGCGCTGTTCTTCAAGCGCGAGACCATCTCGCTCGGCACGATCGAGCAGCCGCGGGCCGACTTCGAGCTGGCCGCGACCGACGACGTCAAGCCGAAGCAGATCGAGGCACCCAAGGAGACCTCGGGCCGGGTCGCCTGACGACACCCGATGACGCCCCGCCGATCCGTGCCCGGATCGGCGGGGCGTTCTCGTTCGGCAGGACTGATATCGCGCACGATCCCCCGCATAGGCGGAGCAGGCCCGGCTTGGGAGAGAATCGACGGGTGCGCATCGCGATCCTCGGCCCCCTGGAGGTGGCGGCCAACGGCCACTGCGTCGAGGTCGGCGGCGCACGGCTGCGCGCCCTGCTGATCCTGCTCGCGCTCAACGCCGACCGTCCGGTGTCGGCCGACCGGCTGATCGACGAGCTCTGGGAGGACCAGCCGCCGGTCGCCGCGGCCAACGCCCTCCAGTCGCTGGTGTCGCGGCTGCGGCCCCTGATCGGCCGCGATCGGCTGGAGTCGGGGCCGGGCACCTACCGGCTCCTCGTTCCGCCTGCGGAGGTGGACGCGCACGACTTCGAGGCCCGGGTCGCCCGTGCGCTCCGTACCGGCGACGTCGCCGAACGGGCGGCGGGCCTGCGGGACGCGCTCGCGCTCTGGCGTGGCCCCGCGCTGGAGGACGTGGCGGGCAGGCCGTTCGCCGAAGGGCCGTCGGCCCGCCTCGAAAGCCTGCGGCGTACCGCCCTGGAGGAGCGCGTCGAAGCCGATCTCGCGCTCGGCCGCCATGCCTCGCTGATCCCCGAGCTCCAGGCCCTGACCGCCGCCGATCCCCTCCGCGAGCCGCTGCGCGGCAAGCTGATGCGCGCCCTGTACGCGGCGGGTCACCAGGCCGACGCCCTGGCCGAGTACGAATCGGCCAAGCGCGTTCTCGCCGAAACCCTGGGCGTGGATCCTTCTCCCGATCTGGAGAACGTCTACCTGGCGGTCCTCCGCCAAGACCCGGCTCTGCTGCGAACCGGTCGAGAGACTCCCGGGGGCACCGCGAAGCACGCGGCCACGACTGAAAGCCTCAACGGCGCCGGACCAGACGAAGCGCAGCCGACCGGAGACCGGCGGACCGGAGCCGAGCCGGACGCGGACCGGCCGGCCGGGAACCTCCGGGCACGGATCACGAGCTTCGTGGGACGCGACGACGATCTCTCCCAGGTGGGCGAGCTGCTCGCGGGACACCGGCTCGTCACGTTGACCGGACCCGGCGGCGCGGGGAAGACCCGGCTGTCGCTGGAGACCGGCGAACGCTGGCTGGACCGGGCGCCGGACGGCGTGTGGGTGGTGGAGCTCGCGCCGATCACCGACCCCGCCGAGGTGCCGCAGGCCGTCCTCACGGCCCTGGCGCTGCGGGAGACGGTCTGGCAGTCGGCGGGCGCGGCGCGCGTGAAACGCGAGAGCACCGACCCGATGGACCGGCTCGCCGCCGCCCTCGCACGCAAGCGGCTGCTGCTCGTCCTGGACAACTGCGAGCACCTCCTCGACGCCACCGCCCACCTGGCGGACCGCCTTCTGGCGGACTGCCCGGGCGTGCGCGTCCTGGTGACGAGCCGCGAGCCGCTCGGCATCACGGGCGAGTCGCTCTGGCCCGTCGACCCGCTCCAGCCGCCCCCGCCGGACGTGCGGGCCGCCGAGGCGCCGGACTATCCCGCGGTCCGGCTGCTCGCGGACCGCGCGGCGGCGGTGTCCCGGGGATTCGCGGTGACCGACGGCAACGTCGCCGACATCGCCCGCATCTGCCGGGCCCTGGACGGGATGCCGCTGGCCATCGAACTGGCGGCCGCGCGCCTGCGCGCGATGACGCCGGCCCAGGTCGCGGCCCGGCTCAACGACCGCTTCGGCCTCCTCGCCGCGGGCAGCCGGACCGCGCTGCCGCGCCACCAGACCCTGCGCGCCGTCGTCGAATGGAGCTGGGACCTGCTCGACCCGGCCGAACGCGCGCTGTGGCGGCGGCTCTCGGTCTTCACCGGCGGCGTCACCGCGGCGAGCGCCGAACGGGTGTGCGCCGGGCCGGAACTCCCGTCCCACCAGGTCTTCGAGGTGCTGACCGCCCTGGTCGACAAGTCCCTCGTGACGGTCACCGGCGGCGACCAGGAGGGGCCCCGCTACCGGATGCTGGAGACGATCCGCGCGTACGGGCTGGAACGGCTGGCCGAGGCGGGGGAGGAGGAGCGGATCAGGCGCGCGTACGCCACGTACTACGTCGAGCTGGCCGAGACCGCCGAGCCCCACCTCTACCGCGACGAGCAGGTGTACTGGCTGGGCAGGCTCGCCGCCGAGCACGACAACCTGCACGCCGCGCTGCGGTGGGCGATCTCGGCCGGCGACGCGCGGCTGGCCGTGCGGTTCTGCGCCGGCCTCGGCTGGTACTGGTTCCTGCGCGGGCAGCTCAAGGAGAGCGCCGACAGCGTCATGGGGGTGCTCGGGCTCCCCGACCTCCCCGACGAGCAGACGACCGCGGTGGCCCTGTCGTACGGCGCGATCACGATGATCGACAACCACTACGAGAAGGAGCGGACCAACGCCCTGCTGGCGCGCGTGCGCCGGATCTGCGACGCCGTCGGCGACGGGCCGCTGCTGCCGGCGCTGCGCGTCACGAACGTCGCGCTGAAGATGTACGAGAGGGGCTGGGAGGAGAGCGCGATCGTGCTCATCGACCCGCTCCTGGACGATCCCGATCCGTGGGTGCGCGGCGTGGGCCGCTTCCTCCGCGGCCAGTTCGCGCTCAACTTCGGACGCGGCGACGCGGGCGCCGAGGACTTCGACCGCGCGCTGGAGGACTTCCGCGGCATCGGCGACCGCTGGGGCCTGTCGTTCACCCTCAGCGCGCAGGCCGAACTCGCCGGGCGCCGCGGCGACCACGGCGAGGCCGTCGCGCTGTACGAGGAGGCGATCCGGCTCAACGAGGCGCTCGGCGGCGGTTCGGCCCCGATCACGCACGGCCACACCAGGCTGGCGAACGAGCTGGCCCTGCTCGGCGAGAAGGACCGCGCCGTCAAGCTGCTCGACGTCGCGCTCCGCGAGGCCGAACGGGTCGGCAGCGTCGAGGGGACGGCGACCCTGCACTACCAGCTCGGCGAGATCGCGCGCCACGACGGCGACCTCGCCGGGGCCGGCCGGCGCCTCGATCGCGCCTACGAGCTGATCGCGGACATCGCCGGCCCACCGCACTTTCGCGCCATGCTCCTGTGCTCGCAGGGCCATCTCAGTCTCGCCTCCGGTGAGATCGAGGCGGGCCGGACGCGGCTGCTCGCGGCGCTGGAGGCAGCCGTGCACACCCTGGACTACCCGATCATCGCGTACGTCCTGGTGGGCCATGCCGCCCTCGCCCTGAGCGAGGGCGACGCGGAACGTTCCGCCTTCCGCCTGGGCTCCGCCGACGGCCTGCGCGGCGGCCGGGACCACTCTCTCCGCGACGCCCTGCCGGTCGAGGAGGCCACCCGCGAGATCCTCGGCGAGACGGCGTTCACCACCGCCTACGAACGCGGCCTCGCCACGACCCTCGACGACCTCTTGGACGAGTTCGGCCTGGAACGCCCGCCCCGGCTGATCCTTTGATGCCGTGAACCGCTGATTCTCGGCGTGGCCGCACTTCTCCCGGCTCAGGTGGGGAGGGGACGGTCGTTCACCACGTGCTTCATGACCAGGGTGGAATTGAGGCGCTGCACGCCGGGCAAAGCGGACAGCACGTCGTCCTCCAGCTCCTGGTAGGCGGTCAGATCGGCCGTGACGATGCGCAGCAGGTAGTCCGGATCGCCGAAGAGCCGCTGGGCCTGCACGACCTCCGGCACCCGCGCGACGGACTCCTCGAAACCGAGCAGCGTCTCCCGGTCCTCCTGCCGCATGGTGACGAACACCAGCGCCTGGAACGTCAGGCCGACTGCGGCGGGATCCACGATCGCCCGGTACCCGCGGATCGTCTTTCCGCGTTCCAGCTCCCGGAGCCGGCGATGGCAGGGCGACACGCTCAACCCCACCCGCGCCGCCAGTTCCGTGATGGTCAGGCGCCCCTCCTCCTGGAGGATCGCAAGGATTTTCCGGTCAATCGAATCCATGAGAAAATCCTTCCACGAAATACTGGTTTTGAGCTGAAATTTAAAAGCACTTTTGGAGTATTGAAACGTATTCTCCCTGCAATGGCCGCAACGGGGAGGATTTCTGTCGTGTCCCTCAGTTCCGTGCTCGCGTTCTGGACGGTCGCCCTTCTGCTCATCGTGGTTCCGGGCGCGGACTGGGCGTTCACGATCAGCGCGGGTCTGAACGGCCGCTCCGTGATCCCGGCGGTGAGCGGCCTGGTGGCCGGTTACGCGGCGGTCACCCTCGTCGTCGCGGCCGGCGTCGGGGTCCTGGTGGCGGGATCACCGGCGCTCCTGACCGCTCTCACCCTCGTCGGCGGTCTCTATCTGATGTGGCACGGCGTGACGACGTTCGCCCGGCCGTCCATGCCCCACGCCGGCGAGTCGGCGGGGACCGACTGGCGGACGTTCCGCCGCGGCGTCGGCGTCAGCGGCCTCAACCCCAAGGGCCTCCTGATCTTCCTGGCCCTCCTGCCGCAGTTCACCGATCCGCGCGGCGCCTGGCCGATCGCCGGCCAGATCGGCGTCCTCGGCCTCGCGTTCATGATCACCTGCGGTGTCTTCTACCTCGGTCTGGGCACGCTCACCCGCACGACGCTCCACACCCGGCCCGCGGCCGCCCGCCTGGCCAGCCGCCTCTCCGGCGCCGCCATGGTCGCGATCGGCGCCTGGCTCGTCCTGGACCGCCTACCGATATGAGTTCGCCTATCGGCCGGCATCCCTCTCCATATTGGACCGGCCGGATGTCCCTCTGGTGTGCTCTGTCCCGTGCTCATGACCGCCCCCTCATCCGACCGCCGGGTGATCGTGACGGTCGTCGCGCTCCAGTTCGCCGCCTGCCTGGGCTACTTCTCGGTGATGGCGCACCTGGTCGCCCACCTCCGGCACGACCTCGGCCTGCTGGCCGGCACGATCGGGCTGATCCTCGGCGTCCGGCTCGGCGTGCAGTACGCGCTCCTGCTGCCGGTCGGCGCGATCACCGACACGCTCGGCGCGCGCCGGACCGGAGTGATCGCCTGTACCCTCCGCGCCCTGAGCTTCGCCCTGCTCGGCACCGCCGAAGGAGTGGGCACCCTGCTCTGCGCGGCCGTGCTCATGGGAGCGGGCGGCGCGCTCCTGCAGCCCGCCGCCCAGACGATGCTGGCCGGCGTCGCCCCCGCCCGCCGCTCCGCGGGCTTCGCCGCCTATGTGGCGACCCAGCACATCGGAACGATCGTGGGCCCGCCCGTGGGCCTCGCCCTCCTGAGCTACGGATTCGGCCTCCTCGCGGCGACGGCCACCGTCCTCTGGGCGATCGGCGGCGCCCTCTTCCTGTTCTTGCCCCGCCACGAGCAGAGGTCGGCGCCCAACCTCGTCGCAGGAATCCGAGCGGCCGTCCGCGACCGCACCTTCCTGCTCTTCGCCCTGGCGACCGCCCCGACGACCCTGCTCGCCAACCACATCATGACCGCCGTGCCGCTCCTCGGCTTCAGCGCCGGTACGGCGACCCTCTGCTTCTGCGTACTGGCCGCCGTGGCCGCGGCCGTCCAGCCGTTCGTGGCCGTGAAGCACCGTGGCGAGCGACCATGGGTGCTGCGTGCCGGGCTGCTGTGCGCGGCCGGCACCTTCCTGGTGCTCGCACTCCTCGACGGAACCGAGACCCACCTGCTGATGCTCGCGGCCGTGCTCAACGGGCTCGCGAACGGCCTGATCCAGCCATCGATCTTCCAGCGCGCCACCCGCCACGCCCCGGCCGGCCGCTTCGGCTCGTACTACGGCGTCCTGGCCTTCTGCTCGGGCATGTTCGCCTGCGTGGGCGACCTGACGATCGGCCGCCTCTTCGACCAGGGCCCCGCGGGCGCGACCACGGCGCTCTTGGCCGTGGCGGCCTTCGCCCTGGCCGCCGCAATGACAGCCCGAGGGCCCTGACAACTCGGGCTCTGACAACTCGGGCCCTGACAGCGCGAGCCAGGGAAACGACGGCGGCGGTGCCCTCCGAGAGGACACCGCCGCCGTGTCGTGCGTGCTGGTTCGTGCGTTGCGGCTCGTTCGCGCCGGTCAGACCTTGCGCTTGAAGGCCCGCATGGACAGGGGGATGAAGACGGCCGCGATGCCGACGCCCCAGAGCAGGGACTGTATCGCCGGGGCGAGGACCGGCTGGACCACGCTCGGATCGGTCACCTTGTGGCCGATCAGCAGGCCGCGGATCGCGTCGCCCAGCAGCGAGACCGGGTTGTGCTCCATGATCGCGCGGATCCAGCCCGGGTACTTGTCGGAGACCGGGATGAAGGCGTTGCTGAGGAACGAGATCGGGAAGATGATCGTGAACCCGAAGATCTGCACCTTCTCCGGCTCGTCCACCGCCAGGCCGACGAAGACCGAGACCCACGCGAACAGCAGGGAGAACGCGAGGAGCAGCCCGAACGCGGGAAGCAGCTTGATCCAGCTGGTCTCGATCCGGAAGCCGATGATCAGCCCGACGACCATGACGATGAACATCGACCAGGCCTGCTTGACCGTGTCGGCGATGATCCGTCCGGCGAGCGGCGCGGACCGTGCGATCGGCAGGCTCCGGAACCGGTCGAAGACGCCCTTGGTGACGTCGTTGTTGAGCCCGACGCCGGTGGTCATCGAGGCGAACAGGGCGTTCTGGACGATGATGCCCGGAATGAGGATCGGCAGGTAGTCCTCGACGCTGCCGGCCATCGCGGGGCCGAACACGAAGGCGAAGAGCAGCACGAACATGATGGGCTGGACGCTCAGGTCGACCAGTTCCATCGGGTTGTGCTTGATCTGCACCAGGTTGCGCCAGGTCAGCGTCATGGTGTTGCGCAGCCCGGTGGGCAGCCCGACCTGGCGGGGCAGTTCGCGCGTGACGGTGGCGGTGGTCATGCCTTGGCCCCTTCTTGGGACATGAGCTCCTCGGCCTCGGCCTCGAAGTCGTCGGTGTGGTGTCCGGTGAGCGCGAAGAAGACCTCGTCGAGGGTCGACTTGCGCAGGCTGAGCTCGCTGAGGACGACGCCCGCGTCGTCCAGCTTGCGCACGACGGCGGGCATCACGGTCGGGTCGGTCACCGGCGCCGAGATCAGGCCGCCGCGCTCTTCGGGCGTGGCGTCGAGCAGGTCGGCGACGACGCGGGAGACCGTCACCTGGTCGGCGGCGTTGACCGGGCGGACCTCCAGGATCTGGCCGCCGGCCTGGGCCTTGAGCGCGTCGGAGGTGCCGTGCGCGATGAGGCTGCCGTGGTCGATGACGATGATGTCGTCGGCCAGGTTGTCGGCCTCTTCGAGGTACTGGGTGGTGAGGAGGACGGTGACGCCCTCGCCGGTGAGGCCGCGGACGATGTCCCACAGGGCGTTGCGGCTGCGGGGGTCGAGGCCGGTGGTGGGTTCGTCCAGGAACAGGATCTCGGGACGGCCGACCAGGCTGGCGGCGAGGTCGAGGCGGCGGCGCATGCCGCCCGAGTAGGTCTTGGCGGCGCGCTCGGCGGCCTCGGTCAGGTCGAAGCGGTCGAGGAGCTCGGCGGCCCGGGTCTTGGCCGAGCTGCGCGACAGGCCCAGCAGGCGGCCGATGAGAATGAGGTTCTCGGTGCCGGTGAGCATCTCGTCGACGCCCGCGTACTGCCCGGTCAGGCCGATCAGCTGGCGGACGCGGTGGGCGTCCTTGACGATGTCGTAGCCGCCGACCTGTGCCGTGCCCGCGGTGGGCTGGAGGAGCGTGGCGAGGATCCGGGTGAGCGTCGTCTTGCCCGCTCCGTTCGGGCCGAGGACGCCGAGCACCGTACCGGCGTCGACCTGCAGCGACACTCCGCACAACGCCTTGGTCTCACCGAAGTGCTTCACCAGGCCGTCCGCCTGGATGGCGTGTGACATGTGATCTCCTAGGTACTGTGTTCGCCGGACATCTCACGGCCCCGGATGCGGCGGCGTGCAAAGTTACATCTGTCCGGTGGGGAACGCATCCAGTTTTTCCGACGGTCCTGGCAGATCGCTGGCAGCCCGCCGATGTCCGGACCGACTCTCGCACCAGGGTCTGACAAAACGCTGTGACGCCTGGTCGGCCGCGGTTCGGAGAGGCATTTTCCGCCTTCTTCATCCTGCGCCGCGACGGGCATGGGGAGCGCATCGTCCCGCCAAGCCGGGGCCAAATGCTGGCGGGAACCCGCCATCGGGCCGCGGCCGCGGGATGGCTTGCCGAGGCGGGTCCGCTGGCGGCGGCGCCCGGGGATCTAGACTCGTGCGCGTGACGTCGGTGCGGCGCGCCCATCAGCCCGACGGCGAAGGCCCGCGCCTGCGGCCGCCCGCCCATCGGGTGTCTCCGCGCGCCATCGCCCACTGGGCGATCGAATACCTCCTGCTCTGGGGCCTCGGCTTCGGCCTGTCCTGGGGCGTGGCCGCCTGGGTCGACGACGCCGGCTGGGACGGCCTGCCCGGCTGGATGATCGACCGGGTCTGGTGGCTGCCGTTCCTCGTCGGCGCCGCCGGGGTGCTCATGGTCACGGTGGCGCCGGTGTGGCGCTACCGGGTGCATCGCTGGGAGGTCAGCTCGGACGTCGTCTACACGCGCACGGGGTGGTTCAGCCGTGAATGGCTGCTGATCCCGGTGAGCCGCATCCAGACCGTCGACACCGAGCAGGGCTGGATCGAACGCGCGCTGGGGCTGGCGACCATCGAGGTCAACACCGCCTCGCACGCCGGATCGTCGGAGGTGGCCGGCCTTCCGGTGGCGGTGGCGACCCGCCTGGCCGGAGACCTCGCCCACCGCGCCCACGACCTCCGAGACGACGCGACGTGAACGTACAAGAAGGACAGAGCTCGCTGTCCTCGAACGACCCGGGAGAACACCCGGTCGAGGAGAAGGCCGCGCAGCCAGGCTCAGATGGCGCCACGCCAGGCGCCAGCGCGGCTCAAGGCGGCGTGGCTCAAGATGGCGCGGCAGAGGAGCGCGCAGGACTGGGTGGCGTGGCGCGGGGTGGGGCGGCGCGGGGCGGGCTGCGGTTGCATCCGCTGACGTTCGTCGTGGGCGCGGCGCGGGAACTGGTCGCGCTCCTCGCCGCCGGCGCGGCGGGCCTGGCGGTCGGTGGCCTGTCCACGGCGTTCTACTTCACCTTCGTCGGGATAAGCATCGGCTTCGTCTTCCACATGGCGACCTGGGCGACGTTCACCTACACGGTCCACGAAGACCGCATCGAGCTTCGCCGAGCGCTGATCGGGCGATCGGTGAAGACCATCCCGCGTGACCGCATCCGTGGCGTGGACATCAGCGCGACGCTGGCTCATCGTCTGCTGAGGCTGGCGATCGTTCACATTGACGCGGGCGCCGATGGGGGAGAGGGCGCGCTCAACGCCGTCTCGCGGCAGGAAGCCGAACGGCTGCGCAAGGTGCTCCTCGCCCGCGCTCCAGTCGAAAGCGCCGAAGAATCCGGCCGGGCCGAGTCCGGCCCCCGGCTGCGCGTCCTTGGCCGGATGGAGTCCCGCTGGTACGTGTACGCACCGCTCAGCGGGGCCTATCTCCTCACCCCGTTCGCACTCGCCGGAAGCCTGCTCGGCACGCTCTACAACCTGAGCGACGACCTCGGCCTGATCACCCAGGAGCGGCTGGAGACCCTCGGGCACGAGGTGGTCGGCCTCCCGACCCTCGTGGTGATCATCCTGGCGATCCTGTTCCTGGTCGCCATGCCGGTGATGTCGGTGATCGCGTTCACGCTCTTCAACTGGGCCTTCACCGTGTACGAGCGGGACGGCTCGGTGGTGGCCGAGCGGGGCCTGATGACCCGGCGCAGCGTGTCGCTCGAACGCCGCCGCATCCGCGGCGTGGAGATCGCGGACAACCCGTTCGAACGGCTCGCCGGCGTCGTCCGCCTCGGCGCCCTCGTCACCGGCCTGGGGGACGCCGCCCACCGGGGCCGGCTGCTGCCCGCCGCGCCCCGCGCCGCCGCGGAGGGCCTGGCACGAAAGGTCCTCGGCCCGCTGCCCGCACCGCTCATCATGCATCCGCGAGCCGCGCGCAGCCGCCGCATCACGCGCGCCGTCGCGCCGCCGATCGGTGTGGGGGCGCTGGCCGTCCTGGCCGGTCAGCCCTGGGTGGCGTACGGATGCGCCGTGGCCGCCGTGCTCGCCGTCCCGCTCGGCGTCGACCGTTACCGCCAGCTGGGCCATGCCTCCGACGGCGAACGCCTGACCGTACGCTCCGGATCGCTTCGCCGCCGCCAAGCCGTGGTCGAGCACAGTGCGGTCGTGGGCTGGCGCATGCGCCAGACGCTCTTCCAGCGTCGCCTCGGCCTGGCCACCCTCATCGTCGCCGTGGGCGCCGGTGACGGGGGCTACCCCGCCGTCGACATGGCGGCGGAGGACGCCACCGCCTTCGCCGCGGGCATCACGCCCGCCTGGCTGGATCCCTTCGTGATCCGCTAGCAGGGTCTCCGGGACGGCGCGCTATTCGGGGCGGCGGGCACCGAACATGATCTCGTCCCAGGACGGGACGGAGGCGCGCTTGCCCTTGGCCTTGCGGCGGTTGCGGGCCGCCGGGCGCTGGGGTGCCGGCGCCGGCTCGGCACCGGCCGCGGCGGCGGGCTCGGTGACCGGCTTGTCGGGGCCCGGCATCGCCGGACGGCCTGCGGGCTTCTTCTTGGCGGGCGTACGCGCGGCCTCGCGATGGCGCGGCGGCTGCGGCTTGGGCGCCTGCTGTTGGGGTTCCTGCTGCTCGGCCGGCTGCTGTTCGGACTGCCGTGCCACCGGCTCCGGTGTCGCAGCGGCCTCGTCATCGGCCTCAGCGGCTGCCTCTGGCTCGTCCTGCTGAGCCGTCGGCTCGGGAACCTCCGGCTTCGGCGCGACCTCGTCCGCGACCTCCGGAAGGGAAACGGGAGCGGAGTCTGCCGCAGGCCGCGCGGACGTGTCGGAGGCGGCGGCCTCCTGTGCGTCCTCTTCGGACGTGTCCGAAACCTCTGCCGCAGGCTCGATGTCGGCAGCCGGAACGTCCGCAGCCTTGACGACCGGGTCTTCGTCGGGCGCGGCTGACGTGGCAGACTCCTGCTCCACGGCCTCTGCGGCGGCCAGCACCGGCCGTGCGTCGCCTTCGTCCTGCGTGGGAGCGGACGCCTCTTCGTGAACAGAGGCGGCCTCGTCCATGGAAGGCTCTTCGTCCTTGGCGGAGACGTCCTCCACTGGCGTGGGCTCGGCAGGCTTCTCCTGCCGAGCGAACATCGTGGCGCGTTCCTCTTGGGCGGCGCTCGCCTGCTCGTCACGGGCAGCGGCCAGCTCGTCTTCTCCGGCGGCAGGGCGTTCTTCTTCTCGTGCCGCTGGGCGCTCGTCGCGCGCGGCGGTGGTCTCGGGCCGCTCGTCACGCGAGCCGGTCCGCGCGGCGCGCTCATCGGGGACCGCGGCGGGCGCGGGACGCTCGGCGCCCGGCCGGAGGGGAGCGGGACGCTCCTCGCGCGTGGCCTCGTGGACGGCGGGGCGGTCGTCGTCCCAGGCGTCGGTGGCAGGGGCGGCCACGCGGACGGCGGGCGGCGGCTCCAGGCGCGCCGTGGCGGCTGGCTCGCGCGGCGTCTCGGGCTGGGCGCCCACCTGCGGGCGCGGGTCGACCATGCGGCCGCGTTCGACGATGTACTCGCGGCGGGCGTCGTGCTCGCGGCGGGCCCCTGGCTCGCGAAGTGCCTCGGGGCGCTGCTGCTCGCGGTCGGAGACGACCTTCATGGCGGGACGGCGGGGCACCAGCGGCGTGACCGTGTCGCTCAGCGAGTCGTCCCACTCCACGGAGGTGAGGCGGGCGGCAACCTCGTCCAGGGGGGACACCTGGCGGCGGCGGGGGTCGAAGACCCACTCCGCGGCGTGCGGGCGGCCGTTGTCGAAGAACGACAGCCGTACCCGCCAGGTGCTGTCCTCGCACTTCCAGGAGTCCCACTCGACCTCTTCGAGATCGACGCCGCCGCGTCCGAGGCGTTCTTCGACCGTCTCGCCGAGCGGGGGGCCGGGCGCCGACTCGCCGGGCCGGCGGACGGCGACGCGCTGCGCCTGCTGCGCCATGTACTCGCGCTCCTGCAGGACCGGGCCCTCGAACCAGCGGACGCGCTCGACCGGGATGCCGGCCGATTCGGCGATCTCCTCCGCCGTCTCGCCGGACCGGATGCGAGCCTGGATCTCCTTGGGACGCAAGGGACTCTCCACTTCGATCTCGAACTGGCCGAGGCGGGAGAAGTGCCCACGTACAGCTGCGCGCAGCCGGTCGTCGACGGGCAGGGTGAACCGGGTGCCCCGGCCCGCGGTCGCCAGGACGAGGTACGTACCGTCCTCGCTGACCGCGACGAGGCGCAGCTCCTGCATGCGTGTCCTTCCTGCCCTTCCTGACGGCACCGGAGGATCCCGATCAACACGTCCGGTCGCGAGCCCGCCTCACTCGTGCTCGTGACGAACGGTCGTTCGAGGCCCACCGAGGGCGCATGCGTGCCCTTCCCCCGGACTCCCGAGTCTCTCTTCCGGACACGCCTTGCTGCCAGCACCGTACCCGGCATGTCCGAACATCGCCGCTCTCGAAGCCCTCCTCACAAGGGTGAAGAGGGCACCTGACCAAGCTTGCCCGTGCCGAAGTGCGGCTGGGGACGCCCTGCCTGATTCTTGTGGATCCTTTGCACACTGTGTCTCAAGAGTCAGGGAAGCTCCACTGTTTTGGTCAGTCGCCGAAGACCTGGCGGGTGTACGGGTTGAGGAAACGACGGTCGGGATCCAGTTGGTCGCGTAGGGCCAGGAAGTCGCCGAAGCGCGGATAGACCGTTTCGAGGTACGCGGCGTCGCGCGTGTGGAGCTTGCCCCAGTGGGGGCGGCCGCCGACGGCGGTCATGAGCTCCTCGACGCCCTGGAAGTACTCCTCGTGCGGATCGCGGTGGTAGACGTGGATCGCGATGAAGGCGGTCGGGCGGCCGTACGCCATCGACAGCCAGGCGTCCTCGGCGGGCAGCAGGCGCACCTCGATCGGGAAGCTGATCCGCCAGTCGCGCTTGTCGAAGAGCGCCCGCAGGTCGCGCAGCGTGGGCACGAGTTGCTCGCGCGGGATCGCGTATTCCTGCTCCTTGAAGCGGACCGTGCGCGGGCTGGTGAAGACCTTGTACGAGGTGTCGCTGAACGTGCGGGCGCCGAGAGCCTTGGCCGAGACGCCGTTGAGGAACGGCGCGGCGCCTGGAGCGCGGTGGGTGACGTGCTGCAGGAGGCCGAAGACGGTGTTGGACAGGAACTTGTCGTCCACCCAGCCCTTCACTGCGGAGAGCGGCTTGGCAGGGCCTTCGACGCGGTTGTTCCGCTTGGTGAGACAACCCTCGGTGTGCGGGAACCAGTAGAACTCGAAGTGCTCGTTGGCCGCCTCGAACTCGTCGATCCGGGAGAGCACCTCGTCCCAGGTCATCGGCTCCTCGCGGGCCTCCAGGACGAAGCCGGGCACCGCCTGCCAGGTGATCGCGGTGACGATCCCGAGGGTGCCGAGGCCGGCGCGGGCCGCGTCGAACAGCTCCGGCCGCTCGTCGCGCGAGCAGGTGACGACGCTGCCGTCGGCGAGGACGAGTTCGAGCGCGGCGACCTGGGACACGAGGCCGGCGGCGTCACGGCCGGTGCCGTGCGTCGCCGTCTGGAGCGCGCCCGCGACCGTCTGCTCCTGGATGTCCCCCATGTTGGCGAGCGCGAGACCGTGCTCGTCCAGGACGCGGTTGAACTCGTGCAGCGGCAGCCCCGCCTCGACCGTGACCAGGCCGCTGGCGGTGTCGACCGAACGGACCGCGGTCAGCCCGGCGGGACGCAGCAGCGTGCCCTCGGCGACGGCGGCCCCGGTGAACGAGTGACCGGTCCCGACCATGCGGACCGTGAGGCCGTCGGCGGCCGCCGAGCGCACCGCGCCGGCCACGTCCTCGGTGGTCCGGGGCATGACGGCGCGCCGCGGCGTGGCCTGCTGGTTTCCGGCCCAGTTCTGCCACTTTTGGGCACTCGCGGGGGACATGCGGGCGACTCTACCCGGACGGTGGAAGTGAAGAAAGTTCATGTTTACTAATTTTTCGTGTCCCGGCCAGGCCGATCGCTGCCGAGACCAGAGCGGCGCCCAGCGGGAGCAGGAAAGCGGCGTGCGCTCCGTAGGCGTCGACGATCCGTCCGGCGGTGGAGGCGCCGAGCGCCACGCCCAGGCCGACCGTGGTCGAGACCAGCGCGAGGCCCTCCGTCAGCTGGTGTCCCGGCACGGCCTGCTCGACCAGCCCGTAGCCCGGGATGATCGTGGGCGAGATCGCCAGGCCGGAGAAGAAGACCACGAACATCATCAGATAGAGGTTGGTGATCAGCAGCGGCGGCACGAGCCCGGCGGCGAGCAGGAGCAGCCCGATCCGGAACCGCCGGCCGAGGGGGCTGCGCCAGTGCCGCGCCCCGTACCAGAGGGCGGCGCTTCCGCTGCCCAGGGCGTAGCAGCCGAGGAGCAGCCCGGCGAACGCCGTGTGGCCCTTCTCCTCGGCGAACGCGATGCCGCTGACGTCGATCGCGCCGAAGACCGCGCCCAGCATCAGGAAGACCGGCGCCATGACCAGCACCGCCGGGTTGCGGAGCACGCTCGCCGACCCGCCCGCCGCCTTCGGCACGGGCGGCGGTTCGGTGCCGTGCTGCGCGGCCAGGGCCAGGCAGCCGGCCAGGGTGAACGCGGCGGCGGCGCCCAGGCCCGCGGCCGGATGCACGCCGGTGGCCACCGCCGTGACGATCATCGGGCCGCAGACGAAGATCGTCTCGTCCACCACCGACTCGAAGGAGAACGCGGTGTGCAGCCGCGCGGGCCCCTCGCGCAGCGCGTACTTCCAGCGCGCCCGCACCCAGGCGCCCAGGGACGGCTGCGTCAGCCCCGCCATCGCCGCCATCGGGAACAGCGTCCAGGTCGGCAGCCCCAGCAGCGCGAAGACGATCAGCGTGGCGAAGCTCGCCGCGTTCGCCAGCGCCAGCGGGACGAGGACCCGCCGCTGCCCGTACCGGTCGGCGAAGCGCGCGCTGAGCGGGGCTCCGGCCGCGTACGCCAGGGAGAGTGTCGCCGACACCGCCCCGGCGATACCGTACGATCCGGTAACCGCGGACACGAGCAGAACGATGGCGATCCCCACCATGGACATCGACATGCGCCCGACGAAGCCCGCGGCGACGAAGGTCCGGGCCCCGGGAACGGCCAGCAGCTCCCGGTACGGATTGGCCACTTCTGCCTCCTCACCCCCGGAGGCGGCCCCCGGTCCCGTCCCGCCCCGCGGACGCAAGATCACGTTACCTGGGCGAAACAACAGCAAAGGCAAGTAACCCCCCGTAGTGACTCTCGTTGGGATTGGTTGTGGCTCCTCCGCAGGCCGGGAAACAGAAGCGGCCCACGTCCAAGGCCAGGCGCCGGCCGGCGCCGCTGGCCGCGGCAGGGATCGCGCTGCTGGTCGCGGGCAGCCTCGCCGGCGGCGTGTACGAGGTGATCGACACCCGGAACGACCCGCGCCGCACCGCCGCGGGCGACACGTCCGAGGTGCCGCCGACCGCACCGCCCTCGGGCCCGGTGACGAACGTGGCGGACGCCGGGCAGGTCGCTCCGCTCCGCCGCGTCGTACCGCCCGACGTGCTCGCGGTGCGCGGTGGCGGCGGCTCGATCACCCGGGCGCAGATCGCCAAGATCGCGAAGCTGGCCAAGGTCCGGGACGTGGTGGCGGTCTCGGGCGGCGCCGTCCAGCTCCAGGGGCGCTCGATCAACACGTTCGCCGTCGACCCGTCCTCATTCCGCTCGTGGACCCCGCCCGGCACCGCCAAGAAGACCGACCTGTGGACCGCGCTCGCCGCCGACCAGTTCGTGGTGTCAGCCACGGCGGCCGAGCAGTTGCAGCTCGCCCGGGGCTTCCAGTATCCGATCGTGGCCCGCACGATGCCCAGCCTCACGATGGGCGGCGCCGGCACGCTCGGCCTGCCCGGCATCGACATGCTCGTCAGCCGCAAGACGGGAACCGACCTGGGCCTGGTGCCGAACGTGGCGGTGATGGTGAACGCGCCGGGCGCCAACCCCGCCAAGGTCGTCAAGGGGGTCGGCAAGGTGCTCGGGGCTGGCGCGAACGTGGTCAACCTGCACGAGCGGAAGTACCAGGCTCCCGCCGACGGCGGCCGTCCTGGCAGCTACATGGATCTCTACCGGCAGGCCGCCACCACCTGCCCCGGCCTGTCGTGGACGGTCCTCGCCGCGATCGGGCAGGTGGAGAGCGACCACGGCCGGAACGCGGGCCGTTCCAGCGCGGGGGCCCTCGGCCCGATGCAGTTCATGCCCGCCACGTGGAGGGCGTACGGCGTCGACGGCGACCGCGACGGCAAGGCCGACATCATGAACCCCTACGACGCTGTTCCCGGGGCCGCCAAATACCTGTGCGCCAACGGCGCGGGCAAGGGCGGCAAGCAGCTCTACCGTGCGATCTGGCACTACAACCACGCCGACTGGTACGTCCAGAAGGTGCTGGCCCTCGCCAGGGCGTACGCCGCTCGTTTCCGCTGACCCGGGCGCGGCGCGGGTGAGGCCCGGGGGTGAGGTCTGTCACTCGCGGGCGGCTGGTTGGATGGAAGCATGACGACTGGAGGCGTGACGGCTGGAGGTATGACGGCTGGAGGTATGACGACGGAGTACGACGCGCTGCTTCTGCTGTCCTTCGGGGGGCCGGAGGGGCCCGAGGACGTGATCCCGTTCCTGGAGAACGTCACCCGGGGCCGCGGCGTCCCGCGCGAGCGCCTGGCGGCCGTCGGCGAGCACTACTTCCTCTTCGGCGGCGTCAGCCCGATCAACCAGCAGTGCCGGGACCTCAAGGCGGCCATCGAGGCCGACTTCGAAGAGCACTCGATCGATCTGCCCGTCTACTGGGGCAACCGCAACTGGACGCCGTACCTCGCCGACACCGTCCGGCAGATGAGGGACGACGGCGTCCGGCGGGCCGCCGCGTTCGTCACGTCCGCCTACAACGGCTACTCGACCAGCGAGCAGTACGTGCAGGACATCGCGCGCGCCCGGGACGAGGTGCCCGGCGCGCCGGAGATCGACAAGCTGCCCGTCTACTGCCGCCGCGACGGCTTCGTCGCCCCGTTCGTCGACGCCACCCGGTCGGCCGTCGCCGCCGCGCCGCCGGGCACCCGCCTCGTCTTCACCGCGCACAGCGTGCCGCTGGCGCAGCCGGGCCGCGAGTTGTACGTGGCGGAGCTGGAGGAGGTCTCGGCCACCGTGGCGAACGAGGCGGCGCCCGGCACTCCCTGGGCGCTGGTCTACCAGAGCCGGAGCGGCGCGCCGAGCCAGCCGTGGCTGGAGCCGGACGTGGGCGATCACCTGGAGACGCTGCACGGCGCGGGCGTCCGGTCGGTGGTGACGGTCCCGGTCGGATTCGTCTCCGACCACATGGAGGTCAAGTACGACCTCGACGTCGAGGCCGCCGCCAGGGCCGAGAAGCTCGGGATGCGATTCGTACGGGTCACCACGCCGGGCACCGATCCGCGGTTCGCGGCGCTCGCCCGCGAGCTGGTGACCGAGGCACAGACACCGGGGGGACGACCGTGAGCAAGGCCGAAGAGCTGCTGGAACTGGCCGTGGAGACCGCCCGCGAGGCGGCCCGCATGCTGGTCGACCAGCGGCCCGCCGACGGGCCGGACGTCGTCCAGACCAAGTCGAGCCCGACCGACGTGGTCACCCAGATGGACCAGGCCGCGGAACGCCTGATCGTCGAGCGCATCCGGGCCGCCCGGCCCGACGACGGCTTCCTGGGCGAGGAGGGCGGCACCCACGACGGCGGCAGCGACGTGCGGTGGGTGATCGACCCGATCGACGGGACGGTCAACTACCTGTACGACCTGCCCGACTGGGCCGTCAGCATCGCGGCCGAGGTGCACGGCGTCACGGTGGCCGGGGTGATCGACATGCCGCGGCGCGGCGAGACCTACACCGCCGTCCAGGGCGGCGGCGCGCTGCTGCGCACCCCGTCCGGCGCCCGCGACCTCCAGGTCAACGCCGGTGTGCCGCTCGACCGGGCCCTCGTCGCCACCGGCTTCGGGTACTCGGCGGAGCGGCGCGCGCACCAGGCGGAGGTGCTCACCGGCGTGCTGCCCAACGTCCGCGACATCCGGCGCGGCGGGTCGTGCTGCGCGGACATGTGCGCCCTGGCCGCGGGCCGGGTGGACGCCTACTACGAACGCGGCGTCCAAGCCTGGGACATCGCCGCCGGATCGTTGATCGTCCAGGAGGCGGGCGGTCTCGTCGGCGGCCTGTCCGGCGCCCCCGCGGGCCCGGAACTGACCATCGCCGCGGGCCCCGCCACCTTCGAGGCCCTCCACGATCTGCTGCTCCCGCTGGACCCCGCCCGCGACTGACCCGGCCGCGCTCCAGGAGGCCATGGCGGCGTCTCAGGGGCATGGAGGCTCGATACCGCGGGGAGACCGGGACGATGGGTCCCGGTCTCCCCGTGGGTATCGCAGAGGCGTCCTCAGTCGCAGCGGGGTGGTTCGACGCCGATGTCGTGGTTCGCTGCGATCCGGCGCAGTTCTTTGATCTCCTCCTGACGGATGTCCGCCAGGTAGGTGTCGCCGTCGGCGTGGGCGTGGCGCAGCGACTCATACGCGTCATCGAGTCGCCGTCTGATCATTTGTGACAGCTCGCCCATGGGCCTCCTTCCGGATCAGGCGGCTTCTACCCACACCCGGGCTGACGGTAAACCTGTTCCAAAGCGGCAATTCGCAGGGGCTTCCGGAGGGTGCGAGGCGGCATCCTGAACGGGGCCTTACGGGCGTCTTACGAGGCCCGTGTCATACCTGGAGACATACCGTCCAGGCGCGCGAGCAGCATGACCGAGGGGGACGTGGAGTGCGTGTTCTAGTCGTCGAGGACGAGCGGGTGCTCGCCGACGCGATCGCCACCGGGCTGCGCCGGGAGGCGCTGGCCGTGGACGTCGCCTACGACGGGGCCGGCGCCCTGGAACGGGCCGGGGTCAACGACTACGACGTGATCGTGCTCGACCGCGACCTGCCGCGGATCCACGGCGACGACGTCTGCAAGCAGCTGGTCGCCCAGCGCTACCCCGCGCGGATCATCATGCTGACGGCGGCGGGCGAGCTGGACGACAAGGTCGAGGGCCTGTCCATCGGGGCCGACGACTACCTGGCCAAGCCGTTCGCGTTCGCCGAGCTCATCGCCCGGGTGCGCGCCCTGGGCCGCCGCGCCTCGGCGCCGCTGCCGCCGGTGCTCGAACGCGCGGGCATCGTCCTCGACCCGTCGCGCCGCGAGGTGCTGCGCGACGGCCGGCCGGTCGACCTCACCCGCAAGGAGTTCGCGGTGCTGGAGGTCCTGCTGGGCGCGGAGGGCGCCGTGGTCAGCTCCGAGCAGCTCCTGGAGAAGGCGTGGGACGAGCACATCGACCCGTTCACGAACGTGGTGCGGGTCACGATGATGACGTTGCGCAAGAAGCTCGGCGACCCACCGGTGATCGAGACCGTGCCGGGCGTGGGGTACCGGCTATGAGCACTTCCTCGACCCCCGGTCCCGCGCCCGACGCCGGGCGCGGATCCGGGCGCGAATCCGGCCCCGATCGCGGGAACGGGCCGGCGATGTCCGCCCACGCCGACCACGCCGGGCCGTCCGGCGAGTTCGGCGAGACCGAGGTGCTGGGCGCGCGCACCGAGCCGCGGATCGAGCCGCAGGCCGAACCGCAGGGCGCACAGCGCCGCGGGCTGTTCCGGGCGCCGGGCTCGCAGCCGGTCATCGAGCCCAACGGCGGGGGCCGCAAGGGCGGCCGGCGCGACGGCTCGTCCCTGTTCGAGGACCTCAAGGCGCTGCCCGGGCGGGTGAGCGTACGGCTGCGGCTCACCCTGCTCTACGGGCTGCTGTTCTTCATGGCCGGGGGGTTGCTGCTCCTGGTGATGTCCGTCCTGATGGCCAACATCCTCGGCAGCATCCGCATCATCGACCCGATGCTCAGCCCCGAGCGGCTCGAGGCGCTGCGGCACGAGTTCGTCGAGGAGACGATGCAGCAGCTCGTGGGGCGGTCGCTGCTCGCGCTGGTCGGCGTCGGGATCATCGCGCTGGTGCTGGGCTACTTCGTCGCCGACCGCGCGCTCAGCCCGCTGCAGCGGGTGACGGCCACCGCGCGCCGCCTGTCGGAGAGCACCCTGCACGAACGCATCGCGCTCGAGGGCCCGGACGACGAGATCAAGGAGCTGGCCGACACGTTCGACGCCATGCTCGAACGGCTCGGGCAGGCCTTCGACTCCCAGCGCCGTTTCGTCGCCAACGCCTCGCACGAGCTGCGCACCCCGCTGGCGATCAACCGGACGCTGCTGGAGGTGGCGCTCGGCGACCCGGACGTGTCCGCCGACCTCAAGACCGTCGGCAAGACCCTGCTGGCCACCAACGCCCGGCACGAGCGGCTCATCGAGGGCCTGCTGCTGCTCGCCCGCAGCGAACGGGAGCTGACGGCGCGCAGCACGGTCGACCTGGGCGAGGTGGCCGAGGCCGTCCTTGACCTGGTCGCCCGCCGCGAGCACGACAACGACGTCGCCGTCCACCGCGAGCTGACGCCCGGCACCGCCGTCGGCGACCCGGTGCTGCTGGAGCACCTGGTGTCCAACCTGGTCGACAACGCGATCAAGCACAACGACGACGGCGGCGACGTCTGGATCCGGACGGGCGTCCTGGACGGCTTCGCGGCCGTCCAGGTGGAGAACACGGGCCCCGTCGTGCCCCACTATGAGGTCGACCGGCTCTTCGAACCGTTCCGCCGCCTGAACTCCGACCGCATCGAGTCCGCCAAGGGCGCCGGCCTGGGATTGTCCATCGTGCGTTCGGTGGTGCTGGCGCACCGTGGCACGGTCTACGCGACGCCCCGGGCCGGCGGCGGCCTCGTCGTCACCGTCCGCCTCCCCCTCGTCTGACCTGACCTTGCCGATCCGGCCTTCTGGGAGGGCTGGTCACCTGAGGCCGGTTACTAAGGGCGGTTACTTGAGGGCGGCCGTCGCCAAGGTGGGGTCCCCGTCGTGGTCGAGCTTCAAGCCGGTGAACTTGTCGCTCGCCAGCGCCGCCTTGGCGTAGCTCCACAGCGGGATCAGGGCCATGTCGTCGAGGGCCAGCTTCTCCGCCTGCTGCAGGCCGTTGAGGCGTGTGGCGGCCTGGGGGTCCTTCGTCGCGTTGGCGAGCGCCTCGTCGAACTGCTGGTTGCGCCAGCCGCTGTAGTTGAGCGTGCCGTTGGTCTCCGTGGCGACCTGGTCGCTGCTCAGCAGCGGCTGGAGGACGCCGTACGCGGACGGGTAGTCGGGCACCCAGCCGTAGGTCAGGAGGCCGCCCGGGGCGTCCTTGCCGAGCAGGGTGCGCCGCATCTCCTTGTCGTCGAGCTTCACCGTCTTGACCTCGACGGACCAGCCGAGGTTCTGCTGGAGCTGCTGGCGCACGATCTCCGCCCAGCGCCGGTACGTGGTCAGGTCGCGGGCGTAGATCGTCAGCTTGGTGCCCGCCTTGAGCCCGGCCTGGTCGGCGAGCTGCTTGGCCTTGACCGGGTCGGACGTCTCGCAGGACGGGCACACCCCGGACCGGCCGAACCCGGGGACCGCGGGGGAGACCAGTCCGGTCGCGGTCTTGTACAGGCCGCCGAACACTCCGTTGCTCATCGCCCGGCGGTCGATCGCGTACGAGACGGCGAGCCGGGCCTCCTTGGACTTCATCGGCCCGCGCGAGGTGATCGGTACGAGGTAGTTCATGCTCATCGACGGCCGGGTCAGCAGGCCGGACTGCGACCTGGCGGACGCCATCGAGTCCGTCCCGATCTCCGCCCACTGGTAGTCGCCGGCGGTGAAGCCGGTGCGGCCGGCGGTGAGGTAGTCGTCGCTGAACCTGACGGTGACCCGGTCGAGATTGGCCTTGCCGAACCCCCACGACTCGTTGCGGACCAGGCTGAGGTCCTTGTCGCGGGCATAGGAGTCGATCTTGAACGGGCCGTTGCCGATCGGCCTGATGTTGTAGGACTCGTTGTCGGTCTTGCCGGCTCCCGCGGGCACCGGGAAGAAGACGGGGTCGGCCAGCCGCTGGTCGAACTCGCAGTCGGGCTTGGTGAGGGTGACGTCGAACCTGTTCTGCCCGGTGACGGCCTGGACGCCCGACAGGGTGGCCGCGCTGCTGCCGCCGGCCTCGGCGTATCCCTTGATGTTGGTCATCAGCAGGGCCGCGGAGCCGGTCCTGTTCTGCGCGGCACGGTTCCAGCCGCGCACGAACGCCTCGGCGGTCACCGGTTCGCCGTTGCTGAACGTGGTGCCGCTCTTGACGTCGATCTGCCAGGTGGTGCAGGTGGTGTCGGGCGCGATGCGGGTGGCCAGGCGGTTGCGCACGGTGCCGGTGTCGGTGATCTCGGTCAGCCCGGTGAACAGCTGCTTGACCGCGAATCGGGAGCTGGTGCCGTAGCCCGCCTGCGACGGGTTGAGCTCCTCGCCCGACAGGAACTTGCCGAGGATCATGTTGAACTGGCCGCCGGTTCTGGGCTGCTGCTCGTCCTCCTTTCCGAGGACGTTCACGGCGATCACCGAGCCGGCCAGGACGAGCGCCACGAGCACGGCACCGCCGACACCGGCGAGCACACCGATGTTCATCCGCCCGCGCGGTCCGCTTGGGCCGGCGGGCCCGCCCGGCATGCCGAGGCCGCCCGCCGGTGAGGTGATCTGCGCGCCGGGCGAGTTGGGGTCGTACGGCCATGGAGCGCCCCCTCCGTTGCCGCCAGGCGCGGGCTGGGCATAGGGGTGGCCCGGCGCGGCGTACGGATTGTGGGGCGGATACAGGTTCGGCTGGGCGAAGCCGGGTGGCAGGGCCGGCGGAGCGGCGGCCGGGGGAGTGTCCGACGGGGCGAAGGGCGGCGGTGTGGAGGACGACGGTAGGGAAGGCGAGGGCGACGGTGTGGAGGACGACGGTGTGGACGGCGACGGTGTGGACGGCGACGGGGTGGACGGGGACGGGGTGGAGGGCGAGGGCAGGAGGCGGACCTCGGTGGCCTCGGCCGCCGCCGCGGCGCCCTGCGTGAGGACGGCGGCGGGCTGGGCCTGGGGGCCGGAGCCGGCCTGCGGGAGGCTGCCCGCCAGGTCGAGGAGGCGTACGAGAACCTGCTGGGAGGACGGCCGGAGCGCCGGGTCCTTGCTCAGGCAGTTGAGGACGAGGTCGCGCAGCGGTTCGGTCAGCGCGCCCAGGTCGGGCGGCAGGTTGAGGATGCGGTGCATGACCGCCGGGATCGAGTCCTGGCCGAACGGGGGCCGCCCCGTGGCCGCGTAGACCATCGTGGTGCCCCACGCGAACACGTCGGCTTCGGGCCCGACCTGGGCACCGGAGATCTGCTCGGGCGCCATGTAGGAGGGCGTGCCCACGGTGGTGCTGGACATGGTGCCGGTGGCGTCCAGCGCCCGCGCGATACCGAAGTCGATCACCCGCGGCCCGTCCGGCGGCAGCAGCACGTTGCCCGGCTTGAAGTCGCGGTGCACCACCCCGGCCTCGTGGATCGCGGCGAGCGCGGTGATCGTGCCGATCGCGATCCGGTCGAGGACGGCCCCGGCGCGGGGACCCTCGGTGGCGAGCACCTGCGCCAGGGACGGGCCGTCGATGTACTCGCTGACGATGTACGGGCGGTCGCCGTCGACGTCGGCGTCCAGAATGCGGGCCGTGCAGAACGGCGCCACCCGCTGCGCCACCTCGAGCTCGGCGGCGAAGCGGGACCGGGCCTTGGGGTGGGCGCTGAGGCGCGCGTGCAGCAGCTTCACCGCCACCTTGACGCCGTCGTCGCCCTCGCCCAGGAAGACCGAACCCTGACCGCCCTCGCCGATCAGGCCGGTCAGGCGGTAGCCGCTCAGCCGGTCGGGGTCACCGGAGCGCAGCGGGAGAACGTCCATGTGCGGGGGCCTCCCGGTTTATTGCTTGCGGGCCACACCAAACGCGTCGGCTCTGGTCGTGGTCTGGTACTGGCGCCACTCCCAGCGCATCGACGTCGAGCTGGTGCTCGTGAAGAACGTGAGGTAGCCGTCGGCGCAGTTCTTGTTGGTGGTGGTGATGGGCGTCTCGCGATACGTCGCCTTGGTGCTGTCGCCGCCGATGTAGGACAGCCTGGTGGTGCAGTTGTCGGCGGCGTTGCTGTAGGTGTACCGCGCGATGCCGGCGCTCCGGAAGATCGTGAACCGCGCCGTGAAACTCCTGGTGTCGGCCTTCGAGGAGTTGGGCTGGCTGGCCAGCCCCTCCCAGGTGCCCGTCAGCTCGCTGTCGCCGGTGCCGTACGTCGGCGTGCGCGTGGGCAGGCTGTAGGTGGGCGAGTAGGTCGAACGGAACGACGGCGGGTCGTCGTCGCTGCCGATCGCGGCCAGCACGACCACGATGATGATGCCGACGACCAGCAGCGCGCCGCAGCCGATGCCGATGATGGCGGGTGCGTTGGAGCCGCCCTGGCGCGGCGGCGGGCCGTACATCGGGGGCCGCGGCGGGAGGCCGGGGCCCTGCTGCATGTGCATGGGCGGCGGCGTGGGCGGCCCCTGCGGCATGCCCTGGCCCTGGTACATGGGCATGGGCGGCGGGGTGATCGACTGCGGGGGCGGCGTGCTGGGGCCCATCCCGCCCTGGTGCATGGGCATCGGGGGCGGCGTGAGGGGCTGCGGCGCCTGCGTGTGGCGCGCCTGCGGGACGGGCGGCGGCGCCTGCATCTGCGCGGCGATCCGGGTGCCCTGGTTGAGCAGGTCCTCCTGGCCCGCGCCGGGGTTGGACGGCGCCGCGCCGACGTGGCCGAGCAGTTGCAGCAGCAGCGTGGCCGCAGGTGGCCGCAGCCCGGCGTCCTTGGACAGGCAGCGCCCGACCAGATCGCGGAGCGGCCCGGCGGGCAGCGCCGACAGGTCGGGGTCCTCGTTCAGGATCCTGTTGATGATCACCGGGAGCGTGTCGGCCTCGAACGGCGACTGGCCCGTGGCGGCGAACACCATGGTCGCGGCCCACGCGAAGATGTCGACCGCGGGGGTGAGCGGCGCCCCGGTGAGCTGCTCCGGCGCCAGGTAGCCGGGGGTGCCGACCACCATGCCGGTGGCGGTGACCGCGCTCTCCTGGGAGTTGACCGTGCGGGCGATGCCGAAGTCGACCACGCGCGGGCCGTCGGACGCCAGCATGACGTTGTTGGGCTTGAAGTCGCGGTGCACGATCCCGGCCTCGTGGATGGCCGCGAGGGCCGTCACGGTGCCGATCGCCAGCCGTTCGAGCTCGGCCGCGCCGCGCGGTCCGTTGTGCGCGACGACGTCGTGCAGGGACGGCCCGTCGATGAACTCGCTGACCACGTACGGCTGGTCGCCGTGGACGTCGGCCTCGATCACCCGGGCGGTGCAGAACGGCTCGACCTTCTGCGCCGCGGCCACCTCACGGGTGAACCTGGCGCGCGCGGCCGGGTCGCTCGCCATCTGGGCGTGCAGCAGCTTGACGGCGACGTACTCGCCCCCGGGCGCCTTGCCGAGAAAGACCGCGCCCTGCCCGCCCGCGCCGAGCCGCCCGACGACCTCGTACTGCCCCAATGCGCGGGGATCGCCTGGCTCCAGGGGAGCGGCATCCGGCATTCTGACCCTCCAGTGACCCGTCAGTGGTGTGCCGCGTGATCGGTCGCCGGCCCCCGTCGCAGGACACCCCGGACCATGACGATGCGGGGACGCCCCTGTCGGGGACCCGCCCCAACCTAGGCGGGCACGATATCGCGTTAGTTCAGACGTTTCACCGGAGCATCTGGTTCAGCCCGGCTCCGCACCGAGGATCTCCTCTCTTCGGGGCCGGCGGGGGCCGTCCCGCCGGTCGGCGCGCGCAACGCCGCCGGGACCGATATGATCCCGCCGCCGCGGGATGCCCCGGTGGGGCGTCCCGGCCCTGATTCAGCCCGGGATACCCGATCGGGTATGTGATGTATGACACATATCGGGGGAGTGATCTGGGTTGATCGGTGTCACCGGTGGGATCAGTCGCGCCTTGTGTGTCGCAGGCCACGGCCCGTGACAGAATTTCCCGCCCGGATCGGGCACAAGAACGGTCCCCCGAGCGTTAGATCCGCGCGACGGGGCGCATAAAGGACTGAGGGGGATGGAGATAGAAGATGGCGACCGACTACGACAGCCCACGTAAGACAGACGACGACCTCAACGAGGACAGCCTCCAGGAGCTCCAGGCTCGGCGGGCCGACAAGGCCGCGAGCATCATCGACGAGGACCTGGACGCCGGCGAGGTCGCCGAGCTTCCGGGCGCCGACCTGTCCAACGAGGAGCTCACCTTCCGGGTGGTTCCCCGCCAGGCCGACGAGTTCACCTGCACCCGGTGCTTCCTGGTGCACCACCGCAGCCAGCTGGCCACCGAGAAGAACGGCCAGCCCATCTGCCGCGAATGCGCCGCCTAACGGGAGGCGCCCGGTGGCAGCGAAGAAACGCGACGAAGAGGAGCACACCACGGTCGCCGTGCCGGAGAGCGCCGAGATCGGCGAGCTGATCGGCAGGCTCTCCGGCGACGACGACATGGACCGCGAGACCCGCGGCCGCCTGCTCGGGCGACTCGCCCGGCTGCTCGGCCACAGCGCGCGCAGGGCGGGCGCCGCGGGCTACGCGCGGGGCCGCCTGCTGGCGGATCTGATGATCGCGGCCGCGCCGCACATCCCGATCCGCGATCTGGAGACCCTGCGCCGCCACCATCACGACCTGACCGGCGAGGATCTCGCCGACAGCGTGGTCCGGGTGGCGACCAACGGCACGACGGCCGTGGGCGCGGCCGGTGGCGCGCTGGCGGCGGTGGAGTTCGCCGCGCCGCCGCTGCTGCTCACGGCTCCGGCTCAGCTCGCCGCCGAATCCCTCGTGGTGGCGGCCATCGAGGTCAAGATGATCGCTGAGCTGCACGAGGTGTACGGGGTCCGCGTCGAGGGGTCGGGCACCGCGCGCGGCGCCGCGTTCCTCACGTCCTGGGCCAAACGCCGCGGCATCAACCCGCTCGAGACCGGCTCGTTCACCAACGCGCTCGGCTCGGCGGCCAAGATCGCCCTCCGCAAGCGCCTGCTGCGCACCATGGGCCGCAGCCTCAGCACGATGGGCCCCTTCCTGACCGGCGCCGCCGCCGGCGCGGCCCTCAACCGCGGCGCGACCAAGCGCCTGTCCGAAGAGATCCGCAAAGACCTCCGCGGCACCACCCCGAGCCCCCTTCCCGGTGAGCCGCCCCACCTGCCCCCCGGCTAGCCGGCGAATTCGAGCTCGGGCTTCACCGAGTTGCGGCCGGTCAGCCAGAGACCCAGGGCTTCCCGGGTGCCTCGCACCTCCTGCCTGGTGGGCAGCCCGACCGGACGGTGGCCGTCCGTGGGCACCAGCCGGTAGCGCAGGACGCGGCGGTTGAGCCAGAGGCTCAGCTGGAGCCCCTCGCGGAAGATGGCCGTGGCGACGGTGTCGGGGACGTCGCGCTTGAGGCCGAGCCCGCGGACGATGTCCTGGTGATGCACGCCCAGGTCGCCGAGGAGGACGGTGGCGCCGAGGCGGCTGGTGGTACTCGGGTTGGCGGCCCAGTGCCGGGCCCATTCCATGAGGCGTTCGCGGGAGACCGCGCGGGCGCGGTCGGCCTGCGCCTGGTTGGCGGCGTTGATGCGGATGCCGTACGGGAGATAGGACTTCAGGAAGTAGTCCAGGCCGATCACGTGGCCCAGGACGTCGCGCGGGGCCCATTCGGTGCACAGGGTGGTGCCGGCGTCGAAGTCGTCGTCCGAGAGACCCTCGACGGTCTCGATCAGGCGGAAACGCTCGGCGCGCAGTTCGTCCTCGTACGGGAGGGTTGGCATCGTGGTCGATCCCTTCGCCGGGATCGACCACGATACGCAGGCGCCTACGGGCCGGGCGCCGGGCCCCCGGCCGACCGGAGCGGCGCGCTCAGACCTCGGCCTTGAGCTCGTAGGGGGACTTGCCGGTGCCCTTGGCCCACTGCCGGGCGGCCGCCCGGGTGGCCAGGAGCCGCGCCACCTCCATGCCCACACCCATGATCACGGCCCAGCCGATCGCCTCGCTCAGCGCGACATCGGGGGACTCGGGGTTGGTCGGCGGCTCCTTGCCGGTGGCCTTCTTCCAGCCCATGGTGATCGCCTTCTTGGCGACGAAGCCGCCGGCGAAGGCCGCCGCGCCCGCCATCACGCGCCAGCCGATGTCACCCTTGTCCGCCATCGTGTCCTCCACTGTTCGAATCTGTTGCCGACGCTACCGGACCGCCGTGCCCGCGGTTAATTGGCATGCGGAACGCTCCGGTGTCAATACCATTGCCCCATGACAGAACAGCCGCGTACGCCGAACGTCCCCGCCAAGCCCTCTCTGGACGGCTTGGAGGAGAAGTGGGTACGCGCCTGGGAGACCGCCGGCACGTACCGCTTCGACCGGACGAAGGCGCGCGCCGAGGTCTACTCGATCGACACGCCGCCCCCCACGGTCAGCGGCTCCCTGCACGTCGGTCATGTCTTCTCCTACACCCACACCGATGCGGTGGCGCGATTCCAGCGGATGCGCGGCCGGGAGGTCTTCTACCCGATGGGGTGGGATGACAACGGACTTCCGACAGAACGCCGCGTCCAGAACTACTTCGGTGTCCGCTGCGACCCGTCGCTTGCGTACGATCCCTCGTTCGAACCGCCCGAGAAGCCCGATCCCAAGCGCCAGCTGCCGGTCAGCCGCCGCAACTTCATCGAGCTGTGCGAGCGGCTGACGGAGATCGACGAGAAGGCCTTCGAGGAGATGTGGCGCCGCGTCGGCCTCTCGGTCGACTGGAACCACCTCTACACGACCATCGGCGACGAGTCGCGGACCGCGTCGCAGCGGGCGTTCCTGCGCAACCTGGCGCGCGGCGAGGCGTACCTCTCGGAGGCGCCGACGCTCTGGGACGTCACGTTCCGGACGGCGGTCGCCCAGGCCGAGCTGGAGGACCGCGACCACCCCGGCGCGTTCTACCGATTGCGTTTCCGGGGTCTGGGGTCGTCCCCGGGTAAGCAGGGCCACGGGGAAGAGCGGCCGGTCCACATCGAGACCACGCGGCCGGAGTTGCTGCCCGCGTGCGTCGCGCTGGTCGCGCATCCCGACGACGAGCGCTACCAGGAGCTGTTCGGGACCACCGTCCGGACGCCGCTGTTCGGTGTCGAGGTCCCGGTCCTCGCGCACCGGCTGGCCGAGCCCGGCAAGGGCTCCGGCATCGCGATGATCTGCACGTTCGGCGACATCAACGACGTCACGTGGTGGCGCGAGCTCGACCTGCCGACGCGCGCGATCATCGACTGGGACGGGCGGCTGGTGAACGAGCCGCCGCAGGGCGTTCCGGCGCACCCGTACGACGAGCTGGCGGGCAAGACGGTCTTCTCCGCCAAGGAACGCGTCGTCGAGCTGCTGCGCGAGTCCGGCGACCTGGACGGCGAGCCGCGCAAGGTCACCCGGCCGGTCAAGTTCTACGAGAAGGGCAGCAAGCCCCTCGAGATCGTCACCACCCGCCAGTGGTACATCCGCAACGGCGGCCGCGACGCCGGGACACGCGCGGAGCTCCTCGCGCGGGGACGCGAGCTGGTCTGGCACCCGCCCTACATGAAGGCCCGCTACGAGAACTGGGTCGAGGGACTGGCGGGCGACTGGCTGATCTCGCGGCAGCGGTTCTACGGGGTGCCGATCCCGGTCTGGTACCGGCTGGACGACGCGGGCGAGCCGATCTACGACGACCCGATCGTCCCCGCCGAGGAGAGCCTGCCGGTCGACCCGACGTCCGACGTCCCGCCCGGTTACGGCGAGGACCAGCGTGGCAAGGCGGGCGGCTTCACGGCCGATCCCGACGTGATGGACACCTGGGCCACGTCCTCGCTCACCCCGCAGATCGCGGGCGGCTGGGAACGCGACCCCGATCTCTTCTCCCGGGTCTTCCCGTTCGACCTGCGCGCGCAGGCGCACGACATCATCCGCACCTGGCTGTTCTCGACCGTCGTCCGCGCGCACCTGGAGCACGGGTCGCTGCCGTGGACCGACACCGCGCTGTCGGGCTGGATCCTCGACCCGGACCGCAAGAAGATGTCCAAGTCCAAGGGCAACGTCGTCACGCCGATCGCGCTGCTGGAGGAGTTCGGCTCGGACGCGGTCCGCTACTGGGCCGTCAACGGCAGGCCCGGCACCGACACCGCGTTCGACACCGGCCAGATCAAGGTCGGCCGCCGGCTCGCCATCAAGATCCTCAACGCGTCGAAGTTCGTCCTCGGCTTCGGCGAGATCGGTCCCGGCGCCGCCGTCACCGAGCAGCTCGACCTGGCGATGCTCGCCACGCTCTCCGGCGTCGTCGACGAGGCCACCAAGGCGTTCGAGGGGTACGACTACACCCGGGCGCTGGAGCGTACGGAACGGTTCTTCTGGGAGTTCTGCGACGACTACCTGGAGCTGGTCAAGACCCGCGCCTACGGCGACGGTCCTGAGGCCCAGTCGGCCCGCGTGGCCCTCCGTACGGCGCTCTCGGTGATGCTGCGGCTCTTCGCGCCCGCCCTGCCCTACGTCACCGAAGAGGTCTGGTCGTGGTGGCGCGAGGGTTCGGTCCACCGCGCCTCCTGGCCCGAGGTCGCCGAGCTGCCGTCCGGCGGCGAACCGGCCGTGCTGGCCGCCACCGCCGAGGCGCTGCGCCAGGTGCGCAAGGCCAAGTCGGAGGCCAGGGCCTCGATGCGCGCCGACGTCTCGCGGGCGGTCGTCCGGGGCGCCGAGGCGGGCCGGATCGCGCGGGGCGATCTGATCGCGGCCGGCCGCATCGCCGACCTGGCGCTCGACGAGGAAGCCGTCGACCTCGTCGTCGACGTCACCCTCGCGCCCGCCGGCTGACTCCGCCCCGCTGAAGACGACCTCGCTGAAGACAACCCCGCTGAAACAACGACGTGGGGCCGGTTGCTCGCCCGGCCCCACGCCGTCGGGTCACTTGATGCGGATGGGCTTGGTCTTCACGACCTTGTTGTCGGTGTAGCGCAGGCTCTTGACCGCGTAGAGCTTGGTAACGGCGGTGCCGGGCACCTTCCACGTGAAGGACTTGCCCTTGGCGGTGTCGACGGAGAACGTCTTGACCGGCCGTCCGATGCCCCTGGGGTTGGTGAAGAGGTCCAGCTTCGCCACGGCGATGTCGCCCGGCGTGGTGTCGCGCAGGATGCCGGTCACCGTGATGATCCGGCCCTTGGTGACCGTGCGGCCCTGGGCCTTGGCCTGCGTGGGCTTGTACTTGTTCAGGTTCCAGTTCGCGGGCAGCGGCTTCGCGACGGCGGTCTCCGCGGCCTGGGCGGCGGGCGCCAGGGCGCTCACCGCGATCGCGGCGGCGGCGAAGCTGATGGCCGTTCTACGCATGGGGGTGTCCCTCCGTGTCGTCCGGGATGGGGCGGCCGGAAGATCACCGGCCGTCGTCCATGCTCGCGAGCCGGGTGGTGCGGCGACAGGAACCACGGGTCCAAGCGGGCTCCCGCGCCGCCGCCGGAGATTGGACCCGGGGCACTATCCGCGCTGGTCAGGCACGGGCGAGGGCGGCGAGGAACTCGGTGGTGTGGCGGACCTCACCTGGCGGGCCGCCGGGTAGTGGCATGGCGACCAGATCGGTGGCGCCGGCCTCGGCCAGCCGCGCGATCTCGCGCTCGACGGTCGCCTCGTCGCCCACGATCACGGTGTCCGCCGGCCCGGCGGCGTTGCCGCGCTCCATGATCGCGCGATAGCTGGGCAGGGTCGCGGCGTGGCCGAAGTTCTCGGCGACCCAGCCGCGGCGCCCGTCCGGGTCGGCGGTGACGCCGACGAACGTGCAGGTCACCACGCGCGGGTCCGGCCGTCCGGCGGCGGCCGCGGCCTTGGTGATCGTCGGGACGATGTGCGCGTCGAGGACCGCGGGGCCGGTCCAGACCGTGACGGTGCCGTCGGTCAGCTCGCCGGCGAGCCGCAGCATGGCCGGACCGAGGGCGGAGATCAGCACGGAAGGCGGCTCTGCGCCCGGTGCCTGGACGGCTCCGGCCGCCTTCAGGGTCTCGCCCTCGTACGCCACGCTCTCGCCGCGCAGGAGCGGCGCCAGCGCGGACAGGTACTCGCGCAGGTGGCGGAGCGGCCGGTCGAACGGCAGGCCGAGCTGGCCCTCGATGATCGGGCGGTGGCTCACGCCGAGCCCGAGCGTGAGCCGGTTGCCCGTGGCCGCCTGAACGGTCAGGGCCTGGGCCGCGAGGGCCAATGGATGGCGGGGGTAGGTCGGCACGATGGCCGTCCCGAGCTCGATCCCGGGTGCCGTGCGTCCCGCCACGGCGAGGGTGGTGAGGGCGTCCCAGCCGGGCCGCTGGCCCATCCAGGCTCCGGCGAAGCCCGCCTCGGCGGCTTGGCCGACCTCCGCCACGACGTCGTTCAGCGGGACACCCAGCTCGTTGGCGAACAGGCCGATGCGCATGGGAACTCCTGGGGAGATAAGTGGAGGAATTTCCTCCGTTTGGCGCCACTGTAGCCTAGGTGGAGGCAAATCCTCCACTTAAGCGGAGGGAAATCCTCCGTCTGGAAGGTGGACGATGTGGGCGAGACGGGACTGCGAGCGGACGCGCGGCGCAATCGGGATCGCATCCTCGAAGCCGGCCGGCAGCTGATCGTCGAACGTGGCGCCCTGCCCCCGCTGGAGGACATCGCGCAGCGGGCCGGGGTGGGGATCGGCACGCTCTACCGGCGCTTTCCCGAGCGCGACGACCTCATGATCGGGATCTCCGCGCACACGTTGCGGCGCGTGGTCGAGGTGGCCCGGGGCGCGTGGGACGAGGGGCCCGACGCCTGGAGCGCGCTGAGCTCGTTCGTCCACCGCTGTATCGAGCTGCGGATGGGCGTGCTGAGCTCGACGGTCGATCCGGAACTGCACACCAGGATCCGCCGGGACCCGGCGGTGTCGGAGGCGCGCCGCGAGTTCGCCGAGCTGCTCACCCGCATGGTCGAAGGGGCGCAGGCCGACGGCGTGATGCGCGAGGACGTCGGTCCCGGTGACATCGGGATGCTGGTCAGCGTGCACATCCACCAGGCCGCCGACATCCCCGCGGAGATGGCCGAGGTGATCCCGGGACGCCTCGCCGGGCTCATGCTGGACGGCCTGCGCACCCGTCCCGGCACACCGCTGCCGGGCGCGGCGATCGGCGGCTCCGACCTCGATCCGGCCTGACCGAACGTCATTCCGTTTTATCCGGGCAGGCACTAGCGTAAGTACTCGCTGACATCCCTCTCCCCGAGGAGCCGAGGAGCCGCCCCGTGACGGATCTGGACGAGTACGGCCGCCGCGCCCGAGCCTGGCTCGACGCCAACGCCGGCGATCTCCCCCGCGAGCCCGACCTGGCCACCGCCCGCGCGTTCATGGCGAAGCTGTACGACGCCGGCTACTCCGGCATCACCTGGCCCGCCGAGTACGGCGGGCAGGGCCTGTCGGCCGCCGAGGAGCGGGCGTTCCAGCAGGCCGCCCGCGACGTCACCCTCCCGGTCGGGGTCTTCGGGATCGGCTTCGGCATGTGCGGCCCGACCCTGGTGTCGATCGGCACCGAGGAGCAGAAGGCCCGCTACATCCGGCCGCTGCTGCGCGGCGAGGAGATCTGGTGCCAGATGTTCTCCGAACCGGGCGCCGGGTCGGACGTGGCGTCGCTGCAGACGCGGGCCGTCCTCGACGGCGACGCCTGGGTGATCAACGGGCAGAAGGTGTGGACGTCGGTGGCGCGCCAGGCCGACTACGGCCTGCTCATCGCCCGGACGGACGTGGACGCGCCCAAGCACAAGGGCATCACGATGTTCGTCGTCGACATGCACGACCCCGGGGTCACCGTCCGGCCGCTGCGCGACATGACCGGCGAGTCGCACTTCAACGAGATCTTCTTCGACGACGTCCGCGTCGCGCCGGACCAGGTCGTCGGCACCGTGAACGAGGGCTGGTCCGCCGCCGTCACCACCCTGCTCCACGAGCGCGTGTCGATCGGCATGGGCGCGGCCCGCACCGAACGCCCCGCCTCGTTCGAGGCCCTGTCGCGCGCCGCCCGCGACCGGGGCCTGCTGGACGATCCCGCCGTGGTCGACCAGCTCATCGACCTCTACCTGCAGGAACGGGCGTTCGACCTCTTCAACGCCCGGCTCACGCAGGAGGTCAAGGCCGGGATCTTTCCGGGCGCGCGCGGCTCGATCGCCAAGCTGCTGCTCGCCGACCTGACGTTGTCCAGTGCCGACATCGCCAGCGAGATCCTCGGCCCGGGGACGGTCGCCTACGACGACGAGGGCCGGATCTCCCGCGCGCTCGCCTGGGGCCCCGGCATGGCGCTCGGCGGCGGCACCAACGAGATCATGCGCAACATCATCGGTGACCGCGTCCTCGGGCTGCCGCGCGAGCCCCAGGTCGATCGCGAGATCCCGTTCCGCGATCTCAAGGTCGGCACCCAGGCGAAGGAGGCGGGCAAGTGAAGCTGATCCGCACCGACGACCAGCAGGAACTGGCGGCGTCCGTCCGGGCCTTCCTCGCCGACACCGCCCCGATGTCGAAGGTCCGCGAGATCGCCGAGTCGCCGGACGCCTACGACGCGGACGTCTGGAGCCGCATGACGGGCGAGCTCGACCTCGCCGCGCTCGTGGTCCCCGAGTCCCACGGCGGCGCCGGAGCCGGGCACGCCGAGGTCGCGGTCGTCATGGAGGAGCTGGGCGCCGCGCTCACCCCGAGCCCCTACCTGGCCTCGGCCGTCCTCGCCGCGAACGTCCTCCTGGAGTCCGGCGACGACGCGGCGATCAAGGATCTGCTGCCTGCCGTCGCCACCGGCCGCACCGTCGCCACGTTCGCGATCCCCGTGCCCGGCGACCCGATGCCCGCCGCGCGCAAGGCCGCCGGCGGCTACGAGCTCACCGGCCCGGCCCCGCGCGTCCTGAACGGGGCGGACGCCGATCTCGTCCTCCTCGCCGCCGCTCTCGACGGCGACGGGCCCATCGTGCTCTTCGCGGTCGACGCCGGCGCCTCCGGGCTCACCCGCACGCCCCTCACCACCCTCGACCTCACCCGCCCGCAGGCCACGCTGGCCTTCGACGGCACGCCCGCGCGGCAGTTCGGCCCCGCCGACGCGAGCGGCGTCGTGTCCCGTGCCCTCGACCTGGTCTCCGTCGCTCTCGCCGCCGAGCAACTGGGCGGCCTCCGCCGCTGCCTCGACGTGATCGTGGAGTACGCGAAGCTCCGGGTGCAGTTCGGCCGCTTCGTCGGCTCGTTCCAAGGCGTGAAGCACAAGCTCGCCGACATGCACTGCACTCTCGAACAAGCCGAATCGATCGTCCGCTACGCCGCCTGGACCGCCGACGAGAGCCCGGACGAACTGCCCGTCGCCGCCGCCCTCGCACAGTCCTACCTGGGCCGCGCCTACTTCCAGGTGGCCAAGGACCACCTGCTCCTGCACGGCGGCATCGGTTTCACCTGGGAGCACGACGCGCACCTCTACTACAAGCGCGCCAAGAGCAACGAACTCCTCCTGGGCCCGCCGCGCCACCACCGGGCCCGCCTGGCCGAGCGCCTCGGACTATAGAGGAAATATTCCTCTATAGTGGAGTCCGTGGAGGGGGCGGACTTCTCGCTGGCCGATCTCGGCCGGCGGCTGCGGCGAGAGCGGCGGGCGCGCGGCGTGAGCCTCGACGCGCTCGCGGCGGCGAGCGGGGTCAGCCGGAGCATGATCTCGGACGTGGAACGCGGCGCGAAGGCGCCGACGGTGGTGGTGCTCGCCCGGCTGGCGACCGCGCTGGGCACCACCGCCGCGCGGCTGCTCGACGAGCCCGCCGCCGACCGGGTGATCGTGCTGCGGCACGCCGGCCAGCCCGCGCTGCGCCAGGACGGGGGCTGGGAACGGCGGATCCTGTCGCCGACGTTGCCGGGCGTGGAGTTCGAGTTCATCCGCACCACCGTGCCCGCCCGGGTGATCGTGGGGGAGTTCGCGGCCCACGCGCCGGGCTCGCGGGAGTACGTCGCGGTCGAACGCGGCGAGCTGACCGTCACCATCGACGGCGTCCCGCACCGGCTGACCGCGGGCGACGCCATGTACTACGCGGGCGACGCCGTCCACGCCTTCGCCAACGACGGCTCCGAAGAGTGCGTCTACTTCATGGCCATGGAAGTGAGCACGCGTGATCGAGAACATTGACCCCGCCGGACTGCCCGAGCCGGCCGCCGCGTACACCCACGGCACGGTGGTCACCGGCGCCCGGCGGATGGTGTTCGTCAGCGGCCAGCCACCGTGGGGCGGCGACCTCCCGGACGACTTCGAGGGGCAGTGCAGGCTGGCGTGGCGCAACGTCGAACGGGTGCTCGCCGAGGCGGACCTGACGTTGCGCGACCTGGCGAAGGTGACGATCTTCCTGGCCGACCGGCGCGACCGGGAGGCCAACAGCCGCATCCGCGCGGAGGTGCTCGGCGACCACCGGCCCGCGCTCACCATCATCATCACCGGCATCTACAGCGAGGAATGGCTCCTGGAGATCGAGGGCATCGCGGTGGCGTGAGCCCCGGTACGCTGCGGTGGTGCGTTACAAAGCTGTCATCTTCGACTTCTTCGGCACCCTGACCGTGGCCAGCGCGCCCGAGGAACGCGTCGCGGCGATCTCGGCGGTCGCCGAGGCGATCGGCGCCCCGGCGGAGGAATTCCGCGAGCTGTGGTGGCAGACCTGGTCCGAACGCTGCGTCGGCGCCATGGGCGACTTCTCCACCGCTCTGGCGGACGTCGCCACCCGGCTGGGCGTGCCCGCCTCCGAGGCGCAGCTGGCCGCCGCCACCGAGATCCGCCGCACCGGCGAACGCGCGTTCCGCGGTCTCCGCCGTGACGCGGTCAGCACGCTGCGGACGCTCCGCGAGTGGGACGTCAGCACCGCGCTCATCAGCGACTGCACGGACGAGCTTCCCGACGAGTGGTCCACGGTCGAGGTCGCGCCCTACATCCAGGTGCCCGTCTTCAGCTTCACCGCCCGCCTCAAGAAGCCCGACCCGCGCATCTTCGCGCTCGCCTGCGAGGGGCTCGGCGTCGACCCGGGCGACTGCCTCTTCGTCGGCGACGGCGGCAGCGACGAGCTCGCGGGCGCGACCGCCGCGGGCATGACCGCCGTCCGCATCCTCGACGAGGGCACCGTCCACCACCGCTTCGAGCCCGTCAACTGGGAGGGCCCCGAGATCGAGTCCCTCTCAGCGGTCCTCGACCTGGTCGACAGACCCTGACGGTGCCTCACCAGGCGCAGGGGAGATGCTTGATCCCGTTGATGAAGTTGGAGAAGAGCCGGTCGGGGCGGCCGGCGGCACGGATCTCCTGCACGCGGGTGAAGAGCTCGCGGAACATGACGGTGATCTCGCGCCGCGCCAGGTTGGCGCCCATGCAGAAGTGCGGGCCGGGGCCGCCGAAGGCGACGTGGGGGTTCGGCGAGCGGGTGATGTCGAACGTGTCGGGGTTCGCGAAGACGGCCTCGTCGCGGTTGGCCGAGTTGTAGAAGAGCAGGACCTTGTCGCCGGTGAGGTACTGCTGCCCGTTCATGAGGTGGTCGCGCGTCAGCGTCCGCCGGAACTGGATGACCGGCGTCGCCAGCCGCAGGATCTCCTCGACCGCGCCGCCGATGTGCGCGTCGAAGTCCTCCAGCAGCAAAGCACGCTGCTCGGGGTTGTCGGTCAGCAGCTTGAGGCCGTGCGACATCGCGTTGCGCGTGGTCTCGTTGCCCGCCACCACGAGCAGGATGAAGAACGACCCGATCTCCTGGTCGGTCAGTGACTCGCCGTCCACATTGGCGGTGACCAGGGCCGACACCAGGTCGTCGCCCGGCTCCCGCCGCCGCTTGCGGGCCAGCTTCATGGCCAGGTGGTTGAGCTCGTACCCCGCCGTCATGCCCCTGGTCAGGCCATAGAGGACGCCGCTGCGCGTGATCCCCGTGCTGACGAACTCCCGTCCGCCGGTGTACTCCGGATCCCCCAACCCCAGAACAATGTTCGTCCGGTCGTACACCATCGGGCGCTCACGCTCGGGGATGCCCATCATGTCGCAGATGACCTGCACCGGAAGCCGCGCCGCCACCTCGGTCACGAAGTCGCACGGCCCGTCCAGCTCATCGACGATGCGCGTCGCCGTCGCTTGCAGATCGGCCTCCAGCTTGGCGAGCACCCGAGGTGTGAACGCCCGCGACACGATCCGCCGGATCTTGGCGTGCCGCGGGTCGTCCATGTTGATCATCGAGCCGAAGTAGCGCGCCATGTACTTCGGCAGGTCGGCGATGCTGTTGGAGCACGGCTCGCTGCTGAAGATCTCGGGCCGCCGGCTGGCCTCCACCACGTCGGCGTGCCGGACGAGGGCGTAGTAACCGGCCCCGTGCCTGATGAACGGCAGCTTGAGCTCGGGGAAGAACGTCGGCCCGTCCTTGGCCCGCAGCGCCGCGAAGGCCGCCAGCCGCTCGCGCTGCGGCCGCCCCCAGAACTGCAGGTCCGACAGATCGACGGTCGGTTCGAGCATCCCGGTCGCCACACCGCACCACCCTCGCAAGATCCGAATCCCATTCGGTTTCCATAGAATCCGCCCCCACCCCCGCCGTCAAGGATCTCCCGCTCCCCATCCGCCGGATCGCCGGTATGAAAGACACCGGCGGATTAGGCGGTCACGATGCGGCGGTGGAGGACGGCGCGTTCGGCCGCCGTCCACGCCGTGGTGGTGAGCAGGTAGACGCCGGCGGCGAGGAGGACGAACGCCGCCATCACGACGGTGCCGAACGGGAGCAGGGGGTGATCTTCGTGCCGGGGGCTCGGGGGCGGGGACGGCCCGGCGCGTCGGGGTCGCGCTGCGGCAGGAAGGCCGTGCGCAGGGTGCGTTCGCGGAGTGTCGTCCGGATCGCGGACGGGCGTGCCTGGTGGCGGGCCGCGAGTACCTGTGCGGCGGCCAGGAGGAGCAGGGCCGCTACGGTGACCGCCGCCAGGGTGACGAGGACGCTGGTGGGATCGGCCATGCCGAGGAGCCGCAGCAGCGCGGCGATCATCAGCGGCCAGAGCGCGGGTCCTCCTCGTGAAGGTTGACGGGCGAGGTGCTCCGGAGGTTCCCGGTCAGGGGATCGAAAGGACGGCCAGGGCGGTGACGGTCGTCAGGGCGGTGGTGTTCTTGATCCAGGTCATGCGGGCGGCGATCGTGGCGGCGCGGTCGGGGTCGCGTGACCAGAGGGTGAGCGCCGCGCTGAGGGCACGGCCTGCGCCGAACGCGGTTCCTGCCAGGATCGTCGGGAGTAGACCTTGGTGGCTGAGCAGGAGACCTAGGGCCAGAACGTACGGGGTGCTCGCCGAGACGTAGGTGCGGACGCCGGTGCCCAGCTCGAAGCCGAATTGCAGCGAGCCGCGCCGCAGCCGGAGTTGGAGCACCTCCTGCGGGATCTGCCGGGCGTTCTGCGGCAGCGGGATGGTCACCAGGCCGAGTTCGCGGGCGGCGCCGAGGGCGGCGATCACGATGATCAGGGCCGTCCGGGCGGCGGGGGGCAGCGGCGCGGCCAGGCCGGACAGCAGCCAGACGACCAGGGCGCTGAGACTGCCCCCGAGCAGCAGCCCGAGGGAGAAGACGGCAAGGACCTCGCCCTGCCGTACCTGGGCTCGCCAACCTGGCGAGAAGAGGACGGCCTCCGAGTTACGCGTTCAAACCGAGCCCGACAGCGCGAAACCCGCCAGCGCGCCGACCGACGCCCAGCACAGGACCGTCGCCTCCAGCGCGGCGGCCGCGACCGCGAGCAGCGCCAGGCCGATGACTGGAAGCAGTGGTTCGGTGAACGCGGAGCGCGCCCTCGTCAGTTGCGGCACCGGGTGGCCTTCCGGCAGATCGTCTTGTACCAGCTGCCGCGGCTGGACTTCTTCCACCCGTCGTGACAACGCCACGTGACCCCGCGACGGCAGTTGCCGCAGCGCTTCGAGTAGGCCCAGAGCCAGCCGTCCCAGCCTCCGCCGTAGCACTGGTTGGGGCGGAGCCTGTATTGGCCGGGGTGAGATCTGCCGGACTTGTGGTAGCCCTTGTACTTCCCGGACGTACGGCAGCACGTCGGGCACACGACGCTCGGGCCGCAGCCGGGAGAGCAGTTGTGGTTGGCCGCGTAGGAGGGGCAGCGGCCATAGATCTGGTAGCCGCCGCCGAGGCTGTATCCGGCGGCGAGCGCCTGCCGTGCCTGCGGGAAGACTCCGAGCATGGTCAGCCCCAGCGACGCGCCCGTGGCGGCCAGACCGCGCAGGACGTTGCGGCGGGCCGGTCCGGTGTCGTGCGATCCGCTCGGCGCGCGGCGGCGGACCCGTTCGGCACCCTCCGGCCGCGGGCCGCGCAGCGGCGGGATGTCTTCCAGTCGCAACGTTCTGGTCATCGGGTCACCTCCGTGTCACCTAGCAAACCCGTGTCACCCAGCAGCTCGCGCAGCGCCTCGGTGGAGCCCACCGGCTCGGCGGCGCGCACCCGGCCGCGCGCGTCGACGAGGACGGCGAACGGTGTGGCAGGGACCGCGTAGTCGTCGAAGAGCCCGTCCCGCTCGTTCGCGAGGACGGTGACCCCGGGCGCCGCCGGGGCGGCATGCGCGAAGATCGCGTGCACGGGGCGGCCCAGCGTCCCGGCCGCGTCGAGCACCTCCGCGCAGACCCCGCAGTCGACGTCCAGGAAGAGCAGCAGGCCGGGCCCGAGCCGGTCGAAGCCGGGGGCGCGGGTGCCCGGCGCGAGGCCGAGCGGGCTCTCCCCGGCTCGCGGGCCCTGGTTCAGCGCGTGCACCTGCCGGACGAGCCCGGCGACGACGAGGGCGAGCAGCACGATCGCCGCCCACGAGAGCAGCAGGGCGCTGGTCTGGAAGCTCACCGGGCCGTGCCTCCTTCGTAGCTCATGGACTCCGGCAGGATCCACGAGATCACTGTGAACGCCACGCCGGCGGCGCAGCACACGAAGACCTCGGAGGGGCGCAACTCCTGTGGCGGGCCGACGGCGGCCCCCGCCAGGGCGATGAGGCCGAGGATTCCCGCCCGTGCTGCGACCCAGCCCGTCATCGGCGTTTCGATGCCCGCGCAGCCGCAGGGCACGCCGTGCGGCCGCGTCCGCGTCACGTACGCCGAATACAGCGCGTAGAGGGTCAGCAGCGCCGCCGCGGACGCCATCGCCACGCGCAGGAGGACCGGCTCCCACCGGACCAGGCCGACGATCACCGCGCCGAGCAGGACGGCCTCCGTCGCGCTCACCAGTCTCGCGACCACGACCGCCAGGCCGCGGGGGACCGTGCGGTGCGCGCGCAGCGCGGCGGCGAGCAGGCCCGGCCGCGCGACCTGCCCGGCCAGGGAGCCGAGCAGCACGAGCGGAACGGTCACCAGGGCGACCCCGGCCGGCAGGGCGCTCATCCGCGGACCGCCTCGACCGACAGCCCGGCGAGCCGGTCCGGCACGGCGCCGACGTACTCGTCGTCCGGCAGCACGGTGACCAGCAGGGAACGTGTGGCCAGCAGGAAGTAGGGCCCCTGGCCGTCGATGTCGTCGCGGAAGAGCTCGCCGCCCGCCACCTTCGCGCCCCGCCACTTCGGCAGCCGCCGGCGGGTGGCCGCGGTCAGCGCGGTGATCTCCAGCAGGCCCACGCCCGGGACCTCCTTGACCAGCTCGGCGGGCTCGGGCCGGCGCACGCGGCGCCCGCGCGGCACCGCGACCACGCCGTCGTCGTGCTCGGCCAGGCGCAGCCCGGCGAAGAACGCCACCGCGTCGGCGGGGCGGCCGTGGTAGAGGTGCGTGAAGACCGCGTGCCGGTCGCCCTCCCAGACGGCCGCGAGCACCTGGTCGGCGACGCGGGTGTCCGGATCGGTGATCCGCGTGCGGCCGATCCGGAGGTGGCCGCCCTGCACCTTGAACTCGTGGCCGAACGCGCCCACCCCGAGGTCGGCGGCCCACGCGCGGGCGTCCGCGCGGGTGCCGCTGGAGATCTCGTGCAGGCGGTCGCCGGCGGCGATCCTGGCCACCGAGGTGTACGGATGGGATAGATCGTGCAAACCGGACAATCGAACCCGGATGCCGTCGAGGGACCGGTGGGTGACCTGACTTGGCATCGCCGTGACCTTTCGTACGGCATGTACGAGCAGTGACAGAAGTGACGCTACGCGCTCCAGTGCATCCGATCCGCTAAACATGCCGCATCCGGTCACCTTCGCCGAGCGGGTAAGGTCGCGGCGAGAAGAACGTGCCCCAGGGGCGCCCGGACTCTCCCACGGTGGCGTTTCAGGTCCGGCGACGGACCCGGGTCTCGGTAGGGTCGGGTGGCTTCTTCCGAGGCGGACCCGTGAGGTGAGCGTGTGAGCAAGGTGGATGTGCTGATCAAGCGCCTCGACCCGGAACTGCCGGTACCGTCGTACGCGCATGCCGGTGACGCGGGCGCCGATCTGGTCGCCGCCGCCGACGTCGAACTCCCGCCGGGAGAGCGCGCGGTGGTGCCGACCGGGGTCGCGATCGCGCTGCCGGACGGCTATGCCGCTTTCATTCACCCCCGGTCCGGTTTGGGCGCTAGGTTTGGGGTGACCATTGTCAATGCACCCGGTACGGTCGATGCCGGCTATCGGGGTGAGATCATGGTGACCCTGCTGAACACCGACCCCCGTGCCACGGTCAGGTTGCGGCGCGGCGATCGCATCGCGCAGATGGTCGTGCAGCGTGTGGAGCAGGCGGTGTTCCATGAGGTCGCCGAGCTTCCCGGATCGGCCCGCGGAGTCGATGGTTTCGGCTCCACGGGGGGATTCGCGGATAATGAGCACAGTGAAGAAGGAGCGTGAGTCGTGGCTTTTGGACGTCGCCGGCAGGCTGAGGAGCCCGCTACGGAGCCCGAGCTGACCGACGAGCAGGCGGACGAGACCGCCGGGGCCGAGGCCGGGGCTTCCGAGAGCGCCGCGCCGGGTGACGGCGGCCCGTGGGACTCCGAGGAGTCCTACCCCGAGTTGCAGCGTCTGGACTTCGGGTGCATGCAGGTCCCGGTCGCCCCCGGCCTTGGTTTCCAGGTCAACTTCGAGGCCACCGAGGTCGACGAGGAGGGCAACCCCCTCGACGGCCGGCCCGTCGCGGTCCTGGTGCAGTACGAGGAGAGCGCCATGCAGCTGCAGGCGTTCGCCGCTCCCAAGCGCAGCGGGATCTGGGAGGACGTCCGGCGCGAGACCGCCAAGGACATCGAGGAAGAGGCGCAGGGGCAGACCCAGGACGGTGAGGGCCCGTTCGGTCCCGAGCTGATCGCGATGGTCCCCGCGGCGCTGACCGAAGAGGTCCTCGCGGAGATGCCGGACGAGGTCAAGGAGCAGATCCCGGCCGAGTTCATCGAGCAGGGCTGGGCCCCCCAGCTGATCCGCTTCATCGGTGTCGACGGCCCGCGCTGGTTCCTCCAGGCCGTGGTGCAGGGCGCCGCGATCGAGGACGAGGAGCAGTGGCAGGTCCTCGAGGACGTCTTCCGCAACATCGTCGTGGTCCGCGACGAGTCGCCGATGCCGCCCCGCGACCTGCTGCCGCTGGAGATCCCCAAGGAGTTCTCCGAGGCGGGCGAGGAGGAGGACGAGGAGGCCGTCGAGACCTTCAACCCCTTCGAGCGCGGCCCGGAGATCACTGAAGTCCGCTGACCCGACGTCTCGCACGAGGCCGCCCACAGAATGTGGGCGGCCTTTTTGCATGTTCCGGGCAGAGAGGGAAGGATGAGAACCTAACCACCTAACAGCGATAGACGGTTACGGAGGTCTCGCCCATGTCCGCGACGCTGCGAGCCGGGGCCCGCCGGGCCGTCCCGGTGTTCCCCGCGACCCTGACGCTCGGGGTCTCGTTCGGCGTGCTGGCCGCGCCCATCATCGGCGGGGCCGCCGCCGTGGTGATGTCCGCGATCGTGTTCGCGGGCGGATCGCAGTTCGCCGCGGTGGGGGTGCTGGCGGGCGGGGGCGGGGCGTTCGCCGCGACCGGTGCGGGACTGCTGATGAACGCGCGCTTCCTGCCGATGGGTTTCGGCTTCGCGCCCGCGTTCCGGGGCGGCCGGCTCTGGCGGGCGGCACAGGGGCAGGCGATCGTGGACGCGGGGCTCGTCCTGGCCCGCAAGGACGACGGCGCCTACGACCGGAACCTGCTCTTCGGCTCCACCGCGGTGCAGTTCGTCGGCTGGGTCGGCGGCACGGCGCTGGGCGTCCTCGTCGGCAACACGCTGCCCGATCCGGACGCGTTCGGGATCGATGGGATCTTCCCCGCGTTCTACATCGCGCTGCTCGGCGGCGAGCTGCGCGGCACCCGGGCGCGGATCGCCGCCCTCCTGGCCGTGGGGGTCGTCCTCGCGGGCGCGTCCTTCCTGCCGCCGGGCGTCCCGGTGATCGCCGCGTCCGCCGTCGCCCTGATCGGACTCATCCCCGGCCGCGACCGGAACGAGCCCCCCGACCCGGGGGACGGCGAGCCGACGAAGGAAGAGGTGGCCAAATGACCGTGTGGCTGACCATCGCGCTGCTGACCGTGGGCACGTTCGTCATCAAGGGCGCCGGGCCCGCGGCCCTCGGACGCCGCGAGCTGCCGTCCTGGGCGCTCCCCGTGATCGTCCTGCTGCCCGCGGTGCTGCTGTCGGCCCTGGTCGCCTACGACACGTTCGGCGGCACCGAGGGTTTCCACGTCGACGCCAAGCTCGCCGGAGTGGGCGCCGCAATCGCCGCGGTCGCCCTCAAGGCCCCGATGATCGTCGTGCTGGTCGCCGCCGCCGTGGCCACCGCACTGGCGCGGCTGATAGTGGCCTGAGTCACATTTGGGCCTTGCCGGACGGCCCCGGCGGGTGCTCAATCGAGCCATGTCGAAGCGCACCCGCAAACGCCGTGGCCGCAAGCGCAACAAGTCCAACAAGGGCCGGCGGCCGACCGCCAGGCACTGAGGTCCGTCCGCCGTCCGCCGGAGTCAGAGCTCGATCAGCTCGAACGTGACGGCGTGGGTCACGCCCTCCACCTGGTCAGAGGCCATCTCGGTGAGGAAGGCCGCGGGGTCGAACCCGTCGCCCAGGTTCTCGAAGTAGACCTTGTGGGCCTGGAGCGAGGCGATGCCCGCGTCCAGCTGGCCGGTGACGTCCACGTAGTGCGCGGCCTGCGGCGACGCGCCGAACAGCGCGAACCGAACGCCCTGCCACGGCTCCAGTTCGAGGTCGCGGAACACCCAGCGGTTGGCCGCGTCCCGGACGGCGTCGGCCACGGCCAGGCCCAGCACCCGGTGATCGGCCATGTTGAAGCCGGCGCCGCCGGGCCAGGTCTCGCGGAAGTTGATCGAGACGACCACCTCGGGCCGGTGGCGCCGGATCGCCCCCGCGAGCAGGCGCCGCAGCGGCAACCCGTACTCCAGCACGCCGTCCGCCAGGTCGAGGAACTCGACCGTGTCGACGCCGACCCGCCGGGCCGCCTCGATCTGCTCCCGGGTCCGGACGGCCCGCACGTCGTCCGGGTCCATGGAGTCGATCCCCGCCTCGCCGCGCGTGGCGAGCACCTGGACCACGGTCTTGCCCTGCGCGGTCCACCTGGCGACCGCCGCCGACGCCCCGTACTCCAGATCGTCGGGATGCGCCACGATCGCCAGCGCCCGCTGCCAGTCCTCCGGTACCACGTCCATGGCCCCATTCTCGCCGATCTTGCGTCCCGGCCGCCCGGCCGCCCTGCGAGGGGACAGTGTCCGCGGCACCCTTTCCGTGGCGCCGGGGATAGACTCGGGTGCCGGGACGACCAGCGAGCCGTTCGGAATTCGGGCGCGGTGCGGCGTTGTGTGAGAGCCTTTTCGAAGGCTGCTCGGGTCGGGGGGATTCGGAGACGCCGCCATGAATGAGCAAGCCCAGGCACTCGCACTCGCTGATCTTGGCCAGGCACTGCTCGCCTGCCTGGACGGACACTCGACGGGTGTGGTCGCGACGCATCAGCTGCTGGAGATCGCCCATGAGAGCCGTGAGATAGCCCAGCGGGTCATCCTGCACAGCGCGGGGGCGGCCCCGATCGCCTGGGAGCGCAGGCAGCTCCTCGCCGAGATGGCCCTGAGGCTCGCACTCAACATCGAGTACGCGGCCGAGGGATGCAAGACCTGCGTCCCCGCGCACGGCGTCGTGGGCACCGGCGACGACGCGGCGTGCACCACCACTCGCGACGCCCTCCGCAACACCACGGTCATCGTGTTGTCGGTGCTCAACGCCGCTCACTTCGCAGAGGATCGTCTCCGCGCCGCCAGGGTGGCCCAACGGCCCTCTCCCCGGCTGTCCGCCCTGTCCTGACGCGGATGTCGGGAGGCGGGCCTGCGACGCTGGATGCGGCGTCGGAATCCCGTTAAAGTCGGGACCGGTGAGCCGGGAAGTCTGGTCGGCACGTCCGCCGCCGACCAGGAGGAACCTTGATCGCCGCAATCGTGATCTTCGTGATCGCCTACGTGCTGATCGCGTCGGAACGGATCCACCGGACCGCGGTCGCCCTCGGCGGCGCGGCCCTGATGCTGCTGCTGCACATCACCGACGCCGAGGCCGCGTTCTTCACCGAGGCGACCGGGATCGACTGGAACGTCATCTTCCTGCTGCTGGGCATGATGGTGATCGTTTCGGTGCTGCGGCAGACCGGCCTGTTCGAGTTCCTGGCGATCCGGACGGCCAAGGCGGCGCGGGGCCGGCCGTACGGCCTCATGGTGCGGCTCGTCGTCATCACCGCGGCCGCGTCGGCGCTGCTCGACAACGTGACGACCGTGCTCCTGGTCGCGCCGGTCACCTTCCTCGTGTGCGACCGGCTGGCCCTGCCCCCCGCGCCGTACCTCATCGCCGAGGTGATGGCGTCCAACATCGGCGGCACCGCCACCCTCATCGGCGATCCGCCCAACATCATCATCGCGAGCCGTGCCGGCCTGTCGTTCAACGACTTCCTGGTCCACCTCACCCCGTTCGTGGTCGTGCTGACGGTGGTCTTCTGCCTGCTGTGCCGGGTGCTCTTCCGGTCCGCCTTCCGGTACGACCCCGAGCTCGCCGAGAAGGTCCTGGCGCTGGACGAACGCGAGGCGATCAAGGACGGGCGGCTGCTCGTCCACGGGCTGGCCGTGCTGGGGCTGGTGATCGTCGCGTTCGTGCTGCATCCGGTGCTGCACTACGAGCCGTCCGTCGTCGCGCTGCTGGGCGCGGGGCTGCTGGTCGCCACCACCAGGGTCACCACCGAGCAGGCGCTGGACGAGGTGGAGTGGCCCACCCTGGTCTTCTTCGCCGGCCTGTTCGTCATGGTCGGCGGCCTGGTCGAGGCCGGTGTGATCGGTGACGTCTCCCGGGCCGCGGCCGACGCCTCGGAGGGACGGCTGGGCTTCGCCACGATGGTCATGCTGTGGGGGTCGGCCGGGCTCTCGGCGATCGTGGACAACATCCCGTACGTCGCCACCATGAGCCCCATCGTCGCCGACCTCGCCCAGCAGCACGGCGGCGGTGAGGCGGACGTGCTGTGGTGGGCGCTCGCGCTGGGCGCCGACCTGGGCGGCAACGCCACCGCCATCGGTGCCAGTGCCAACGTGGTCGTCCTCGGCATCGCCGCCCGCAACGGGACGCCCATCAGCTTCTGGCAGTTCACCAAGTACGGGCTGGTCGTCACTCTGGTGTCGGTGGCCCTGGCGACGCCCTATCTGTGGCTGCGCTACCTCATCTAAAGCGAGCGGCCCATGAGCTCGACGAGCTGGGCGATGCGTTCCTCGTCGCGCTTGTAGTGCGTCCACTTGCCGACGCGGGTGGAGCGCACCAGCCCGGCGCGCTGCAACGAGGCCATGTAGGCGGAGACGGTCGACTGCGCGAGCCCGGTCTTGGCCTGGATGTGGCTGACGCACACGCCGACCTCGTGCGGGTCGGCGATCCCCTCGTGCACGGGGAAGTGGGCCTCGGGGTCGCGCAACCACTGGAGCAGCTGGAGCCGCACAGGGTTGGCGAGCGCCTTGAACGCCTCGAGCAGCTGCTCGGAGGCGTTGAAGGAGGTCTCGGTGGGAGTGCTCATGGCTGAACGCGAGTCTACGACCATTCGGGAAAGACCGGTCACGTGGTCAGGCGGCGATGTCCCGGCGGTTGAACGTCCAGGTTCCGGCCGTGACGAGGATCAGCGAGATGGCGGCGAGGATCGCCAAGTGGCCCCACTGGAAGCCGTTCTTCAACGGCTCGCCGCCGATGTAGTAGTAGAACGGCGAGACCTTCCGCAGCCAGCCGGCGCTGATCACCGGGGCGAAGCTGTTGACGGCGTAGGCGAGGACGCCCGCGCCGCCGGTGACCCCGAAGACCAGGGCGCGGCCCCTGCTGAAAGCGGCGCCCAAGGCGATGGCGAGTGCCCCGAAGGTGATCGAGAGCAGCGCCAGGCTCAGGCATTGGGCGGTGAACTGCGCGGGGGTGATGGCGTCCAGTTCGGCGCCGCCGCGGATGGCGAGCATGGACAGCAGGACCACGCCCGCGATGAGGACCGAGCCGGTGGCGAGGGCGGCGAAGCGCTGGAGGAGGAGGCGGGTGCGGCCCAGCGGGTGGGCCAGCAGCAGGTCCAGATAGCCGCTCTCCTCGTCCGCCGAGATCATCCGTGCGCCGGTGGCCGCACCGTAGAACATCACGAGGAGCGGCACGAGGATGCCGAACGGGCTCGACTGCAGGTAGCCGGCCGCCGAGGTGAGGTCGTCCAGGTTGAACGCCTCGCGCATCGACGCGGGCATGCCGTCGGCCGCGTCCGCCAGGGAGCCGCCGCTGATCTGGGGATAGAAGCCGGAGTACATCAGCGCGACCAGCGTGGTGGCCGTGATCCAGGCGACGAGCACCCGGCGGTTGTCCCAGAGGGTCTTGGTGAAGGCGTTACGCGGCATGGCCGGGCTCCTCGCCGTTGTAGTAGGTGAAGAAGAGGTCTTCGAGGTCGGCGCCCTCGACGCTGAGCCGGCGGACGGTGTACCGGGCGGCGGCCTTGATCAGGGGATCGGGGTCGCCGTCGACGCGGCAGGCGAGGGTCGTTCCGTCGACCGTCAGGCCGGTGACCCCGGGCAGTTCGAACTCCCGCGGGTCGACCTGCTCCGCGAAGGTGATCCGGACTCGGAGGTAGGAGCGGGACCGCAGTTCGGCCACGGTGTCGAGGGCGACCAGCCGGCCCTCCCGGATGATCGCGACGCGGTCGGCGACGGCCTCGACCTCGCTCATGATGTGCGACGACATGAAGACCGTCTGCCCGGCGGCCTTGGCCTCGCGGACCAGGTCGAGGAACGTCTGCTGCACCAGCGGGTCGAGCCCGGAGGTCGGCTCGTCCAGGATCAGCAGCTCGGGACGGTGCATGAACGCCTGGACGAGCCCGACCTTCTGCCGGTTGCCCTTGGACAGGCTCTTGATCCGTGCGTGCGTGTCGAGCTGGAGGCGTTCGGCCAGCTCGTCGATCCGGGTTTGCGGCACGCCGCCGCGCAGGTCGCCGAGGAAGGCCAGGCACTCAGAGACCTTCTGCCTGCCGTCGACCACGAAGTCACCGGCCAGGTAACCGATCCGTCGGTGCAGCTCGACGGCGTCTGCCCGGGGGTCGAGGCCGAGCACCCGGACGGTGCCGCCCGTGGGCCGGATCAGGTCCAGCAGCAGGCGGATCGTCGTGGACTTCCCGGCGCCGTTCGGGCCGAGGTAGCCGAACACCTCGCCCTCGTCCACCTGGAGGGAGAGCCCCGCGAGGCCACGCCGGGACCCGTAGGTCTTGGAGAGCTCCTGGAGCTCGATCGCCGCGTTCATGGCCTGAACGATATCAGAGACTTCAGAGATTCCTGAAAACTCTGAGCTGCTAAACTTCTCTGCGTACATCGGGATGGGGGGTGTGACCATGGCGGACACGAGTGCGGCGGCGGAGCAGCTTGCCTTGGTCGTGGCGCAGGCGGGGATGCAGAAGTCGGCGGCGCGGGTGATGGCGGCGTTCCTGTTCGCGGAGGAGGACAGCGTCACGGCGGGGGAGCTGAGCGAGCGGCTCGGGATCAGCTCGGGCGGCGTGTCCGGAGCGATCAAGATGCTCACCCAGGCGGGGCTCATCGAGCGCGTCCCGGCGCCGGGCAGCCGCCGCGAGCACTACCGCTTCCGCGACAACGCGTGGACGACGCTCTACACCAGCCAGAACGCGGTCCTGGACGCCTTCATGCGGGCTGCCGCCGACGGCCTGGACGTGGTCGGTGCGGACAGCCTCCCCGGCAGGCGGCTGACCCAGATGCAGGAGTTCTACGCGTACCTGCTCCAGGAGCTCCCCGCCCTCATCGAACGCTGGAAGGCCGAACGCGACGAAGCGTGACCCCTCCGGCCGGGGTGGGGTTTTGCCCACCTCGGTTGGCGTGGTGGGTCCATGTGCCCGGTGTTCCTGCGCTCATAGCTTCGTACCTGACGGCGCGAGAGGCGCGCGGGACTACGCGGAGGTACGGGATGTTCGGGCGAAAGGGAGTGGAGCGCATCGGCTCGCCGGAGGCGCTCCGGCTGGAGTCGGTGAGCAGGGTCTACGGCGTCGAGGGCAATCAGGTGAACGCGTTGGACGGCGTCTCGCTCGCCCTGCCCACAGGGTCGTTCACCGCGGTCATGGGCCCGTCCGGTTCGGGCAAGAGCACGTTCCTGCACTGCGCGGCGGGGCTCGACCAGCCGACCGCCGGCCGGGTGTTCGTGGACGGCGAGGAACTGGCCGGACGGAACGAGGCGGCGCTGACGAGGTTCCGGCGGGAGCGGATCGGGTTCGTCTTCCAGCAGTTCAACCTGTTGCCGGCGCTGACGGTCATGCAGAACGTGACGTTGCCGCTGAAGCTCGCCGGCCGGAGGGCCGATCCCGAACTGGCCCGCGCCGTGCTGGCCCGCGTCGGGCTCGGGGAGCGGCTGCACCACCGGCCGTCGGAGTTGTCCGGCGGGCAGCAGCAGCGGGTGGCGATCGCACGGGCGCTGGTCACGCGGCCGAGCGTGCTCTTCGGCGACGAGCCGACCGGGGCGCTCGACACGCGGAGCGCGCGGGACGTGCTGGCGCTCCTGCAGGAGGCGGTGCGCGCGCACGGCCAGACGGTGGTCATGGTGACCCACGACCCGGTGGCGGCCTCGTACGCCGACTCGGTGGTCTTCCTCGCCGACGGCCGGATCGTCGGCCGGATGGCCGCGCCGACGGCCGAGGCGGTCGCCGAGCGCATGACCCACCTGTCCGACGCGATGATCCCGGCGGTGGCGTGATGGCCGGGCTCGCCTTCAGAACCCTGCGGTTCCGTGCGGGCGGTTTCGCCGCCGCGTTCCTGTCGATGTTCCTCGGCGCGTCGATCCTGATGACGTTCGGCTCCATGTACGACACCGCGCTGCTCGGCGGGGCGTCGGGGACCGGGCGGGAGACCATGGTCACGGTGGCGAGCGTGGTCGGCGGCTGGGGCCTGCTGCTGGTGGTCTTCGCCGTGGCGTCCACGCTGACCCTGTCGGTCCGGCAGCGGGCCGAGGAGATCGCCCTGCTGAAGAGCGTCGGTGCCACGCCGGCGCAGCTGCGCCGGATGATCGTCGGTGAGGCGGCGATGCTGGCGGTGGCGGCCGTCGCGCTCGCGGTCGTGCCGGGGGCGCTGGCGGGCCGGGGCCTGCTGGAGCTGCTGATCTCGACCGGGCAGGTGGACGGGGACGTCTCGTACGTCTTCGGGCCGCTCGCGGTCCCGATGGGGCTGGCCATCACGTTCGTCGCGTCCGTCGGCGCGGCGCTGATCGCGGTGCGGCGGGCCGCCCGGGTGCGGGTGACCGAGGCGCTGGCGGACGCGGCCCTCGACCAGGGCCGGATGAGCAAGAAGCGCGTCGCCGGGGCCGCCCTGTTCCTGCTCCTCGGGCTCGATCTGGCGGTCGTCACCGCGACCGCGATGCGGGGCGAGGGCAGTGACGCGATGTCCACCGCGGGGCAGGCCGACATCTGCGTCGCCATCGGCCTGGCGCTGATCGGCCCGGTCATCCTCCGCCGGGTCGTCGCCCTGCTGGCCGGGCCAGTGGAACGGCTGGGCGGCGTGACCGGTCACCTGGCGGTGTGCAACCTGCGGCAGCGGACGGGTCAGCTGGCCGGTGCGCTCACCCCGATCGTCCTGTTCACGGCCATCGCCACGGGCACGCTCTACATGCAGAGCACGGAGAACGCGGCGCTGGAGGCGGCGGGGCTGGCCAAGAGCGTGGAGCAGAAGAACATCGAGACGCTCAACCTCGTGGTTATCGGGATGATCGTGGTCTTCGCCGCGATCATGCTGGTCAACACGCTGCTCGCGGCGACCACGTACCGCGGCAGGGAGTTCGGCCAGCAGCGGCTGGCGGGCTCCACCCGCCGCCAGGTGCTCGGCATGGTGGCGCTGGAGGGCGCGGTGCTGACGGTGACCGGCGTCCTGCTGGGAACGGTCGCCTCGTTGTTCACGATCCTCCCGTACGCCAGTGTCCGGCTCGGCTCGGCCCTGCCCGAGGGCGGCCCGGCCGTGTACACGGGGGTGATCGTGCTGTCGGTGCTCCTCACCCTGGGCACGGCCCTCGGCGCGGCACGCCGGGTGACCCGGACCCCCGCGGTGGCGGCGGTGGGCGTCTGACCGGCCACATCTCACCGGTCACAGGGAAAACGGAGCGGGGCGGCTGCGGCCGCCCCGTTTCGCCGTGCGGGTCAGTTCGCCGTGCGGGTCAGGCGGAGTCTTCCCCGGCTTCGAGATCGAGCCGGTGCTTGCGACGGTGCTCCTGCCAGCGCTCGATCATGCGCGGCGACTCGGCTCGCGCGAACCGGTAGAACTCCAGGGTCTCGCGGACCCGGTGACCGCCCGGCCGCGCCGGGTCGAGCATCTCGGCGCCCTCGGTCAGGAACTCCTCGTTGCGGCGGAGCATGGGCTCGCGCTGCCGGAGTATCGCCGACCACACGTCGTCGTCGTAGACCCGGTAGTGGTCGACGCGTTCGCCCCGGCGGCGTTCGCGGCCGAGCAGCCCGGTCTGCATGAGGTGGCGGACGGCGCTGGAGATCGCGGCCGGGCTGACCCGCAGGCCGGCGGCCAGTTCGGCGGCGGTGTAGGTCTCGGCGTCGTCGGCCAGGACGAAGGCGAAGACACGGGCGGGCATGCGCGGCATCCCGCTCTCGTTCAGCACGATCGCGAAGCGCTCGACGAACCGCAGCAGTGTCTCGTCGTACGGGTCTGCCGGCCGGGCGTCAGAAGTTCGGCCGTCGGATGGCCGGGCGCCCGGCGGCTGGGTGTCTGACGGCGTCGTCACGCGGCGCCTCCGGAGGCCGATCGGGTGGAGCGATGTCACGAAACCCTATCAACTCAATGAAGTTCACCAGTTTCACGACAATATGAAGATCACCCGATCGGCCCCCGGCCCGGCCGGGTCAGCCGGTGGCGAAGCGGGCCAGGCTCGTCGAGATGAGCTCCGGCTTGCCGCCGTTCTGCGCCGCGGCGGCGGTCAGCACGTCGAGGTGCTGGTAGCCGGGCGCGATCACGTCGCCCGGTTGCGGGTCACTGAAGCCGATGCCGTCCCCGCCCTCCAGGTTGATGGTCGGGTTGGCCTTGATGCCGCCCTCGTGGACGGCGGGATCGGCGATGCCGGGGGCCGAGGCCAGGGCGATATCGGTGATCATCTTGGTGGGGAAGTAGTCCTCGGTGAAGTCCAGCGGATGCTCGGCCAGGCTGCGGGCCAGCTCACCGATGTCGGTGACCTCCGTCTCGGGCGTGGTGAAGAGGGTGCCGTCCTTGGACTTGTACGTGAGGCCGGCGACGTCGTCGTAGTTGCGCCAGGTGTAGAGCGGGCCGTCCGGCTCGTCCGGGATGGCCTTGTTCTCCGTGCCGAGCAGGTTGCGCAGGAACGGCATCCCGGCCTTGGCCAGGTCGTTCGGCACGGGGAAGTCCTTGTCGACGATCCGGCCGCCGTCGAAGAAGCCGAGGCTGGTCTGCAGGAACGCCAGAGGCTCGGAGTCGTCGTCCATCAGGGCGCCGAGCGCCGCCGCGTTGGTGAACTTGAAGTCCTTCACGGTCGGCGAGCCCTTGACGAAGGTCGCCAGGTCCTTGGAGAACAGCAGCCGGTAGGTGGCGTCGGTGTTGAAGCTCGCCGGGATGTAGGTCGCCAGGTCGGACCGGCCGCCGGGGGCGAGCCGGGCGGCCAGACCCGCGATCGACAGCAGGTTCATCGTCTCGGAGTTGATGACCGCCGGGGCCGAGAGCGTGCGCGGGACGATCCCGTTCTCCAGCCCGGCCTTCACCGCGTCCGCCCCGAACTTGATGAGCGGGATCAGGTCCGTCGGGATCTGGCCTTCGAGGCCGGGGAGGCCCGTCTGGATGCGGGTGTCGAGGGCGAAGTAGCCGGAGCACTGGTTGTATCCGGCGTCGGCGGTGGTGGAGCGGTCGCCGTCGAAGTCCCATTTGGCGAAGAAGCCGGTGAGCACCCCGCCCAGCGAGTGCCCGCCGCACAACATTTTGCTCTTGCGCTGCGCCTGGTCGGGGAGTTCGGCCGCCATGAGGTCGTACTGGTCGCGGATCGTCTGCGCCAGGCCCACGTTCTGGAGCCACTTCACCTGGTCGTTGGTCTGGTAACCGGCGAAGGCGCGTCCACCGACCTCCTTCTTCCGGTAGTAGTAGTCGACCGCGAGGTGGGCGTCACCGGCGGCGAGACCCGCCAGCACGCCGGTGTTGTCCTCCAGGCAGTTGGAACGCCGGTCCAGGGCCCAGAACTCGACGTACTTCCCGTTCCTCGCCGCCTCCGCGACGGTGTTGCGCGCGACGCTGTTGAACGCGCCGGCACCCTCCAGGACGCCCGGCTGGGCCACCAGGATCTTGGCCGACTGGGCGGACGCGGCCGGTCCGTCCTTGTGCCGGAACCGCAGGTACGACAGCCAGTCGCAGGCCTCCGGGTGGGGGCCGGCGGAGTCGGGCAGCGGGATCTTCACCCGGACGGCCGACTCGGTGACCTCGGTGATCGGCGAGCTGGAGACGACCGGGGTCTCGGTCCGTTCCGCGGCGCGGGTCTCCCCGGCCGAGGCGGTCACGGGCGCCGCTCCCGCCGTGACGACCAGCACGGCGGCGGCCAGGGGAATCGCTCTTCTCATGAAATGCCTTTCAGAAGTACGGAAATGTACTCATGGGCGCAGGTCATGGTGGCCGGGCGCGAACGGCGTGCGCTAGCTGCGACAGAACAGAAAATCCGGGGCGTTCTTAGCAGCGGAGTACAGGGTCGGATCCCGGGCCGTCCGCGGCACGTTCCGGCATACTTCATATGACGGGGTTTATGGGGTGATGCCGGTGCGGGGCGCCAACGGCGATCGGCAGCGCATGCCGGAGATCCTCGACGCGGTCGAGCGCGCCGAGCCGCCCACCGATCCCGAGCTCGGCCTGACCACGGTCCACGACCCCGCCGACGTCCACGATCCGGGCACCGCCGACCGGCCCGGTTCCGAGGGCGATGAGATCGGCACCGCCGCGCAGCGGCCCCCGCCCGGCGTCGCCCACTCCAGCGCCGTCATGGCGATCGGCACGGTCTTCTCCCGTGCCACCGGCTTCCTGCGCACGGTCACGATCGGCGCGGCCCTCGGCACGGCGCTGCTCGGCGACGCCTACCAGGCCGCCGAGATGATCCCCTACACGGTCTACGAGCTGCTGCTCGGCGGCATGCTCGCCAGCGTCTTCGTTCCGTTCCTGGTCAAACGGCGCAAGCGCGACGAGGACGGCGGAACCGCCACCGAGCAGCGGCTCTTCACGGCCGTCTTCTTCGCGCTGCTCGTCCTGACGGTGGTCGCGGTGCTGTGCGCCGACTGGCTGATCTCGTTGTACGCGGGCGAGTACGAGGGGCGGCAGCGCGACGTCACGGTGCTGCTCACCAGGCTGCTGCTGATCCAGGTGTTCTTCATCGGGGTGAGCGGCGTCAGCGGCACGATGCTGAACGTGCGGCACCGTTTCGGCGCGGCGATGTGGGCGCCGGTCGCCAACAACCTCATCACGATGGCCGCCGCCCTGTTCTACCTGTGGCTCGCCGGGGCGGGCCGGACCGCCGAGACCGTCACCGACGGCCAGTTGACCGCGCTCGCGCTGGGCTCGGCGTTCGGCACGATCGTGCAGAGCGCGATCCTCGCCTGGACGCTCTGGACCGCCGGGTTCCGCTGGCGGCCGCGGTTCGACCTGCGCGGGTCGGGCTTCGGCGAGGCGGTGCGCACGGCCGTCTGGATGATGGTGTACGTGGTCGTCGTGCAGGCCGGGGTCCTCGTGACGGCGAACGTGGCGACCCGCGCCGGGGACCGCGCCGCCGAGGCCGCCGGGCATCCGGTGGAGGGCAGCGGCCTGGCGGTCTACAAGTTCGCCCTGGTCGTCTTCCAACTGCCGTACGCGGTCATCGCGGTCTCGGTCATCACGGCCCTCCTGCCCCGGATGAGCTCCCACGTCACCGACGGCCGCCGGGACCTCGTCCGCGCGGACCTCTCCCGGGGGTTCCGCCTGGCCTGCGCGCTGCTGGTGCCCCTGTCGGCCGGCATGTTCGCCTTCGGGGTCCCCGGCGCGGTCGCGATCTTCTCTCATGGGAGCACCACCCCGGACGGCGCCCGCCGGATCGGCCTGATCCTCATGGTGTTCGCCGTGATGGTGGTGCCGTTCACGTTCCACCAGCTGCTGATGCGCGTCTTCTACGCGCTCGGCGACACCCGGACGCCCGGGTTGATCGCGATCCCGGCCGGCATCGCCCAGGCCGTCACCGCCTTCGCGCTTCTGGTCTTCGTCCCGGCCCGGCAGGTGGTGATCGGCCTGCCGCTCTCGTACGGCATCTTCTACCTGCTCGGCGGCGTGGGCGCGGCGCTGGTCCTGCGCCGGAGGCTGGGCGGCATGGACGGCCGCCGGATCCTGCGCACCCTGATCCAGCTGCACCTGGCGGCCCTGCCCGCCCTGGTGTTCGCCGCGGCCACCGTCCTCGCCGTCAGCCAGGTGCCGGGCGAGCAGCTCTCGGCGTTCCTGGCCCTGCTCATCGGGGGGATCGGGGGCGGGCTCCTCTACATCGTCACCGCCCGGCTGATGAAGATCGTCGAGCTCGGCTACTTCTACGACCTCGTCCGCTCCCGCCTCCCCGGCCGGAGCTAGGCGGCCTTCTCCGCGCGGCCCGTCGCGGTGGAATCGTGGGCGGAATCACGGGTGGATTCATGGTGTTCGATATCGGCATGACCAACTTGAGCAGCGAGGTGCTGCGTTACACGGCCTTCGCGACCGATCCCGCCGGCGGAAACCCGGCGGGGATCGTCCTGGACGCCTCTGAGCTGGACGACGCGGCCATGCTCGCGATCGCGGCGGACCTGAATTATTCGGAGAGCGCGTTCCTCACCGCGCCGCCGGAGGGCCTCGGTGAGCCGGGCAGGGCCTTCACGATCCGCTTCTTCAGCCCCAAGGCGGAGGTGTCGTTCTGCGGGCACGCCACCGTCGCGACCGCCGTCGCCCTGGCCGAGCGGATCGGCGCGGGCGAGCTGACGTTCGCCACCCGGGCCGGTACGGTTCCCGTCGAGGTGGTCGAGGCCGACGGCGTTCTCCAGGCGACCCTGACGAGCGTCGAGCCGCATCTGGACGAGGTGCCCGACCTCTCAGAGGCCCTCGACATCCTGCGCTGGGGCAAGCACGATCTGGACCCCGCCTTCCCGCCCCGCTTCGCGTACGCGGGCGCGCGCCACCTCGTCCTGGCCGCCGCCACGCGCGAACGCCTGGCCGACCTGGACTATGACTTCGACCGCCTCGCCGCGTACATGACCGGGCACGACCTGACCACGGTCCAGCTGGTGTGGCGCGAGTCCGAGCACGTCTTCCACGTGCGCGACCCGTTCCCGGTCGGCGGCGTGGTGGAGGACCCGGCCACCGGCGCCGCCGCGGCCGCGTTCGGCGCGTACCTGCGGGAGCTCGGCATGGTCGCCTCCGCCGCCACGCTCACCCTCCACCAGGGCGACGACATGGGCCGCCCCGGCGTCCTCACGGTGGAACTCCGCGACGGCGACCCCCGCGTCCACGTCTCGGGCGCCGCCGTGCCGATCCCGGGTTAGACCCGCCAGGAACGGACGAGTTCGTCGAGCGAGGCCTGATCGAAGTCGATGCCCCGCTCGGCGAGCACGCGGGCGACCGTCTCGCCGTCGCCGCCGTGCCGGGCGAGCAGCCGGTAGACGGCGTAGGGGAACCAGTGGTTCGCGCTGATCCGCCGGACCTCGTCCTCGTCGCAGCGGTAGCCCTCGCTCGTGACCTCGGCGAGCGTGGCCGCGACATCTCCCTGGTGCCGCTCCAGCGCCTCGATCACCACGGCGCGCAGGGCGTCCTGGTCGACCGGAGGGGCGGCGGCGTCCTGGTGCTCGATGGTGTCCGGCGCGACCGGCTCCGGCATGACCGTCTCCGGCAGGACGGCCACGTCGCGCGCGCCGTTCGCGCCGCTCATGACGACCGAGGGGGCCAGGACGGCCTCCTCGAACGCGGCCGGAGCGGGCTGCGGCTTGCCGTTCGCGCCGTGGGACGCGCTCACGCCGTTGCGCGCGCCCACGCCATTGGCGGCGCTCGTGCCATTGACGCCGGCCGTGCCGTTGACACTGCCCGTGCCGTTGGCGGACGCGGTGCTCTCGGCGCGGGGGGCGCTCGTCTCGGTCACGGTGACCGGCTTGGCCGGGGCACCGACGTCGGCGGCGGCCTTACGGCCCGGCAGCGGGGCGCCGGGCTCCAGGGCCGGCTCCGGACGGGCGCGGACCTGGAACAGCGGGCCGGTGTTGCGGATCGGCGTGAGGGTGACCTGGTGCAGGGCCACCGCGCGGATGTCCGGGGCATCGCGCTTGGGCTCGGGTTCGGGCTCGTCCTGGACGTAGCGGTGGAGCGTCCGCAGCAGGACGAAGAGGCCGAGCATCGACACGATGGGCGGGACGGCGGCGGTGGCCTGGTAGGAGAAGGCGCGCTCGCCGACATGGCCGACGTTGAAGATCAGGCTGGCCGTCCAGCCCGCGAGGGCGATCGACAGCGGCAGGCCGAAGTCCAGCCAGCTCAGCAGCCGCCGGCGCTGGAGCACGAAGGCGTCGATGGCCAGCAGGAACAGCCCCAGCTCGCCGACGATGATGAACAGGTCGACGAGCAGGGGGAAGGACTCGGCCTTCCAGCCGCGCAGCCCGTGCTCCAGGGCCCAGTGGTAGAGGCCCGCGTAGGACTGGGCGAAGCCTCCGGCGGTCGCGGTCAGGACCGCGGTGGCCATGAACGCTATGGCTGTCCAACGCGTGATGGACTGTGCTCGGCTGGCGGCCGTCATGTGGCGTTTCCCCCTCTATGCCTCGCTCTACCACGGGCGATCGATGGGGGAGACTACCTATTCCTGTGGCGTCTTGGGGCCTTTCGTTATTACGACCTGCACACGGTTATCCGGACTCGCGGGAGATTTGTACGTGCCGGACGTTGTCTGTCTATTTTGATACCAATTGGCCGAGATTGTGGAGTTGTTCGTCCGTGGGCGTCATGGGGTCGTTCCAGAAGACGTGATCGGCGTCCAGCGTCGCCAGGTCGGCCGCGACCTGTTCGGGCGATCCGGTGAGCGGCGCGCGCTCGTCGAGGGGCTTGGCGGTGACGCTTCCGTTCACCTGGATCGCGATGGGCAGCGTGGCGGGGTCATGGCCGGCGGCCTCGGCGGTGCGACGGAACGTGGCGATCGTCTCGCGGGTGGCCTCCGGGTCGAAGATCACGAGAGTCAGCCCGATGCCGAGCCGCGCGGCCCGGTCGACCGAGGCCGGCGCGGCGGCGCCGATCAGCAGGGCCGGGCCGTCCGGCCGGACCGGCTTGGGCCCGATCTCGCACTCGGGGATCTGGTAGCGGCGGCCGTCGAAGCTCACCGGGTTCGGGCCCCAGACGGCGCGCATGGCGAGGATGTGCTCCTCGAAGCCCGCGCCGCGCCGGCTCATGGGCACGCCGGCGGCGGCGAACTCCTGTTCCATCCAGCCCTGGCCGATGCCCGTGATGAGGCGGCCGCCGCTGAGCCTGTCGAGGGTGGCGATCCGGCGGGCGAGCATGACGGGGTTCTGGAAGAGCGAGTCGATCACGCTGGTGCCGAGCGTGAGGCGGGTGGTGCGGGCCGCGACGTACGCCAGCGTCTCCAGGGGGTCGTAGACGCTGCCGAACATCTCGGGCGGATCCATCACCGGGCCGCCCGGCCCGCCCATCGCGATCGGGACGGTCGGCCGCAGCAGGCGTTCCCAGGTCCAGACCGAGTCGAGCCCGATCCGCTCGGCTTCCTCGGCGGTGTGCGCGATGACCTCGGGGGATGCGTCGTGCCCGGCGATCGGCAGGTGGAGGCCCAGTTTCATGTCGCCCTCCTCGGCGAAGGATGCGGTGAGAGATTCGTTGGGGATCCGTTGGGAGATCCGTTGAGAGAAAGACTTCGGGCTTCAGCGAAACTCATCGGCCGCCGCGCGAGAAGGGCCGGACGGCGCGTCCTCTTGCAAGCAAGTACTTACTTTGACAGGGTGGGCACATCCGTCCCGTGCGTCCCGGAAGTGAGGGCCCGATGGTGCCGACCGGCGAGGTGTCCCGCCGCCACGCGGTCCCCGAGATCCCCGAGATCGCGCGCGCGACCGTCAACGGCTTCGCGCTCGGGGCGGCCAACGCCAATGTGATCATGCAGCTGTCACGGTTGCCGGTCGGCCGCGGCGTGGCCGAGAGCACGGTCGACAGCGGCCGGGTGGACAAGCACCCGATCAAGCGGCTCCGGACGACCCTCAGCTACATCATGGTCGCGATGCAGGGCAGCGAGGCCGAACGCGAGGCGATGCGCCGGGAGGTCGACCGGGCCCATCGCCAGGTGCGGTCGGAGCCGGGCGCCCCCGTCGGCTACAACGCGTTCAGCCGCGACCTCCAGCTGTGGGTCGCCGCGTGCCTGTTCTGGGGCACCGAGGACATCTACATCAAGCTGTACGGGGAGCCGACCCCTCAGATGAGGGACGACTTCTACCGGCACGGCGCACGGTTCGGGACCACGCTCCAGGTCACCGACGACATGTGGCCGGCCGACCGCGCCGCGTTCGAGGAGTACTGGCGGGACGGGCTCACCCAGGTGCGGATGGACGACGTCACGCGCAGATACCTGCTCGACCTCACCGACATGGCCTTCCTCCCGGCTCCGGTGCGGCTGGCCCTCGGGCCGTTCAACCGGTTCCTGACCCTCGGCTTCCTGCCGCAGGAATTCCGGGACGAGCTGGGCGTGACGTGGACGAGGCGTCAGCAGGCACGCTTCGACCAGTACGTCCGCACGTCCGCCCGGATCAACAAGGTGCTGCCGCGGCCGATGCGCGAGTTTCCCTGGAACGTCTACCGCTGGGATGTGCGCCGCCGCATCCGCAAGGGCCGTCCGATCGTCTGAAACACCGGCCCGGCCGGCTCAGTGCGCCAGGCGTCAGTGCGCCAGGCGGACGTGTGCCGGGCGGACGTGTGCCGGGCGCTTGAGGGCACTGCCCGCCACCCACCGGCTCCACGGAAGTTGCCAGAAACCCCAGCCATTGGTCCACTCCAAGGGCCGGTCGGTGCCTTTCACGGTGATGACGTCGCCGCGGAGCGAATGGGTGTAGAACCACCGGGCGAACGGCGGCGGCGCGTTCACGCATCCGTGGCTGACGTTCTCGCGTCCCTGTGAACCGATCGACCACGGCGCCGAGTGCACGTACTCGCCGCTGCTGGAGATCTGCACCGCGTGGCGCACCTTGAGCTTGTAGAAGCGCGGGTCGTCGCGGTCGGTGACGCCCATCCAGCCCGACGTCATGATCACCGGGTCGCCCTTGCCCATGGCCAGATGCACCCCGCTGGTGGTGGTGTAGGCGCGCCGCCCGCCCTTGCCCGCGCTGATGCCCACGCTGCGGACGAGGGCGCCGTTGACACGGACGGACATGCGGTGGCGGCGGACGTCGACGGTGCTGACGCGGGCCGCGCCCACACGGAACCCGCTGGTGTACGCGCCGCTGGTGTACGCGCCGCCCGTCCCCGCGCCGCCCGTCCCCGCGGCGGCTCCGAACACCCCGGGAGCGGCCCGCACCCCGGCAGTGTGGGCGACCAGGGTGACCCGCTGGCCCGCGGGCCAGTAGCGCCGCGGCCGGAAGACGACCTGCCGCCCGCCCGTCCAGTTCCAGGCTCCCCGCACGCGTTCGCTCATCCGCACTTCGAGCGACCGCTCGACGGCGGCCCGGTCGGTGATCGTCCGGTCGAACGTGACGATGAGCGGCATCCCGACGCCGACCAGCTCGCCGGACCGGGGCGTGACGTCGGAGATCGCGAACGTGGCCGCCGGGGACAGCGTGCGGAACCGGCTGACCGCCGTCGTGGGCTCGCCCGCGTCGTCCGTCCCGGTGCTGGTGACGGTGTAGGCGGTGGCGGGACGGAGCGCCCAGCGCGTCCGCCACGTCCGCCGGTCGGCGGACAGCCTGCCGGGCTCGGCGGCCGCGGCGCCCTTCGCCCGGACGACGACCTTGCCGAGCCTGCCGCGCACGGCGGTGACGGTGACGCCCCGGTCCGGCCGGGCCCGCGCCGAGCCGTCGGCCGGCGCGATGCTGATCGTGTCCGGCCGCCGCTCGGTACTGGGCGGATCCTCGGGGGCGAGCGCGGGCACGCCGCCGGGACGCGCGCGGCCGGCTCCGCAGGCCACCAGTGACGCGCCCGCGGCGGAGAGCGCCACGGCGCCCGCCGCGGCGACCGCGGCGAGGCGCCGCCGTCGTCGTCCGGAGTTCCGCTCCCTGTGCCTGCGCCGCATGCTGTCCTCTGCCATCGTGTCGGGGCCCGTAATGTCGAGAACGTCGAGAGAAATTCCATCCGTATGCGTTCGCATACGGACAGTGACGCTCCTTGGCAAAGTAGACGTCAGCGCATGATCCTGGGGCCCGCCCGGGGAAATTGGGATGCTTCGGCGGGTGCGCCGCGCGGCCGGCGGCCCTCACCTCCCGTGATCGGATGAGGTGATGGCACTTGGCCTGATTCGTTCAGAGCCGGGCGGTTCGTTTCGCTTGGGGATGCCTTAGTCTTCGAATCATGGACGAGGTGCAGGCCGGGCCGTCGCCGGAGACCGGTGATGGTTCCGAGCCCGATCGAGAGCGCGGTGGCCTGCGGCGTTTCCTGCGCCGTATGGCGTCGAGCAAGGCCGAACTGGAGGCCGAGGACCTCCAGAAGACCTCCGGCGAGGAGGGCGCGACCCCCATCACCGCCTGCGCCGCTCGCAAGCGGCACTGCGTCGCGGGTACGCTACGTACCGTGACCCTGCGGCCCCGGGGCGGCGCGCCCGCGCTGGAGGCCGAGCTCTCCGACGGCACCGACGTGATCAACCTGGTCTGGCTGGGCCGGCGCAAGATCGCCGGGATCGACCCGGGCCGCCGGTTGCGCGCGGAGGGCCTGGTGAGCGTGCAGGACGGGCGCAAGGTCATGTTCAACCCCCGCTACGAGCTGCGCGGCGGCTCCTGACACGGGCGCCTTCGCGGGCGGGGGCCGATGCGCGCGGGCGAGAGGCCTCAGGTGAGAGAACTGGAGACGAACGGCGTGGGCGCTGAGACGAACCGATCCGCGGCCGGCGACGCCGCGCTCCGGACCGGCGACGCCATGGTCAAGGCAGGCGACGCCGTCCCACCCCCCGACGACGCCCTCCCGGGCCCCGCCGGAGCCAAGACAGCCGACGCCAAGGGCGCCGACCCCACCCGCGCGGACGCCACCACCGGGAACGCCCCCAGCGCGACCGCCACCACCGCAGACGCACCCGGCGTGGCCGCGCCCAGCGCGGACAGTGCCGCCGAGGATGCGGCTGCTGCGGGCGTGGAGGACACCGAGGCTGCGGATGCGCATGAGACGGTCGAGGCGGCGGTGCGGGCGCAGCTCTCCAAGGCGCTGGGCGGGGTTCGCGGCGTGATCGAGGCGGCCGTGCCGACGGCGTGCTTCACCCTGTCGTACGTGCTCACCGACGAGCTCAAGCCTTCGCTGATGGTCGCGGTCGGCGCGGCCGTGCTGCTGCTGATCGTCCGGGTGGCGCAGAAGTCCAACCCCCAGTTCGTGATCAACAGCCTGTTCGGCATCGCGATCGCCGCGTTCTTCGCGATGCGCTCCGGCAAGGCCGAGGACGCCTTCCTGCCCGGCATCCTCTACAACGGGGGCTACGCGGTCGCCATGATCTTCTCGATCGTGGTCCGCTGGCCGGTGGTGGGCTTCATCATCGGCTCGGTCACCGGCGATCCGACCGCCTGGCGCAACGATCCCGGGATCGTCCGGCTCTGCTCGCGCCTCACCTGGCTGCTGGTCCTGCCGTGCATCGTCCGCGTGGTCGTCCAGTACCCCCTCTACGCGGCCGGCCAGGTCGGCTGGCTCGGCGCGAGCAAGATCTTCATGGGCTGGCCCCTCCAGGTCGCCGCGTTCGCCGCGATGGCCTGGCTTCTCGCCCGCGGCCGGACGCCCATGGCCGCCGCGCGCTCGTCCGCCCCCGCCTCCTGAGGTCCGGGTGTCGCACGGATAAGCGTGCGACGGGAAACGGCGGAGCATAACCTGGGTTTTGTCGGCCGGGCGCGTTCGCGCAGGGTGACCCGCGGCCGGCGCGAGGCGCGAATGACTGCGGCGACTTCCAGCACGCATCGGCCGGGACGGCTGCCGGCCGAGGTGACGAGTTTCGTGGGACGCCGGCGAGAGATCGCCGACGTCCGCCAGCTGCTGACCAGATCCCGGGTGGTGACGCTCACCGGCCCGGGTGGCGTCGGCAAGACCAGGCTGGCCTCGCGGGTGGCGGCCGACGTGCGGCGCGCGTTCCCGGACGGGGTGTGGCTGGTCGAGCTCGCCGCCCTGCAGAACTCCGAGCTCCTCGTCCAGACCGTGATCGACACCCTGGAGATCCAGGATCGGACGTCCCGGTCGCCGATGCGGGTGCTCATCGACCATCTGCGCGACCGGCGGGCGCTGCTCGTCCTCGACAACTGCGAGCACCTGCTCGGCGAGACCGCCGTGCTGGCCGGGGAGCTGCTACGCGCCGCCCCCGACCTGCGCATTCTCGCCACCAGCAGGCAGGCGCTCGGCATCGTGGGCGAGCAGACGATGGGCGTCCCGCCGATGCCGCTGCCGGGCTCCGGCCAGCAGGATCCGGCCGCCGACGCGCTCGCCGGGTCGGACGCGGTGCGGCTGTTCACCGACCGGGCGGTCGCGGTGCTGCCCGGCTTCACGCTGACCGACGACAACCGCGGCGTGGTCGAACGGATCGTCCGCAGGCTCGACGGCATCCCGCTCGGCATCGAGCTGGCCGCCGTCCGGCTGCGGGTGCTGTCCATCGGGCAGCTGTATGACCGGCTCGACGACCGGTTCCGGCTGCTGTCGGCCGGGTCGCGGACGGTCATGCCCCGGCACCAGACGCTGCGGGCGCTGATCGACTGGAGCCACGCCCTGTGCACCGAGCAGGAGCGCCTGCTGTGGGCGCGCGCGTCGGTGTTCGCGGACGGCCTCGACCTGGACGCGGCCGAGGTGGTCTGCGCCGGCGACGGCATCGACCGCGACGAGATCATCGATCTGGTGGCCGGGCTGGTGGACAAGTCGGTCCTCATCCGCGAGGAGCAGCCGTCCCGCGTCCGGTACCGGCTGCTGGAGACCATCCGCCAGTACGGCCTCGACCGGCTGCGGGAGTCCGGCGAGGAGGCGAGGCTCCGGCGCGCGCACCGCGACTACTACCGGGATCTGGCGGTCCATGCCCAGCGGGAGTGGTTCGGTCCCGACCAGGTGACCTGGTTCGAGCGGCTGCGCAGCGAGCACGGCAACCTGCGCACCGCCCTCGACCTCTGCTTCGCCACGCCGGGCGAGCACGCGCAGGCCCTGATCATGACGACGGCGCTGCGCTACTACTGGATCGCCGCGGGCTTCCTGCGTGAGGGACGGACCTGGGTGGAGCGCGGCCTCGCCTCGCCGGGCGCCTCGCCGGGCGCGTCGGACGCGCTAGACGCCTCGGACGCCGCCCCGGACGACGTCCGTGCCCTGGCCCTCTGCATGCTGGCGAGGCTGGCGATCCTGCTGAACGACTTCGCCGCGGCGGAATCGGTGCTGGACGAGAGCCGCGCCCTGGCCGAGCGCCTCGGCGACAGGGCGATCATCGCGCAGGTCCGGTACGTGTCGGGCCTGGCCGCCCTGTTCCAGGAGAAGCTGCCGGACGCCCTGACGCTGCTCACCGAGGCGACGTACGACTGGTACGGCGAGCTCGGCGACGAGATGGGCATGGTCAACTCGATGATGTACCTGGCCATCGCCCGTTCGTTCCTCGGCGATTCCGGCGGGGCCGTCGCGCTGTTCGAGGAATGCCTGCGCAGGTGCGGGGCGCGGGGCGAGCACTGGTTCACCTCGTACGCCAAGTGCGGCTACGGGCTGGAGGTGTGGCGGCAGGGCGACCCGGCGCGGGCGATCGAGCTGGAGCACGAGAGCATCCGGCTCAAGGAGCCGTTCAACGACGGGCTGGGCATCGCGCTGTGCGTGGAGGTCCTGGCCTGGATCGCCGCCGACGAGGACGACTGCGAGCGCGCCGCCCTGCTGCTCGGGGTGCTCGGCCCCCTGTGGCGGTCCGTCGGCGGATCGCTGTTCCACTACCTGCGGACGTTCCACGAGAACTGCGAGCGGAAGGCGCGGGACCGCCTCGGCGCCAGGAGGTTCGACTCGATCATGGCCAGGGGCGCCGGGCTCGACCTGCGGCAGGCGGTCGCGGTCGCCCTCGGCGAGACGGCCCCGGTGGACGAGCCGTCCGGGGCGGCCGGCACGGAGTCGCCGCTGACCCCCCGGGAGCTCGAGACGGCCCGTCTCGTCGCGCGGGGACTGACCAACAAGGAGATCGCGGCGGCCCTGGTGATCTCCAGACGGACCGCCGAGGGCCATATCGAGCACATCATGAACAAGCTGGGCTTCAAGTCACGGACCCAGATCGCCGTCTGGGTCGGTGAGCTGGACCGGGCCGCGGAAGGCGGCGCCGCCCCCGGCGGCGAGGCGTGACGACGGAGGCGGCGCGGGCTCAGTACGGCAGCACCCGCCCGGAGGGGGTCCGCCGGTCGGTATCGACCTTGGCAGGTCGTTTGGGCGGCTTGCTGATCCGGATCCTTCGCATTGCGTGATTCTCCTGGTGTCGCGTGATTTGCCTGGTCACGAGGCCTTTGCCAGGTCCTGGACGGCGCGCTGGACAGGGACGCTGCGTCCGTCGGGCAGCAGCTCGCCACCGTCGTCGAAGATCACGATGCCGTTGCAGAGCAGCCCCCAGCCCTGTTCGGGGTGGAAGATCACGAGCCTGGCCGCGTCATGGTCGGGCGCTTGTGCGGCCGGGCAACGGGGTTGGTGCTGACACATGGCTCGTACCTCGATCCTCGCCGGTGGGGGCGTGGTTCTTCGGACACCTGAAGCATGCGACGGCGAGGGGTGGCCGTGGGACGGGGAGAACCCCCGTATGGATACCCATTCCGCCTACGTAGGTAGTCGTCCGTGCACGGGGAGTGCTCCGGGCATAGAGTGGCCTCAGTGGGTGATCGTGGCGCGAGGCGATGATGGCTTTAGCGACATCGAGCGCCTCGAGACGGCGGCAGGTGTCCAGGCTTCCGGCCGAGGTGACGAGTTTCGTGGGACGCCGGCACGAGGTTGCCGAGGTCAGGCGCATGCTCTCGGGCTCGCGGGCGGTGACGCTGATGGGCGCGGGCGGCGTCGGGAAGACCCGGCTGGCCGTCCGGGTGGCGACGATCATGGAACGCTCCTTCGCCGACGGCGTGTGGCTCGTCCAGCTGGCCGATCTCGACAAGCCGGAGATGCTCGTCCCGACGGTTCTGGAGAGCCTGGAGATCCGGGATCACTCGAGCCGGCCGCCGATGGACGTCCTGATCGAGCATCTGGAGCACCAGCGGATCCTGCTCGTCCTCGACAACTGCGAGCACCTGCTCCACGAGTGCGCCGTCCTGGCCGAGACGCTGCTGCGCGCGGTCCCGGACCTGCGGATCCTGGCCACCAGCCGGCACGTGCTGGGGATCGCGGGCGAGCAGACGTTCCCCGTCCCGCCGCTGCTCCTGCCCGACCCGGAGCCGCACGGCGCGGCGGCGTCGGACGCGGTGCAGCTGTTCACCGAGCGGGCCCAGGCCGTGCTGCCCGAGTTCGCGCTCACCGACGACAACAGGGAGGTCGTTGAGCAGATCTGCCGGCGGCTCGACGGCCTTCCGCTGGGCATCGAGCTGGCCGCCGTCCGGCTGCGGGTGCTGTCGGTCCGGCAGCTGCTGGACCGGCTGGACGATCGTTTCCGGCTGCTCACCACCGGGTCGCGGGCGGTGCTGCCCCGGCACCAGACGCTGCGGGCGCTGATCGACTGGAGCCACGCCCTGTGCACCGAGCAGGAGCGCCTGCTGTGGGCGCGCGCCTCGGTCTTCAGCGGCGGCCTCGACCTGGAGGCGGCCGAGGCGGTCTGCGCCGGTGACGGGATCGCCCGGGAGGAGATCGTCGACCTGGTCGTCGGCCTGGTGGAGAAGTCGATCCTGACCCGGGAGGAGCAGCCCGGCACGGTCCGGTACCGGCTGCTGGAGACCATCCGGCAGTACGGCCGTGAGCGCCTCGCCGAGTCCGGCGAGGCGGCCGAGCTCGCGCGACGGCACCGCGACCACTATCGCCGGCTGGCGGCCGAGGCCCGCCGCCGGCTGTTCGGGCCCGACCAGGTCGCCTGGCTCGCCCGGCTGCGGCTAGAACACGCCAACCTGCGCACCGCGCTGGCCAACTCCCTCACCAGCCAGGCGGACGCGTCGGCTGGCCCGGAGGACGCGTCGGCTGGCTTGGGAATGGCGGCTGACCTGCTCTACCACTGGATCACCAGTTACTACCTGGCCGAGGGGCGCCGCTGGCTCGACCGTGGTCTGGCGGCCTCTACCGAACGCGGCGAGGTGCGGGCGCGGGCGCTGTGGGCCAACGGCTGGCTCGCCGTCATCCAGGCCGAACCCGCGGAGGCCGCCGCGATGCTGGCCGAGAGCAAGGCCATCGGCGAGGAGCTGGGGCTGGAGCCGGTCCTCGGCTACGTGGCCGTCTTCGCCGGGATGATCGCCATGTACGAGCAGGACACCGCGAAGGCGATCGCGCTCTACGAGGAGGCCGTGGCCCGCCACCGCTCCACCGGCGATCCGGTGGGCCTGGCGCTGGCGCTCATCCGGCTCTCCCTCGCCCACTCCTTCCTCGGCGACTCGGCGCGCGCCATCGCCGTCGGCGAGGAGGGCATCGCCGTGTGCGAGGCCCACGGGGAGGGCTGGCACAAGGCGTACGCCCAGATGGCCCTGGGCATCGAGATCTGGCGGCAGGGCGACACGCGGCGCGCGGCCGGGATGGAGCAGGAGAGCCTGCGCTTCAACCGCGTCCTCGGCGACCCGCTCGGCATCGGGGTGAACCTGGAGGCGCTGGCCTGGATCGCGGCCACCGAGGAGCGGTACCCGCGGGCGGCCCGGCTGCTGGGCATCGTGGCCACCGTCTGGAAGGCGATCGGTGCTCCGCTGTCGGGGTACGGGCATCTGGTGCATTTCCACGACGAGTGCGAGGCCCGGACGCGGGAGGCCCTCGGCCGGGCGGCGTTCGGCAAGGCCTTCCAGCGGGGCGCGGGGCTGCCGTACGACGACGCGCTCGCCTACGCCCTGGAGGAGCGGACGGCGGCGGCCGCCGGGGCCGGGCCGGGTGCCGCACCGGGCGCCGCGTCCGGGCGGGGCGCGGGCTCCTCGCCCCTGACCCCGCGGGAGACCGAGATCGCCGGCCTCGTCGCGCAGGGCATGAGCAACAGGGAGATCGCGGCGGCGGCGGTGATCGCCCAGCGCACCGTCGAGGGCCACATCGAACACATCATGAACAAGCTCGGGTTCCGTTCCCGCGCCCAGATCGCCGCCTGGGTGGGAGATCAGCCCCAGCCGGGGGAGGAGCCACCGCCTGGATGACGAGCCGGGCGACGGGCCGGGTGGTGAGCCGGGTGACGAGCCGAGGGTGATGAGCCGAGATGTCTGGTTACGACGAAATGATGGCGAACGACCGGCCGCCCGGCCTGTCCGAGTTCATCGGGCGCGGACCGGAGCTGGCCGAGCTGCGCCGGATGTTGCCCAGGGCGCGGCTGCTCACGCTGACCGGCGCGGGCGGGGTCGGCAAGACCCGGCTGGCCCGGCGGGCCGCGCACAAGCTGCGGGGGCGGTTCCCGGGCGGGGTGGAGTTCGTGGAGCTGGCCGCCCTGGCCGACGGCGCACTCCTCGAGTCGGCCGTCGCCTCGGCCCTCCGGCTCCGGCACAGCGGGCGGCAGGCCATGCCGGTCCTGGTCGACCACCTGGCCGACAAGCGCATGCTGCTCGTCCTGGACAACTGCGAGCATCTGCTGCAGGCGTGCGCCGACCTGGTGGACCGGCTGCTGAAGGGCGCCCCGCGGCTGCGGATCCTCGTCACCAGCCGGCAGCGGCTGGGCGTGCCGGGCGAGCACGTGCTGGACGTGCCCGAGCTCCACGTCCCGCCGACCGGCGCGGCCGCCGGCGACATCGCGCGGAGCGAGGCGGTGCGCCTGTTCGCCGAGCGGGCCGCCGAGGTGCGGCCGGGGTTCGTCGTGGACGCGGCGAACGCCCCCGCCGTCGCCCGGCTGTCCCAGCGCCTGGAGGGCCTCCCGCTGGCCATCGAGCTGGCCGCGGCGCGGCTGCGCACGATGCCCCTGGACGAGCTCGTACGCAAGCTCGATGATCGCTTCGACGTGCTGGCCGCGCGTGACCCGTCCCCGGCCGGAAGCTCGGCGCCGCCGCACCACGAGACCCTGCGCGCGACCATGGACTGGAGCCACGGCCTGTGCTCGCCCGCGGAACGGCTCCTGTGGGCGCGGCTGTCGATCTTCTCCGGCGGCGTGGACCTGGACACCGCCGAGGCGGTGTGCGCGGGCGACGGGATCGCGGCCGAGGAGGTGTTCGAACTGCTCGCCGGGCTGGTCGACAAGTCCGTCCTGGCCACGGGACGGCGTGAGAGCGCGGTCCGCTTCGGCATGCTGGACAGCATCCGGGCCTACGGCCGCGAGCAGCTGGCGCACACCCCGTCCGTCGAGCGACTGTACGAGCGGTACCGCGATCACTACCTGCGCCTGGCCGCCGGCAACCGGATCGACGCGCTGGCGCCCGACCAGCTCGGCCGCATCGCGACGGTGCGGGCGGAGCTTCCCAATCTGCGCGCGGCGCTCGACCTGTGCTTCACACGCGGCGATCCCTCGGCGGGGCTGGAGATCGCGTTCGCGCTGTGGGGGCACTTCCTCCTCAGCGGCGCGATCAGCGAGGGACGGCACTGGGTGGAGCGCGGCCTGGAGCTGGGGCCGCAGGCCGGGACCACCCGTGCCAAGGCCCTCTGGGCGAGCGCCCTGTTCGCCCTCCATCAGGACGATCGCGCCGCGGCGATGCGGCGGGCGGACGAGGGCCGGGCGCTCGCGGAACGGACGGGGGACCCGGCGGCCGCCGCGTTCGCCGTCCAGACGTCCGGCATGATCGCGCTGGCGGTGCGCGACAGCCGGCGCGGGTTCGAGCTGATGCGGGAGGCGCGCGCCCGTCTCCAGGCCGTCGGTGATCTTCCCGCCGTCGGGGTCAACCTGTACTACTCGGCGTCGGTCGGCGTGATCGAGAGCCCGGAGGTGTCCGCCGCCCTCGGCGAGGAGCTCCTCGCGCTGAGCGAGGCCCGCGAGGCCCCGCTCTTCCAGGCGTACGGGTCGCTCGCGCTGGGGTTCGCCGCCTGGAGGCAGAACGATCCGGGCGCGTGCGAGGCCAGGATGCGCCGGGCGGCCCGGATCCTCGGCATCGCCGGCGATCGCTGGGGGCTGCTCATGTGCCTGGAGGCCCTCGCCTGGACCGCCGGACGGCACGGGCGGCACGAACGGGCGGCCCGGCTGATGGGGGCGGCCGGCCGGCTGTGGCAGACCCTCGACACGCCTCCGGTCGAACTGCAGTTCCTCGCGGCCTCGCACCGGACCTGCGAGGCCGCGGCGCGCCTGGACCTGGGCCTCCCGGAGTACGCCACGGCCCGGCGCGCCGGGGCGCGGCTCGAACTGGACCGCGCGGTCGCCTACGCGCTCGCGGACGAGGGAGAGTCACCCGGCTGAGCAGGGGCTGACGAGACGGCCCAGCCGGGGCGAGCGCGTGGCGACCGCGCGGAGCTCTTACCTGGGGGAGGCGGGGTCCGCGGGCCAGTTCCCGACCGTGTGCACCCAGTCGTCGGCGTGCACCAGGCGGCCGGGCAGCCCTGCGGACCGCAGCCAGTCGACGGCGTCATGCCCGGAGACGAGCGCCGCGGCACCGGCCGTGCCGGCGTCGACGCAGCTTCCGGCCGTGACCGAGACCGAGCGCCACGGCCCTCGCACCTGGCCGCCCGAGCGAGGGTCGACAACATGCGGAACGTCCCGCCCCTCACCCAGGCTGTACCGCAGCGCACCCACGCCGTGCTGCGGCAAGCCCGGGCCGTGCTGCGGCAAGCCCGGGCTGTGGGATGGCGAGCCCGGGCTGTGGGGTGGCGCGGCCAGGTTGCGGGTGGCCAGGCCGCCTGGGGTTCGGAGCACGACGTTCTGGCTGAACGCGACCTTGTCGTGGTCGTTGTTCACCCGCGCGTGCCAGCCCGCGGCGGGAACGGGGCCTGCCACGCCGATGTTGCCGGCGACGGACACGAAGACCCCGCAGTCCGCCTGGCCTGCGGCGAATTCCGCGGCGCGGTCGGCGGCGAACGCCGTCGCCGTGGGCCAGAGGTCGAGCGTCGTGCCCGGAGGCAGCGTCACGGTGCCCTGCGGGTCGTCCACCACGATCGACCGCCGGGCTCCGGGCGGGCCGCTCGCGGCGGGATCGACCAGCCCGCCGGTCACCTCCGCCGCGTGCAGGGCCGTCCACAGCAGCGCGTGGAACGTGGTGCCGACCGGGACGGGCCGGCCGGCCCCCGCGTGGACCCGGGCGAGGTCGGAGTCGCCGCGGTACGCGCCGCAGGCGGCGTCGACGTCGGCGAAGACCTGGTCGACGGCGCGGCGGGCGACGATGAGCCGGTCGAGGTCGGTCACCATCAGCGTGGCGAACCCGCCCCAGAGCGGAAAGCGCTCCGCGCCGAGCGTCATCTCGACCGGCCCCCTATGGAGCCGCACGTCTCCACGGTTCAGCAACGTTCATCCCCCCTGCTCGACGGTGACGCCAGGTGAAGCTCGGCGTTCACAGGAGCCTGCCCCGGGGGTCCACCGAGGGGGAGGGGGTAAATCCCCATATCACCACCCATTCGCTACCCACCCCGTACGTACGCGTGAAGATCGTCCGTGCGGTCCGGGCCGGGCGTGACTTCCCGCCTGCGTTTCCGCGACGTGAACGTATCAATGGCCGTATCGGGCCGTTGTTAACGGCTTTCGCCGGCGCCAATGGCGCGATAAAGTCTCTTCAGGTGTGCCGGGAAGTCTGGTCGGCAAGGTGTTCAACCTGCGACCAGGAGGCCCGATGAGACCCCACACGAGAGCCGCGGCGACATATCGCCGCGTTCGTTCTCCCCCCTCCTTCCCCAGCCACGGGGGGCCTCCCGATCGCCGGGCGTGACGGCCGTCCTGGCCGCACGCCCACCTCCTCGCGCTGACGCATTTCATTGGCCGATGCCTGTTCTCGCACCGGTTGAATCACCATGCGGTTCATTTCTTCCACGCATTTTTCGAGGGCTTTTCGTGCTGCCCTGAAGAGGTCGGTGTTTTGTCGTGAACACGTTGGAGCGGTGCGCGAGTCCAGGGTGCCGGGGCTCGATCGACGAGGGTTACTGCGATGTCTGTGGCGTCGTGGCGGCGTCGGCCGCGCCGCCGGCTCCGGTCGCCTCCCGGGTCTCCGTCCCGTGGCGCCGGGGATGGCGCGGCTCGGGGAGATCCGGTCCGATCGTCGAGCGGGAGGGCGCCGCCTGGCCCGAGCTGGTGCCGGGGCTGCCGCACGCCCCCTCCCGGGACCCGGCGGCCGTGGTGATGACCGATCCGGAGGTGCCGGAGGGCAAGCGGCGATGCAGCCGCTGCGACCTGCCGGTGGGCCGGGGCTCGGCCGACCGGCCCGGCCGGACCGAGGGCTTCTGCCCCCGCTGCGGGAAGGCGTACTCGTTCACGCCCAAGCTGCGGCCCGGTGACATGGTCGCCGCGCAGTACGAGGTGGCCGGGTGCCTGGCGCACGGCGGGCTCGGCTGGATCTACCTGGCCATGGACAAGAGCGTCAACGACCGCTGGGTCGTCCTCAAGGGGCTGCTGGACGCCGGCGACGCCGAGGCGATGCGCGCCGCCGTCGCCGAACGCGGCTTCCTGGCCGCCGTCCAGCATCCCAACATCGTCGAGATCTACAACTTCGTGGAGCACTTCGGCGCCGGCTACATCGTCATGGAGTACGTGGACGGCCGCTCGCTGCGGGACCTCGTGCTGGAGCACCGTGCCACCACCGGAGAGTCGCTCCCGCTGGCCCAGGTGCTCGCCCACGGCCTCGACGTCCTGCGCGCGCTCGGCCACCTCCATGAGCAGGGTCTGCTCTACTGCGACTTCAAGCCCGACAACGCGCTGCGGACGGCGGACCGGCTCCGGCTCATCGATCTCGGCGGCGTCCGGCACATCGACGACGAGCACAGCCCGATCTACGGGACGATCGGATTCCAGGCGCCCGAGATCGCCGAGTCCGGGCCGTCCATCGGGTCGGACCTCTGCACGGTCGCCCGGACCATGGCGGTGCTGAGCTTCGATTTCACGGGATACACGGGCCGGTACAGGTACTCCCTGCCGGACAGGGACAAGGTGCCGCTGCTCGCGCGGTACGAGTCGTTCGACCGGCTCCTGCGCAGGGCGACCCACGCGGACCGGCGCGAGCGGTTCGCCTCAGCGGCCGAGATGGCCGAGCAGGTCGCCGGGGTGCTGCGCGAGGTGCTGGCCGCCGAGGACGGCCGTCCCCGGCCGGCCCGGTCGTCGCTCTTCGAGGAGGAGACCCATGCCGCGGGCACCCGCGGCGGGCTGCGCCCGGCGCCGCATGAGATGGCCGTCGCGCTGCCGTGGCCGCGCGTCGACCCCGGCGATCAGGCGGCCGACCATCTCGCCGGGCTGGACGAGACCGGCCCGGCCGAGGTCCTCGCGGAGCTGGCCGCCCTGCCGGCCGAGTCGGCGGAGGTCGCCCTCCGCCGCGCACGCGCGAACATCGAGCTGGGTGAGCTCGCCACGGCCCGGTCCATGGTGGCCTGGCGTCGCGTGGACTGGCGTACGGCCTGGTATTTCGGGCTCATCGAGCTGGCCGAGGACGACCTCGAGGCGGCGTCCCGCGCGTTCGACCAGGTGTACGGGTGGTTCCCGGGCGAGACGGCGCCCAAGCTGGCGCTGGCCTACTGCGCGGAGCTGAAGGACGATCTGGAGACCGCGAAGCGCTACTACCTGCGGGTCTGGCGGACCGAACGCGCCCATGCGGGGGCCGTGTTCGGGCTGGCGCGGGTCCTGGTCGCGGAGACCGGGCGGGAGCCGTCGAGATCCTGGACTCGGTGCCCCGGACCTTCGCCTGCCATGTCGACGCCCAGGTCGGCGCCATCCTCGCCGCTCTGCGCGGTCGAGACCCCGACGACCTTCCGCTGGTCGAGCTGCTGGCCGCGGCGGGACGTCTCGAACTCCTCGACCTGGCGGCCGAGCGCCGGGACCGGCTGGCGGCGCTGGTCCTGGAGGCGGCGCTCGGGCAGGTGCTGGCCGCCCGGCCGGTGACGCGCCCGCCTTGGTCGTCCGGCCTCCGCGGTTCACTCGCCGCCCTGGTGGCGGCGGGTGAGGAGGCCCTCGGCGCCGTGCTGGAGGAGCATGACCTGCGGCTCGCTCTGGAGGGGATCTACCGGGAGCTGGCCAGGGCGGCGGACGGTCCGGCCGAACGGCGCTCGCTGGTCGACTGTGCCAATGCCGTACGGCCGAGGTCGCTGGTATGACTCCCACCGGCAGTACGAGCCCGCCGAGCCCCACCGGCAGTACGAGCCCGCCGAGCTCCGCGGGCTCGACGAGCCAGGGGCCTGCCGTCACGGCCTCCGACCCGGACGCCGTCGGCCTGCCGGTACGGGCACCGGCGTGGGCGCCCACCACGGGATGGCCCCCTGCCCCGAGCACGCCCGCATGGATCCGGAGCCTGGCCTTCGTGGCCACGGTGCTGGCGATCGTGTCGGGCCTCATCGCCGCGACCGGCACGGCCGCCCTCCGCGACGATCTTCGGGAGATCGGCCACCGGTCCGGGCGGCAGTTCAGCGTCGCCTCCGAGACGTACTCCGTGCTCGCCGACCTGGACGCCCATGCCGCCGCCGTCCTGCTGGCCGGCACCGAGCCCGCCACGAGCGGGCGGCACCGGGCCGCCCTGGAGGCCTACGAGCGGCGGCGCGTCGAGGCGGCCGACAAGCTGTACCAGGCGGTCGCGGCGGCGGACGGCGCGCCGGAGGCCGCCGCGCTCCTGCGCCGGGTCCTCCACGACTTCGGCCGTTACCAGGCCCTGGTCGCCGAGGCGATGACCCTGGACGGGCAACGGCCGCGTCCCGCCGGCGAGACGCCCCCGGCCGTGCTGGCCCGCTACCGGGAGGCGGCCGATCTGATGAAAGGCTCGATCCTCGCCTCCGCCGAGCGGCTCGCTCAGCTCAACACCGACCGGATCGGACGTGCCGAGGGAACCGGCCGGGGCACGGCGCGTGCGATGACGGGGGCTGCCCTGGCCGTGGGCGCGGTGTTGTGCGGGGTACTGATCTTCCTCCAGGTCGAGCTCTCCCGGCGGGTGCGCCGGCGCCTCAACCCGGGGCTCGCCGCGGCGACGGCGGTCGCGCTCGCGTTCCTCACCGTGACCGTGGGCGTGTTCACGACGGCGGCCGCGGACCTGCGGACGGCCGAGAAGGACACGTCCGGCTCCGTGGTCGTCCTCTCCGAGGCGCGCGGGATCAGCTACGACGCCAACGCCGACGAGAGCCGCGGCCTTCTCGACCCGGCACGCGGGGCCGAGTACGAGAAGGCCTTCCAGGCCAAGTACGAACGGCTCGACGGGCTCCTCGCCCTCTCCTTCGACGACACCGCCCTCCCCGGCGAGCGCGAGCGTGCCGTGGAGACACTGTCGGCGCTGCGCGAGTTCGGGAGCGGGCACGCGAAGATGCCGCTGCCGGCCGCCGGCCGGCAGCAGGAGGCGACCCGGCTGGCCGCGGGCCCTGAGGCACGCGACGCGGACGATGACTTCGACCGGTACATCCTGGCGCTGGAGGCGTTCCTGCTGATGAACCAGGAGCATCTCGACCAGTCCGTCGCGGCGGGGGAACGGGGGCTGGACGGCGGGGCCCTCGTCCCGGCCGCCGCGACGGCGCTGGTGCTCGGCCTGATCTACGCGGGAGTGCGCCCGCGCCTGGCCGAATACCGCTAGCGCGGCGTCCGGCCGGGGCCGATCAGCGGGCGCTGAGGAGCTCGGCCAGCTCGTCCTCCACGTCCTGGCTGGCCACGAACATGAGCTCGTCGCCGGGCTCCAGGGTGTCGTCGCCGGTCGGGACGAGGACGCGGCCCTCGCGCAGGATGGCCACGAGGGCGGTGTCGCGGGGCCAGTCGATCGACGCCACCCGTTCGCCGCCCAGCGGGGCGTCCTCGGGGAGGGTGAGCTCGACCAGGTTGGCCTCGCCCTGCCGGAACGTCATCAGCCGGACGAGATCACCGACGCTGACGGCCTCCTCGACCAGGGCGGACAGCAGGCGCGGGGTCGACACGGCCACGTCGACGCCCCACGACTCGTTGAAGAGCCACTCGTTCTTGGGGTGGTTGATGCGGGCCACCACGCGCGGCACGCCGTACTCGGTCTTGGCCAGCAGGGAGACGACCAGGTTGACCTTGTCGTCGCCGGACGAGGCGACGACGACCTGGCACCGTTCCAGCGCGGCGTCGTCGAGCGAGGCGATCTCGCAGGCGTCGGCCAGCAGCCACTCCGCGCGGGGGACCATCTCGACCTTGATGGCCTTGGGGCTCTTGTCGATGAGGAGCACCTCGTGGCCGTTCTCCAGCAGCTCCTGGGCGATGGAGCGGCCGACGGCCCCGGCCCCGGCGATCGCGACCCGCATCAGTGGTTCTCCTCGATCCTGGTGGCCACGGCGGCGTTGATGCGCTCCACGTCGTCGGAGCGGGCCATGATGTGCACGATGTCGCCGTCCTGGATGACCGAGTCGGCGTGCGGCACGAGGGCCTCGCCCATGCGCGACAGGAACGCCACGCGGGTGCTGGCGGCCTCCTCCAGGCGGGCGACCTTCTGGCCCACCCAGATCGAGCCGGTCTCGAGCTCGGCGAGCACGACCTCGCCGGTGGGGTCGCGCCACAGCGGCTCGGCGCCCTCCGGCAGCAGCCGGCGCAGGATCTGGTCGGCCGTCCACCGGACGGTCGCCACGGTCGGGATGCCCAGGCGCTGGTAGACCTCGGCGCGGCGGGGGTCGTAGATCCGCGCGACCACGTTGTCGACGCCGAACGTCTCGCGGGCCACCCGGGCGGAGATGATGTTGGAGTTGTCGCCGCTGCTCACGGCCACGAAGGCGGACGCCTGCTCGATGCCCGCCTCGGCGATCACGTCGCGGTCGAACCCGAACCCGGTGATGCGCCGGCCCTTGAACCCGCTGCGCAGCCGGCGGAAGGCCTCGGGGCTCTGGTCGATGATGGCCACCGAATGGCCCTTGTCCTCAAGGATGTGGGCGAGCGTCGACCCGACGCGCCCACAGCCCATGATCACGATATGCACGGCCATCCTTCTCTCGACAAGGGGAACGACCCCCTACACCCCGCCGGCACAGCCCGAGGATCGTCTGTCTGCGAATGATCCTTGCCGGGCTGCAAAACTACACATCCGCCCAGGCAAGTACTACCCAAGCGGCAACGAGTCCAGCCACGGGGAGGTTTCCGGTACATCGGCGGGAACGTTCCGGCCGGAAGATCGACAGGTCGGGGCGGAGGCGGCCCGCGGGACGGCGGGGGCGTCGCTGGGACGCCGGGCCGAAGGGCTAGAGTCTCGTTCCGTGTCGAAGGCTTCGGACCTTGTGAAACGGCTGCTCCTGGGCCGTGCGCTGCGCAGTGCCCAGCAGCACGAGCAGCTTCTGCCCAAGCGGATCGCGCTCCCGGTCTTCGCCAGCGACGCCCTGTCGTCGGTCGCGTACGCGCCGCAGGAGATCTTGATCACGCTCGGCATCGCCGGGCTGGCCGCCTACAAGTACACGCCGTGGGTCGCGGCCGCCGTCGTGGTGATCCTGCTGACCGTCGTCGCCTCGTACCGGCAGAACGTCCGCGCCTACCAGAGCGGCGGCGGCGACTTCGAGGTCGCCACCGAGAACCTGGGCGGCAACTGGGGCGTGGTCGTGGCCAGCGCCCTGCTGGTCGACTACGTCCTCACCGTGGCCGTGTCGATCTCCTCGGCGGCCGACAACCTGGGCGCCTTCGTGGGTTTCGTGGGCGAGCACAAGGTCGCGTCCGCCATCGCGATGGTGGTCGTGCTGACCGTCCTCAACCTGCGTGGCCTGAAGGAGGCGGGCACCGCCTTCGCCATCCCGACCTACCTCTTCATGTTCGGCATCTTCAGCATGCTGATCTGGGGCTTCACCCGGATGGCCTTCGGCACCGAACTCCGGGCCGAGACGGCCGACCTGGAGGTGCGCGGCGAGGAGATGGGGGTCGGCGGGATCGCGCTGGCCTTCCTGCTGATGCGCGCGTTCGCCTCCGGCTGCGCGGCGCTGACGGGCGTCGAGGCGATCAGCAACGGCGTGCCCGCGTTCAAGAAGCCCAAGGGGCAGAACGCGGCGACCACGCTGCTCATGCTCGGTGTCATCGCCATGACGATGTTCGGCGGCGTCACCGCCATGGCCTACATCACCGACGCCAAGTTCGGCGACCCCGCGCACGGCAGCACGCTGATCGACCCGAAGACCGGCCAGGACGTCTCGGACCAGGACCCGGTGGTGGCCCAGGTCGCGCACACGGTGTTCAGCAACTTCACGCCGATGTTCGGCTTCGTGACGCTGATGACCGCCCTGATCCTGGTGCTGGCCGCCAACACCGCCTACAACGGTTTCCCGGTGCTCGGCTCCGTCCTGGCGCAGAACCGCTACCTGCCGCGCCAGCTCCACACGCGCGGCGACCGGCTGGCGTTCAGCAACGGCATCATCATCCTCGCCGCGGCGGCCGGGCTGCTGATCTACGCCTACGGGGCGGACGTCTCCAAGCTGATCCAGCTCTACATCGTCGGCGTGTTCGTCTCGTTCACCGTCAGCCAGACCGGCATGGTCCGGCACTGGAACCGGCTGCTCAAGACCGAGACCGACCCGGCGGCGCGGCGTGAGATGCACCGGGCCCGGGCGATCAACGCGTTCGGCCTCTTCATGACCGGCACGGTCCTGATCGTCGTCCTGATCACGAAGTTCACGCACGGCGCGTACATCGTCTGCATCGCCATGCCGATCCTCTTCCTGCTGATGAAGGGGATCCGGCGGCACTACGACCGGGTCGCCGAGGAGCTGGTGCCGTCCGGCGAGGACGTGGCGCTGCCCGCCCGCAACCACGGCATCGTCCTCGTCTCCAAGATCCACAAGCCGACGCTCCGGGCCCTGGCCTACGCGCGCGCCACCCGCCCGTCCACCCTGGAGGCGGTCACCGTCGCCGTGGACGCCGAAGAGTCCCAGCGCCTCCAGGAGGAGTGGGACGCCCTCGACGTGCCCGTGCCGCTCAAGATCCTCGACTCCCCGTACCGGGAGATCACCCGCCCCGTCCTGGACTACGTCAAGAGCATCCGCCGCAAGAGCCCGCGCGACGTGGTCACCGTGTTCATCCCCGAGTACGTGGTGGGCCACTGGTGGGAGCACCTGCTGCACAACCAGAGCGCCCTGCGGCTCAAGGGCCGGCTGCTCTTCCAGCAGGGCGTGATGGTGACCAGCGTCGCCTGGCAGCTGCACTCGTCCGACCGCCTCAAGGGGCGCGCCGAGCCGCTCGGCCCCGGCTCGTCCCGCCGCCCGCCGCGCCTGGCCCCCGAGGATGAGGGAGCACGCGCAGGTGGCGGTATCGTTTCGGACCGTGACTGAAGACGAATACCTCGACCTGGAGGTCGGCAACGTCGCCAACGGCGGCTTCTGCGTGGCCAGACACGAGGGCCGGGTGGTGTTCGTCCGGCACGCCCTGCCCGGCGAGCGGGTCCGTGCCCGCGTCACCGACCGCACCAAGAACTTCCTGCGCGCCGACGCCATCGAGATCCTCGAAGCCTCTCCCGACCGCGTAGAGGCGCCCTGCCCGTTCGCCGGCCCCGGCCGCTGCGGTGGTTGCGACTGGCAGCACGCCTCCCTGCCCGCCCAGCGCCGCCTGAAGGCGGCCGTGGTGGCCGAGCAGCTAGAACGCGTCGCCGGGATCACCCGCACCATCACCGTCGAAGAAGTCCCGCAGCCGGTCGAGGACGAGGCGTACGTGCGCGGACCTGGCCTGGGCTGGCGCACCCGCGTGCAGTTCACGGTGTCCGACGGGGTCGTCGGCCTCCGCAAGCACCGCTCCCACGACATCGAGCCGGTCGACGAATGCCTCATCGCCCACCCGGGCGTGGAGATGATGGGCATCGAGCGGCATCGCTGGCCCGGCGCCTCCTCGGTCGAGGGCATCGTCTCGGCCGCCACCGGCGACCGCCTCGTCAGCCTCCGCGAACGCGGCCGCAAAAGGGCCCGCGTGCCCCGCCTCGAGGTGCCCGTCCGCCTCGTCCGCGGCAAGCCGGAGCCGGGCAAGTCCCTCCCGTACGTCCGCGAAGAAGTCTCAAACCGCATGTTCCAGGTGAGCGGCAGTGGCTTCTGGCAGGTGCACCCAGGCGCCGCCCAGCTTCTTTATAACGCCGTCCTAGAAGCCCTAGAGCCCAAGCCAGGCGAGATCGCCCTGGACCTCTACTGCGGCGTAGGCCTCTTCGCCGCAGGCCTGGCCGAACGTGTGGGCCGCGAGGGCCTCGTCGTAGGCATCGAGTCCGACGCCCAAGCCGTCCGCGACGCCAAGTTCAACCTCCGCGATTTGCCCAACGTCGCGATCGAGCGCGGCCCCGTCGAAGAGATCCTGAGCGACCTGGAGTTCGGCCGCGCCGACGGCTCCGACCGCTCCCAGAACAAGCGAGGCACCCACCAGGGCGGCGCCCGCGCCCGCAGCGCCGACATCATCGTCCTAGACCCACCCCGAGCGGGCGCAGGCAAAGAAGTAGTAGACCGCATCGCCAAACTCGCGGGCCGCAAGATCGCCTACGTCTCCTGCGACCCCGCGACCCTGGCCCGCGACCTGGCCTACTTCAGCGAACGAGGCTGGACCCTGGAAACCCTCAGAGCCTTCGACGCCTTCCCCATGACCCAACACGTAGAGTGCCTAGCCACCCTGATCAAGGGCTAGATCGCCAGCGGACGTCCGTTCCGAGCTCATCAGCCGTCCACCGGAATGGCGTACGCGAGCTCGTACCGGTCGACGGGAACCACGATGTCGGCCGTCTCCACCGGCCGGTCCGCGGTGCGGTAGGTGCGGCGGATCACCATGACGATCGAGCCGATCGGCTCGGCCAGCTGCTCCGCCTCCGCCGCCAGGATCGACCGGGCCAGACCATGTGGGCCGAGTTCGGTTGGGGCATCGATGAGTAAGCGCTTGACATTGCGGGTGGTGTGGCATGGATGAGGTGACTGCGCACGTGCCGTTCGCTGTGGTCACGGCGCGGGCTCTGGAAGCTGAGGCCGTTCGGAGTGGCTACAGCAAGGCTCAGGTCATCGACTTCGCTGTGCGGTCGTGGGACCAGCTGGCCAGAGGGATGCCGGCGACGGTCGCGGATCTTTAGATGATCTCCCAGGCGGCTTGAGGCGGGCGAGCCTGCTATTCGCCGATGATTTCCAGATCGAGATCATGAAATGCCTGCCGTGCCCAGGGGAGGAGCTCGTCGGGTTGCGCCATGATGCGGTCTCGAAGCTTGACCAGCACGGACGCGCGCCATTCGCGGGGGAGCCGGTCGGCGTCGGCGGCCAGCTGACGGAGCAGCAGCGAGGTCGCGAGCAGGCGTTCGTCCTCGGCCGACCTGCGCACGGCGGCGCCGGGCACGTCGCGTACCAGGGCGCGCCGCAACCGTGTGCGAGCGGTCTCGTGGAGCCGGTCCCAGACCTCGAGGCCCTCGATGAAGTGGATCAGGCTGCGGCCGAGCACTTCGTAGTAGTGGAGCAGATCGTCGCGGAGCTGCTCGTGGCTCTTGCGCGGGGAGTGGACGGGGATCGTCCCCAACCGCAGGAGGGACTCGGCCAAAGCGGCCAGGCGGTTGGGAGTGAGGGGGGCTCCGGAGAGGGAGATCTCCTGGGATCTGCTGAGCTTCAGCTCCTTCTCGTCGAAGGGGAGCTCCGCTTCGCGGACGGCCTCGAAGAACGACGCGGTGACGAGGACGAGGTGGGCGGCGGCGAGCCGTTCGGTGCGGTCGAAGCGGCTGAGGCCGCGCATGCGGCCGGCGAGACCGTTGACGAGTTCGTGGCTGTGCCGGACGAGTTCCGCTTTGGCGTCGAACAGGCTCACCGCGAGTTCGCTGCCGCCGCCGGTGGCCGCGAGGAGGAGGCCTCCGGTCAGCTTGTCGAGCGCGGTCACGACCTTGCTGTCGCCGCCGAGCAGCTTGACGGCGTCGGCGTAGCTGAGCCTCGAAGACATGCCCCAATCGTCCCTGAAATGGGACGAGATGGGCCGGGTTTCAAGGGCTTAGGAAGGCTATGAGGGCGGCTACTGCTACGGAGGCCATGGCGGCTATCAGGGAGAGGAGGGCGATGGTGTGGCGGAAGCGGTTGTCCAGGTGCGCGCGGGTGACCTGCTCGCGTTCGGCGGCGCTGAGGCGGGCGTCGAGGTCTTCGATGAGCCTGGCCTGGTCGTCCGCGCGGCGTTCGTGCAGCTCGTCGCTCTGGGCGAGCAGGGCGAGGCGTCCCTCCTGGTTCGCCAGCCGGACGTCGGTGTCGCGGCGGAGCTCGGCGATGGCGAGCTCCAGGGTGAACGCTCCGTCCTCGGTCACGGGGTACCACTCCTTTTCGTGTACCCTTCACAATAGGTATCTATCGGTAATACTTCAAGGCATTATCGGTAAGAGTAAGTAAGTGTCCGGGAGGAAATATTCGACTGGCGGTTACTGGATGTTCCTTAATGTTTCCGTCATGCTGGTCGCATGGACAGGGAGCGGATCGCCAAGTACGTCGTGGCGCGCCGTGGGTCGCTCGGCCTGACCCAGGAGCAGCTGGCCGAGCGCGCCGGGGTCACGGTCAAGACGATCTACAACCTGGAGGCGGGGGAGCGGTGGCCGCAGGCCCGGACGCGCAGCGCGATCGAGAGCGCTCTGGAGTGGCGGTCCGGAGATCTCGTGCGCATCGGCGAGGGGCTGGAGCCCGCGCGGCAGGAGACCGACATGACGGTGATACTGCGCGAGCTGGAGGAGCTCAACGCCTACTTCGCCGACCTGCAGGCCGACGCGGGCGACAAGCGGCGGATGGCGCTGGCCTTCCTGCGCGCGCTCTACGGCGAGCCCGACGGGCGCTGAGGTTTCGAAGATTTCCGGCTCTGACCGGTTGTTGCGGGCACTGACTCGCGGGCACACTGGTTGTGCCCGTCCACGTCAAGAGCGCTCGCGAAGGAGGGACGGCAGATGCGCGCAGTACGACGCGCGGCCTGTCTCTTGCTCTGCGTGGTGGCGGCCGCCGGGGTGGCGTACGCCGGAGCTCCCGCTGTCGACGCGGTCCTGGTCCTCGTCGTCGCGGGCTTCGGGTTCGTCATCGTGCGGGTCGGCCGGGAGATCCGCGAGCAGCAGCGGCGCATCATCCGGCAGCTGGAGGTCCAGACCCTCGTCATTCACAACGCCGCTCGGTTGGCCGCCGAGCGGCTGGACGAGTCCAAGGAGGGGTGAGCGGGCCGGGGCCGCCCGGTCTTGCCGGCGCGGATGGGCGAACCCCGGCACGCCCGGCTACTTCCAGTAGAGGAGCTTGGCGGTGCCACTGGCGACGGTGGCGGGAGCCGGCCCGTGCTGGATGAGCTGGAAGCGGACCCGGCGGTCCTTGCCCACCGAGTCGGCCGAGACGCCGTAGAGCAGGTTGGTCTCGTCGCCCACGGAGGCGAAGTCCTGGACGGCGCCGCTCTCGAACTTGGCGTTGTCGGCGTTCTCGACCTCGATGGCGCGGGCCTGGATGCGGGTACCGGACGGGACGCCGCGCACCTTGATGTTGGCGGTGAGGGAGTAGAAGGCGGGCCCGTTCAGAACGCTCGGGCCGCCCTCGTCGGCGTGCTGGTGCTCGGTGTCGGAGTACTCGACATTCCACACGACGGTGGTCCAGATGCCGGCGGGGAGGTTCTGCTCGCCGGCTCCGACGGAAACGTATTCGGGCATATCGTCCTCCACGGGCGAGACGCCGACGCGCCACTGCCCGTAGTCAGCTTTCACGGCGCGGTCGTAGTCGACGATCACGCCGTTCATCTCATGGTCGTTGGAGTACTGCTGGAGCTGGGCTCGCGAGTCCCACTGGCCGTTGGACCAGGCGTACGTCTGCCAGCCGTAGGTGATCTTCTTCGCGTCGAACGCCCGCTTGAGCGGGCCGTATCCGGCGTAGACGCCCACGCGGTCGCGGCCGATGACGCTCGCGGCGCCGTCGAGGTAGGCGTTGATCGCGGCCTGCTGGGAGGCGGAGGCGTCGAAGTCGACGGCGAAGTAGATCGGCCGGTCGGCGGGCATCCCGACGGCGCGGGCCTGCCGGTCGGCGTCGCGGGCGTCGGCGATCCCGGCCTCCCGGCCCGCCAGCGCGCGGGACGCGGTCGTCTCCCAGACGACCACCAGCCACAGGCCTTCGTCGGAGAGCTGGTCGGCCTCGTCCCTGGTGAGGTTCTTGCCGGTGGTGTCGTGCGAGAGATAGCGGCACACGAATTTCGCGCCGGCACGCTTCAGGGCGGCCGGACCCGGCCGCCCCCACGCGTAGTCGACACCGAAAACTGGCATCTCGGCTCCATTCGTCTGGACGATTCAACACTTGCGGCCGCTCCTGCGCAGCCGAATCGCCACAGATGATGTTCTTTCCGGTCGTAGGGGACATGTGACCCGGATGATCTGCCCGATGGCCGCGCTTCCATGTCCACGGGGCGGCTGAGCTGGGGCGGTCGCGCTTGACCGAACGTTGACGTCACCGGGTGTGACGACACGCCGACGCGGCGCTAGGAGATCGTTCCGGCCGGGACTACAACGGAGCTGATCAAGCTATAGGGCCAGGTCACGGGGGACCACGATGATCCAGAAGGCGAAGGGGCGCACCGGCGCCCGCGGCCTCGTCATGCTGACGGCGGCGCCGCTTCTCGGGGTCGTCGTCCACGCCGCCGGCGCGGACCAAGTGGCCCAGGCCGACGGCCCGGTACGGGTCGCCGCCGAGCGGCACGCCAAGCCGCACGCCGAACGGCAACGCGAACGGCACGCCAAGCTGCATGGCAAGCGGCAGGACGATCGGCAGCATGCGCACAAGCACGGCAAGGGGCACGGGTCCCGGGGGCTCGTCGTGGACACCTCCGGTCCGGCGTCGGCGATCGTCCCCGGCCGGACGTACAACTGGCCGTTCACGGTGACGAACACGTCCGCCGCGAAGACCGGACCGGCCGTCTTCCGGGCGTCGCTGCCCGCCTCCCTCGGCTTCGTCTCCGCGACACGGAAGTGCTCGTTCGCGAGTGGCGCCGCAGTCTGCCCGCTCGGCGCGCTGAAGCCGCGCAGGGCCGTGACCGGGGTCATCACCGCGAAGATCGGCTCGCAGGCCAAGCCGCGCGAGACGATCACCGGCACGGCCACGGTGAGCTGGGGGCGTTCCCGGGTCTCGAAGCCGTTCCCGCGGGTGCGCGTGGCCGACACCGCCGACGTCTCGATGACCAAGACCGCGCCGCCGGCGATCCGTCCCGGCGAGGCGATCCCGTACGAGATCAAGGTCCGCAACGCCGGGCCGTCGGCCGCGACCGCGGTCGTGGTGGAGTCGCCGCTTCCGCTGGACGCCCGGCGCGGACGGCCTGGACAGGGGCAGCACTGCGGCGTTGGCCACAACAACGGTGGTACCGGCAACCAGAACGGCGTTGGCGCCGGTAACCAGAATGGCTCGCCCCGCAACCAGAGCACGACGCCCGGCATTGAGGGCGGCTCGTCCAGCGTTCAGAGCGGTCGAGCCGGCTGTGGCGCGGCTCCTGGTTCGGGGCAGGGGGAAGTGCGGTCTGGACGTGGGCCGCGGTGTGGCAGTGGCCCGGACGGCAGGCCATCGTCGGAGGGCGGCGCCAGGGGTGGACACGCCTGCGGCTCCCAGGGAGGCGCGTCGGGCGAGGTCCGGGGCAGGGTGCCGGTCGAGATCATCTCGGGCGACTCCGGCTGCCGGCGGCGCGGCATGAGCTACGTGTGCGGCATCGGCGCACTCGCGGCCGGCCAGGAGAAAACGCTCCGCGTGAAGCTCCGCATGGTCAAGCAGGCCAAGCCCGGAACGGCCCTCATCTGGCCGTCCAAGGCGATCACCTCGACGATCGAGCTGAACCTCGGCAACAACTCCGCCAGCACCCGCACCGAGGTCCGCGAGCCCGGCGCGTTCAAGCCCGGGGCGCCGCAGGCACCGCGCAAGCTCGCGAACGAACCGCGCAAGCTCGCGAACGAACTGCACAAGGCCGGGAACGCGCCGCGCAAGGGCGGGAATGATGAGCACCGCGGCGTGCCCGGCGACCGGGAGGGGCTCCCCGTGCACGGCGGTCCGAACGGCCTGCCGGACGGCGGCACCGCGACCGGCGGCAACGGCGACGGCGGTGGTGCCCCGGCCAAGGGCGTGCGCGCGCTGCCGCGTACCGGCATCCGTTCAGCGATCGTGTTCGACGCGGCACTGTGCCTGACCGGCGCCGGCCTCATCCTGGCGGGGCTGGGCCGCCGTCCGCGCCGCCGTCAGAACGCTGACCAGCGCGAGGACGCCTGACCGGACGCGTCACCCGCGCGGGGCCCGGAAACCGGATCGGCCGGTTTCCGGGCCCCGTCGTCGCGTCACCCGGCCGCGCGTACGAGGATGGGCACCATGCGTCTTCGGATCTTCACCGAGCCCCAGCAAGGGGCGAGCTACGAGACATTGTCGTCGGTGGCCAAGGCCACAGAGGACCTGGGGTTCGATGCCTTCTTCAGGTCCGACCACTACCTCAAGATGGGCGACATGTCCGGCGATCCCGGCCCCACGGACGCCTGGATCACCCTCGGCGCGCTCGCCCGCGAGACCAGCCGCATCCGGCTCGGCACGCTGATGACGGCGGCCACGTTCCGGCTGCCCGGCCCGCTGGCCATCGCGGTGGCACAGGTGGACCAGATGAGCGGCGGCCGCGTCGACTTCGGCGTCGGCACCGGCTGGTTCGAGGAGGAGCACACCGCGTACGGCATCCCGTTCCCCAGCCTGAACGAGCGGTTCGAACGGCTGGAGGAGCAGCTGGAGATCTTCACCGGGCTCTGGGGAACGCCGCACGGCGAGACGTACGACTTCGAGGGCACGTACTACCGGCTCGCCAATTCGCCCGCGCTGCCCAAGCCCGCGCAGGACGGCGGCCCGCCGGTGCTCATCGGCGGCTTCGGCGCCAAGCGCACCCCACGCCTGGCCGCCCGTTTCGCCGACGAGTACAACCTGCCGTTCCACCGGTTCGAGGACACCGAGATGGCGTTCGGGCGGGTCCGGAAGGCCTGCGAGGAGGCCGGCCGCACCAAGCCCATGGTCTACTCCGCCGCGCAGGTGGTCTGCTGCGGCCGCGACGAGGCGGAGATCAAGCGCCGGGCCGACGCGATCGGCCGCGAGGTGGACGAGCTGCGCGCGAACGGCCTGGCCGGCACGCCCGCCGAGCTGGTCGACAAGATCGGCAAGTTCGGCGAGCTGGGCGCCGAGTGCCTCTACCTCCAGGTGCTCGACCTGGACGATCTCGACCATCTGGAGCTGCTGGGCACCGAGGTCCTCGCCCGCCTCTGACCGGAGACCCCCGCTGGCGAACGGGCCCCGCAGCCGTACGACTCGCGCGGACGGACGAGTCCCGCACCCGGAATCTCAGGTGCGGGACTCGCCGCTCGTCGGCCTCGAAGTGCGCGCTTCAGTGGGTGGGCTCCTGGTCGGGGCGGGGGTGCTTCGGCAGCAGGAAGGTGACGGCGAAGCTGAGCGCGAGCATGCCGACCACCACCCAGAGCGTCACGTTCATGGCGTGCTCGAAGTTCGCGCCGGACGCCGCGAGGTGCTCGCCGAGCAGGTTGAAGAAGATCGTGCCGAGCACGGCGGCGCCGAGGGCGGAGCCGAGCTGCTGGACGGCGGTGAGCGTGCCGCCGGCGGCGCCGGTCTCGTGCTGCTCGACGCCGGCGAGGACGGTGTCGAAGAACGGGGCCATCAGCAGGCCCATGCCGAGCCCGGTGACGACGAGCGCGGGGGCGAGCTGCCACGGGGACACGCCCATCCCGGCCGCCTGGAGGGTGGCGGCGACGCCGAGGACGCCGCCGGTCATGATGACGGTGCCGCCGTGGATGACCTTGCGGCCGAAGCGGGCGACCGCCTGGGCGACGCCGAAACCGACGATCATGCCCGCGGACCAGGGGATCTGCGCCATGCCCGCCTTGAACGGCGAGTAGTGGAGGCCGAGCTGGGTGTAGAGGCCGAACACCATGGCGAAGCCGGTCATCCCGGAGAAGAACACGATCCCGAGGATCAGGCCGCCGCTGAAGCCGCGCTTGCGGAAGAGGCTCGGCATCACGAGCGGGTCGCCCCCGGCGCGCTGCTTGCGGATCTCGTACCGGACGAAGACCGCGAAGACCGCGGCCGAGCCGGCCATCATCGCGAAGGTCCAGGCGGGCCAGCCGAGCTCGCGGCCCTGGACGAGGGGATAGACGATCAGCCCGGCGCCGACCGCGGCCAGCACGGCGCCGACGAGGTCGAGGCGGCTGGCGTGCCGGGCCTTCGACTCGGGCAGGAACTTCAGCCCGGCCACGAGGGCGGCGACGCCCACCGGCAGGTTGATGAGGAAGATCATGCGCCAGCCGGTGCCGAAGAGGTCGGCGCCGATCAGCCAGCCGGCCAGGACCGGGCCGCCGACCGACGACAGGCCCATGACCGGCCCGAACGCGCCGAACGCCGCGCCCATCTCCTTGGGCGGGAACATCTCCTTGATCATGCCGAGGCCCTGCGGCAGCATCACGGCGCCGAACAGCCCCTGCAGCACCCGCGAGCCGACGAGCATCTCGGGTGACACCGCCAGGCCGCACAGCAGCGAGCCGGCCGTGAAGCCCGCCGCGCCGATCAGGAACATGCGCTTGCGCCCGTACAGGTCGCCGAGCCGTCCGCCGGTGATGAGGCCGATCGCCATGGCCAGGGTGTAGCCGGCGGCGAGCCATTGGATCATGCCCGCCGATCCGCCGATGTCGGCGCGGATGGTCGGGGCGGCGATCGTGGTGATCAGCGAGTCCAGCAGATCGAGGATCTCGCCGGCCAGGATCACGAAGAGCGCGACCCAGCGCCAGCGGTAGAGCGTCTGTGCGGTCCCGGAGCCGGGATCCGCGTCGAGTGCGGTGGTCATCGGTGCCTCCAAGGGGGCGGTAGAACATCGTTCGTTGTTACGAACACTGTTCTACGAAAGAACAGCGTTCGTGTCAAGTACGATGTTCGTGCGCAAGGCCGTGAGGAATCCGGAAGGGCGGTACGCATGGCAACGCTCGATCAGGGGCAGGACGCGGACATCCCCGCGCCGCCGTGGCGCAAGCGCCGCCGGCCCACCCCGGCGAAGGTCAGGCAGCCGCTCAGCCAGGACCTGATCGTCGAGACCGCGCTCCGGGTCCTGGACGCCGAGGGGCTCGACGCGGTGAGCATGCGCCGGGTCGCGCAGGAGCTCGACACCGGGCCCGCCTCGCTCTACGCGCACGTGTCCAACAAGGAGGAACTCCTGGAGCTCCTGATCGACCGGGTGTCAGGCGAGATGAGCCTGCCCGAGCCCGATCCCGCGCGCTGGCGCGAGCAGCTCAAGGAGATCGCCTACGAGATCCACCGGGTGCTGAGCGCGCACGCCGACATCGCCCGGGTGCCGCTCGGGATGATCCCCACCGGCCCCAACGCCCTCCGCGTCAACGAGCGGCTGCTGACCATCCTTCTGGAGGGCGGGGTCCCGCCGCGGATCGCGGGCTGGGCGGTGGAGCGCGTCTTCCTCTACATCAACTCCGACGCCTACGAGGGCTCGATCCACCTGGCCAGGCAGCGGGCCAGCGGCCTGGAGCCCGAGGAGTACCTCACGGGCTTCCTCGGGCAGGCCCGCGAGTACTTCGGCGGCCTGCCCGCCGACCGCTTCCCGATGACCGTGCGGCACGTCCCCGAGCTCCTGTCCGGTGACGGGGAGGAGCGGTTCGAGTTCGGCCTGGAACTGCTCGTCCGCGGCCTGGAGTCGTACGTGCGGGAGTCCACCGGGGAGGGCTGACCCGCCGGGCGGTCAGCCGAAGGCGCGGGCGAACGCGGCGTGGCGCGGGGCGCCCGCGGCGGTGTCCCAGACGGCGAAGACGACATGCTCGAACCGCCCGGCGAACTCGCCGCCATCGGCGCGCAGCGACTCGGCGAACGCCTGGGCGACCTCGGCGGGGTCGTTGCGGAAGACCCCGCAACCCCACGCGCCCAGCACCAGCCGCCGGTGGCCGTGCCGGAGCGCCACGGCGAGCACCTTGCGGGCCCGCAGGCGCAAGACGTCGGAGATCCTCGCGGCCTGGCCCTCGTCGCGGATGGCCCCGCGGTTGGGGGCCGGCGAGGTCAGGAAGGCCACCTCGTACGGCTCGTCCAGCAGCCGGCCCGCGTCGTCACGGAACACCGGGACGCCGGGGGAGTAGATCATGTGGTCGCTGTAGAGCAGGTCGCCCTGCGCGCGATGGAAGTCGTAGAACTCGCGGGCAGCGCGCAACGAAGCGTACAGCGCCGACGATCGGGCCAGCCCCTCTTCCTGCGCGTGCGCGCCGTTCAGGAAGCCGCCGCCCGGATTCTTCGCGGACGCGAAGTTGAGCGCCAGCGGCACCCCGCCCGGACTGGCACCCAGACCAGCGCCCGCGCCAGCACCCAGACCGGCGTTCACGCCAGCGCCCAACCCAGCGCCCGGACCAGCGCCCGCGCCTGGACCGGCGCTCGCACCGGCGGTCAGCATGGCCAGGCGGCGCGCGGCGGCCAGTGTTGTTTCTTCGGTGACCTCGATGCGCGTCTCCAGGCCCGGCGACTTCGGGAGTCCGGCCAGCAGGGCGTCGAGCTCGTCCGGGCGGTGCAGGACGGTGCCGCGCACGGCGGCGTCCACGGTCCCGGCGATCGACACCGTACGGCCGGACGGGGTGAGGTAGTCGCCGCGGTCGAGGATGGCCACGGTCTCCTGGGCGGTCTGCCGCCGGGGATGCCTGCTCATCTCACCTCTGCTCTTCTCATTCCTGTTCATCTCACGCCGAGTCTCCCGGCCGGCCGCGTCCGGTGACAACGCGATATCAACGCCAGTCCGGAATGCCGGATTTGGCTGCACGGATGGGGCGGGTGGTGTAGGTGTGTTGCTTCGCTCCCTGGAAGAAGACAGAGAAATGCCTGAATACTCCTCCGTACGCCGCGCCCAGTACGTGGGCCTCGCCGTCGTGCTCGCCGTGTCGTCGCTCGGAGCCGGTGCCTGCAAGGCGGGCAAGAAGAAGAAAAGACCCAAGGCCGGCGGGATCACGACCACGCAGACGACGTCGCCACCGGCCGCGCCGCCGGGCACGGCGCCGGTCGCGGGCGACAACGGCCTGGCGAACAAGCCGCCCAGGGTGATCCTCGCCCAGGTCTCCGCCGCCCTGCGCGGCGCCACGTCCCTGCACGCCAAGGGTTCGATGAAGGACGGGCGTGACCTGCTCGCCTTCGACATGACGTTCACCAAGCGGGGCGCCGTCAAGGGGAAGGTTCGCGGGCCGATCGGGGGCAAGAACGTCACCGTCGAGGCCATCGTCCTCAACGGCAAGGCCTATCTCCGCGGCCGCCAGCTCTGGATGGCCGCCGGCGGGCAGGCCGCCGTCCGGCGCATGGGCTCCAAGTGGATCGTGGTGCCCGGCAAGCAGCAGCCCGCCGGGGGCAATCTCAGCCTGGCCGGGTTCGCGAAGTCGATCAAGCCGAGCGGCAAGGTGGTCAAGCTCCAGCCCACGACGCTCGCCGGGCAGCGGGTGATCCGGCTGATGGACATGGGCGACCGCTCGGTGCTCTTCGTCGCCGCCACGGGCAAGCCCTACCCGTTGCGCATCGCGGAGAAGGGCGGAAAGCAGTTCGTGGACTTCGACAGGTACGACGTTCCGGTGGCGATCACCAGACCACTGAACGTGGTTTCTCGTCCATAACGGCAGATTTCACTACCGGGACGGCGGGCGCATGTTGCGAAATGATCAAATGAGCGCGTCTTTCTGGCATGCTTTCCTGCGACATGCAGCCCCCACGTTCCCGCCAGGGCCGGCGCCGGCGCCGGCCTGAGCCCCCACGGCGGCCCCCCGCAGCCCCGCCGCCGGCGGTCGACTCGTACGAGCAGGGCCCCTACGAGCAGAGCCCGCACGAGCACAACGCCCCCGGGCCCGGCCGGCAGCGGCAGAGCGCGCCCGACCCGTACGGGCCCGGCCTCTACGGGCCGGACCCGTACGGTCCCGACTCGTACGGCGGCGACTCCCCCCGCCGGCACGACCCCTACCAGGGGTCCAGCGGGATGGGACAGGACCTCGACCGGGCCTTCGTCGGCGCCTCGCGCAGCCGCACGATGTTCCGCATCATGGTGGTGATCGTCGTCGGGGTGATCCTGCTCGCCGGGATCGCCGCCCTCGGCTTCCTGTTCTTCAAGCCGCCCGGCAAGGGCGGCGCGGCCGTGCCGCGCAACGACCCCGGCCCGAAGACCAGCCCCAAGGGCCAGGCCGACTCGGCTCCGGGAACCCCGCCCGTCGTCACGCCGCGCCGCCCGGTCTACATACCGGCGCGCGGCACCGGGCGGTTCTACCGCCCGGCGGCGGGGGCGGGACGCGTGTACGGGCGCGGCAAGGTGATGCGCTACATGGTCGAGGTGGAGGGCGGCATCCGCCAGCAGCCCCTGGTCTTCGCGCAGACCGTGGACCGGATCCTGGCAGACCCGCGCGGCTGGACGGCCGGGCGCAAGTGGGGCTTCAAACGCGTGGACTCCGGCCCGTACGACTTCGTGGTCCGGCTCGCGTCGCCGGGAACGGTCGACAAGCTGTGCGCCGCGTACGGCCTGGAGACCAAGGGCCAGGTCAACTGCAGCGGCGGCAAGCAGGTCGTGGTCAATCTCCGGCGCTGGCTCCTGCTCACCACGTACTACCGGGGCCAGCCCGACGACTATCACGCGCTCGTCATCAACCACGAGGTCGGCCACCGGCTGGGCTTCAACCACATGACCTGCCCGAAGAAGGGCCGTCCCGCTCCCGTCATGCAGCAGCAGATCTTCGGCCTGAAGGGCTGCCGCGTCAACGGCTGGCCGTACGACCGCCGCGGCCGGTTCGTCACCGGCCCGGCCGTCCCCTAGATCGTTCCAGCGTTAAACGGCTGGGAAGACGGCCACCCGGTCCGCCATCCTGGTGACGTGCTTCTGACGATCACCACCACGCTGTCGCCTGCCACCGACCTGGGTTTCCTGCTGCACAAGCATCCCGACCGGGTGCAGTCGTTCGACCAGTCCTTCGGCACCGCGCACGTCTTCTATCCCGACGCGGACGCCGATCGCTGCACGGTCGCGCTGCTCCTCGACGTCGACCCGGTCAGGCTGGTGCGCACGCGCGGCAAGAACACGCCCGACTTCTCGCTCGGCCAGTACGTGAACGACCGGCCCTACGCCGCGTCGTCGCTGCTGGCGTCCGCGATGGCGGGCGTCTTCCGTACCGCGATGCGCGGCCGCTGCGACCTGCGTCCCGAGCTCGCGGAGACGGCGCTGCCCCTGGAGATCACGCTGCCGGCGCTGCCCTGCCGGGGCGGGCCGCAACGCGCCGAACGCTACTTCGCGCCGCTCGGCTGGCAGGTCACGGCCACGCGCGTGCCCCTCGACCCCGGCTTCGAGGACTGGGGCGACTCGCGGTACGTCTCGCTCACGTTGACGGGGGAGGTCAAGCTCGCCGACGCCCTCAACCAGCTGTACGTGCTGCTGCCGGTGCTGGACGACGCCAAGCACTACTGGATGGCTCCCGACGAGGTCGACAAGCTGATCCGGGCCGGCGAGGGCTGGCTGGCCTCCCATCCGGACCGGGCCGACATCACCCGCCGTTACCTGGCCAACCGGCGCCGGCTCGTCCAGGCCGCGCTCGGCCGGCTCGCCGACTCCGACGGCGCGCCCGAGGACGAGCTCGACCGCGACCCGATCGAGGAGGAGCCGCCCGCGGTCGACCTCACGGCGGCCGAGCCGGGCGCCGCGCCGGAGGCGGAGACCGCGGCCGCCGCGCCACCGCTGCCGCTCGCCGAGCGGCGTATCCAGGCCGTGCTGGAGACGCTGCACGCCCAGCGGGCGCCGCGCGTCATCGACCTGGGCTGCGGCTCGGGCAAGCTGGTCGCGCGCCTCAAGCAGGACGCCTACTTCCAGCGGATCGTGGGCGTCGACGTGTCCGACCGCGCTCTCCAGGGCGCCCGCCGCCGCGGGCAGGCCGACGACCTCCCGGCTGACCGGACGCCGCGGGTGGAGGTGTTCCAGGGCGCGCTGACGTACACCGACGAACGGTTCCGCGGCTACGACGCGGCCGTGCTGATGGAGGTCATCGAGCACATCGACCCGCCGCGCCTGCCCGCCGTCGAACGGGTCGTCTTCGGCGACGCCAAGCCGCGCGTGGTGGTCGTCACCACGCCCAACTCCGAGTACAACGTGCGGTACGAGGGGCTGGCGCCGGGTGCGATGCGCCACCCCGACCACCGCTTCGAATGGACCCGCGCCGAGTTCCGCCGGTGGGCCGAGCGGGTCGCCGCCGACCACGGCTACCAGGTCCGCTACGTGCCCGTGGGCGACGACGATCCCGACGTCGGCGCCCCGACCCAGCTGGGGGTGTTCACCCGATGACCGAGATCCCGATGACCGAGACGGCGAGCACCGCGCCTCGTGCGACCGAGATCCGGGTGCCCGAGATGGGGCTCGTCGTGCTCGTCGGCGTCTCCGGCTCCGGCAAGTCGCACTTCGCGCGCAGGCACTTCAAGCCGAGCCAGGTGGTGTCGTCGGACTACTGCCGCCTCGTGGTGGCCGACGACGAGAACGACCAGAGCGCCACCGGCGACGCGTTCGACCTGCTGCACTACATCGTCCGCAAGCGGCTGCGGCGCGGCCTGCTGACCGTCGTGGACGCCACGAACGTGCAGCAGAAGGCGCGCCAGTCGCTGGTCCAGATCGCCAAGGACCACGACGTGCTGTCCGTGGCGATCGTCCTGGACGTGCCCGAGCATGTCGCCGCCGAACGCAACGCCGCCCGCCCCGACCGCGACCTGCCGGACCACGTGATCCCGCGACAGCGCCGCGAGCTGCGGCGCGGCCTGCGGTCGCTGGGCGGCCGCGAGTTCAAGCGGTCGTACGTGCTGACCGGCGTGGACGAGATCGACGCCGCGACGATCACGTACGAGAAGGCATGGACGGACAAGCGCGAGATCACCGGCCCGTTCGACATCATCGGCGACGTCCACGGATGCCGTGCCGAGCTGGAGGAGCTGCTCGGCGACCTCGGCTACGAGATCGAGCGGGACGCGCTCGGCCGCGCCGCGGGCGCCAACCACCCCGGCGGCCGCACCGCCGTCTTCGTCGGCGACCTCGTCGACCGCGGGCCGGACACGCCGGGTGTGCTGCGCCTGGTCATGGGCATGGTCGAGGCGGGCCAGGCGCTGTGCGTCTCCGGCAACCACGAGAACAAGCTCGTCAAGGCCCTGCGCGGCAGGAAGGTGCGTGTCGCGCACGGTCTCGCCGAGTCGCTCGACCAGCTGGGCGCCGAGCCGGACGACTTCCGCGACGGGGCCCTGGAGTTCATGGACGGCCTCATCAGCCACTACGTCCTGGACGAGGGACGCCTGGTCGTCGCGCACGCCGGGCTGAAGGAGGACTACCACGGGCGCGCCTCGGGACGCGTCCGCTCGTTCGCCCTCTACGGCGACACGACCGGGGAGACCGACGAGTACGGGCTGCCGGTGCGCTACCCGTGGGCGAACGACTACCGCGGCAAGGCGATGGTCGTGTACGGGCACACGCCCGTCCCCGAGCCGGAGTGGATCAACAACACGATCTGCCTGGACACCGGCGTGGTGTTCGGCGGCAAGCTGACCGCCCTCCGCTACCCCGAGCGCGAGCTGGCCGCCGTGCCCGCGAAGCAGGTCTGGTACGAGCCGACGCGGCCGCTCGTGCCCGCCCCGGCCATGACGGCGGGCGGGCACCGCGAGACCGACGTTCTGAAGATCGAGGACGTGCTGGGGAACGAGGGCGTCGAGACGGCGCTGATGGGCCGGGTCTCGGTCCGCCACGAGAACGCGCTCGCGGCGCTGGAGGTGATGAGCCGGTTCGCGGTGGACCCGCGCTGGCTGGTCTACCTGCCGCCGACGATGGCGCCGTCCGCGACCTCGACCCTGCCCGGCCACCTGGAGCACCCGGCCGAGGCTTTCGCCGCGTACCGCGAGGCGGGCCTCGACCGCGTGATCTGCGAGGAGAAGCACATGGGGTCGCGGGCCGTCGTGGTCGTGGCGCGCGACGCCGAGGTCGCGGCCGCCCGCTTCGGGGTGACCGACGGCACCACGGGCGCGATCTTCACCCGGACGGGCCGCGCGTTCTTCCGCGACCCCGCCCGGACGGCCGAGGTCCTCGACCGCGTCCGGACGGCGATCACCGGCGCCGGGCTCTGGGACGAGCTGGACACGGGCTGGCTCGTCCTGGACTGCGAGCTGCTGCCGTGGTCGGCCAAGGCCATGGACCTGATCCGCACCCAGTACGCGGCGACCGGCGCGGCCGCCCGCGCCGCCCTGCCGGTGGCGTCCGGCGCGCTCGCCCGCGCCGCCGCCCGGGGCCTGGACGTCGGAGCCCTCCGCGAGCACATCGACCGCCGCGCCGCCAACGCGACGCTGTTCCGCGACGCCTACGCCCGATACTGCTGGCAGGTGGACGGCCTGGCCGGGCTGAAGCTCGCGCCGTTCCAGGTGCTGGCGGGGGAGCGGTGCACGTGGGCCACGTCCCGCGAGCACGACTGGCACATGGAGATCGCCGCCCGGCTGGCCGAGGCCGACCCGTCCGGCCTGCTCACCGGCACGGACTCCCTGGTGGTCGACCTGGGCTCCGAGCCCTCGGTCGCCGCCGCCACCGTCTGGTGGACGGAGCGGACCGAGGCCGGGGGCGAGGGCATGGTCGTCAAGCCGCTCGGCCCGCCACCCGAGGACCGGAAGGTGCAGCCCGGCATCAAGTGCCGCGGCCGCGAGTATCTGCGGATCATCTACGGGCCGGACTACGCCGAGCCGGAGCACCTCGACCGGCTCCGCAACCGGTCGCTGGGCCGCAAGCGCTCGCTCGCGATGCGCGAGCACGCGCTCGGCCTGGCGGCGCTCGACCGCCTCACGGCGGGAGAGCCGCTGTGGCGCGTCCACCAGGCGGTCTTCGCCGTCCTCGCCCTGGAATCCGAGCCCGTGGACCCGCGCCTGTAGCCACGACCGCGGGTCGAGCACGTTCGTGGCCGGCCTGACGGGGTGTGTCGCGGCGGTCGCTCTCCGCACTGGCGGCAGGGAGCGACCGCCCGCGTCCGTCAGGTGGTGAAGAGCATGTGGAAGACGCTCCCGTGGTGAGGGCGGTGGTGCGCACCGTGGTGATGGTGGTGGACCGCCGCGGGCGCGCCCCAGGCGGGGGCCGCGGGGGCGGCGGGCGGCGGCGCCTGGAAGTTGGCGGCCATGTTGCTGAGGGCCTCGAGCTCGCCGTAGTCGAGGAAGATGCCCCGGCAGTTGTCACATTGCTCGATGTGGACGCCGTTGCGGGTGTACGTCCGCATCACGCCACGACACTTAGGGCAGTGCATGCCTTCTTGTCCTTCCGGTATGGAATCCCCAGGTAGAGGCTAAATCTAGAGCAGTCTCCACGTCACGTCATGCCGGGATACCCGCGGCGGAGATTCTGCCGCAGGCATCGACGAGCGCGAGTTCCGGCTCTTCGAGCGGCCGGTCTTCCGCCCGCGCGGATATGACGCATGTCGCGGCGATTTGGATCACCAGAGTTCGGGCGGGCACGTCCAGGACGGCCCACGGGTCCGCGTCCGCCGGCACCGCGCGCCCGCCCGCCGCCCGGTAGGCCCCGAGCAGGCGTTCCCAGTCCGGCGGCGGGAGCACGCCCGCCGAGTAGAGCGCGGCGGGCCGGGCCAGATCCCACGCCGGATCGCCCGCTCCGAGATCTTCGACGTCGATGAGCCGCCAGGCTCCGGAGGGGACCTGGACCATCTGCCCAAGGTGCCAGTCGCCGTGGATGAGGCATCGCGCTCCGTCCGCGGGCTCCGTTGATTCACCGCGAATCCACGACGGAAGTGTGGCGAACGCGCGACGGACCTCCGCCGCCGCCGGACCGTCCTCCAGCCGGGAGACGAGCCGCGCGACCCGGGCCGGCCGCCCCCAGCCCGGCGCGCCGGCGGGCACCGGCGCCGCGTGGAGCCCGGCCAGCAGGCGCCCGGCGTCCTCCCACGGCAGTGGGCCCGCCGGATCCACCGGTGTCCCGTACGGCCAGACGGTCACCACCCGGCCGTCGATCTCCCGCCGGGGCCCCAGCGGTGAAAGCAGCAGCTCGGGCAGGCCGGCGGCGAGATCCATCCGCTGCTGGAGGAGGGGGCCGCCGTCGCGGTCCGGCTGGTGGGCCTTGACGACAACGTCCCCGACCCGGACGACCAGCACCGAATGCCGGTCGTACAGCACCTCGGCCTCGCTCGCCGCCGCACCGTCCTCGGCCGCGCCGTCCGTCGCCGCGCCGCCCGCCGACCCGGCCGTGGTGCGGGCGAGGTCGGCGAGCGAGGCGAGCAGACCGGGCGGGTCGGTCGTGGGGGGCACGCGCTCAGTTAACCATCGCCCTACCGGTCGTAGACCTCCATCTCCCAGAGCGAGTAGCCGTACGCGGTCGCCCGTTTGACGCCGTACATGCGGACCCAGCGGGCGTTGACCGGGGTGAACTGGACCCAGTCGTCGGCGCCGTTGGCCCCCGTGCGGGTGTGCACGGTCGTCCACACGCCGCCGCCGGTGGAGGTCTGGATCCGGTATTCGGTGGCGTAGGCGGCCTCCCACTTCAGGTTGACGAAGCCGACCTGCCGGGCGGTGCCGAGATCCACCTCGATCCACTGCGGGTCGGTCCGCTTGCTGGACCAGCGGGTCGTCATGTTGCCGTCGACGGCCTTGGGCCCTTCGACACCGGCCTTCTCGACGCTGGAGGTCTTGGTCGGGCGTCCCTGCGCGAGGTTGGCCTTCAGCCGGTAATTCGCCGTGAGGGTGGTGGCGGCCCCTGGGGCGACGACGTTGTGGGCCGACGCGCCGCCGTCCGACCAGCCGGCGAACTCGTAGCCCTTGCGGCCGATGACCTGCGTCGCGGTCGGCGCCGAGACCGACACCGTGGAGCCGGTGATCACGGTGCTGGTGAACGGCGCGGCCTTGGTCGTCCCCAGCATGGTCAGCGGGATCCCGGCCGGGTTGGAGGCGAGGGTGAGCTGGGTCGTCTGGGGCTGCAGGATGACGCTCTTGGTGTCGGTCAGCCCCTTGGAGTCGGTCGCGGTGAGCCGCAGCTCGATCCGGGACGGATACTCGTGGTCGGGCGCGACGAACGACCCGCTCGCCCCGTTCTGGCCGGTGATGGTGTGCTCGTGGCAGTCGCTCGGGCAGTGCAGCATGATCATTTTCCAGCCGAGCGAATCGCCGGTGAGGGCGCCGTCCTCGGCGTCGGCGCCACTGCCGGAGAAGTCGATCCGGTCGCCGACCTTCCAGGTCAGGCCGCCGCCCGGCGCGGTGATCGTGGCGGTCGGCGGGGTCGACCCGGCCACGATGGCCTGGGTCGCGGTGTCGGAAGCGCCGCGCGTGTCGGTGACGCGCAGGCCGACCGTGTACGTCCCCTCGGCCGCGTAGGTGTGGGACGGGCCGGGGGCGGTGGAGTCGTCGTAGTCGCCGTCGCCGTCCAGGTCCCACGCGTACGTCAGCGGCAGGTCGCCGTCGGCGTCGCTGGAGGTGGTCCCGTCGAAGGCGACGGTCAGCGGCACGGCGCCGCTGGTCACGCTGGACTTGATCGCCGCCACCGGCGGGTTGTTGACGCCGTTGTAGACGTAGCGGACGATCCGGCCGCCCATGATGTCGGCGCCGAAGATGTCGCCGTTCGGGCCCGCCTGGAGCTCGACGATGCCGCCCGCGCCGGTGGCGAACGTCTCGATCTTGGTCTTGTCGGGCAGCCCGTCGGTGCCGGGCTTCATCGCCCACACGCACTTGCGCGCGTAGTCGGTGAAGAACAGAGCGCCCTTGTACTGGGCCGGATAGGTGCTGCCCGCGTAGAACGCGACCCCGCTCGTCGACGAGCTTCCGGTGCCGCACGTCTCGTTCGGTACGACCTTGGCGCTGTGATTGTAGGCGAAGTGCGGCGCCGTCACGGCCGCGGTGCCCGCCCCGTAGAGGTTCTCGCAGACGTTGAGGTTGGCGGCGTCGTAGGCGGGCTGGCGCGGCGTGCTCTCGTAGCAGGGCCAGCCGAAGTTGCGCATGGTGCCGAACGGCTCGGTCAGGCGGTTGATCTCTTCCCAGGTCGTGTAGCCGACGTCGCCGAGCCAGACCTCGTTGGTGCCGGGCCGGATGGTGAAGCGGAACGGGTTGCGGACCCCGTGGGCGATGATGCGCCGCACGTTCGGGCCGCCGGTCGGCAGCGGGTTGCCCGCCGCGCCCGCGCCGGTCTCGGGGTCGACACGGATGATCGTGCCGTCGAGCGTGGCCGGATCGCCGGTGGTGCGCAGGTCCTGCGAGCGCAGCGCGCCGCCTTCACCGGTCGGCGCGGTCAGCGCGGTGCCGGCGGGCTTGGGCGGGTCGCCGCAGGCGTTGTTCTTCTGGCCCCAGTCGGCGTAGTTGAAGCTGGCGCCGTCGCCGCCGCCCGCGTAGAGCATGCCGTCCTTGCCGAACGCCAGCGAGCCGATGGAGTGGCTGGAGAACTGCTGGCACCAGTCCTCGATCAGCACCCGCTCGGTGACCGGTCCGGCCTGGGCGCGGCTGGACAGCGCGGCGCGCGCCTGGACGGCCGGGCTCAGCACCGAGATCCGCCCGGCCACGACGCAGCCCTCGTTGTTGGCGCCGGGCGGGTCGGGGCAGTTGTCGTTGGAGCCGTCGGAGGAGGGCCAGCGGGGGGAGGTCCCGCCCATGACGCCGTTGTAGGTGTACATCACGTACACGCGCGGATCGGTCGGGAAGTCCGGGTGCAGCGCCATGCCGAGCATGCCGCGGTCCCAGCCGTTGAACGTCTGGGGGCGCAGGTCGGCGTAGATCTCGGCCGTGGTGTCGGCGAGCGAGTCGAAGACCTTGATGATCCCGCTCTTCTCGGCCACGAACACCCGCCCGTCCGGCGAGAACTCCACGTTGGTGGGCGCGGTCACCAGCCCCTTGAAGTGCTCCTTCTCCTGGAAGTTGGCCGGCAGCGCCGCGGCCCGCGCGGTCGCGTTCACGGGTTGCCGCCGCCAGGCCATGGCGGCCAGCAGCGCGGCGGCCAGCGCCACCGTTAGCAGACCCGCGAGAAAGGGATGGTGGTTTCGAACGAATCCGGGTGAAGTGCGTGCACCCACGGACGGCCCCCTTCTGTGCCCCGTACAGAGGCCAGCGATGTGGCGCTCTGCACAAAAGATGAATCAACATCGCCGTGGGCGGGCTTGCCGGACCTCATTTGGCCAGGGGTTCATCCACATTCGGTCACCATGACAACCGATTAGCGTGATCGTGCGACGCGGCACCGACGCGGCCGTCCGACGGAGCCCTTTCCTCGGTGTGGCCGGATGCGGTCACGTCGAGTCAAGAGCACTGTCGCGCACGTTCCGCATGCGGAAAATTGCTGTCCGTGACTGACTTGGGGAGACTCCAGGACGGGGCGGACGGCTGATGGAGAGGCGCTGGCGCGTCGCGTTCGCCCTCGGCACGATCGCCGTGATGGCCGTCGCGGTCGTGGCGACGGGCGTACGCGGAGGGCTGGAGCAGGCGAGCTGGACGGCGGCCGTCATCAGCCTGCTCACCGTGCCCGCCGCCGTCCTGGCCTGGGCGTTCCGCCGTTCGGAGCCGTCCGTGTACTCGCTGGACGAGCACCTCGCGGGCGTCGCCGATGAGCTGGCGCCGCGGATCCGCGCCGAATGGGTCTCCGAGGCGAAGGTGCGCGGGCTCATCAGCCCGGTCTGGGACGAGACGCGGGAGACCGAACTCAACCACCTCCTGCCAGTCCGCTGGTCCAGAGTGACCCCAGCCCCAGCTTCGCCCCCGACGTCAGCCCCGACCCCCACCCCGGCCCCCGCCCATGCCCCTGCCCCGGCCCAGGCTTTGACCCCCGCCTCGGCCTCGGCCCCGGCGCCAGCCCCGGCGTCGGCCTCGACCCCGGCGTCGGCCCCTGCCCCGACTTCAGCCCCGGCCCCGGCCTTGGGTTCGGCCTTGGGCTTTCGGGCTGGAGGGGCGCCGCGCGGACGGGTGCACCGTGCCGACTCGGTCGCCGGGCTCGTGGCCGGCTACCTCGGGGTGACCGGGCGGCGGCTCGCCATCCTGGGCGCCGAGGGCTCGGGGAAGTCGGCGCTGGCGGTGCTCATCACCCTCGGCCTGCTCAAGGACCGCGTGCCGGGCGGCCCGGTTCCGGTGCTCTTCTCGATGGCGCCCTGGGATCCGGGCGAGCCTCTGATCGACTGGATGGCGCGCCGCCTCAGCGAGGCCGTGCCGCCGCTCGGCAAGCGGATCGCGAAGAAGCGGCTGCGCGAGCACGTGCCCGCCTACCGGCACGGAACGCTCCGGAAGCCGGAGCGGACGCTGGCCTACCAGCTCCTCCACACCGGCCGGATCCTGCCGGTCATGGACGGTCTCGACGAGATCCCCGCGGCCCGGCACGGCTGCGTCGTCCCGCGGATCAACGAGGCGGCCGAGCGGTTGCCGGGCTACGTGCTCACCAGCCGCGAGAAGGAGTACCCGGAGATCGCGCCCGCGGACGATCCAGGCAGGGAGGTTCTCCACGACGTGTGGAGAGTGCGGCTGGAGCCCGTCCTCCTGGCCGACGCCCGGCGCTTCCTGGCCGATCCCGCCGGTGACGGCCCGGACAGGTGGGAACCGGTGTTCGCCACGCTCGCGGCCCCGGCGGCGAGGCGGTCGCCGCACGTGTCCCTGCTGGCCGATGTGCTCGCGAGCCCGCTGATGTTGTCGCTCGCGAGCAGGGTCTACCGAAGCCGTGGCGAGGATCCGAAGGAGCTGCTGGAGCCGAGCGCTTACCCCGATCGGGCGGCCATCGAGAGAAGGTTGCTCTCGGGTCTGGTGCGCCAGGCGTTCCGGGACGCGCGCTGGCCGCTCGAAAAGGCCGAACGGTGGCTCGCCGACCTTGCCGCACAGACGCACCGGCACGGCGCGTCCAGGATCCGCTGGTGGGAGCTCACCCGCTACCTGCGGCCCGCCACCGCCGTGTTCGCGGGCGTGTTCGGCGCGGTCCTCTCAGGGACGGCCACCGGTCTCGGCTTCTACGCGGTGCTCGGGACTCTCCCGGGACTCATCGCCGGGCTCGTCGGCGCGGTCGCGCTGGGCGTCCCGTGCGCACTGACCGTGCCCGCACCCGCCGAGCTGCAGTTCCAGGTGAGCGGGCAGATCTGGCGCGCCCTGATCAGCGGGTCGTTCATCGGCGCGGTCGCGTTCCTGGCGGGGCTCGTCGCCTGCAACTGGGTGGTCGGTCTCGCGGTCTCCCTCAGCCTCGGGCTGCCGGTCTCGGTGCTCTACGGCTTCTCGGTGCAGAAGGAGATCTCCGAGGTGGTGACGCCGGGCCTGCTGCTGCGCCGCGACCGGGTGGTGGCGCTCGCCTTCGGGCTCGTCTACGGGGTGCCGCAGGCGGTCATCGGCGGGATCATCGTCGGCCACCGGGACGGGGTCCCCGCGGGCGTCGTCTTCGGGATCGTCTTCGGCATCGCGGCGGGGCTGGCCGGAGCGCTGCTGTACGGGCTGTTCTGGGCGCTGGCCCTCAAGGTGATGAACATCGGGCTCATCGCGTGGGTTCATCTGATCTTCGTCCAGGTGTGGCTGGTCGTGCGCGGCCGGGGCCCCTGGCGGCTGATGCAGTTCTTCGAGTACGCCCACCAGCGGGGCGTCCTCCGGCAGATCGGCGCGGCGTACGAGTTCAGCCACGTGAGGTTGCGGGACGAACTGGCTCAGCGCCAGCGCGGACCTCGGCGTCAGCGCCAGCGGCCGTGACGAAACGAGAACGAACGGAACGTGTCATGCACATCGAGCAGTTCCACGTTCACGCCGAGGGCGCGCAGGTGGTCGGCGGCTCGATGGCCGTGCCGGGGGAGGCGGCACGCTTGGTGCGGATACGGCAGGACGCGGGGAGCGCTGACCACGGGCTCGCCGGTACGCAGGCCGTCGAGCTTCAGCTCCGCCCGCCGTCGCCACAGCTCCAGCCAGCCGCCGCCCGGCGGCTCGTCCAGCGCGGCGTCGTTCGGTGAGCCCAGCCCGAGGTGCTCGGCCCAGAGATCACGGCGGAGCGCCCGGACGGCGTCCTCGCCCACGCACGTGACGTTCACCTCGCTGGCCCGCCCCTGCCGGGGATCGCCGCCGGAGGATCCGCGGACGAGCCGGGCGAGGCGCACCAGCGGTGGCCGGAGGAGCTCGTGCTGGCTGTGGCTGAGCGAGAGCGAGTCGAGGTTGGCCGAGCCGACGGTCAGCCACGAGTCGTCGATGATCGCGACTTTGGAATGCACGTGCGTCCGCAGGATGCGGGTGCGGCGCGCGCCCTTCGCACGGCTCTTCTCGTTGTCCCTCTCATGGCTCCAGAGGGTGAAGACGCCCAGCCGTTCGCTGACGTCACCGGGCACGTCCGGCCCGGACACCCCTGCCAGAAGCCGTTCCAGCGCGCGCCGTTGCCAGGCGGTGTAGTTCGGGACGTCCGGCTTGATGTTGATGAGCACGACCAGTTGCAGGGCGGGAGCCCGTCGCACGGCCCGGATGAGGGCGTTCACGAGCTCGGGGCAGGTGAGGTACTGGTTCTCCAGGTAGACGAATCGTTCGGCGGACTCCAGCGCCCGGAGATAGGACTCGTAGATCCCGGTCTCGCCCGCCTCCATTCCCGCGTAGCGGCCCGCGCCGGTGAGCGTGCGCGTCACCTGGAGCGTCGCCGTCCCTGAGGCTGGGGCTGGGGCCGCGGGTGGGGCTGGGCCTGCGGCTGGGGCGTCGCCGGGCGGCGGCTCGAACGCGGCCGGACCCGCACCCTCAGCACGCCGGGGAGAGGGCCGGGCGTGGTCCCAGTGCAGGCGGAAGGCGGCGTCCACATCGGCCACCGCGGGCCCCTCGATCCGGGCGCTGACGTCGTGGACCGGCGCCCGCACCGAGCTGCGCCAGCGCAGATGGCCGCGCCGTGGATCGTCGATGAGATGCTCGCGCCCGTCGAAGTACTCCTGCGCGAACACCGAGCCGATGAGAAACGCCACCCGGTCATCGATCACCCAGACCTTCGCGTGGATCGGCAACGTCTGCGGCGTCGGCAGACGGCGCGTCTGCACGAGGCCATCAGGGTCGTTACGCCGGAGGAACCGTTCCACGGGATGGGTGGTGTTGGCGGGCGACACGGCGGGGGTGGGGTGGTTCAGCACCATGTGCACCGCGACGCCGCGCCTGGCCGCGTCCAGCAACACCTCCTCCAGCCGGACGCCGCCCGCCGGGCCGGGATTGCCGATGGGGTCGGCGCCGAATCTCACGCGCACGTGCGGCACGTCCAGCATGAACAACATCGCCCGCACGGAGCGGCGCGCCGCCTCGACCTCCCGGGTGAGCCGGCTCCAGGCGGCCTCGTTGTCGACGAGGAACTCGATCCTGTTGCCGGTGGTCGGCCGGGGCCCCTGCGCGACGGCCCAGCCGGGCTCTTCGGAGGCCACCCGGCCAGGTTAGGGCGGTGGCTCAGCTCTGGGACGCCTCTTCGCGCAGCTCGTGGCGCAGCACCTTGCCGAGCAGCGTCCGCGGCAGGTCGGTGCAGGGGATGAAGTCGCCCGGCACCTTGTAGTGGCTGAGGAAACGTTCGCAGTGGCGGCGCAGCTCGTCGGCCGAGAACGGGTACGCCGGGTGCTCGACGACGTAGGCGACGACCCGTTCACCGCGGCGTTCGTCACGGGAGCTCACGACGGCGCAGTCGAAGACCGCGGGATGGCGGCGCAGCACCTCCTCGACCTCGGACGGGAAGACGCTGAAGCCGCTCACCTTGATCACGTCGCGGCGGCGTTCCAGGATCGTGACGAAGCCGATCTCGTCCATGACCGCGATGTCGCCGGTGCGGAGCCAGCCCTTGGAGAGCGTCTGCGCCGTGGCGAGTGGCGCGTTCCAGTAGCCGGCGAACACCTGCGGCCCGTGCACGACGAGTTCGCCGGGCTCGCCGTACGGCAGCACCCTGGTCGGATCGTCCGGGTCGACGACGAGCGCGTCCGTCATCGGCAGCGGCACACCCATGGTGGTGTTGCGGGCGCCGCCGCCCAGCGGGTTGGCGGTCACGGCGGGCGACCCCTCGGTCAGCCCATAGCACTGGATGAGCCGGTCGCCGCCCAGTATCTCCAGGCGGTCGGCCGTGGCCGGGGGCAGCTCGGCGCCGCCGGAGATGAAGATCCGCACCGAGTCGAGGTCGTCGGGGGCCAGCCGCGGGCTGTCCAGGACGTGGCTGTACAGCGTCGGCACGCCCGGGAAGACCGTCGGCCGGTGCCGGCGCAGCGCCTTCACCACGTGGTCGCTGTGGAAACGCGGCAGCAGGACTACCGCGCCGGCCCGCATCACCGGCGCGATCATGCAGCTGACCAGGCCGAACGAGTGGAACAGAGGCAGGACCGCGAGGACCACCTCGCCGCCGTCCTTGCCGTCCTTGTCCCAGGCCTGCTGCTGGGCGGCGTTCGCGACGAGGTTGCGGTGGGTGAGCATCGCGCCCTTGTGCTCGCCGCCGGTACCGCCCGTGTACTGGATGGCGGCGAGGTGCTTGGCGGGGTCGAGCCTGTACTGCCGGACGCGGCGCTGCGAGGGCCGCTGCATCTCGCTGAACCGCAGGAGCCCGGCGTCGGACGGCACGGCGGCGGTGACCCTGGCCCGCCGCCGCTGCATCTGCACGAGCGGCAGCCGGAGCGCGAGCCGTTTGAACCACGGGAGGAAGTCCGAGAGGGACGTGACGACGACGTGCTCGACGGAGACCTTGTCGCCGATCGCGTCGAGGGTCGCGTAGGAACGATCCAGCACCACCGCGACCCGGGCCTCGCAGTCCGCGAGCTGGTGGCGCATCTCCTCCTCGGTGTAGAGCGGGTTGTGCGGCACCGGGATGGCGCCGCGCCGCAGCGTGCCGAAGAACGCGATCACGAACTGCGGGCAGTTGGGCAGGATCAGCGCGACCCGGTCGCCGGGCTGGACGCCGAGCCGGTGCAGCCCCGCCGCGAACCGGTTCACCGCCGTCCGCAGCTGCCGGTAGCGGATCCGGCGGCCGAAGAAGAACAGCGCGGTCCCGCGTGGCCGCCGTTTGGCGGCGTCGTCGAGCAGCCGGGTGACCGGGATGTCCGGGATATCGAGCTCTGCCGGAACACCGGGCTCATACCAGCGCAGCCACGGACGAGGGACTTGTGACGACGGCCACATATCCGTGGATTCAACCATGGATGGGTGTCGCTAGGGTTGCGGCATGGCCGATGATCAGACGATCAAACAGGTGTCCTCGCGTGTCGTGTACGAAAACCGCTGGATGGTCGTCCGCGAGGACGAGGTCGAACGCCTCGACGGCTCGCGCGGCATCTACGGGATCGTCGACAAGGCCGACTTCGCGCTCGTGATCCCGGCCGAGGGCGACGGCTTCCACATGGTCGAGGAGTACCGCTACCCGATCGGCCGCCGGACGTGGAACTTCCCGCAGGGCTCCTACCCCGACCGCAAGGTGGCCGACGATCCGGAGCAGCTCGCCCGGCACGAGCTGGCCGAGGAGACCGGGCTGCGCGCCGCGTCCATGACGCCGGTCGGCTACCTGCACGGCTCGCACGGCAGCAGCAACCAGGGCTTTCACGTCTTCCTGGCCACCGGCCTCACGCAGGGCGAGACCGACCGGGAGCTCGAAGAGCAGGACATGCGGCAGCGCTTCGTCACCCGCGAGGAGTTCAAGCGCCTCGTGCGGGACGGCCTCATCACCGACGACTCGACGGTGGCCGCGTACGCGCTCCTCCTGCTGCACGAAGAAGACGGACGGCTCTAGCGAGTCCAGCGGACGGGACGCCCGTCGGAGTCCGAGGTCAGCCAGGATCCGTCACCCAGGAGCTCAAGGTCGTAGGGGCCCGTCGAGTGAGCCTCGAAGCGCTCCCGCACCCCGCCCGTCCCCAGATCGATCCGGTAGTGGCGGTGCCACTCCTGCTCGTCCTCGGTCTCGCCCGCGACGGTGACCACCGCGGTGCCGGGATCCAGATAGCCGCCGCTCCATTCGAGGAAGGCGTCGTCGGGGTCGTGCCCGAAGGCAGGGACGGGAAGCCTCAAGATCACGTCGCCATCAGGATAGGAGTGAAAGGCGACATCGGACTGGTCGTGGCAGACGGTCATGAAGTGGCGGCCGTCGGGGGCGAGATCGACGAGGCAGCGGTCGAGCCACGGATAGGCGAACAGCTCCAGGCCGTCACCCGCGAGGGCGCCCCGGAAGATCAGAGCGCCGTCCTGGCCCTCGCCCACGTCGAGCAGGAAGCCGGCCCCGTCGGGATGCCGATGGTGGCGGCCGATGTGGCCCGTCGTGCCCAGCTCGGCCCGGGCGACGACCTCGCCCGAATGCGCGTCGAGGACGACCCACCTGTCGGCGTTGCCGCGCCTGGCCACGCCATCGGGCCGGTAGACCCACACGGTCTTGCCGTCGAGGGAGAACTCGCAGCCGGGCGAGTGCCCGTACCTCTCGTCCGACCGGGGAAGCAGCTCGTACCGCCACAACTCGCCCTCGTCCCGGTGGACGCACACCACCTCGTGCAAAGTGGCATACGCGACGCGGCTCAGATCCGTGGCGACCGCGTGGCCGGTCACCTTGTCACCCGCCCGCAAGCGCGCCACCGGCTCGAGCACACCCTCGGACGCCACGTCATAGACGCAGACGCTCCCGTCCAGCACGCGAGTGAACAACCGGCTCATGCGCAGAAGACCCCTGCCACTTTCACACCCATGATCGAAGCGTATTGCGCAGTTGCCGCTAATGTCCCGGCATGGCAGTCCGACCCACCGACTACTGGCGGCGGAGTGGCGTGACTGGTGACGTGCCAGGATCCTGATCATGGAGTTCCTCTGCTATCACCGTGATCGCCCCGGCTCGCTGTCCCTGCGCTACGAGCTGCTGGAGGAGCACTGGTCGTACATGGACGGGTACGCGGAGGGCATGATCGCCCGCGGCCCGACGCTGGCCGGCGACGGCGAGACGCCGACCGGCAGCGTGCACATCGTCGACCTGCCGGACCCCGCCGCCGCCCGCACGTTCGCCTTCGACGAGCCCAACTACCAAGCCGGCGCGTACAGGGACGTCCTGCTACGACGGTGGCGCAACACGCTGGGCCGCACGATGTGGGACTTCCCCGGCGGCAGTACCGGCGGCAGCCGGTACCTCGTGCTCGGCCTAGGCTCAGGAGAGGCCGCCGACCTCACCGCGCCGCCCGACCACGAGCTGATCGCGTACGGGCCACTGCTCTCCGACGACGGCGCCACCTGGCTGGGAACGGCGGCACTGCTCCAGGCACCAGACCCTGACACGGCGCGCGCCGTTCTCACCCCGGAGCGATACGCCGACATCGAGGTGCACAACTGGGAGCCCGGCGGCCGCCGCTGAGCCGTGGCAGGACGAGGTGTGCTGACGCCCCGTTCGCTCTGCCACGAGGCCCTCTACGACGAGATCCCGCCAGCGGTGCTGCCCGCCGACGGGATGCTCTACGTCCGTGCAAGCACCGGAGTGACGGCGCTGCGAAAGAGGTCCTGAGGGTTACCGCGGCCCCCAGTACGGCCACTGACCCCAGTAGGGCTGCTGTCCCCAGGGCTGCTGCTGCCCCCAGTAGGGCGGCTGCTGGGAGTACGGCCACGGCTGCCACCACGGGGACCAGCCGTACCCGGGAGGGGTCGGCGCGGGCGGCGCAGGCTTGGCCGGCTGGCGCGGCTGTGGCTTCGACTTTGGCTTCGACTGCGCGGTGGGCGGTTTGATCAGCGACGTCGACTTCTTGTTCTGAGTCGACAGTTCGAGCTCACGGGCCTTGCCGGGCGGCTTCACGGCGATCGGCTTCGTCGGTGCGCGCTCGGGGGCCTTGGCCGGGCCGGGAGTCGGCTTCGCAGCGGTGCCGCCAGGTGCCGTGGGCGGCGTTTTCGATGGATATGTCCGAAGTTCCTGTGCGGCGGGCTGCGACAGGAGCGGCCGGGCGTCCCCTGTATCAAGCGACCTGGCGATTCCGTGAAGGGACACGCCGACCGTGATGGCGAGCAACGTCATTCCGGCCCAAAGGCTGTACCGATGGGCCGGCCGGTGGGGATCGGACGGCCGACGATGCCGTCCCGCGCGCAAATCAAACAAGTGACCCCTTGGGAACATCCGGCCCCATCTCCCGCATTGCCCGCAAGCGACATGTGGGTAAGTAATTAAGCCGAACTATCCATGATCGTCAAGGGGGCGGCGGGAAAGAGAGGACGCTGTAGTCGAGGCGGCGGCGGTATTCCGTCACGGAACCTCGCCAGTTGTTGGTGTTGTGGTGCTCGGACGGCGGTGGGCCCGCCTGGCCTTCGAGCGTGCGGAGTCAGCCTGGCGGTGCGGTGGCTGCGGCGTCGTCGACGAACGGCTCCCGCAGGCGGCGACCCTCGTCCTGTGAATGTGCGGGGAAAGAATCGGCCGCCATCACCGAGATACCCGCTCGGGTTTGGCGCTGATTCCGATTATCACATCGTCATCGGCGCTGCCTTCGATGCCATGATCGGGGCGAGCTAAATAACGATGGCGCCATTATAGACGGCAGTTACGCGCCGTCTCGTGAAGTTCATCTCGTGCTCCCATTCAGCGGGGCTGAAGATCGGCCCAGAAAATGCGTTCAGGCCGGTAACCAGCGGCCGAGCGGCCACGAGCATGTGGCGGCGATGCCCCGTGACCAGTTGTGTTCGGGCTCGAAGCGGGAGGAGTTCGAGGCGTCTCACCAGCACGAAGGAGCTGACCGTTCTGTCCGCCCAGGGTGAGCTGGGCAAGGTGGTGCGGCCGTCCTGGATGCACAAGAAAGTTCAATACCGCCTAGCGCAGCTCACGCATGATTCACGTATGGCGACGATTCGCAAGGAGATCCTGGTCGATGCGGCTCCCGAGACGGTCTGGGAGGCGCTGAAGGACTACGGTGCGCTGCACACGAGGCTCGCGGTCGGGTTCGTGACCGACGCGCGCGTGGAGGGCGATGACCGGGTCATCACGTTCTTCAACGGGGTGGTGGCTCGCGAACGTCTTGTGGGCATCGACGATGGGGCGTGCCGGATCGCTTACTCGGTGATCGAGTCGCCGATCGGGTTCGCGCAGCACATGGCCTCAGCGCAGGTGTTCGCCGAGGGGGAGCGGTCCAGGTTCGTGTGGATAACTGATTGCCTGCCGCACGAGGCGGCCGGAGTCGTCGGCGACATGATGAGCCAGGGATTGGCGGCCATGAAGCGGACGCTTGAGGCCGTGGGGGTGTGACGCCGGCCGACGGGCCTCCTTCCGTCATTGCGTGAAGCCGTGGACGAGGGCTTTGACCATCTGGGCCGGGTCGGGCATCGGCAGGCCGATGAGGACGCGGTAGACGACCAGGCCGACGACCATGTCCGACAGCAGCCACAGGTCGGCGTCGGGGGACAGCTCACCCCGGGCGATCGCGCGATCGTAGATCGCCCAGTCGCGTTTCCTCTTGTCGCGCATGCTGGTGCGGATGACCTCGGCGACGCCCGGGTCCCGGCCCGCCTCGCCGAAGATCTCACCGGTCATCTTCGCGAACTCGGGTGACTGAACGCCGGCGAGGGTCTGGGTGACGATCACCATCAGGTCGCCTTCGAGCGAGCCGGTGTCGGGGGTCTCGGGCACCTGGGCGTCCAGCGCGAGGGCGAGCGCGTCCAGCAGCATGTCGCGCTTGGTGGTGTAGCGGCGGAAGACGCTGGCCCTGCTGACGCCGGCGGCGGCGGCCGCCTCGTCCATGGTGAACGACATCCCCTTGGTCACCAGCAAGCTCACGGCGGCCTCCTTGATACGCGTATCGATGGTCGGATCGGGCTTGCGTCCGCGTGCCTTCATTGTGATACTCCGAGTATCAGAAACTGTGAGTCTCAGATTAGGGGACTGAACATGAAGGTACTCATTGTCGGCGGGGGCGTCGCGGGACTGGCGGCGGCACGCGGGCTGACCGCGGCGGGGCATGACGTCGAGGTGTACGAGGGCGCGCCGGAACTGCGCACCGAAGGCGGGTCCGTCACGCTCTGGCCGTCGTCGGCCGGCATCCTGCGCGAGCTCGGCGTCGACCTCGACGGCGCGGGCTGCCGCCTGGAGACGCTGGAGACCTGGTCGGTACGCGGACGCAGGCTCGGCAAGATCGATATGAACGTGGTCGAGCGCCGGTTCGGCGGCCTGCACGCCCTGCACATCGCCAGGCGCGAGCTCGTGGAGCGTCTCGCCGAGGACGTGCCGGTCAACTACGGCCACCGGATCCAGGCGGTCGACCCCGACCGAGCCGAGATCACGTTCACCGATGGGAACACCGCGCGCGGCGACCTGCTCATCGGCGCCGACGGCCGCAACTCGGTCGTCAGGCGGGCGCTGTGGGGCGAGAGCCCGGCCAAGCTCAACGGCTGGGTCACCTGGCAGGCGTTCACCACGCTGCCCACCGAGTTCATCGACACCGGCCGCTCCGTGATGATCTCCAACGGGCGCGCGCTCGGCAGCATGGCTCCGGCGGGGCACGGAAAGGCGCTGTGGTGGTTCGACCTGCGCGCCAAGCCGGGCAGCCCGCTCTGGGTGGACGCGCCCAATGCGATGGACCTGCTCCGCCAACGATTCGGACACTGGCCAGAGCCGTTCCCCACAGTGCTCGCCCAAGCCCAGACCGCCCAGTGCTTCCCGCACTACGGCCATCGCGTGCCGGCGGTCTGGGGCCGGGGCCCGACCACGCTCGTGGGCGACGCGGCCCACACGATGTCGCCGGCGATGGCGATGGGCAGCGGACAGGCGCTGGAGGACGCCTGGACGCTGAGCCGTTCCGCCGACGACCCGCGCGCCTACGAGCGCGCCCGCACCAAAATTGTCCGTAGGGTCGCCAAGATGGCGGGCAGGGAGATCCCCAGCAGGCAAGGCCCGCTGATGGGTCTGCTGCCCGATTCGTTCTCGACCAAGTCATCCATCTCCTGGCTCCGCTCAGCCAGCGGCTACCTCCAAGAAGAAGCCTGGCTACAGCGTCTTCCTGAGGCGGAGCCGAAGAAACTGCCGGCTTAGCGAGCGTCGGCGTAGATGGCGGGCTTTCGGTCGTGCCAGGGCACGGCTTGTTCCAGCTGCGCGGCCACCTGTAGGAGCAGGTCTTCCCTGCCGTGGGCCGCGACCAGTTGCACGCCGATCGGCAGGCCCTCGCGGCTCTGGCCGAGCGGCAGGCTGATCGCCGGATTGCCGGAGACGTTGAACGGCGCGGTGAACGGCCCGTACTCGAAGATGTGCCGCAGCCAGGTGCGCATCGAGTACCGCGGGTCGTCGTAGTCGAGCGTGCCGTGCCGCGCCGGGAGCCGTCCCAGCGTCGGCGTCACCAGCAGGTCGTGGTCGTCGAAGAACAGTCCGACGGGCCGGGTGACCTGGTGCTGCGCGTCGATCGCGGCCATCATGTCGAGCGCGGTGAACGCCTCGGTCTCGGCGATCAGCCGGCGCGTGACGGACTCCAGCAGCGCCGGGTCGGGTCTCCTGGGCGCTCTCAGCAGCGCGGCGCCGGCCGCGATCGCGCCGAGCATCATCGCCTCCACGAGCAGGTCGGGATCGACCGCGGGGCTCGCCTCGGTCACCGTGTGCCCGATCCAGTCGAGGACCTTGCCCGCGTTCACCGTGACGGCCGTGACCTGCGGGTCGACGGCCACGCCCGACCACGCGACGGTGGTGAGCGCGATGCGCAGCCGGCCGGGGTCGGCGTGCGGCTCACCGGCGTACGGGCGGGACGGGGGAGCCGCCGCGTACTTCTCACCGACGGGCGGCGCGCCGATGGCGTCGAGCAGGTGCGCGGCGTCGCGCACGGTCCGCGTGACGGCGAACTCGGCGGACTGCCCGAACGCGGCCTCGCCGATCAGCGGCCCGCACGGCGTGCGCCCGCGGCTCGGCTTCAGCCCGACGAGCCCGCACGCCGACGCCGGGACGCGGATCGACCCGGCGCCGTCGTTGGCGTGCGCGATCGGCACGGCCCCGGCCGCGACCAGCGCGGCGGCCCCGCCGCTCGACCCGCCGACGCCCCGTTCCAGGTCCCAGGGGTTGCGCGTGAACCCGTACCGCACGGACTCGGTCGCGAAGCTGAGCGCCATCTCCGGCGTCGTCGTCTGCCCGAGCGTGACCAGCCCGGCGGCGCGGAACCGGGTCATCAGCTCATGGTCGACCCCGGCGACGGCACCGCGGATGGCACGGCTGCCGATGGCGAACGGGACGCCCCGCGCGAACGGCTGGCTGTCCTTGATCAGGAACGGCACGCCCGCCAGCGGCCCCGCCGGATCGGACGCGAGCGCGGGCTCGAAGAGCGGCAGCGTCAGCGCGTTGAGATCGGTGTCGACCAGCTCGATCGCGCGCCGCGCCGCCGCCTCGGTCTCGGCCGCGCTCACCGCGCCCGACCGGATCAGCCGCCGCAGGCCTACGGCGTCCTGGCCTGCGTATTCGTGCGGTTCCACGTGTTCGTCTCCCCCGGGTGACTGCGCTCAGCGTCGCGCACGGCCGTCCGGGAAGCCAGCGAATTTCAGTCGGCGAGTTTGAAGGCCAGCTCGGTCTCCCAGCTGTTCATGTCGGGCTGGACGGCGGGGTCGGAGTGGTAGAGCTCCAGGCGGGAGGCCCAGTGCTCGCCCTCGTCGTCCTCCGACATGTCCCAGGTGAGGCCTTCCTTGGCCGCCCAGCCGAGCAGATCGGTGGTGACGCTGACGAGCTGCTCGGGATGGCCGATATGGGTCACCGACGCGTACCGTCCCGCGGGCAGGACGCCGGCGTAGATGTCACCCTCGCCCTCGACCGGCGCCGCGACCGGCACGCCCGCCTCGACCTCGCCGTCCTGCTCGCCGCCGATCGTGACGTACCGGAAGAACGGGGCGCCGGCCGGCTGGACACCGCGAGCGGCGAGCCAGCCGATGATCTCCGGCAGCCGGTCGGCGATCACCGGGAACTCCGTCCACGAGATCCATCGCTTGACCGCCACATAGGGCTGTTCGCCACGTTCCTTGATCTCAGGCATGTCGATGCTCATGGGACGGTAGACCAGGCGCCGGACCGAAACTCATCGCCTCAGAGATCGATCTGCTCCCCGGGCTTGGGCAGATGGAGGAGTTCGGCGAGCCCGGCTTTCTGGAAGGCCGCGACGAGGGTGTCGGCGCCTTGGCTGAAGTGCTCCCACTGCTCGAAATGCAGAGGAACCACATGGCGAACGCCGAGAATTTTCGCGGCCTCGACCGCGCCCTCGCTCGGCAGGGTGAGAAAGGCGTCCCCAAGCAGCGGGGTCTGCGCGCCACCCGCGAAGAGCACCGCGATCTCGATGCCGCTGATCCGGTCAGCGATGCGCTGGACGACGTCCAGCGAGGCGTTGTCGCCGCTCACGTAGACGGTCGGCAGGCCCTCCCCGGCCAGGACGAACCCGGTGACCTCGCCGGTCCACTGCTCGGTGCCGTCGGGACCGTGCTGCGCGGGGACGCCGATGACGCGGAGCGTCCTGCCGTCGGGACGGGGCAGCTCCACCTCGTCCCAGTTGGGCAGCGTACGGACGGGATCGCCGATGCGTTCGCGCGCCGAAGCGGTGGAGAGCACGAGGGGAGCGGCCGTCAGGTAGGCGCGGCCCTGGGTGTCGAGGTTGTCGGGGTGCTGGTCGTGCGACAGCAGCACGGCGTCCACGGTCCCGATCTCGACCGGCCCGAACGCCGGCCCGGCGGTCTTCACCAGCGAGCGGTCGCCGATCGGATACTCGCCGGGCCCGTCGAACGTCGGATCGACCACGAACCGCAGCCCGCCGAGCTCGATCACCGCCGTCGGCCCGCCCGCGTACCTGATCCTGAACGTCGTCATCGCGCCTCACCCCACCTCTGGCCTGCCCGCTGCACGCCGCCGGCAACACGATTTCCGGTCCGGCGATTCCCCCGCAAGCCATCGTGATGGAATCCTCAAGGCGGACGAAAGGAACCGTAATGATCGCGAGAGTCTGGGGTGCCATCGCCACGGAGAAGGGCGCGGACGCCTACCGGAGCCACTTCGAGGGCGAGGTCCTGCCAAGCCTGCGGCGTCTCAACGGCCATCGCGGCGCCTATTTGATGGAACGGGACACGGAGGGGGCCGTCGAGATCGAGGTCGTCACCCTGTGGGAGTCGATGGCGGCGATCCGCGCCTTCGCGGGCCAGGACGTCGACACGGCGGTGGTCGAGCCGGCGGCCCGCGAAGCGCTCACCGGATTCGACGACACCGTCACGCACTTCACCGTGGTCCTGGACACCGTCAACTAACCCCCCACCCCCAACCCCACTCAACATCCGGCGCGGCTCAGCCTGCGCGGCGTTGCCTAACCTGCGCGGCGTTGCCCAACCTGCGCGTGCCGCTCAACCTGGCGACCCGGCCTGCGGCGTTCGTTTGGCTCCTCGTGCGTTGAGCGGCTCGTTCTTTGGGGTGGGCGCGTGATTCTTCGCTGACATGCGGTGCCGTGCCGTCGCTCGGATCGTGGCGGCGGCGAGGAGGGCCAGTGCGCCGCCGAACCACATGACGCCGGGCAGGGCGAGGTCGGCGATCCGGCCGCCGGTCAGCGCGCCGAGCGCGATGGCCACGTTGAACGCGGACACGAACACCGCCGACGCCGCCTCCGGTGCGGCGGCCCCGGTCTTCAGGAGCCAGGTCTGCGTGGTGACCGAGACCCCGCCATAGGCGAGCCCCCAGATCACCAGCAGCACGATCGCGCCCGGCGGCACCGTACCGGCCACCGGCACCAGCAGGATCACGGCGCCGAGCAGGGCGGCGATCACGAACAGGGTCCGGCGCGGGTCGCGCGCGGCCGCCAGGCCTGCCGCGAAGTTGCCGATCACTCCCGCGACCCCGTACACCAGCAGCAGTCCGCCGATCAGCCCGGTGCCGATGCCCGAGATTCGCTCCAGCGCGGGCCGCACATAGGTGTAGGCGGCGAAGTGCCCGGTGACCAGGAGCAACGTCACGACCAGCCCGGTCCGGGCCGCCTTGTTATGCAGGAGCCGGGACACCTCGCCCACCCGGAACGGCGCGTCCGGCGGCAGCGGCGGCAGCAGCAGCGCGAGCCCGGCCAGCACGGCGAGCGCGAGGACGCCCATCGCCGCGAAGGCGCTCCGCCAGCCCGCCAGTTCTCCGGCGAACGCCCCGGCGGGCACGCCGAGCACCGAGGCGACCGCCACCCCGCTGAAGATCGTCGAGGTGGCGGCGCCGGCCGAGCGTGCCGGCACCAGGCGCACGGCCAGCCCGGCCGCGATCGCCCAGAAGCCGCCGATGCTCAGCCCGACCAGGACCCGGGCGGTCAGCAGCACCTCGAACCCTGGCGCGATCGCCGAGAGCAGGTTCGCCGCGGCCAGCAGTGCCATCAGCGCGCACAGCACCAGCCGCCGGTCGAGCCGGCCCGTGCCGAGGGCCACCGCGGGGGCGGCGATGGCCGCGACGAGCCCGGGCAGCGACATCGTGAGGCCCGCGGCGCCGCCGGACACCCCCATTTCGGCGCCCATCGGGGTGAGCAGGCCGACCGGGAGCATCTCGGTGGTGACGATCGAGAACGTGCCGAGGGCGACGGCGCCGACGGCGGACCAGGAACGAAGAGACATGAGTCAAGCCTTGAATCAGACCTGACCGGGAACAAGGGCGAAGTCCCCATCCTTGTATTAGCCAGGCTCATCGATCTCAAGGGGGGACCGTGCTCGACCTGCGTGAGCTGGAGTGTTTCCTGATCCTCAGCGAGGAACTGCACTTCGGCCGCACCGCCGAGCGCCTTTACGTCAGCCAGGGCCGCGCCAGCCAGCTCGTTCGATCGCTGGAACGCCGGATCGGGGCGCGCCTGTTCGAGCGCACGAGCCGCCGCGTCCGCCTGACCCCGCTCGGCGAACGGCTCCTGGCCGACCTGCGCCCCGCGTACGACTCCCTGCACGGCGCCGTCGACGGAGCGCGGGCCGCAGCCCGCGGTGTCGAGGGCACGCTGCGCGTCGGCTTCCTCTCCGGGACGACGCACGAACGCGTGATCGGCATGATCGGGGCGTTCCAGGCGGACCACCCGGACTGTGAGATCGTGCTTGCCGAGATCCCGCTGTCCGACCCGTTCGGCGCCCTCCGCCGCGGCGAGCTCGACGTCGCCATCGTCATGCTCCCGGTCAGCGAGCCCGATCTGACCAGCGGCCCGCCGTTCTCCAAGGAGCCCCAGACCCTCGTCGTCTCGACCCGCCATCCGTTCGCGGGCCGTGCCTCGATGGACGCCGAGGAACTCGCCGAATGCCGGCTCCTCGACATCCGCGACCCCGCCCCGGCCTACTGGCGCGAGCTCACCACCCCGACCACGACGCCGGACGGCACCCCCATCCCGCGAGGCCCCGAAGTCTCGACCCTGCAAGAGGCGCTCACCCTGATCGCCGCGGGCGCCGGAGCGATGATCTTTTGCGCGCCGACCGTCCGTACCCAGGCCCGCACCGACATCACCTACGTTCCGGTGACCGGTATCCCGGACTCCTCCCTCGGCCTGGTCTGGCGCAAGGACGACGAGACCGCGCTCCTGCGGGCCTTCGCCGAAGCCATCAACTGACGCGGCCAAGCCAGGCGGCCGTTCGTCCGCGTCCGGCCGAACGTCCGTGCTCGACGCAGGCGGCCGCCCGCATGTGGCCAGCGGAGGGCCGCCCGGCCGGACGCGCGGCGGCCTAACGTTGAGGACATTCTCAGTCGCAGGGAGTGACCATGGTCGCGGAGATCGAGCACGTCGTCGTCCTCGCCCTGGAGAACCGCTCGTTCGACCACATGCTGGGCTTCGTCGAACATCCGGATCCGCGATTCGACGGACTGCTGGACGGCGGCCCGTACACCAACCTGGCGGCCGGGAACGGGGAGACGGTCCCGGCGACGCCCGACGCGAAGCGCGTGCTGCCCATCGACCCCGACCACTCCCACCAGGCGATGCTGGAGCAGCTCGACGGCAACGCCGGATTCGTCCGGTCCTACGAGAAGAGGGGACGCGGGAAGCCGCCGGGTGCCTGGAGCGGGCTGCTCGGACCTGTCGTCAACCTCATCGCCCGTCTTCGTCATGGACGTGGGCCCGGCGGCGAGAAGATCAAGGGCCGCGGGCCGCTCATCATGCGATGCCAGCCGCCCGAGCACGTGGCGGTGCTCGGCACGCTGGCCACGCAGTTCGGCACGTTCAGCAGATGGTTCTGCTCGGTGCCCGGCGAGACCTGGCCCAACCGCAACTTCCTGCACGCCGCCACGTCCGACGGCGACACCGAGATCCAGCCGCGCTTCTACACCAACAAGACGATCTTCGAGGTGCTGGAGCGGGCCGGGGCGGGCTGGCACGTCTACTTCGACGACATTCCGCAGGTGATGGCGTTCATCGAACTGTGGACGCGACCCCAGCGCCTGGCCAACTGGTACGCGATGGACGAGTTCGCGCGGCATGTGGAGGACGGGACGCTGCCCGCGTACTCCTTCATCGAGCCGAATCACCGTCCTCCCGTGCGGCTGGCGGCCGGTCATCCGAGCAACAGCCAGCACCCGGGCAACGCTCTGGTGCCCGACGGCGAGTACGACGCGTTCCAGGACGACGGGACCGGCGACTTCGCGCGGGCCGAGACGCTCCTCGCCCACGTGTACGAGGTGCTGCGCGCACATCGGGAGGTCTTCGACAAGACCGTCCTGCTGATCACGTACGACGAGAACGGCGGCTTCTACGACCACGTCCCCGCGGAACGAGGCGTGGCCAACCCGGGGACCGACCCGAACCCGCTGACCGGCTTCGTCCGCTTCCTCCTCCATCGCAAGGGCAAGGCGTTCGACTTCACGATGACCGGCGGCCGGGTCCCCGCCGTGGTCGTGTCCCCGTTCGTCCCGCCGGGCTCGATCGGCACCGAGACCCGCGACCACGCGAGCGTGCCCGCGACGTTGCGCGCGCTGTTCGCTCCGGCAGCCGAGCCGTTGACCGCTCGGGACGCGGCGGCCGCCCGGTTCGACACGCTGCTCACCCTGCCCGAGCCACGACGCGACCTGCCCGACCTGTCGGAGCACACGGCGCAGCCAACGACCCCGCTGGCGGCGCCGGCCGGGGCGACGCAGGAAGTGCCCGAGCACTACGAGCCCTACGTCCAGCTAGCCGACAAGGTGACCGAGACGCTGAGCCAGGTGAACCTGGCCAGTGTCTCCGATCGGCCCTCCCGCGAACGCGCCGATCAACTCCGCACCGCGTTCCTGAACGCCGCCAAGCTGGCCCGCACCGAAATCTGACCGCTAGAGCGCGTTCCCGGGCGCCTCGTGCAGCACCGGCCAGACCTCGACCGCGCGCAGCGAGGCGAACGGCATGTCGGCCGCGACGTCGAGGGCGCGCTTCTCGTCCTCGACGTCGAGGAGATACCAGCTGGCCAGGTATTCCTTGGTCTCCAGGTAGGGCCCGTCCGTCACGACCGGCGCCCCCTCGCGCACGCGGACCGTCTTGGCCTGCACCGCGTCGGCGTTGCCGTAGGCGCCCAGCAGTTCGCCGGTGTCCTTGTACTTGCGGTTGAACGCGTCCTGCTCGGCGATGGCCCGCTGCATCTCGTCGGCCGGGTACGAGGCCCACAGCTCCTGGTTGCCATAGATGATGATCATGTACTTCACGGTGGCTCTCCATCCCTTCCGTGACGCGTCATGCGCCCTTTCCACCCCTTGGTCGGAGCGACCCCCGCCTCCTCGACACCCGTCCCAAAAGTTTTTGGAGCAACCTCGCAAGCAGGTCATGCGTCATAGAGCGGCCGGAAGCCGTGATCGCCCCGGAGGTGCTCGATGCCGACCCTCGTCCTGTCGCCCCGCTACACCGACGACTCGAAGACGCTGCGCGCGGCGGCCGGGCGAGCGGGATGGAAGACCGAGCGGCTCGGCGGCTGGAGAGCCCCCGCGCACCTGCGCGGCGAGGACGTCGTCCTCTACGGCGAGCCCACGTTCGTCGAGGTGATCGCCGCACGGCTCGGCCTGGCGCTCATCGACGCCCCACAGGATTGGCTGCTGCACCTGCCCGAACGGCACCGCCGCCGCGCGGTGAACGAGTCGACGCTCGCCGAGACCCGCCGCTTGTTCAGCGCCCCGGCCTTCGTGAAGCCCGCGGACGGGCGGAAGGCGTTCGAGGGAAAGGTGTACGACTCGGCGGCCGATCTGCCCGGCGCTCTGCCGGCCGACACCGAGGTCTTCGTCGCCGAGCCGGTGACCTGGGAGATCGAGTTCCGGTGCTTCGTCCTGGAGGGCGAGGTGGTGACGATGTCCCCGTACCTGCGCGACGGCGAACTCGCCCTGACCGGCGACGGCCGCTGGGACGCCTCCGATGAAGACGTCCGAGCGGCCCGTGACTACGCCGCCGAACTCCTGGCCGACCCTCTGGTCCGCGTCCCGCCCGCGGTCGTCATCGACGTCGGACGCGTCCGCGATCGAGGCTGGGCCGTCGTGGAGGCCAATGCCGCCTGGGGTGCCGGCCTCTACGGCTGCCCGCCTGAAACCGTTCTCCCGGTACTGGCCCGCTCCTGTTCGCCTCGCCCGCCCGACGCGGAGTGGACGGTGACCCCCGTTCAGCTCACGGAGTAGGCGTCCACACCGGTCAGATCGGCGGAGATCCGCCAGAGGCGGGCGGCGGCGTCGGCGTCCCTGACCCAGGGCTTCACACCGCCGATGAGCATGTCATCGGTGGTGGCGGGCTGGGCGATCCGGCAGTCCTGGCAGTACGCGCCGCCGTGGCCGATCAGATCGGGCGAGGTCGCGGCCCACACGGCGGTGGCCGCGCCCTCGGCCGGGGTCTTGAAGCCCGGCGCGGGCGTGCCGTCCGCGGTGACCCAGCCTTGGCTGATCTGCTCCTCGCGGGGGATGTGGCGCTGAAGCGGCGTGAGGATGCTGCCCGGGTGGACGGCGAACGCGGTCGTGCCCAGCGCGGCGAGACGCAGGGCGAACAGCGCGTTCGCGGTCTTGGACTGGGCGTAGGCGAGCCAGCGGTCGTAACCGTCGCGGAAGTGCAGATCGTCCCAGCGGATGTCGGAGAGGAAGTGGCCGGACGAGGCCACCGACACGACGCGGGCGTCCTCGGCGAGCACCGGCCGGAGACGGTTGACCAGTGCGAAGTGGCCGAGATGGTTGACCGCGAAGTGCGCCTCCCAGCCAGGGCCGACACGGGTCTCCGGGCAGGCCATGATGCCCGCGTTGGTGATCACGATGTCGATGCCGCGGCCGGCGTCCAGGACCTCGTCCGCGAACGAGCGGACACTGCCGAGATCGGCCAGATCGAGCTCGCCGACCTCCGCTCCCGGGATTCCGCGCAGCGTCTCCCGCGCCGTGGCGGGCCTGCGGGCAGGCACGATCACCCGCGCGCCGGCCCGGTCGAGGGCGCACGTGATCTCGAGCCCGAGACCCGAATAGCCGCCGGTGACCAGGGCGGTCTTCCCCGTCAGATCGATACCGGCGAGAACCTCGTCCGCGGTGCGGTGCGTCGTCGTGGTGGTCATGCCGAGGACCGTAGAACCTGGAGTCGACTCCAGGTCAAACCGAGGCCAAGGCCGCTCACTCGGAGTCGTCGTCCAGGAACTCGCCGGTTCGGGCGGTGTCCTGGAGGGCTTGGATCAGCGCGACGGTGGCGGGCGGGTCGGGCGGATCGCCGTAGGTGATGGCGTGGATCTGGCGGGTGAAGCCGGGTATCTCGGTGGTGTGGACGGCGGGCAGGCGGTGGGCGCGGAGGGAGAGCCCGGGCAAGGTGGTGACACCGAGGCCGGCGGCGACGAGGGCCTGCACGACCACCATGTCGTCGCAGATGGAATCGACCCGCGGGGCGAAACCGTATTCCTGGCAGACGGCGGTGAGCTCGCGCTGGCACCGTTCGCAGCCGCCGATCCAGGCGGAATGGCGATGGTTCGCGACGCTGTCGTCGGGGCGCCGGCTCACGAGGTAGATCGGGTCGTCGGCGACGTGGACCATGCGGAATCCCTCGGCCTCCAGCGGAGCGTGCGCGTGCCGGAACACGAGCGCGACCTCGACCTCGCCGTGGCGCAGCATCTCCAGCGCCTCGACCGGATGACGGTCGATCACGCTCAGGTTGAGGCCCGGGTGCGCCTCGGCCAGCGTGGCGGCCGCCTTCGGCACGATCGTGGCCAGGACGGACGCGTTGGCGGCGAGGCGAACCCGCCCCGTCCGCAGCCCGACCTGCGCGGCCAGTTCGCTGGTCGCCGCGTCCACCCGTCCCACGATCTCGGTGGCGCGGCCGGCCAGCAGCGCGCCCTCGGGGGTGAGCCGGACCCCGCGCCCCACCCGCTGGATGAGCTTGACGCCGGTGGCCGCTTCCAGGCGGGACAGGTGATGGCTCACCGACGACTGCGAGTAGTGAAGATCTTTCGCGGCCTCGGTCACCGACCCGTGCCGCGCCACCGCGGCCAGCACCTTCAGATGGATCAGGTTCAGCACACTTCGAAGATATCGATGATTACCCGGAAGTATTGGCATTAGACGTCATCTCTCACTCCATCCATGCTCTCTAGTGACGGGACACCGACTGGAGGCACGATGAGCAAGCTCAGATGTCACATCTCGATCTCGCTGGACGGTTACGTCGCCGGCCCGAACCAGAGCGAGGAGAACCCGCTCGGCGAGGGCGGCGAGAGTCTGCACGACTGGGTGGTTCCGCTGGCGGCCTTCCGCGAGGCCCACGGCGGCGAGGGCGGCGAGGCGAACCCGAGCACATCGGTGTTCGAGGAGGCCAACGCGAACATCGGCGCCGCGATCATGGGCCGGAACATGTTCGGCCCCATCGGCGGCGGCGCCTGGGACGAGCAGTGGAAGGGCTGGTGGGGCGACGAGCCGCCGTACCACTACCCGGTGTTCATCGTCACCCATCACCCGCGCGAATCAGTGCAGATGAAAGGAGGAACGACCTACCACTTCGTGACCGACGGCATCGAGTCCGCGCTCGACCAGGCGAAGAAGGCCGCCGGCGACAAGGACGTGATGCTGTGGGGCGGCGGCGACATCGCTCGCCAATACCTGGCCGCGGGCCTCCTGGACGAGCTAGAACTGCACGTCGTTCCCATCTTGCTAGGTGGCGGTTCACGCCTCCTCGACAACACGAACGTGCGACTCGAGCAGATCCGGGCCGTCGAGGCGCCCGGCGTCGCCCACCTCAAATACCGGATCGTGCCGTGACCGCCATGGACCTGCGAACCTTCATCGACGACGTAACAGACATAGTGCGCAGCACCAACGACGAGCACGAACTCACGACCCGGATCGCCAAGAGAATGTCGGCCCTGCTAACCAACGGCTACCGGCTTCCGCCAGAGCTCACGCGACCCTCGTCCAGCCGCCACGTGACCTATCCCCTCTACATCGCGCCCGACAACAGCTGGTCGATGGCGTCCGTCGTCTGGGACGTGGGCCAGCGGACCAACGTCCATTCGCACGACACATGGGGCGTCGTCGGCATCTACGCGGGAGTCGAACACGAGTTCCGCTACCTCAAGCCACCGGAGTCCGCCGAGCCCACACCACTGACCCCGGCCGGCGAAGCCCAATGGTCACCAGGCCAGGTGACCGTCTGCTGCACCACCGACGACGACGTCCACGCCGTCGAAGCCATCGGCAGCGAACCCACCATCGGAATCCACGTCTACGGCGGCGACATCGGCACGATCAAACGCCGCTCCTACGACCCCGACACCGGCGAAGCCCACTGGTTCGTCTCAGGCTGGGACACCCCCGAAACATAACCGCGGCCAGCGCCCCCCACGTCCAGCCGAACCCCCATGGGCCTAGCCCTCCCCGGTACCGCCCCACGAAGCCCAGCCAGACACGGCCAGACGTGATCGGAATAACGTCTTCTGAGCCCTTCCTTAAGCGGGCCCTAAGGGGGCGGCGGTGGGCTGGTTGCGGTGCCAGATTCATTCTCGTGACACTGCGATACGGCAAGAGCGCGATCGACGAGACCGTCGCACAGACGTTTGTTCCCGGCGGCGTGGCGGACGCTGGCATCCGCCCCGCAGTGGTTGCGCGGGCGTACCGGACGCTCGACCCGGTCCACCGCGAGATCCTCACCGAGACGGTGTTCCGCGAGCGGTCGGTGAACGAGGCCGCGGCGACGCTGGGGCTTCCGGTGGACGTGGTCAAGGTACGCGTCTACCAGGCCCTGCGCGCGCTGAGAGCGGCCCTTGACTGAGCCCGGCGCGACGCGTCCCGTACGATCGATCAAGTGACGCACGCGGTGTACATCGCGGCCAGTGACGCCGCTACCAAGAAGGCCGCGATCGCGGTGGGCATGACCGAACTGCTCTCGCGCCGGGTCGGGCGGGTGGGGGTGTTCCGGCCCGTGGTGCGCGCCGGGCGGCCGGACCATCTGGTGGAGACGCTGCGCTCGCGTTTCCGGCTCGTCCACAGCGCCACCGGCGTGACGTACGAGGATGTGCACAAGGACCACCGGCGAGCCACGGCCGACATCGTCGCTCGGTACAGGGGTCTTGCCGATCAGGTCGACGCGGTGGTCATTGTCGGTACTGATTACACCGATGTGGGGGCGCCGACTGAGTTCGGGTTCAACGCCGAGCTGGCCGCTCATCTTGGCGCTCCGCTTCTTCTTGTGGTGAACGGGCGCGGACGTACCCCGGCCGAGAACGGCGTGGCTGTGGAGTTGGCGCTTACTGAGATCAAGGCCGAGCACGCTACTGAGCTGGCCACTGTCGTTACCCGTGTTGAGCCTGTTGATGTGCCGGCTGTCGCACGGCCGGATCGGCTGCTTTTCGCGCTTCCCGAGGTGCCCCGGCTGTCCGCGCCGACCGTGCGGGATCTGATGGAGGCGTGCGACGGCCAGCTCTTGCTGGGGGAGGAGCGGCTGCTCGGCCGGGAGGTCGGCGCCATCCTCGTCGGCGCGATGTCACTGCCCAATATTCTCACTCGGCTGACCGAGGGTGCTGCGATCATCATTCCGTCCGACCGTGCGGCCGGGCTGCTGCCTGGGCTTCTCGTCGCGCATACCGCTCCGACGTTCCCCGCGCTTTCGGGGATTGTGATGAGCGGGGGAATGGAGCTTCCCGAACCGGTCGCGCAACTGCTGGACGGCATGTCGGCGCGTCTTCCGGTGGTCATCACCGAGGAGGACACGTTCGAGACCGCCACGTTGTTGTCCAAGGTCGAGGGCAGGTTCACCCCGGAGGCGGACGGGAAGATCGAGACGGCGCTCGGGTTGTTCGACGAACATGTGGACGGCGACGCGTTGCTCGACCGGCTGCAGGTGAGCAAGACCGCGGTCACGCCGCTGATGTTCGAGTACGACCTGCTCGAACGGGCCCGTGACGTCACCCGCCATATCGTTCTGCCTGAGGGCGAGGACGAGCGCATCCTGCGCGCCACCGACCTTCTTCTGCGCCGTGGCGTCGCCGAGCTGACCTTGCTGGGGGACGCCGCCGAGATCGAACGCCGGGCCGCGATGCTGGGCCTCGATGTCGGTGATGCCCGGGTGGTCAGTCCTTTCGATCCGGCGTTGCGCGAACGTTTCGCGGAGGAGTACGCACGGGTGCGGGCGCACAAGGGGGTCACGCTGGATTTGGCCCGCGACACCGTTACTGATGTCTCCTATTTTGGGACGCTGATGGTGCATCTCGGGCTCGCCGACGGCATGGTGTCGGGCGCCGCGCACACCACCGCGCACACGATCCGGCCCGCCTTCGAGATCATCAAGGCCGAGCCCGGAACGGAGCTCGTGTCCAGCGTCTTCTTCATGTGCCTGCCCGATCGGGTCCTCGTCTACGGCGACTGCGCGGTCAACCCCGACCCCGGCGCCGAGGATCTCGCCGCCATCGCCATCTCCGCCGCCGCGACCGCCGCGCGGTTCGGCGTCGAGCCCCGCGTCGCGATGTTGTCGTACTCCACCGGCGATTCCGGCCACGGCGGCGACGTCGACAAGGTCCGCGCCGCCACCGCGCTCGTCCGCGACCGCAAGCCCGAGCTGCTGATCGAGGGCCCGATCCAGTACGACGCGGCGATCGATCCCGGTGTCGCGCGTACCAAACTGCCTGACAACCCGGTCGCGGGCCGTGCCACGGTCTTCGTCGTCCCCGACCTGAATACCGGCAACAACCTCTACAAGGCCGTGCAGAGAAGCGCCGGAGCCGTCGCCGTCGGGCCGGTCCTCCAGGGCTTGAGAAAACCCGTCAACGATCTCTCGCGCGGCGCGACCGTCCAGGACATCGTCAACACGGTGGCGATCACCGCAGTCCAGGCACGCCCATGAACGTTCTGGTCCTCAACTGCGGCTCGTCCTCGATCAAGTACCAGCTGCTCGACGCCACCGGCACCCTCGTCACCGGCCTGCTGGAACGCATCGGCGAAGAGACCGGCACCCTCACGCACGGGACGTCGGTGCACACCGACCACTATCCCGACCACAAAGAAGGCCTGCGCGCCGTTCTGGACGCCTTCGAAAGGCACGGGCCGTCCCTCACAGACGTTGTCGCGGTCGGCCACCGCGTCGTCCACGGCGGTGACCGCTTCAGCGACCCGGTCCTGATCGACGACAGCGTCGAGAAGGCCATCGACGAGCTGACCCCCCTCGCGCCGCTCCACAACCCCGCCAACCTTCAGGGCATCCGGGTGGCCCGCGCCGCGTTCCCCGGCCTCCCGCACGTCGCGGTCTTCGACACGGCCTTCCACCAGACGCTGCCGCCCCACGCCCACACCTACGCCGTCCCCCGCTCGTGGGCCGACCTGGGCGTTCGCCGGTACGGCTTCCACGGGACGTCTTGCGCGTACGTCTCCCGCCGCGCCGCCGGGTTCCTCGGCACGCCGCTCGCCGAGACCAACACCATCGTCCTGCACCTGGGCAACGGCGCCAGCGCGACCGCCGTCTCCGGAGGACGTTCCGTCGAGACCTCCATGGGCCTGACCCCGCTCGAAGGCCTCGTCATGGGCACCCGTTCCGGCGACATCGATCCGGCCCTCCCCGCCTACCTGGCCCGTGTCGCCGGGCTGAGCCTCATGGAGATCGACGCCGCCCTCAACCAGCACAGCGGCATGCTCGCCCTGGCCGGCGCGGGCGACCTCCGCGAGGTCTGGCGCCGGGCCGACGCCGGCGACGCCCAGGCCACCGAGGCCCTGGACATCTACTGCCACCGCATCCGCAAATACGTCGGCGCCTACTACGCCGTTCTGGGACGAGTGGACGCGATCGTCTTCACCGCGGGCGTAGGCGAGAACGACGCCCGCGTCCGCTCGCAATCGCTCTCCGGCCTGGACCGCCTGGGCATCACCATCGACCCCGCCCGCAACGAAACCCCGTCCCGAGCCGAACGAGCGATCTCACCCCCCGGCGCCGACGTCCCGGTCCTGGTGATCCCCACCAACGAAGAACGCGAGATCGCCACCCAAGCCCTGGCCGTGACCACCCACCCCTGACTCTGTCGGGGGTGTCCGACAAAATCTCGGCGTGGCGATTCAGGTGGAGAACCGGCGGCGGAAGCGGACGCCGATCGAGGCGGCGCATCCGGAAGCCGTGATCATCGATGTCACCTCGCGGGGACGTGGGCGGCCTCTCTACACCGTTGTCGCACACCGCTCTCGTCGCCGCGCACGTTGGGGTTTAGATCTACCCAATCGTGGGCGTTCCCTGGGCCCGATATTGACTACGGAACGTAAGACTCTGTCGCGAAACGTAGCCGTCCCCCAGAAGTGAGGCGATGCGATGAGGTCACGTATCCACCTGGCCGTGCTCGGTGTCAGCGGTGCCGCGCTGGCGTTCACGGCCTGCCTGGTGCCCGCCGCCGTGGCAGAGCAGCGCGGCACGTGGCGCGACACCGGCGCCCGGTTCTACTGGTACGAGAGCTGCCGCGAGGCCGGCAAGGCCGGCGTCCGCAACGAGGGCTGGGAGGCCTGGGACTGCAAGGGCAGCTCCGCGCCCTGGTCGCAGTACGAGCTCTGGTCCCTGAAGTAGCAGAAAGGACGGGCTGCGCCGCAGTTCCTCCCGCGGCGCGGCCCACCCTTTGCCGTGGCCACAGTCTTTCTCGCCATGGGCGCAAAATAAATGCGTTGCGGTGAGGGAACCGCTTTGGCACAGTGAACGTCGAACGCAGTGATACCGACCTGGAGAGGAGCCCACGATGCGAAGCCGAATGCAGAGCAGTCATCGTCTCTCCGGTCTCAGGAGCGGCCGCCACCGAAAGTAACGTTCCGGTGTGCCCGCCGCCCGTGGACCTGGAGTCCATCGGGCGGTTTTTCTTTTCCCGGAGGGTTGGCCGAGTGGTAAGGCAGCGGGTTGCTAAGCCGTCGTCAGGGTCACCCCCTGCGTGAGTTCGATTCTCACACCCTCCGCGCCGGATAGGGAGACTGGTCTGTCTCCGGTGGTCTCATAAACCACATCAGGCAGGTTCGATTCCTGCATCCGGTACGTCTCCGTGGCGCAGTGGATAGCGCGTCGGGTTGCGAACTCGAAGGTCGCATCTGGTTGGCCAGGGCAAGCACAGTATCCTGCCGGAGGCGCGGCGTTCGTGGTGTGGTGGTCTGCACGCCAGGTTGTGGCCCTGGAGGTCCCGGTTCGATACCGGGCGATCGCCCTAGGTGAGTTGCTCGAAGTAGGGCTTCTGAGAAGGGTAGTAGTCGTCGAAGTTGGGCCTGGGAGTGTCTTCTCGGGAAGACACAAGCATGTCGAGGTAGTACTCCCAGCCTGGTCCTACTTCGCCGATTCCTTCTTCGGTGGTGAGATGGTGGATCAGTTTCAGTTCTGTGAGGCCGTCCTGGTGAGTGAGCCGGAGTTCCAGGCGCCAGTGGCCCGCTTCGTCGTTGGTGGTCAGTAGTAGGCGTTCGGGTGGTTCGCACGCCTCGATGCGCATTTCGCTCCAGGGCTCTCCTTCTTCGAAGGACAATTGCACCTTGATGGTGCGGCCGGGCGCGGCGTCGCCTTTCCAGGGGCCGAACCATCGGGCTGTTCGGTGCGGTTCGGTGACGCTGGCCCAGACGTCGTCGATGGGCGCCTTGAACGTGCGGGTGAGCACGAGGTCACTGCCGTCGGCGGTGCGCAAGAGTCGGCCGGTGGGTTTCATGCGGTGTTCTCCTTCGGCGTGGGGTCAGGCGTGGAGCGCTCCCGGGCGGTGCGCCGGACCTCGGTCTCCAGCGCGTCCAGACGGTGCTGCCAGCCGGTGGGGGAGCGCAGGAACGTGATCCACTCGGCCAGTTCGGTCAGAGGGGCGGGGTCGAGGGTGTACAGGCGCCGCCTGCCCATCAGTTCGTCGTGGACGAGGCCGCTCTCGCGCAGGACCCGCAGGTGACGGCTGATCGCGGGGCGGCTGATCGTGAACCGCGACGCGATGTCGCCGACCGTGCGGGGCTCGCCCCGGAGCAGGGTCAGGATCTCCCGGCGCACGGGGTCGGCGATCGCGTTCATCACCTCGTCCATGCCCTAAAGCGTAACTCATGGGTTACGGGTTCGGTGTCCGGATGCGGTCGTTGCGCGGCTCGGACGATCGACTTACGTTCCTTTTGTTGAGTGCGGCAACGTATTCCGGATCCCGAGCTCCTAGCGGAGGCGAACGATGCACCGCAGACCACCCCGAACCCTCGCAATCGGCCTGGCGACGACGTTGCTGCTGGGCGGTGGTGCCGTCGCGGAGGTTCCCGCGGCGAGCGCGGCCACCTACGCGAACGCGAAGAAACCGGTGCGGGAACGGGTCGAGGCGCTGCTCAAGCGGATGAGCCTGGACGAGAAGATCGGCCAGATGACGCAGGCCGAACGGGGCGGCATCACCGGGGACGACATCACCCGCTACCGGCTCGGCTCGGTGCTGTCGGGCGGCGGCTCCACGCCCACCCCGAACACCCCGGAGGCCTGGGCCGACATGACCGACGGCTTCCAGCGGCAGGCCCTCGCCACGCCGCTGAAGGTGCCGCTGATCTATGGCGTGGACGCGGTGCACGGGCACAACAACGTGGTCGGGGCGACGATCTTCCCGCACAACATCGGACTCGGGGCGACGCGTGATCCGGGGCTCGTCCGGAAGATCGGGCGCGCCACGGCCGAAGAGGTCACCGGCACGGGACCCGACTGGACGTTCGCGCCCTGCCTGTGCGTCGCGCGCAACGACCGCTGGGGACGGACGTACGAGTCGTTCGGCGAGGTGCCCGAGCTGCCCTCGGCGATGTCGACCGTCGTGGACGGTTTCCAAGGGCGGCGGCTGGACGGGCCAGCGTCCATCCTGGCGACCGCCAAGCACTACGTAGGCGACGGCGGCACGACCGGCGGCGTCGACCAGGGCGACACGCAGATCTCCGAGGCCGAACTGCGGCGGATCCACCTGCCGCCGTTCCGCGCGGCGGTGCGGCGGGGCGTGGGATCGGTGATGATCTCGTTCAACTCGTGGAACGGCGTCAAGCTGCACGGCCACCGCTACCTCATCACCGACGTGCTCAAGCGGGAGCTCGGGTTCAAGGGCTTCGTGGTCTCCGACTGGAACGGCATCGACCAGATCGACGGGCAGCCCGGATTCACCCCGGCCGAGGTCACGACGGCCGTCAACGCCGGCCTCGACATGTTCATGGTGCCGAACGACTGGAAGCGGTTCATCGACACGCTGCGCGCCGAGGTGCAGGCCGGACGGGTCTCGATGGCCCGCATCGACGACGCCAACCGGCGCATCCTGACCAAGAAGTTCGAGCTCGGGCTGTTCGAGCGCCCGTTCGCCGACCGGCGCTACCTCGCCACCGTCGGCAGCGCCGAGCATCGCGCGCTCGCGCGGCACGCGGCGGCCAGGACGCAGACGCTCCTCAAGAACGCGGGCGGCGTACTGCCGCTCAAGCGGAACAACAACAAGATCTTCGTGGCCGGCAAGAGCGCCGACGACATCGGCATCCAGACCGGCGGCTGGACGATCACATGGCAGGGCTCGCCCGGCGCCATCACGCCGGGGACCACGATCCTCCAGGGCATCCGCCAGAACGCGGGCCGCGGCACGACGGTCACCTATGACAAGGAAGGCGACGGCGTCGACCGTTCCTACAAGGCGGCGATCGCGGTCGTCGGCGAGCTTCCGTACGCGGAGTTCATGGGCGACCGGCCCGGCGCGATGGGGCTCGACGAGGCGGACCTGGCGACCCTCGCCAAGCTGCGGGCGTCCGGCGTGCCGGTCATCGTGGTCCTGGTGTCGGGGCGGCCGCTGGACATCGCCGCCGAGCTGCCCAAGTGGAACGCGCTGCTGGAGGCCTGGCTGCCCGGCACCGAGGGACGCGGCGTCGCGGACGTGCTCTTCGGCCTCGCCCGGCCGACCGGCAAGCTGCCGGTGACCTGGATGAAGAGCGCCGACCAGCAGCCCATCAACCGGGGCGACGGCAAGGACCCGCTGTTCCCGTTCGGCTACGGCCTGACCTACCGCCGCTAGGCCTGACCACCGGCACCAGGAAGGACTCCCGCCGTGCCGTCTGAGACGGCACGGCGGGACCTTCTCAGACACCGAAACCCATCAGCGGAAGGCGGCTTCGCCTGTCAGGGCACGGCCGATGACCAGCGTGTGCACCTCGCTCGTGCCCTCGTAGGTCAGCACCGACTCCAGGTTGTTGGCGTGCCGGATCACCGGGTATTCGAGCGTGATCCCGTTCGCGCCCAGAATCGTGCGGCACTGGCGGGCGATGTCGATCGCCTCGCGCACGTTGTTGAGCTTGCCCAGGCTGACCCGTTCGGGCGCCAGGTCGCCACTGTCCTTGAGCCGTCCCAGGTGGATCGCGAGCAGCATGCCCTTGCCGAGCTCCAGCGTCATGTCGGCCAGCTTCTGCTGGGTGAGCTGGTACGAGGCGAGCGAACGGGCGAACACCTCGCGTTCGGCAGCGTACGAGAGGGCCGTCTCCAGGCAGTCGCGGGCCGCGCCGAGCGCGCCGAAGATGATGCCGAAGCGCGCCTCATTGAGGCAGCCGAGCGGGCCGGACAGCCCGCGTGCTTCGGGCAGCATCGCGTCGGCGGGCAGCCGCACGCCGTCGAGCACGAGCTCGCTCGTCACGCTCGCGCGCAGCGACAGCTTCTTCTTGATCTCGGGGGCGGAGAAGCCCGGCGCGTCCGTGGGCACCAGGAAGCCGCGCACGCCCTCGTCGGTCCGCGCCCAGACGACCGCGACGTCGGCCACCGAGCCGTTGGTGATCCACATCTTGGTGCCATTGAGCACCCAGTCGCCGCCCTGGCGCTTGGCGGTCGTCCGCATCGAGCCGGGGTCGGAGCCCGCGTCCGGCTCGGTCAGCCCGAAGCAGCCGATCGTGTCGCCCGCCGCCATGCCGGGGAGCCACCGCCGCTTCTGCTCCTCCGACCCGTACTTCCAGATCGCGTACATGGCGAGGGAGCCCTGCACCGACACCAGGCTGCGCAGCCCGGAGTCGACGGCCTCCAGTTCGAGGCAGGCCAGCCCGTACGAGACGGCGTTGGTGCCCGCGCAGCCGTAGCCCTCCAGGTGCATGCCGAGGACGCCGATCTCGCCGAGCCGCTTGGCCAGGTCCCGCGCCGGGATCTCGCCCTCCTCGAACCAGTCCGCGACGTGCGGGCGCAGCTCGCGTTCGCCCATCGTGCGCACGGTGCGCTGGATCTCCAGCTCCTCGGCGGACAGCAGCCCGTCCATCGGACCGCCAAGCGAAGCTTGACCTTTGAAAGGGCGGCTGGGTGGGGGCTGTGGGATGGCGAACAGCTCGAACGGGTGGACGGACGACGCCATCGGACCTCTCCTCATCATCGTATTTCGGATCCAATATCCGATACTAGGATGGCAGGCGACCGCACGTCGACCCGCGAGGGGCCGGCCGGAGGAGAGGAACCGGATGGGATCACTGGACGGCATCGTCATCGCCGACTTCAGCCGCGTGCTCGCGGGTCCGTACGCGACCATGCTGCTCGCCGACCTCGGTGCCGACGTGATCAAGATCGAACGGCCCGGGAGCGGCGACGACACCCGCGCCTGGGGGCCGCCCTACGCCGACGGCGAGGCGACCTATTTCCTGGCCGTCAACCGCAACAAACGGTCGATCACCCTCGACCTGCGCGACGAGCACGACCGCGAGACCGCGCACGCGATCGTGGCCCGCGCCGACGTCCTGATCGAGAACTTCCGGCCGGGCACGATGGACCGGCTCGGCTTCGGCTACGAACGCCTCCGGGCCGCCGACCCCGGGCTCGTCTACTGCTCGGTGACCGGCTTCGGTGCGGCCGAGGGCGCCCATCTCGCCGGATACGACCTGCTCGTCCAGGCCATGGGCGGCCTGATGAGCGTGACCGGCGAGCCCGGCGGCGACGGCACCAAGGCGGGCGTCGCGCTGGTCGACGTGATCACGGGCCTGCACGCGGGCCTCGGCATCCTCGCCGCGCTCCGCCACCGTGACCGGACGGGGGAGGGCCAGCGGATCGAGGTCTCGCTGCTCGCCTCGCTCCTGTCCGCGCTGACCAACCAGGCGTCGGCGTACGTGGCGGCCGGGGCGGTGCCGCGCGCGATGGGCAACGGCCATCCGAGCGTCGCGCCGTACGAGGTGTTCACCGCCAAGGACCGGCCGCTCGTCCTGGCCGTCGGCAACGACCGGCAGTTCCGCGTGCTGTGCGACCGGCTCGGCCTTCCCGCCCTGCCCGGCGACGAACGGTTCGCCACCAACTCCGCGCGGGTCACCCACCGCGAGGAGCTGGTGGCCGCGCTGTCCGGGCCCCTCGCGACCCGGACGGCGGACGAGTGGTTCGGCGAGCTGACCGAGGCCGGGGTGCCGTGCGGGCCGATCAACGACCTGGCCGCCGCGTTCGACCTGGCCGACCGGCTCGGCCTGGACGCCGCGGTCGCGCTCGCCGACCCCCGCCGCGCCGAGCCCGTCGGCCAGGTCGCCAATCCGATCACGATGAGCGCCACACCGGCGGTCTACCGGACGGCACCGCCGCGGCTGGGCGAGGATACCGGGGACGTGCTCGCCGAACTCGAAGGGCGGTCGCGATGAGCTCCGACCTGACCAGCGTGGACCGCCAGCCCCGGCGGTCCCGGCGGCCACCGACCGCGCAGCAGTTCGTGCTGGCCGAGGTGCGCCGCGCGATCACCACAGGCGAGCTGAGGCCGGGCGCGCCGATCCGCCAGGACGCCCTGGCCGAACGGCTGGACGTGAGCCGGGTGCCGCTGCGCGAGGCGCTCAAGATCCTCGAAGGCGAGGGCCTGGTCGTCCACGAGGCGCACCGGGGCTACTTCGTCGCCGTCCTCTCCATGGCGGACCTGCGGGAGATCTATCGCATCCGCGAGCTCCTGGAGGCGGAGGCCGTCCGCGTCGCCGCCGCCCACCTGACGCCGGACGTCCTCACCGAGCTGGCGGCCGCGCAGGACGAGGTCGAACGGGCGGGGGAGGCCGGGGACGTCGCCGCCATGGCCGCCGCCAACCGGCGCTTCCACTTCATGCTCTTCGAGCGGTCGGGCATGCCGCGCCTCGTCCGCCTGATCACGACCCTCTGGGACGCGACCGACGCCTACCGGTCGCTCTACTACGGCGGCACGCCCAACCGGGAACGGGTCGTCCACGAGCACCGGGCCGTGCTCGCCGCCCTCCGCGACGGCGACATCGACGCCGCCGTCGCCTGGCTCGACCGCCACCGCGCCCACGCGGTGAGCACCCTCCAGGACGTCCTGGAATGAACGTCAGCCCAAGGAGCACCACCAGCCGCCGAGCGTTCCTGGGCATGGCCGCCGCTCTGCCAAGCCTGGCCGTCCTGCCCGGCTGTTCGAACGGCTCGCAGCGGCACCGGCTCACCCTGGCGAGCGGGCCGGTGAACGGTCCGTACGCGATCTTCGGGAAACGCCTGGCGGACGTGCTGGAGCGGCGCGGGGACGGCATCACCCTGCAGGTCCGCACCACATCCGCGAGCGTCGAGAACCTGCGCCTGCTGGGGTCCGGGCAGGCCGACCTGGCCATGGGCCTGGGCGACAGCGCCGCCGACGCCGTCGTGGGGCTCGGCCCGTTCCCCACCCCGCAGCCGGTGACGGCGCTGGCGCGGGTCTACCTCAACTACACCCACCTCGTCGTGGCCTCCGGGTCACCGGTGCGCAAGGTGGCGGACCTGGCCGGACGCCGCGTATCGCTCGGCGCGGAGGGCTCCGGCACCGCCGTCGTCGGCGAACGGATCCTGGCCGCCGCGCGCGTCTCGAGACCGGTCCGTCCGAGCCGCCTCGGGCTGGACGAGTCGGTCAAGGCGCTCGCGAACGGGACGATCGAGGCGTTCTTCTGGTCCGGCGGCGTCCCCACGAGCGCGGTCGCCGGGCTGGCGCAGCGCATGCCGATCCGGCTCGTCCCGCTCGACGGGCTCGCCGCCGAGCTCAGCCGCGCGCACGGGCCGACCTACGTCGGCGTCTCGGTGCCCGCCGGGACGTACGGGCAGCGCGCGGAGGTGCCCACGGTCGGCGTGCCGAGCTACCTGATGGCGCGTCCAGGGCTGTCGAGCACGGTGGCGTACGAGGTGACGCGAGCGATGTTCGAGTCGCGCGACAACCTGCCCGGCCCGGAGAGCCCCGGCGCCTACCTCGACGAGCGCTACGCCATCGGCACGGGCGTGGTGCCCCTCCACCCCGGCGCCGCCCGCTACTACCGCTCCGTCTACGGCTGACCCGGCCCTGCCCCTAAGAATGATCGGCCAGCCCACCCTGCCTGTCTGCCTACGGTCGACCGCTCTTTATGTCTGTTCGGCCAGGGAGAGGCGGAGCTCCACGGTCAGGCCGTGAGGGGCGGCGGGGTGGAGGGTCAGGGTTCCGTTTGCGGCGCGGGCCAGTTCGTCGGCGATGGCCAGGCCCAGGCCGCTTCCCTCTACGTTGCCGTGCCGCGGCGAGCGCCAGAAGCGGTTGCGGGCGGCGGCCAGCTCCTCGGGATCCAGGCCGGGGCCGTCGTCGGTGACGCGGAGCACCGCTGAGCCTTCGACGGCCGACAGTTCGACGGTGACGGTACCGCCGGCGGGCGCGAACTTGATCGCGTTGTCGATCGCGATGTCGGCGATGCGGCCCGCGGTTTCCGGCGGGCAGGTGGCCACGAGGCGCGAGGGGAGTTCGGTGCGCAGGGTCACTTCGCGTGCGGGCGCCACTTCCGTCCAGGCTGCGAGCCGGGGGTGGAGTTCGGCGACGAGGTCGATCGGCTCGGCGACGGCGGGCGTGCCCGCCTCGATGCGGGCGAGCGCCAGCAGGTCGTCGAGCAGCGCGCCGAGCCGGTCCATCTCCTCCATCGCGCGCTCGTACTCCCCTGTGCCCGCCGTACCCAGGTGCGGGTGAAGGTTTTCCAGGCGCAGGGACAGCACCGCCAGGGGTGTCCGCAGCTCGTGGGAGGCGTCGGCGACGAAGGCCCGCTGCCGGTCGAGCGCGGCGGCGACGGCGTCGGCCATCGCGTTGAAGCGCACCTCCAGCCGCCGCAGTTCCGAGGGGCCGGGGCCGGTGGCGGTCGTCCGGGCCGTCAGCCGTCCCGCGGCGATCGCCTCGGTGGCCGCGTCGAGCTCGGCGACGGGACGCAGCGTCCAGCGGGTCAGGCGCCGGGCGGCCACGGCGGCGACGGTGAACGCGACGGCCGCGGCGGCCGCCAGCGCGCACCAGACCACCGCGATGTCCCGGCGGGCCGCGGACGTCGGGGCGGCGAGGAGGACGGTGCCCGCGACCTGGGCGTCCCTGCCCGCGGGCTCGGCCACCACGACCCGGCGGGGGCCGAACGGGGTGACCAGGGGGAGCTGCTCGGTCGTCCGGCCCGTCAGCGCCCGGCGGGTCGCGGTCGCGGCGTCCGCGCCCGGCGCCGCCGTGCCCGCGCTGATGAGGACGGTCCGGGTGTTGTCGCGCACTTCCACGGTCGCCCCGTAGAGCGCGGCATAGCGGCGGACATCGGCGGCCAGGACGGAGGTGTCGCCCGCGCGTACGGCCTGGTCGGTCAGCTCCGCCATGCGGGTGGCGTCGGCCCGCCGGTCGAGCAGCAGTTCGCTCGTTCGCTTCTGCGCGTACGCCAGGCCGAGCGGCAGCGCCAGGGCCAGCACCAGCCCGCCGATGAGCGCCAGGTAGGTGATCAGGAGCCGGCGGCGCATCAGCCCTCGATGCCGAGCCGGTAACCGGCCCCGCGCAGCGTGCGCACCAGCCCGGGGCGGCCGGTCTTGGCCCGGATCCCGCGGATGTGCACGTCCAGTGAACGGGACGCCGCCAGGAACGCGTCGCCCCAGACCGCGTCCAGGATCTCCTCACGGCTCCGGACCACGCCGGGCTCGCGCGCCAGCAACGCGAGGACGTCGAACTCCCGCCGGGTGAGCGTGACCGCCGTGCCGTCCACGTCCACCGTCCTGGCCCGCAGGTCGATCAGCACGTCGCCGACCGCGACCGCCGCGGCGGGCGCCGGCTGCGCGCCGGGCCCGCCGCGCGGGAGGCGGCGGGCCACGGCGTCCATCCGGGCCAGCAGTTCCATGATCCGGAACGGCTTGGTGAGGTAGTCGTCGGCGCCGGCCCGCAGGCCCTGGAGCACGGTGCGCTCCTCGGTGCGCGCGGTCAGCACGATCACCGGGACGGCGGACACGCGGCGCAGCCGGCGGAGCATGTCGAGCCCGTCCATGTCGGGGAGCCCGAGATCGAGGAGGACGAAGTCGGCGCCGTCCTTGAGCCGGAGCCCGTCGTCCGCCCGGGTCACCCGGTCGACGCGGTGGCCGCGTTCGGCGAGGGCGGTGCCGAGCGCGTCGGCCAGGCGGTCGTCGTCCTCGACCAGGAGCACCCGCATGGCGACCTTTCCTCGGCTGGATCCACCCTGGGCCCTAGCGGCTCAGGGGTAGGGCCCAGGGTAGATCCTGGCAGGTCATGCGCGTGAGAGCCGCTTGCCCTCGGACGGCTCGGCGGCCTCGCTCGGCTCCGGCGGCGCCTGCTCGGCCCGCGACAGGGCGGCGTTCCGGGTCTCGCGCATCGTGAAGTAGACGATCAGCGAGACGGCGGCGCAGGCCGACACGTACCAGTAGTAGCCCGACTCGGCGCCCGCCTTCTTGAACCACAGCGCGACGTACTCGGCCGTGCCGCCGAACATCGCGTTCGCGATCGCGTACGGCAGCGCCACGCCGAGCGCCCGCACGTGGGTGGGGAACAGCTCCGCCTTCACCACCGCGTTGATCGAGGTGTAGCCCGTGATGATCACCAGCCCGGCCAGCATCAGCAGCAGCGCCGGGAGGAAACCGGACACGTCCTGCAGCGCCGACATGATCGGGACGGTGCCGAGCATGGAGCCGATGCCGAACGTGATCAGCAGCGGGCGGCGGCCGATCCGGTCCGACAGCGCCCCGGCGAGCGGCTGCAGCAGCATGAAGATCGTCAGCGCGCAGAAGCTCACCAGCGTGGCGTCGTTCTTGCTCATGCCCGCGGTGTTGGACAGGTACTTGGTCAGGTACGTCGTGTACGTGTAGTACGCCACCGTGCCGCCCATGGTCAGGGCGATCACCAGCGCGAACTCACGCTTGTGGACGAGCAGCCCGCGCAACGTGCCGCGCTCGGAGGCCTTGGCGGCCGCCCCGCCCTCGTTCGCCGTGCCCTCGGTCTCCTCCTCCTCGAACACCTCGGTCTCCAGCAGGTTGCGGCGCAGGTAGAAGACCACCGCCGCGCCGAGCGCGCCCACGATGAACGGGATGCGCCAGCCCCACGAGTGCAGGGTGTCCGCCGACATCGTCCGCTGGAGGATGATCTGCAGGCCGAGGCCGCACAGCTGGCCCGCCGTCATCGACACGTACTGGAAGCTGGAGGAGAACCCGCGCTTGCCCGGGGCGGACGCCTCGGTGAGGTAGGTGGCGCTCGCCGCGTACTCGCCGCCGACCGAGAGCCCCTGCAGCAGCCGCGCCACCAGCAGGACGGCGGCGCCGAAGTACCCGACCTGCCCGTACGTCGGCGCGATCGCGATGAGCAGAGCGCTGACCGACATCAGGGTGACCGTCGCGGTCAGCGCGGCCTTGCGGCCCTTGCGGTCGCCGAGGCGGCCCAGCAGCCAGCCGCCCACCGGCCGCATGAAGAAGCCGACCGCGAAGATGCCCATCGTGTTGAGCAGTTGCGCGGTGTCGTTGCCCTTGGGGAAGAACGCCGAGGCGAAGTAGACGGCGAAGCTGGAGTAGACGAACCAGTCGTACCACTCGACGAGGTTGCCGATCGAGCCGCCGACGAGCGCCTTCCATGGGCTGCGCGCCGGTTTCGGACGGTCGTTCGCGGTACCGGAGAGCGTCGTCGTCACCGGGCACCTCCTGGTGTTCTCGGGGTGGGCTGGAGTGACCTGCATCACCACAGGTATCCGCAGCTTCACCGAGGTCAGGAGGCCCTCACAAGCGCAGGCGGCCATATCTAACCTGCGCTTAACACTCGCGGCCGAGGTGATCGTCAAGCGGTTTGTCAAGGGTGGTCAGGTGTCCGGATGAGGCCGCCCGCCGGTTACTGAAGGTGGCGGTTGGTCACGCATGATGGTCTGCGTTCGCAAGTTACCGCCAAGGAGGGTTCGCGACGTGAAGAAAATCATCGTGCACCGTACGGGCACCGTCACGATGAGGGGGGCGGCCAGCGCCAAGCACTTCGGCTGACCGGACCAGCGAGACCGGCTCCCGCGGCGCGTGGTCGAGCCGCGCCACGGGGGCCTTTCCGTCCCCTCATCCCGGGAGGCTCCCGCGTGCACCGCGACCGTGTCGTCAGGAATCGCGTCGTCAGGAATCGTGTCGTCAGGGTCGGTGCCGACCGCCGGTTGCGGGGCCCCTACACGGCCGGCGGCGCCCTGCTGCACACCCTCGTCCCCGAGGCCCTCGACGCCGCGCCGGAGCTGGTCGCCGAGCACGACATCGAGATCCGCGCGGTGGCCCCCGACCTGCGCGACCGTGTCCGCGCCCGGCGGCGGCCGATCGCCGCGCACCGGCCCCGGGCCGAACGCATCCTCGTGCCCGCGCCCCGCCGGACGCTGCGCCTCGCCAACGGCATCGCCGAGTTCGTCCGGGACCTCCTGGCCCGGACCGGCCCGCTGGCCGTCGAACTGCTGGACCACGCCGAGGCCGACCCTGCCGATCGCGAGCTCGTCGCCGTGCTGCGCCGCCGCGTCCCGCCCGAGCTGCTGACGATCGACACGCTGCGGCGCGCCGGCGCCCGCGCCGCCTCAGCCCTGACCCCGCGCGAGCACGATCTGCGGGCGGACGAACTGATCGCGCAGGGCCTGATCGGGCCCCGGCTCGGCGCGGTGCCGTGGCACCGCGAACGTGGGACCGATCCACGCCGCGCGGCCGAGGCTTACCGTTTCGCCACTGAGTGGTGCCTGGAGCAAGGCTGTCATCACTCCGTGGCCGAGCTCGGGCTCCGCGGCCTCTCCCTCGCCGACCCCGACGCCGCACCGGAGACCTGGTGGGGCCTAGTGCACGACACCGCCATAGCGCTCGGTGCGCTGGGCCGTGAGGACGAGGCCGAACGGGTCCTGATGGAGGCACGGGGCCGGACCACCTCCCCGTTGTGGCACTCCACGATCGCCTACACGCTCGCGATGCACGCCACCCGGCACCACGATCCGGCGCGCCGCGACCTCGACGCCGCGCTCGGCTGGGTCAACACCGGCATCGCGCTGTGCGGCCTCCTGCCCGAGCCCGGCGAACGCGCGGTCAAGCTCGGCTTCGACCTCAACGGCAGGGCCCTCATCGAGACCCGGCGAGGACGTCCCGACGAGGCGCTCCGGTTCGTCCAGGACGCGATCGACCTCGCCGAACGCGACCTCCCCGACGACGCCCAGCTCGTCCACAAGATGGTGCTGCGCGCCAACAAGGCCCAGCTGTACGACCTGCTCGGGCGCACCGCCGACGCCCTCGCCGAGTGGGACGCGGTCATCGCCGCCGACCCCGAGTACCCCGACTACTACATCGACCGGGGCAACCTGCTCTACAAGCTCGGCCGGGTGGCCGACGCGGTCGCCGACTACGAGACGGCCATCGAGACCGGGCTCCCCTTTCCCGAACCGTACTTCAACCGCGCGCAGGCCCGGTTCGCCGCGGGCGACCTCACCGGCGCGCTCGCCGACCTCGACCACGCGCTCGAACTCGACCCCGGCTTCGCCGAGGCGCGCCCCAACCGCGCCGGCATCCTGGTCGCGCTCGACCGCTACGACGAGGCGCGCGCCGCCTGCGACGAGGGGCTGGCCGGCACCCCCGACGACCCCTATCTGCGCTGCGCGCTCGGCCAGGTCGAGGCCGCGGCGGGACGCCATCTCAAGGCGCGCGAGGCCTTCGACCGGGCCCTCGCCCAGGACGCGTCGATGGCCACGGCGTGGGCGTGCCGGGGCGTCCTCTCGTTCGAGACGGGTGATCCCGCCGCCGCCGTGCGCGATCTGAGCCGCGCGCTGGAGCTCACCGACGAGGCGGCGGCCGAGACGCCGGCGCTGCTGTTCAACCGCGCCATGGCACTGCGCGCCGTCGGCCGTGAGGACGAGGCGCGCGCCGACCTCGAACGCGCCGGAAAGCTGGCACCAGGGGATGCGGAGATCCAGCGCGGCCTGGCCGAATGACCGGTCACCGAAATCGCGTGGTGGCCGTGGTCGGAGACCACGGCCACCGGAAACAGGACCTGCTCAGCGGGTGAAGATGCCCAGGGCGTCGTAGACGTGCCAGGAGCCGAGCGTCTTGTCGATGGTCAGCACGTTCTCGCCGGTCTTCAAAGCCGAGGCCGGAAGCGCGAGCTCCACATAGGACGGCTTGAGGGTGGTGCCGGGGACGGTGGCGTCGCCCTCCAGCGAGCCCCGGGTCGCGCCGTTCTCGAGCTTGACCTCGCTGATCTGCGTGCCGTTGAGGGCGAGCGCGATCGTTCCGGCGAGGGAGGCGTGCGTGTCCAGCAGCCAGATCGACAGCCAGGTCTCGCCCGCCGGGACGGCCTCCAGCGCGAAGCGGAAGGTCGCTCGGCTGGGCTTGCTGCCACCCCAGGAGTCGGAGGGGCCCGGCTGGATGTAGGACCAGTCGTTCTCCGGTCTGCTCGTCCCGAACGTGTAGTCCACGCCGTTCGGGAACTTCGTCCGGTACTGCGATGACTTGTTGGGGGAGAGGGCCAGCTCCAGGCTCTTGTGGTCGAACGCGCCGACCGTCGCCAGCGCCTTGCCCGAGACGGCGACCGATTCGGTGCTGTGCCCGGCGACCTCGGCGGAGGGGCGGCTGCGGTTGCCCGCGGCGTCCACCACCACGATCCGGTAGTACCAGTCCTGGCGGCCGCCGCCCATGCGGTCGTGGGCGAACGAGGCGTAGACCGTCTTGGCGACGAGCGTGTCGGGGCCGACCTTGAACCCCGCCGTCTTCGAGCCGTAGATCGCGTAGTGGTCGACCAGCGGCTTGTAGGCCTCGCCCTCCCAGCTCAGCCGGATCCGGCCGATCTCGCTCTTGGCGCGGAGCCGCCGGACGGGGCGGGGGCCGGCCGAGGCGGAGGCCTCGGCGGGCAGGACGGCGAGAGGCGCCGCGGCGGCCGCGGTGGCGGCGAGGCCGAGGGCGGTACGGCGGGCGAGCGGCCGGTCTTTCCCGGCGCTTCCCGTCATCTCGGCGCCTCCCGGCGTCCCGGTGCTCCCGGTCATGTTCTCCTCGGTCATATCACACCTCTCGCGTCAGGCCGGGCTTGCCGGCCTCGGTGACGAAGCGGGCCGCGGTCGTGACCGGGCTCCCGGGACGGCTGACGTACTCGACGCTGCGGAAGTCCGAGGTGAGCGTCGTCGGCGTCATGCGGCCGGACACGTAGCCGCGGCGGGCGTTGTAGTACTTCACGTGCGGGTTGCCCAGCCAGATCTGGGCGTACTGGTCGGTCTCGCCGCCATTGCCGTCGGAGCCGACCGAGGTGCAGACCAGCTCGGTGCCGATGGTGGCGGAGTCGGGGTTCTTCCAGTCGGCCTTGAGCTCGGCGGCGACGGCGCGGTGGATGTCGCCGGAGAGCACCACCGGGTTGGCGATCTTGTGCTTGCGGAAGGCGTTCCAGAGCCGGTCGCGGTTGGCGGGGAAGCCGTCCCAGATGTCGTTGCTGTAGGTCTGTCCCGGGCCGGTGTCGCGGTCGATCTCGGCCATGACGACGCCGGTGGCGAGGATGTTCCAGGTCGCGTTCGACTTCCCGAGGCCGTCGTACAGCCACTTCTCCTGCTTCGCCCCGAGGATCGAGCGCTGGGGGTCGAGGCGTTCGGGCGGGTTGCCGGTCACGACGCCCGCCGGGAAGGTGTCGCGGTACTGGCGGTTGTCGAGCATGTCGATCTGGGCGAGGCGGCCCCACGTGAACCGCTGATAGAGCGCGATGTCGGGGCCCTGCGGCTTGACCGTGCTGCGCAGCGGCAGGTTCTCGTAGAGCGCGCGGTACGCGACGGCTCGGCGGCGCAGGAAATCCGAGGGCGGGATGCCGGTCTCCGACCACTCGTCGGCGTGGTTGTTCTGGACCTCGTGGTCGTCGGAGGTGAACACCCACGGCGCCACGGCGTGCGCGGCCTGGAGGTCGGCGTCGCTCTTGAAGAGCGAGTAGCGCAGCCGGTACTGCTCCAGCGTCACGGCCTCGACGCCGTGCTCGGGGCCCAGCGGCAGCGGCTCCTCGCGCCACCAGTTGGTCTTGGTGATGCCGTACTCGTAGATGTAGTCGCCGAGGAAGAAGATCAGGTCGAGGTCCTGCTCGGCCATGTCCTTGTACGCCGTGAAGTGCCCGTGGTACCAGGCCGCGCACGACGCCGTGGCGAAGCGCAGCTCGGCGGGCATGGAACGCGGGTCGGGCGCGGTGCGCGTGCGGCCGACCGGGCTCACCTCGTCGCCCGCCCGGAACCGGTAGAAGTACTCGCGGCCCGGCCGCAGCCCGCGCACCTCGACGTGCACGGAATGGGCCAGTTCGGGGGTGGCGAGCGCCTGCCCGCGTTTGACGACCTTCTTGAACGCGGCGTCCTCGGCGACCTCGTACCGCACGGTGTAGGGGCGGCGGGGCATGCCGCCGTGGCCGTCGGCCTCGGTGGGCTTGGGCGCCAGGCGCGTCCACAGGACGAAGCCGTCGGGCCACGGGTCGCCGGACGCGACGCCGAGGCCGAACGGGTCGCTCGGGACCTTGCCGCCGACGTTCTCCTCGGCGGCGGCGTGCCCGGTGCCGAGGGCGAACGCGGCGGTGCTGACGCCGGTCATCGCCAGGAACGATCGGCGTCCGGGGACGGCGAAGCCGCTCCGGGGGGTGTGGGGGGTCGTCCCCCCTCGGGCGGAACTGCGGGTGGGCAGGGGTGATCTCATGCGCGGTACTCCAGAGGGGATTGGGCCCGAATCTGAGCAGACTGGAGGGGAGGACGGAACGGGAGGTGAAGCCGGACTCAACGAGGAATGATCACTTGAGGCCGCCGGAGGTCAGCCCGGCGACGATGCGGCGCTGGAAGATGAGGACCACGGCCACCAGCGGGACGGTCACGATGACCCCGGCCGCCATCTGGGTGCCGAACGGCTGGTCGAAGCCGTGCTGGCCGGTGAACTGGGCCACGATCACGTTGGCGGTCTTGGTCTCCTGCTTGTTGACCATGCTCAGCGCGATCATGTACTCGTTCCACGCGACCACGAACGTGATGATCGCGGTGGTGAAGACGCCCGGCGCGGCCAGCGGCAGGATGACCCGCCGGAACGCCTGGCCCGCCGTGCAGCCGTCCACCATCGCCGCCTGCTCCAGCTCGAACGGGAGCTGCCGGAAGAAGACCGTCAGGTTCCAGACCGCCAGCGGCAGCGCGAACGACAGGTTCGGCACGATCATCGCCTGGTAGGTGTTGATCCAGCCGATGTCGGTGAACAGCCGCAGCAGCGGGACGATGAGCAGGCTGACCGGGAACATCGACGTGGACACGATCAGCGCCAGCACCAGCCGCTTGAACCGGAACTCCAGCCGGGCCAGCGCGTACGCGGCCGACACCCCGACGATCAGCGTGAGCACGGTGGTCAGCCCGGCCACGACGAGGCTGTTGCCGAGCGCGCGGACGAAGCCGTTGTCCGCGTCGAACACCGCCCGGTAGTTCTCCAGCGACCACGGCCGCGGCAGCGGCGACATGTCGAGGATGTCGTTGGTGCGGCGGAGGCTGGAGACGATCATCCAGTAGAAGGGCGCCAGGCAGAACACCACCACGGCGATCATCGTCAGCGGATCGGTGAGCCGCTTCAGCCCCCGCGCTCCCTCACGGCTGCCGCTCATTGCGCGGTGCCCCTTCCGAATCGGGCCGTACGCCGGGCGGCAGGGGAGGCCGTCCCCCCTCGGCCGACGAAGTCGGCGCCCAGCAGCCGGACGAAGACGTACGCGGCGAAGACGATGTAGAGGAACAGGGCGATCGCGCAGGCCGCCGCCGGGCCGAACCGCAGGTTCATCGCCTCGTCCCAGGCGAGCTGCGACAACGTCTCCACCGACGGTTTGCGGGTGCCGATGAGCACCTGCGGCACGTCGAACATGCGGAGCGAGTCGAGCATCCGGAACATCACCGCGACCAGGAGGGCCGGTTTGACCATCGGCAGCGTGATGCTCCAGAACCGCTGCCACGCGTTCGCCCCGTCCACCCGCGCCGCCTCGTACACCTCGGCCGGGATGATCTGCAGCCCGGCCAGCACGAGCAGCGCGACGAACGGCGCGGTCTTCCACGTGTCGGCCAGGATCACCGCGTACTTGGCGGCCGTGCCGTCGGCGGTCCAGAGCACCTCCCGGCCGAGCACCGCGTTGGCCACGCCGTCCGCCGAGAAGATCCACCGCCACAGCAGCGCGGAGATGGCGGTGGGGATCGCCCACGGCACCAGCACGCTCGCCCGGAACAGCGCCCTGCCCCGGAACGCCCGGTGCATCAGCAGCGCCATGCCGAGCCCGAGGATCGTCTCGAGCACGACGGTCGTGACGGTGAAGAACGAGGTGTTCCAGAGCGCGGTCAGGAACCGGTCGCCGGTCTCGCCCCGGAACAGGTCGGCGTAGTTGCGCAGCCCGCTGAACCGGGTGCCCTCGACCACCAGGCCGTCGGCGTCGAGCTCCTCGCTGGTGGTGTGCAGCGAGTCCCAGACCGCCACCGCGATCGGGAAGACGATCACGACGCCGAGCACCGCGAGGGTGGGCGACAGCAGGGCGGCGGCCAGCCGCCCCTGGCCGTCGGCCCGGCCGCCCGCGCGGGAGCCCGTGCGGCCGGTCCGGCGAGATGGTCCCCTGCCGGGCCGCTGGCCGGCGAGAGCCGGCCCGGCAGGGGACGTTACCGGCGACGGCCCGGCGGGTGTGGTGCCGGGGCCGCGGCCGGTGCTCGGATGGGCCGGCCCGGTGTTCGTGGCGGTCGACCCGGTGTTCTCGGAGGTCAAGGCGGGCTCAGTCGGCCAGGCCGGACAGCGCCGTCTGCAGGTCGGCGGAGGCCTGGTCGACGGTCTTCTTGCCGGTGACGGCGGCGGTGACGTTGTCCTGGATCGCGGCGCTGACCTCGCTGTACTTCACCGCGACCGGACGCGGCTTGGCGGCCTCAAGGCTCTTCTTCAGGACGGGCAGGTACGGGTAGAGCTTGACCATCTCGGGGTCGTCGTAGAGCGCCGCGCGTGACAGCGGGAATGACTGCTCCTTGCCGTACTCGCGCTGGATCTCCAGGCTCACGATGTAGGTGATGAAGTCACGCGCGGTGGCCTGGTTCTTGGAGAAGGCCGACACCGACAGGTTGTTGCCGCCGAGCGTGCCCGAGCCAGGGCCGTCCTTGCCGGGCAGCGGAACGACGTCGAACTTGCCGTTCACCTTGGACGTGCCGTCCTTGGCCGAGGCCATCGCGTACACGTAGGCCCAGTTGCGGTGGAAGACCAGCTTGCCGTCCTGGAACGCGCGGCGGCCCTCCTCCTCCTTGAGCGTGACGCCCTTGGACGGGATGGTGCCCTGCTTGAAGCCGTCCGCCAGGAACTGCAACCCGGCCTTGGCCTGCGGCGTCGTCACCTGCGGCTTGCCGGAGTCGTCGAAGACCTGGCCGCCCGCCGACTGGACCGCCTCGGAGTAGTTGACGGTGAGGCCCTCGTACTTGTCGTACTGGCCCGCGAAGCAGTCGACGCCCTTGCCTTCGGACGTCTTCTTCACCTTGGCGCAGGCGTCGGTGAGCTCGGCCCAGGTCTTCGGCGGGTTCTTCACCCCGGCGGCCTTCAGCAGGTCCGTGCGGTAGTAGAGGATGCCGGTGCCGGTCAGCCACGGCGCCGCGTACAGCTTGCCACGGTACTTGCCGGTCTCCAGCGCGGTCGGCAGGAACGTGGCCGGGTCGAGCTTGGACTCGTCCAGCGGCAGCACCCAGCGGCGCGCGGCGAACTCGGCCGTCCAGACCGCGTCCAGCCGGATCACGTCGTAGGCGTTCGACTTGATCTGCGCGTTCTGGACCAGCTGCTGCCGGGTCTGGTCACCGTCCTCCGGCAGCTCGATGATCCGGACCTTCTCGTTCGGGTGGGCGGTGTTCCACTTGCCGACGAGCTTCTGGATGGTGCCGGTCAGGTCCTTGCCGGTGGCGAACGTGATGGGCCCGCGGCCCGCGTTCGTCTTCGTGGCCGAGGAGCCCTTGTCGTCGCTCCCGGATCCACACGCGCTGAGGGCCAGCGCCAGGGCGATCGCCGTCGTGGCGGTGCCCGTGAGGGTCTTGGTGTTCATCAGGCCGTGCCTTTCGCGGGGGATGCGGAGGGTGCGGGGGATGCGGAGGATTTCGCGGGGGTCAGGGAGGGGGTGATGTCCACGACCGTGCCGGTGTGGCGTGCGCGTTCGGCCGCCCAGACCACCCGGTGGGCGGCCAGGCTCTCCCGCGCGTCGGAGGGGAGCAGGGAGGGATCGCCGGTGGCGATCGCCGCGATGAACGCGTCGGCGAGGGCGTCGTCGGCGTCGTCGTGACGGCCGTCGGGCGACCGGTGGTCGTCCGCCGTCTCGAAGACCTCCTCCTCGCCGGTGACGAAGTCGCGCAGGGTCAGCCGCGCGCCGTCGCCCTCGATGAAGCCCGCCGTGCCGAAGATCCGGGTCTGGCGCTGCACGTACGGGGAGAACGCGGTCATGGTGAACGCGGCCGTCGCCCCGGACGGGAACTCCAGGTTGACGACCTGGTGATCGACCACGTCGTTGTCGCTGCCGTACACGCACCGCCCGTACGGCCCCTCGCGGAGCGCGGTGCGGACGCCCGCCTCGGTGTGGTCGGTGGTGACCACGCTCAGCGGCCAGGCCCGCAGGTCGGGGTCGTCGAGGCACGACAGGTAGAGCCGCTTGGCCGAATAAGGACACGTGGTCTCGACCGTGCAGTCCAGGCAGCGGTCCGCGGCGCCGGCCGGGCGGTTCTCCGGCCGGAAGTGCGAGAGCCTGCCGAACGAGGAGACCCGGGCGGGTTCCTCGCCCATCACGTGGATGATCCAGTCGAGGTCATGGCAGGACTTGGTCATGAGCATCGGGCCGGACTCGTCCTCGCGCCGCCAGTTGCCGCGGACGTAGGAATGGGCGTGATGCCACCACCCGACCGGCTCCAGATGCTGGATGCTGATCGGGGTTCCGATCCGCCCCGCCGCGATCAATTCCCTGATCACGGCCGTGTAGGGCGTATAACGGAGCACGTGACAGACCGCGAGGGTGGAGCCGTTCCGCTCGACGGCCGCCAGGATCGCGACCGCGTCCGCCTCGGTGGTCGCCATCGGCTTCTCCAGCAGGATGTGGTAGCCGAGATCGGCGAACCGGACCGCCGGCTCGGCATGCTCGGCGTCAGGCGTCGCGATGATCACACCGTCCGCCAGCCGCCCGGCGGCGGCGAGGTCGCGCCAGTCGGCGAACACCCGCTCGGGCGGGATGCCGTGCTCGGCGGCGAACCGCTCCCGCCGCACCGGGTCCGGCTCGGCCACCGCGACCACCCTCGCGCCGTGCCTGCCCGAGGGGGGACGACCCCCCACGCCCCCCGGAGCCGCCGGCGCCCGCCGGGCATAGGTGGAGCCGCGGATCCCCGCCCCCGCCACGGCGAGCGTGACCCCCGATGCTTCCATCGCGATATGCCTCCTGACCTGGTGAGATGCGCACCCGGCACACCTCGGCGGCATTTACGAAAGTTCATTTCGTAAGTAGGTTGCGCAATAATGTCCTCGTACCCCCGATCCGTGTCAAGAGGTCCCGTGTCAGATTCCGCGCTCCATGGGGGCGACCCGTCGGTGCTCCGGCGGCTCAACTCCGTCGCCACGCTGCGCGCCCTGCGCGGTGGCGGCGAGCCCACGCTGTCCGAGCTCGCCAAGCAGGTCGGGCTGTCGCGGCCCACCACCGAGGGCGTGCTCGGCGAGCTGGTGGAACGCGGGCTGGTCGAGGAGGTCGCGCCGCGCGCCGGGGCCGGCCTGGGCCGTCCCGCCCGGCGCTACCGGTTCCGCGCCGAGGCCGGCTACGCCCTCGGCATGGAGATCGAGTCGCACCGGGCCCGGATCTTCGTCGCCGACCTGGACGGCGAGGTCGTCGGCGGCCACAGCGTGGACCTGGACGTGGCGTGGGAGCCGCCCGAACGGCTCGCGGCCGTCCGCGCCGCGGTGAAGACCTGCCTGGCGCGGGCCAAGGTCGACCGCTCGGACCTGTGGGCGGTGGCCGCCGGCACCCCGGGCGTGATCGCCCCGGACGGCACCGTCGCGATCTGCACGGTCGTGCCCGGCTGGCAGGGGCTGCACCTCGCGCGCGAGCTCGGCCGGTCGTTCTCCTGCCCGGTGTACGTGGAGAACGACGCCAACCTGGCCACCGTCGCCGAACGCTGGCGCGGCGTGGCCAAGGACGTCGACGACGTCATCTACGTCCTGGCCCAGCTGCACACCGGCATGGGCGCGATCATCGACGGCCGCCTGCACCGCGGCCGCTGGGGCGCGGCCGGCGAGGTCGGCATGCTCCCCGAACTGGGCCTGCGCGACACCGCCGCAGTGCTATCAGGCGCAATGAGCCCGTCACCCGCAACCCCCAGCGAGGTCCAGGACGAAGGCCCCGGCGCGGGTGTCGACGTGGGCGCTGGCGAGGACGAGGAGTCCGGCGCGGGGGCCGGTGAGGGGCGCGACGCAGGCGTCGAACGGGTGTTGGACGCGGCTATGCGGGGGGATCCTCAGGCCGTCGCGCTGGTCGAGCGGCTCGCCGCACGTATGGCGCGCGGCATCGCCGCCATGGCGCTCGCGCTGGATCCCGAGATGATCGTCGTCGGTGGCGAGCTGACCCACGCGGGCGACCGGCTCGTCGAGGAACTGCGGCGGCACGTCCGCCCGCTGTGCCTGGGCCCCACCCGGATCGAGGCGTCGACGCTGGGCGACGAGGCGGTCGGCCTCGGGGCCGTGCGGCTCGCCCTGGACCACATCGACGAACGTCTCTTCCGCATCGACGCCGCCCAATAGGATCAAGGGCTCTGCGCCGTTGACGGCGGCGCCTTGCCGATCTAGCGTCCCAGGCGTACTTGTCCTTGTTGATATGTGAATCCAGCGCTGGACCGCCCCCCGCACCGCGAGCGCGCTACCTGAGCCTGGAGCGAGCCGGAGGCCATGCTCCAGGCGAAGATCGCGAAGCGATGTCGCGCTCGCCGCTTTGCGGTTTGGTCTTGAGCCGCCAGGCGAGGGGCCAAGGCCGCGAAAGCCATGAACACAGTCAGGGGGCCTGCCCACCTAGGAGGCGCGCAGTAATGGCGCGACGTTCCCCCCGCTCCCTGACCGTCTGCCTGGCTCTCCTCATCGCGGTGGCCTCGCTCGCCTGGCCGCGCGCGGTTTCGGCTGCGGCACCCGAACCGCCGTCCGATGTGTACACGTATCTCGACGACCCGCAGATGGTGGCGGAGGGGCAGGAGCCCGCGCACGCCATGCTCCGGCCGAGCGAGCGGCGATGGTCGCGGTCGCTGGACGGGGAGTGGCGGCTCCAGCTGGCCGAGCGGCCCGGTGAGGTGCCCGCCGGTTTCTACCGCAAGGGATACGACACGTCCCGCTGGCCGAAGGTGAAGGTCCCGCACACCTGGCAGAGCGACCGCATCGACCATCCGGTGTTCCGCAACATCCCCACCGAGGTCTGGCCGGACAATCCGCCGAAGACGCCGCGCGACATCAACCCGACCGGTGCGTACGTCAAGCGCCTGGACGTGCCGGACGGCTGGGGTGACCGGCGCACGGTCCTGCGTTTCGAGGGCGTGACCAGCGCCTACTTCGTCTGGGTGAACGGGAAGTACGTCGGCTATGACCAGGGCGGCTACACGCCCGCCGAGTTCGACGTGAGCGCCCACGTCCGCGAGGGCGCCAACACGGTCGCCGTGCAGGTTCACCGCTGGAGCGCCGGCTCCTACATGGAAGATTACGACCAGTGGCGATACAGCGGAATCTTCCGTTCGGTGTGGGCGTACTCGACGCCCAAGACCTTCGTGCGCGACGCGTCCATCACGACGGATCTCGACGCCTCGTACCGCGACGCCACCCTCAACGCCGATCTGACCCTCGCCAGCACGCAGGGCGCGAAGGGCGAGCACACCGTGCGTGCGACCCTGCTCGACCCGCGCGGCAAGCCGGTGAAGCGCTTCGCGGGCAAGGTCGCGGTCACCGGCGGCACCGCGCCCCTGCGGCTGTCGACGCCGGTCGCCGACCCGGCCAAGTGGTCGGACGAGACCCCGAACCTCTACCGGCTGGCCCTCGAACTCGTCGATCCCGGCGGCCGCGTCACCCAGACCACCAGCGAGACCCTCGGCTTCCGCAAGATCGAGATCAGGGACCGGCAGCTGCTCGTCAACGGGAAGCGCATCCTCATCAAGGGCGTCAACCGCGCCGAGACCGATCCCGACACCGGACGGCACCAGACCAGGGCGCGGCAGGAGTCCGACGTCGCGCTGATGAAGCGGCTCAATGTCAACGCGATCCGCACCTCGCACTACCCGTCCGACCCGTACCTCTACGAGCTGGCCGACCGCCGCGGGATCTGGATCGACGACGAGGTCGACATCGAGACCCACAACGTGGAGAACTGCGGGCTGCCCGCGGGCCATCCGCGCGACTGCCTCGCCGACCGGCCCGAGTGGCAGAAGGCGTTCCTCGAACGGTTCCAGGCGATGGTGGCGCGCGACAAGAACCACCCCAGCGTCTTCATGTGGGACACCGGCAACGAGGCGGGCCTCGGTGCCGCGCACACCAGGATGGCCGAATGGGCCAAGGCCACCGACCCGGCGCGACCGCTGTACCACCAGTCCAACTCGCCCGACGGCGACGCCCCGTTCGCCCAGGTCTGGGGCCCGCGCTACCCGACCCCGGCACGCCTCGCCGCGCAGGCGCTCGTCACGTCCAAGCCGATCATCATGGGGGAGTACGCCCACGCGATGGGCAACAGCCTCGGCAACTTCCGCGAGTTCTGGGAGGTGGTCCGCAAGTATCCGCAGGTGCAGGGCGGCTTCATCTGGGACTGGGCCGAGGCCAACCTGCGGCATCCGCTCATCACGACCCCGGACTCCTCGCCCAGCAAGATCAAGAGCTGGTTGCAGGGCCTGCCGAAGACCGTCGAGGGCCACCGCGGCAAGGCGCTCTACTTCTCCGGGCTGGACGACTTCGTGGAGGTCTACCGCGACCGGCGCCTCGACCTCATCGGCGACAAGGTGACGCTGGACTCGTGGGTGAAGCCCGCGTACCCGTGGACGGGCGACTTCACGATCATGACCAAGGGCGACCACCAGTACGGCCTCAAGATGTCGAACGAGACCACGCTGGAGTTCTTCATCTTCAGCGGCGGCACCTGGCGGACCGTCCGCGCGCCTGTGCCCGCCAGCTGGCACGACAACTGGCACCGGGTCACCGGGGTCTACGACGGCACCGCCCTGCGCCTCTACGTCGACGGCAAGGAGGCCGCGAACGTCCCGTACAGCGGCACCATCGCGTGGTCGTCAGGCGACGTCAACGTGGGCCGCAACTCCGAGACCATGCAGGACCAGCTCAACGGCCGGATGGCGCACGGCTCGATCGACGACGCGCGGATCTACGGCCGGGCGCTGACCCCCGCCGAGCTGGGCTCCGGCGCCGATCCGACGAAGGACGCGGTGCTCGCGCTCGACTTCGACGACTTCGGCAAGAAGGGGACGTTCCTGTCGAACGGGGAGAGCCTGTCCGGCGATGACGGCCTGGTCGGCTCAGATCGTTACCTCCAGCCCGAACTGGCCCAGCTCGCCTGGGTGCAGTCACCGATCCGCGTCACCCGTACAGGCGATCAGGTCTCCGTCGCCAGCGAGCGCGCGTTCGCCGGCACCGCCGACCTCAAGCTGCGCTGGCGCTACACCGAAGGCCGCCGCACGCTGCGGTCGGGCGGCGGTCCGCTCAGCCTGGCGCCAGGCGGCTCGGTCGCGGCACCGATCCCGCCGCCTCCCGCGAACCCCTCGGGCAACGAACGGTGGCTCACGGTCGAGACGGTGCTCGCGAAGCGGACCTGGTACGGCCCGGCAGGGCACGTGGTCGGCTTCGGGCAGTTCCCGGCCGGAGGCACGGCGGTGCCGGGGATTGCGACGCCGTCGAACGGGAAGGTGGAGACGACGCAGAACGCCAAGGAGATCGTCGTGTCCGGCCGTGACTTCCGGTACGTGTTCGACCGGGCCCGGGGCACGCTCACCTCGATGCGCCACAAGGGCGTCGAACTGCTCCGCACGGGCCCCGAGCTCGACGTGTGGCGCCCGCCGATCAGCAACGAGACCTACACCTGGGGCCGCGCCGAGGGCGAGGACTGGCGCCTCGCGGGCCTGGACCGCCTCGCCACCACTCCCACCTCGATCACGGTCACGCCAGGCGACAAGGCCACAATCGGGATCACCAGCAGGGTCTCGGCGCCGGGCTACGCCGACGCCTGGCTCGACCAGACCACGACGTACGTGGTGGACGGCTCAGGGCAGATCGAGCTGAACCACCGAGTCAGCCCGCAGGGACGTGTCCGAGCCGTTCCCTACTTGGCCCGGGTGGGCTTCACGCTGAAGATGCCCGACACGTTCAAGCGCTTCTCCTGGTACGGACGCGGGCCCGTCGAGAACTACAACGACCGCAAGGACGGCACCCGCATGGGCGTCTGGTCGTCCTCCGTGGACGACCAGTACGTCTCGTACTACCGGCCGCAGGACTACGGCAACCACGATGACGTTCGCTGGGCCACCCTCACGAACGCACGCGGCACGGGTCTTCTCGTAGGCGGCGACCTCGAAGCATCGGTCACGCCATACGACGACCTGGACCGCGCCCTCTATCCGTTCGCCCGCGTACGCAACCCAGGCTGGAACACCTTCCACGTGAACCACGCCGTCACCGGTGTCGGGGACACTCCCAACCCCGTACGCCCCGAATATCAGGTCCGGCCAGACCGCGAATACACGTACTCCGTCGTGATCCGGCCGGTGACCCAGGAGTCCGCCCCCCGCTGAAGAGGACCGACATGAGACTTCGCGCGCTCATCCTCGGAATCGCCCTGACCGTGACACCCCTGTCCGCCGCCCCGACCGCCTCGGCCGTCCCGGCCGCCTTGAAGGTCCCAACTGCCTCGACCGCCTCGGCCGCCGAGCCGGAATTCGACTTCACCAAACCCGACGTGGTCGCCACCGGCCTGACCGTCCCCTGGGGCTTGGCGTTCCTCCCCGACGGCGCCGCCCTGGTGTCCGAACGCACAAGCGCCCGCATCCTGCGTCTGACCCCAGGCTCTCCACCCACGGAAGTCGCCCGCCTCACAGGCGTCCAGCCGGCGGGCGAAGGAGGTCTCCTGGGCCTGGCCGTCAGCCCGACCTACGCCCAGGACGGCTACGTCTACGCCTATTACACGGCCGCGAACGACAACCGCATAGTCCGCTTCAAGCTCGCGGCCACGCCCACCCAGGAAGTCGTCCGCTCGGGCATCCCGAAGGCGTCCATCCACAACGGCGGCCGCATCCACTTCGGCCCTGACGGCATGCTCTACGCCGGAACGGGCGACGCGGCGCAGACCGCCAACGCCCAGAACCCCGCCAGCCTCGGCGGCAAGATCCTCCGGATGCGCCCCGACGGCTCCCCGCCGCCCGACAACCCCGACCCGTCCTCCGTCGTCTACACGCTCGGCCACCGCAACGTCCAAGGCTTCGGCTGGGGCGGCGGTCACCTGTACGCCTCCGAGCTGGGCCAGAACACCTGGGACGAGGTCAACCACATCACGGCCGGAGCCAACTACGGCTGGCCCAACGTCGAGGGCAAGGGCGGCGAACCCACTTACCGCGACCCCCTCGTCACCTGGACCACCGCCGAAGCGTCCCCTAGCGGCGCCACCGTGGCAGGCGACACCTTCTACGTCGCCGCCTTGCGCGGCACCCGCCTGTGGCAGGTTCCCCTGAACGGCGAGGGCGGCACGTCCGGCAATCCCACGTCCGCCCTCTCCGGCACCTATGGCCGCCTCCGCGAAGTAGCCGCAGGTCCCGACGGCCACCTCTGGATCACCACCAGCAACCGAGACGGCCGGGGGAGCCCCACGGCGGCGGACGACCGGGTAGTCCGCTTCCCCAAGATCGTCCGTTAGGGAGCGAATTTGATCTTGGGGCGGTAGCGTCGGTCGTGCCATTCGGCGTCTGCTGGGAACACGTTGCCGGGGTCGGCGGCAGCGTGCCCTGTGGAAGACACCCCCCGATGATGAGGAAACCCCGTTGAAACGACGTTCCAGGTCAGTGGCCGTCGCGGCGGCCGCCGTGTTCGCCTGCACCGTTGCCGCCCAGCCCGCCTTGGCGGACGGCGCCGACCGCGCCGGTGTGGCGCGGGTGACGAGTACCAGCGCGCTGCCCGCGGGTTGCGGGCTGCCCGAGGGCAACGGCTACGTGCTGAACCCGAATACCGAAATCCAGCCGTGGCTGGCGTCCGACCCGAAGCGGCCGGGACGCCTGGTCGCGGTGTACCAGCAGGACCGGTGGAACCGGTACGGCGGCAACGGGACCGGCACCGCCGTGTCCACCGACGGCGGCGCGACCTGGCGCCGGTCGGCGGAGCAGCCCGCGTTCTCCCGGTGCGACGGCGGGACCGCGGCGAACGGCGGTGACTACGACGTCGCGACGGACCACTGGGTGACGGTCACGCCGACCGGCACGGCGGTGGCCGCGTCGCTCTCGCTGTCGCGCACCGGGGAGACGACGGGGATCCTCGTGTCGCGGTCCGGCGACGGCGGCGAGCACTGGGACGACCCGGTGACCCTGGCGCGCGACAACGACCCGAACCTCTTCAACGACCGTCCGGCGGTCACCGCCGACCCGTACCGCCCGGGCGTGGTCTACGCGGTGTGGGACCGGGTCGAGACCCAGGCGAGCGGCGCCTGGACCCAGCCGGTCTACCTGGCGAAGTCGACCGACGACGGGCGCACCTGGACCACCAAGAAGGTGTACGACTTCGCCGCCAACGGCGGCGTCATCGGTACCGAGCTGGTGCCGATGGCCGACGGCGCGCTGCTGATCGGCATGCACCACGAGACCGACACCACCGCCGCCACCCAGGTCATCCGCTCGACCGACGGCGGCGCCACCTGGTCGGCGCCGACGCTGAACGTGGCGGCCCCGTTCGCCGTCGGCGTCAAGATCCCGGACCCGGACAACTCGGGTGACCCGGTGCGCAACGCGTCGCTGCCGCTGCTGGCGGCCAAGCCGAACAGCAAGGTGGTGAACGCGGTCTGGCAGAGCCAGGACGCCGATGGCACCTTCCACGTCGCGTACTCACGGTCCGCCGACGCCGGGAAGACCTGGTCCACCCCGATTCGCGTGGACAAGACGCCCACCGGCTCGGCCGCGGTCCCGTCGATCGCCGTGTCCCGCACCGGCACCGTGGCGGTCACCTACTACGACTTCCGCAACAACACCTCCGCCGCCACGCTGCCCACCGACTTCTGGGCCGTGACCTGCGCGGCGAAGTGCACGGCGTCCGGATCGTGGCGCGAACAGCACCTCGAGGGCTCCTTCGACGCCCGGACGGTGCCGTTGACGAGCTCCGGCCGGATGGTCGGCGACTACACCGGCCTGGTCTCGACCGGCTCGTCCTTCGTGGCCGTGTACGGCGCGGCCACCGGCGACACCACCAACCCGGTGGACCTGCACAGCGCGACCTTCTCCCACTGACACACCCCAGCGAGAACAGCGTCAAACGCAGTGTGCCCGCCGTCCTGCACAAGGGCGGCGGGCACAGCTCTTTTCGGTGTCGTCAGGCGACGATGAGGAGGGGCTTCTCCAGGAGCTCGACCAGGCGGGCCAGGAACTTGGCGCCCGTCGCGCCGTCGATGGCGCGGTGGTCGAACGAGGCGGTCACGGCCATGCGCTTGCCCGGGACGACCTGGCCGTCGCGGACGACCGGCTCGTCGCGGACGGCGCCCACGGCGAGGATGGCCGACTCCGGCGGGTTGATGACCGCCGAGAAGGAGTCGATGCCGAACATCCCGAGGTTGCTGACGCTGAACGTGCCGCCGCTCATCTCGTTCGCGCCCAGCTTGCCGTCCCTGGCCGTGGCGGCCAGCGCGCGGGTCTCGGCGCCGATCTCCGCCACGCCCTTGCGGTCGGTGTCGCGGATGACCGGGACCAGCAGGCCGTCCGCCACGGCGACCGCGACGCCGACGTGCACCCGCTTGTGGAAGAGCAGGTTGTCCTCGGTGAACGAGACGTTGATCTCCGGGTGCTCGCGCAGCGCGGTGGCGCACGCCTTGACGATGAGGTCGTTCACGCTGATCTTCGCGGGCGCGAGCGCCTCGTTCATCGTCGCCCGGAACGCCACCAGCGCCTCGGCGTCCACGTCGCGGGTCAGATAGAAGTGCGGCGCGTTCCGCTTGCTCTCGGTGAGGCGGCGGGCGGCGACCTTGCGGAACCGGTTGAGCGGGACGGCCTCGGTGTCCTCGTCCACGCGCGGCGTGGCCGTCTTCGCCGGAGCCGCCGGGGCCGGAGCCGCCGGGGCGGGGGCCGCGGTGGAGGTGGCGGTGGGCGCGGCGGCCGGGACGTCGCGGATGGCGGCCTCGATGTCGGCGCGGACGATGCGTCCGCCCGGACCGGTACCGGTGATCGTGGTGAGGTCGAGCCCGTGGTCGCGGGCCAGCCTGCGCGCGAGCGGCGACGACGGCGGACGCGAGCGCGGGGCCTCGCCGGAGCCGTTCGAAGCCGGAACGGCGGGCCCCGAGACGGACGCACCGGCGCCCAGCTCCGGAACGGGAGCAGCGGCGGATTCAGGAGCGGGGGCCTGTGCAGCGGCCGGAGCCGGGACATCGGCGGCTGGAGCCGGGACCTCGGCGGCCTGGGCAGCGGCGGCCGGAGCCGGAGAACCGGCGGTCGGGGCGGCCGTGGGAGTCGCAGCCTGGGCGGGAGCCGGAGCCGGGGCGGCGGAGGCCGAGTCGGGACCGGGGCTGGGCGCGGCCTGGGCCGCGACACTGGCGCCCTTGGGGGCGATGATGGCGATCGGGGCGCCGATCGCGGCGGTCTCGCCCTCGCCGACGAGGATCGTTTCGAGCACGCCGGCCTCGTACGCCTCGTACTCCATGACGGCCTTGTCGGTCTCGATGTCGACGATGACGTCGCCCACGGCGACCTCGTCACCCGGCTGCTTCTGCCAGGAGCTGATGACGCCCTCCTCCATCGTGTCGGAGAGGCGGGGCATGAGGATCTCGGTCATCGGGCGGTCTCCTGCAGACGGCGGCCGCGCGCGCGGAGAGTGTCGTGCACGGCGGTGATCAGGGAATCGGCGGAGGGCAGCGCGGCCAGCTCCAGCGGCTTGGAGTAGGGGAGCGGCACCTCGGCCATGGCGACCCGGCGCACGGGCGCGTCGAGCCAGTCGAACGCGCCCTCCTGGATGCTGGCGGCGATCTCGGCGCCGATGCCGTACGTCAGCCAGTCGTCCTCGGCGACCACGGCGCAGCCGGTGCGGCGGACGGAGTCGACGACGGTCTGCCGGTCGAGCGGGCGCAGGCTGCGCAGGTCGACGACCTCGGCGGAGATGCCGTCGGCGGCCAGGGTCTCGGCCACCTCCGTCGCCACATGCGCCATCCGCGAGTACGCGACGATCGTGATGTCCGTCCCCGGACGGGTGACAGCGGCCTTGCCGATCACGGCGGGCTCGATGTCGGGAATGTCGGCCGGGAGCTCGCCCTTGGTGTTGTAGAGCGCGAGGTTCTCCAGGAACAGCACCGGGTCGTCGTCGCGGATCGCGGCCTTGAGCATGGCCGACGCCTCCGCGGGCGTGCTGGGCGCCAGCACCTTGAGCCCGGGGATGAACGAGTAGAACAGCTCGACGTTCTGCGAGTGCGTGGCGCCCAGCTGCTGGCCGCCGCCGCCGGGCGTGCGGATGACCATGGGCACGCTGGCCTGGCCGCCGAACATCCCGTAGATCTTCGCCGCGTGGTTGACGATCTGGTCGAGCGCCAGCAGCGAGAAGTTGATCGTCATGATCTCCACGACCGGGCGCAGCCCCAGCATGGCGGCGCCGATCGCGGCGCCCACGAAGCCCTCCTCGGCGATCGGCGTGTCCTTCACCCGGCGCGGCCCGAACTCCTTGAGCAGCCCTTCGGTGATCTTGTACGAGCCCTCGAAGACGCCGATCTCCTCACCCATGAGGAAGACGTTCTCGTCCCGGAGCATCTCGGCGCGCAGGGTCTCCCGGAGTGCCTGGCGGTAACTCGTCGTTGCCATAAGTCGCCCTCCTCAGGCCTGGAATACCGGGTCGGCGGGCAGGCGGCGCAGCTCGCCCTCCACCGGCGTCGCGTAGGTGTAGTCGAAGAGCGTCGACACGTCCGGGTGCGGGCTCTGGTCGGCGAACGCGGCGGCGTCCTCGACCTCGGCGGTCACCTCGGCGTCGATCTTCTCCCGCTCCTCAAGGGAGAGAACCCCGGCCTCCTCCAGCTCCAGCGCCATCCGGGCGAGGGGGTCGGCGGCCTTCAGGGCCTCCTTCTCCTCCTTGGACCGGTAACGCGCGGGGTCGACGACCGAGTGCCCCTTGAGCCGCAGGCTGGTCGCCTCCAGCAGGTAGGGCTTGCTCTCCGTGCGAGCCCGCTCCACGGCGATCTTGGCGGCCTCGTGCACCGCGACCACGTCGTTGCCGTCCACCCGAGCGCTGTCCATCCGGTAGGCGGCGCCCCGCCGCCACAGCTCAGGCTCCGCGGCGGAATTCTCCACCGTCGTCCCCATGCCGAGCCCGTTGTTGATGATCACGAAAACAACCGGCAGATCCCAGAGCGCGGCCATGTTGAGCGACTCGTGGAAGGCGCCGATGGCGGCGGTTCCCTCACCCATGTGGCACATCACGACGTCGTCGCCGCCCTTGTAGGAGACGGCCAAGGCAGCGCCGGTGGCCAGCGGCAACTGCCCGCCGACGATCCCGTATCCACCGAGCAACCGGGCCTCGGCGTCGAACATGTGCATCGACCCGCCCCAGCCCTTGGAGACCCCGGTCGAACGCCCGTACAGCTCGGCCATCACCCGGCGCGGCTCGATGCCCTTGGACAGGGCGTAGCCGTGCTCCCGGTAATTCGTGAAGAGATAATCCGTAGGCCGCAGGGCCGACATGAGCCCCACCACGGTGGCCTCTTCGCCCAGGTTCAGGTGACAATAGCCACCGATCTTGGCCTCGGTGTAGGCACGCGCGGCGCGTTCCTCGAACCGCCGGATCAGCAACATCTGCCGGTAATGGGCGACGAGCTCGGCGCCCTCAGCAGTCGTGCGCTGGGCCCGGGTGCGGGCCCTGGCCGCCGTCCCGCGCGCCGCGCGGGTCCGGGCCGGCTTGGCCTTGGTGGTCTCAGCCATCGGCTTCTTCTTCCGTACGAGGGTGCGTGGCGCGGGGTCACCGACCACTCATCGATCATCATTGATCAATGATCGATCATATGATGATACCAAGGCAGGTCAAGAGTCACTTACGTCCGGACCCGCCCCGTGCGCGGCTGCCCCTGCCCGCCGCGCTCTACCATGGGCTCCGTGAACGCGCCGACCGACGATGCCCCGCTGCTGCGCGCAGGACTCTCCCACCAGATCCGCGAGTTCATCGTGGACGGGATCTCCACGGGCCGGTGGGCACCGGGCGAGCGCATCGTCGAACGCCGCATCGCCACCGAACTCGGCGTCAGCCAGGGCCCGGTCCGCGAGGCCCTCCGCCAGCTCGAAGCCCTCCGCCTGATCGAGTCGCTGCCCAACCGAGGGGCCCGCGTCCGCGCGTTCACCGAAGAGGACCTCGCCGAGATCTTCCCCGTCCGCGCCGGCCTGGAGCGCACCGCCGTAGAGCTCGCCCTGCCCCGCCTCGCCACCTGCCTGGACGCCCTGGAAGCCCAGAACCAGCGCCTGGCCGAAGCAGCCGAAACCGAAGACCTCCAAGCCCAGATGCGCCTGTCGATCGACTTCCATCGAGAGATCGTCGAAGCCGCCGGCAACCGCCTCCTCAGCTCCGTCTGGGAATCCCTGGGCATCGAGCTCTGGACGACGCTCTCCCTGCGCATCCACCGGACCGAGATCTACTCCAAGTCGGCCGAGCACGCCCAGCTCATCGACGCGTTCCGCCGCAGCGACCCCGCCGCGCCCCAGATGCTCCACGACCACGTCATGAACTACGCCCCCTGAGCCGTGGCCCGGCCCAGCGCCGGAGGGCTGACCGGGGACTTCTTCTCCAGGTAGCGCCAGAGCGCGTCGCCGCCGTTGTAGAGGCTGCGGTCCTGCTTCTTCGCCTCGAACAGGGCGGTGAAGCCGGGAGTGGCGTTCTTGGCGAAGAAATTGTTCGCCAAAGTAGCGATCCGATAAATGGAGTGCGGCTTGACCGCCCGCTTTCCAATCCACACGGAAGCGACCCGCTGCCCGACAGGCTTCGACGGATCCCAGCCATAGCGGACGTTGCCAGAGACAGCCATCTGCCGATACTTCACAGACCCATCGGCGGCCTGCTGCCACTGGCTCTCCAGCAGAGCGTCGAGCTGCGCGCCGGTGATATCACCCCGGACCAGACCGACACCGATGCCGCTGTCGTACACCGTTCCCAGGGCGACCTCGGAGAAGAGCACCCGCCCCGGGGCGTCGGCCGGGTTGGCAGAGTCGGCGGCGTACCGTAGATCCCGCCGCAGGATGCCCGGCATCGCGACCGCGAGATCCGCCCGCCCGTCCCGGTTGGCGGCCCAGTGGAAGGCGTCGGCGGTCACGTTGTACAGGGTCGACTCGGCGCCGTCGCCCGGCGCCCGCGTCAGGTCGGCGGTGACCGTCGCCACCGGAGTGTTGCCCCGGGGCACCGCCTGCCGCCGCCAGTAGTCGGCGATTCGCAACGTCTCCGGGTCAGGCGTCACGTCCTTGGTGTTGGCGTGGTTGACCGAAGTGGTCTGGTCCCGCAGCACCTCACCGGTGCGCCGGTCGAGCCGGAGGTTGATCTCGTTGATCAGCCGCCCATGGTTGGCCGCCTCGACCACGGGCCGGGGATCGCCGGCCGGATCGGGAAGCATGCAGTTGACCAGGGCGTGCCAGTGCCCGGTGACGATCGCGTCGACGTCCGGGGTGATCCGGGCGTTGAAGCCCACCGCGGGCCCGGACGGATTGACGCACTCGTCGTAGCCCGCCCCGGACTGCTGGGAGAAGCCCTCGTGCATGACCGCCACGATGGCCCGCACACCCCGCTTGCGCAGGAGCGCCGCGTACCTGTTGACGGTCTCGACCTCGTCCAGGAAGTCGAAGCCCTTCGGCGTGTAGGACATCTGCTCCTGCGAGGCCAGCGCGGTGGTGGCGAACACGAAGCCGACCGGAAGCCTGCCGCCCCGCCCGTCGTCGACGTACTCCACGCGATAAGGAGGCAGCGCCGGCTTCTTGCTGCGCTCATGCACCAGATTGCCGGAGTAATAGTGGTAGTCCGCGCCACGGAACCGCCGGCCGCTCGAATCCTTGAAACACAGATCCTTGTCCGGCCGCCCCGCGCAGGTGCCGTCGATCATGTGGCGCAAAAAGGCATAGCCCCGGTCCATCTCGTGGTTGCCTGCCGTCGAGAAGTCCAGCCCGATCGAGTTCAGATACTCGATGGTGGGCTCGTTCCAGAACCAGCCCGTCTCATTCGGCCAGCCAGTGAAGTCGTCTCCGACGGAGAACGAGATCGAGTTCCGCTTGCCCGCCCGCAGCCGCTTCAAATGAGTGGTCAGGTACGCGCCGCCACCGACCTGCTGCGCGGGCTCCCCGGCCCGCGCCCCGGGCACCGTGGTGGTGTACTCGCCGAAGTAACCGTGCAGATCTGTGATCGACAGCAACTGCACCGGCACCGCCCCCGCCGACGCGTCGGCCGCCGAGGGCGTCGCGAGAACGAGCCCCGCAGCCGCCACCAGGGCGGAGAGTCTCCGGCGAAGAGTTCGCGGTGCGCCGTCCATGTGTCTCCTGAGCCGACCGAAGTGGATCTTGCTCCGGCAGCTTGTCGATCATGGTCGAACGCCAGGTGAACGACGAACAGGAGAAACCTGGCCAGCCAATGACCAAGCCGCTCAAGCAGGCATGAGAGCCCAGACGACCTTCCCTCGTCCCACCGCCGCCCGAACGCCGGTGTCCTTGGCATACGCGGCGATGATCGTGAGCCCGCGCCCGTCCTCCGCGTCCGGCAACGCATCACGGCGCTGCGGAAGCTCAGGCGAAGGATCCCAACACTCAAGAAGCGGGGCGCCCTGGCAGACGGCGACCCGAGCTCGGATCTCGTGCCCGCGAGCCGCGTTGACGGCGTTGTTCACCATCTCGCTCATGACCGGCATCGAGTCCTCGATGAGCGGCTGAGGAAAGCCCCACATGCCAAGCGCGTACCGGACCAGCTCCCGAGTCAGGACCACCGACGAGGGCTCGGCGAGCAGTGTCATACGGATCTCGGAGCCGTTCGCGTGATGGTCCATCGCCGCCGTCCTGAGGTTGGGGGAACTCGACCTCAGGATCGGTGTTCAAGAGCTAGCGTGCGGTGGATTGAAATCCACGCGATACACCTGTAGGTGAGCGATGAGTGTCAGAGAGTCAATAGATCCGAAGTCGTCACTCTGGGCCTGGCTCGCCTTCGACCTGTGGTTTTACCGATCCCAGCGAGGATTCTCGCTGGCCCAGGCGGCGATGATCGTCAAGGTAGCCCAGGGGACTGGATCCAGCTGGGAGGCTGGACGGCTGCGTCCTGGCGATGGGCACATGAAACGCCTCGATCAGGCTTGGGACACCGGGGGGCACTTCGAGCGCCTGCTCTGGTACGCGCGAACGGGCGGACGCCTGATAGAGGCTGGTGAAGAGGCTGCGGCCTTGGGAATATGGTTCGATCAGATCGGTGATGTCGCCCTGTCCAGGGGTGCGTCCGGAGATGCGATCGAACAAGCACTGGGGTCTTTTGTATGAGGCGATGGCGTAAGAGTTCCCGCAGCGGCGGCGCCAGTGATGAGGCGTGTGTCGAGGTGGCACAGCTGGCCGAAGGCGTTGGAGTTAGGGACTCCAAGGATCCTGAAGGCGGTCACCTGAAGCTGGAAAGCAGATCGTTCGGCGCGTTGGTGGAGCTGGCCAAGCGCGGCGAACTCGACCTGTAGAGGGCAGCGAGCCGTCTCCTACAGCGAGCCGAGGAACTCGATCGCCCGCTGGGTCAGGAGCTTGGTGGCGTCCGGGTCGTGGGACGGCAGCGACTCGTCCGCGAACAGGTGCTGATCTCCGGGATACAGGAACATCTCCGCGTCAGGGCAGTCGGAGACGAGGGCGCGGGCGGCGCCGATGTCCTCGGCGAAGAACGGATCGTGTTCCTTCGCATGCACCTGCACCGGCACACCGTCAGGCCATGCCGCACCGAACTCCGACACGGGGATGCAGGCGTGGACCAAGAGCGCGCCTCGCGCGCCCGCCCGCGTCTGCGCCAGCTTCTGGGCGGGCAGCACACCGAGCGAGAAGCCGATGTAAACGACATCCCGCGGCAGCGGTTCGGCCGCGCGGACACCGCGCTCGGTGATCTCACCGAAGCCGACCTGCTCGACGTGGCCGACGCCCTCCTCGAAGGAGCCGAAGATGCGTCCGTCGAAGAGGTCGGGCGTGTGGACGGTGTGGCCGACCGCGCGGAGTTCGTCGGCGAAAGCGGCGACTCCGGGCGTCAGCCCCTGCACGTGATGGAACAGTACGACCTCTGCCATGCCCGAATTCCTTGCTCGCCGGTAGCCAATGACCTTGGAGTCTAAGCACCATGTGAGTGTCCTGGTGGATGCCCAGCTGACGAAGGTCGGGCATGGTTGAGCAAGCGAAAGGGCCTACAAGTGATCGTGTGGCGCAAGGGTTCTCGTAGCGGCGGACTCAATGATGACGCCTGCGTCGAAGTGGCACGGCTGGCCAGTGCGATCGGGGTACGGGATTCCAAGGCTCCAGAGGGTGGTCACCTGAAGCTGGAAAGCAGATCGTTCGGCGCGTTGGTGGAGCTGGCCAAGCGCGGAGAGCTTGACCTTTAGGACCCGGTGACCCGTACTTCGCTGGGGGCCCGGGTATGGGGCTGGGCCCCGCCCAAGGGAGACGAGGCCCAGCGGGAGAAAGCGGCGGTGGCCTAGATGGCCTTGCTCGCGGCGTCGTCGAAGAGGGTCTTGCCGTCGACCCAGTAGGAGGCGTACGAGACGTCGTCGGTGTCGCCGCCTCCCTGGTATCCGCCCAGCACGCCGAAGATGACCTCGTAGCCGGGGTGGCCCTGTTCAGGGAACTGGCCCACCAGGGCCGTGCCGCTGACACCCTCGGCGTAGCCCTTGCAGGGGAAGGTGTAGTAGTAGCTTCCCTTCTCACCGTTCTCGGAGATGTAGATCAGACGGCTTTGGGTGAAGCACTCCAGGGGAGTGTCGAGGGTTTTGGGATAGCCGGTGACGTGCGTCGGGATCTCCGGGCAGCCGTCGCCGGAGCAGGGGCCTCGCCACGACAAGTCGGTGAGCTTGGCCTGGCCCCAGGGCACCACGTCACCGACGTACTTGCCGTTCTGCGGCTGCAGGGAGATGAACGCGTAGTCGAAGTCGGGGTTGTTGTTCAGCTTGCCCCACCGCTGGTCGTAGTAGATCGTCTTGATCTTCCACGAGCCGTAGGGGGTGGCGCCCTTGTCGTACTGCGGGGCGAAGGTCCAGCGGTTGAAGATGATGCCGCTCTGCTGGATGCAGTGGGCCGCCGTCGCGATCAGGTTGCGGTGGACGATCGTGGCCGTGCACCGCTTCTTCACGCCCAGGAAGCTGAAGAACATCGCGCCCACGGCGGGATCAGTGGCGGCCGCCGCCGCCGTCCGGGCGGGCTCGGAACGGGTGCCCTCCGGGGCGACCTTGGGGGCGTCGAGCGGCTTGGCCTGCCGCATCTCCTGCCTGCTCCACGTCCTGGTCCTCTTGGTGGCGTCGATGGTCGCCGCGCCGCGGTAGCCGCCCTTGCCGGGCGCCGCGTGATACGCCAGGCCCGCGACGACCCGGGAGGCGTTCGCCTGCCCGAGGCGCAGCACGACCGTGGTGCCGTCCACGTCGAACGAGGCGGGGACCGTTTCGCCCTTGGTGCTCTTGGCCCAAGGCGCGTCGATGTGCCCGACGGGCGAGGCGTCCCGCATGACATCGAGGCTGCCGTCCGCGTTCCGCGCGATCCGGGCGCCTTGCGGAACCGTCAGCGGGAACGCGAACGTGCGCGGGCCCGCCTCGTCGGCCTCGACCAGACCTCGGACGGTTCCGTCGAGCGTGGTCTGCACCGCCGACCGGAACTTCGTGCCGGGATAAACGACCGTTCCCTTCGCGCTGACGACGGGACGGCCCCCGCCCGGCAGTCCCAGCGCCACCGAGCCCGAGCCGCTGTCGACGACGGACACGCCGCGGCGTGCGTCCCGCGCGATCCGCACCGTCGTCGAGCCCCACACCTCGTCGCGGGTCGTCGTCGCCCCGACCTCGCCTGCCCCACCACCGGAGGGCCGTACGAGTCCCTTGACTCCTGTCGCGGCCTCGATCGCCTTCGCCGACGGCTCGTCGGCGTAGGCGGGCGCGGGCACCAGGACCGCGGCCACCACCAGTCCGAAAGCCGGTCCGAGGGGCAAACGCATGCGCGCTCTCTTCCTCTTGGGAACCAAATTTCAAGATCACCGTAGGCGTCCCGCCGCCCGCCGCCCGCAGCTGGGACCGAATCCGGACAATCTTCTTTAATTCGGGAACTCTCGAACTCGAGCGACCAATGGCGAGACCAATACTCCTGTGACCTGCGGCTTTTCAGCAGCAGCCGATTCGACTCCTGCCGTGGACAAGGCCGTTGACCGCGTCCCACGGAAACCGCTCGCTTCGGTGCCTACGGAACCTTCACTGTCGTGCCTTCGAGTTCGAGGCGGTATTCGGTGGTGCGGGCGGAAGCCCAGGTGATGGTCGACGGCCAGCAGCATGCTCACGTGCTCGGGATTGCCGGTGGCGACATGGGTGACCTGCGGATACTGGTCGTACAGGGTGCGCAGCATCGCCGCCTTGCCCCAGAGGCCCAGCGCGAGGCCGTGGTGTCGGGCAGCCGGTCGATGGTCGTGCTGGGCGGCGGCGCGGGGCCCGATGCCGCCGGGACCAGCACGTCGGTGCAGCAGACGACCTTGCGGCCGTGTTCGGCGGCGACGGTCAGCACATCGCCCGGCACGGCGTCGTCGCGGCCTGGCGGGCGATCCGCTCCGTCCCGATCAGGCGGTACCCCGGATGCTCGGCCGCGACCATCTCGTCCAGCCAGCCCGGATGCCTCTCACCCAGCGGCAGATGATGCAGCGTGCGCAGATGGACCAGACGGCGCCGCACACAAAAGGCGTCGCCAGTACCGCCCACGGCCACGGTGATCGTGTGCAGGCCACGCCGGCCGACCTCGCTGGTCAGCGCGCTCACCAGCCGGTCGCCGATGACGGGTGGACGTGCACCTGCGCGCGGTCGGAGACAGCAGCGATAGGCAGCATCGCCAGCCCCACGACCTCGTCCGCGCGTGTGGCCGTCCACACGATCATCGACGCGGTGGCCAGGTGCGCAGGGGGCGGCGGCTCCATGCCGGGCGATTCCCAGGCCATGGACGCGGCGACCACCGCATGCCAGGCCCGAACCTGCGGCACGCGGCCGATCTGAACGACCACTGATTCGGACCAGACGTCGTCAGCGCGACGGGCGATCGACGCCCGCTCGTTCATGTCCACTCCCGGAGGCAGTTCGCGCCTCGCCGCCATCAGGCTGCTGGACGACCACCCCCGAACAACGGCGATGTCGGCAAGGCAGCGTTGCCCGCAGATCATCGATGCGCGTTGTAGCAACGCAGCGATGACCGCTATGTTCACGATCAGGGGATTCATGGAGCTTCGAGACATCGAGATCTTCTTGGCGCTGGCCGAGGAACTGCACTTCGGACGGACGGCCGAACGCCTGCACATCACGGCGTCCCGGGTCAGCCACGCCATCAAGAAGCAGGAGCGCCGCATCGGCGCGCCACTGTTCGAACGCACCTCCCGCACGGTCCGCCTGACCTCCATCGGCGAGCGGCTCTACCAGACCCTCCACCCCGCCTACCGGCAGATCATCGATGGGATCGAAGAGGTCTCCGCCGCCGTCCGCGACACCGGCGGCACGCTCACACTCGGCAGCATGGGCCCCCAGGCCTGGATGATCGGCGACCTCGTCGAACGATTCCGGACTCGCCACCCTGCCGTCCGGTTCGTCCACCGCGACCTCAACCCCACCGACCCGCTCACGCCGTTGCGCTCGGGCGAGATCGACGTGGCCCACCTATGGCTGCCGCTCCGCGAACCGGACATCACCATCGGCCCGATCACCCACACGTCACCGATCGTCCTGATGATGGCCGCCACCCACCCCCACGCCGACCGCACCTCGCTCTGCCTGGAGGACTACGGCGACCTGACCTTCGTGGCGCCCGAGCATCCTGTACCGGCGTCCATGGAGGAGGCGGTCCAGCCGTTCCGCACCCCTTCGGGACGGCTGATCGCCCGCGGCCCGAAGGTCTCCAACTGGGACGACCAGATCAAGGCGGTCAGCTCCGGACAGGCGGTGCTCGCCTGCCCCGCTGAGGCGGCCCGGTTCTACCCTTGGCCCAACCTGGTGTACATCCCCGTCCGCGACGCCCCGCCCATCCGATGGGCCTTCGCCTGGCACACCCCCAACACCAACCCCCTGATCCGCGCCCTCGCCGACGTCACCGCCGACGCCAGCGCCAGTGAAGGCGACGCCTGAACGCCCCCCTGGGGGGCCTGGGCAGGGCAGCGGGAGAACGCGCCGGTGCAGTCAAGAGGGCGGGGGCCTGCGCTTGTGTGGGTTTCGCGAGAAGCACGAGGCGCCCTGCCGCTGAGCCGAAGGCCTTCTGCGACGGGCGCTCCTGATCCCGGACATGCCTGCAGGACCCGGGATGGAATGTCCTGGGCCAGAGGCAGATCAAGCGGGTGTCAGGCCGCGTGGTGGTCGTTGCGCCAGGGGTTGTCGGCCTGATCGACCAGTCTTCGTCTGGATCGTGCGGCCTTCCCCTTAGGTGGCAGTGTCCGGTAGACGAAGAGCCCGTCCTGCCCCTGGCTGATCTGTATCTGGTCGGGGTTGGCGTGTTTCCACCGGTTGTGCCACCCGCAGCACAACGCCAGCTTGTCGATATCGGTAGGGCTGTGTCCCAGCGCCCATCCATCGACGTGGTCGATCTCGCACAGCAAGCCGGGCACTTCACAACCCCGGACCGCACACGTGTCGTACAGGGTTTCCAGCACCTGGCGCTGGGCGGGGCTGGCGATGCGGGCGGTGCGGCCCAGATACAGCGGCACCTCCTTGGCGCCCAGGATCAGGGTGGAGATGCCGGCGTTGAGCGCCAGCCGCCTAACCTGCGCGGCGGGGATCGGTGTGCCGTCGCGGAGCCGTCCGGGGGTGTCGTCGCCGGTGAGGGTGTCCAGGTGGGCGATGACGGTGACGCGGCTGTCTTTGTGGCCCTGCGATAGCAGGGTGGTCAACGCTGCGGCGGTGCGTTCGGCGCGGTCGCGTAGGTCGTCGGTTCCGGCGGGTTTGGTCAGTGGCGCGAGTGTGCCGTCGAGGATGGCGGTGTCTTCGGGGTTGAGCCAGCCTTTGAGGTAGCAGCCGCCGTCGATGGATCGGTTGGCCGTCAGCCAGGACCGGTGGTAGCCGCGTCGGATGTCTTCGGGCGGCTTGTCGGTGCCGTTGGCTTCGTTGACCCGGTCGTGGAGGGTCGTGCCGAGTTGCGCGATCTGCAGCGGTGACACGCCGCCGTCGGCGGCGGTCAAAAGGATCTGTTCGCCTTCGGCGCAGTCTTGGTCGTTGTCCAGGCGTTGGAGGGCGTCAGCGATGGTGGCGGCATACCCGTGCGACAGTGTCCCGGCCGCCAGCCGTTCGCGCACCTGGTGCAGGCGGTGTAGTTGCCGGGCCAGGGTGATGCGTTCGTGGATACGGCCGCCGCGCATCCCCATCCGGCACCGCAGCCAGGCTTGGGTGGAGGCCAGGCCCCGGTCCTTCATCTGCCCGGACCGATCGACTACACCGATCAGTTCGGCCAATGGCAATTCAGCTTGATCGAGCACAGCGGCCAGAGCTTCGGCCAACTCCATGGCTTCGGCGCCGGTTTGGGTGCGGGGCCGGTGGGTGAGTGCAGTGATGATCGTGGCGGCGGCTTCGACCAGTTGCTGGTCGGAAGCGGCCTCCAGGTTGCGGTCTGCCACGATCGAATTCATGGCTCTATTGTATCGCTTTTCACGGTCAGTGACGAACCGTTTACATGATCGATATTGCGTTTTCGCCTCCGATTCTCCGTGGTTGATGTTGGTTTTCGTCCAACGGTGGTGGCGTGGTTGCGGGCGGGTGAGTCAGGGGCTAAGTCGGCTGGTCTATGCTGCCGGTTGAGCGGAGCCGAAATGACCCGTTGCGCGCATCAGCGGCTTTTCGGGGGTTGCGGTCACGTTGGTTGCGGTTGCGGGAGTCTAGTCATGCGCGGTGGGGTGAAGGTGGGCTGCTACCTGAGGTGGTGCCGGAAAACCGCGCTCCGCGCGGCCAAGGTACGAACCTCAGCGAGCAGACCAAGCCGCGCATCCGAACGCGCCCCGGACCGCCGCGTCCTTTCTTGTCGATGCCGCTTTTAGGTCTTCAGCCCCGCTTCACCTGTCAGTCGGGCGGATTGGTGCTTCAGAGGGGTGACCGATGCCGCCAACCGCGAAGCGGCAAAGATCTCTAACCGGGGGATGCGTCAACCCGCAGAAGCCGCAACTCCCCAAGTTCTGCAACTCCTTCTTGTCGGTGCTGCTCTTAGATCTTAAGCTCCACCTATCCGGCTGCCGGGCGGAATTCTGCGCCAAAGGGGTGACCGTTGCCGAGCGATCACGTTGATTGAGATTTGCAGCAGCCTGGTCAGGCGCAACCGTCATGGTGGGTCGACGTCTGGATGGCGCCAAACCCGCACCCACGCGGTTAAGGAGCAAACATCAGCCCCCATGCAACCTGCGCATTCGAACGGACCGCGTCGGGCTCGCACCCAACTGAACATGCACCTGTTGCACATCCGGGTTGCGCGATCCAGATAGCACGCGCGGCATGGCTAGGTGACAAGTAGCGGGCGGCAGTCGGCGGCGGTGGGCTATGGGAGGTAAGCGGCATGCAGAGTAGGCGGTGTGCTCGGCAGGCGATGCGCGGCAGGGGTGCGCGCGGCAAGTGGTGGGCAGTGGGAGGCAGGTCGTGTGCGGCAGGTGGTGCGAGGCGGATGGTGCGTGGCAAGTGGTGCGCGATAGCTGGTACGCGGTGGTGTGCAGTAGGTGGTGGGCGCTGTGCGGCCAGTGGTGTGCGGCCAGTGGTGTGCGGCAGGCAGTGTGCGGCAGGCAGTGCCGGCAGGCGATGCGCGGCAAGTGGGCTGCCGTCCGCTCGTCGCCGTTCGCCAGGCTGCCGTGGCTGGGGTGGGCGTCCATCGTGCAGCGGCCGATCGCGGGGAGCTCGCGTAACTCGATCTTCGTCAGTGCGCGCTCGCGTCCGTCTCCCGCCGAGCGTTTGCGACCACACGGGATGGACCGGCCAGCAAGTGATGTGCGGCAGGTGGTAGACAGCAGGAGGCAGACGGTGCGTGGCAGGCGGAATGCCACAGACGGGGTGGCGCAGGCGGTGCGGGGGGTGGGCGGTGCACGGCAGATGGGGCGGAGTGGGTGCGCGTTGGGCGGTATGTGAGCAGGCGGTGTGCGAGTAGGTGGTGTCCGGCAGGCGGTGTACCGCCGGTCGTGCGCGGCAGATGGTGTGCTGCAGACGGTGCGGGGTGGGCGGTGTGCTGCAGACGGTGCGGGGTGGGCGGTGCGCGGCAGACGGTGCGGGGTAGACGGCGTGCTGTAGACGGTGCGGGGTGGGGGATGCGGGATGGGCCTGGCGCGGCTGGGGGTGGGCGGTGGCGGTTGTGCGTCCGGCGGATGGTTGGGCGGTGGGTGGTGCGTTTCGACGTATGGCATGGAGCGGTGGCGATTGCGGGTTCGTTGATCGCGGCAGGGAGCGCTGCTCGACGGAGTGCCGAGGCATGACAGAGCCCTGTGCAGGTGGTGCTTTGGGGGAGTCTGGAGAGGGTGGTTGGGTGGTGGGGGGCTGGGGGCTATGCGCCGTAAGCCTTGGTTAGCTGGGATTCGGCTGTGTCCAGGTAGGCGCGTAGTTCGCGTTCGGCGGCGGTCGTGTCGCCGCGTTGGATCAGGGTGACCAGCTGGCGGTTGCGGGCCAGGTACGGCTCGTGGAATTCGCGGGGCGAGTCCATCTGGTGGAACGCCAGTCTCAGCTCGGCCAGCAGGTGGCGCACCATCTCGTCCACCCGGGTGCTGCCGCACAGCGCGGCGATCGCCTTGTGGAACTGGATGTCGGCGGTGCCGACTTCTGGCCAGTCGCCGGCCGCGGCGGCCTGTTCGCCCGCGGTGACCGCTGCGTCCAGGCGGGCGAGTGCCTCCGGGGGAGCGATGGTGACGCTTCGCAGGCCTTCGCATTCCAGGATGCGGCGGGCGCGGTAGATGTCGGCGACGTCCTCGGGCGTCAGGGTGCGCACGAAGACGCCTCGGTTGAACTCGTGGACGAGCAGGCGTTCCTTGACGAGCAGGCGGAACGCTTCGCGCAGGGTGTTACGGGACACCTTGGCCGCTTTGCCCAGCTCCTCCTCGGGGAGGCGGGCGCCCGGAACGAGGAGTCCGGCGGTGATCTGGTCGCGGAGCAGATCGGCGACCCGGGCCGCGGTGCTCGACCGGTCGAGATCGTCTCGGGCCGCCGCGATCCTGTCGAGCCATGGCTCCGCCGACGTCATCGGCCTTCCTTCCCCCGGTCCGGCAAGGTGCCCCGTCAGCGTAGTCCTCTTTGGTTGGAAATGTATCAACAAGGGGATTGATGGATTGTTGAACAATCTCTACGCTGGGCGAAAGGCCGCGACCCCCACCAAGGAGCAGCCATGACGGACGGAACCACGACGGAACGGGCCAAGCCATCGACGGTCGCGCCTCGCGGTGCGCTGCTCGGGGCCATGTTCCTGATGGCCACCAGCGCCATCGGGCCGGGATTCATCACTCAGACCACCGTCTTCACCGCCAAGCTGGGCGCCGCCATGGCGTTCGCGATCCTGGTGTCGGTGCTGGTCGACGTCGCCATCCAGATGAACGTGTGGCGGGTGGTCGGGGTGTCCGGCCGCCGTGCCCAGGACCTCGGCAACAGCGTGATGCCCGGGGCCGGCTACCTGCTCGCCGCGCTCGACGTCTTCGGCGGCATCGTCTTCAACATCGGCAACGTGGCCGGCTGCGCGCTCGGGCTGAACGCGCTGCTCGGGCTGGACTTCAAGATCGGCGGCACGATCTCGGCCGCGTTCGCGATCGCGGTGTTCCTGATCCGGCGCGCCGGGGTCGCCATGGACCGGATCGTGATCGTGCTCGGCATCCTCATGATCGTCATGACGCTCTACGTCGTGTTCGTGTCCGGGCCTCCGCTCGGTGACGCGCTCACCCAGACGATCGCTCCCGAAGAGGTCGACTTCCTGGTCATCACCACGCTCATCGGCGGGACGGTGGGGGGTTACATCGTCTACGCGGGCGCGCATCGGATGATCGAGTCGGGCGTCCAGGGCGAGGAGCACGTCAAGGAGATCACCCGCAGCTCGATCAACGGCATCCTGATCACCGCGCTGATGCGCGTGCTGCTCTTCCTGGCCGTGCTCGGCGTGGTGGCGGGCGGCGTGAAGCTGGCCGCGGCCAACCCCGCGCCGTCGGCGTTCGAGCACGCGGGCGGCGAGGCCGGGCTGCGCGTCTTCGGCCTCATCATGTGGTCCGCCGCCATCACCTCGGTGATCGGCGCGTCCTACACCTCGGTCTCGTTCCTCGTCTCGTTCTCGTCCTGGATCGAACGCAACCGCAACTGGCTGGTGGTCGCGTTCATCGTGGTGTCCACCGCCATCTACCTGGCCATCGGCAAGACGCCCGTCAACCTGCTGATCCTCGCCGGTGCGCTGAACGGCCTCATCCTGCCCGTCGGCCTGGGCGTGATCCTGTGGGTGGCGGCCCGCCGCCGCGACCTCCTGCACGGCTACCGGTATCCGGTTTGGCTGCTCGCCATCGGCGTCGCCGCCTGGTGCGTCTCGCTCTACGTGGGCTGGGAGGCCCTCTCCGGAATCGACGACCTCTGGAGCTGACCAGGTAAGTCTCTGGAGTTGGCTAGGCAACCTCTGGACTGACCAGCCAGCCTCTGGACTGACCAGACGCCCTCTGGACTGGCCAAACGCTTCTTGGATCCGGCCAAAGCTTCTTGGATCCGGCCAGACGCACCTTGCAACTGACCAGCCGACACTTGGAGCTGACCATGCGCATCGATCTGAACGCCGACCTCGGCGAGAGCTTCGGCCGCTGGGAGCTCGGCGATGACGAGGCCCTGCTGGACGTGGTGAGCAGCGCGAACGTGGCGTGCGGGTTTCACGCCGGCGATCCGACCGTGCTCCGCCGTACCTGCCATCTCGCGGCGCGGCGGGGCGTGGCGGTCGGCGCTCACACCGGCTATCGCGATCTGGCGGGCTTCGGGCGGCGCTTCGTGGACGTCCCGCCGTCCGAGCTCACCAACGACGTGCTCTACCAGCTCGGCGCCCTCCGGCAGTTCGCCGAGGTCGCGGGCACGAAGGTGAGGTACATCAAGCCGCACGGCGCGCTCTACAACGCCATCGTCCATCACGAGGAGCAGGCGGCGGCGGTCGTGGACGCGGTGCTCGACTTCGACACGACCCTGCCCGCGCTCGGCCTGCCCGGTTCGGCGTGGCTCCGCCTTGCCGGAGAGGCGGGGCTTCCCGTCCTGCACGAGGTGTTCGCCGACCGCGCCTACACGCCGGAGGGGACGCTCGTCTCCCGCCGGCAGCAGGACGCGGTGCTGCACGATCCCGTCGAAGTGGCCGAACGCTGCGTGCGCATGGCCACCGAGGGCGAGATCGTCGCGATCGACGGCACCGTCATCCCCGTGCGCGCCGACTCCATCTGCGTGCACGGCGACACCCAAGGCGCGGTGGAACTGGCACAAGCCGTTCGCTCCGCCCTCGACAAGGCGGGCGTCACGATCGCGCCCGCCGCCCTAGTGACCGCCTGAACGTGCGCATCCTGCCGAACGGCGACGCCTCGCTGCTCGTCGAGCTCCCGGACCTGGACGCGATGCTCGGCCTCCATGACGCGCTGGCGGCCGACCCGCCGCCCGGTGTCGTGGATCTCGTTCCGGCCGCGCGCACGCTCATGCTCGTGCTCGGGCCCGCCGCCGATCCCGCGTCGGTGGCGGCCCGGGTGCGTTCGGCCCGAGGACGTCCCGCGGGGGCGGCGTCCTCGGGCACCGTGGAGATCCCGGTCGCCTACGACGGCCCCGACCTCGCCGGCGCCGCCGAGCTGACCGGCCGCACACCGGCCGAGCTGATCTCGGCCCACACCGCCACGACCTGGCAGGTGGCGTTCACGGGCTTCGCGCCGGGTTTCGCCTACCTGGTGGGAGGGGGCTTGAACGTGCCGCGCCGCCCCACGCCCCGCGTTCGCGTACCCGCGGGATCGGTGGGCCTGGCCGGAGAGTTCAGCGGGATCTACCCCGCGGACTCGCCGGGCGGCTGGCAGATCATCGGCCACACCGACACCGCCCTCTGGGACCTCGAACGCGACCCGCCCGCGCTCCTGCGTCCCGGAATCCACGTCCACTTCATCGCCGCATGACCCTCGAAATCATCTCTCCGGGCCCGCTTTCGACCGTCCAAGACCTGGGCCGCCCAGGCCACGCCGCCCTGGGCGTAGGCGCGGCGGGCGCCGCCGACCCGGCCGCCCTGCGGCTGGCCAACCGAGCCCTCGGCAACCCCGAAGGCGCTGCCGCCATCGAAGTCACCCTCGGTGGCCTGACACTCCGCTCCCACAAGGCCGTCTACGCAATCGTCACCGGCGCACCCGCCCCCATCACAGTGAACGGCCGCTCCGAAGCGCCCTACGCCCCGTTCCTCATCCCCGCCGACGCAGAACTTCGTCTGGCCACGCCACCCACCGGTCTCCGCAGCTACCTGGCCATACGCGGCGGTCTCGACATCACACCGACCCTGGGATCCCGCTCCACCGACACTTTCGCCAAGCTGGGCCCTGCCGCGCTAACCGCCGGAACGCTTCTCCCCATAGGGCCCCACCCGATCGCACCCATCGGCGTTGACGTGCTGCCCGTCGCGCCACCGCCCTCCGGAGACGTCCACCTTCGCGTCCTGCCCGGGCCGCGCGCCGACTGGTTCACCGAGGACGCCCGGCGCACCCTGCTCACCAGCCCGTACGAGGTGACCAGCGAGATCGACCGCGTCGGCATGCGGCTGACCGGCCCGCCCCTGACCCGCGCCCGCCATGACGAGCTCCCCAGCGAAGGCATGATCACCGGCGCCCTCCAGGTCCCGTCCTCAGGAGCCCCCGTGCTCTTCCTGGCCGACCACCCGCTGACCGGCGGCTACCCCGTCATCGCGGTCGTGGCCACTCCCGACATCGGCCGCGCAGCCCAAACCCGCCCCGGCCAGCGCCTCCGCTTCCACACCTAGCCCATGTGGCATTTGCGGTGCATCTCCCGCAGCTGCTCGGCGAACTCCTCCACAGGCCCCTCCACCACGACGTTCGGCGCGACCTCCTGTACCGGCAGTGGCCGGACGGGTGGCGCGCCCAGGCCCATCTCCGTCAGCCATCCCACCAGCTGCGCCGACGAGGCCGCGTAGACGATCCGGCCGAGCCCGACCCACCCGTGGGCCGCCGCGCACATAGGGCAGTGCTCGCCCGACGTGAAGACCGTCGCCTTCGCGCGTTCCTCGGGAGTCATGTTCGCCGCCGCCCACCGGGCCAGCTCGAACTCGGGGTGGCGCGTACGATCCCCGTCCGCGACCCGGTTCCGGTCCTCCGCCAGCCGCTCGCCCGTCCCGGACACCAGCACCGAACCGAACGGCTCGTCCCCGGCGGCGAGAGCCTCGCCCGCCAGCTCCACGGCCCGTCGCAGATGCCCCAGCTCAACCTCAGAGATCATGCCGGCCAGGCTAACCCCGCCGACAATGGCCACGTCAAAGGGGGACGCCCCCGCCAGCCCGGGCGGGCCGGGTGGACGAGGGCGCGGGAGGGACGGAGACGCGGGAGGAACGTGCCGGCATTAGGCGGCGAGGGTGTAGGTCTCGCGCTGCGCCGCGGCGCGGGTGCGGCGGCGGGCCTGGATGAGGGCGGTGGTGAGCATCGCGACGGCGAGCAGGGCGGCGGCCACCAGGCCGTCCAGCCAGTAGTGATTGGCGGTGACGACGACCACGAAGAGGGTGACGGGGGCGTGCATCGCGATGACCCAGCGCCAGCGGCTGGACGAGACGCGCAGGACGGCCAGGGCGACGAGGAGGGCCCAGCCGACGTGCAGGGACGGCATGGCGGCGTACTGGTTGGCGATGCCGTCGGCGGCGGCGGGGTAGGCGGAGGGGCCGACGGTGAGCATGGTGTCGGTCATGCCGAGCCCGGCGAGGCGGGGCGGGGCGAGCGGGAACAGCATGTGAACGGCCATGCCCGCGGCGGTGAGCAGGACGAGCTCGGTGCGGATCCGCTTGTAGTGGGCGCGGTGGCGCGTCCACAGCCAGATGAGGAGGGCCGCGGTGCCGGGGAAGTGCACGCCCACGTAGTAGAGGTTGGACAGGAAGGCGGTGTGCTCCCACTGGAGGACGAGCTTTTGCAGGGAGTGTTCGCTCGGGAGCCGCAAAGTGCGTTCGAGGTCCCAGAGCCAGGAGGCGTTGGACATGGCCTTGCCCACGCCGCTCTCGACCAGCGTCCGTCCCCACTTGTAGGCGGCGAACAGCACGAGCAGCAGCGTCACCTCGGTCAGGAGGGGGTGCACGGCCCTCGTGGATCGAATGCGGATCGTCATGTTCGCCATGTCTCTCGTCCTCCGTGTTCAGCCGATGAACACAACCTTGATCCAATCAGCCGCCTCGGACATTGGGCTCAGCCCGCCAGATGGAGGAGGCTGGGTCCAGGACCGGTGGTGGGGGTAGCTCCACCTGTTGTGTCGTGAGTCACGGGCGGTCTAGAGTCGAAGCGCTTCGACAGATCGGAGAACGTCATGCTCGTCGCCGGGGTCGACTCGTCCACGCAGTCGACGAAGGTCGTGCTCTGCCGGGCCGAGGACGGCGCGGTGGTCGCGCGGGCGTCGGCGCCGCATCCGGACGGCACCGAATGCGACCCCCGGCACTGGTGGGACGCGCTCGGCCAGGTCCGGGAGGTGCTCGAACGCGCGGACGCGGTCGCCGTCGCGGCCCAGCAGCACGGGATGGTCGCGCTGGACGAGGACGGGGAAGTCGTGCGGCCCGCGCTGCTGTGGAACGACACCCGGTCGGCGCCGCAGGCCCTCGCCCTGAGGGAGGAGTTCGGCGGGCCCCGGGCCTGGGCCGAACGAGTCGGCAGCGTGCCGGTCGCCTCGTTCACCGTGACCAAGCTGCGCTGGATGGCCGAGCACGAGCCGGGCAACGCGCGGCGCACGGCCGCGGTGCTGCTCCCGCACGACTGGCTGACCTGGAGACTCGGCGCGGCCGAGTACGTGACTGATCGAGGTGACGCCTCGGGGACGGGCTACTGGTCGCCCGGGGGTTATCTGCCTGAGCTCGTCCGGGGGGCCCTGGGGCACGAGCCCCGGCTGCCGCGCGTCGCGGCGCCCGGCGAGGCGGTGGGAGAGACCGGGTGGGGGGCCTTGCTCGCGCCCGGCACCGGCGACAACATGGGAGCGGCGCTGGGGCTGGGCCTGCGGGACGGGGACGTGGTGGTATCGATCGGGACCTCCGGGACGGCCTTCGCGGTCGCCGAGAAGCCCGCCGCCGACCCGGGCGGCTTCGTCGCCGGTTTCGCCGACGCGACCGGCCGCTACCTGCCGCTGGTGTGCACGCTCAACGCCGCGAGGGTGCTGTCCGCGGCCGCCGAGCTGATCGGGGCGGATCTGGACGGGCTTTCCGCCGCGGCGCTGGCGGCTGAGGCCGGGGCCGGCGGGCTGACGATGCTCCCTTATCTGGACGGCGAACGAACCCCTGATCGGCCCGGCGCGACGGGTGTGCTGGCCGGGCTGACCACGGCGAACGCCACCCGTGAGAACCTCGCGCGGGCCGCGGTCGAGGCGCTGCTGTGCTCGCTGGCCGACGCCGTCGACCATCTCGCGGCCCAGGGCGTCCGGCCGCGGCGCACGTTGCTGATCGGCGGCGGCGCCCGTTCGGAGGCGGTCCGGACGCTGGCCCCCGCGATCTTCGGCACACCCGTCATCGTCCCCGAACCCGACGAGTACGTGGCGCTCGGCGCCGCCCGGCAGGCCGCCTGGGCGCTGGCCGGAACGGCGGAGCCGCCGGACTGGCCGGAGGCGCCCTCGACCCATCACATCGCCGACCCGGCGGACGCGTCCGACGTCAGGGCCTGGTACGCCGCGCTGCGCGACGCACCCGCCTGACACGCCGAGCGGCACACCCGCCCGATGCACCCACCCGACATATCCGTCCGACCAATCCGCCCGACATATCCGTCCGATGCATCCGCCCGACACATCCGTCCCACGCACCAACTAAGGAGAAGAGCCGTGAACGACTACACCCCGCGGCCGGAGGACAAGTTCTCGTTCGGCATCTGGACGGTGGGATGGCAGGGGGTCGACGTGTTCGGTCCCGGCACCCGGGCGCCGATGCCCGCCGAACGGGCGGTGCGCGAGCTGGCCGCGCTCGGCGCGTACGGCGTCAACTTCCACGACAACGACGTGTTCGCCTTCGAGGCGTCGGCGGCCGAGCGCGACGAGCGGATCGGGGCCTTCCGCAAGGCGCTGGACGAGACCGGCCTGGCCGTCACCACCGCCACCACCAACCTCTTCTCGCACCCGATCTTCAAGGACGGCGCGTTCACCTCCAACGACCGCGACGTCCGCCGCTTCGCGCTGCGCAAGGTGATGGACAACCTCGACCTGGCCGCCGAGCTGGGCGCTCAGATCTACGTGTGCTGGGGCGGCCGCGAGGGGGCCGAGTCCGGCGGGTCCAAGGACGTCCAGGTGGCCTTGGACCGTTACAAAGAGGCCTTCGACGTGCTCGGGCAGTACGTCACCGACCAGGGCTACTCCCTGCGGTTCGCCATCGAGCCCAAGCCGAACGAGCCGCGCGGCGACATCCTGCTGCCGACGGTCGGCCACGCGCTGGCGTTCATCGAACGGCTCGAACGCCCCGACCTCGTCGGCGTCAACCCCGAGGTCGGGCACGAGGAGATGGCGGGCCTCAACTACGCGCACGGCCTCGCCCAGGCGCTGTGGCAGGGCAAGCTCTTCCACATCGACCTCAACGGCCAGAACGGCCCGCGCTACGACCAGGACCTGCGCTTCGGCGCGGGCAACGCCCGGGGCGCGTTCTGGGTCGTCGACCTCATCGACGGCAGCGACTACGACGGGCCGATCCACTTCGACTTCAAGCCGCCGCGCACCGAGGACGACGCGGGCGTCTGGGAGTCGGCCCGCGGCTGCATGCGCAACTGGCTGATCCTGCGCGAGAAGGTCCGCGCGTTCCGCGCCGATCCCGAGGTCGCCGAGGCGCTGCGCGCGGCGCGGGTGGACGAGCTGGCCACGCCGACCCTGGGCGAAGGGGAGAGCTGGCAGGCGGTTCGCGACTTCACCCCGGACGTGGACGCGCTAGCAGCCCGAGGCGCCGCCTTCGAACGCCTGGACCAACTCGCCCTAGAACACCTGTACGGCGTCCGCTAGGCATCCCCCGGGTCCGCTAGGGCATCCCACGGCGCCCGCAAGCGTCTCCACAGCGTCCGCAAGCGTCCACAAGCGCCTCAACGGCGTTCGCCAGGCGTCTCTACGGTGTCTGCTGTGCGTCCGCGGACGAGAGGAGCGGATCGCCAGCGGAATTTTGTGAAAGGCGTGAAACGGCCGTTCTTCTCCTGCGGCGGCCCCGGTTAGTTTCCGGATCAACGGAAACCCTCTGGGGCCGCTACAGGAGGAATTGTGAGAACTCGGCGCACCGCTCCGCTCACCGGCGCCGTCCTCGGCGTGACGGCCCTCGCGACCATGGTGACCGCCACGCCCGCGGCGGCGCACGGCGCCATGATGGTCGCGGGGAGCCGCACGTACCTGTGCTGGAAGGACGGGCTGAGCCCGACCGGCGAGATCAAGCCGAACAACCCCGCCTGCAAGGCGGCGGTGGCGCAGAGCGGCACGACCTCGCTCTACAACTGGTTCGCGGTGCTGCGCTCGGACGGCGCGGGCCGGATGCGCGGCTTCATCCCCGACGGGAAGCTGTGCAGCGGCGCCGCCCAGGTCTACGACTTCAGCGGGTACGACCTGGCCCGCGACGACTGGCCCCTGACCCATCTCACCAGCGGCAAGGAGATCCAGCTCCGGTACAACAAGTGGGCCGCGCACCCCGGCACGTTCCGTTCGTACATCACCAAGGACAGCTGGAGCGCCACGCGACCGCTGACCTGGGACGACCTGGAGGCGCAGCCGTTCGACAGCGCCACCGACCCGCCCAGCGTCGGCAACCCCGGCAGCGCCGACTCCTACTACTACTGGAACGCGCGGCTCCCGTCGGGCAAGAGCGGCCGGCACCTCATCTACTCGGTCTGGCAGCGCTCCGACAGCGCGGAGACCTTCTACGGCTGCTCCGACATCGTCTTCGACGGCGGCAACGGCGAGGTGACCGGCGTCGGCGGCAACGGCGGACCCGGCCCGGGCGAACCGACGCCCACGCAGCAGCCGGGAGCGGTGTGCACGGCCGCGTACCGGAACATCAGTTCCTGGAACGGCGGCTACCAGGGCGAGGTGAAGGTGACCAACTCCGGCACCGTCCCGCTGGCCGGATGGCGCGCGCACTGGACGTTCGCCAACGGCGAGACGATCGACAGCCTCTGGAGCGGTACGCACACGCAGACGGGTGCGGACGTCGAGGTCAGGAACGCGGCGTGGAACGGGGCCCTCGCACCGGGCGCCTCCACCACGTTCGGCTTCGTCGCCCGGTCGGCCGGTGCCGCGGCCGAGCCCAGCCCGCACTGCATGACGTCCTGATCCGGGACTGATCCGAGGAGGCCGGGGCATAGGCTCCCCGTTATGCTCACCCCCGGCCAGAGCCTCGGCGGACGCTACCGGCTGGTCGTTCCCCTCGGATCCGGGGGGATGGCGACCGTCTGGCGCGCGCACGACACCGTCCTGGAACGCGCCGTCGCCGTCAAGGTGCCGCACGAGAACGGGCCGGCGGACTGGCCTGAGGAGTCCACGCGGCGGCTCCAGCAGGAGGCCAAGGCCGCCGCCCGGCTCGCGCACCCCAACATCACCGGCGTCTACGACTACGGCGAGGAGGGTGACCTGCCGTACGTGGTGATGGAGCTGCTCGACGGGGAGAGCCTGGCGGCCCGGCTCGAGGACGGGCCGCTGTCCTGGACGGAGGCGGCGGGCATCGGCGCCCAGCTCGCGGACGCGCTGGCGGCGGCGCACGCGCTCGGCGTCGTCCATCGCGACGTCAAACCCGCGAACGTCTTCCTCACGCCCACCGGGGTCAAGGTCCTGGACTTCGGCATCGCCTTCACCGCGTCGGCGCGGCATGACGGCCCCCTGCTCGGCACTCCCGCGTACGTCGCCCCGGAGCTGCGTTCCGGCGCCGAGCCCGAGCCGAGCGCCGACATCTACTCGCTCGGCGTGACGCTGGCGGAGGCGATCTCCGGTGAACCCGCCGGGAACGCGACGGAAGACCTGGGCTCACTTGACGTCCCCGCGCCGATGGCCGACCTTCTCGCGAGCTGCGTGGCCGAGGACCCGCATGAGCGTCCAGCTGCAGCGACGCTGAGCACAGCCCTGCGCCGCGCCGCAGGACTACCGGTGCCCGACACCCCTGCCACGCCGGACCGGCCAGGCACACCGGACACGGCAGGCACGCCCTCGGAGCACTCAAGCCAAACCAAAGTCCTCGACAAGCCCGTCCCGCCCGCGCCACAGGGGCCGACCTCGGCCTCCACTCCGGCGCCGGCCTCGGCTCTGGGCTCCGCGCCCGAATCCTCGGCTCCGGCAGGCGCATCGGCGGGCGATGGGGGGCGGGGGCGGCGGCCGGTGCTGATCGCTTGCGGGGCCGTCGCCGCGCTGGGCCTGTCGGCGCTGGTCATCGGGCTCCTCCAGTCCGGCTCCGAAGGTTCGGGCGCCACCCGTACGCCTCCGGCGTCCCGTTCCGCGAAGCCTTCCCCTTCCTCCTCCGTGTCGCCTTCCGGGACGGCTGCCACGACGAGCTGTGCGGTCGCGTATTCGGTCACTGGGCAGTGGCCGGGCGGTTTCCAGGCCGAGGTGCGGATCACCAACACCGGCACGTCCGCGATCGACGGATGGCAGCTCACCTGGACGTTTCCCGGCGACCAGAAGATCACCCAACTCTGGAACGGCGCCCGGATCCAGAACGGCGCCGATGTGACGGTGACCGCCGCCGACTGGAATCGGAGACTCGAGCCCAACCGCACGGCCCAGTTCGGCTTCCTCGGCCAGGCCGATGGCGAGGACCGGGGCGGCAGGCCGGATCGATTCGCCTTGAACGGCGCCGGTTGCGGCACCGGGTGATCAGAAGTGGCCGGTGACCGTCTGGTTCCGGTCGCCCGTGGCGGCGGGCGCTGTGGCGGACACGGTGAAGGTGTCCTGTCGCGGGTTGTGGTCTGCTCCCCGGTTGTACTGCGCGGCCAGGGTGTACGTGCCGGGACGGACCGAACGTCCCGCGCGCAACGTCCACCGGTAGACGAGGCTGTTTCCGGAGACCTGCGTGGAGCTCTCGAAGTCGTCGTTCGGGAGGGACAGCCACGAGCCTGCCGCGGCGACCTTCTCGGTCCGGACGATCCGGATCGTTACCGTGAGCCGCTCCAGGTTCTGCGGGACGCGCAACGTCACGTTGTGCTGTGCCCAGTAGGCCGAACTCTGCGGGTCGACCGCGGCGGTGACGGCCAGGATGTCATCGTTCCCGCCGCCTTTCTGGCCGCTCTTCTCACCGCCCCTCGTGCTGGACGTCGTGGGCGAAGAACTCGCCGAGGCGCCGGGGGTGGCGCCAGACGTGCTGCCGGGGGCGAGGCTGGGCGACCCTGACGGCGACGTCTGGCCGCCGGGCCCGGTCCTCCCGGCCACGGGGGGCCTGGACAACCGGCCGTCGCTCTGCGCGAGGGGCGCGACGGGGGTATGGTCCGGCTCAGCGAGCTTGACGGCGATCACCGAACCGGCGACCGTCGCCGCCGCCGTGGCCAGGACCGCCGCGCCCACCCGGAGGCCGACGCGGCGCCGGCGGTGCTCAGGGCCCCGCTCGTCCGTGACGGGTGCGTCCGGGTCGTCCATGGCCGACTCCACCCGCGCCCACAGGTCGGCTTCGGCGGGCTCGTGCCGTTCCGCCTCGGCGCGCAGCAGCTCACGCCACCGGTCGAAGGACTCGTCCGGCGGCTCCGGCTTGCCCGGCTCGCCGTGAAGGCCCTTCGTCACGGGTCCTCCTTCGGCATCACGCGTTCCCCCTCGCCATCACGTGCGTCCGCGCCGTCACGCGTTCCCACGCCGTCACGTGTGCCCCCGGCGTCACGCGTCCCCTCATCGTCAAGTGTGCCCTCGGCGTCGCGCGTCCGCTCGGTGTCGCGAGTCTGCCCAGGGTCGCGCGTCCGCTCGGCGTCGCGTTTGCCCCCGGCATCGTGCGTTTCCTCTGGTCGCGGCCCGTCCTCCTGGGTGGCGTCGGCTATGACGTCCCGGACGGCGCGGCCGTGCCTGCCTCGCAGCATCCTCTCCAGCTCGGCCACGCCGCGCGAGGTCTGGCTCTTCACGGTCCCCACGCTGACGCCGAGGACGCGCGCGGTCTCCTGTTCGGACAGGTCGAACGCCAGCCGCAGCACCACGCAGGCCCGCTTGCGTTCGGGCAGCCGTTGCAGCGCGGCCCGGACGTCGATCACGGCGGGCACGTCGGGGCCTTCGGCGTGCTCCTCCAGACCGGCGCCGAACAGCGCGAACTTAGCGCGCTCGCGGACGAGCGTGCGGATCCGGGAGCTGGAGAGGTTGACCACCATCCGGCGGACGTAGGCGAGCGGCTGGTCGGCGTCGCGCACCCGGTCCCATCGGTGCCAGGCGGCGGCGAGGGCGTCGGCGGTCACGTCGTCCGCCGCGTCGGCGTCGCCGAGCATCAGGTAGGCGAGCCGGGCCAGCTCGCGGTGGTGCCGCTGGAAGAACCGGTGGAACTCCGCGCGGGCGGCCTCGTCCGGCGAGCTCAATGGGAGCGCTCCCGTCCCTGCCGCGCCGATCCCGACATCGCCGACACCGCCACCGCCTTCGCCGAGAGAGCTTCCGCCGAGATCGCCTTCGCCGAGCTCGACCGGGCCGCCGTCGCCAGCCGGAGGACGAGGGTAACAGCGGGCGGCGCTCTCCCAGGACGGGCCTGGACGGCCGGTCGTGCGCGTGCTCGCCATGCCGGATAGTCGTCCGGTGTTTCGAAAAGGTTGCCGCCGCCCCGCGAAGCCGGGCGGATCGGAAGACCGAGTGGGAGCGTTCCCACGCTGTCACGCCTGGTCGGACGGCATCAGTATGGATGATCTTGGCCCGACCTATTGTGTGCCGGGTCACTCCGGCCGTAGCATCTCCGCAATCGAAGCGCTTCGACAACCGCCGGGGAGGGTGGCGGAGCGCGACACCGGGGACACGGACCCACCCCCTGGAGGAACCCCATGTTCAGACGTACTGCCACGTTCAGGCGCGCTCCCATGCTCCGCAGCAAGGGAACGGCTCTGCTCGCGGCGCTCACCGCGACGTCGCTGGCGCTGACCGCGTGCGGCGGCGACGACGGCGACAGCGGCTCGGACGCCAAGGAGCTGCGGCTCTGGCACTACGAGACGCCGGACAGCGCCATGGGCGTCGCCTGGAACCAGGCCATCAAGGAGTTCGAATCCACCCACCCCGGCGTGAAGGTGAAGTTCGAGGAGAAGGGCTTCGAGCAGATCCAGAAGACGGCGCCGATGGTGCTCAACTCCAAGGACGCCCCTGACATCCTCGAGTACAACAAGGGCAACGCCACCGCCGGGATGCTCTCCAAGCAGGGCCTGATCACCGACATCAGCTCGGAGGTCACCAAGCGCGGCTGGGACAAGATGCTCAGCCCGGGAGTGCAGACCACGGCGAAGTACGACGCCAAGGGCACGATGGGCGGCGACAAGTGGTTCGGCGTCCCCAACTACGCCGAATACCTGCTCGTGTACTACAACAAGGACCTCTTCAAGAAGCACGGCGTCAAGGTCCCGACCACGTTCGCCGAGTTCACCGCCGCGCTGGACGCGTTCGTCGCCAAGGGCGTCACCCCGCTCACCAACGCCGGCGCCGAGTACATGGCCCACCAGTACCTCTACCAGCTCGCGCTGACCAAGGCCGACCGGCCGTGGGTGGACGCGTTCGAGCGCTACACCGCCAAGGCGAACCTGAAGGACGCGGCCTGGACGTACGGCGCGACCACCTTCGCCGACTGGGTGAAGAAGGGCTACATCGCCAAGAACTCCGTCAGCCTCAAGGTCGAGGACGCGGGCACGTCGTTCATCTCCGGCAAGTTCCCCATCATGTTCTCTGGCAGCTGGTGGTTCGGCCGCGTCAAGTCCGACGCCAAGTTCGACTGGGACATCTCGACCTGGCCCGAGGCCAAGATGTCGCCCGGCTCCAGCGGCAACCTCTGGGTCGTGCCGAAGGGCTCGAAGAACAAGCAGCTCGCGTACGACTTCATCGACATCACGATGAAGAAGGGCATCCAGAACGCGCTCGGCAACGCCGGAGGCATCCCGGTCGCGGCCGACACCTCGGCCATCACCGACGCCAAGACCAAGAAGCTCATCGACAACTTCAACACCCTGGCCAAGAACGACGGACTGGCGTTCTACTCCGACTGGCCGGTGACCGGCTTCTACGACAAGTGGGTGTCGGAGACGCAGAAGCTCATGAACGGCAGTGGCTCTCCCGACAAGGTCCTCGGCTCGCTGCAGCAGTTCTACGACGACGGCCTGCCCAAGTGACGGTGCTGCCCCAGTGAAGACTGATCGCAAGGTCGCCTACCTGCCGTACCTCGCGCCCGGCCTGCTGCTCTTCGTCGGCGTCATCGGGATCCCTTTCCTGATGAACGTCTACACGAGCTTCACCGAATGGCCGGGCGTGGGGACGCCGAAGTGGGTCGGCCTCGACAACTACGCCGAGCTCGCCAAGGACGGCGACTTCTGGGCGTCGTTCCGGCACAACGCGCTGGTCATCGTCGGCATGGCGATCGTCCCGACGGCGGTCGGCCTGGTGCTGGCCGCCGCGCTGACCGACCTGATCCAGCGGCACTTCGGCGCGCGCGTCGCCAGCGTGCTGCGCGCGTGCCTCTACCTGCCGCAGGTGCTGCCGATCGTCATCGGCGGCATCGTCTGGAGCTGGCTGCTGGCGCCGGAGAACGGCGCGGTGAACGAGCTGCTGAAGGCGGTCGGCCTGGAGTCCCTGGCGCACGACTGGCTGGGCGACCCGAACACGGCGCTGCCCAGCGTGCTCGTGGTCATGGTCTGGATCCAGATCGGCTTCCCGCTGGTGGTGTTCATGTCGGGCCTGCAGCGGGTCGAGCCGTCGCTGTACGAGGCGGCCGAGATCGACGGGGCCTCGTGGGCGCGGCGGTTCTGGCACGTCACGCTGCCGCAGATCCGGCCGGAGATCTTCGTGGTGCTGCTGTGGACCACGATCGCGGCGCTCAAGGTCTTCGGCCCGATCTACGTCCTCACCAAGGGCGGGCCGGGCGGCGCCACCAGCGTGCCGTCCTACTACTCCTACCAGAACTTCTTCGACAAGACCGAGGTCGGCTACGGCTCGGCGATCGCCACCGTGCTGACCCTGATCATCATCGCGCTCACGGTCGTCTTCCTGCGCTTCCAGCACAGTGACCTGGGGGAGGAGGACCGATGACCACGCTCACCGCCGAGCCCGCGGCGGACCCGGCGGCCCGGTCGCGCAAGCCGCGCGGGCCGCGGCGCCGCCGGGGCCCGTCCGCGTACGCGGTGCTGGCCGCGCTCGCGGCGTTCGCCGGGATCATGCTGATCCCGTTCGTCGTGGTCGTCTTCAACGCGCTGAAGACGTCCGAGGAGTACGCCGAGCACGGGCCGCTGGCCCCGCCCGGCGGCGTCAACCTCGACGGGATCACCGACTTCTGGGAACGCGTCGGCTTCGGCCAGGTGCTCGTCAACAGCGCGCTGATCAGCGGCTCGGTGGCGGTGCTCGCCGTGCTGCTGTCGGTGCTGAACGCCTACGCGATCGGCATCGGCCGGATCAAGGGCCGGACGTGGGTGCTGGCGTTGCTGCTGCTGGCCAACACGCTGCCGCAGGAGGCGCTGGTCTATCCGCTGTACTACCTGGCCAAGCAGCTGGACCTGTACGACACCCGGATCAGCGTGATCATCGTCTTCACGGTCATCCAGAGCGCGTTCGGCACGTACCTGCTGTCCTCGGTGCTCGCCACGTTCCCGCGGCCGCTGCTGGAGGCGGCCCGCATCGACGGCGCGAACCGGTGGCAGATCCTGTGGCGCGTCGTCTTCCCGGTCGTCCGCCCGACGATGTCGGTGCTGCTGGTCTTCTTCTTCATCTGGACGTGGAACGAGTTCCTCATCCCGCTGGTCTTCCTGATCTCGCAGGACAACCAGACCGTCTCGGTGGCCTTGGGCGTGCTCCAGGGCCAGCGGATGATGGACGCGACGATGTCGAGCGCCGCGTCGCTGCTCGGGTTGATCCCGACCGTCGCGTTCTTCCTGATCTTCCAGCGGACGTTGTCCCGCGGCCTCACGGCAGGAGCCATCAAGTAAATGAAGTTCAGCGACGGCTACTGGATGATGCGCGAGGGCGTGCACGCCGTGTACCCGGCCGAGGCGTACGACTGCGTGACCGGGCCCGGCTCGTTCACCGTGCACGCGCCGGGGGAGCGGATCCGCCACCGCGGTGACCTGCTCAAGGGGCCGGTCGTCACGCTCTCGTGCGCGTCCCCCATGCCGGACGTCATCGGCGTCACCATCACGCACTTCGCGGGCGAGCGGCAGCTCCGGCCGGAGTTCGAACTGCTCACCGACGACACATCCGACGGGGCGAGCGAGGCGACGGCCGAACTCAGCGACGACGCGGTGACGCTGACCTCGGGCGCGCTGTCCGTGCGGGTCAACCGCGGTGAGGAATGGCGGCTCGACTTCCTGGCCGAGGGCCGCCGGCTCACCGGCAGCGGGTTCAAGGCGATGGCCGTCATCGACACCGACGACGGCGGGCACTACGTCCGCGAGCAGCTCGACCTGGGCGTCGACCACCACGTGTACGGGCTGGGCGAACGGTTCGGGCCGCTGGTCAAGAACGGCCAGGTCGTCGACATCTGGAACGCCGACGGCGGTACCAACAGCGAGCAGGCCTACAAGAACGTTCCGTTCGTCCTCACCAACGCCGGTTACGGCGTCTTCGTCGACCATCCGGGGCGCGTGTCGTTCGAGGTGGCCTCGGAGGTGGTGACGCGGACGCAGTTCAGCGTCGAGGGGCAGTCGCTCCGGTACTTCTTCATCTACGGGCCGACGCCCAAGGAGATCCTGCGCAAATACACGGCGCTGACGGGCCGCCCGGCGCGCCTGCCCGATTGGTCGTACGGGCTGTGGCTGTCCACCTCGTTCACGACGTCCTATGACGAGGAGACGGTCTCGTCGTTCATCGACGGGATGGCCGAGCGCGACCTTCCGCTGAGCGTCTTCCATTTCGACTGCTTCTGGATGCGCGAATACAACTGGTGCGACTTCGAGTGGGACCCGAGGGTGTTCCCCGATCCGCCGGGGATGTTGCGCCGTCTCAAGGACCGCGGCCTGCGCATCTGCCTGTGGATCAACCCTTACATCGGGCAGCGGTCGCCGCTCTTCGCCGAAGGAAAGGCGCGCGGCTACCTGCTGAAGCGGCCGAACGGCGACGTGTGGCAGTGGGACAAATGGCAGCCGGGATGCGCGGTCGTCGACTTCACCAATCCCGAGGCGCGCGAATGGTACGTGGCCAAGCTGGACGCGCTCCTCGACATGGGCGTCGACAGTTTCAAGACGGACTTCGGCGAACGCATCCCGACCGACGTCGTCTACTACGACGGCTCCGACCCGGAACGCGCGCACAACTACTACACCTATCTCTTCAACCAGGCGGTCTTCGAACTGCTGCGCAAGCGGCGCGGCGAGGGCGAGGCCGTGGTCTTCGCCCGCTCGGCCACGGTCGGATCCCAGCGTTTCCCGGTGCACTGGGGCGGCGACTGCGAGTCGACGTTCGAGGCGATGGGGGAGAGCCTGCGCGGCGGGCTGTCTCTGGGGCTGTCGGGCTTCGGGTACTGGAGCCATGACATCGGCGGCTTCGAAGGCACGCCAGACCCGGCGCTCTTCAAGCGGTGGATCGCGTTCGGCCTGCTCTCGTCCCACAGCCGCCTGCACGGCAGCCACTCCTACCGGGTGCCCTGGGCGTTCGACGAGGAGTCGGTGGACGTCCTGCGCACGTTCACCCGGCTCAAGATGCGGCTGATGCCCTACCTGCTCGGCGCCGCGCGGCAGGCGTACGAGGACGGGACGCCGATGATGCGCGCGATGGTGCTCGACTTCCCGGACGACCCGGCGTGCACCCATCTCGAACGCCAGTACATGCTCGGCGACGACCTGCTCGTGGCTCCCGTCTTCGATGCGGGCGGCGAAGTGCGGTACTACGTGCCCGAGGGAATCTGGACGCATTACCTCACCGGCGAGCGCGTGCGCGGCGGCCGGTGGCTGCGGGAACGGCACGGCTTCGAGAGCGTGCCGCTGCTGGTCCGGCCCGGCGCGGTGATCCCCGAGGGCGCCGTCGCGGACCGGCCCGACTACGACCACGCCGAGGGCGTGACGCTGCGGGTGTACGAGCCGGCCGACGGCGCCGCCGTGACCACCGCGATCCCCGCGCCGGACGGGACTACCGCCGCGTCGTTCACCACCTCCCGGAACGGCGCGGCGGTCCGGATCACGGCGACCGGTACGGCCGATTGGAACGTTCTGCTGGCCGGCGTCCCGTCCGTCTCCGGTGTATCCGGGGGGACGGCCGAGACGCACGAGCAGGGCACGCTGGTCCGGGCGACCGGCGGAACCGTCGAGATCACTCTGACCGAGGAGGGCTGATGGGCTTCCCGGACGGCTTTGTCTGGGGCGCGGCCACCGCCGCGTACCAGATCGAGGGCGCCGCCGACCAGGACGGACGCGCGCCGTCGATCTGGGACACGTTCAGCCGCACGCCGGGCCGGATCCTGAACGGCGACACCGGCGACGTGGCGGCCGACCACTACGGCCGATGGCGCGAGGACCTCGATGCCATGGCAGAGCTCGGCCTCGACGCGTACCGCTTCTCGATCTCGTGGTCGCGCGTACTGCCGGACGGCACGAACGGGCCGCTCAACCGCAAGGGCGCCGACTTCTACTCGCGGCTCATCGACGGGCTGCTGGAGCGCGGCATCGCGCCCGTCGCCACGCTCTACCACTGGGACCTGCCGCAGGACCTGGAGGACGCGGGCGGCTGGCCGGAGCGCGACACCGCGTCGCGCTTCGCCGAATACGCCGAGCGGATGGGCCGCGAGTTCGGCGACCGCGTCCAGCTGTGGACGACGCTGAACGAGCCGTGGTGCTCGGCGTTCCTCGGCTACGCGTCCGGAGTGCACGCGCCGGGCCGTACCGACGCGGCCGCCGCGCTCGCCGCCGCCCACCACCTCAACCTCGCGCACGGCCTGGCGGTGCGCGCGCTGCGCGGCGTCGTGCGGCCGGACGCCCGGCACTCGGTCACGCTCAACCTGCACCACCTGCGCGGCGAGGCGGAGGCCGTGCGGCGCGTGGACGCGGTGGCCAACCGGATCTTCCTCGGCCCGATGCTCGGCACCGGCTACCCCGCCGACCTGCTGGCCGACACCGCGCCGATCACGGACTGGTCGTTCGTCCGGGACGGGGACGACGAGATCTGCGCCGCCCCGATCGACGTCCTCGGCGTGAACTACTACCAGCCGACCCTGGTCTCGCTGGGACCCGCCGCCGCCGAGCCCGGCGCCGACGGGCACGCCGTCAGCGAGGCCACCCCGTTCGTCGGCTGCGAGGACGTCGCGTTCCTGCCGCAAGAAGGAGAGCACACCGCGATGGGCTGGGTCGTCGACGCGACCGGCCTGGACGAGATGTTGCTCCGGTTGCACCGCGAGAACCCCGGGCTCCCTCTGATGATCACCGAGAACGGCGCGGCGTTCGACGACAAGGTGGACGACGGCCGCGTCAGAGACGACCGCCGCGTCGCCTACCTGCGTGACCACGTCGCGGCGGCCAAGCGCGCACTCGATGCCGGAGTGGACCTGCGGGGCTACTTCGCCTGGTCGCTGATGGACAACTTCGAATGGTCCTACGGCTACTCCAGGCGTTTCGGCATCATCCACATCGACTACGAGACCGGAACGCGCACCTGGAAGGACAGCGCGCACTGGTACCGCGCCCTGATCGCGGCAGACGGCGAGGAAGCCGAAAGCCGATGACCCGGGACCCGGTAGACCACAAGCCCGCGGGTCACGAGCGCGTGGGCCGGGAGCGCGCGGGTCAGGAGCCTGCGGGCCAGATGTCTGGCGGGCGGGGTCTCTCTGGGGCTGCGGCCGTGGGTGCTCTGGCCGTGGCGGCGTTCTGCTACGGCTCCACCGAGAGTCTTCCGATCGGCCTGTTGCCACTCGTGGCCGATGACCTGGACACCTCGCGGACGGCCGTGGGCATGCTGGTGACCGGTTACGGGCTGATGGTCGCGGTCGTGTCGGTGCCGCTCACCCTCGTGGTGGGCAGGGTGGACCGGCGCCGGCTCCTGCTGGTCGTGCTCGCGGTGTTCGTCGTGGCGACCGGGGTGACGGTCGTCGCGAACTCCTACTGGGTCCTGCTCGCCGCCCGCATCACGACGGCGCTCGCGCACGCGGTGTTCTGGCCGGTGGCCGTGGTGGTGGCGGCCGGGCTGCTGGCCCCCGAGATCCGGGGACGGGCGGGGGCGTTCGTCTTCACCGGAGGTTCGCTCGCGATCGTGCTCGGCGTCCCGGCGGGCACCTGGCTGGGGCAGCAGGCGGGCTGGCGATGGTCGTTCGCCGCGCTCAGCGTGCTCGGCATGCTCGCGCTGGCCGCGACGGCCGCGCTGCTGCCGGCCGTACCGCCGGGGGAGAGCCACGCCGACACCGCCACCAGCCCGGACCGCCGCCGCTACCTGCTCGTGGTCGCGTCCACGGTGCTCATGGTCGCCGGCACCTTCACGTGCTACACGTACATCACCGCCTTTCTCACCGATGTCAGCGGGGTATCGGAACGCTCGATCAGCGTCTTCCTGCTGGTGAACGGGGTGGCGGACATCATCGGGCTGGCGTTCGCCGGAGCCCTGGTCGACCGCGGCCCGCGGCTGATGCTGGCCGTCGCCGCCGCGATGCTGACGGCGGCGCTGGCGGTGCTGTACGCGGCGGGCACGATCCTGTTCGCCGCGGCCGCGGCCCTCGTGCTGCTCGGGCTCGCGCTGCCCGCGCTGGCCACCGCCATGCAGGCGCGCGTGCTGGAGACGGCGCCGGGCGGCACCGACGTCGCCTCGGCGGGCACCTCGGCCGGATTCAACCTCGGCATCGGCGGCGGGGCGCTGCTCGGCGGTCTCCTGCTGCCGGACGCGGGCGTCCGGACCACGGCTCTGGCGGGTGCCGTGCTGACCGGGATCGCGCTCGCTATCGTGCTCGGTGAGCCCATGCTCGCCGGGCGTGCCGGGGGAGGTGCGGCAGGGCGTTCGACAGGGCGTTCCGAGCGGCCGGAATTACCCGCGAGATAGCCCGGATATTCTGGCCGACCGGCATTGTGCCCGGGATGTCACGCACTTATCATTCACGTAATCGAAACGCTTCAAATAGGGACGGTCCGTGGTCAAGATCACTGACGTGGCGCGCCATGCGGGAGTGTCGCCGAGCACGGTCTCCTATGTGCTGAGCGGCAAGCGCTCGATTTCCGCGGAGACCGTCCGCCGGGTGCGCGCGAGCATCCGCGAGCTCGGCTACCGGCCGCACGCGGGGGCCCGCGCGCTGGCCAGCAGCCGGTCCAACGTGCTCGCGCTGGTGATCCCGCTGCGGACGGGCATCCACGTGCCCGTCGTCATGCAGTTCGCGGTCTCGGTCGTCACCACCGCGCGGCGGCACGACCACGACGTGCTGCTCCTCACCCAGGAGGAGGGCGAGGAGGGCGTGCGCCGGGTGGCCGACAGCGCCCTGGTCGACGCGGTGATAGTGATGGACGTGCAGTTGCACGACGAGCGCCTGCCCATGCTGCGCTCGCTCGACCGGCCCTCCGTGCTCATCGGCTTCCCGTCCGAGACCGAGGGGCTGACCTGCATCGACCTCGACTTCCGGGCGGCCGGCGAGGCCTGCCTGGAGCATCTGGCCGGACTCGGCCACCGCGCCGTCGGCCTGATCGGCTCGCCGCCGGAGGTGTACGAGCGGGAGACCGGCTACGCCCAGCGCACCGCGGACGGGTTCCTCGCGGCGGCCGGCCGGCACGGCGTCGCGGCGACCGTGCACCCGTGCGAGGCCACCGGCGAGGCGGCCCGCACCCTGGTCGACCGGCTGCTCGCCGAGCAGCCGGAGCTGACCGCGGTGGTGATCCACAACGAGCCGATCGTGGCGCCGCTCGTCAAGGCGTTCCAGGACGCGGGACGGCGCGTGCCCGCCGATCTGTCGGTGGTCGCGATCTGCCCCGACGATCTGGCCGAGCACGCCGAACTGCCGCTGACCTCGGTCGCCATCCCGGCCGAGGAGGTGGGGCGGCGGTCGGTGGAGCTGCTCATGGCCAAGCTCGACGGCGCGGAGGTGCCGCCGGCCACGCTCCTGCCGCCCCGGCTCACGCCACGGGCCAGCACCGCGCGAACCGGTACCGCGTCCGCCGGTAGCGAGGGCGTGGCGCGAACCGGCACCGGCACCGCGTCCGTGAACTGACGAGGAGACATTCGCCACGGGTCTTGTCCGGTATCTGATCGAAGCGCTTCGATTTAGCGCGGGCGGCGCTACTCGAAGTGCCCGGAACAACTGAATACGCAATATCGGTGAATACGGAACACCGAACACCTCGGGGGCGGGGGCCATTCCGTCAGTGCACAGCTTCGACGCTCAGAGGAGAATCGTTGTGGCATCCACCCGTTCACCCGGCCGGTTCCGGCGGCCGCTGATCCCCATCCTGTCGGTGGCCCTGGCGGCCTCGGTCGGCCTGGCCACCCCCGCCACCGCGCGGGAGACACCTCCCTTCCGCAACCCGGCGCTCTCGCTCGACGCGCGGGTCGCCGACCTGCTCGGGCGGCTGACGCTCGACGAGAAGATCTCGCTGCTCCACCAGTACCAGCCGGCCATCCCGCGGCTGGACATCAAGGCGTTCAAGACCGGCACCGAGGCGGTGCACGGCGTCGCCTGGACCAGCTGGGGCGACCAGAAGATCGACGCCGACAAGGGCACGGTGTTCCCGCAGGCCGTCGGGCTCGCCAGCACCTGGGACCCCGCCCTGATCAGGCAGGTCGGCAAGACCACCGGCGTGGAGGCGCGCGGCTACCACTCCACCAACGACGAGCGGATGTACTGGGGCCTCAACCTGTGGGCGCCGGTGACCAACCTGCTGCGCGACCCTCGCTGGGGCCGCAACGAGGAGGGATACTCCGAGGACACCACGCTCACCGCCGCGATCGCCAACGCGTACGGCAAGGGCGCCCAGGGAGACGACCCCAAGTACCTGCTCACCGCGCCCACGCTCAAGCACTACCTCGCCAACAACAACGAGACCCTCCGTTCGACCACGGACGTGCAGCTGCGCGAGCGCGTGCTCAACGAGTACGACCGCCAGGCGTTCAAGCCGATCATCGCCGCCGACGGCGCGACCGGCGTGATGTCGGCGTACAACCTCGTCAACGGGCGGCCCAACGCGGTCAACCCCGACCTCGCCGTCGGCGGGCCCCTGCGGTCGTGGACGAAGAGGGACCTCTTCAACGTGACCGACGCCGGGCTGCCCGACAGCCTGGCCGGTTCCGGCACCGACCCGCGCTGGAACACCAACTACTACCCCGACTTCACCCAGGGCGACGCGGCGATCCTCAAGGCGGGCAACGACAGCTTCACCGCCAACAACCGGGACGCCTCGATCACCGTCACGGCGATCAAGGACGCGCTGGCCAAGGGGCTGGTGAAGGTCTCCGACATCGACGCGGCCGTCCGGCACGCCCTGTCGATCCGGGTGCGGCTCGGCGAGTTCGACCCGGACGGCGGCCCGTACGGGAAGATCAACACTTCGGTGCTCAACACCGACGCGAGCAAGCGGCTCAACCGCCGCACCGCCGCCGACGCGATGGTGCTGCTGAAGAACTCCGGCAAGGCACTGCCCCTGCCCAAGGCGACCGCCAAGAAGGTCGCCGTCGTCGGGCCGCTCGCCGACGTCGTCTACACCGACTGGTACTCCGGCCAGATGCCGTACAAGGTCACGCCGGTGGACGGCATCAGGGCCAAGCTCGGCGCCGGCGCCACGGTCACCGGCGTGCGCGGCGACGACCGGATCGCCCTCAAGGACGTCAAGACCGGCAAGTACGTCACCGGCGGCTCGGGCGCTTCCGGTGCCACGCTGGCCGTCAGCGACGCCGCGCCCGCGGCGACCTCGCAGTTCGACGTCACCGACTGGGGCGACGGCATCGTCACGCTGCGGAACGCGGCCAACGGCAAGTACGTCGGCTACAACTGGTCGAACTTCGTCAACGACCAGGTCGAGCCGAACGCGTGGTTCGTCCAGCAGCAGTTCGCGCTGGAGAAGCAGGCCGACGGCAACGTCAAGCTGCGGTACGCGGGCTACGAGACCCACGAGACGTGGTTCAGCTCCGGCAACTACGTCGGCATCGGCGAGGACGGCAAACTGAAGCTCGGCACCAAGGACGACGCCGCGGTCTTCGCCCAGGAGACCCTCGTCAACGGCGCCGACGCCGTGGCCAAGGCGGCCAAGGACGCCGACCAGGTCGTCTTCCTGGCGGGCAGCAACCCGTCGGTGAACGGCCGCGAGAACTACGACCGGCCCTCCACGAACCTGCCGGCCGGGCAGCGCGCGCTGATCAAGGCCGCCCTCAAGGCCAACCCTAAGACCACCCTGGTCCTGGAGAACAGCTACCCGACCGCGATCACCTGGGAGCAGAAGAACGTCCCGGCGATCGTGTGGACGTCGCACGCCGGAGCCGAGACCGGCAACGCCCTGGCCGACGTGCTGTTCGGCGACGTCGACCCGTCCGGTCACCTGACGCAGACGTGGTACCGGTCCGACAGCGAGCTTCCGAGCATCTTCGACTACGACATCATCAAGTCGAACCGGACGTACCTCTACTACCGCGGCAAGCCGCTCTACCCGTTCGGGCACGGCCTGTCGTACAGCACGTTCAAGTACGGACGCCCGCAGGTCTCGGGCTCGGGCTCGGGGGTGACGGTCAGCGTTCCGGTCACCAACACCGGCAAGGTCGCCGGCGCCGACGTCGTCCAGCTCTACACGCACCAGCGGAGCTCGCGCGTCAAGCAGCCGCTCAAGCAGCTGCGCGCGTTCCAGAAGGTGCGGCTCAACCCCGGCCAGACCACGACCGTGCGGTTGCGGTTCGCCAAGGCGGATCTCGCGCACTGGGACGTGACGCGCGGCAAGCAGATCGTCGAGTCGTCCACCTATGACCTGCTGGTCGGCGCCTCGGCGGGCGACATCCGGCAGCGTGCCTCGATCAAGGTGACCGGGGAGCGCGTCCCGGCCCGCGACCTGAGCAAGCCCACCCCCGCGGCGAACTTCGACGACTACTCGGGCGTGAAGCTCGTCGACGAGTCGAAGGTGAACGGCACGGCGGTCGGCGGCAAGGAGGGCGCGTGGATCTCGTTCGCCGACGCCGACCTGCGTTCCGGCCCGTCCGGGATCAAGGCGCGGGTGGCCAAGGCGAGCGCGGGCACCACGACGATCCAGGTCCGCGCGGGCGGGCCGCGCGGCCGGCTGGCCGGCACGCTGACCGTGCCGTCCACCGGCAACAAGTACACCTACCAGGACATCACGGGCCAGATCTCGCGGATCTCCGGTCGCCAGGACGTCTACCTCGTCTTCGGCGGTGACGTGCGGCTGAGCTCCTTCTCCTTCACCAGCTAAGGGACCACTTCACCAGATAACGGTCCGGTGCCCCGTCTTCGCCTCCGCCGAGCGGCGGAGGCGGGGCGCCGGTGTTCCTCCAGTCCGGTTCGCCAGCCTGGTCCGCCCGTCCGGCTCGGCGACGCGATCGTCTCCGCCATCACCGCCATCCGATCTGCGGAAGGACGCCAACGATGCGACCAACCCTTGGAAGAGGCAGTACCGGAAAGGACAGCATTCGAACAGGGGACCTCCGGGGAAGGGGTCTCTCGAGAAGGGGCCTCCGCGGAAGGGGTCTTCGCAGGGCGCTCGCGCTCCTGTTCGCGACGCTCATGGTGGCCGCCACGTTCGGGGCGCCGGGTTCTCCGGCGGTGGCGGAGAAGTCCGAGGCCGGGCCCAAGGTCACTTATGGGTCCAAGGTGACCTACGACGAGCACTCGCTGATGGTCAACGGCAAGCGGGTGCTGCTGTGGTCAGGGGAGTTCCACTACTTCCGGCTGCCCAGCCAGCGGTTGTGGCGCGACACCCTGGAGAAGGTCAAGGCCGCGGGCTTCAACGGGGTCTCGCTCTACTTCCACTGGGGCTACCACTCGCCCAAGCAGGGCGTGTACGACTTCACCGGCGTCCGCGACGTCGACCGGCTGCTGCGGATGACCGAGGAGCTCGGCCTCTACGTCGTCGCCCGTCCCGGCCCGTACATCAACGCCGAGACGACGGGCGGCGGCCTGCCCGCCTGGCTGAAGAACGTGCCGGGACGCGCCCGCTCCAGCGACCCCGGCTACACCGCGGCCTACCGGGAGTGGCTCGACCACATCAACCCGATCCTCGCCCGGCACCAGGTGAGCCACGGCGGCTCGGTCATCGCCTACAACGCCGAGAACGAATACGCGGTGAATACCGACCGCGCCTACATGGCCGACATCTCCGCCAGAGCGCGCGCGGCCGGGATCGACGTTCCCATCACGCACAACCAATGTTGTGATGCCGCCGAGTGGACCACCGACTGGTCCACGGGTCAGGGTGCCGTCGACATCCTCGGCGTGGACGACTACCCGCAGGCGTTCAACTGCCCTGACCCGCGTACATGGGGCACCTGGGGGACGGGCGTCACCGAACGCAGGAGCAGAGAGGCACCTGTCTACGCCGCCGAATATCAGGCGGGCGCCATCGACCTGAACGACGCGGGCTATGAGAAGTGTCGCGAGTTGACCGGCCCGGACTACATGAAGGTCTATTACAAGTCCAACCTCGTCACCAGCGGCGCCACCATGTTCGGCTACTACATGGCGTACGGAGGCACGTCGTGGGGCTGGCTGCCACAGCCCAACGACGTCTACACCTCCTATGACTACGGCGCCGCCATCACTGAGAACCGGCAGCTCACGACCAAGTACGACGAGTTCAAGCGGCAGGGGCTCTTCCTCACCACCGTGGCGCCGCTGACGAAGACGGATCCCTCGTCCGCCCCCGCGTCCAGCAACGCCGCCGTGCACACCGAGGCTCGCACCAACCCCGACACCGGCACGCAGGTGGTGCTCGTCCGCCATGCCGACCGCACCACCGACGCCGACGAGTCCGCCACCCTCACGTGGACGGCGCCCGACGGCTCGTACACCGTGCCGGTCCGGGTCAAGGGGCGCGACGCGAAACTGCTCCTCGCGGGCTACGACATGGGCGGCCAGCGGCTGGCGGTGAGCACGTCCGAACTGCTCACCCACACGGTTTCGGGTGGACGCGACGTAGCCGTGCTCTACGGCAAGGAAGGAACGCAAGGCAACACCGTCCTTCGCTACGCCTCCCAGCCCAAGGTGAAGGTGCTCTCGGGCGCCGTCCGTTCGTCCTATGCCAACGGCAACCTCACGCTCGACTACGCCCACCAAGGCCTGGCGCGCGTGCTCATCAGTGACGGCGGCCGCCGCCCGCTCTTGCTGCTCCTTGGTACCGACGCCGAAGCGGCGAAGTTCTGGCGAGCCGACGACGTCCTGGTCCGCGGCACGTCCCTCGTGCGCTCGGCTAAGGGGCAGGAGACCGTCCATCTACGCGCCGATGTGGCCAAGGCGGGCGACGTAGAGGTATTCACCTCAGCCAGGGGCCTTGCCCTCAACGGCAAGCGAATCTCCGCTCGCCGCACCTCAAGCGGCTCACTCCTGGCCCGCACCACGAGCCCCAAGCCCGTTCGTCTGCCCGCCTTGACCCGCTGGCGGAGTGCTGAGGGAGCACCCGAGGCGAAGCCCACCTTCGACGACTCCCGCTGGACCGTGGCGGACAAAACGACCACGGTGAGCCCGATCAAGCCGAAGACGCTGCCCGTCCTGTACGCCGACGACTACGGCTACCACCACGGCCACGTCTGGTATCGCGGGCGCTTCACGTCCACCGGCCAGGAGAAGACCGTCGACCTCAACGCCATCACCGGCCGGAAGGGCATCTACCAGGTCTGGCTCAACGGCCGGTACCTGGGCTCGGCCGCCGGAGGCGTCCAGGCCGACGCGGGCGACGCGTCCACCCCGCCCAACCCCGACCCCGGACCGGGCCACTTCACGATCCCATCCGGTTCGCTCAAAACCGGAGAGCCCGCGACCCTCGCCGTCCTGGTCGGCAACATGGGCCACAACGACGACTGGACCGCCGAGGACGTGCGCCAGAAACAACCGCGCGGCCTGGTAGGCGCCTCAGTCGGAGACACACCCATCACCTGGAAAATCCAAGGAACCCAGGCAACGGACCCGATCCGTGGCCCCCTCAACAACGGCGGTCTCATAGGCGAGCGCCGAGGCTGGACCCTCCCCAGCTACTCCGACCGTTCCTGGAGCCAAGCCCAACCCACCACCAACCCCGGCTCGACCTGGTACCGCACAACGTTCGACCTGAACCTGCCCAAGGGCCAAGACGTCCCCCTCACCCTGCGCTTCCCGCAAGGCAGCGGAAAGTACCGCGTCCTCCTCTTCCTGAACGGCTGGAACATGGGCCAGTACCTCTCCACCGGCCCTCAACGAGATTTCGCGCTGCCTGCCGGAATCCTCCGCGAACAAGGCCGCAACACCCTGGCCCTTGCCGTGATCGCCGAAGAAAAGGCCGCCATAGGAAAGCCCGCCCTCGTCCCCGTCGCCAATCACCGAGGCGGTGCACGATGAGCCTTCCGCGCAGAACCTTCCTAGGAGCAACGGCGGCCCTACCCCTCCTGACGGCAACCCCCGCCTCGGCATCCCGCCACATGGGCAACCGCTACCGCCTCCAGAAGCGCTTCGTCGACTGGCGCTTCGGGATGTTCCTGCACTTCAACATGGGCACCTACCACGACGCCGAATGGGTGGAGCCCGACCAGGACCCGAACTCGTTCAACCCGACCGCACTAGACTGCGGCCAGTGGGCAGACACAGCCAAATCCGCAGGCATGAAATTCGGCGTGCTAACGGCGAAACACCACGACGGCTTCTGCCTATGGCCGACGGCCCACACCACCTACAACTCCAAGCGCGACATCGTACGTGAATACGTCGACGCCTTCCGGGGCCGAGGCCTCACGCCCTGCCTCTACTTCTCGATCTGGGACCGCACCAATGGCGTCGGTCCCAAGGGCTTCGACGACAGGCCACCCATAACCCGCAAGGCCATCGACTTCGTCAAGGCCCAGCTCACCGAACTGCTCACCAACTACGGCCCGATCCCCCTGCTCTTCCTGGACGGCTGGGCCTGGCACTGGGCGTTCAATCACCAAACCCTGCCCTGGCACGAGATCCGCGAGCACATCGCGCGCCTCCAGCCCAACTGCCTGGTCCTGGACCTGAACGGCCTCTCGGTCCCCTGGCACTCGGACCTGCTCTTCATAGAAGAGACCAAGGGCGGCGTCTTCTGCCCGCCGGACAATACCTACGCCGCGTCCCAAGGCCAGACGATCGCCCCCGCAGGCTGGTTCTGGCACCCCTCAACCCCCACCAACCTGCTAACTACAACCCAGATCGTCGACCACCTCGCCAGACTCGAACCCCGCTACTGCACGTTCATCCTCAACTGCCCGCCCAACCCGCAAGGCCTCCTGGACGACACAGTCGTCGAGACCCTCCAAGAGGTAGGCCGCCAGTGGCACCCCGCCAGGCGCCCACCCCTCCCACCCCAACCCGACGTAGTGAGCCACCCCCTGACCCCCGTCTCGGCAACCGCCACCACCGGCAACGCCGCGAACGCCATCGACGGCCACAGCGACTTCGGCTGGAACGGCCAGGCTGACCAGACCCTCTGGACATCTGAAAAGGGCCAAATCACCATCGACCTAGGTCGAGTCTTCACAGGCATAGACGTCCTGACCTACCTCCCGCGCCAGGACACCGCCAAGGACTTCGTCCTGGAAGACTTCATAACAACGGGCAACATCACGTCCTACCGAATCTCCGCCAGCACCAACAACAAAACATTCCGCCCCATAGCCCAAGGCACCTGGCCCGCCGACCACACCCTCAAACAATCCCGCTTCCGCCCCACAACAGCCCGCTACCTACGCCTAGAAACCCCAGGCCCAGCCACAGCAAGCGAAATAGGCTGCGGCGGCCTGAACAGAAAACCCAAACCCCTCCACTAACCCAAAGCGGGCGTCCGGCCACCTCCGGGCGCCCGCTACGCTCGCGCGATGACCACCCCCATCAAAACCATCGAAGAAACCCCATGGATCGCCGACATGCTCGCGGCGGTCTTCGACTTCGACGTGACGGACCCGTCGCACACTCCCATCGAACCCCTCCACCTCGCCGGGGGCGGCCGCCTGGACCCGATCGCCCGAGACGGCGCGGGCGGCACGTACTACCTCTGCGGCGACGGCGACGAGCGCCCCGTCCTCTACGCCGATTCCGAAGGCGGAGCAGCCCTCCTGGCCCCCTCCCTGGCCGCCGCGCTGGCGATCATCATCCAGCTGCCCTTCTGGCGGGACTGCCTGGGTCCCGACGATCTGGAGAAGATCCGCGCCTCGATCCCGGCCCTCGAACAGGAGTACCTCGACGAAGAACCGGACCTTTCCCTCCACCGCACCCGCCTTCTCGACGCCCTCAACCTCACCCCAGGCGACGCCCTCCCACTACTGCTGGCCACAGCAAGAGGCGCCGGCCCCGAGTACGCGGTCCTCAACGAAGACGGCGACCCGTACGAGTCACTCTGCGAGTGAGGCGCACGACGCTGGGGGTTATCTCTGGCGGGGGGCATTTCGTTTGGTGTTGGTGGGGCGGGCGAAGCCGGCGTTCATGGCCAGGCTCAGGTCTTGCTCGGTTGCGTCGGTGAGCTCTGCGGTTATCTGGCCGTGCTGGAAGATGAGGACGCGGTGGCAGAGTTCGGTGAGTTCGGTCAGGTCGCTGGAGGCGATCAGGACGGGGCGGCCTGACTCGGCCAGGTCGCGGATCAGGTCGTGGACCTCCAGGCGGGCGCGGACGTCTACGCCTCGGGTGGGGTCGTCCAGGAGCGCCAGGGTTGGAGCGGCGTCGAGCCATTTGCCCAGGACGGTTTTCTGCTGGTTGCCGCCTGACAGGGCGCTTGCGGGGAGCGTCAGGTCGCTTGAGATGCGGAGCTTGGTGGCCTGGGTTTGCGCGCGGGCTTGGCGGGGGCGGCGTGGGGGGAGGGCGCCGTCACGGCCTAGGCCCAGGCTTCGGACGGCGGTCAGGTTCTCCCAGACGGGGCGGTCGAGCATGAGGCCGCGTGCCTTGCGGTCGCCGGAGATGTAGGCGACGCCTGCGGCCACTGCCTGGCGGAACGAGCGGGGGGTCGTTCCTGAGGGGAGTGTGACTTGGCCTGAGGTCGGGTGCTTGCGGCCGCAGATCACGTCGAAGACCGCCAGGTGGCCTGCGCCCTGTAGGCCTGCTAGGCCGACTATTTCGCCTGCGGTTGCGGTGAGGGAGACCTTGTGGAGGTGGGGGGTGGTGACGTCGGTCAGGTGGAGGGCGGGGCCGTTGGATGTTGGTCGGCGGGTGGGAGTGGTGGGGGGTATGGCTTCGCCGAGCATGGCTTCGACCAGGGATCCCAGGCTTACTTTGGTGGTTTCTCTGCCGGTGAGCACCGTGCGGCCGTTGCGTAGGACCGTCACGCGTTGGGCAATGCGCATGACGTCCTCCAGGTAGTGCGAGATGTAGAGGACCGCCAGGCCGCGTTTGGCGAGGCCACGGATGGTTTGTTCCAGCCTGGCCACTGCTTCGCGGGGAAGGGTTGAGGTTGGCTCGTCCAGGACGAGGATGCGGGGCTCTTGCAGTAGGGCCCGGCAGATCTCCAGGAGTTGGCGGTCGGCTAGGGGCAGCGTGCCGACGCGGGCGTGGGGCGGGGCTGAGAGGCCCAGTTCGGCTAGGACGGGCGCCGCGCGGCGGGCCAGTTCACGTTTGCCGGCCATGCGGTTGTGCGGGAAGAGGTTCTCCAGCACGATCAGGTCGCCGAAGGTCATCAATTCTTGGGAGACGACCGCCACGCCGTGCGCGGCCGCTCGCCGGGCGTCGGTCAGGCGGACGGGGTGATTTTCGATGGTGATGGTGCCCGCGTCGGGGCGCAGGACGCCGCAGAGGATCTTGACGAGGGTGGACTTGCCCGCGCCGTTCTCGCCGACCAGGCCGTGCACCTGGCCGGAGACGAGTTCGATGCCGGCGTCGTCGAGGGCCACCACGCCGCCGAAGTGCTTGGTCAAGCCGGTGGCGGTGAGCATGTCAGCGGGCCTGGCCGAGCGGCTTCAGCATGCCGTCCATGCCCGCGAGGAGCCTGTCGATCTGCGGCTTGTACCAGGTGTACGAGGCGTCCGGCGAGGTCTCGCGCTGGATGATCTGGCTGACGTTCTCCTTGGTCACCACGAAGCCGGGCATCGGGAACCAGCCCTGGGGCAGATCCTTGCCCGCGCGCACGCGCTCCACGAGGACGGCCGTGGCGATGTAGCCCTTGAGGAAGTGCTCGGGGTCGATGCCGATGAAGTTGGTGCCGCGCTTGATGGCCTCCAGGGATTTGGGGTCCACGTCGAAGGCGGCGGTGAGGTAGGTGCCCTTCTCCTGCTCCTTGATCTTGGCGAGGTCGTAGCTGTCGGCGTCGCCCACGCCGAGGAACGCCAGGGCCTTGGGGTGGGCGTGCACCTGGGCGAGCCAGGCGTTGTAGTTCTGGGCAGGGTCGCTGTACGTCTGGTACGGGCCGAGCACGGTGATGCCAGGGGCGAGTTTGCTGAGGGTCTCCTTGACGCCTTTGGCGCGGCTGTCCAGAACGGGCGTGCCAGGGTTGGGTACGCCGACGATTACCTCACCCTTGGCGTCCTTACCGAGCTTCTTCACCGTTTCCTGGGCGAGCAGCGCGCCGAGCGCATAGTTGTCGTTGCCGACGTAGAACTCCATCCCGCTGCCATTGGTGGGTGCGGTGTCTAGCGCCACTACTGGGATGCCCTTGGCCTTTGCTTGCGCGGCGGGACGGGTGAACAGCGGCGGCGCGAGGTTTTCCAGCACGATCCCGTCGGGGTGCGTGACGGTGAGGTTCTGAAAGAGCTGGACCTCGGCGGGGCCGTCGGTGTTGGGAGGCCCGGCCACCTTGAAGTCGACGTCGCCGGCGTGCTGCGCGGCGGACGTGGCGCCGAGATACATCGAGCGCGCGAAGTTGAGGCTGTTGTTGGCCACGGCGATGGCCATCTTGAGCTGCTTCTTCTCCGAGCCTGAGCCGGAGTCGCCGCAACCCGCCGCGGTGGCGACCACCAGGACGACGGCGAGAAGCCCCGCTCGGCGAGGACGACGACGAAGACAGGGACGCGAACGGGGACGAGGACGCATCGGAACCTCCAGGGAACAGGGGGATCAGCCCGGACGGCCGCGGACGGGAGAGGGCAGCCCGCGGACGGCGGCGTCCACGGCCACCGCGACGAGGATCACCGCGCCGGTGGCGAACGTGGTCCAGTTGATCGGGATCTGGAAGAACACCAGCGCGGCGGCCACCACGTTGAAGATCAGGCAGCCGACCGCGGCGCCGGCGACCGAGCCGCGCCCGCCCGCCCGCGGGGTGCCGCCGATGATGCAGGCGGCGATCGCGGTCAGCTCGTACCCCTGGCCGATCGTCGGGTCGCCCGCGCCGAAGAACGCCAGCGCCAGCACCGCGGCGACGCCCGCCATCAGCCCGGACAGCGCGAGCGCCTTGACCCGGGTGCGGGTCATCGGCAGGCCGGTGAACTCGGCGGCCTCGGGGTTGGAACCGATGGCCCGCACCTGCGAGCCGAACCGGCTGCGGGTCAGCAGCACGGTCAGCACGGCGACGGCGGCGGCGAAGACCCAGACGGCCGTCGGCACTCCGGCGAGGTTCCCGCCGCCGACCCGGAACAGGGCGTGGTCCATCGGCATCCCGCCGATCTGCTTGCCCTCCGCGAGGGCCAGCCCGATGCCGCGGAAGAGCATCGCCGTGGCCAGCGTCACGATGAACGACGGCAGCCGCATCAGGGTCGTGACGAGGCCGTTCACCGCACCGAGCGTCAGTGACAGCGCCAGGACCACCGCCACCGCCAGCCACGGCCCGGCCCCGTGCGTGATGAGCACCGCGCCGGTCACCACGCTCATCGCGTACAGGCCGCCGACCGACAGGTCGACCTCCCGCATCGCCAGCGGGAACACCATGCCACAGGCCATCAGCCCGACATAGACCGTGTTCTGCGCGGTGGACAGCAGGTTGCCGGTGCGCAGGAACTCCGGATGGGCCAGGCCGACGCCGAGCACCAGCACGACCAGCACCGCGACGACGCCGGTCTCGTCCCGGAGGACGGCGCGCAGCCAGGCGGGCCGCGTCCAGGCTGCTCGCGTCCAGGGTGTCGCGGACATGTCGGTGATCGGCTCCTTCGCGTCCTGACGAGCCCGTGCCCCGGCGGCGTGTCCGGCGGGCTCGGGTGCCGTGAGCATCCATGGCGGTCAGGACCCGGACAAGCGGGCCGTTTCACTGAACGGAACACGGTCCTTGCCGGGTGTTCCGGCGCCACGCAGGCTCCGACCCATGAGCGAGCGGATCGATCGGGTCGCGGTCGTCACCGGGGCCGCCCGGGGGCTCGGCCAGGAGTTCGCCCTGGCGCTGGTCGCGCACGGGTACGCGGTGGCGGGGCTGGACGTCGCCGATCAGGACGAGACGGCGCGGCGCGCGGGAACGGACCGCTTCGTGCCCCTCACGGCCGACGTCACCGACCCGGACGCCGTCAACGCCGCGATCGGCAAGGCCGCCGCCCGTTTCGGCGGCCTGCACATCGTGGTCAACAACGCCGGCGTCTATCCGCCGATCCCGTTCGAGGACACCACGCCGGAGGACTGGCGCCGGATCATGCGGCTCAACCTGGAGGGGCCGTTCCTGGTGACCCGCGCGGCGCTGCCGCACCTGCGCGCCGCGGGCTGGGGCCGCATCGTCAACATCGTGTCGGCCGTGGTGTTCCTCGGACCGCCAGAGCTGGTGGCCTACACCGCGTCGAAGGCCGGGCTGGTGGGTCTCACGCGCGCGCTCGCCAGCGAGGTGGGCGTCGACGGGATCACCGTCAACGCGATCGCGCCGGGCCTCACCCGGACCGCGACCGCGGCGGGCAGCACGGGCGCGGACGGAGGGTTCGCCCGCGTCCGGGCCCTGCAGGCGATCCCGGTCACCGAGACCCCGGCCGACCTGGTCTCGACGCTGCTGTACGTCTGCGACGAGGGCAGCGGCTTCCTCACCGGCCAGACCATCAACGTCGACGGTGGCTCGGCCCGGCACTGACCCCCGGAGGACGTGATGCGCGAACGACCCGCCCCCCGACGCAAGGAGCCGGCCGCGTGAGCGCGAAGCGGCTCCTCTCATGAACGCGAAGGAGTTCGCCGCATGAACCCGTCCGCCGCGCTGCTCGAGATCCTTCGCGACGAGGGGGTGACGCGGGTCTTCGGCAATCCCGGCACCACCGAACTGCCGCTGCTGGAGGCCCTCGCCTCCGCGCCCGGGCTGGAGTACGTGCTCGGGCTGCACGAGGGGCCGGCCGTGGCGATGGCCGACGGGTACGCGCGGGCCACCGGCCGCCCCGCGTTCGTGAGCCTGCACGCGGCGGCGGGCGTGGCCAACGGGCTGATCGGCCTGCTGAACGCCGCGCGGTCGCGGACGCCGCTGGTGGCCGTCGCGGGCCAGCAGGATCGGCGCCATCTGATCCAGGACCCGATGCTCTCCGGGGACCTGACGGCTCTCGCGTCGCCCGCCGTGAAGTACGCGATCGAGGTGCACCAGGCGTACGACCTGCCCGTGCTGCTGCGCCGGGCGTTCGCGCTCGCCGTCCGTCCGCCCGCCGGGCCGGTGCTGCTCTCGCTGCCCATGGACGTGCTGGAGGGCGACGAGGACGTGCCGGTGCCCGCCCGTACCCCCGCCGCCGTCCCAGGCTCAGCGCCCGCCGACGAGATCGAGCGCGCCGCCGCGCTGCTGGAACGCGCGCACCGGCCCGTCATCATCGCGGGAGACGGCGTCGGACGGGCCGGAGCGATGGACGATCTCGTTGCGATCGCCGAACGGCTGGGCGCGGCCGTCTACCACCAGCCGATGTTCGACGCGCTGTCGTTCCCCTGCGGGCATGCCCTGTACGCGGGTGCCCTGCCGCCCCGCAACACCCTCGTCCGCGAGGCCCTCCAGGCGTACGACACCCTGCTGCTGACCGGCTGCCGTGCCTTCACCCCGCACCACTACACCCCCGGATCCCCGATTCCGGACGGCCTGACCGTCGTGCAGGCCGACGCCGACCCGGCGGAGATCGGCCGCAACTTCCCCGCCCACGCCGGCCTCGCCGGGGACCTGCGCGGCACGCTCCGCGCCTTGGCCGAACGGCTCCCCGATGAGGTCCCCGCCGCCAAGGAGCGCCTTCGCGCCGTGACCGCCGAGAGCGCCGACCGCCGCACCGAACTCGACCGGCGGGCCCGCGCCGCCTACGGCCCGGCCCCGCTCGCCCCGCTCGCGGCGGCCCACGCGATCGCCGCCGCGCTGCCGCCCGGCGCCGTCCTCATCGAGGAGGCGATCACCGTCGGGGTCCTGCTGCGCGGGACGCAGCGGCTCGACCGGCCCGGATCGTACGTGCACACGGTCGGCGGCGGGCTCGGCTGGGGGATCGGCGCGGCCATCGGCACCCGGCTGGCCGTCCCGTCGCGGCCGGTGATCGCGGTGCTCGGCGACGGCTCCGCGACGTTCGGCCTGCAGGGCCTGTGGACGGCGGCGCGGTACGGGCTCCCGGTGCTCTTCCTGGTCATGAACAACGGCGAGTACCGCACCCTCAAGGACACCCTCGACGAACGCGGGCATATCAGCCCCCCGTACGCGGGGCTCGACCTCTGCCCGCCGGCGCTCGACTGGCTCGCCGCCGCCCGGCTCTTCGGCGTCGAGGGGCGCCGCGTCGGCTCGGCCGCCGGGCTCGCCGAGCTCGTCGCCGCGGCCCCACGGCTTCCCGGCCCGTTGCTGGCCGAAGTCCCGATCACGGCACACCCCGGGAGGTGAGGACCCTTGCGACAAGAACACGTTCCGGAGGACGATCAGGAAATGCGCCAGGAGATCGGCCGGTCCGCCGACGGCGAGGCCGCTCCGGTGACGGAGCCGCCCAAGTCGGTGCTCGCGCGCGGCTTGCTGCTGCTGGACGCGTTCGGCGCCGCCGACACCGAGCTGACCTTGGCCGAGCTGGCGCGGCGCACCGGACTGCCCAAGCCGACGGCCCACCGTCTGCTCGCCGAACTGGTGCGCTGGGGCGGGCTGGAACGCACGTCCGGCGGCTACCGGCTGGGAATGCGGCTGTTCATCCTGGGACAACGCGTCCCGCGCCCGCGCGGCCTGCGCGAGGCGGCGCTCCCATACCTGGAGGACCTGTACGAGGCGACGCACGAGAACGTGCACCTCGCCGTCCTCGACGGCGTGGACACCCTTTTCCTGGAGAAGGTCAGCGGCCGCCGTTCGATGCCGATCGTGTCGCGCGTGGGCGGACGTCTGCCGGCGTACTGCACCGCGACCGGCAAGGTCTTCCTGGCCCTCGGCCCCCCGGAGAACCTGCGGCAGGTGCTGTCGGCCGGGCTGCCCCGGCACACCCCGCACACCATCACGATGCCCGGCCTGCTGCGCCGGGAGCTGGAGCGCACGCTCGAACGCGGCTACGGCATCAACCAGGAGGAGTCGGAGACCGGCGTCTCGGCGGTCGCCGCGCCCATCTTCGACCACCGCCGCCGCGTCCTGGCGGCCATCTCCATCACCGGCCACGCGTGCCGCCTAGATCTCGGCCGCCTGGCCCCGGCCGTGCGCACAGCGGCGCTGGCGGTCTCCCGCGAACTCTCCCAGGCCACGGCGAACGGCACCCTGGTCCTGTCCGACCGCCCCTAACCCAACCCAACGGCGGCGAGACCCAGACCATGGACGAACCACGATCTGGGCCTCGCCACCGCCGCGTCGGAGTTACTCGTTGAAGAGACGGCCGTAGTCGGCCATGGCCAGGGCTATGTCTGCCTGCGCCCAGAAGCGGTGGTAGTTGAACGCGGGCGGCGTGGAGCTGGTGCCGTTCGCGTACGCCCAGACGCGGGCGTAGTCGGGGTCGCTCTTCAGGAACGACCGGATCGACATGAACGTCGAGCTGGAGTTGATCGGGTCGCCGTTCGGCATCGTGCCGGTCCAGCCGGCGGGGACGTAGACCGGGTCCTTCACCCGGCTGTAGTCGGCCTTCGTCTCAGAGACCGAGACGCCCTTGGTGTCCTGGTGCTTCCAGAGCGCGTCGAGGAGGTTCTTGGCGGTCTGCTTGGCCTGGGCGTGGTTCGCCTTGGCCGCGTACGAAGTGAGCGTGCGGGCCAAGGCGGCCGTGGTGCCCACGTCGTCCGTGTAGTCGGCGATGGTCACGTGCAGCCCCGCGTTGGCGGGCGGCATGCCGGACGTACCGGACCAGTCGGCGTCCGGCTGCCCGCTCCACCGCAGCGTGGCGGGCACCCGGTAGGCGCCGGTGGACGGGTCGGCGGTGACCTGCGGAAGCACCCAGGCGACCCACTTGTCGAGGATCGTCTTGGCGTTCGCGTCGCCCGTGACCTGGTAGTACTCGGCGACCCGCTGCATCGACCACACCTGGAACCCGAACCACTGGTTGCTGGGCGGGTCGTGGTAGACGGGCTGCCAGTCGTACGCCATGCCGAAGAACTTCGTCAGGCCGGAGGGCGGCGCGGCGTAGCTGCCGTCCCAGCTGTTGGTCACGCCGCCCGCGATGGCGCCCTCGGCCGACTGCAGCCACTTGTAGAGCTGCAGCTGGCGGGTCAGGCTGGCCTGCCAGTCGGCCTTGGCGCTCGCGCCCTTGGGGGCGAGCGCGGCATCGTTGACCAGCGCGTACGCGGCCATCGGGTTCTGGTAGCCGAAGTGCGAGGCGCCGTCGCCGATGCGCCACGACCAGCCGCCGCTCGTGCTCAGCGACCCGCCCCACGCGTAGTACCAGGACAGCAGGTAGTGCGCGCTGTTCTTGCCCGTCCCGCCGGGGCAGGACGTCGCGGGGTAGCAGTTGCCGATCTTCTTGAAGTACTTGTCGAAGAACGAGTACCGCAGGTAGTCGCCCATCTTCCCGGCCTTGGCGGCTACGGCGGAGACGTCGCCCGCCTTGCCCTGCTCCTTGGCCCAGACGTTCGCCCAGTACGCGGCCTGGACGGCGCGCGCGTCGGCGTCCGGCGCGTTCGTGAACTTCCACTGCTTGGCGTAGCTGGAGTCCTTGATGAACAGGTCCAGATAGCCGTTCGTCCCGCCGTACTTGAACGCGTCGCACGTCGGCTGCGGGATCGTCTCGAAGACCGACTCCTGCGGACCGCGCTGGTAGGTGTTGATGTACGAGGGACCGTCGGCGCTCGGCCCGTTCTCGCATCCGCCACCAGGCGTGTTGCCATACCCGTAGACGTTGTCGACGTCCTGCAGCCAGTGCATGCCGTAGATGTCGTCGGTTCCGTACGCGGACTTCAGCTCACCCGCGATGGGGTCCTGGCCCGCCGGGACGGTGCCGTCGATGGGGGAGGGGTAGGAGCTCACCTCGGGGTGCTCGGCCGCGTACGTCGCGGGCTTGCTCGCCTGGTACGAGGCGTTCGTGGGCTGATCCGCGTGAGTGGGGATCATGTACTTCTCCATCAGCGCCCAGGAGGCGTTGAACGGACCCCAGTCCTTGCTGACCCTGCCGTACATCGCTTCCAGCCAGATCAGATAGCTGTAGGCCTCGGAGGTCGTCTCGTGCCCATGGTCGGGCGCCTCCACCATGAACGTCTCGACCGAGTGGTACGGGATGCCCTCCGGGCTGAAGTAGCCGCTCGCCGGGGCCTTGATCTTGTTGTACTGGTCGAGGAAACGCTGGTCGTAGACGCCGCCCGCCGCGTCGATCTGCCGGACGGTCACCTTGGCCGCCGCGTACCCGGTGGCCGTCGAGGTGAAGGTGGCCTCGCCGCTGCCGGTCGCGGCCGCGGTGATCTCCACGTTCTGCGCGGCGGACCAGTTCTGCGGCGTGAAGGTCAGCGTCGCCCCGCCAGTGACCGACAAACTGGTGACTCCAGCCGTACGGGCCGTCGTCACGGTCACACTTCCCGCGGGCGCCTCGGACAGCTTGATCCCGTAGGTCGCCTTGGCGCCCGACGCGAGGCTCAGCGCGGTCGGGCTCGCGACGATGCTCGCGCCCTGCGTCACCGTGATGCCGACGGGCGCCGACTCGGCGGTCGCGCCCGTGCTGTCGGTGACCTTGGCGTAGAGCGAGTAGTTCCCGGCCGCCGCAGGCGCCCAGGACAGGGTGTACGGAGCGGTGGTGTCGGCGCCGAGCAGACCGCTCTGGTCGTAGAACTCCACCTTGCCGACCGTCGCCCCCGACCCGGCGGCGGCCGTCGCGGCGAGCGGCACCGTGCCGCCCACCGAGTAGGTGGCCCCGGCGGCCGGGCTGGTCAGCGCGACGGTCGGCTGCGACGACGACTGGTTGCAGCGGACGCCGTTGAACGTGAAGGCCGCCGGATCGTCGTTGGTCCCGCTGTAGGTGAACTGCGCGCCCACGTTCACGGTGGCGCCGGAGGCGAGCGTCTTGTTCCAGCTCTCGTTCTCGACCGTGACCTGCTGGCCGGTCTGCGACCACTTGCCGCTCCAGCCGCTCACCAGGGTCTGGTTGCCCGAGTAGGCGTAGGACAGCTTCCAGCCGTCGACCGCGTCACCCTGGTTGGTGATGTCGAGGCTCGTGGTGAAGCCGGTGTTCCACGCGTTCTTCTTGTAGACGACCTTGCACGCCACCGCCGCCTGCGCGGCCGTGGTGCCGGCGGCCACCAGGCCGCCGCAGAGCAAGGTCAGCAACACGCTCACCGCCGTGAACGCGCGCCATCGATGCCGTCTTCTCACCAGATTCTTCCTTTCATCAATGCCCAAAGCCCATGGGCCAGGGCGTGAAGTGGTGTGCGGGCAGGGTCAGCAGGCCGATCGGGTGGGCCGATCGGCTGATGGGGACGCGTGCGCGGGGCGCGGGTGGGTCAGGCCGAGTCTCGGATGATCAATTTGGTCTTCAGGACGACGCCCCGGTCGGCGGCGGTCCGTCCCGCGATGTGCGCGCGCAGTTCGCGGACGAGCCGGGCGCCCAGTTCCTCGACCGGTTGCCGCACCGTTGTCAGGCGGGGGTGGGTGCGCTGGGCGATCGGGGCGTCGTCGAAGCCCACGACGGCGACGTCGTCGGGGACCCGGCGGCCGGCGCGGCGCAGCGCGCGGAGGGCCCCGGAGGCCATCAGGTCGGACGCGGCCAGCACCGCGTCCAGGTCGGGCCGCCGGTCGAGCAGGCGGTCCATCGCGTGCTCGCCGGAGAGCGGGCCGAAGTCGCCGTGCCAGATCATTCCGGTCACGTCCAGCCCGGCCTCCCGGACGGCCCGCCGGTACCCGGCCAGCCGGTCGGCGCCCGCGCCCATGTCGGCCGGGCCCGCGATGGTGGCGATGCGGGACCGGCCGGTCGCGAGCAGGTGCCGGACGGCGGCGCGCGCGCCGCCGCAGTTGTCGACGTCGACGTAGGGGAGTGCCGGGTCGCTCAGCGGCCGTCCGGCCAGCACCACCGGGGCCCCGGCGGTCGCGTGCACCAGCGCGGCGGGATGGTCGCGGTGCGAGCCGATCAGCAGGACGCCCGCCACATGCCCGCCGCGGAGGTAGTCCGTGGTGACCCGCCACTCGTCGGGCTTGCCCACCATGAGGACGGCCAGCGGGGCCCGGCCGTCGAGCTCCCGCCGGACGCCCCACAGCAGGCGCGAGAAGAACGGGTCGGCGAACACCCGGGCGCTGTCCTCGCAGAGCACCGCCGCGATCGCCCCCGACGGGAGCGGGCTGAGCGCGGGCTGGCGGCGCCGCACGTAGCCGAGCCGTTCCACCGCCCTCTCGACCTGGAGGCGGGCCTGGTGGCTGACGCGGGCCGAGCCGGTGAGGACGCGGGACGCGGTCGCCGGCGAGACACCGGCGAGCTCGGCCACGTGCGCGAGCGTGGGGGGCCTGCGGTCGCGGAGCGGCCGGCTCTCGTGCATCGGCTGGCTGCCGCGGATCGCGATGGCCGGGTCGGTGGACGGTTCGAGGATCGTCACACTGGCACTCCCTTCGGGGTGCTCCGGCCGTCGGGATCGGCCGGAGGAGGGGAGTAGTGGGAGCGCTCCCAAGAATCCGGTGACGAGCCGAGACTGTCAAGAGCCGTTTACAAGTCTCGTGAAAAGCCGTGGAACGACCCTTTCCGCTGGGCGCCGAGCCGTTCTACGGTCACGTCGCAATCAGGAGTGGGAGCGCTCCCAAGCACGATGGATCCCGACGGATCAGGAGGTTCGATGCAGGCCTTGCCGAGACCGCCGGTGCCGCCGGGACTGTCAAGACGGCGGAAACCGTCAAGACCGCGGCGACCTCCAGTGCCGTTGGCGCTCAGGGCTCTGGCGGCGGTCGTGGCCGTTCCGCTGCTGGTGTCCGGCTGCGGCGGCGCGGACGATCCGCAGCGGCGGGCCGCCACGACGAGCTTCCCGCACGACGCGCCCACCCTGCTCGCCGCGGGCACCGGCAATCTCGAAGGCGCCGCGTCGTTCCGCCTGACCATGCGGATCGCCGTCCCCGCCGAGAAGGGGCGACCGGCGTACAAGCTGGACATGGCCGGTGTCTGGGACGCGCGAAGCCAGGCCGGGCGGATGGACGGCGTGCTCAAGGACGCGCATGCCACCGTCCTGTCGATCAGCGGCACCGAGTACGTCTCGGTGCCGCCGAAGGTGCGCCGGCGGACCGGCCGGACATGGCTCCGGGCCACTCGCGGCACGCGCACGTTCACCGAGTTCCCCGACGTCCACCGGGTCGCCATGCTGCTGCGCACCGCCGAACGGCCGTCGGTGACCGCCGAGGCCGGCGCGACCTGGCACGTGCGCGGCACGGTCGACCGGGCCGCCGCGCTGCGCGAGATTCCCGACCCGGCGTTGCGCGCGTTCGTGCGGACGTTCCCCGCCACGACGGGCTTCGACCTGTGGACCGACGACGCCGGCCGCCCGAACCGCGTCCGCCTCACGCCCGCCGGCGACGCCAAGAAGATCACCGGAACCGTGGAGCTGTCGGACTTCGGGGCGCGCCCGCACGTCCAGGAGCCCGCCGCGGCCCAGATCCTCGGTTCCCTCCCCGCCACCGACCCCACCACCGCTCCCACCAAGAAGCGCGACCGAAGGTGAAGGACTCCATGAGATCGTTCCCAGCCCGCACCGCCGCGGCCGCCTCGCTGACCGGGGCCCTCTGCCTGGCGGGATCGCTCGTCACCGGGGTCGGCTCGCTCGGTTCGGTCGCGGCCCATGCCGCGGTGTCCTGCGAGGTGGACTACACCAAGAACGACTGGGGCTCGGGCTTCACCGCCGCCATCGGCATCACCAACCAGGGCACTGCGGCGCTGAACGGATGGACCCTGACGTACTCCTACGCCGGGAACCAGAAGCTCTCCCAGGGCTGGAATGGCCGGTGGTCCCAGTCCGGCGCGACCGTCACCGTCGCCAACGAGGGCTGGAACGCGACGGTGGCCGCCGGAGCGAAGATCGAGGTCGGTGCCAACTTCACCTACAGCGGCGCCAACGCCGACCCGGCCACGTTCAGCGTCAACGGCACCACCTGCGGCGGCACGCCCCCGACCGATCCGCCGACCGATCCGCCCACCGGCCCCGCGCCCAAGCTCAAGGTCTCCGGCAACAAGTTCGTGGACGCGAACGGCAAGACCGTCGTCCTCCGTGGCGTCAACCGCTCGGGCGGCGAGTTCGCCTGCGTCCAGAACAACGGCTTCTGGGACGGCCCGATGGACGCCGCCTCCGTGACCGCCATCAAGAGCTGGCACGTCAACGCCGTGCGGGTGCCGCTCAACTCCGACTGCTGGCTCGGGCTGCCCAACGTCAACGCCGCCTATCGGGGCGCGGCGTACCAGAACGCGGTCAAGGGCTACGTCGGCCTGCTGCTGGAGAACGGCATCACGCCCATCCTCGAACTGCACTGGAGCAACGGGCTCTGGACCGGCTACGACACCCACTGCGCGACGGCCAACGCCGAGTGCCAGAAGCCGATGCCCGACGCGCGCTACTCACCCGAGTTCTGGAAACAGGTCGCGACCGCCTACAAGAACGACACGGCCGTCGTCTTCGACGTCTTCAACGAGCCGTATCCCAACAACCTCCAGGTCATGGACTACAACCAGTCCTGGAAGTGCTGGCGGGACGGCGGTGACGCCTGCCCGGGCCTGACCTACGAGGCTGCCGGTATGCAGGACCTGCTGGACGCCGTACGCAGCACCGGCGCTGCCAACGTCGTCATGGTCCCCGGCACGAGCTACTCCAACGACCTTGGCCAGTGGCTCGCCAACAAGCCGTCCGATCCCACCGGAAACCTGGCGGCGGCCTGGCACTCCTACAACTTCAACTACTGCAAGGACGCAGCCTGCTGGGACCAGCAACTCGCCCCTGTCGCCGCCCAGGTTCCGCTGGTCGCGGGTGAGATCGGCGAGAACACCTGCGGCCACTCCTACGTCGACACGCTGATGGCCTGGCTCGACCAGCACGGCGCGTCGTACCTCGGCTGGACGTGGAACACCTGGAACTGCTCCAGCGGCCCCTCCCTCATCAGCTCGTACGACGGCACGCCCACGGCGTACGGCGCGGGCCTGCGCGATCACCTCCGAGCCCTCCAAACCCTCCGAGCCCTCCAAGCCCGCCAGGCCGGTCAAGCCGGCCAAGCCCGTCGAGCCCGCTCCTGACCGGAGCACCGAGGCCGCTTGGCTCCCACTACGGACGGCCTCGGTGCCCGGCTCGCCTTTCAGTCGCCCCACCACCCCCGAAAGGTTGCCGAACCGCATGACACGAGTACCGAAAAGCTCGCCACCGAAGAGTTCCCGCAGGCCGTGGCTGCGCGCGGCCGCGGCCGGCGCGGCGTCGCTGCTGTTCGCCGGCGGCGCCGTCGCCCTCACCTCGACCCAGGCGGGCGCGGCCGCCGGATGCAAGGTCGACTACACCGCCAACCAGTGGAACACCGGCTTCACCGCGGAGGTGAAGCTCACCAATCTCGGCGACGCGCTCAGCGGCTGGACGCTGGAATGGGACTTCGCCGGGAATCAGCAGGTGACGAGCGGCTGGAACGCCACGTTCAGCCAGTCGGGCAAGCATGTCACCGTGAAGAACGCCGACTGGAACGGCACGCTCGCGACCGGGGCGTCGATCAGCCCCGGATTCCAGGCCACCTACTCGGGCACCAACGACAAGCCCGCGCAGTTCAAGCTGAACGGCGTGGTGTGCACCGGCTCCACGGGCCCGACCGACCCGCCGACAGATCCGCCCACTGACCCGCCTGGCAACCGCGTGGACAATCCGTACGCGGGCGCCAAGGTCTACGTGAACCCCGAATGGGCCGCCAAGGCCACGGCCGAACCGGGCGGAAGCCGCATCGCGAACCAGCCCACCGGTGTCTGGCTCGACCGCATCGCGGCGATCCAGGGCGTGAACGGCGGCATGGGCCTGCGCGCCCATCTCGACCGGGCCCTGACGCAGGGCGCCGGCGTGATCCAGCTCGTCGTCTACAACCTGCCCGGCCGTGACTGCGCCGCGCTGGCGTCCAACGGCGAGCTGAAGGCCGACGAACTCGACAAGTACAAGACCCAGTTCATCGACCCGATCTCCACGATCCTCAAGGACGCCAAGTACGCGAACCTGCGCGTCGTCACGGTCGTCGAGATCGACTCGCTGCCCAACCTGGTCACCAACGTGTCGCCGCGGCCGACGTTCACCCCCAACTGCGACACGATGAAGGCGAACGGCAACTACCAGAAGGGCATCGCGTACGCCCTGAACAAGCTCGGGGCCATCCCGAACGTCTACAACTACATCGACGTCGGCCACCACGGCTGGCTCGGCTGGGACGACAACCTCGGTCCGTCCGCCGAGCTGCTCGCCCAGGTCGCGCGGGATTCCGGCGCGATGACGAACGTGCACGGCTTCATCACCAACACCGCCAACTACGGCGCCACGAAGGAGCCCTACTTCACCATCAACGACTCGGTCGGCGGCACGTCCGTCCGCCAGTCCAAGTGGGTCGACTGGAACCGCTACGTCGACGAGACCTCCTACGCCCTCGGCATGCGCCAGCGGCTCGTCCAGGCGGGTTTCGGCGACGGCATCGGCATGCTGATCGACACCAGCCGCAACGGCTGGGGCGGCGCCGCCCGGCCTACCGGACCCGGCCCGCAGACCTCGGTCGACGACTACGTGAACGGCGGCCGGACCGACCGCCGCATCCACCTCGGCAACTGGTGCAACCAGTCCGGTGCGGGCCTCGGTGAACGGCCCAAGGCCGCTCCGGAGGCGGGCATCGACGCCTATGTATGGATCAAGCCGCCCGGCGAGTCCGACGGCTCCAGCAAGGAGATCCCGAACGACGAGGGCAAGGGCTTCGACCGGATGTGCGACCCGACGTACCCCGGCAACCCGCGCAACAACAACAACATGAGCGGCGCCCTGCCCGACGCGCCGCTGTCCGGCCACTGGTTCTCCGCCCAGTTCCAGGAGCTGATGAGGAACGCCCGCCCGGCACTCGGCTGACGCTCCCCGCCAAGCAGGCCGCCCAAGGACAAGGCCCCGTCTTTGGGCGGCCTCCGGCATGCATGGAACGGCATGCACGGAACCGGATGGATGGAACGGGATGGAACGCCCATCGGGGTGTAGGCCCTTCGACATTCAGGAGGCATCCGTGTTCATCCGGTTGTCCACGCGAGTGGGCGGTGCCGTCATGGCCGCCGCGCTGCTCGCCGTTCCATCTCCCGCTCTGGCCCGATCCGCAGGACCGGTCCTGCCGCCGTCCGGCGGCGTGGTCTACGTGACGAACGCGGTCTCCGGTGACGTGTCGTCCCTGGCGATCGGACGGGGAGGCGCTCTCACGCTTCTCGGCAAGCCCGTGTCCACCGGCGGCGAGTTCCCCCGGGGCATCGCCCTTCCGCCGAACGGGGCCGTCGCGTACGTCGTCAACAGCGACTCGGACACGCTCTCGGTGTTCCGTGTGGGGGCGCGCGGCGCGCTCCAGCCGGACCCGAAGCTCGTCAAGACCGGCGACGAGCCGTGGGGGGCGACCGTCTCCCCGGACGGGCGCTTCCTGTACGTGACCAACTCCGAGGAGGCGACGATCTCGGCGTACCGGATCGGCCCGGACGGGACGCCCGGCAGGCTCGGCGACTTCCGTACCACCTCGGATCACCCCAAGCAGACGGTGCTGTCGCCTGACGGGAAGTTCCTCTACCTTTCGTACGCCGACATCGAGGAGACCCCTGACAGTAGGCCGCGGGTCATCACCAGGTTCGCCGTCGGAGCGGACGGCTCGCTCGGGCCCGGGCTGGACGTGGCGAAGGCAGGACCGGCCGACTACGCGATGGCGATCAGCCCGAACGGCGGCTTCGTGTACGTGGCCTCGGCCGCCGCGCAGAACGTGTGGGGGTTCCGGCGCGAACTGGACGGCTCGCTGACCCCCGTGCCCGGCTCGCCGTTCGCCGCGCCGGATCTCCCGGTCGGTCTCAAGGTCACGCCTGACGGGCAGCACCTGTACGTCGGCAGCAACGACTTCGACACCGACTCGCCTCCCGGCGGCATGCTCGGCTTCACGATCCTCCCGGACGGCTCGCTCAGGCCGACCGCCGACTCGCCCGCTCCCACTCCCGACCACGCCGAGGTCGCGGCGATCGCGATCTCACCGGACGGCCGGAACGTCTTCGGCTCCATCCGGGACACCAGCCAGGTGGTCGCGTTCGGGATCGGAGCCGGCGGCCTGCTGAAGGAGGCCACGGGGTCGCCGTTCAGCACGGGCGGGGAGCGTCCGCTGAGCCAGTCCATCGCCGTGCTTCCGGGCCCGGTCATCACCGCACAGCGGTAGGGAGAACACCTTCCGGTAGCAGCAATGCCGCTGCTACCGGAAGGTCGCTGTCTATTGGAAGGCTCGTCTATTGGAAGGCTCGTCTATTGGCTCGTGTCGCCGTAGATGATGCCCCGGCCGTTCGTGCCCAGGTAGACGCGGCCGTAGACGCGGGGGTCGCCGGTCAGCGCCTCGCCCATGTTCCCGTACTGGTGCTGGTCGTCGTTGACGCGCGTCCAGGTGGTACCGGTGTCGTTGGAACGGAAGAGCCCGGTGACGCCGTTGATCGTGGCCACGGCGTAGAGGGCTTGGTAGGTCCGGCCTGGGGCGGCTTTGCCGAAGCCCACGTTGACTGCCTTGGAGATGTTCGGGAGCTTGGTGAACGTGGCGCCGGAGTCGGTGGAGCGGAAGAGGCCCGTCTCCCCGGCCAGCCAGATGTCGCCCTCCTTGCCTGGCACCGCTTTGAAGTGCACGCCGGTGGCAGGCAGGTTCGTGGCTGTCGCAGTGAAGCTCTGGCCGCCGTTGGTGCTCACGTAGAACCTGCCGTTGGAGAACGCGTAGAACTTGCTCGGATTGACGCGGTCCGACTCGATGATCGCGTTCGCCGGAACGCCGGACGACGCGGTCCAGGTCGTCCCGAATCCGGTCGCATGGACCACCTGCTGTCCGGAGTCGCCTGGAGCCCACACGAACCGGGAGCCGTCCGCGGAGGCCGCCACGGTACCGCCCTGGTTGACGCCGCCCGGCTCGCCTCCCTGGAACCAGTTGGCGCCGCCGTTGGTCGAGAACGCGAGGTGGCTGTCGCCGGGCCTGTCGGAGTCGGTGAAGCTGCCCGCCCGCACCATGACGTTCGGGTTGGTCTCGGCGTAGTCGAGGCTGGTGGTGCTGGTGAAGACGGGCTGCGTGAAGATGCCGGCGGGCACGCTGGTGAGGCTGGCATGGCGGAAACCGCCCAGGTCGCCCAGAGCGCTGACCAGGGGTGCTCCGGCCGGCGGGCTGATCAGATCCAGGACGGCGGTTTCCTCCAGGCCCTTGACCATCGGCTTGATGGTGAACTTGCCCCCCGCGTCCCACTGGGTGAGGTTCTCGGTGCCGTAGATCGTCGCGCCCGTCCCGTACATCAGGCGGTCGGAGTCGAAGGGGTCGATCTCGACCGACTCGTTCATCCAGCCGAGCTTGGGCGTGACCTCGGGCGGCTGGGGGTTGGTGCCGAACGTCAGCCACGGCACGGACGAGATGTCGTGGGTGTAGCGGAAGCTGCGGTTGGGGTAGCCGTTCCAGTCCCAGACGCGGGTCCAGGTCGTGCCGCCGTCGGTGCTCCGGAAGAGGATCATGTCGGGCCACCAGGACACCTGGGTCGCGACCATGAGGGTGCCTGGGCGCCGCCGGTCGAGGGTGAGCCCGCTGTAACCGAAGTAGTCGTCGGAACTGCTGGACGGGATCGGGCTGATCTGCGTCCACGCCCCGGTCTGGGTGTTGTACTTCCAGACGTCGCCCTTGCCGCCGGAGTAGGGGCCGCCGGTGTCGCTCGTCGCGATGTACAGCGCGTGCCCGGCCGCGTCCAGCACGCCCTTGTGGGCGATGTAGCCGGTCGGCTGGCCGGCGAGACGGGTCCAGGTCGCGCCCGCGTCGGTGCTCCGGTAGACGGTGTTGGCCTTGTCGGCGACCCCGGCGTAGATCGTCTTGGTCGGGCTGCCGGACGTGCCGGTGCTCTCGTCGAACGTCACCCACACGATGCCCTGGCGATGGTTGCCGTAGCCGGATGTGTCGCCCGGGTTCTCGGCGTAGTCGCCGGGGTTGGTGAACGAGGAGACCTTGGCCCACGTCGCGCCGCGGTCGGTGCTCTTCCAGAGCCCGTTGCCCTCGGAGGCGCCGAGATACAAGATCCGGTTGTCGTTGGGGTCCACCGCGAGCCGCTCGCCCATGCCGCGGCCCGGCATGTTGCCGCCGAGCTTGAACGGGAGCTCGGTGGCCTGCCAGGTCCTGCCGCGGTCGGACGAACGCAGGATCGCGCCCTTGTTGGGGTCCCAGCCGTTGGTGTACATCCCGGCCGCCACGTACACCCGGTTGGCGTCCACAGGGTCGGCGGCCATGCTGACCACGCCGTTGTAGCCCCACTTGTCCCAGCCGACCCAGTCCAGGAGGGGGATCCAGCTCTTGGCGGCCTGGTCCCAGCGGTACGCGCCGCCGATGTCGGTGCGCGCGTAGATGAGGTTCTTCTCCTTGCGCGAGAACACGATCCCGGGGACGAAGCCGCCGCCGTCGATCCGGGCGTTCTTCCAGGAGTACGACTCGGCGGCCGCGGCTTGTACCGGGGTGGACGTTGCGGCGACCGGCACCAGGGCCGCCGCGGTGATGGCCAGCGTGGCCAGCCCGGCCGTCACGCCACTGGAGAGCGCTCTTCGCATGGCGGGTTCCTCCTGAGGACTACTGGGTGGCCGAGTACTACGACTGGCCGGAGGATGGTCGAATCGCTTCGATGAGGCAAGGGCGGGGTCTGTTCCGACGGCGATTTTCACAAGCCGCCAAGGGGCCGCGGTGAACGCGACCTGCGCAAACGGCATGTACGGGGGAGCAGACGCTTGAAAGCGGCGCCGTCAGCCGTCCAGTGGCCTGTACTCGAACCACGCGAAGTCGGCGACGCCCTCGCCCGGACGGCCCCGCGAGCTGGCGTACATCCCGAGGTAGGCGCCGGTGAACCCGCCGGCGACCTCCGAACTGAGCAGCCGTCCGTCGACCGGATCGCCCAGCGAGTGCCAGCGGTCGGGTTCGGTGGCGTAGCGCATCTGGTACGCCTGGCCGTGCGCCTCGACGCCCAGGTAGAGGCGGCCTGGCGGGACGGGTTGCTTGGCGAGCACCGTCTCGATTCCTCGCTCACGCCGTATGACCTGCAATCCGTCCGATCCGAGCACGTGCAGGATGTGGAAGTCCTCGTTCTGGACCAAGGCGAGCCCAGCGTGCTCGTGCTCGTCGCCGGGAGTGAAGTCCAGGGCGGTGAACGCGGCGAACTCACGGTGTTGTTGCCGCCGTCCCACGAACGAAGGGCAGCCGGTGTCGGCGAGGCTCTCCGGGCGCACCCGCAGGCGCAGGTACCCCGGGCGTTCGGTCAACGTCCACCAGCGCTCACGCGGGGTCCGCAGCACGTTCCAGCACGGCGCGAGGTCCGGTGCGTCGAAGTGGTCGCACGAGGGTTCGGCAGGCCACCGGTGCTCCGGCAGGGCGGGAATGGTGTGGGACGGTTCGACGGGCCCGGCCACCGGCCAGCCGTCCTCCCACCGGACGGGCGTCAGGAACGTCTCGCGGCCCAGGTTGGCGAAGTGGCCGCCGTACGGGCGGACGGCCAGGAGCACCATCCACCATTCCCCGCCGGGCGTCTCCACCAGGTCGGCGTGGCCGGTCGCCATGATGGGGTGGTCGAGCCCGAGGTGCCGGTGGGTGAGCACGGGGTTGCGGGGGTCGCCCTCGTACGGCCCGGTGATCCGGTCCGCGCGGGCGGCGACGACGGCGTGGTCCTCGGCGGTGCCGCCCTCGGCGGTGATCAGGAGGTAGCGGCCGCCGGCCTTGTAGAGATGGGGCGCCTCGGACCAGATCGCGCCCCGCATCGCCCCGTCCCAGATCACGTGCTCGTCGCCGGTCAGCCGCATGCCCACCGGGTCGAACTCGCGCAGCCAGATCTCGGTGTGCCCCTCGTACCGGCCGGTGGTCCGGGTCGCGGTGAGCCAGGCGCGGCCGTCGTCGTCGAAGAACAGCGAGGGGTCGAATCCCTCGCCTTCCAGTTGGTACGGCTCCGACCACGGCCCGGCGGGATCGGTGGCCGTCGCCACGAAGTGCCCGGACCAGCGCGTCCCGTCCACGAGGGTGCAGACGACGAAGAACGTGCCGTCGTGGTGGCGGATCGTGGGCGCGTACAGCCCGCCGGACGCCCGCACACCGTCGAGCGGGAGCTGTTCCGGCCGGTCCAGGACATGGCCCGCGGGCCGCCAGTGCACCAGGTCCCGGCTGTGGAAGATCGGCAGGCCGGGGAACCACTCGAACGACGAGGTCACCAGGTAGAAGTCGTCGCCGACCCGGCAGATCGACGGGTCCGGATGGCAACCGGGCAGGACGGGATTCTGGAACGACGGCTCGCCGGGCATCAGAGCGGCGCCACGTGGACGGGGACGGTGAGGACCCGGTCGGCGCCCGGCTCTCGTACCGGGCCCTCCAGGGTGAACGCGCCGCGCAGCACCAGGTCCGCCTCCGCGCTGGAGCCGCCCACCGCCACCTCGATGACGCCGGGCTCGACGATGCGGCGCATCGCGAGGCCCGTGAACGACGTGCGGTCGGCGTGGACCCGGAACTCGACCCGCGCGGACCGGCCGGGCTCCAGCCGGACCCGGGCCCAGCCCGCCAGCCACCGGGCCGGGCGCACCACCGAGGCGACCGGGTCGGACAGGTAGAGCTGGACCACCTCGGTGCCCGCGCGGTCTCCGGTGTTGGTGACGGTCGCGGCGACGTGCACGGCGCCGTCGGTCGGTGCGGCGGGGTCGACGCGCAGGTCGCCATAGGAGAAGCCGGTCCAGGTCAGGCCGTGGCCGAACGGGTAGAGCGGCGTCGGGTCGACGGTGCTCCAGTCGTGGGGGCCCTCCATCCGGGAGCGCAGGTGGCCGCCGGCGGGGTCGTCCGCGTGGCGCGCGACGTTCATCGGGAGCCGGCCGGACGGCTCGGCCCGGCCGGACAGGATCCCGGCGATCGCGGGCCCGCCCTCCTCACCCGGGAAGAACGCCTGGACCACCGCGCCGGCCCGTTCCGCGAGCCCGCCCAGCGCGTAGGGACGGCCGGACATCACCACGATCACGGTGGGGGTGCCCGTGGCGAGCACCGCCTCGGCCAGCTCCCGCTGGCGGCCGGGGAACGCGAGGGACGAGACGTCGCAGCCCTCGCCGGAGGTGCCCCGCCCGAACAGCCCCGCGCGGTCGCCGAGCGCGAGCACGCACACCCCGCCCTCCCGCGCGGCCCGCACGGCCGCGGCGATCTCGGCGTCCCGCTCCACCAGCAGGCTCGACGGCTCCACGTGGACGTCGTCGCCGGGCAGTTCGGCGCGGAGCGCCTCGGCCAGGGACGGGACGCGCACGCCGGGCGGCGCGTCGGGATGCTGGGTGTGCACGTGGTTGGGGAACGAGTAGCACCCCGTCATGGCGAGCGGGTCGTCGGCGAGCGGCCCCACGAGGGCGATCCGCCCGGCCGCCGGCGGAGAGGCGCCGTCGTCCCGTCCGGCCCGCAGGGGGAGGACGCCGTCGTTGGCGAGCAGCACGACCGACTGCTCGGCGAGGCGGCGGGCCAGCCGCCGGTGCTCGGGCGGGTCGAGCAGGGCGTGCGGCTCCGCGGCCGCGGTGATCCGCGCCGCCTCGTCGAGCTCGGCACGCCAGCCGTCGTCGAGCAGGCCGAGCGCGGCCTTCATCGTGAGCACGCGGGTGGCCGCCCAGTCGAGCAGCTCCTCCGGGACGGTGCCGGCGCGGACGGCGGTGGTGAGGGGTTCGCCGTAGCACCGGGTGGTGGGGAGTTCGACGTCGAGACCGGCGCGCAGCGCGGCGGCCGCGGCCTCGCCGCGGGAGCCGGCGATGCCGTGCCGGCTTTCGAGGAACGAGACCCCGAAGTAGTCGGCGACCACCGTGCCGGTGAAGCCGAGCGCGTCGCGGAGCAGGCCGGTGAGCAGCCGCTCGTCGGCGTGGGCGGGCACGCCGTCCACGTCGGTGTAGGAGGGCATGACCGACCGCGCGCCGCCCTCGCGCAGCGCCAGCACGAACGGCTCCATGACGACGTCGGCCAGCTCCCGGGGCCCGATCGCGGCGGGGGCCATGTTGCGGGCGCCGCGCGAGGACGAGTAGCCGGCGAAGTGCTTGAGCGTCGACACGATGCCGGCGCGCTCCAGCCCGCGGACGTAGGCGGTGCCGATCGTCCCGACCAGGTAGGGGTCCTCGCCGACGCACTCCTCCGTGCGGCCCCAGCGCGGGTCGCGGGCCACGTCCAGCACGGGGGCCAGGCCCTGGTGCACGCCGAGCCGGCGCATGCTCGCCCCGATCGCGGCGGCCATCTCCTCGACGAGCTCGACGTCGAAGGAGGCGCCCCACGCCGGCGGGCCGGGGAAGACGGTCGCCTGCCAGGTCATGAAGCCCGTCAGGCACTCCTCGTGCACGATCGCGGGAATGCCGAACCGGCTCGCGCCCGCGACCTGCTCCTGGAGGTCGCGCAGCCGGGCGACGCCCTCGGCGGGGGTGACCGGCGCGGTGCCGAACACCCGGGTGAGCTGGCCGAGCCCGTGCTTGGCCAGCTCGTCCAGCTCGGGCGCGTCCTCGCCGCTGTCGTCCTCCATCGGCGCGACCGGGGCGCCGGCCTGCGCGGCCGTCGCCCAGAACGAGGAGAGCTGTCCCGCCTTCTCCTCGACGGTCATCCGGGCGATCAGGTCGGCGACGCGGTCGGCCACGGGAAGGCGGGGGTCACGCCACGGCTCGGCGGCGTCCGTCATGGGGTCCTCCGGGGGATGCGGGCGGGCTGGTGGGAGGCTGGACGGTGCGGGGCGGCGCGGTGGAGTGCCGGACGCGCAGGTCGGTGGCGAGCTCGATCCGGGGGCTCAGCAGCGGCTGCCCGTCCAGCAGCTGGAGCAGCGTGCGCGCGGCGACGCGGCCCATCTCCTCCAGCGGCTGGCGCACCGTGGTGAGGGGCGGGGAGAGCCATTCGCACATCGGCAGGTCGTCGAAGCCGACGACGCTGAGGTCCTCGGGGACGCGCAGCCCGGCCTGCCGGGCCGCCTCGTAGGCGCCCATGGCCTGCTGGTCGCTGCCCGCGAAGAGCGCGGTCGGCGGCTCGGGGAGCGCCAGCAGCTCGCGAGTCCGGGCGAAGCCGCCCTCGTGCCGGAAGTCGCCGTAGCGGATCAGCTCCCGGTCGACCTCGATCCCGGCCCGTTCGAGCGCGCTGCGGTATCCGTCCACCCGCGCCTGGGTGCACAGCATGCCGGCGGGTCCGCCGATCATCCCGATCCGGCGATGGCCCAGCGCGAGCAGATGGTCGGTGGCGGCCGTCCCGCCCGCCCAGTTGGTGGCGCCGATGCTGGCGATGTCGCCGTCGGGAAGGTTGACGGGGTCGATCAGGACGAGCGCCACCCCGGCGCGCTCCAGTTGCGCGCGCTGCTCGGCCGTCATCGTGGACGTCACGAGGATCACGCCGTCGCTGTGGTGCAGGACCGGCAGGTTCTGCCAGCTCGGCGGGCGGGCGTCGTCCTCGTTGACCTGCGAGACGACCACGCCGGTGCCGTGCAGAGCGCATTCGGCCTCGACCCCGCGCAGGATCTCGACCGCCCAGGGGCTGTCGAGCCCGGCCAGCACCAGGTCGACCAGGCCGGAGCGCCGGGCCCGGCGGGCACCGCCCGGCGCGAGGTAGTTGTGCGAGCGCAGCAGCCCTTCGACCCGCTCGCGGGTCCCCGGGGCCACGTCGGTCCGCCCGTTGAGCACCTTGGACACGGTGGCGGGCGACACGCCCGCCGCCGCCGCGATCACCGCGAGCGTGGGGCGCGACGGCCGGTCGTTCATGGTCCTCCCTCGGCTGTGGAACACGGGACGAGCAGGTGAGCAGTGACAAGCATGACGCCAGCGAACGTTATCGCAACCTTTCGAAGCCGCATACCTGCCCTTAAAGGGACAAAATTGAGGTCTTGACCGTCCCGGAGCACCTTCTTAGAGTTCCGGCCACAGGGACGTTTCCGACAAGTTTCGAAACTTTTTCGACGATTGTCCAAGTCTTCGATCGACCTGTCACCGGCATTCGCCCACCCGTCAGGAGGGCCCATGGGCACCGAACCTCTCTCCCGCCGCTCGTTCCTCGCCGCCGCCGGACTGGCGGGCATCGCCGTGCCCGTGCTCGGTGCCTGCGGCGGGGACTCCGACGACTCGGGCGGCTCGGGCAAGAAGGTCACCATCGAGTGGTGGAACATCGCCACCACCGAGCCGGGCCGGACGTTGTGGAACACGGCCGCCCGGCAGTACGAGGCCGCGCACCCCAACGTGCAGATCAAGATCACCTCGTTGGAGAACGACGCGTACAAGTCCAAGATGACCGCGCAGACCGCCTCCGGGAAGCTGCCGGACATCTTCCACACCTGGGGCGGCGGCGTGCTCCAGCAGCAGGTCGAGGCGGGCCTGGTGAAGGACATCACCAGCGATGTCGCGCCCTGGATCGGCAACCTGTCGCCGATCGCGGTGCAGCCGTACCAGCTCGACGGGAAGACCTACGCCGTCCCCTACGACATCGGCATGGTCGGGTTCTGGTACAACAAGGCGCTGTTCGCCAAGGCCGGCATCAAGGCCCCGCCCGCCACCTGGGCCGAGCTCATCGACGACGTCAAGAAGCTCAAGGCGGCAGGGATCACCCCGATCGCGCTGGCGGGCAAGGAGAAGTGGCCCGGCCACTACTACTGGTCCTACCTGGCCATCCGCATCGGCGGGGTGGCCGCGCTCAAGCAGGCCGCCCAGACCAAGGACTTCAGCGGCGCGCCCTTCGTGCAGGCCGGCCAGCGCCTCAAGGAACTGGTCGACCTGGCCCCGTTCCAGAACGGCTTCCAGGGCGCCGCCTACCCGACGACCAGCGGGCAGGCCGCCCAGATGGCCAACGGCAAGACGGCCATGGAGCTGATGGGCCAGTGGGCCCCGAACGTGCAGAAGGAGATGGGCAAGGGCCTCGGAGACGGCCTCGGCTTCTTCCCGTTCCCCACGGTCGCGGGAGGCGTCGGCGCCGCGTCCGAGGCCTTCGGCGGCGGCGGCGGGAACGCGCTCAGCAAGGGCGCCCCGGCCGAGGCACTCGACTTCCTCAAGTTCTTCGCCTCGGTCGACCAGGACCGCAAGCGCGTGGCGTCCAAGGCGTTCCTGCCCATCGCCAAGGGCGCCGAGACCGCGATCACCGACCCGAACCTGAAGACCGTGTCGCAGACGCTGAACAGCGCGTCCGGATTCCAGCTCTTCCTCGACCAGGCGTTCCCGCCCGCCGTCGGCCAGGAGGTGAACGACCAGGTCGCCGCGCTCGTCGCGGGCAAGGCCAGCCCCGAGCAGGTCGCCCAAGCGATCACCAAGACCGCCAAGAGCCAGTAGCCGCCCGATGGCACGCTCAGCCTCAACGAACCCGGCCTCGGCGAACTCGGCGTCCACGCGCTCCACGAACCCCGCCCCGGTCCGCGAGAACTCCGCCCTCACGAAGCGGTCCGCCGGGGACGCGGCGGTGGCGGCGGGTCCCGGGCGCGGCGGCCCGCGCCGCCGTACGGCCCGCCGCCGTCGCCTCGTCGACTCGGTGACGATCGGGGCGTTCCTGTCACCGGCCCTGCTGCTGTTCGCCCTGCTGGTCCTGGTGCCGATCCTCTACGCCCTCTACACCAGCCTGTTCAAATGGGGCGGCTTCGGTGCCCCGGAGAACTTCGTCGGCCTGGACAACTTCACGACGCTCCTGAAGGACGACGTCTTCCTCGGCGACCTGTGGCGCGGCTTCGTCCTGATCGCGCTGTCGGTCGGGGTCCAGCTTCCGTTCGCGCTGTCGATGGCCCTGCTGCTCAACCAGCGGCTGCGCGGCCGGGCGTTCTACCGGCTGCTGTTCTTCGCGCCGTACGTGCTGTCCGAGGTCATCACCGGCGTGCTGTTCACGATGATCTTCTCGCCGGACTCCGGGCTCGCCGACCACGCGCTGGACCAGGTCGGGCTGGGCGACCTCGGGATCACCTGGTTCGCCTCGTCGTCGACCGTCCTGGTCACCCTGTTCCTGGTCATGACGTGGAAGTACTTCGGCTTCCACATGATCCTCTACCTGGCCGGGCTGCAGAGCGTTCCCCGGGACGTGCTGGAGGCCGCGGCGATCGACGGTGCGGGGGCCTGGCAGCGGTTCCGGTACGTCACGCTGCCGCTGCTCGGGCCGACGATCCGGATCAGCGTCTTCCTGTCCATCATCGGCGCGATCCAGCTCTTCGACCTGGTCTGGGTGATCACCGCGGGCGGCCCCGTGCACGCCTCGGAGACGATGGCGATCACGATGTTCCAGTTCGGCTTCAAGCGCTACCAGGTCGGCTACGCCAGCGCGATCAGCGTCGCGATGTTCCTGATCAGCTTTGTCTTCGCCCTCCTGTACCAGCGCTACGTCCTGCGGCGCGACCTCGAGGGCGCCGTGACCAGCATGCGAGGCCGCCGATGACACTCTCCCCGCCCCGCCGCCCGCCCAGCCGTCCGGCCCGCCGTCCCGGCCGTCGCGCCGCCGCGAGGCTGCGCGGCCTGTCGACGCACGCGCTCATCTGGATCGTCGGCGCGCTCATCGTCGTGCCGCTCCTGTACGGCCTGCTGTCCGGCTTCAAGAGCACCAGCGAGCTGTCGACCAACCCGTTCGGCCTGCCGGAGGACTGGGCCCCCGGCAACTACACCGGCCTGCTGGCCTCCGGCTCGTTCTGGCGGCAGATCTTCAACAGCACGTTCATCGCGGTGGCGACCGCGCTGGTGACCGTCGCGGTGTCGGCGCTGGCGGCGTACGTCTTCGCGCGCTTCGCCTTCCGCGGCCGGGAACTGGTGTTCACGTTCTTCACGATCGGGCTGATGTTCCCGTTCGCCGTGGCGATCCTGCCGCTGTTCCTCATGCTGCGGGCCCTCGGCCTGCTGGACAACCCGCTGGGGGTGATCCTGCCGCAGGCGGCGTTCGGCCTGCCGATGACGATCATCATCCTGCGCGGCTTCTTCCGGACGATCCCCGCCGAGCTGGAGGAGGCGGCCATCATCGACGGCTGCGGCGCGTTCGGCTTCTTCTGGCGGATCCTGCTGCCGATGGCCCGGCCCGCGCTGGCCACGGTGTCGGTGCTGGCGATCGTGACGAGCTGGAACAACTTCTTCCTGCCGCTGCTGGTCTTCACCGAACCCGACTGGTGGACCATCCCGGTCGGCGTCCAGCAGTTCAAGGGGCAGTACGCGGAGGACACCGCCCGCATCCTGGCCTACGTCGTGCTCGCGATGGCGCCCGCGCTGGCCTTCTACGCCGTCGCCGAACGCCAGCTCATCGGCGGCCTCACCGCCGGCGCGACGAAGGGCTGACCGATGGAACGGAGGAAGGGCATGCCGAGGCGCTGGACGACGACATTTCTGGCCGCCATCGCGCTCGGCGCGGGAGCGCTGCCCGCCCAGGCCGCCGCGACCGAAGCCGCCACCGGACGTGTCGACTTCTCGGCGCGAGCTCAGACGATCGACGGGTTCGGGTTCTCGCAGGCCTTCCAGCGTGCCGCGGTGATGCACGGCGCCCGTGGCCTGCCGCCCGCCAAGCAGCGCGAGATCCTCGATCTGCTGCTCAGCCGCCGGAAGGGCGCGGGCCTGTCGATCCTGAGGCTGGGCATCGGCTCGTCGGCGGACGACGTCTACGACCACATGCGCTCGATCCAGCCGGTCGACCCGGGCGGCCCGGACGCCCCGCCGAAGTACGTCTGGGACGGTGACGACGGCGGCCAGGTCTGGCTCGCGAAGGAGGCCAAGGCGTACGGCGTCAAGCGGTTCTACGCCGACGCCTGGAGCGCCCCCGGCTACATGAAGGACAACGGCACCGACAGCAACGGCGGCACGCTGTGCGGCCTGGCCGGGACGAGCTGCGCGAGCGGCGACTGGCGGCGGGCCTATGCGAACTACCTCGTGCGGTACGCGAAGTTCTACCGCGAGGAGGGCATCGCGATCACGGACCTCGGGTTCACGAACGAGCCCGACCTGACGGTCTCGTACGCCTCGATGCGGTTCACCCCGGCTCAGGCCGCCGAGTTCACGAAAGTTCTCGGCCCCGTCGTCCGCCGCTCCGGCCTGCCGATGCGGCTCGCCTGCTGCGACGTCGCCGGATGGACGGAGCAGCGCCCCTACACCGAGGCGATCGAGGCGGATCCGCGGGCGCGGCGCTGGATCGGCACCTACACCGGCCACCCGTACGTCAGCCCGGTGACCGGGCCGCAGCCCGTGGCCGGCCAGCGGCGCCGGCACGTGTGGATGTCGGAGTGGTCGCCCAACGGGACCACCTGGAACGAGAACTGGGACGACGGCAGCGGCTACGACGGGTTCACCGTGGCCGAGGACGTCCACCGCACGCTGACCACCGGGAACGCCAACGCCTACGTCTACTGGTTCGGGGCGTCGCTCGGCACCACCCGCGGACTGATCCAGCTCGACGGCGAGAACTACCGGGTCTCCAAGCGGCTGTGGGCACTGGCCGCCTACGGCCGGTTCATCCGTCCCGGCGCGAGCCGGGTCGCCGCCTCCGTCGCCGATCCGGCGCTGAAGATCTCCGCCTTCCGCAACCGCGACGGCTCCCGGGTCGTGGAGATCCTCAACACCGGCACCACGGCCACCCGGGCCGATCTGTCCATCGGCCGGGGAGGCCGGGCGGTCGCCTATCTCACCGACGCGGCGCACTCGCTGGAGCGCACCGGCGCGGTCGCGACCGGGCCCGGCGGGAGGCTGACGGCGAGCCTGGCGCCAAGGTCGCTCACCACGATCGTGCTGGACGGGCACCGGTGACGAGCCGGACGGAGACCAGGGGAGCGGCCCGGGTGGCGCTGGTGGGGACCGGCGGCATCGCCGGGATCTGCCACCTGCCCGCGCTGCGCGCCGAACGGGATCGGGCCGAACTCGTCGCGGTCATGGACGTGGACACCGGCAGGGCCAAGGCGTTCGCGGCCGAGCACGGCGTTCCCGCCGTCCACGACGATCTCGGCCGCATGCTCGCGGAGTCGGCGCCCGATCTCGTGCACGTGTGCTCCCCGCCCGGCGTCCACGCCGAGCAGGCGGCGGCCTGCCTGGCGGCGGGAGCGTGGGTGTGGTGCGAGAAGCCGCCCTGCCGGTCGCTCGCCGAGTACGACTCGATCACCGCGGCCGAGGGTGCGGACGGCGGTCCGTACGCCGCGTTCGTCTTCCAGCACCGGTTCGGATCCGGCGCCGTGCGGCTGCGCGAACTGATCGACGCCGGGGAGCTGGGCCGGCCGCTCGTGGCGCAGTGCGTGACCGCCTGGTACCGCGACCACGAGTACTTCGAGGTTCCGTGGCGGGGCCGGTGGGGCTCCGAAGGCGGCGGTCCCACGATGGGGCACGGCATCCATCAGATGGACCTGCTGGTGGCGACGCTGGGCGAATGGTCCGAGGTGCGGGCCATGGCGGGCCGCCTGGACCGCCGGGTCGAGACCGAGGACGTGTCCCTGGCCATGGTGCGGTTCGCCTCCGGCGTCATGGCGAGCGTGGTCAACAGCGTGGTGTCGCCGCGCGAGGAGAGCTACCTGCGCTTCGACTTCACCGACGCGTCCGTGGAGCTCAGGCACCTGTACGGCTACGGCGACGACGACTGGACCTACACCCCGGCCCCGCACGTCGGCGCCGAGCGGGCCGGGGCCTGGCCGGTGACGGGGCTGGAGACGCCCAGCTCGCATACCGCCCAGCTGGCCGCGCTGCTCGACGCGTACGAGCGCGGCGAGCGGCCCCCCACCAGCGGTGCCGACGGAAGACGAACGCTGGAGCTCGTCGCGGCCCTCTACAAGTCGGCGTTCACCGGACGGCCGGTCGCCCGCGGCGAGATCGGGCCGGGCGATCCCTTCTACCACCGGATGCACGGCGACGTTCCCGGCTGGGCCCCGGAGGGTCCGCGATGACGTTGCGGCTCGACTTCTCCGGAGACACGGTCGCGGTGTCGGTGGCGGAGCCGCGCGTAGGGGAAGTGGAGATCCTTCGATACGTGCACCGGCCCGTGATGGACCCGTTCGAGGGGCCCAAGCCTTACCTGCATCCCGTCCGTACCCTCGCCGGAGACGTGGTGACGGGCTACCGCCCGCATGATCACCGCTGGCACAAGGGCATCCAGATGACCGCCTCACACGTGTCCGGGCAGAACTTCTGGGGTGGCGGCAGCTATGTGCGCGATCGAGGCTACGTGGACCTGCCGAACGTGGGCACCATGCGCCACGAGAACTTCGTCGAGGCCGCCGTGGAGGACGACGGGGAGCGGGTGCGGCTCGTCGAACGGCTGAGCTGGCACACCCAGGGCGACGAGCACTGGGTCGACGAGGTGCGTTCCCTCGCGGTCGGCGAGGTCGAGGACGGGGCGTACGCGCTGCGTTTCGCCACCGCCCTGCACAACGTGCGCGGCGAACCGCTGGTGTTCGGCAGCCCCGCCACCAACGGCCGTGAGCTGGCCGGCTACACGGGACTGTTCTGGCGCGGCCCGCGCGCGTTCACCGATGGCCAGGTCATCGCCGCCGACGGGCAGGGCGGCCCGGAGATGATGGGGCGGCCGGCCCGCTGGCTCGCCTACGTCGGCCGTCACGACGAAGTAGATCGGAGTTCCACGCTGCTGTTCGTCGACGGCCCGGAGGGGAAGGCGGAACCCGCCCGCTGGTTCGTGCGGACCACGCCGTTCGCCGCCGTGAACCCCTCGTTCGCCTTCCACCGCGAGCTCACCCTCGCGCCAGAGGAGATCCTTGAGCTGACGTACCGGATCGTGGTCGCCGACGGCGCCTGGGACCGGGACCGGCTGGAGACCTACGTGGAGGCGCGTCCATGGTGAACACGGTGAACACCTTTCCCGGCGGCGTCGGGGTGTCCGGACTCTCGGTGTACGACTGGCCCACCGCCGACGGGCTCTGCGGCGGCTCCCCGCACGTCCATCTGGCCTGCGCGGAGGCCTACGTCGTGGTCGGCGGGACGGGACGGGTGCAGACCCTCACGCGGAGCGGATCCGTGGAGATCCCGCTGGAGGCCGGGACCGTCGCCTGGTTCACGCCGGGCACGATCCACCGCCTGGTCAACGACGACGGAGCCCTGCGCATCGTCGTCATCATGCAGAACGGCGGCCTGCCCGAGGCGGGCGACGCGGTCTTCACGTTCCCCGCCGCCACCCTTGCCGACGCGGAAGCGTACGACCGGGCCGCCGCACTCGCCGACGGCACCCACGTCCACGCGGCTGGTGAGGACGCGGCGCGCCGCCGCCGTGACCTGGCGATCGAGGGTTTCCTGGAGCTGAGGCGCGCGACCGAGGCGGGCGATACGTCGGCGCTGGAGGAGTTCTACCGGGCGGCCGTCCGGCTGAAGGCCGATCGGTTCGCCGAGTGGGAGGAACGCTGGCGCTCGGGCGCGCTCACCGCCGCCGAGGCCACCGGCGCCCAGCTCACCGCGCTGCGACACGGAGACGGAAGCCATCTCGAACGCGCGGCGGTGCACCTCGCCCCAGACCCCGCCGGAGACAGGCTCGGGATGTGCGGGCGCCTCGACGTGTACGACCTCGCGGGGGATCGCTGACCCGTCACTCTGGGGACGACCCCCAGACCCCCGGCAACCGCAGCGTCGATGGCCGGGTCTTGAGCCTGCTCGAGGGCGAGATCATCGACGAGTACGCTGCTGCCATGGAGCAGCGGATTCTGGGCAGGACCGGGCGCGAGGTCGGCGTGGTGGGCCTCGGCGCCTGGCAGCTCGGCGCCGACTGGGGCCAGGTGAGCGAACGCGACGCGGTCGCGACCCTGACCGCGGCGGTCGAGGCCGGGGTGACGCTCATCGACACGGCCGACGTCTACGGGGACGGCCGCAGCGAGGAGATCGTCGGCCGGTTCGCCGCACGGTATCCAGGTCTGACGGTGGCCACCAAGATGGGCCGCCGCATGGAGCAGCTCCCCGAGAACTACGTCATGGCCAATTTCCGCGCCTGGAACGAGCGGTCCCGCGCCAAGCTGGGGATGGACACCCTCGATCTCGTCCAGCTCCACTGCCCGCCGACGCCCGTCTACTCCAGCGACGCCGTCTACGACGCCCTCGACACCCTGGTCGCCGAGCAGAAGATCGCCGCGTACGGGGTGAGCGTGGAGACGTGCGAGCAGGCGCTGACCGCGATCGCCCGGCCGGGCGTCGCCACCGTCCAGATCATCCTCAACATGTTCCGGCTCAAGCCGCTGGAGCGGGTGCTTCCGGCCGCCCGCGAGGCCGGTGTCGGCATCATCGCGCGGGTGCCGCTGGCCAGCGGCCTGCTGTCGGGACGCTACGACGAGAACACCACCTTCGCCGCCGACGACCACCGCGCGTACAACCGGAAGGGGGAGGCCTTCGACGTCGGCGAGACCTTCTCGGGCGTCGAGTTCGCCACCGGCCTGGAGGCGGTGCGGCGGCTCGTCCCGCTGGCTCCGGAGGGGGCGACGACGGCCCAGTTCGCGCTGCGCTGGATCCTGGACCAGCCCGGTGTGAGCGTGGTGATCCCAGGGGCGCGCAACCCCGCCCAGGCGGCGGCCAACGCCGCCGCTGCCGGTCTGTCGCCGCTGCCGGACGCCACGCTGGAGAAGGTCCATGCCGTCTACGACGAGCTGATCCGCCCGCAGGTCCATCACCACTGGTGACTGAACCGCACCCGGAGGCAGCCGACGGCCAGACCGGTCACCAGCACCACGTGGACGGCGAGGTGAACGGCCATGAAGTAGCCGGTGAAGGCGGCTCCGCGGTGCCGGTGCACGAGCTTGAGCAGCGGCGGATCGGCGAGGACGAACACGACCAGCAGGGCGGCGGCCACCAGGAGCGCGGGCGGGTAGAACAAGCCGGCCGGTAGGAGGGCCATCGCCAGCGCGCAGGCGAGGATCCCGGCGGGACGGTTCGCGTGCACCCGTCCGCGATCCGCCCCGCCCGGCCCGGCTGACCCGTGGGCCCCGCTCCGCGCGGCGACCAGGAGCGGGATGAGGGGAAGGGACCGCCGCCACTGCTCGGCGAGGATCGGCAGCAGCCGGTGCCCGTCGTCGTGGCGGCCCCGGATCGTGTCGGTGAGCACGATGCGGGTCCGCCGCACCAGGCGGTGGCCGTACTCGATGTCCTCGCAGTCGCGCAGGCTCTCGTCGAACCCGCCGGTCTCGGCGAACGTCGCGCGGCCGATCGCCGCGAGCGCGAACACGACGCCGGTGACCTCGCCCGTCTGGCGGGTGCCCCAGTTGACGGCGTGCAGGATCCGGTACCACTCGACGGGACCGTCGTCGATCAGCGGCTCGGGTTCGTAGATGCCCCACGCGCAGTTGCAGGCGGGGTCGGCTTCCAGGATCGCCAGCGCGTTCTCGATCGCGTCCGGCCGCAGCGCCACGTCGGAGTCGAGAAAGAAGATGACATCCCCGGAGGTGCCGGCCACGCCCATGTTGCGGGCGGCCGACACGCCCCGGTTCTCGGGAAGCCGGATCACGCGGGCGCCGAGCTCGGCCGCGATCGCCGCCGAGTCGTCGCCGCTGGCGTCGTCCACCACGACGATCTCGTCGGGACGGCGCGTCTGGGCCAGCACCGATTCCAGGCAGAGCCGCAACGTCCGGGCCGCGTTGTGGCACGGGACGATCAGGGAGACGGTCGTCACAGCTCTTCCTTCCTCGACGTGCGCGCCGCGTCCCGGTAGACCGCGAGCGTCTCCTCGGCCGCGCGCGCCCAGCTCAGCCGCTCGCGGACGAGGCGCTCGCCCTGTTCGGCGAGCGCCCGGCGCCGTGCCGGGTCGGTCAGAACACCGATCACGGCGGCGGCGATGTCCTGGGGATCGTCCGCGCGCACGAACTCCGCTGAGGGCGACGCCGGGTCGCCCAGGAAGATCTGGGAGAAGCCGTCCCCGAGGATCGTCGCCCTGGCCATCGCCATGGACTCCGTCGCCACCAGGCCGAACGGTTCGTAGAGGGAGGGGAAGACGCAGGCGTCGGCCATCTCGTAGTACTCCAGCAGCTCCGAAGCCTCGACGAACTCGCCGGAGGCCAGAACGTCGCCGTCCAGACCCGCGCCGGCCACGATCCGGCGGACACCCTCGATGTCTCCCTCGCCAACCGCGACCAACCGCAGGCCGGGGACGGCCGGGGCGATCTCCCGCATCGCCTCCAGCAGCTGGTAGATCCCCTTCTGCCGTTCGAGGCGGCCGACGAACAGCAGCACCGGGGCCGCCGCCGGGATCCCGAGCAGGGCGCGCCGGTCGGCGGCGCGGGCGCGGAGCTTGTCCCGGTCGAAGCCGGGGTCGGCGAGCACCGCTTCGAACGTGCCGCCCAGGCACACCACGTCGATCGCCGTCCCCGTCCACCCGGCCGCGACCAGCTGCTCGCGCACGTCGGGCGTGGGGACCACGACGCGCCGCGCGATCCTGCCGAGGTGCCGCTCGACGGCCGCGAACACGTTGAGCGGGTCGATGATGGTGCGCTGCGGCGCGACCCCGTACTCCGTGGTGTGGACGTGGTAGACGATCGGCAGCCGCAGCACGTAATGGCAGAGCAGCGCGGACAGGAAGTTCGTCGAGTCGTGGACCGCGACCAGATCGGGCCGTTCGTCCCGGCTCGTCCGGCGCAGCCGCAGGAAATACCGCCAGTTGCTCATGACGACATGGGCCGTCAGCAGCAGGAACTCGTGCCGCCGGGTGCGGTTGAGCCGGCGGCCTCGCCCGGCCGAGGCGAGGAGGGTGCGGGGCCGGTGCACGGTGACGGCGCCGTCGCGCTCGTGCTCCGGCAGGCTCCCGTCGTTCAGGGTGAACACGGCCAGCCGGTGGCGCCGGGCCAGGTACGGCGTGATCCTCTCGACGTAGCGGCCGAGACCGGCGGTGACGGCGGGCGGGTACTGGGTGACGATGTAGGCGATCTTCATTGCGCTGGCCTCACTGTGCTGGTCTCACTGCACTGGTCTCACTGCACTGGCTCCGTCGTCAGGGCCGGCCGCGGGTACGCCCGGCCGGCGGCGATGATCACTATGGCCACGAGGACGAGATTGGTCAGGGCGAAGCCGACGAGCCCCCCGATGAGCCCCCACCACGCGATGCAGGCCGGCTGGCAGGCCAGCGCGACGGGCGTTCCCGCGGCCAGGCAGCCGATGAGGACCCTGGCTCCGCGCACGCCGCTCATCGACAGGGCGGCCGCGTAGACATGGAAGATCGCGTGCAGCCCGATCCCGGCCGCGGACAGCGCCAGCAGCACCGGCGAGTACGGGTAGTGGCCGCGCAGCAGGAAGAAGAAGACCAGGCCCGCCGCGAACGACACCAGCGCCGTGGCCGCGCCTGCGGGCGGCGCGATCCGTGCGAGACGGCGGAACAACTCGGGCTTGTCCATCGTGGCCAGGGTGGGCATGAGGATCAGCCCGATCCCGTCGAAGAACACCACGCCGAGCAGCCGCCGCGGGAAGCCGCTGTAGATGGAGTACACGCCGACGTCGGCCCGGCTCGCCCAGTGGTTGAGGAAGATCACGTCCACTCCGAACAGCACGCCGGTGAACGCGGCGATGACCGTCACGTACGCGCCGTGCCGGTACAGCGAACGCGCCAGCGCCGCCGACCACGCGCGCGGTCTGATCTCCAGGCCCGTCACCGCCACGGCGGCGAAGACGAGATTGGTGACGATCAGCCCGGCGAGATAGCGGCCGGCGTCCTGGACGTCCAGCACGAGGAGGCAGAACACCGAGCCCGCGAGATACACCACGGCGACGATCAGCTTCAGCGCCGCCACGTACGCGTACCGCTTCAGCCCGCGCAGGAAGCTCTCCGCCAGCTGGTTCAGGGTCATGGACAGCGCCAGCGCGACGGCGAGAATGACCGTGGGGGAGTCGACGCCGAGCGGCACGGCCAGCAACGGCGCGAACGGCACGGTCAGCAGCAGGAACCCGATGCCCAGCACGAGCGTGGACAGCGACGCCGTCGTCATCAGTGCCGGGCGCGCCGCGGGCTCGGACCGGGGCAGCTCCTGGAACATCACGTAGTGCAGGCTCATCAGCATGCCGACGGTCACGATCAGGGCGATCGACACCACCACGGTGTAGTGGCCGAACTCCGCGGCCCCCGTCAACCCGGCGATCACGAGGGTGGTGGCCGCCGCGGTGCCGCTGGCCAGGGTGCTGACCAGCGTGGGGCCGGCCGCCCACCCGTGCCCGCCGAGCGCGCGCGCCGCCCGTTCGCGCAGGTCTCCGGCAGGGCGGCCGGGCGCCGTCAGTCCGCGCACCGCTGGAACACCCGTTGTGCGAACTCCAGGTCGTCCCTGGTGTTGATGCCGCGTGCCTCGTCGGGATCGGCGACCGGGACCACCCGGGTCTCCCAGCCGTGGGCCCGCACGAGGTACGGCAGGAACGGCAGGAAATTGATCTCCCCGGTGACGGCGCCCGGGGTCGCCTCGTCCAGGTAACGTTCCCAAGCCCGCCGCAGGCCGCCGCTGCTCGTGCTGAGGCAGAAGACGCCGACGTCACTGAGGCCGCCGGGCCTGCATCGGTCTCCCTCGCGGGACATCCGCACCCGCCGTAACGCGCCGGCCTCCAGGTCGTACTGGACGTACGGATCCGGCATGGGGACGAGGGGGACGGCGAGGACCGCCCCCACAGAGACCTGGGACTGGACGCGCACGACCTCGCCCACGGTGGCCGACGACAGGTTCGCCTGGTCACCCCAGACCACCAAAATCCCGTCGTACGACTCCCAGATCTCGGCGGCGCCGAAGATGGCGTCCCCCATGCCGGTCGGCTTTTCCTGCACGCTCACCGACACGGTTCCGCGCTCGATCTCGCCCGTTTCCATGCCGGTGTCCACGAGACGGCGGAAGGGGGGTTCTCCTGTCGGCGACACGATGACGTGGACGTGATCGACCCAGGGGCGCAGCCGCCGGTACAGGAGATGCCACACCGTGACACCATCGGCGATCTCCAGCATGACCTTCGGGACGGTGCCCCCGAGCCGGGTGCCGTGCCCGGCCGCCGGGATCACCGCGCAAAGGCTCTTCCCCGTCGCAGCCCGCGTCACAGCTGACCACCCCCTGGAGCGGGGACCGGCGCGTCGAGCAGGGCCACGAGGCTGGTCAGGCCATCGACCGGCACCGCCCCGGGGGCCGGGGACGCCGCGTGCACCTGGAGCGTCAGCAGCCCGGCGCCCACCGCCGCCGCGACCCCCGCCGCGGAGTCCTCGACGGCGACGGCGTCGGCCGGGTCGGGGGACCACCGGCGGCAGGCCTCCCGGTAGCAGCCCGGGTCGGGTTTGCCCACCGGGACGTCGTCCGCGGTGAGGACGCCACGGAAGAATCCGTCCAGGGCGGAGGCGGCCAGGACGCGCTCGACCGATCCGCGGCTGCCGCTGGTGACCAGGTAGGTCGCGTGGCCCCGCACCGTCAGGCGGGTCAGCAGCCGCCGGGCGCCGGGAAGCAACCGCACCCGGCCCGCGTCGACGTGCTCGCGATAGAGCGCCTGCTTGCGCCGGACGAGGCGGCCGGCCACCTTGGGGCCGGCGCCGAGTGCCGCGATCACGTCCGCCGTGCTCGCACCGGTGAAGGCGTCGTACCGGAACGAGGCGAGCAGCGCGGGCGCCAGCTCCGCGAGCGCGGCGCGAAAGGCCGCTTCGTGCACGGGGGCGGAGTCCACGAGCGTCCCGTCGAGATCGCAGAACCAGACGCGCCGCCCGGCGATCTCCCTGTCGCGCGCGCTCATCCGGCGGCCGCCAGCGCCACCTCGCACGGCACGGCGGGGTGCCCCGCGAGCCTGGCGAGGATGGCCGTCACACGATGCCCGCAGTGCGTGCCCGGCCGTTCGGGGTCCTCCAGATCGGCGATGATCCACCTCGCCCCGGCGAAGGTGCCGCCGTCGGCGAGTCCCGGCGGCGCCGGAACGCCCGGCCGCGATGTGCCGTCGCGGTGGCAGAGGACATGGGTGATGGTTCCCCGCTCGTTGAGCGGGTCGCCGAGGTAGGCCAGCGTGAGATCGACGAGCCCGGCGGCGCTCAGCCCCTGGACGTCATGATCTTCCCGGAGGTTGACGACGAAGACCTTGGCCGCGGCCCGGCCGGTCTCGATCGCGTCCGCCACGCCGGGCGTGAGATAGCTGGGGCACAACGACGAGTGCGGGGTGCCCGGACCGTACACGATGAGGTCGGCCTCCCGGATCGCCGCCAGCGCCTCGGGGTTCGGCGACACCGCGGCCGCGCGGCCCGCCAGGGTTCGCCGGATCCGCTCGGCCGGACGCCCCTCCAGCTCGGCGCGGTCCCGCGCGGTCATCGGCTCCCGGAGCAGGAAGAGATCGGTGACGGCGCTGCAATCCTGCGGCGCGACCAGGTCGGCCTCGTCGGCGAGCAGCCGCCCGTTCTCCTTGAGCGCGGCCAGGTAGGCGTTCTCACCGCTGGTCACGTTGAGAAGGCGGGCCGGCGTCCGGAACGTCCGGGCGCAGGCGCGCACAGCGGCGTTGAAGTCCCCGCCGGAACGCAGGTGGGCGCCGGCGAAGACGAGGTTGCCGAGCGCGCAGTCGCCGAGGTCGAGCCCGCCGGGGTCCTGGTCGAGCCGGTGGCGGAAGGCCGCCAGATCCGCGGCGATCGCCGCGCGGGCCCGCCGCGGCAGAGCGGCGAATGCCTCCAGCCCGGCGGACGCCTCCAGTCCGATGGACGCCTTCACCTCAGTGGACGCCTCCGTCCCGGCGAACGCCGCCAGGCCCGCGCGCTCAGGGGGAACGCGTCCGGAGTCGGCCAGCGCGTCGACGAGACGGCTGAGATCGCCGGCCGTGGTCCCGGGTGGCAGGCGATGCTCCAGGACGGCGAGGAGGGCGGCCTGTCCGGGGTCGGCGGCGTCGAGGTGGAGGGCCAGGTTCTTGCGGAAGTCCGACGGCCCCAGCATCCCGGGCAGATAGCGGCGGAGCGCGCCCGTCGACAGCCCGTTGTCGTATCCGTTGATCAGCAGGGTCAGCCCGGCACCCGGTGTGCGCAGCAGCCGGCGCGCGATGTGCGCTCCGCCGCGGCCGCCGTTGAACATGGCGACGTCGAACCGGCCGGGGCGCCGCGCGCTCACCGCTTCACCTCCGTCCCGGCCGACGAGGCGCGCAGGACGCCCCGGCGGACCAGCCAGTGGTGATAGCCGAGATAGGCCACGACCAGGGCACGGTCGCGGGCCCCGCGCCAGAACCGCCACCCGCGGCTGCCCCCGCCGCGTTCCCGGTGCTCGATCGGGAGCTCCACCCAGGTGTGCCCGAGCTCGGTCACCCGGGCGGTGATCTCCGTCGAGCAGTTCATCCCGGTCGACTCCAGGGGCAGCGACCGGAACAGCGGGCCGTGCACCACCTTGAACACCGAGTTGAAGTCGCGGTAGCGGGTGCGGTGCAGGAGGTTGCTCACCGCGCCGCTGGCGGCCGAGCCCCAGCGGTAGGCGAGCCCGTCCGCCTTCCTGATCCGCGCGCCGGAGAGGGCGACCCCGTCCCCGGCCGCGATACGCTCGATGAATCCGTCGAGGTTGGCGATCGGGAACTGGCCGTCGGAGTCCAGCAGCACCACCCAGTCCAGCCGGGTGTGCGCGATCGCCTCGGCGATGGCGGCGCCCGCGCCGCGGTTGCGGTCGAGCCCGACGACGACGAGTTCGGGGCAGGGCAGCGCGTCGAGGATGGCGCGCGTGGCGTCGGTGCTGCCGTCGTCGCACACGACGATCTCGAAGGCGCCGACCGCCGGGTTCCGCTCCAGGTAGTCCCGCCACTCGGTCACCGCGGCCGCGATGTTCGCCGCCTCGTTGTAGGCGGGCGCGGCCACCGAGATCCCGATGGCCTCAGCGGTCGTCACCACGCGCCACCCCCGCGCCGAGCAGGCGGCCGATCCAGCGGTCGAGGGGAAGCAGGTTGACCCCCACGATCACCGGGACGTGCGCCAGTGCGAACAGGATCGTCGCGCCGAACGAGATCGGCCCGCCGGTGAACAGGTTGATGTGCGGGGCGTCGATGACGCCGGGCCGGTCGACCGGATTGATCGTGTACCACATGAGGTCGAGGAAGCCGGAGAACACGATGAGGATGCCGGTGGCCATGATCTTCAGGCAGCGGCCCGGCGAGCCGCCGCCGAGCCGGTAGGCCGCCGCGACCGTGAGCACGAGACCCGGGTAGAGCAGCAGGTAGAGATGGGTGTAGAAGGCGTCGGACCGCTCCCGCCCGGTGTCGCCGTAGTAGAACCAGCTGATCCGCGGGATCAGGTAGCCGGTGAAGAAGACGAACGGCACGTACAGCAGCCAGTAGAGCTTTCGCGACGCCCACGGGAAGAGGGCGATCGCGCAGCACAGGCAGGCGAACGCGATCAGCTTGACCGCCAGCTCCCAGACCGCGTCGATCTCCCGCCGGTGCGACGTCCCCTGCCAGACGAAGGCGGCACCGCCCACCCCCACGGCGAGGGCGATCCACCAGAGATGCGGGGCCCAGCGACGTGTCCCGTTCCGGACCACGTCATCGGCCGGCCCCTCGACCATTAACCTCGACACCCCGTCCTCCACTTTCGCTGATGGCAATTGCGTGGGAGCGCTCCCACCCGCGGGGAAGGCGCTACGAGGTGCGGGATATGGGAGCGCTCCCAAACAGCCTGGAGAGCCTTCCCTTTTCCTGTCAAGACGTAAGACACAATGGTTATGGCGGGGGCTCGGCAAGGGGGTCTGCCGCGGGAAGGCCTCCGGCGAAGATCAGATTTTCGGACCTGTTCGGGCCTTCCCAGTGCCTGCGGGACGGGTTATCGTCGAGGTGATGTGGGAGCGCTCCCATATCTGGGGCCGGTAGGCATTTCCACGCGCAGAAAGGCAGTTCGATGCTCCCGCCCCGTCCGTCTCAACCCCTGCTCGCACTCGTTTTCGCGCTAGCCCTCCTGGTGGCCCTCGTCGTCCCGCCCGCGCAGGCCGCCGAACCGACGCTGGGCGAACTCGCCGCGGCCAAAGGCCGCTACTTCGGCTCGGCCACCGACAATCCCGAGCTGACCGACGCGCCCTATGTCGCGATCCTGGGAAGCGAATTCAATTCGATCACTCCCGGCAACTCGATGAAATGGGACGCGACCGAACCGCAGCGAGGACAGTTCTCCTTCGCACGCGGAGATGAGGTCGTCGCTCTCGCTCAGAGGAATTCCCAGCGCGTGCGCGGGCACACGCTCGTCTGGCACAGCCAGCTGCCGGGCTGGGTGTCGAACGGAGGCTTTCCCGCCACCGAACTGCGCTCCATCCTGCAGAACCACGTCACGACCGTGGCCACCCACTTCAAGGGCAAGCTCGCGCACTGGGACGTGGTGAACGAGCCGTTCAACGAGGACGGCACGTTCCGCGACTCCGTCTTCTACCGCACGCTCGGCCAGAGCTACATCGCCGACGCGCTGCGCGCCGCCCGCGCGGCCGACCCCGCCGCCAAGCTCTACATCAACGACTACAACACCGACGGGCTCGGCGCGAAGAGCGACGGCATGTACAACCTGGTGAAGTCGCTCAAGGCGCAGGGCGTGCCCATCGACGGCGTTGGATTCCAGGGGCATCTGGCGCTGCAGTACGGCTTCCCGTACAAGATGCAGGAGAACCTGCGGCGCTTCGCCGACCTCGGCGTGGACGTGGCCATCACCGAGCTGGACATCCGCATGAACCTGCCTGCGGACGCCACCAAACTCGCTACCCAGGCCACCTGGTACTCCGACGTCACCAAGGCGTGCCTGGCGGTCTCCCGCTGCGTCGGGATCACGATCTGGGACTACACCGACAAGTACTCCTGGATCCCGAGCGTCTTCCCCGGGGAGGGCGCCGCGCTGCCGTACGACGAGAACCTCAGGCCCAAGCCCGCGTACAACGCGCTCCGCACGGCCCTCGGAGGCACCCCCGGCGACCCCGGCCCCACCGCCGCCTGCGCGGTCGCCTACAAGGTGGAGAGCCAGTGGAACGCGGGCTTCACCGCCGCGGTCACCGTCACCAACCGCGGAACCACGCCGATCAACGGCTGGCGCCTCACGTTCGCCTTCCCCGGTGACCAGAAGGTCACCCAGGGCTGGAACGCCGGATGGTCGCAGACCGGACGGGACGTGACGGCCGCCAACGCCTCCTGGAACGGCACGCTCGCCGCCGGGGCCTCGGCCTCGATCGGCTTCAACGCCTCGTACACCGGGACGAACGCGGCGCCCGCCACGTTCGCCCTCAACGGCACGGCCTGCCGCGCAAGCTGACCGGCTTGCCCCCGCCCGGCCCGGTCCGATCGGGCCGGGCGCGCCGGTGCTCCGCGAACGCGGCGTGATCGAGCCAGTCGCGATCAGGCCGAGTCGCGGAGCACCAGGTGCGTCTCCAGGATGACGACGGGGGCGGCGACCTGCTCGCCCTGGATGCGGGAGATCAGCAGCCGGGCCATCTGCCGGCCCATCTCCTCGTTCGACTGGTGGACGCTGGTGAGCGGCGGGTCGGCCAGCGGCGCGCGGGCCGAGTCTTCGAAGCCGATGACCGCGACGTCCTCGGGGATGCGGCGGCCGACCTTGTGCAGGACGTGCATCGCGCCGAGCGCCATCGGGTCGTCCGCCGCGAAGATCGCGTCGAGCCCGGGCTCCAGGGCCAGCAGTTCCTCGGTCGCGGTGCCGCCGCTCGCCTCGCCGAAGTCGCCGTACGCGATCAGCTCGGGCAGCCCGGCCGCGGCGACCGCGTCGCGGTAGCCCGCGAGCCGGTCGATGCCCACGCCCATGTCCTGCGGGCCGGCCACCGTCGCGATCCGCCGGCGGCCCTGCTCGACGAGGTACTCGACGGCCTGCCGCGCGCCGTTGCGGTTGTCGACGTCCACGTAGCTGACGGGGGAGAGCCCGGGCGGGCAGCCGCCGAGCACGGTCGGCACGCCGCCCGCCTCCAGCTTGGCGGGCAGCGGGTCGTCGCCGTGCAGCGAGGTCAGCAGCACCCCGTCGACGTGCTGCCCGGTCAGGTAGTGCTCCAGCCGGGCGTACTCGTCGGGCGACTGCGCCAGCGCGAGGAGCATCTGCAGCCCGGTGGCGTTCAGCTCGGAACTGATCCCCCGGATGATCCCCGCGAAGAACGGCTCATCGAACAGCCGCTGCTCGGACTCGGCCACGACCAGCGCCACCGTGTCGGTGCGCCGGGTGACCAGCGTCCGGGCGGCCCGGTTCGGCACGTACCCCAGCTCGTCGATCGCCTGGAGCACCGCCTCGCGGGCCTGCTCGCTCACCCGCGGCGACCCGTTGATGACGCGCGAGACGGTGCCCCGCCCGACCCCGGCCCGGGCCGCCACTTCCTCCAGGGTGGGGCGCGCCTGCGCGCGCCGCACCGTCATCGGACCTTCATCGGCTCAGTCCGCCCCCTTCTCGTCAGCGGCGTCTCGTCAGCGGCGGACGGGCAGTCCGCCCTGCCGGATCACCGCCGCGTACCAGCGCGCGCTCTCCTTGGGCACCCGCCGCTGCGTGGCGTAGTCGACGTGGACCAGGCCGAAACGCTTGGAGTAGCCCCATGACCACTCGAAATTATCCAGCAACGACCACGTGAAGTAGCCGCGCAAGGGTACGCCATCGCTGATGGCCGTGTGGCAGGCCCGCAGATGCGCGTCGAGATAGGCCACGCGCTCGTGGTCGTTGATCGTGTCGTCGCCGTTCAGGGTCTCGTCGTAGCCGGCCCCGTTCTCGGTGATGTAGAGGTCGACCCGCGGGTACTCGGTGTGCAGCCGGGTCAGGATCTCGTGCAGGCCGCTCTCGTCGATCTCCCAGCCCATCCCGGTGACCGGCCGCCCGCCGTCGACGAACCGCACGAAGTCGCTGCCGACCCAGGGGGAGTGGGAGGAGAACGGGGACGACACCGCCTGCGTCGCCTCGCCCGGCAACCCCGAGACGGTGAACCGCGAGTAGTAGTTGACGCCGAGCTGGTCGATCGGCTGGTTGATCGTGGCCAGGTCGCCGTCCTTGATGGCGACGTCGAAGCCGAGGCCCTCCAGGTCCGTCAGCACGTCCGCCGGGTAGGCGCCGCGCAGGAGCGGGTCGAGGAAGAACCGGTTCTGCATCCCGTCGATGCGGCGGGCGGCGTCCAGGTCGGCGTTGACGGGGCTCGCCGGGGAGATCGCGTAGAGGTTGACCGCGGCGCCGAAACGGTTGTCGGGGCGCCGCGAGCGCATCGCCTCGACGGCGAGGCCGTGCCCGAGCATCATGTGGTGCGCGGCGTGCAGCGAGGCGGCCGGTTCGAGCCGGCCGGGCGCGTGCTCGCCCGAGGCGTATCCGAGGAACGCGGCGCACCACGGCTCGTTGATCGTCGTCCAGTGCCGGACGCGGTCGCCGAGGGCGTCGTGCACGAGCGTCGCGTAGTCGGCGAAGCGGTGCGCGGTGTCGCGTTCCGGCCAGCCGCCGGCGTCCTCGAGCGTCTGGGGCAGGTCCCAGTGGTAGAGCGTCGGCCACGGCTCGATGCCCGCGCCGAGGAGCTCGTCCACCAGGCGCCGGTAGAAGTCGAGGCCGCGCAGGTTGGCGGGCCCGGAACCGTACGGCTGGATCCGCGACCACGAGACCGAGAAGCGGTACGCGCGCAGGCCCATGTCGGCCATCAGCGCGACGTCCTCGCGGAACCGGTGGTAATGGTCGACGGCCACGTCGCCGGTGTCGCCGCCGAGCACCTTGCCGGGCGTCCGGGCGAAGGTGTCCCAGACCGACGGCCCGCGCCCGTCCTCGGCGGCCGCGCCCTCGATCTGGTACGCGGCGGTGGCGGCGCCCCAGCGGAAGTCCGCGGGGAACGGGTGCTGGCCGGAAGGCTGCTGGCCGGAAGACCGCTGTAGGGATGTCACGCCTTGATCGCACCTTCCATGATGCCGCCGATGATCTGGCGGCCGAACACGACGAACACGACCAGCAGCGGGAGGATCGCGATGGTCGTCCCGGCGAACATGAGCGTGTAGTCCTTGAAATAGGCGTTGGCCAGGTTGTTGATGGACAACTGCACGGTGGGGTTGTCGGGCGTCAGCACCGCCAGCGGCCACATGAACTCGTTCCACGTCTGCATGAACGTGAAGAGCCCGAGCACGCCGGCCGCCGGGCGCAGCGCGGGCAGCACGACGCGCCAGTAGATGCCGAACGTGGTGCAGCCGTCGACGCGGGCCGCCTCGATGAGCTCGTCGGGCACCGCCTGGTCGGCGTACTGCCGCATCATGAACACGCCGAACCCGGTGACCAGGAACGGGATGATGACGGCCTGCAGCTTGTTCTGCCAGCCCAGCTCCACCATGATCATGTAGAGCGGCACGATGCCCATCTGGACGGGGATCATCATCGTCGCGATGATCGTCAGCAGCAGGCCGTTCTTGCCGCGGAAGCGCAGCTTGGCGAACGCGAACCCGGCCAGCGAGGCGAAGAACACCGTGGAGATCGTGACCGCGCCGGACGCGATGAACGAGTTGATCAGGCCCTTGGCGAAGTAGACGTCCTCGGTGCCGAACAGGCGGCTCACGTTGTCGCCGAGCTTCCCGCCCGGCAGGACCGGCGGCGGCACGTCCGAGACGACGTCGTTCGTGCGCGTCGCCACGACGATCATCCAGTAGATCGGGAAGATCGACAGCGCCAGCGCCACGATCAGCGTGAGATAGGTCAGCGGGCTGGCGTCCCAGAGCCCGCGCATCCGCCGGGCCGGCCCGCGCTTGCCCGGCCCGCGCCGGGACGGCCCGCGCTGGCGGCGGGCCGGCGAGAGCGTGGTCATTTCGTGCCTCCGGTGCGCCGCACGAACACGAAGTTGAGCAGCGAGAAGATGATGATGAGCAGGAAGAGGGCCCAGGCCACGGTCGCGCCGTAGCCGTACCGGTCATGGCCGAACGCGTTGTCGAACATGTACATCGTCACGGTCTGGAACTGGTGCACCGGGCCGCCGTCCATGCGGTTCGGGGTGCCCACGCTGAACAGCACCGGCTCGGTGAACAGCTGCAGCCCGCCGATGGTCGAGATGATCACCGTGAAGATGATCGTCGGCCGCAGCATCGGCACCGTGATCTGCCAGAACTGCCGGATCCGGGAGGCCCCGTCGATCGCCGCCGCCTCGTACAGGTCCTTGGGGATCGCCTGCATCGCGGCCAGGTAGATCAGCGCGTTGTAGCCGATCCAGCGCCAGTTGACCATCGCCGAGATCGCCACCCACGACCAGCCGCGGCTCGCCTGCCAGTCGATGGCACTGATGCCGATGAGGTCCAGGCCCCAGTTGACGAAGCCGTAGTCACGGTCGAAGAGCTGGGTGAACACGATCGCGACGGCCGCGGTGGAGGTGATGAGCGGCGCGACCATGCCGATGCGGAACAGCGTGGGAGACCGCATCCGCCGGTTGAGCGCGTTGGCGAGGAAGAGGGCCAGCAGCAGCTGCGGGACGGTCGCCAGGAAGAAGATGCCGATCGTGTTGACGACAGCGTGCCAGAAGTCCTCGTCCCCGAGGAGATAGCTGTAGTTCTCCAGGCCGACCCACTTGCGCGTACCGGAGGCCAGCCCCCAGTCGTGCAGGGAGACCCAGAGCGTGTAGGCGAGAGGGAACGCGCCGAACACCAGGAACACCAGGTAGAACGGCGAGATGAAGAGATAGGGGGAGGCCTTCAGATCGAACCGGGCGAGGCGGGCCCGCCAGGTGCGGCGCGGGGCCTCCGGCTCCGCGGCCTTCGGCGGGCCGCCGTTCCGGGTGGGGCGAAGGTCCACGCTCATGCGGCCTCCTTTCGACGGTGGGGGCGATGGTGGTGCCGGATCGTCCTGGAATCGCGGCACCACCACCGCGGCTGAGAACAAACGGAGCTCGAAGCCGAGCGGCTGGAGCTGCGCGGCCCGGGCTCACACGGCTGGGAACCGCACGGCCCGGAGCTGCACGGCCCGGGACCGCTTGGCCCCGGAACCGCACGGCTCGAAGCTGACCGGCTTGAAGCTGGCCGACTCTGAGCCGACCGCCTCGAAGCTGACTGCCTCTGAACTGACCGGCTTGAAGCTGACCGGCTCTGAGCCGTACGGGCGGGCGGGCTCGGAACTACCGGGCGGCCTTCTTGGCGGCGTCGACCGCCTTGGCCCAGGCCTCTTCGGGCTTGACCTTGCCCTGGCCCACCGCGATCAGGACGTTCTCGACCGCCGCGCGCACGTCCTCGTTCTTGGGCGCGAGGTAGACCGGCTTCACCTGGGCGGCCATGTCACCGAAGATCTTGCCGACCGGGGCGTCACCGAAGTAGGTGCTCTTGGCGCCGGACACCGTCGGGTCCTGCGCGGCCTGCGGCGACGAGGGGAAGACGTTCTTGTCCTTGTACGCGGCCGTCTGTCCCTGCGGGTTGGTCAGGAACTTGACGAGGTCGGCGGCCTCCTTGGCGTGCTTGGTCTGCTTGGGCACCGCCAGCCACGAGCCGCCCCAGTAGCCGCTGCCGCCCGGCACCGCCGCGACGTCCCACTTGCCCTTGCCGAAGCCGGCGGAGAACTCCTCGATGCCGCCGAGCATCCAGGACGGGCACGGGATCGTGGCGAACGTGTCGCGCTTCAGCGCGGTCTGCCACGGCGGGGTGAAGATCGACATGTCCGAGGTCATCTTCGCCTGCTCGAACTTCAGCGACGTGTCGAACGCGGTCTTGATGGCCGGGTTGGTGTCGAACACCAGGTTGTTGCTCTTGTCGAAGAAGCTGTAGCCCGGTCCCGCGCCGGCGTTCTGCAGCACGGTGGTACGGAAGATCGCCGTGGGCCCGTCGAGCCACTTGGTCCCCGAGGCCTTGCCGGTGAACTTCTGCCCGGTCTGGAAGTAGGCGTCCCACGTCGGCCAGAGCTTGGAGACCGCGTCCCGCTCCGTCGGGAGGCCCGCCTTCTTGAACAGGTCCTTCCGGTAGCACATGCCGAGCGGCCCGATGTCGGTGCCGAGGCCGACGAGCTGCTGGCCGTCCGGGCTGATGCCCATCTGCCACTTCCACGGCAGGAAGTTGTTCTGGAGCTCCCGGCCGCCGTAGTCGTACAGGTTGACGAACTTGCCCTTCTGCTGCATGTAGAGCGGCAGGATGCCCTCTTCGAGCGCGACCACGTCGCCGGCGCCGCTGTTGGTCGCGATCCACTGCTGGAGCCGCGGCTTGTAGTTGTCGAGCGTGTCGACCTTGCGCTGCTTGATCTTGACGTTCGGGTGTGCCGCCTCGTACTGCTTGTAGAGCTGGTCGTAACCGAACTCGCCGAAGATGTCGACGGTCAGCTCGATGTTGCCGCCCGACTTCTCGCCGCCGTCATCGTCACCGCCGCAGCCGGCCGCCGCTGTCGTCAGCAGCCCGGCCAGCACGGCGGCGATCCCTGTTGTCAGCCCGCGTCTCATGACCGGACCCCTCTCGCTCGTTGCCTGTGGGAGCGCTCCCACGAAGGAAAGACCGTGAGCCACGCCACTGTCAATGGCTCGAAACGTAACCGTTACTTAGCGGCCGCCATGCGGACCGGTGCCGTGGAGCGGCGTACGACCAGCTCGGGCCGGTGAAGCAGCTCCGCGCGCGGCGCCCGGGTGCCCCCGATCTCCTCCAGCAGATTCGCCACCGCCGCCAGCCCCATCTCCCGCACCGGCTGCCGCACCGTGGTCAACGGCGGATCCAGATAAGCCGTCATCGGCGAGTCGTCGAACCCCACCACCGACACGTCCTCCGGCACCCGCAACCCCCGCTGCCGCACCCCCCGGATGGCCCCGATCGCGATGATGTCGCTGCCGCAGCAGATCGCCGTGGCCCCCCGGTCGATCAGCTGCTGCGCCGCCGCCTGCCCGCCCTCCACCGTGAACAGAGAATGGACGACGAGATCGTCCTCCACACCAAGCTGCTTCATGCCCCGCCGGAAGCCCTCGGTCTTCCGGATCGACGGCACGAACCGCGACTGCCCCACCGCCAGCCCGATCCGCCGATGCCCCAGCGCGGCCAGATGCGCGACGGCCATCTCCAGCGAGGCGGTGTCATCGTTCGAGATGAACGGAGCCGGAATCTCCTCGCGATACCCGTTGATCAGCACGACCGGCAGCCCCCGATCGATCAGCCGCCGGTACCGCGACACGTCCGACTGCGAATCGGCGTGCTCCCCGTTGACGAAGATGATCCCCGACACTCCCCGCTCCAGCAGCAGGTCGGTGTAGTCGTCCTCCCGGATCCCTCCGGGAGTCATCGTGCAGAGCACCGCCGCGTACCCCGACAACGCCAGCGCGTTCTCGATGATCTGCGCGAACGCCGGAAAAATCGGATTGCTCAGCTCCGGCACGATCAGCCCGATCAACCCGGCCTTCTGCTGCCGCAACCGAGGCGGCCGCTCGTATCCGAGCACGTCCAGCGCCGTGAGCACCGCCTGCCGCGTCCCCGCCGCCACGCCCGGCTTCCCGTTGAGCACCCGGCTCACCGTCGCCTCGCTGACCCCCGCATGGGCCGCGATATCGGCCAGGCGCATTGTCATGAACCCTGACCTTACCTTTAGCTTTCTCTCCCAACCGCTCGCCGTCCACCAGCACCGCAACCGCCCAGCCGCCGACGTGTGAGGGCCAACCCCCAGCAGAGGCCCTCGACAAGCGGGACCGGAGTCCCGCCGGCTCCCGGCGCACAGGGCGCACCCGAGAAATGATCAAGGCCGACAATGGTCACTTCGTCGGGTACCCAGGTCGGCACCGAAGCAGGGACGTCGGTCGGCGGTAAGGGTCGGTCGGCGGTAAGGGTTGTCGCATCAATCTCGAGGCGATCATTGGCGGCAACAGTCGCCCCTTTGGTCAGTGCGGTCGTCCAGCCGCGGCTTCGCGCGACTTCGCTTCGAACATCGGCAGCGACAAAAGAAGGTTGCGGGAGGCTTGAGGCTTTCCTATACCTGCGGGGTGTGCACCTGCCTACCTACCTCCTCTTGTGGGTGCACCAGGTTTGTACCTCTGTGCGGATTTGTGCGTCTGCGGATTACTGCTTTTCCGCTTCGCGGTGGGCGGCATCGGTCACCCCTCTGAAGCACCATTCCACCCGGCTGGTGGGTTGGGCGGGGCTGGAGATCTTAAAAGTGGCATCGACAAGAAAGAAGGGAGCGGGCCGGGGGCGGTCCGGTGCGTTCGGGTGCGCTGGCGGCTGAGGTTCGTGCCTTGGTCGCGCGGAGCGCGGATTTTGCTGCCACCCCAGGTCACAGCCCACCTCTACTCTCCACACATGGCCAGACTCCCGCAACCTCAGCCAACGTGACCGCAACCCCAGAAAAGCCACACATATGCGCATTGGGTCACTTCGGCTCCGCTCAACCGTCGCCTTGAGCAACCGGCCTAATCTCCGACTCACCCCGTCCGCAACCACGCAACAACCGAGGGATGACAACCCGGCTCAAGGTTCCAACATACCGATGGCCAGGTACGGCCACCTATCATCACACAATGGATCAAAATATTGCAGAGCGTGACGGTAGAATAACGGTATGAATTCGATCGTGGCGGGCCAAGATCTCGGTTCCGCTTCCACTGCGCAGTTGGTGGAAGCGGCGGCGGCGATCGCCGCCACCCTCGCCTGCCGCCCTGCCCCCGAATCGGGTGCCGCGTGCATGGAATTGGCCGAGAAATTGGCCGTGGTCATCGGCCAGTATGAGTGCGCGCTGGCCGGGATGATCGGTGTGGTGGATCGCACCGGGCAGATGAAGGGTTGTGGGCTGGCGTCCACGCAGGCGTGGTTGCGGTGTCGGATGGGGATGCGTGACAGCCGGATCAGGGAGCGTGTCACGCTGGCTCGTCAGTTGCCGCGGTTGGATCGGGTGCGAGAGGGGCTGGCTCGCGGTGTGTTGTCGTTGGGGTACGCGACGACGATCGCCCAGGCGGTGCAGCGGCTGAAGAACGGTGAGGATTGTGTCGCGGGTGAAGGCATCCTGCTGGAGGCCGCTGCGAAGGAGGTGCCGGTCGACGAGGTCGCCCGGCTCGGCACCAAGCTCCATGATCTGATCGCCGAGGTCAACGGCACCGACAAGCCGCCCAAGGACGTCCAGCGCGGCTTTGACCGGTCCTGGGTGGTCAAGAGCCGGGCGCTGGACGGCGGCTGCTTCATCAACGGCTACCTCAACCCCGAGGACAACGCCACTTTCGACGGCGTCATCGCACCCCTGGCCAAGCCCGCCGGGTCCGATGACCAGCGGGATCTGGCCGAACGCACTGCCGCCGCCCTCACCACCGTCCTGTCCCAGGGCCACAAAGACACCCGCATCACTGTCATCGCCCATCTGGAGACGTTGACCGGCAGCGACACCCCCGGACGGCTCCGCGACGGCACACCGATTCCCGCCGCGCAGATCCGACGCCTGGCGCTCAACGCCGGAATCTCGACACTGATCCTGGGCGCCAAGGGCGTGCCGCTGTACCTGGGCCGCACCGCCCGTCTCGCCAGCCCTGGCCAGCGCCACGTCCTGGAAACCCTCTACGACACCTGCGCCGTACAGGGCTGTGCAGTACCCGGCTTCCTGTGCGAAATCGACCATGTCGATGGGTGGGCGCTGGGCAACAGCCCCACCGACATCGACAAACTCGCGCTCTGCTGCGGCTGGCACAACCGGTGGAAACACGCCAACCCCAAGCAGATGCACATCAGCAGAGGCGATCACGGACGCTACGTCTACCGGACACTGCCACCCGACGAGGCCGTGAGATCCAGACGAAGACCGTCCGATGATCAGGCCGACAACCCGTGGCACGATCCCCGCCACGCGGCCTGACCCACCACAAATTCCAGCCTGCAGCCCGGCGCACCCCCCGCACCGGGCCTACAGGCACGCCCACACCCCACACAACGACCTGCACTCATGGTTACGGCCGCGTCGGCAGCTCTTGCCAAACTCCCCACCCACCCTCGTCACCACCACATCGGCCAGCCCTACACGCGCCCCAAAGCCGCAGCGGACGGACGCCACACAGCCGCACCCGCCAGCCGCACCCCGCCTCCTCCGCGCAGCGCGGCAATGCACTTCCCCACCACCAAGTACGCAGCCACACTGGCGCACCGCCCTGCAACCCGCTCACCTCGCCGCCAAGCTCGAACCCCGGCTCCACGCCAGGCCGCAGGCGGGCGACCGGTCGCGCCAAAGGGGTGGCCGAGCCTTCCCCGTGCGTAGCGCGGCACGGTTCTTCCTCACCAAGAGTGCGGTCACGCTGACGCATTGCCCCGGCACCCGCTCACCTCGCTGCCAAGTTCGAACCCCAACCCCTCACGGCCCGCAGACGGGCGACCAACCCCGCAAAAAGGGCGACCAACGCCGCTCTCGCATGCCTTGACCCGCCGTAGACATGAACGCGGTCACCAGACGGCAGCGCCAGACGGCAGCATCAGCCGCCGCCCCCGCGCAGCGCGGCAATGCCCTTTCCTTGCCAGTTGGTGAGTGCTAACACAAGCCGCGGCTGGGGTCGCCGGTCGCCATGCCGCGGTAGTAGGCACTGGTCTCCATGAGCTCGGCCGGGGGACCCGCGGCCACCACCTCGCCGTCGTCCAGGACGATGACGTGATCGGCGGGCTGGACGGTGGCGAACCGGTGGGCGATCACGAGCAGCGCGCACTCGGCCGAGACCTGGTCGATGGCCGTGCGCAGCGCCGCCTCGTTCACGGGGTCGAGTTGCGAGGTGGGCTCGTCGAGCAGGAGCAGGGCGGGCCGCGCGAGCATGGCGCGGGCCAGCGCGACGCGCTGCCGTTCGCCGCCGGACAGCCGCATGCCGTGCTCGCCGACCTCGGTGTCGAGCCCGGCCGGCAGGCGCGCGATCACGTCGGTGAGGTTGGCCAGGTCGATGACCCGCCGCAGCTCGGCGTCACTCGCGTCCGGCCGGGCGTACAGCAGATTCTCGCGCAGCGTTCCGTGGAACACCGGGGCGTGCTGCTCGACCAGCCCGATCCGGCCGCGATGGCGGGCGCGGTCGAGGGCGCGTACGTCGCGGCCCTCGAAGAGGATCATCCCTCGGTCGGTGTCGTAGAACCGCTCGGCGAGCGCGAAGACCGTGGACTTGCCCGCGCCGGACCGGCCGATCAGCGCGACGTGGCCGCCCGGTGGGACGGCGAACGACACCCCTCGCAGGACGGGCCGGTCGGGGGCGTAGCCGAACGAGACGTTCCGGAACTCCAGTACGTCGCCGCCCCGCCGCGCCGGGTCGGCCAGGGCACCCTGGAGTGCGCCGGTCTCCTTCGGCATGTCGAGGACGTCGGTGATGCGGCGCAGCGCGCCCGAGCCCTGCCGCACCACGCTCACCGCCTCGAAGAGCGAGCCGATCGGCCCGGCCAGGTACAGCAGGTAGAGCAGGAACGCGATCAGGTCGGCCACCGACCCCGCCCCGGTGGCGACGCGGACGCCGCCGACCAGCAGGATCACCAGGAAGGACCCCTGCACCGCCAGGTCGCTCGCGGTCGCCGCGGCCGCGTCGAGCCGGGCCATCCGCACGCCCTCGGCGCAGGCCCGCCGCGCCCGCGCCGCGATCCGTTCGCTCTCGCGGTCTTCGGCGGTCCCGGCGCGCACCGTGCGGACGGCGCTCAGCGCGCGCTCCAGGTCGGCGGTCATCTCGCCGGTCGCCTCCTGCGCGTGCCAGGACGCCTTGCCGGTGCGGGCGAGGACCGGGATCAGCACCAGCGCGCCGGCGATGACCAGCGCCGCCACCACCAGGGACATGAACCAGTCGAGCCAGACCATCAGCGTGACGACCCCGGCGAGGACGATCGTGCCCGCGACCGCCTCGGTGACGCCCTCGGCGACGACCCTGCGCAGCACCATGGTGTCGGTGCCGACGCGCGAGACGAGATCACCGATCCGCTGGCGCTCGTACTCGCGCATCCGCAGCCGCAGGACGTGGTCGACGAGCCGCAGGCGCAACCCGAGGACGACGGTCTCGCCGATGCGGCCGAGGACGTACCGCACGAACGCCTTCACCGCGGTCGAGGCGGCGAACAGGCCGGCGAGGAGCGCGATCAGCCCCCAGGGGACGGGGCCCGTCGCGGCGCCGACCAGCTCGCGCACCACCAGCGGCTGCGTCAGCCCCAGCGCGGACGCGGCCAGGCTCAGCACCACCGCCAGGACCACCCAGCCGCGCTGTCCCATGAGGATCCGCGTGATCATCTTGCTAGCGGACCGTGATGAGCGTGCGGAAGTAGTCGTCGGGGAACTCCTCGCCGACCATGACGCCGTCCGCCTCCACCCACGCGTGCGCCCCGAACGGCGGGATCCGGCGCACCCCCACGCACCAGGCCGGCCACTGGCCGCGCAGCCTGCACAACAGCACCGTGGCCAGCGAGCGGGCGAGGCATCCTTCGCGGCCCGCGCACGTCAGGCTCACCGCGACGACGGACGCGCGGGCGGCCGCCGCCTCGGCCGGGATGGCGGGCCGCGCTCCGCGCCGCAGGACGGTGAGCACCCGCCGGATGCGGTCCGGGGACTGCGTCGCCAGCAACCTGGCGGCCACCACGACGACCCGCGTGAGGAGCCTGGTCCGTGGCGGCACGGAACGCGGGTCACGGAAAACGGCCTCGGGCATGCTCATGGAACGCGCCTCTCGCTTGTCGGCCGGCTCGTTCGCCGGTCAGCCTTCGGTGATCAGGCCGGCGCCGTGCAGCTCACCGACCAGGGCGCGCACGTCCCCGGCCGCCGTGTCGAGGTCGACGGCGTACTCGTCGGTGATCCGCCGGGCGGCCCCGTCCAGATCGCCGCCGTCCAGCAGCGTGCGCAGGACCAGCAGGCCGGTGGGGTTGAGCGTCCAGTACTCGCCGCTCTTCTCGTCGAGCAGCGCCATCCCGTACTCGGTCTCGGCGACCGACATGCCGTCACGCAGGCGAAGCGTCATGCGTCCTCCCTCGGGTCGCGGCGATCCTGCGGTCGTGGGCGCGCAGCCATACCTCGCACGCCACAGTGGTGTAGAGGCGGCCCAGCTCGTCCTCGGACTGGGGGCGCAGGCAGATCTCGCGCAGCGCCGCCGCGTCGATGAGGCCGAGCCGAGCCAGCCGGGAGTCGTCGCACAGAGCGAGCAGGTCGGCGCGGTGCCGGCGCAACCCCGGCTCATCGATGCTCGTTCCGTTGGCCTTGGTCTGGCGGGCGCGGCTCCGCTCGGGAACGATCCCGCGCATCGCCTCCACGATCAGGGGCTTGTACCGCCATGGCGTGATCCGTTCCTCGGGCCGCACCGCCAGGGCGGCCTCCAGGACGCGGTCGTCGTAGTAGGGGGTGGCGTAGGTGACGCCGTCGAGCGCGGCCATCCGGCCGACGAGGCGCGCGGTCCGCGACAGCGACCGGATGGACTCCAGCTCCCGGTGCTGTCCGCGGTCGCCGGCCATCGGGACGCCGTGGCGGGCCGCCTCCTCGATCCGCGTGCGCACCGCCGCCACCGCCGCGGGCGTCGTCCACGGCGGCAGGCGCGGCTCGAAGCCCCAGTCGAACAGCGGAACGTCCAGCCCTTCGGGAGGCAGGGTGAGGTTGCCGGCGACCCGGGCGAGCCAGGCACCGTACGGAGTGCCGTCGGCCAGCTGGCGGGCCATCCGTCCGTACTTCCACCGGTATTTGACCGCGAAGCCGCGTGCGTGCCGCAGCGCGACGCGGGGCCGCCTGCGCACCAGGGCGTGCAGGTGGGCGAGCGAGCCGTAGAAGAGCTCGTCGCCGCCGATCCCCGCGAAGTGCAGCCGGGATCCGCGTGCCCCGGCCCGCCGGACGGTGCTGAGGAACCGCTCGCGGTCGACGGCGACCGCGCACGGCTCGTCGAGCACGGTGTCGAGCTCCGTCCCGGTGAGCAGGCCGTCGTAGGTGAGCGGCATCTCCCGCGCCGGGATGACGTGGTGCTCGACGCCGCCGAGCCCCGCGACGGTGAGCCGGGCCCATCGCTCGTCGTCGCAGTCCGGGTCGTTGGTCTCCGCCGTGTAGGCCACGAGCGCCGGGCCACAGCGCGCCGCCACGCAGCACAGGGCGGTCGAGTCGAGCCCGCCGAGGTCACAGCTGACCAGGGCATGAGCCCGCGTCCGGGCCTCGACGGACGCGACGAGCGCGTCGCGCAGCGCCGGTGCGCCCTCGGCCATGGGTACCGCCGGCTCCGGCACGGCCCAGCGCCGGACCGTCCGGGGGGCGCCGTCCGCCGGGTCGCCCACGATCAGGTACCGGTCGCCCGGGACGACCTCCACACCGCGCCAGACGGGACGGCCGGCGAGCGGATGCAGCACGCCCGGGTCGAGCAGGTGCAGGGCCAGCCGCTCCTCGTCGATGACGTCCCCGAGCACGTACGCCTGGTCGGCGGCGACCGTGCAGCCGCCGATGTCGGCGTGGAACACCCTGCGGACGGCGCTGACGGTGCCCTGCACGCGCATGCCCGCCGGGGTCGAGACGATCAGGTGGAAGGCGCCCGCCAGCGACGCGGCCAGCCGGTCGGCGCCGCCGGGCGCGGTGATGCGCCCGGCGGCACCCGCCAGCAGCCCGGGGTCGGCCGAGTGCTGGCCGATCACGGCGATCGCCGTGGCCCCCGCGCACCCGGTGGTCACCTCGCCGTCGGCCCAGGAACCGACGATCCAGGGGCGGCCGGACGGGTGGGTGATCCCGCGGTCGCGGGCTCCGCGCAGGAGCCCGGCCGCCCGCTCCGCCGACGGGTGGTCGGGGAGAGCGGCGAACCACGACGGTCCGGCCATGGAGTGAAGCCTTCCTGGATAGGCTGTGAGTGGTTGCGGGTGGTGGCGGCGAGCCGCCACCACCCGGCTCCGGTCAGGAATCAGAGGAGCTGCTTCCCGCCGAGAAGGTCCTTAGGACCCTTGTTGCCGACACCGGTCTTCGTGAAGGACCCGGCTCGCATGAGCGTGGGACGCTCGTATGCCTGCATGTTCGCCACCTCCCCTCTTGCGTTCTGTTGTCGCAACGAGAAATGGAGATGATTTGTCTCTGGGCGCCGAGCGCTCGGAGTCAAACTAGATCTTCCATTCCTTTGTTATTTCAGGCTTGCATGGGCTTTCGGTCGGCGTCTAGTCGAGTCAGCGGGAAACCGCTGGCGTCAGTGGCTGTCATAATGGCGGGTCGTTGCCCTGACCTGGACATCTCGCAATTTAACGATCTCTTTCACCCGCCCGGAGAAGGGTGAAGTCACGCCATTACGCCAGATCCGATGTTCAGGAGGGTTAGCAGGATCTGGCGTTCCTGGGGGTACCTACGCCGGTGTCAATCCGATTCCATCCGATATGAGTGGATTTACGCTATCTGAAATATGCGGTCCCGGACATGCCGGGAATCCGGCTGACCGGCCGATCGCCGCTGCGGTGCCGACGGTTCGGAGCGCGCGCCCCTTATCAGATTCCCGACATCCGTGGGCGGCCGGTTCCGGACTGGCCGTGCACACCCGGAATGGTGATACGTCGGTGCCTTTTGAGTCATCCCTCGAAATGCGTCCAAGTTATCACGGGGCAATTTCGATTGGATTCGGCACGGCCTGATGTCCGACCTCTCAGGAAGAACTACTTCCTAAGGACTGGCAGAACGTGGCCTGTCAGGAAGTGGTGAGGGTCGCGTCTATGGCTTCAGGGGTCAGGGTGTGGTCCAGGACTATGGCGGCGCAGCCGGTGAGGCCCGCGCGGTCGCCTAGGCGGCTGGGTTCGATGCGCAGGCGGCGGGTGGCCAGGGCTGTGGCGCGCTGGTAGACGACCTCGCGGACGCCCGCGATGAGGGGTTCGTAGGCGCCGGTGAGGTCGCCGCCCAGGACGACCACGGCGGGGTTGAGGAGGTTGACCGCGGCGGCGATGACCTCGCCGATGCGGCGGCCTGCGTCGCGGACGAGGGCGACGGTGCCGGGGTCGCCGTCGCGGGCCAGGGCGGAGAACGCGGCGAGGTCGGAGGCGCCGGAACGGGCGAGGAGGGCGGCGCCGCCCGCGACGGCTTCGACGCAGTCGAGGTTGCCGCAGCGGCAGGGGGTGCCGTTCCCGGCCTGGACGGGGATGTGGCCGATCTCGCCGGCGGCGCCCAGGGCGCCGCGCTGGATCTGGCCGCCGGTGATGAGGCCGGCTCCTATGCCGGTGGAGACCTTGACGAAGAGCAGGTCATCGAGATCGGGGTAGGCCGCGCGGTGCTCGCCGAGGGCGGCGATGTTGACCTCGTTGTCCAGGAACGCGGGGACGCCGTAGCGGTCGGCGACGGCGGGGCGGATCGGGGTGCCGTCCCATTCGGCGGCCGCGTACTCCACCGTGCCGGGGATGCCGATGCCCGCGCCTCGGACGGTGGCGGGGGAGAGGCCGGCCTTGGCGAGGAGATCGTCCCACTGGTCCAGGAGCGCGGGGAGCGTGCGGGCGGCCTCAGCCTGGAGCAGGACTTCGCCGGATAGGTCGCAGACGGCCGCCTGGCCCCGGGACTTGCCCAGGTTGGCGACGAGGACGGTGCCGCCGGCGGCGTTGAACTCCAGCCGGGCCGGGGGACGGCCGCCGGTGGACGGGCCGTCGGCGCGTTCGGCCAGGAGGCCGTGCGCGATCAGCTCGTTCACCCGGAGGGCGACCGCGGGGCGGGACAGGCCGGTGAGCCGGGCCAGCTCGGCGCGGGTGTCGACGCCCTCCTCGCGGATCAGCCGGAGCACGTCGCCGCTGGTGGACGGGCGGCGCATCCGATCAGTGAAGCACGGGTGACTTCTGCATGTCGAGACCATCAATGATTTCGACTTAGGTAAGTTTTCGTTCGTAAGTGGGTTGTTTCGGTGGCCTAAGTCACGGTAGTTTTCCGGCACATGAGCCTTCATCCGGTGGTCGAGCAGGTCACGCGGCGTATAGCCGAGCGCAGCGCCGATCGGCGGGCGGCGTATCTGGCGCGGATCCAGAGCGCGCGGACCGCCGGCCCCGCCCGGGGCGGCTTGGGATGCGCCAACCTGGCGCACGGGTTCGCGGCGTGCGGACCGCTGGAGAAGCTCCAGCTCCGAGGGAACGTGACGCCGAACGTGGCGATCGTGTCCTCGTACAACGACATGCTTTCGGCGCACCAGCCGCTCAAGGACTACCCCGACATCCTGAAGGCGGCGATCGCCGACGCGGGGGGCACGGCGCAGTTCGCCGGGGGAGTGCCCGCCATGTGCGACGGCATCACGCAGGGCCGCGCCGGGATGGAGCTGTCGCTCTTCAGCCGCGACGTCATCGCCATGGCGACGGCCGTGGCGCTGTCGCACGACATGTTCGACGGGGCGCTGCTGCTCGGGGTGTGCGACAAGATCGTCCCGGGACTGGTGATCGGGGCGCTGTCGTTCGGGCATCTGCCGGTGATCCTCGTTCCCGCGGGGCCGATGCACTCCGGGTTGCCGAACGCCGAGAAGGCCAAGGTCCGCAAGCGGTACGCGGCGGGCGAGGTCGGCCGGGACGAACTCCTGGAGGCCGAGGCCGCCTCGTACCACTCGGCGGGCACCTGCACGTTCTACGGCACGGCCAACTCCAACCAGCTCCTGATGGAGGTCATGGGCCTCCACCTGCCGGGCGCCAGCTTCGTCCCGCCGGGCACCCAACTGCGGGAGGCGCTCACGGCCGAGGCCGGCCGCCGCGTGCTGGAGCTCACCGACCTGCGCGGCGAGGGCTACACCCCGATCGGCGAGATGCTGGACGAGCGGGCCTTCGTGAACGGCGTCGTCGCGCTGCTGGCGACCGGCGGCTCCACCAACCACACGCTGCACCTGGTCGCGATGGCCGCCGCCGCGGGCATCGAGCTGACCTGGGACGACTTCGACGAGCTGTCGGCGGTCACGCCGCTGCTCACCCGCCTGTACCCCAACGGCACCGCCGACGTGAACCACTTCCACGCCGCGGGCGGTACCGCGTTCCTCATCGGAGAACTCCTGGACGCCGGGCTACTGCACGAGGACGCCCGCACGGTGGGAGGCGCCAGCCTCGCCGCCTACCGGGAGGCTCCCGCCCTGGCTGAGCAGGGTCTCGTCTGGCGGCGCGGGCCGCGCCTGTCGGGCGACACCGGCGTGCTGCGTCCGGTGAGCGAGCCGTTCGACGAGCACGGCGGCCTGCACACGGTCAACGGAAACCTCGGCCGCGCCGTGGTCAAGGTGTCGGCCGTCCCGGGCGACTGCCGCCTGATCGAGGCCCCCGCCCGGGTCTTCGAGACACAAGAGCAGCTGCAGGACGCGTTCGCCGCGGGCGAGCTCGAACGCGACGTGGTCGCGGTGGTCCGCTACCAGGGCCCGCGCGCCAACGGCATGCCCGAGCTGCACCGGCTCACCCCGCCGATGGCCGTCCTCCAGGACCGCGGGCACAAGGTCGCGCTGGTGACCGACGGGCGGATGTCGGGCGCGTCGGGCGCGGTGCCCGCCGCCATCCACGTCTCCCCGGAAGCGGCCGCGGGCGGGCCGCTGGCCAGGGTCCGCGACGGCGACGTGATCAGGCTGGACGCCGACAAGGGGCTGCTGGAGGTTCTGGTACCGGACGAGGAGTTCGCCGCGCGGGCGCCCGTCGGGGGCGCGCCCGCTGAGGACGAGTGGACGGGCACCGGCCGCGAGCTCTTCCACGCGTTCCGCCAGGCCGTAGGCCCAGCCGAGCGCGGCGCCGGAGTCTTCGGATGAGCGCCCTCCCGTACCCGTGGCTGGTCGCCGATGTCGGTGGTACCAACGCGCGCTTCGCGCTGGTGGCGGAGCCGGGTGCGGTGCCGAGCCATGTCGGCACGCTCGCCAGCCGTGACCATGCGGGGCTGGCGGAAGCCGCCGCGACCTACCTCGCCGAGCACGCGGGCGGGATCCGGCCCCGCGCGGCCTGCCTCGCGGTCGCCGGTCCGGTGGTCGGCGGGCGGTTCCGGCTGACCAACGCGGACTGGGCGTCGGAGACCACCGAACGGGTGGGCGTTCACCTCGGCCTGGAGCACGTCGAGGTGCTCAACGACTTCGAGGCGCTCGCCCTGGCCCTGCCGCATCTCGGCGAGGGCGACCTGCGGCCGGTGGGCGGGCGGGAGCTGCCGATCCGGGACGGTTCGGCGCCGCTCGCGGTGCTCGGGCCCGGCACCGGGCTGGGCGTGGCGGGGCTGCTGCCCACGCCCGGCGGCTGGGTGCCGCTGCCCGGCGAGGGCGGCCAGGTGGACGTGCCCGCCGGCACCGACCGTGAGGTCGAGGTCATGCGGCTGCTCCGCGCCGAGCAGGGCGCGGCCAACGCCGAGTTCCTGCTGTCCGGTGACGGCTTGGCCCGGCTCCACCGGCTGCTCGCGACGGTCCAGGGTGAACGGGCCGAAGCCCTCACGGCCGCCGAGATCTGCGTCCGGCGCGACGCGCTCTGCGTCCAGACGATCGAGATGTTCTGCGCGCTGCTGGGCGCGTTCGCGGGCAACGCGGCGCTCACCCTGGGCGCGCGTGGTGGCGTCTACCTGGGCGGCGGAATCCTTCCGCGCATCGCTGACGTGCTCGAATCCAGCGATTTCCGGCGGCGCTTCGAGGCCAAGCCCCGGGTGGAGGAGTACGTTCGAGCCATCCCCACCGCGCTGATCGTCCATCCGAATCCCGCGCTCGTCGGTGCCACGGCCCGGCTGGCACAGACTCTCGCCCTGGAGCTCGTGTGAACGCAGACCAGCTGCTCGACCTCGCCCCGGTCGTCCCCGTCGTCGTGCTGAACGACGCCGACACCGCCGTGCCGCTGGCGCGGGCGCTCGTCGCGGGCGGCCTGCCGGTCATCGAGGTCACGCTCCGGACGCCCGCCGCGCTCGCCGCGATCGAGCGCATCGCCGCCGAGGTGCCGGACGCGGTGGTCGGCGCCGGCACGATCGTCCGGCCCGAGGACGCGGCCCGCGCGGTGGACGCGGGCTCGCGGTTCCTCGTCAGCCCCGGCTGCACGCCCACGCTGCGAGAGGCGATGACCGCCACCGGACGGCCGTTCCTCGCGGGGGTGTCGTCGGCGTCGGGGGCGATGGCGCTGCTGGAGCACGGCATCACGGCGATGAAGTTCTTCCCGGCCGAGGCGGCGGGCGGCGTGCCCTACCTGAAGTCCCTCGGCGGCCCGTTGCCGCAGGCGCGGTTCTGCCCGACGGGCGGCATCACGGTCGAGACCGCGCCCCGTTTCCTGGCGCTGCCGAACGTGGGCTGCGTGGGCGGCACCTGGCTGACCCCCGCCGACGCCGTCCAGGCCGGTGACTGGGACCGCATCGAGGCGTTGGCCAAAGAAGCCTCCGCCCTGCGTCCGGCTGGCTGAGCCGGGTCCTTGAGCTGCGGTGGATCGGTCTGACGAGTTGGCGCCCGGCAGGCCGATCCACCGCATGTCACATTCGCGGCTCCTCTCCCGTCTCCAGGTCAAACACCTAGGAAAGGGATCGAGATGAGCACCACCGCGACGAACCACCCGACTCTGGAGACCCTGACCGAGCAGCGGACGATCCTGCTCACCACGTTCAAGCGCGACGGCAGCCCGATCGGGACGCCGGTCAACGTCGTGGTGAAGGACGGCCGGGCGTACTTCCGGACGTACGACAAGGCGTGGAAGGCCAAGCGCCTGCGCAACAACCCCAACGTCGAAGTGGCGCACAGCAAGTACATGGGGAAGACCACCAGCGACAAGGTGAAGGGCCACGCGCGCCTGCTCAGTGACGCCGAGGCCAAGCCCGTCCGGCGGCTTCTCGCCCGCAAGCACCCGATCCAGCAGGGGATCGCCGTGCCGATCCTGCACAAGCTGAAGGGCTACAAGACGCTGCACTACGAACTCGTCCTCGACTGATGATCCACCCGTGCCCGATAGTGGGGGCCGGAGGTGGGACGCATGGGCGAGACGTTGCTGCGCGGCGGGCTGGTCTGGCAGCCGGGACTGGACGTGGAGAGCGCCGACATCCTCATCCGGGACGGTGTCATCGTCGCGGCCGGGGCGGGGGCCGACGCTTCGGCGGACGCGGAGGTCATCGACGTCTCCGGACGGCTCGTCCTGCCGGGGCTGGTCGAGGCGCACTGCCATCTCGACAAGACGCTCTACGGCGGGCCGTGGGTTCCGCACTCGGCCGGTGAGCCGCTGGCCGAACGCATCGCCAACGACCGGAACAGGCGCGGTGAGCTCGGCATCCCGGACGTCGATCGCATCGCCGCGCTGCTGGAACGGATGGTCGCCGCCGGCACCTCGTACGTGCGTTCCCACACCGACGTCGATCCGGAGGTCGGGCTCCGGGGCGTCGAGGCGGTGCGGGCCGCGGTGGCACGGCTGGACGGGCGCGTCACCGTCGAGCAGGTCGCGTTCCCGCAGCACGGCGTGCTCGTCAACCCCGGTACCGCCGAGCTGCTGGAGGAGGCGCTCAAGGGCGGGGTCGAGACGATCGGCGGCATTGACCCGGCCGGGTTCGACCGCGATCCAGTGGGCCAGCTCGACCTGATCTTCGGGCTGGCGGAACGGTACGGCGCCGGGATCGACATCCATCTGCACGACGGCGGCACGCTCGGCGCGTTCGAGTTCGAGCTGATCATCGAGCGGACCGAGGCGGCCGGGCTGGGCGGCCGGGTCGCGATCAGCCACGGCTACGCGCTGCCGCAGATCGACGCCGCGCCGCGCGAGCGCCTGATCGAACGGCTCGCGGCGGCCGGGGTCTCGCTGGTGACCGGAGCCGTCTACGACTTCCCCGTGCCGCCCGTCAAGAAGCTGCGCGCCGCCGGGGCGAACGTCGCGTGCGGCCACGACGGCATCCGCGACCTGTGGGGCCCGTTCGGCAGCGGCGACATGCTGGAACGGGCGATGCACCTGGCCTACCGCAACACCTTCCGCCGTGACGACGACATCGAGCTCGCGCTGGAGGCCGCCACGCACGGCGGCGCCCGGCTGCTCGGCCTGGACGCCTACGGGATCGTCCCCGGCGCCCCGGCCGACCTCGTCGTGGTGCGAGCCGAGACCCCGGCGGCGGCCGTCGTCACCCATCCGGCCCGCGACCTCGTCCTGAAGAGCGGCCGAGTCGTCGCCCGCGACGGCGAGCTAATCACAGCGCCCTGACTGCGGCGAGCTCGTCATGGTGATGTGACGGTGCGGCGGTGTGCTGGTGATGGGTGGGTTTGTCATGAGGTCTGGATGGCGTCGAGGACGTTGAGGCGGGCGGCTCGGCGGGCGGGCCAGACGGCGGCGAGGACGCCGATCACGGCCGCCGCGGGGACGTAGAGGAGCAGCCGTCCCACGGGTACGGCCAGTTCCGTCACGCCGTCCTCGGCCATGACGTTCTGGACGGTCACGCCGAAGACGACCCCGATGGCGAGGCCCAGCAGCGCGCCGAAGACGGAGATGATGACGGCCTCGTACCGGATCATCCGGCGTAGCTGCCGCCGCTGGAGGCCGACGGCGCGGAGCAGGCCGATCTCGCGGGTCCGCTCGACGACCGACAGGGCGAGCGTGTTGACGATGCCGAGGGCCGCGATGATCACCGACAGAACCAGCAGTGCCAGGACGAGTTGCAGGAAGAGGTCGATGTCCCCGGCCGCGTCCGCCTTGATCGCCTTCCGGTCCTTGACGTCGAGGTTGGGCCATGGGGTGAGGGCCGCTTCCAGCCCGCGCCGCGTCGCGGCGGCGCTGGCTCCGGGGGCGAGGGTGAGGTCGATCCGGTCGATCGTCGCGTCGGCGGCGTGCGGCCGGTACGCGGCGTCGTCGATGATCATCTCGGGTGCCGGGTGGGAGATCGCCTTCTGGCCGGCGTAGATCCCGGCGACGCGGAAGGTGGCCTTCGCGCCGTCCTGGAACTGGCCCGGCACAGTCATGCCGACCCTCCACCGCCGGGCGTCCGCCACCGTCCGGCTCACGAGGAGATCGGTGCCTCTGGCAGCGGGCGTCCCCTCGTCCACCCTGAGCCGGAAGTGGCCGGTCAGTTCTTGCGGGCGGCCGGCGGTCACGGTCTGCACCTTCCCGGCCAGCTTGATCCGGGCCGACCGGATCGCGATCGCGCTGCCCACGCCCGGCACGTTGGCCACGGCGTCGTAGGCCGCCGGCCCGACCGGGGTGACCGCGCTGCGCCCGACGACGCGGTAGTCGGCGGTCAGGCCCGACTCGAGCTGCTTGTTCACGGTGGTGGACAGCGACTGGGTGATCACCGAGACCGTGCCGATCAGTGCCAGGCCGATCATGAGGGCGGACGCGGTCGCGGCGGTCTGCCGGGGGTTGCGCAGCGCGTTCTGCCGCGACATCCGGCCGACCGCGCCGCCGAAGCGCGCCAGCGGCCAGCCGATGAACCAGGTCAGCGGGCGGCTGATGATCGGGCTCAGCGTCGTGACCCCCACGAAGAACGCCATCGCGCCGCCGCCCGCGAGAGCGAGCGTGATCCTGCCGCTTCCGCCGGCCAGCCCGGCGGCCAGCCCGGCCGTGCCCGCCACGATCGCGGTCCCTCCGGCGAACGCGCGGAGGCGCAGCGAGCGGGCGGGCGTCGCGACCTCGTCCCGCAGGGCGGCCACCGGCGGGATCTTCGCCGCGCGCCGCGCCGGGACGTACGCGGCGGTGAGCGTGACGCCGAGCCCGACCGAGTACGCGGCGATGACCGCGGCCGCGGGCACCACCGGGGTGCCGAACGGGAGCGCCTCGCCCGCCACGAGCGACATCAGCTCGGCCAGCCCGAGCGCCATCGCGCCGCCCGCGAGCAGTCCCAGCGTCGCGCCGATCAGCCCGACCCCGGCGGCCTCGCCGAGCACCGCGCGGGTCACCTGCGACCGGCCCGCCCCGACGGCGCGCAGCAGCGCCATCTCGCGGGTGCGCTGGGCCACCAGCATCGAGAACGTGTTGAAGATGATGAACGAGCCGACGAACACGGCGATCGCGGCGAAGACCATGAGCAGCGTCCGCAACATCTTCAGGATGTCGCGAAGCGGCTCGGCCACCTCGTCGATGGACTGCCGCCCGGTGATGGCCTCCAGCCCGTTCGGCAACTCCCTGGCGACCGCGTCGCGCACCTGGTCCTGGGAGACGCCGCCGGCGGCGTGCACGGTGATCCGCGTGTAGCCGGGCCGCTCCATGAGCAGCCGTTGTGCCGTCTTCGGCTCGAACGCCGTGACCGACAGCGCGCTGGAGAGCCCGCTGTCGCCGTACCGGAGGACGCCGGTCAGGGTGAACGTCCGCGTTCCGGCCGCCAGCACCACCGGCACCCGGTCGCCGGCCTTGTAACGGGCCGCGCGGGCGGTGTGGGCGTCGATCGCGATCTCGTCGGGCCGCCGGGGCGCGGTGCCGGATTCCAGGCGCATGAGCGACAGGTCCGGATCGGCGTTCCAGTCCATTCCGGTCTGCGGCTCGGCTCCGACGATCGTCCCGGCGCGGTCGACGACGGCGGCGAACCCGCTGATCTCTCCGCGGGCCTTGGCCACGCCGTCGGCCTTCCGCACCGCCGCCAGGACGGAGGCGTCCAGTGGACGGTCGCGGTCGCGGCTGCCCAGCTCCTCGCCGAACGCCTTCTTGGCCCGCACGACGGTGTCCGTGCCCCGGCCGAAGTCCTCGAAGGCGCGATCGAAGGAGCGATCGAGCGTGGCCGCGAAGATCAGCGTGCCCGAGACGAACGCGACCCCCGCGATCACCGCCACCGCGGTCAACACCAGCCGCGTCTTGTGCGCGATCAAGCTTCGGAGCGCCAGCCTCGCCATCCCACGACCCACACCCGGCCGCCTTCGCCACCAACGAGCCCCGCTTGGCATCTTCATGCGTCGATTCGAGCCCACGGGCACGGCCGGGCGGCAGCGCGCAACGGATGGACCCGCGCCTACGCACGTCGCGTTCGGTCGCGACTTTCGTAGGGTGGCAGCCGCTGGCCCGATGCGTACGGTGTTGGTTGTGCAATCAAGCCTTCCGGCGCGGCCGGTGCGCGCCGTGGTGTCCGACACCCTGGTGACCGCGGCCGCCGTCGTGGCCAGCCTCATCACGGTGTTGGACCCCAAGTCCGTCCTGCGGCCCTTCCACGGCGTGGCCGCGCTCGTGCTCGTGCTGGTCGCCCTGTCGCTGATCTTCCGCCGCAGGGTGCCGCTCACGGTCATCTGGATCACCACGGCGATCCCGGCCGTGGTGCTGGCCGCCGAGTTCCTGGCCCCCGGGACGCTGCTGTACACCGAGGGCGAGATCGACGTGGAGTCGATCTCGCTGTGGCCGCCGGGTGCGATCTTCGCTGCGTACGCCGTCACGGCGTTCCCCAAGGCGCACCAGCCGTCCTGGCTGCGGGCACTGCCGATCGCGGCCCTGATGCTCGTCCTCGCGTTCACCCCGGAGGTCATCCCCGACGCGGCCATCCATCCGATCGCCGGCCAGAGCACCGACACCGACAGCGCGATGGTCTTCCGCAGCGTCATCCTCGTCATCGGCGGCGCGCTGCTCGGCATGTACGTGTCCGCCCGCCGCCGGGTGCTCGACGGGCTGCGGGAACGCGCCGAGACCGCCGCCGAGCGGGCGCGGGCGGACGAGCGGGCCCGCCTCGCCGCCGAGATGCACGACGTCGTGGCCCACCGCGTGACGCTCATGGTCCTTCAGGCGGGCGCCCTGCGCGTCCGGGCCCGCGACGACGAGACGCGCCAGGCCGCCGAGGAGATGCGCGGTACCGGCGCCAAGGCCCTGGAGGAACTGCGCGACGTGATCGGCCTCCTCCGCCGCACGGACGAGGGCCCCGACGAGGAGGCCGGGATGCACGGCCCCCTGCCGGACCTCTCCACGCTGATCGCCGAGTCGGGCTCGGTCGGCGTCCCGGTGGACCTGGCCGAGGAGGGCGATCCGCCCCTGGCCTCCCCGGTCGTCGGGCGCACCGCCTACCGCATCGTCCAGGAGGCCCTCACCAACGTGCGCAAGCACGCGCCCGGCGCCCGCGTCCGCGTGGAGGTCCGTTACCGCACCGACGGCGTACGCCTCACCGTCCTCAACTCCGCGCCGTCCGGGCCCGCCGACGGCGACCTCGCCGCCACCGGCTCCGGCACCGGGCTGAGCGGCCTGGGCCAGCGGGTGGACCTCATCGGTGGCACGTTCACCGCCGATCCCACCCCGGACGGCGGCTTCCGGGTGGAGGCGTCCCTCCCCGCGTTCGTCCCGACGCCCGCCCCCGAGGCCGTGACGTGATCAGAGTCCTCCTCGTCGACGACGAACGCATGGTCTGCGCGCACCTGCGGACCATCCTCGGCGCGGCGGACGACATCGAGGTCGTGGACGAGGTGTACGACGGTGCCGCCGCCGTCGAGTCCGTCCTCCGGCACGGCCCGGACGTCGTCCTCATGGACCTCCGCATGCCCGGCGTGGACGGCCTGACCGCCATCGAGCGCATCACCGCCCTCGGCGCCACACGAGAGGGGCCGCCTCCCGCCGTCGTCGCCCTCACCACGTTCGACGCCGACCATTACGTGCTCCACGCGCTGCGGGCGGGAGCGGCCGGGTTCCTGCTGAAGTCCACGCCGCCCGAAGACCTGGTCGAGCTCGTGCGCGTCGCCGCCGACGGCCACACGGTCATGTCGGCCGCAGCGACCCGCCGCCTGGTCGCCTCCGCCGCCGACCGTTCCCTCGAACGCGACCGTCACCGCGCCCGCATCGGAGACCTGACCGAACGCGAGGCCGAGGTACTGGCCTGCCTCGGCGAGGGCCTGTCCAACGCCCAGATCGCGCAGCGCCTCCATCTCAGCGAGGCGACCGTCAAGGGCTACGTCTCCCGCCTGCTCGACAAACTGGGCTGCGCCAACCGGACCCAGGCCGGCCTCCTGGCCTATGAAGCAGGTCTCTGACCCCGGTGAGGGCCCTTGCCAGTGGTGGCTTCTGCCCGTTCTGTGTCAGTGGGCGGCGAGGGCGCGGGCCACGGACTCGGCTAGCTGGGCGGCGTCGGCGACGCAGCGGTAGTCGACGTGCTCGGGGAGGTCGGTGTGCAGGTGGTAGTTCGGGATGAGCTTCTGGTCGTCGAGGGAGACGAGGCAGGCGGTCGGGTAGCCGTGGCGGTGCGGGACCACGGCGTCGGTGCTCGCGCGTGAGCGGAGGCCGCGCCGCACGTCGATGTCCTGCTCCAGGGCGCAGTGGGCGATCATGTCGCCGAAGGCGGCGTCGTACGGCTCGATGCGCAGCGGGCCCTCGCCGTCGAGAAGGACGAGGTTGCCGGAGCCCACGGTGTCGAGGTTGAGGAACCAGGTGCTCTCGCGGGGGAGATCCGGGAAGTAGTGGTGCGCGAATCCCCGTACACCCTCCTGCAGCGCCTCCTCGGCACCCGCGGAGAACAGGAGTACGCGCAGGCCGGGGATGGGGCGGCGGCCCAGCGACTCCGCCAGCGCGATCAGCACGGCGACGCCGCTCAGGTTGTCGTTGGCGCCGGGCACGGCCCGGCGCGAGCCGATGTCGGCCATCGCGGCGACCGTGAGGGCGCTGAGCGCGGTGCCGGTACGGCGGAGGACGGCGGAACGGGCGGCGCTGCCGAGGGCGATGAGGGCGGGCCCGGCCACCACGGGCCACCACAGGGGCGGATTCTCGGTCATCCGCTCGACCGCGCCGGGGAAACGACTCGCGAACCAGCGCGACAGGGTCTGGTCGAAGACGGTGCCCGAGGGAGCGGCGTCGTGGTGCGCCATGACGACGAGCGTGCGGTGCGGCGCCTGCCGCTGGGCGCGTGACGGGGTCAGGTCGGCGACGACGTTGCAGGCCGTCCGGCGCCGGCTCAGCATGGTGCGGGCGAACTGGCGGCCGTAGGAGATCTCGTCTGCCAGGGCGGCGGTCAACATCGCGCCCGCGAACGTGCCCGTCCAGCGAAGGCGCTTGCCGGTCAGACCCGTGAGCGTGGAAAGGGCGGCGAGGGCGCCGACGGGCCAGGCGTACGAGCCGTACGCGGGGACGTCCTGCACCTTCGCGGAGTGGCCCAGCGCGTGCAGCCGGTCGGCGATGAGGTGCGCCGCCTCGCGTTCGCCCGGCGAGCAGGGCGGCCGTTCGATCGCGGCGAGCCGCTCGATCGTGGCGCGCAGCGCCTCCTCGGCCGGCCGGGCCACCGGCGACACCGGATGGAGGAACCGCTCGGAAGGCATACCGGAGACGGTTTCACGACCCTCGTGTAAGGGTCCATGAGCGCTGCGTGGCAGTCACAAGGCGGCCACGTGGCAGGGTGCGCGGCGGTCACATGGCGAGGTGCGCGGCGGCTGCGCGGCTGGGCGCGTGGGCGGCTGCGTGGCGGGGTGCGTGGCGGGGTGCGTGGCGGGGGCGTGCGGCGGCTGCGGGATCGCGTTCGGGGGCCGCGATCCCGCAGCCGGGTCGGGAGACCCGCGCCCGGACTGCCGAGCAGGCCGTCACGCGGGGGCCGTCATCTGCGCTGGGCGCGGCGGTGGGCCGCGGCGAACACGATCGCTTTGATGATCCAGACCAGCAGGGCGAGCTGGAACACCGCGAAGAACGCGGTGGCCGGTCCGGCGGTGAACATGACGATCATGAAGACGCCGAGCAGGAGGGGGAACGCCGGGAAGCCTGGTCGGCGCCGCCCGGCCCAGGCCGGATGCCCATGCCCGTGGGCCAGGGCGGGGTGGCCGTGGCGCATGGCGGGGTGCCAGTGCGGGCCGCGGCTCGGGTGGACGGCCTCGGGGAGTCCGTTCTGGCCGGGCAGGTCGCGCACGATCTCGCCCAGGTCGCCCCGGGTCTTGGCGGCGAGGGCGGCGTCCAGGCGTTCGTCGAGCTCGTCCTGGTCGAGCCGCCCCGCCGCGAAGTGGTCGTGCAAGGCGGAGGTCACCGCGTCCCGTTCGGCGTCGCCGATACGGATCTCGTCGGGCCGTGTCACCACTACTCCTCGGGTGTGTCGGGCGCGTCCTCGGCGAGGATGCGGTAGAGGTCGCGACGGGTGTCGGAGAGCACGGTCTTGGCCTGGGCCACCTGCTCGGGCGAGCCGGAGTGGACGATCTGCATGACCGCGGCCCCCGTCTGCGCGGCCTGCTTGAAGAGGTCGGACACGCCCTCGCCGAAGTCGGGCGTCATCTCCGCCCACGGCTCGGACACCTCGTCGGCGTGCTCGCCGACGTAGGCGCGGCCCTCGTCGGTGAGGCGGAAGGTCTTGCGGCCCTCGCCCTCCTCGCCGACGATGAGGCCCTCGTCGGCCAGTTGCTGGAGCGCCGGGTAGACCGCGCCGGGGCTCGGCTTCCAAGCGCCCTGGCTGCGGGCGTTGATCTCCTGGATGATCTGGTAGCCGTTGCGCGGCTCCTCGGCGAGCAGGGCGAGGATCGCCGCGCGCACGTTTCCCTTTCTCGCTCTCGGGCCCCGCCCCATCGGGCCCTTGGCCCAGGGCGGGCCGCCGCCACGTCCCCAGGGGCCGCCGCCTCCCGGTGGCCCCCACGGGCCCGGGCCGCCGCCGAAGAGGAAACCGAAGTCGGGGATGCCGTGCCTCGACCGGGGGCCGCAACCGTGCTGGTGGCGGCTCGCGTGGGCCGCGGCCTTGGCGCCCAGGGCGGCCGCCGCGAAGGCCCAGCGCAGGTCCGGGCCGTGGTGCGTCGCGCTCATGTTCTTCACAGCCTTCCGAGATCGTTCTTTGATCTCTCGCGATACGACAACGATATATCGGAAACGGCGGAGTGCGCTAGATGGTTCCCGGCCGAGCGGCCTACCGACAGGTAGCTTGATGTCGAGATAAATTGGCGATAGCTTGACGTCAAGAGAAATCCTGGCGAAGTTAGGCGGACCTGAGTCCTGAGCAGGGTCCGGACTAGGGCAGGATTCATAGGGGATAAATCCCCGGCCCTGGACCTTTGCGGCGCGATTCACCCCGCGCCGGCGGAGCCGGGAGCATGATCGACAAGCCAGTGAAGAACGCCGTGCGCTCACGTCTCGGACCGGACGGGCGGCGTTGACGGAGGAGGAGTCCGTGTCCGCGAACAGCTTCGGCAGCCGTAACACGCTGCAGGTGGGCGACAAGTCGTACGAGATCTACCGGCTGGACGCGGTCGAGGGCTCGGCCCGTCTCCCGTACAGCCTCAAGGTTCTCCTGGAGAACCTGCTGCGCACCGAGGACGGCGCCAACGTCACCGCCGACCACATCCGCACGCTCGCCGGCTGGGACGCCGGCGCCCAGCCGAGTCACGAGATCCAGTTCACCCCGGCCCGCGTGATCATGCAGGACTTCACCGGCGTGCCCTGTGTGGTGGACCTGGCGACCATGCGCGAGGCCGTCCGCGACCTCGGCGGCGACCCGACCAGGATCAACCCGCTCGCCCCGGCCGAGATGGTCATCGACCACTCCGTCATCGTCGACTACTTCGGCTCGCCGGACGCGTTCGAGCGCAACGTCCAGGTCGAGTACGAGCGCAACAAGGAGCGCTACCAGTTCCTGCGCTGGGGCCAGACCGCGTTCGACCAGTTCAAGGTCGTCCCGCCCGGCACCGGCATCGTCCACCAGGTCAACATCGAGCACCTGGCCCGCGTCGTCTTCGACCGCGACGGCGTCGCCTACCCCGACTCGTGCGTCGGCACCGACTCCCACACGACCATGGAGAACGGCATCGGCGTCCTCGGCTGGGGCGTCGGCGGCATCGAGGCCGAGGCGGCCATGCTCGGCCAGCCGATCTCGATGCTCATCCCGCGGGTCGTCGGCTTCAAGCTGACCGGCCAGCTCCCGGCCGGCACCACCGCCACCGACCTCGTGCTGACCATCACCGAGATGCTGCGCAAGCACGGCGTCGTCGGCAAGTTCGTCGAGTTCTACGGCGAGGGCGTGGCGGCGCTGCCGCTGGCCAACCGCGCCACCATCGGCAACATGAGCCCCGAGTTCGGCTCCACCTGCGCCATCTTCCCGATCGACGGCGAGACCACGTCCTACCTGCGCCTCACCGGCCGCAGCGAGGAGCAGATCGCGCTGGTCGAGGCGTACGCCAAGGAGCAGGGCATGTGGCTCGACCCGTCGGTCGAGCCGGAGTTCTCCGAGTACCTGGAGCTCGACCTGGCGACGGTCGTCCCGTCGCTCGCCGGCCCCAAGCGCCCGCAGGACCGCATCTCCCTGTCGGCCGCCAAGGAGACCTGGCGCCGCGACGTGAAGAACTACGCCTCCAGCATCCAGGGCCCCGCCGACGAGGCGTCCGACGAGTCGTTCCCGGCCTCGGACTCCCCGGCCATCAGCCACGACGGCAACGGCGACAAGCCGCGCGAGACCGTCACCGGCAACGGCGGCCGCCCGCACAACCCGGTCACCGTCACCATGGAGGACGGCAGCGGCTTCGAGCTGGACCACGGCCACGTCGCCGTCGCCGCCATCACCTCCTGCACCAACACCTCCAACCCGTACGTCATGGTCGGCGCGGGCCTGCTGGCCAAGAACGCCGTCGAGAAGGGCCTCACCCGCAAGCCGTGGGTGAAGACCTCCCTCGCGCCCGGCTCCCAGGCCGTCACCGACTACCTCGAGCGCGCGGGCCTCAGCCCGTACCTCGACAAGATCGGCTACAACCTGGTCGGCTACGGCTGCACCACCTGCATCGGCAACACCGGGCCGCTCCAGCCAGAGATCTCCAAGGCGGTCAACGACCACGACCTGGCGGTCACCGCGGTCCTGTCCGGCAACCGCAACTTCGAGGGCCGCATCAGCCCCGACGTGAAGATGAACTACCTGGCCTCGCCGCCGCTGGTCATCGCCTACGCGCTCGCGGGCACCATGGACATCGACATCCTCAACGACCCGATCGCCGAGGGCACCGACGGCCCGGTCTACCTCAAGGACATCTGGCCCAACCCCGACGACGTCGCCGCCATTGTCGAATCGTCGATCGGCCAGGAGATGTTCACCAAGAACTACGCCGACGTCTTCAAGGGCGACGAGCGCTGGCGCGGCCTCGACATCCCCACTGGCAACACCTTCGAGTGGGACGCGTCGTCCACGTACGTGCGCAAGGCCCCGTACTTCGACGGCATGGAGATGGAGCCCGCCCCGGTCACCGACATCCACGGCGCCCGGGTGCTGGCCAAGCTGGGCGACTCGGTCACCACCGACCACATCTCCCCTGCCGGCTCCATCAAGGCCGGCACACCCGCCGCGCAGTACCTGGAGGAGCACGGCGTCGCGATCAAGGACTTCAACTCCTACGGCTCCCGCCGGGGCAACCACGAGGTCATGATCCGCGGCACCTTCGCCAACATCCGGCTGCGCAACCAGCTCCTGGACGACGTCGAGGGCGGCTACACCCGCGACTTCACCCAGGACGACGCGCCGCAGTCGTTCATCTACGACGCCGCGCAGAACTACGCCGCCCAGGGCACGCCGCTGGTCGTCATCGCGGGCAAGGAGTACGGCTCGGGCTCGTCGCGCGACTGGGCCGCCAAGGGCACCGCGCTCCTCGGCGTCCGCGCCGTCATCGCCGAGTCGTACGAGCGCATCCACCGCTCGAACCTCATCGGCATAGGCGTCCTGCCGCTGCAGTTCAAGGACGGCGAGAGCGCCGCGTCCCTCGGCCTCACCGGCACTGAGACCTTCGAGGTCATCGGCGTCGAGGCGCTCAACGAGGGCGGCGTCCCGTCCGAGGTGACAGTCAAGGCGGACGGTAAGGAGTTCCAGGCCGTCGTCCGCATCGACACCCCGGGCGAGGCCGACTACTACCGCAACGGCGGCATCATGCAGTTCGTGCTCCGCAACCTGCTGCGCAAGTAAGCAGGGCATAGGCACCAAGCTGAAGGGCCGTCCTTCCCGTTTCGGGGAGGACGGCCCTTTCACGTTGTTCAGTGTGCGCTTCGCGTTGTTCGGCGTCCGGTGGCGAGGCTGAGGCCGCCGTTCACCTCGATCACGTTGCCCGTCATGAACCCGTTGGTCGCGGCGAGCAGGACCGCCTGGGCGACCGCCTCCAGCGCGCCGTTGATCGCGGCCAGCCCGGCGGTGCCCGGAAGCGCCGCGCGCGCCGACGAGGCCGTGATGAACGTGATCGAGCCGTCCGCGGCCAATCGCGGGAGCGCGGCCTGCAGGATCCCCAGGTGCAGCCAGAACTTGGCCTCGAACCCGCCGCGCAGTTCGGCCAGGTCGAGCGTGGGGAACGGCCCGGCGCCCGCACCGCCGCTGAGAGCCAGCACCAGGTGGTCGTAGGCGGTGCCGTCGGCGAAGAACGCGTTCACCTCGTCAGGGACGGAACCGTCCACGCGGCGGGCGATCCTGGACGCCGCCGTGGAACTGATCGGGCGCGACGAGGGGCCCGTGACGATCGACACGATCGCGGCGGCCGCCGGGGTCGGCAAGCAGACGATCTACCGGTGGTGGCCGTCCAAGGGCGCCGTGCTCCTGGACGCGCTGGCCGAGCGGGCCACCGCCGAGATTCCCGTGGGCGATACGGGCTCGCTGGCGGGCGATCTGGAGACGTTCCTGCTCGCGACCTTCCGCTCCGCCCGGACGGGCCGGACCGCTGTGCTCCTCCGCACGGTCATGGCCGAGGCACAGCGCGACGAGCAGGCCGGCGAGGCGATGCGAGACTTCATCGCCAGACGCCGTACTGCGCTGCGCGGCGTGCTGGAGCGTGCCCGCGAACGCGACGAGATCAGGCCGGAGGCCGACCTCGACCTGATGGTCGACCAGGCCTTCGGCGTGCTGTGGTACCGAATCCTGGTCGGCCACGCGCCTCTCGGTGAGCGGGAGGCGAAAGAGCTGAGCCGCTCACTGGTGACGCAGGCACGAGGTTGAACACCTGTCGCGGCAGCGGTCCGCGGCGGCGGTCCGGGGCGGCGGTTCAGTGGTCGGTGGCCAGGCGGAGGCCGAAGCCGATGAACGCCAGGCCGGTGATCTGCTGGAAGCGGCGCTTGACCGAGGGGCGGGCCAGCGTACGGCGCGCGGCCGCGGCCGCGAGGACGAGCAGCGCGCACCACACGAGGCCCTCGGCGACGTGGATCAGGGCGAAGATCAGGCTCGTCCCCAGCATCGTGGCGCCGTCCGGGACGAACTGCGGCAGCAGGCTCATGTAGAACACGCCGACCTTCGGGTTGAGCAGGTTGGTGACGAAGCCGGTGCGGAGGGCGCCCATTCCGGAGATCGAGGGGAGTTCCTCCGCGGCCTCGGCCGTGCGGCGGCGGCGCGTCTGCCACAGGGCCTGGGCGCCCAGCCAGAAGAGGTAGCCCGCGCCCGCGATCCGTACGGCGTTGAAGGCCAGTTCGGAGGCCGCCAGCAGCGCGGTGAGGCCGAGCGCTCCGGCGACGGCCCAGGCGAAGCAGCCCGCGGCGATGCCCAGCGCGGCCAGGTAGCCGACCCGGCGGCCGCTGGTCAGGGTGGTGCGCAGGACGAGCATCGTGTCGAGGCCGGGGGTGATCGTGACCAGGGCGGCGACGGCGGCGAACGCCAGGCAGGCGGTGAGCATGGAGCACATCCTATGAACCTGGGATGTCCTATCTGAAATGCGGACATGTAACGTTCCAAACCGTTATGCCGGATCTTGAGTTTCTCGTCGTCGGCGGCCTGGCGGCCCTGGTCGGCGCCATCGTGCAGGGCAGCATCGGGCTCGGCGTCGGCCTGGTGGCCGCGCCGATCGTCACCATGCTCTTCCCGTCCCTGATGCCGGGGTCGATCCTCGTGGTGGCCACCGTGCTGCCCCTGGCGACCCTGGCCCAGGAGCTGAAGCACGCCGACCTGCGCGGCCTCGGCTGGGCGTTCGGCGGCCGGGTGCTCGGGACGCCGGTCGGGGTCTGGGTGGTCGCGGCCGTGCCCGCGCGCGTCCTCGGAGTCCTGATCGGCGTGGTGGTGCTGGCCGCCCTCGGCGCGACCGCGTGGGTGGCGAACGTGCCGCGCAACCCCGGCACGCTCACCACCGCGGGGGTGATCGCGGGAGCGACCGGCACCGCGTCCTCGATCGGCGGCCCGCCCCTCGCGCTGCTCTACCAGCGGGAGGACGGCCCCCGGGTCCGCGCCACCCTCGCCGTCTTCTTCACGATCGGCGCCCTGCTCTCCCTCCTCACCCTCGCCGCCGTCGATCAGCTGCCGCTCCGCCAGGTCACCTCCGGCCTCGCGCTGACCCCGTTCGTCTTCCTGGGCTTCCTCCTGGCGGGCCCGGTGCGCCGCTACCTGGACGACGGACGCATGCGCACCGGAATCCTCATCGTCGTCGGAGCCTCAGCCACCAGCCTGATCCTCCGCAGCCTGATCACAGCCTGAGCTGAGCGCGGGCCTGACCCGGCCCTGACCTGGCACGAGCCGGTTCGAGCCCGGTCACGCGCTCCGGACCGACAGCGCGTGGTGGAAGACGTTGCGCGGATCCCACCGCGCCTTGACCCGCTGAAGGCGCGCATAGCCGTCGCCGTAATACAGCGCGTGCCACGGCACGTCCGACTCGTTCTGCCGCGGGTCGGCCAGGTCGGCGTCCGGGTAGTTGATGAACGCGCCGAAGCCGCCCTCCTCAGCCGGGACACCGCCGCTCGCCGCGTAGACCTTCGTGTAGAACTCGCGGATCCACGCGAGGTTCCGGTCGTCGTCCTTCGCGTCCTCCCAGCCCACCAGGTAACCGATCTTGAAGATCGAGTCCCGGTGCGCCACGGCGGTCGCCCCCGGCGCCACCGCGTTGACCCGGCCGCCGTAGGTGTTGATGAAGAAGTGCCCGTAGTCGAAGTCGGGCCTGGTCAGCTGCTCGTGCGCGACGGCGGCCTGCGCGTCGGTGAAGCGCCGCCGGCGGTAACCCGACTTGATCTTGATCCGGTAGAACGGCGCGGGACCGCCGCCGAAGCCGTACCGTGTCGCGTGCAGCCACGGCATGGTGGTCGTCTTCGGCTCGGGACGCAGGTCGAGCCCACGGTGGAGGGCACCCGTCAGATCGGCCAGTATCCGTTCGGCGCCGCTGTCAGTGACCACCTGTCCGGTCAGGGTGACGTTCTCACTGGGCCTGCTGGAACAGACGAATTCGCCGTACAGAGCCGCCATGGGCGAGCCTGGAGCCGAGTTGCGCTCACCCCATTCCCCGTAGTTGCGCAGGAGCCGTACGAAGGTCTCCTGGTCGAGCTTCGCCCACGGCCAGTCCACGCTGAATGTGAGAACAGTGCCGGGCGGCTTAGGCAGCGCGGCCTGCTTCCCTGGAGACCGGAACCAGTAGCGCGTGACGACGCCGAAGTTGCCGCCGCCCCCTCCAGTGTGGGCCCACCACAAGTCACGATGGGGATCCGAGGCCTCGCGCGTGGCCACGACACTTCTCACCTTGCCGGTCCTATCTACGACGACCACCTCCACCGCGTACAGGTGGTCCACGGAGAGACCGTCCCGCCTGCAGAGCACCCCGTAGCCGCCGCCGGCGATATGCCCGCCCACTCCAACATCCGGATGCGTCCCGCCAGGGATCGTCACACCCCACTCCACGTACAACCGGCGGTAGACCTCGCCCAGCGTGGCGCCCGCCTCGACCATGAACGCCTTGCGCCGCCGGTCGTAGTCGACCTCCGTCATGCCGGACAGATCGATGAGCACCCGCACCGACGGATCGTCGACGAAGTTCTCGAAGCAGTGCCCCCCGCTCCGGACGGCCACCCGCCGGCCCGTGCGCACCGCGCGCTCGACGGCCCGTACGACGTCCTCGGTGGACATCGCCACCCGGATCTCCTCGGGCCGACCCTCGAAGCGCCGGTTGTAGCCCCGCAGCACCAGCGAGCGATACCGCGAGTCGCCGGGGCCGACCGTGATCGGCTCGGTGCCGGCCGCGGCCTCCGCGCCGGCCGGGCTGATCTGCCCGGCCAGTGGTACGGATGCGACGGCGATGCCGCCGCTGCGCAGGACAGTCCTCCGGGTGTGCTCGACCACGTGGCCTCCTCGTGTAGAGCCGCCCACGGACGGACACTACGAAGCCGAGATCACCAAGTCCAGGGGAGCTGCCACCCCCTGCCCGGTAGGGGAAACCCCACTGCGTAGCCTGACCTGATGCGCCCCACCAAGGCCGATCTGGAGGCCGCCCGCGACCGCGTGATCCCCGACCTGCTTCCCCCGCCGGGCGAGCCGCTGCACGTCCTTTTCTGCGGCATCAATCCGGGCCTCTACTCGGGCGCGACCGGCCACCACTTCGCCCGTCCGGGCAACCGCTTCTGGCCCGCGCTCCACAGATCGGGCTTCACCGACCGCCTGCTGACCCCGGACGAGCAGGACCTCCTCCCCGCATACGGCCTCGGCATCACCAACCTGGCTCCCCGCACGACCGCCCGCGCGGACGAGCTCACCGCCGAAGAGCTCCGCGAGGGAGGCGAACGCCTGCTCCGCCTGGTCGACCGCCACCGTCCCGCCTACCTGGCCGTCGCCGGCGTCACCGCCTACCGGACCGCCTTCGCCAAGCCCCGCACCCAGATCGGCCCCCAGCCAGAGAAGATCGGCCCGTCCAACCTCTGGGTGCTGCCCAACCCCAGCGGCCTCAACGCCAGCTGGACCCTCGCCAAACTGGCCGCCGAATTCGCACGCCTCCGCACCGCCGCACTTTCCACGCCCGAGTGATCGCCGAGCCGCTACGATCTCGGCTATTCATCTCGAATCCCCCCGCATACGGAGCGACTTTGCGCGCCTCAGTTCGCCATGCCGTCCTCGCATTCATCCTGGTCGTCCCACTGCTTTCAGTAGCCTCGCCGGTAGCGGCGAAGCCCAAGATGGCCAGGCCGTCCAGTGACTTCAACCGGGACGGCTACCGGGACGTCGTGATCGGCGCCCCCACCACGAGCGTGGGCGGCAAGACCGCCGCGGGCGCCGTCGTGGTCCTGTACGGCTCGAAGGCCGGCCTGTCACCCAAGAAGCGCCACGTCATCACCCAGAACACCGCGGGCGTCCCCGGCGTCGCGCGCGCCGACGGCCGGTTCGGCACGTCCGTCGCGACCGGCGACCTGAACGGCGATGGCTACGCCGACCTGGCGGTGGGCGCCCCGCAGGACAACCCCCGCAGCGCGTACCAGTTCCGCGGCTCGGTCACGGTGCTGTTCGGAAGCAAGAAGGGCCTTGGCCGCGCCACCACCATCGCGGGCGAGCATCGCCTCGGCTCATCGGTCGGGATGGGCGACGTCAACGGTGACGGCAGGCTGGAGCTGATCGGCGGCGAGTACGACTCGACGTTCGGCAACATCCGCGTCTTCACGGTGCCGCGCGGCAAGCTCACCCTCCGGGCCCTGCCGCAGAAGGAGCAGCGCTTCGGCCGCGCGGCGATCGCCACGGGCGACGTGAACGGCGACGGCTACGCCGACGTCGTGGCCACGTACGCGGCGGTCGGCGGCACCCCTCTGGCAGGCGTCTACCTGGGCGGCCGCGGCGGGCTGGCCGTCCGGCAGCACGCGGAGTTCGTCGCCGACACGGTCGCGGTCGGCGACCTCGACCGGGACGGTCGCGCGGACGTGGTGACCGGCCGGATCGGGCAGTACGAGCGCGGCGGCACCGTCGAGATCCGGCACGGTTCCCGTGCGGGCGTGGCGAAGTCGCCCGTCAAGACGTTCACGCAGCGGACGCCGGGCGTGCCGGGTGAGCCGACCGGGGTCGACCAGTTCGGCTCCTCGGTCGCCATCGGCGACGTCACCGGAGACGGAAACCCGGAGGTGGCGGTCGGCGTCCAGAACAAGCCGATCGGGAAGGCCACCCGCGCGGGCGCCGTGGTGCTCCTCAAGGGAACCAAGGCGGGCGTGACCGGACGCGGCGCGCAGTGGTGGACGCAGAACGGCACGGGCGTCCCCGGGACCGCGGAGAAGGACGACCTCTTCGGCTGGATGGTCGCCCTCGTGGACGTCAACCGCGACCGCCGCGCCGAACTCATCGTGTCGGCGGTAGGCGAGAACAAGCGCGACCCCAACAACATCTACACCGGCGACGGCTCGGTGGCGGTGCTACGCGGCACCAAGGCCGGCCTCACAGGCCGTGGCTCCGCCAGCTACGTGCCCCAGACCTTCAAGCTGCCCCCGGCCTCAGCCGGCCTGGGCTGGGCCCTCTCCTCCTGACGACAAGCGGGCGGCCGCCTCACCTAGGCGGCCGCCCGCCGCCGATCTCAGATCTCTTCGAGCGCTCCCCACCGCCCCACCGGCGATGAGGACGCCGGCGTCGGTCAGTCTTGCTGGACGAGGCGGGCGGCTTCGGCTTCGAGCATGGCCATGACCTCGACGACGAGGGTGGGCTTGGGCTCCCAGATGTCGGGGCGGCCGAGGGCGACGATGGGGCGGGGGAGGGCCCGGACGGAGGTCAGGCGCCAGTGGTAGGCGTTCGGGTCGGCCCAGGGGCCGCAGTCGCACGGCTCATGGCGGGCCGCGGCCGAGCAGACGTCGGTGAGGTCGCAGATGGCGATGACGGCGCCGATCGTGGCGAGCGGGTCGCGGGGGTCCCAGCCGGCGGCGCGGATGCCGGGGTCGTCGCAGGCCTTGAGGTCGACGCGCATGGAGGCGTGGATCAGGAGCGGCCCGCGGTAGGCGGTGGGCAGGCTCTGGTTGGAGACGGCCTTGACGCCTCTCGCGATACCGAACGCCCATGGCTGCTGAACGCTGATCGCCTGCACGCGGTCACCTCCCTGATCTCTATCTTCGCCGGACCTGCCGCCCGGTCGTGCCGGAGCGCGAGCCACGCAGTCGTTACCGTCCAGCTAGATGAAAGGTCAACGATATGCGCACAGAACGGATGTGCAAAAGGTTCAAAGAGTGATTTCTCATAAGAAGGGGGGTGAATGCAAATCGGCGCGCCGCATCAGGCCCGCACCAGGCGTGTGTAGGCGATGACGTTCTCAGCGTAGTGGCGTTTCGACGCGTCGAACATGCCACCACAGGTGACCAGGCGAAGTGCCGCGTAGTCGAGGTCCTCGGCGTAGATCTTCTCGTTGGGGAAGGACGCCTTGGGGACGTTCTCGACACGCTGCACCGCGAACGTCGCGGTCGTGCCGTCGCGGCGGGTGACCTGGACGCGGTCGCCGGACCGGAGCTCCTTGAGCCGGTAGAACACCGCGCGTTTCCCCCGGGCGTCCACGTGGCCGAGGATCACCGCGGGGCCGCCCTCGCCGGGCGTGGGCCCGTCCTTCCACCAGCCCGCGAGGTTGGGCTGCGCGAGCGGCGGCTCTTCGATGCTGCCGTCGGGTCGCAGGCCGAGTTCGGAGATGGAGGCCGAGACGTTCAGCTTGGGGATTTTGATCGTCGCGGGCAGCGAGCGGGAGAGCGGCTTGGCGAAGGTCACGCCGCGCGGGCTGGAGCCCGGGTCGACGGGGCCGCCGCTGTAGTTGTCCCCGCCGCCGCATGCCGTGAGCGTGAACGTGAGGACGAGCAGGACTCTCTTACGCACGTTCGGGGGCTCTCCGGCGGCGGCACAGAACGTAGGCGCCGACGAGGACGACCGTGCCGAGGAGGGGGAGGGGGTTGTCCTGGCGGTTCGCCAGGCTGCCGTCGCCGGTGTTGGGCGAGCCTTGGGGAATGCTCTGGTCGCGAGGCTCGACTTCGTTTCGTCCGGCCGTGGTGCTGAAAGTGACGGAGCCGTACCCGCGGCACTCGACCCGCACCTTGACGACCGACGGCAGGCTGGACGTGAAGCGCGCGGTTCCCTTGTGCTCGTCCTCGCCGATCCGTCGGAAGCGCGGCTCCGAGGCGAAGGAGGCGGAGGTCGCCCGCACCGAACCGGGACAGGTGACGCGGATTCCCAGCGTGCCGCCCGGCCTGACCGTGCGGATGGACAAGTCGACATCGTCGTGACCGAAGCTGAAGCCGCCGCCGCCCGGCGGCGGCTCGGGGCGTGGCTTGCCCGGCGGGCTCGGCGGCGTCGACGGGATCTTGTCGGGCGGCGTCACCCACAGCGGGAACGTCTGGAACCCCGTGCCGGTCGAGCAGCCGAACCGGGTCAGGTAGGAGTTGCCGGACTTGAGGGTGCGGAGCGTGCCGCCGATGCCCGTCCAGGTGCCGGTTCCCGACCTGTCGAACGAGCCGGGCTCGCCTTCGTCGAACACCTCGTTGGTGCCCGCCAGGCGGGGCTCGCCGGCGCAGCCGGTGATGCGCACCCAGAGGTTGTCTCCCGGCGTGAACCGCTTGGGGCTGTAGGTGGCCTGCGGCTTGGCCCGCGCGGCGGCGTTCGCCGTGGCGCTCGCTGCCGTGGCGCCGGGGATCGCCAGGGCCGCCAGGGCTGCGCCGGAGAAGGCCCCGACGGCGACGAATCTGCTGTTGCCCATGAGGTTCGCACCACCTGGGAGGTTATTGGGGAGCAAGTCAATAGACAGCGGATTGTAACGATCAGTGAGACCCTTGTCACTAGTGAGACCGCATCAGGTCACCCCTTGAGCGCCCCCGCCATCAGGCCGCGCATGAAGAACCTGCCGAGCACGATGTAGACGATCAGGGTCGGCAGCGACGCGAGCAGCGCCGAGGCCATCTGCTGGTTGTACTGGACGGCGACCGCGCCCGACCCGGCCGTGTTGTTGAGCAGCACCGTCACCGGCCAGCTCTCCTGCGAGCCCAGGAAGACCGCGAACAGGAAGTCGTTCCACATCGAGGTGAACTGCCAGATGAGGACGACCGCGAACGCGGGCCCCGACACCGGCAGCACGATCGAGGCGTAGGTGCGGAGCATCCCCGCGCCGTCCACCCGGGCCGCCTCGATCAGCTCGTTCGGGATCGTGACGTAGTAGTTCCGGAAGATGAGCGTGCAGATCGGGATGCCGTACACCACGTGCGCCAGCACCAGCCCGCGGATGCTGCCGACCAGCTCCATCTGGGTGAGCAGGCCCTGCAGCGGGATCATCACGGCCTGGTACGGGATGAACATCCCGAACAGGAACAGCGTGAAGACCGCGTCCGCGCCCGGGAAGCGCCACTTCGACAGGACGTAGCCGTTGAGCGAGCCGAGCACCGCCGAGATCAGCGCGCCCGGGATCGAGATCTTGAAGCTGTTCTCCAGGCCCGGCCGCAGCGTGTCCCAGGCCGACCGCCAGCCGTCCAGGCTCCAGTTCTCCGGCAGGCTCCAGGCGGTGGACGGGTCGGCCTCCTGCAGCGACTTGAAGCTGGTCACGACCAGCACGTACACCGGGATCAGGAAGACCACCACGAACGCCAGCAGCACGGCGAACCGGATCATCCGCATGCCGCCCGGGCCGGGGACGGGAACGCGCCGCCGCGGCCGGGCCGCGGGCGTGGGTGCGGGCGTGGTCGTCGTCGCGGTCATCGGTCACGCTCCGCCCGGACGGACCACACGAGGTAGGGGATCACCAGCAGCCCGACGGCGAGCAGCAGGTAGGTGGCGATGGTCGCGCCGTTGGCCGGGTCGCCCCGGTCGAACACCTCGACGTAGGTGGCGACCGCAGGCACGTACGTGATGATCTGCTTGCCCGCGATCGCCATGATGAGGTCGAACACCTTCAGCGAGATATGGCCCAGGATGATCAGCGCCGACAGCGTGACCGGCCGCAACTGCGGGAACACCACGTACCGGTAGACCTTCCACTCGGACGCGCCGTCCACCCGGGCAGCCTCCCGCAGGTCTTCGGACACGCCGCGGAAACCCGCCAGGTAGAGCGCCATCACATATCCCGACATCTGCCAGATCGCCGGCAGCGCCATCGCCGCCATGCCGAACCGGGGGTTCTGCCACCAGTCGTTGCCGAGCGCGTCCAGCCCGAGCTTGCCGAACAGCTGGTTGAGGCCGACCGCGCGCTCCGGCGGCGCCGGGTTCATCAGCCACCGCCAGACGACGCCGCTCGCGATGAACGAGACCGCCATCGGGAACAGGTAGATCGCCCGGAACCCCGCCTCGGCCTTGATGCCCTTCTCCATCAGGAACGCCAGGAAGAAGCCCAGCACGAGGGCGCCGACCACGAAGACGGCGGTGAAGAGCAGCGCGTGCCGCACCGCGCCGGGCCAGCTCGGCACGTCCCACAGGTCGACGAAGTTCCTGCCCTTGTCGAACCCGTACGGCGACACCATGTCGTGCTTGCCGCTGACGGCGACGCGCGTGTTCCAGAAGATCAGCCCGTACACGAACAGGCCGATCGCCACGATGGACGGCGAGAGCAGCAGCAGCCCCGGCAGCCAGCGCGGCGTCCGGCGACGCCACGCGTGCCACCCGCGACGGCCGCGCCGCCCGGAACGGCCGTCCTGCTCGCGCGGCCCGCCCTCGCCGCGTTGCCCGCGCCGCCCGTCGCCCGCGAGCGAGTCGCCGGCGACGGGCGGCGTGACGTCCGGACTCGTCACTGCGCGTTGTTCTTGGCGGCGGTGACCAGCGCGCTCTGCAGCTTGGCCACGTCCTTGTTCTGGAGGAACAGGCCGACCGCGGTGTCGATGTCGGCGTGCCACCGCTTGTTGGAGTAGACGCCGTGCCAGAACGAGCCGGCCAGCTTGATGCCCGGCTTGTTCCACTCGTTGAGCGCGTACTCCAGGTAGCCCTTGTAGAGGCTCTTGTCGGCGTCCTTACGGGCGGGGATGGAGCCCTTCTTCGGGTTGAAGAGGTCCTGGCCCTCCTTGCTGCCCGCCACCTTCAGCCACGCGAGGGCACCGCCGCGGTGCGGCGCGCCCTTGGGCAGGGTGAAGCTGTCCGACAGCCACATGTACGTGCCGTCCGTGCCGGGGGACGCGGCGTACTTGAAGTCGGTGCCGTCCTTCTTGCCGAGCCCGTTCGGGGCGGAGCCGGTGAAGTAGCCGTACGCCCAGTCGCCCATGATGTTGAACGCGGCCTTGCCGTCCACGACCGCCTTGGACGCGCCCTGCCAGTCGGTGGAGGCGGCCTCGGCCGTCGTGTACTTCATGATCTCGGCGAAGTCGGTCAGCGCCTTGGTGACGGCCGGGCTGCTCCAGTCGGCGCCCGGCTTCCAGAGCCCGTTGTAGGCGTCGGTGCCGAGGTCGCCGAGCAGCACGCTCTCCAGCAGGTGGTCGGCGGTCCACTGGGCGCCCAGCGACAGCGGGACCTTCTTGGTCTTGTCCTTGACCGCCTTGAGCGCGGTGATGAACTCCGCGACGGACTTGGGCGGCCCGGACAGCCCGGCGTCCTTCAGGATCCCGGGGTTGTACCAGAGCATGTTCGAGCGGTGGATGTTCACCGGCACCGAGTAGATCTTGCCCTGGTAGGAGATCTGCTCCAGGAGCTGCGGCGGGTAGGCCTGCCGTAGGTTGTTCTGGTCATAGAACGAGTCGAGTGACTCGATCTGCCCCTGCTTGATGTAGTCCAGAAGCTCCGCGCCCGCGTGGCCCTGGAACGAGTCCGGGGGCTTGCGGTTCTGGAGGCGGCTGGCGAGCACCGCCTGCGCCTGCGTCCCGGAGCCGCCCGCGATGGCGGCGTTGACGAACTTGGTCCCCGGGTTCTTCTTCTCGAAGTCGGCCTTCATGGCGTTGAGGCCGTCGGCCTCGCCCGGGCCGGTCCACCAGGAGAAGACCTCGACCTGCGAGGTGTCTCCACCACCCTTGCCGCCGTCGTCATCGTCGCCTCCGCCGCACGCGGAGAGCGCGAGCGCTCCGCTGACCGCAACCGCGGCGAGTGCCTTCCATCGGATACCGGCCGTAGGTCCTCGCATCGCCCGTCCCTTCGGGTCACCCGAAGAACAAGCGTCCGTTCGGGAGGCGCGCCGGGTCAACACCGGGGACCGAACCGAAATCTTCTGGTTATAAGCCTTTCTGAAAGCGCTTTCTGTCACGGTCGGCCGGGCGGCGGCGGTGCGGGTTGGCGGATCACCAGGTGAGGGCGGGCGGGAGAGCGGAGGTGCCCGCGTCCGGCCAGTCGAGCGGGGCGCCGAGCGGGGCGAGCTCGGCCAGCTGCAACCGGTACCAAGGGGACGAGTCGGGATGCCGGACGAGCTCCAGGCACTCGTCCCACGTCCGCCAGTTCGACTCGGCCACCTCCGTGGAGTCGAGGTCGACGCGCGGCGCGGCCTCCGACGTGACCGCCCTGACGACGGGGCAGCGCTCGTACTCGACGATGCCGTCCGCGGCCGTGGCGCGGTAGCGGAAACCCGGCAGGACGGACGTGATGGTGTCGGCCGTCACACCGAGCTCGGTCTCCAGCCGCCGCAGCACCGCGGCGCGCAGCGTTTCGCCTGGTCCGGGGTGGCCGCAGCAGCTGCCCGTCCACACGCCGGGGAAGGTCCGCTTGTCCAGGGCGCGCCGCGTGATGAGCACCCGGCCTTCCGGATCGACCAGATAGCAGGAAAAGGCCAGGTGATAAGGGGTATCGCGATGGTGACTCTCCGCTTTCGGAGCGGTACCAATCGCTTCGTCGGCCTCGTTGAGCAGGACTATCTCCTCGGCACCCATGGCTCTACAGATACAGCACTCCGGGCCTGTGGAGATTCGGTGTAGACAAAGTCGGCAGGCCCCGCCCCGCGGCCCGCCGCCCGCAAACCGGGACTAAACTCGGCAGCACCCGGGGGAGCCTGGGGCCACGTGTTCCCGATGGAGGAGATGAACCGCGTGAGCTTGCTGGAGACGGTCTCGGGTCCGGAGGACCTCAAGCGACTGGACGCCACGCAGTTGCCGCAGCTGGCGGGGGAGATCCGTGAGTTCATGGTGGACGCGGTCTCCAAGACCGGCGGCCATCTGGGCCCCAGCCTGGGGGTGGTCGAGCTCACCATCGCGCTGCACCGGGTCTTCGCCTCGCCTCACGACAAGATCCTCTTTGACACGGGCCACCAGGCGTACGTGCACAAGATGCTCACGGGCCGGCACGACTGGGAGCTGCTGCGCCAGCGCGGCGGGCTGTCGGGATACCCGAGCCGGGCCGAGTCCGAGCACGACCTGATCGAGAACTCGCACGCCTCCACCGCCCTGTCGTACGCCGACGGGCTGGCCAAGGCCTACCAGCTGCGCGGTCAGAGCGACCGCGCCGTGGTCGCCGTCGTCGGCGACGGCGCGCTGACCGGCGGCATGTGCTGGGAGGCGCTCAACAACATCGCGGCGGGCAGGGACCGTCCGGTGATCATCGTCGTCAACGACAACGGGCGCTCCTACTCCCCGACGATCGGCGGGCTGGCCAGCCACCTCGCCAACCTGCGGGTGACGCAGGGGTACGAGCACGCGCTCGACCTCATCAAGAAGACCGTGCCGAGGGCCCCGATCGTCGGCAACGTCGCGTACGAGGCGCTGCACGGCATCAAGAAGGGCCTCAAGGACGTCCTGCAGCCCCAGGCCATGTTCGAGGACCTCGGCATGAAGTACGTCGGGCCCATCGACGGCCACGACGAGGAGGCCGTCGAGCGCGCCCTCCGCAAGGCCCGCGGGTTCGGCGGCCCCGTGATCGTGCACTGCATCACGCAGAAGGGCCGCGGCTACGCCCCCGCCGAGAACCACGAGGAAGACTGCTTCCACGGCCCCGGCGCGTTCGACCCGATCACCGGCGAGATCAAGTCCAAGGGCGGCGGCCCCAGCTGGACCAAGGTGTTCGGCGAGGAGATGGTCGCCATCGGCGGCGAGCGCCGCGACGTGGTCGGCATCACCGCCGCGATGCTCTACCCGGTCGGCCTGGCGCCGTTCGCCGACGCGTTCCCCGACCGCATCTACGACGTCGGCATCGCCGAGCAGCACGCCGCCACCTCCGCCGCCGGCCTCGCGATGGGCGGGCTGCACCCGGTGGTGGCCCTGTACGCGACGTTCCTCAACCGCGCGTTCGACCAGGTGCTCATGGACGTCGCGCTGCACAAGCTGCCCGTGACGTTCGCCCTCGACCGGTCCGGCGTGACCGGCAACGACGGCGCCAGCCACAACGGCATGTGGGACCTGTCGATCCTGCAGCTTGTCCCCGGCCTGCGTCTGGCCGTCCCGCGCGACGGCGCCCGTCTCCGCGAGCTGCTGCGCGCCTGCGTGGAGATCTCCGACGGCCCGAGCGCGATCCGCTACCCCAAGGGCCCGGCCGGCGCCGACGTCGAGGCCATCGACACCATCGGCGGCATGGACGTCCTCGCCCGCCACGACGGTGCCAACGGGGCCCGCGTCCTCATCGTGGCGGTCGGCCCCATGGCCGCTCCCGCGGTGGCCGCCGCCGACCGCCTGCAGGCCCAGGGCATCGGCGTCACGGTCGTCGACCCGCGCTGGGTCAAGCCGCTCGACCCCGCCCTTCTCGACCTGGCCGCCGACCACAGCCTCGTCGCCGTGGTGGAGGACAACGGCCGCACCGGCGGCGTGGGCGACGCCGTGGGCCGCCTCCTGCGCGACGCCGCCGTCGACACCCCCCTGCGCACCTTCGGCATCCCGCAGGAGTTCCTCGACCACGCCTCGCGCGGCGAGATCCTCACCGACATCGGCCTCAACGAGCAGGATCTCGCCCGCGACATCACCGAGGCCTTCGCCAAGGTGACCAACACCGAGACCAAGCACCCCACCCCCGCCGACTAGCCCCGCCGACCGACCAAACCCACCCCCGCCTGTGCACGGATTGCTCGGGGGGTGGGGCGGGTCAGACGCCTTGGGCTGAGTCGAGGTGCCAGAAGTGGGTGATGGAGGCGGTCGGCGAGCCGAGGCCGCGGCCCGAGTAGGTCCAGCGGCCGGTGAGGAGCCAGGGGCGGCCGGTGCCGTCCTGGACGAAGACCTGGAGCGGGAAGGTCGCGTCGTGGGCGCGGATGACGCCCGCCGGGTCGACGGAGGCCTGCAGGTCGGGCGGGGCCTCGCAGCGCACGCCCATCACCTGCGTGCCTGAGTCCTGGCGCAGGAGGCCCTGCGTCAGGTCGTAGACGAGTACGGAGACGTAGTCCGGGCCGAGCCACCGCAGGTCGGGCAGCATGTCGGGCGGGGGGAATCCGTACAGCTCGGGACCGCCGGTCACACGCGCACCGTAGCGCTCCGATCACACTCACGTCACTACTTCCCGGCGGCATGTCTCGGCTCGCAAGGAGTTTGCCGCGATTGGCCCGTAAGGTCAGGCGGGACGGGTGAACGCGCGGTGCCGGCTTGGTCGGACGGGTGCTCCGGCCCTGGTCAGGAGGGGCGGCAGGCGTTCCGCATCGCGTCCCAGCGGGCCAGTTTGACGCGCTCGCCGCGGGCCAGCGAACGCGCCAGCTCGATCTCGGCGGCGTCCAGATTCAGCCAGTCCGCGTAGGTGACGATCGGCAGGCCGCGCGTGCCCAGCAGCTCCTCGATCTTGTGGGCGGGCGGTGTCTCCCGGTCGGCGAGGTCGGCGAGGAGGTTGCGGACGGTCTCGGCGGCGTCCGCTTTGTTCGTGCCGACGACGCCGGTGGGTCCGCGCTTGATCCAGCCCGCCACGTACTCCCGCGGGATCTGCGCGCCGTCGGGCCCGAGGACGCGGCCGCCCTCGTTCGGCACCACGTACGAACGCTCGTCGAAGGGCACGCCCTCCAGCGCCACGCTCTGGTAGCCGACGGAGCGGAGCACCATGCCGACCGGAAGAGTCTCGTACTCCCCGGTGCCCGTCACGCGGCCGGTCTCGTCCAGGCGCGTGCGTTCGAGGCGCAGGCCCTCCACCCGGTCGGTGCCGATGATCTCGTGGGGGGCGAGCCAGAACCGGACGTCGATGCGGCGCGGCCGGTCGCCTGGGGGTTCACCGGTCCAGCCGTTCAGCACCTTGATGTTGCCGCGCACGTGCCGGTCGTTCTCGGCGACCTCGGCGCTCGCCGGGTCGAGGTCCATGTCCTCGGGCCGGACGTGGATCTCGGCGTGCGGCAGGTCGCCGAGCTCGCGGGCCTCCTTGGTGGTGAACTTGGCCTGCGCCGGGCCGCGCCGCCCGATCATGTGGACGCGGCGCACCCGGCTCTTGGCCAGCGCCTCCAGGACCTGCTCGGGCACGTCGGTCTCGCGCAGCTCGTCGGCGGTCTTGGCGAGGATCCGCACGACGTCGACGGCCACGTTGCCGACGCCGATGACGGCGACCTCCTCGACCGACAGGTCGAAGGTGTGGTCGGCGGCGTCGGGATGCCCGCAGTACCAGTTGACGAAGTCGGTGGCGGCGATGCTGCCGGGCAGGCCTTCGCCGGGGATGCCCAGATGCCGGTCGACCATGGCACCGGTCGAGTAGATCACCGCGTCGTAGCAGTCGAGGAGGTCGGCGCGGGTCACGTCGCGGCCGAGCTCCACGCAGCCGAAGAAGCGCACGCCGGGCCCCTCCAGCACGCGCTGCAGGTAGCGGGCGATCGACTTGATCGACTTGTGGTCCGGGGCGACCCCGTACCTGACCAGCCCGTACGGCGTCGGCAGCCGGTCGAAGACGTCGACCTTCACCTCGCCGTCCGTCTGCTTCACCAGGGCCTCGGCGGCATAGAGGCCCGCCGGCCCGGATCCGATCACCGCAACCTGCAGAGGAGCTGCCATGGGCGCCATTGTGCCCAGACGCGCGGTAAAAGGACACAGTGAATCCGATCACCGGTCACGTTCTTTTCCGTCCGCTCGTCGCCGGCGGAACGGACGTGGCCGGGCGGGGCGGTGGGATGGCGTCAGCAGGACGGCGGGGTGGTGTCAGCGGGACGCGGCGCGGGCCTGGACGACGCCGAGACGGCTGTGGCGGCGGCCGTAGCCGAAGTAGATCACGATGCCGAGCACCATCCAGGCCAGGAACCGCAGCCAGGTGTCGACCGGCAGGTTGAGCATCACGAAGAGGCAGGCCAGCACCGACAGGATCGGGATCAGCGGCACCATCGGGGTGCGGAACGCGCGCGGCAGGTCGGGCCGGGTGCGCCGCAGGATCACCACGCCGATCGACACGACCATGAAGGCGAAGAGCGTGCCGATGTTGACCAGCTCGGCCAGCTTGGACAGCGGGATGAAGCCGGCGAGCGCGGCCACGATGGCGCCCATGATGACCGTCGAACGGTAGGGCGTGCCGTACCTGGGGTGGACGGCCGACAGCCAGGGCGGCATGAGGCCGTCGCGGCTCATCGCGAAGAAGACCCGGCTCTGGCCGAGCAGGAGGATGAGCACGACCGTGGTGAGGCCGACGACGGCGCCGACGCTGATGATGGTGGCGAACGCGGGATGTCCCACGGACTTGAACGCGTCGGCCAGCGGCGCGTCCGTGCTGAGCTTCTTGTAGTTCTCCATGCCCACGACGACCAGCGACACCGCCGCGTACAGCGTGGCCGTGATGGCGAGCGACCCGATGAGCCCGATCGGGATGTCGCGCTGCGGGTGGCGGGACTCCTCGGCGGCGGTCGCGACGATGTCGAACCCGATGTAGGCGAAGAACACCAGCGAGACGGCGGCGAAGATGCCGAGCCAGCCGAAACTGACCGGCGTGATGCCGAAGAGCACCTGCATGAGCGGGGCGTGCAGTCCCTCCACCGAGGGGTTGGACACGGCCTCCGGGATGAAGGGCTTGTAGTTGCCGCCCTCGACGAAGAACAGCCCGGCGATGATGACCAGCAGCACGATCGACACCTTGATCGCCACGACCACGGCGTTCACCCGGGAAGTGATCTTGATGCCGCGCACGAGCAGCGCGGTGACGGCCAGGACCAGCAGGATCGCGGGGATGTTGATGGTGCCGCCCTCGCCCGGTGGATGGCTGATGGACGCGGGCAGGGTGATGCCCATGTCGTCCAGCAGCGAGGCGGCGTACCCCGCCCAGCCGACCGAGACCACGGCGGCGCCGAGGGCCAGCTCCAGGATCAGGTCCCAGCCGATGATCCACGCCGGGAACTCGCCGAGCGTCGCGTACGAGAACGTGTAGGCGGAGCCCGCCACCGGCACGGTCGACGCGAACTCGGCGTAGCAGAGCGCCGCGAGGCCGCAGACGACGGCCGCGAGGACGAACGAGATCGCCACCGCCGGACCGGCCTTCTCCTTGGCCACCTGGCCGGTGAGCACGAAGATCCCGGTCCCGATGATCACCCCGACGCCGAAGATGACCAGGTCCAGCGCCGACAGATCGCGGCGGAGCCGGTGTTCGGGCGCCTCGGTGTCCCGGATCGACTGTTCGACGGACTTGGTGCGAAACAGGCTCATTGTTCTGGCCCCTTCACGCCGGGTGACACGACGGAGGGATCATCACCCCTTCCGGACGGCCGAAACGCGCTCCTGCCCGTTATGTCCCGGAAGCGCGAAATCTGGCGCACCCAAAAAGCCATGCCCCAAGGGGCGCACCCGAAAGGCGCACCAAGAGGGACGCAACCGAAAGAGGCGCCCCGAACGCTCGGGACGCCTCTTCGCTGGTGCGTGACGCTTGTCAGTTCGGCAGGCTGGCGACGCCCGGGTCCAGGAAGCGGGTGCCGTTGACCTTGTCAGCGACGCCGCTGCGGTCCAGGTACGGCGTGATGCCGCCCAGGTGGAACGGCCAGCCGGCGCCGAGGATCATGCACAGGTCGATGTCCTGCGCGGCCTGCACCACGCCCTCGTCGAGCATGAGCTTGATCTCCTCGGCGAGCGCCGCGAGCGCGCGCTCCAGGACCTGCTCCTCGGTCGAGGGGCTGGTGCCGCCGCCGAAGATCGCTACAGCGTCCGGGTCGAGGGTGAAGTCGGGCTGGTAGACGCCCTTCTTCCCGGCCGCGACGAACTTGGCGAACTTCTCCGAGAGCGGGAAGCGCTCGGGGAACGCGCCGTGCAGCGTCTCGTTCACGTGCAGCGCGATCGCCGGGCCGACCAGGCCCATCAGCACGAACGGCGGCATCGGCAGGCCCAGCGGCGCGGCGGCGCGCTCGGCCACCTCGATCGGGGTGCCCTCGTCCACCGTCTGGATGATCTCGGCCATCAGGCGCAGCAGGACGCGGTTGACCACGAACGCCGGGGCGTCCTTGACCAGCACGCACGACTTCTTCAGTTGCCTGCCGACCGCGAACGCGGTGGCCAGCGCCGCGTCGTCGGTCTGCTCGCCGCGGACGATCTCCAGCAGCGGCAGCACCGCGACCGGGTTGAAGAAATGGAAGCCCACGACCCGCTCGGGGTGCTCGAGGTGCGCGCCCATCTCCGACACCGACAGCGAGGAGGTGTTGGTCGCCAGCACGCACTCGGGGGAGACGTGCTCCTCCAGCTCGGCGAACACCTTCTGCTTGATGGACATCTCCTCGAAGACCGCCTCGATGACGAAGTCGGCGTCGGCGAAGGCGTCCTTGGTGAGGGAGCCGCTGATCAGCGCCTTGAGGCGGTTGGCCTTGTCGGCGGACACCCGGCCCTTGGCGAGCAGCTTGTCGATCTCGCCGTGGGTGTAGGCGACGCCCTTGTCGAGGCGTTCCTGGTCGAGGTCGGTCAGCACGACCGGCACTTCGAGGCGGCGGGCGAACAGCAGCGCGAGCTGCCCGGCCATCAGGCCCGCGCCGACGACGCCGACCTTGGTGACCTTGCGGGCGAGGGCCTTGTCCGGGGCGCCGGCGGGCCGCTTGGCGCGCTTCTGCGTGAGGTCGAACGCGTACAGGCCGGCGCGCAGCTCGTCGCTCATGATGAGGTCGGCCAGCGCCTCGTCCTCGGCGGCGAAGCCCTCGTCGCGCGAACGGTCCTTGGCGGCGGCGACGAGGTCCAGCGCGCGGACGTAGGACGGCGCGGCGCCGTGGAGCTTGCCCTCGACGTTCCAGCGGGCGAGCGCGATCGCGTCGTCCCAGGCCTTGCCCTTGTCGACCTCGGGGCGCTTGACCTCGATCGCGCCGGTGAGCACGCGGGCCGTCCAGGCGAGCGACTCCTCCAGGAAGTCGGCGGCCTCGAAGATCGCGTCGGCGATGCCGAGCTCGTAGGCCTGCGCGCCCTTGAGCATGCGGTTCTGCGCGAGCGGGTTGTCGATGACGACCTTGAGGGCCTTCTCCGCGCCGATGAGGTTCGGCAGCAGGTAGGTGCCGCCCCAGCCGGGCACGAGGCCGAGGAACGCCTCGGGCAGCGCCAGCGCGGGCACACCCGCGGAGATGGTGCGGTACGAGCAGTGCAGCGCGATCTCGACGCCGCCGCCCATCGCCGCGCCGTTCACGTACGCGAACGACGGGACGTCGAGCTCGCCGAGGCGGCGGAAGACGTCGTGGCCGAGCTTGCCGATGGCGAGGGCGTCCTCGCGCTTCTGGACGAGCGGCACCCCCTTGAGGTCGGCGCCGACCGCGAAGATGAACGGCTTGCCGGTCACGCCGACGGCCACGATGTCGTCGCGCGCGGCGACGGCGTCGATGGCCTCGTTCAGCTCGGTCAGGCCGTTCGGGCCGAAGGTGCTCGGCTTGGTGTGGTCGAAGCCGTTGTCGAGCGTGATCAGCGCCAGCGTGCCCGCCCCGAGGGGGAGCGCGACGTCGCGTACCCGCGCGTGCGTGACGACCTCGTCCGCGAAGATGTCCTTGATGTGGGCCCTGCTCATTTTGCCTCGCTCCGCTCGGCGCCTCGCGTGCGCTTCTTCGCGACGTCTTCCCTCGCCGCTCGTTCCTCGCTCCTCAGTCCAGACGTCGCGCGCCCGCTCAGGCTCACTTGGCGCCTTCCCAGTTCACGTTCTCCCAGAGCACGGTGCCGCCCATGCCCATGCCGACGCACATCGTGGTCAGGCCGTAGCGGACGTCGGTGCGCTCCTCGAACTGCCGCGCCAGCTGGTTCATCAGGCGCACGCCCGAGGAGGCCAGCGGGTGGCCGAACGCGATCGCGCCGCCCCACGGGTTCACGCGGGCGTCGTCGTCAGCGATCTTGAAGTGCTCCAGGAACGCGAGCACCTGCACGGCGAACGCCTCGTTGATCTCGATGAGGCCGATGTCGTCCATGGTCAGGGAGTTGCGGGCGAGCAGCTCCTCGGTGGCCGGCACCGGGCCGACGCCCATGACCTCGGGCTCCACGCCGGCGAACGAGAAGTCGATCAGGCGCATCTTCGGGGTGAGGCCGAGCTCGCGGGCCACGTCCTCGGCGACCATCAGGCACGCGGTCGCGCCGTCGTTGAGGCCGGCGGCGTTGCCCGCGGTCACGTTGCCGTGCACGCGGAACGGGGTCTTGAGCTTGGCCAGGTCGGCCGGCGTCGTACCGGGGCGCGGCGGCTCGTCCTCGGTGGCGAGGCCCCACCCCTTCTCGCCGGAGCGGATCGCGGTCGGCACGAGGTCCGGCTGGATCTTGCCGGCGGCGTACGCGGCGGCGACCTTCTGCTGGCTGCGCACCGCGTAGGCGTCGGCGCGGTCCTTGGTGATCTGCGGGAACCGGTCGTGCAGGTTCTCCGCCGTCGAGCCCATGACCAGCGCGGACGGGTCGACGAGCTTGTCGGCGAGGAACCGCGGGTTCGGGTCGATGCCCTCGCCCATCGGGTGCCGGCCCATGTGCTCGACGCCGCCCGCGATGGCCACGTCGTACGAGCCGAAGGAGATGCCCGCGCCGGTGTTGGCGACGGCGGTCATCGCGCCCGCGCACATCCGGTCGATGGCGTACCCGGGGACCGACTTGGGCAGGCCCGCCAGCACGGCGGCGGACCGGCCGATGGTCAGGCCCTGGTCGCCGGTCTGGGTGGTGGCGGCGATCGCGACCTCGTCGACCCGCTCGGGCGGCAGCGACGGGTTGCGGCGCATCAGCTCGCGGATGGCGCGGACGACCATGTCGTCGGCGCGGGTCTCCGCGTACAGGCCCTTGGGGCCCGCCTTGCCGAACGGCGTGCGGACACCGTCGACGAACACGACGTCGCGTGCGGTACGGGGCACGGGTCGTCCTCCCTTGATGGCTCTACGGCTGGACCGCCGGATCGTGGATCCGGCTGCCGGGTTGCGGCGGTCGGGTGGAGTTGAGCCTCGTACCGCCAGGCCCTGGCGGCCCTTGCCGGGCCGGAGCCCTGCCGGGTCGTGGCGGCCCTGGCGGTACGAGTACCCACGCCATCGATGCTACTCGTTGGTAACCCCTAATACTACTCGTCAGTAACCACTGACGAGTTAGTCATGCCCGGGCGTGCCCTTGTTCACCTACGGACCCGTAGGTACCGTGACCGGAAGGTCAGTGTCCCTTCGGGGGGACGGCCCCGCGCAGGGAACACAGCCCCCCGGCCGGCTTCGCCGGATTCGGGGAGGAGGATGCGGTGGTCCACGCCAGGCCCGTCTATCGCCCTGGACCCCTGCGGCGGATCGGGCACATCCGCGATCTCACCGCGCTCCTGACGCGCACCGGGCTGCTCTTCAGCGGCGAGCCGCAGCGCGCGCTCCACCAGCTCGGCCTGCTCCGCCTGTGGGGTACGACGCTGGCCGGCCTCATCGTCGCCAACGCCGCCCGCAGCCCCGACCGCACCGCCGTGATCGACGAGCAGGGCCTCCTGACGTTCGCCGAGCTCGACGACCGGACCACCCGGCTCGCCGTCGGCCTGCCCCTGGACGGCCCGCGGCCCCGCGTCGGCGTGCTCTGCCGCAACCACCGCGGCCTGGTCGAGACGCTGGTCGCCTGCAGCAAGCGCGGCGTCGAGGTCGTCCTGCTCAACACGGGATTCGGCGCCGGGCAACTGCGCAACGTGCTGAGCGAGCTGCGGATGGATCTGATCGTCGCCGACGCCGAGTTCGCCCCGCTGCTGGCCGGCTCCCCGCAGGCCCTCCGCCGCGTGGTGGTGTGGGCCGACCGGCCCGGCGACCCGGCCGGCGCCGGCCGGACGATCGAGCAGATCGTGAACACCAACCCGGCGCCCAAGCTGCGGCCACCGCAGATCAACAGCCGGACGATCGTGCTCAGCTCCGGCACCACCGGCCGCCCCAAGGGCGCCCGCCGGCCCCCTCGGCCAGGGCTGTGGCCGCTGGCGTCGATGGCCTCGCGCATCCCGCTGCGGGCCCGCCAGACGATGATCGTCGAGGCGCCGCTCTTCCACACCTGGGGATACGCGGCGCTGCAGATGGCCTGGGGCCTGCGCGCGCCCATCGTGCTGCGGCGCCGGTTCGACGCCGAGGGGACGCTGCGCGCGATCGCCGGCCATCGCGAGGTCGTCGTCTTCGCGGTGCCGATCATGCTCCAGCGCATCATGGACCTGCCCGAAGAGGTCCGGCGAAGGTACGACACGTCCTCGCTGCGCATCGTGGCGCTGTCGGGCGCGGCGCTGCCGGGGGAGCTGGGCACCCGCTTCATGGACGCGTTCGGCGACGTCCTCTACAACGTCTACGGCTCGACCGAGGCGTCCTGGGTGTCGATCGCGACCCCGCGCGACCTGCGCAAAGACCCGCGCACCGCGGGCCGGCCCCCGCGCAACACCCGCCTCGTCATCCTGAACGACCACGACCGCCCGGCCGGGAGGTCGACGATCGGGCGGATCTTCGCGGCCAACGAGCTGCTGTTCGAGGGCTACACGGGCGGCGAGCCGACCGAGGTGCGGGACGGCCTCATGTCGACCGGCGACCTGGGGCACATCGACCACCGCGGGCTGCTCTTCGTGGACGGCCGCGTCGACGGCATGGTGGTGTCGGGCGGCGAGAACGTGGTGCCGCGCGACGTCGAGGACGCCCTCCTCGAGCTGCCCGGCATCCACGAGGTCGCGGTGATCGGAGTGCCGGACGACGAGTGGGGCCAGCGTCTCGCCGCCTACGTCGTGCGGAGGCCCGGCGCGGACGTGACCCGGGAGGCCATCCGTTCCTACGTCCACACCCAGGTCGCGCGCTACGCCGTGCCGCGCGACGTGCACTTCCTCGCCGAGCTGCCCCGCAACGCGACGGGCAAGGTAGTCCACCGCTGGCTGACCGCCTCCCCCCGCACCCCGACCCGCATCGCCACCCCGCCCCCGCCTCCCGCCCAGCCCGCCGACGAACAACCAGCGAACACCGAAGCCCAACCGGCCGCAGACCAGAGGCTGAGCGCCCCGGGTCAGGCGAGCGCCGAACATCAACTGGGCGCCCAGGATCACGCGAGCGCCCAGGGACAGGCAGGAGCACAGGGAGAGGCGAGTGGTCCGGATGAAGGGAGCGGTGCATATCAGCTGGGCGCCGAACATCAGCTGGGCGCCGGGCATCGGCTGGGCGCTCTGGGCGGTGCTGGCGGCGATCATCAGGCGACTGCCGAGGGTCGGGCGAGCGCTCAGGGTCGGGTGGACGCCGAGGATCCGGTGCTCTTCGAGGGGCGGGTGAGCTGGCCGTCGGCTTGGCCGCCGCCGCCCGTCGCCGAGGCGATGCCGCTGGCCGCGCCGTACGTCAGCGAGCCGGCGGAAGAGCAGCCGCAGGGGCCGCAGGCAGCCGCACAGTGATCGCTAGTCCGCCGTCCGGGCGGGGCACGGTGTCGATCGTTCCGCCGTGCGCGTGCACCACCGCGCGCACGATCGACAGGCCGAGCCCGGCGCCGCCGGCGGAGCCGATGCGGTCGGTGCCCAGGCGCCGGAACGGTTCGTAGATCGTGGCGATCTCGTAGGAGGGGACCGGCCGGCCGGTGTTCTCCACCCGCAGCATCACCTGATCGCGCCGCCGCCAGGTCCTGACCCAGACCCGGCCACCGGAGACGTTGTACTTCAGCGCGTTCTCCAGCAGATTGACCGCGCACCGCTCCAGCAGCACCGGGTCGCCGATCGTCGTCGCGGGCGAGATTTCCACGGTCACGTCCACGTCCGTCTCGCCGGCGAGGTCGTCCAGCTGGTCGACCGCGCTGCGCACCACGTCCTCGAGCGGTGTCGGCGCCGGTGCGTTCAGCTCGCGTTCGGACCGCGCCAGCAGCAGCAGGCCGTTGATCAGTCGTTCGTGCCGCGCCGTGTTGCCCAGCAGGACATCGGCCAGCGCCTTGGTCTCCGGAGGGTTCTTGCGGCTCGCGATCGCGACCTCCAGCACCGTCCGGTTGATCGTCAGCGGGGTGCGCAGCTCGTGCGACGCGTTCGCCACGAAGCGCCGCTGGGCGTCGAACGCGCGATGCAGCCGGTCGAGCATCCGGTCGAACGTGTCGGCCAGGTCCTTGATCTCGTCCTGGGGTCCGGTCAGCGCGATCCGTTCGTGCAGGTTGCTCTCGGACAATCGCCGCGCGGTCGCGGTCACCGTGTGGATCGGACGCAGCGTCCGTCCCGCCACCAGGTAGCCGATCCCGACGCCGAGCACCCCCAGGACGAGCAACGTGAACAGCGAACTCTGCAACATCTGCTGCAGCACGTCCTGCTTCTGCTCCTGAAGCCGGTTCTCTACCTCGGCCTGGATTTCGGTGCGCGCGCTGAGGAGCTTCTGCCACTGCTGCGAGGGCGGCAGCTGGTTCAGCCCCTGCAGGGAGGCGATCGCCGGGGTCTGCGTCTGGAACCTCGCGTTGAACCGCTGGTCCATGGCCTTGACCGTCTGCAGGTACGTCACGCCGACCAGCACCGTTGAGGTCACTAGGAACAACGTCCCGTACACGAGGGTCAGCCGCGCCCGCACGCTCAGCCGCGGCGGCTCAGCCGACCGCGCCCACCTCCGGAGCCGCGTCACAGCCGGTACCCCGAGCCCGTCACCGTCTCGATGACCGCGGGTTCGCCCAGCTTCTTGCGCAGGGTGGCCATCGTCACCCGCACGATGTTGCTGAACGGGTCGATGTTCTCGTCCCAGGCCCGGTCGAGCAGCCGTTCCGCGCTCACGACGCCCCCGCCGGCCCTGAGCAGTTCCTCCAGCACGGTGAACTCCTTCTTGGTGAGCTTGAGCTCCCGCCCGTCCCGTTCGACCGTGTGCCGGTACGGGTCGAGCCTGATCCCGGCCTTCTCCAGCACCGGCGGGACGGGCGGCACCGACCGGCGGGACAGCGCCCGGACCCGCGCGACCAGCTCGCTGAAGACGAACGGCTTGGACAGGTAGTCGTCGGCGCCCATGCGGAGCCCGTCCACCCGTTCCTCGACCTCACCGGCGGCCGTCAGCATCAGGATCCGCCCGGCGCCCCGCCCGGCCACCAGCTCGCGGCACACGTCGTCGCCGTGGACGGTGGGCAGGTCGCGGTCCAGCACGATCACGTCGTACTCGATGTACGAGGCCCGCTCCAGGGCGACGTCGCCGTCGTACACCACGTCCACGGCCATGGCCTCCTCGCGGAGCCCGTCCGCGATCGTGTCCGCGAGCAGCCGCTCGTCCTCGACGATCAACACCCGCATGCTGCGCCACCCCCTGCCGCCACGCTCCAGCCAGGAGCATGCACGGCGAGGCGTTAAACCCCGATAAGCCGGTGGTCACCGGCCTGCCTGAGCTGGCATGTGAATCAGCTGGGACGGGGGGTGCGGGAACTGTTGAGGAGGTGGCGGATGACGCGGGCGTATTCGTCGCGGACGCGGGGCTTGTCCTCTGGGGAGGCCTCGGCGAGGGCCATTCCGGCGGCGCCGAGGATGTGGAAGGTGATGCGGGACACCGGTTCGAGGGGGAGGGACGGGAGGTCGCCGCTCTCTCTCAACGCCTGGATCATCTGCTCGATGAGGCCGTAGGCGTACTTCTCCTCGCATTCGCGCCAGCGCTGCCAGCCCATCGCGATGGGGGCCTCCTGCCAGACGATGCGGCCGTAGACGGGGTCGCAGGAGCCGTCGAGGAACTGCTCCATGGCGCCCATCGCGGATAGCCACGGGTCGGTCTCGCCGGCGGCGACCTCGACCACCTGGCGGATCATCTCGGTCTCCAGCGCGTCGAACACGGCCTCGAACAGGGCGGTCTTGTTGGGGAAGTGGTGGTAGACCGCGCCGCGGGTCGCCCGGATGTCGGTGGCGACGTCCTCCAGGGACGTCTTGGCGAAGCCTCGCTCGGCGAAGCGGCGGGTGGCCGCGTCGAGCAGTGCGGCCCTCGTCTCGTCCGAGTACTGCTCACGCCTGCTCTTGACACGTGACATGCGATGAGTATACGAACATACACAGCGTATGTCTCCAACGCGAAGTAGGTATTCACAATGTCGTGGAGCCGCACACACCGCCGCCACCAGCTCGTCCACGAGGTGCTGGCGGACATCGGCACCGATGGCCGTCCGGAGATCCCGGTATGGCGGCAAGCAGAGGTGGACGCCGAGTTCGGCGGTCTCGGGCAGTTTCTGGTCCAGGTCCAGGTCCGCTGGTACCGGGCCTTCGACGCACGTCTCGACGCCCTGCTCGAAGCCTGGCCGCAGGATCCGCCGGCCGCACTCGACGAGCTCTGGCTGGGGCTTTCGGACACCATGCCGACCGCGAGGCTCCTGCTGGACGCGCACCTCGACCATCCGGCCCTGGAGCCCGTGCACGTTCGACACCAGCTGATGCTGCACGCCGCGACCGGGATCTACCGGAAGCCGGACGACTGGCCCCGGCCCGTACCGCCGCCTCACGCGGACACCGCGCGCCGCGTGACACCCTCCGCACGCCGGCAGCGCATGATCCAGCCCTGCCGGTGGATCTCCGCCTTCTGAGGAGGCAACCCGATGACAGAGATGGAAACGGCGTTCAACCCGTTCGAGCCCGGCTTCACCGACGATCCCTATCCGGCCTACCGCCGGCTGCGCGAACACGATCCGGTGCAGGACCACCCGCTCGGCTTCTGGGTTTTGAGCGACTACGAGGACGTCGTCGCGTTGCTGCGCGCCGGGCATTCGGTCGACTCGCGGCTGAGCACCGGCGAGGGCGCGGCGCAGGAGCAGTACGCCCTGCTGGAACGCGACGGCCTCAACGTGCTCAACCTGTCCATGCTCGACCGCGACCCGCCGGACCACACGCGCCTGCGCTCCCTGGTGTCCAAGGTGTTCACGCCGCGCTCGATCGCGGCGCTCGAACCCGAGGTGACCGGGCTCGTGGACGCGTCGCTCGACCGCATCGCGGCGGCGGGCCAAGTCGACCTGGTGGAGGAACTGGCGTTCCCGCTGCCGTTCGCGGTGATCTCCAACATGCTCGGCATGCCGCCCACCGACCACGTCCGCATCCGCGAGCTGAGCGGCATGCTGGTCCGCTCGCTGGAGCCGGTCTTCGACCCGGAGGCGCTCAAGGAGATCTCCGACGCGGGCACGGAGATGACCGGGGTCATCCGCGAGCTGATCGAGTGGAAGCGCGCCCATCCCGCGGACGATCTCCTCAGCGCCCTCATCGCCGCCGAGGACGAGGGTGACCGGCTCGACGACGACGAACTGGTCGCGCAGGTGGCCCTCCTCTACGTCGCGGGCCACGAGACGACCGTCAACCTGATCGCCAACGGCACGATCGCGCTGCTGCGCGACCCGAACCAGCTGGCATTGCTGGGCGAACGCCCGGAGCTCACCGCGAACGCCGTGGAGGAGTTCCTGCGGTACGACAGCCCGGTGCAGCAGACGAGGCGGATCATCCTCAAGCCGCACGTCGCTCAGGGGCGCGAGATCCCGGTCGGGGCCTTCGTCATCGCCTGCCTGGCCTCGGCGAACCGGGACGAGAAGTTCTGGGGGCCGGACGCCGGCAAGCTCAGGATCGATCGTGAGAACGCCCGGCAGCATGTGGCGTTCAGCGTCGGCCCGCACCACTGCCTCGGCGCCGCGCTCGCCCGCCTGGAGGGCCGCGTCGCGTTCGAACGACTCGTCAGGCGTTTCCCGGGCCTGGCGTTCGCGGGCGAGGTCGAGTGGAACGGACGCATCAACCTGCGCGGCCCCGCCCGCCTTCCCGTCGCGGTCTAGGGAAGGATCGAGTCCACGTATCCACCGTCGACCCGAAGCGCGCCGCCCGTCGTGGCGGACGCGAACGGCGAGCTGAGATACACCACCATGTTGGCGATCTCCTCGGGTTCGATCAGGCGCTGCAGGAGCGACTGCGGCCGGTGCCGCCGCATGAACTCCCGCTGCGCCTGCTCCCACGGCAGGTCCCGGTCGACGAGCTGGTAGACGAAGTCCTCGACCCCGCCCGTGTGCGTCGGCCCGGCGATGACCGAGTTGACCGTGACGCCCGTCCCCGCGGCCTCCTTGGCGAACCCCCGGGAGACCGCCAGCAACGCCGTCTTGGACATGCCGTAGTGGATCATCTCTGCCGGGACGGCCACCGCGGAGTCGCTGGCGATGTACTGGATCCTGCCCCAGCCCCGATCTCTCATCCCGGGGAGGTAGGCCCTGGTCAGCCGTACCGCCGCGAGCACATTGACCTCGAAGAACCGACGCCACTCCGCGTCGGTGATCTCCAGCGGCGGCCGTGACTCGAAGATCCCCAGATTGTTGACGAGGACGTCCACGTCCGGCAGTGCCTCCAGGAGCCGTCGCGTCCCGTCCTCCGTGGCCAGATCACCCGCGACGGCGACGACCTGAGCCCCCGGAACCTCGGCCCCCAAACGCCCCGCGGCCTCCTCCGTGCTCTCTTCACCGCGCCCATTGACGGCGACCCGAGCCCCCGCCCGCGCCAGCCCAGCCGCGATCGCCGCCCCAATGCCCTGCGTAGACCCAGTGACCAGCGCCGTCTTCCCCGAAAGATCGATCAACATACCCCAGCCCTTCCCCGCCCCCGCCCGCCTACTCAGCCAGATCAGGCCGCCACCCCATCGGCGAGCGCGGAAGCGGCGACACCGTTGGCGGAAAGAGGGTAATCCGGAGGTCTTTCTAATCGAACGATCCTCCAATCGACTTCGCCTCTGTCAATATTGGCGCGGTCCAGAAGACCGCTTCTGGTCTCTTGCGTCGCCAGCCCTTAAAGGGCATCCCCGCACCCGGCATTGTTGTCTGGTTGTGAGGGAGGTGTCGTAGTGGTCTCCGAGAAGGACCCGGAAAGACCCACGCCCCGCCATGCCGCGACTCCTGCCGACTTCGTCGCGGTCATGCGGCAGTTGAAGAGCTGGACGGGGTTGAGCTTTCGCCAGTTGGAAAGACAGGCGGCCCAAGCAGGGGAGGCGTTGCCCCGCACAACCGTGACCTCGGCGTTGTCACGTGACCGCGTACCGCAGGAGCACCTGGTCATAGCCTTCGCGAGAGCTTGTGGTTGCGATGAACAAGAAATAGACGAGTGGGCCGCTGCCCGCCGCCGAATAGCAGCAGCCGAAGCAGCGCCGCCCGTCCAGGACGAACCACAGCCCAGACCAACGCCCCCGCCAGGCTTTGAGCAGAAGGGCTTTGCCGGGAAGCTATGGCACAGGCGCCTGGTCGCCGAGCTGGCCGCGCTCGCGGTGCTGGTCGCCGCCGGTGTGGCGGTGATCCTGCACAACTCGCCGGACGGCCCGACGCAGCGGAAGCCGCTATCCATCACCGACGTCCAGCCGACACCCCTCGAAGCCCTCCAACTCCCGCCCCCCACTGAAGCCCAATTGCGCAGGCCACCAGCCGCCCCGGCCAAGGCGCCCACGGTCCTCTATGTCGGCGATTCGATTGCCACGGAGACGTCCAGCGCGCTGACCTATTTCGTCCACCGCAGCGGCAAGGCGAAGGTCGTCACCAAGGCCCGCACCGGGGCAGCACTGTGCGATTACCTACAGCCCAACCAGCTACCAGCCCAGATAGCAGAAACAAAACCACGCCTAGTCGTCCTGCAGTTCTGGGGGCATTCCTCAACCTGCACTGGCACCGCGGCCCCAGGCAGCGACGAGTACTACGAGCGGTACCACTCCATCGCCCGCCAGACCGCCCAGCAAATCGGCCAGGTGGCAAGCCGCCTGGGCATCCCCCGCCCCCGCATGATCTGGATCCTCCAGGGCCCAGACCGCGCCCGCCCAGAACGCATCCGCCGCCTGAACGAGGAGATCTACCAACCCGTCGCCGACGAATACGGCGACCTGGTATCGGACGCCGGCCAGCAGATCAGCATGGCGGCCAACGTCTACGAGACCGTCCGCGACGGCCGTTACCGGTGGACGGCCTTCCTGCCCTGCGACGAGACCGAGCGGCGCTACGGCCTCTGCACCCACCCACGCGCGTTCGGCGGTGTCACCCAGCTGCACCCCGAGCACGACGCCCACCAGCTCTGCCGCACCACCAGCACCATCCGCGGCCGCTGCACGGTCACCTCACCCGGCGTGATCCGCTACACCACGGCAATCGCCAGAACCATAACCGAATCCCTCTGAGCGCCCATCCCACGATGGGCGCCCGCCAACTCAGCACACAACGGCCCGCGTCAAGGCGCCGCCCCTCCGCAAATACTGGGACTGAACGTCACCCGGTAGACCTTCCCGTCGACGCACCGCCGCCAGCCGATGTTGCTGGTGGCGACGTTGTTCCCGGCCACCCGCCGACCGCGCACGACGTCCACCCAGCGCCCGTTACCCCGACGCTGGATGAACGTCTGAACCGCGACGGCGTCGTTCCCGGGCGTCAGATCCCGGATCGTCCCGCTCCCCTTGATCAGGTTCCGGCGACCGTCAACGCCAGCGGCACCAGCGCGGCGATTCGAAACCCGCCTAGAGCCCTCATGTCGCCGCTACCGGGGGCTAATGCGGGTTTAACCCCTTGGGTTGTCGGATGGCTTCTTGCCGGGGTGTGTGGCCTTGGCGGGAGGAGATCGGCGATGCGGGTTTTGGGGCTGGTGGCCTTGGGGCTTGTTCTGGCGGGCTGTGGGGGTGCGGAGGGGAGCGGCGTCGCTTCGGCTGGAGGGACGGCTGTTTCGGCTTCTCCTTCGGCGTCGCTCTCGGCTGAGGAGGCGGACCTCAAGTTCGCTCAGTGCATGCGGGAGAACGGGGTCAACGTTCCGGATCCGAAGCCCGGAACTGACCGGCGGGACGTCAGGCTCGGTAAGGGGATCGATCGGAGCAAGCTCGAGGGGGCCATGAAGAAGTGCCGGCCCTTCCTTGAGGCGGGCGGGAAGATGCCTGATCTCAAGGACCCCAAGGTGCGGGACGCGATGACCAAGTTCGCGCAGTGCATGCGGCAGAACGGGGTCGACATGCCGGACCCGGGGCCTGACGGGTTCTTCAAGATGCCTACGGGCGTCAGTGAGGAGAAGGCGCGGAAGGCTCGGGAAGCTTGTAGGGGCCTCATGCCGAATGTGGGGCGCAAGTGAGGCGGGTCATGGCGGCGGGGATTGTGGGCGTCGTCGTTGTTGCGGGAGGTGGGCTGGGGTTCGGGCTCAGCCGGGATCGCTCTGAGGCCACGGCGGACGCGAAGGAGTTGGAGACCGCTCAGGTTGTCCGGGGCGATCTTGTGGATAGCGAGAAGGTCGACGGGACGCTCACTTATGAGGATGAGCGCTCTGTTATGGGGGTGACGGGGACCGTTACCAGGGTGCCTGAGGAAGGGAGTGTTGTGCGGCGGGGGAAGGCGCTGCTCAAGGTCGATGGCAAGCCGGTCACTCTTTTCTACGGGAGTGAGCCCATGTATCGGGCTCTCAAGGAGGGGGTGGAGGGGAGTGATGTCGAGCAGTTGGAAAGGAATCTGGAGGTGCTGGGGTATGGCGCGCTGACCGTGGATGAGGAGTTCACGGGGGCTACGGCGGCGGCTGTCGAGGAGTGGCAGGACGATCGGGGGTTGGCGGTCTCCGGGGTTGTTGAGGTCGGGCAGGTCGTTTTTCTGCCGGGGGCCGTGCGCGTCAAGGACGTGAGGGTGGGGGAGGGGCAGAGGGTCGCGGGGCAGGCCGTGATGTCGGTTACCGGCCTTCAAAGAGTTGTGCATGTTGATTTGGAGGCGGAAAAGCAGGACCTCGCGCGGAAGGACGCGAGGGTGGAGGTTGAACTGCCGGACGGAAATGTGGTGCGGGGGCACATTTCCAAGGTGGGGAGCGTCGCGGAGAAGACGGGGTCGGATCAGAACGCCAAGACCACTGTGGACGTGGAGGTCGTCCTGGAGAAGGGCGCCAAGACCGGGCGGTTGGATCAGGCGCCTGTGACGGTGGAGCTGGAGAGCGAGCGGACGAAGGGTGTGCTGTCGGTGCCTGTCGAGGCGCTGCTTGCCTTGAAGGAGGGCGGCTTCGGGGTTGAGGTGGTGGAGGGCGGCGCTCGGCGGGTCGTTGCTGTCACCACCGGGGCGTTCGGGGGCGGCCGGGTGGAGGTTCGCGGCGCCCTCAAGGAAGGCATGAAGGTCGGGGTGCCGGTTTCATGACCATTGTGGAGCTGAGCGGTGTGACCAAGGAGTATCCGGGTGGGGTGGCCGCTCTCAGAGGGGTTGACCTGGTTGTGGAGAGGGGTGAGCTGGCGGCGATCGTGGGGCCTTCGGGGTCGGGCAAGTCCACGTTGCTCCATATGGTCGGGACGCTGGATCGTCCTAGCGCGGGTGTGGTCCGTATTGCCGGGCACGAGGTCGCTGAATTGAGCGATCGGGAGTTGTCGGCGTTGCGGGCAAGGCATATCGGGTTCGTTTTCCAGCAGTTTCACCTGGCGGAGGGCGCCAGCGCGCTTGACAATGTCGCCGATGGGCTTCTGTATTCGGGCGTTCCGTTGAAGGAGCGGAGGACGAGGGCCGGTACCGCGTTGGAGCGGGTCGGGCTGGGGGCGCGGGTTCGGCACCGGCCGAATGAGTTGTCTGGTGGTGAAAGGCAGCGAGTCGCCATTGCGCGGGCTGTCGTCGGCGAGCCGGATTTGCTGCTGGCCGATGAGCCGACGGGGAATCTCGACTCGGCGGCGGGGGAGGGTGTGTTGGAACTGCTCGGTGAGCTGCATCGGAGTGGGACGACTGTCGCCGTTATTACGCACGACATGGAGGTCGCGGCGTGGGCGCCGCGGCGGGTGCGGGTGCGGGACGGGCTGATCGTCGCGGACGAGCGGGCGTACGTCTCATGAGCGGGCTGGCGCCGGCGCGGCTGAACGGGCGGGACGTGGTCCGGGTCGGGCTGGGCGGGCTCAGGGCACGGCCGACGCGGGTGGTGTTGTCGGCGCTGGGGATCGCCATCGGGATCGCCACGATGGTGTCCGTCATCGGGATCTCGTCGTCGAGCAAGGAGGAACTGCTGCGGCGTATCGACCGGCTCGGCACCAATCTGCTGACGGTGTCGCCGGGCGACACGCTCTTCGGCGAGAACGCGAAGCTGCCCGAGAACGCTCCTGAGATGGTCGCGCGGATCGGGCCTGTGACGTCTGTCGGCGCCACGGGAACGGTGGACGCGTCGATGCGGCGTACCGACAGGATCGCGGAGGAAGTGACGAGCGGCATCGCCGTGCAGGCGGCCTCGGGAGACCTGCTGGGCACGTTGAACGTCCGGGTGAGGGCGGGGACGTGGCTGAACGCGGGCACGGGGCGGTATCCGGCGGTGGTGCTGGGGTCGGAGGCGGCGCGCAGGATGGGTTTCGACCGGGTCGGTGGCCAGGTGTGGATCGGCGACCGGTGGTTCGGTGTCATCGGGATCCTGCGGTCGGCCGAGCTGGCGCCCGAGATCGACCGTTCTGCGCTGGTGGGATGGGACGCCGCCGAGAGGTATCTGGGCTTCGACCGGCACCCGACGATGATCTATGAACGGTCGGCGGACGCGGCCGTGGGCGACGTGCGGGACGTCCTAGCCCGGACGGTCAACCCCGAGAAGCCCGAAGAGGTCGAGGTCAGCCGTCCCTCGGACGCGCTGGAGGCCAAGGCGGCGGCGGCCGGCGCGTTCACCAGCCTGCTGCTGGGGCTGGGGGCGGTGGCTCTGCTGGTGGGCGGCGTGGGCGTCGCCAACACGATGGTGATCTCGGTGCTCGAACGGCGGCGCGAGATCGGGCTGCGCCGGTCTCTGGGGGCGACGAGGGGGCAGGTGCGGGTGCAGTTCCTGGCCGAGTCGCTGCTGCTGTCGGCATTCGGCGGTGTTGTGGGTGTGGTGCTCGGCAGCGTCGTCACCGTGGGGTTCGCCGTGTACCGGGGCTGGCCGCCGGTCGTGCCCTCCTGGTCCCTCGGCGGTGCGCTCGTGGCCACCCTCGCCATCGGCACGGTCGCCGGGCTCTACCCCGCGATGCGCGCCGCCCGGCTGGCCCCTACCGCCGCCCTGGCCACCGTCTGAGCCACGCGCCGTCGATGGGCCGCGGGAGGCTCCGCGCGGGGTGTGGAGATCTGCTGCGCGACGGTGGGTGGTCCGCTGCGCGCGGGCGGCCGGTCTGCTGTGCGATGGCGGGCGATTCGCTGCGTGGGGGCGGGCGGTCGCGGATTTTCTGGGACGAGATGGGTGGTCGGCGGGGGCCGCGGGCGGGGGTGGGAGACATGATCGAAAGAGTTGGGGGTTGATTGGCGTGGAGGTCGGCTCCGAGGGGCCCGCCGGGGTAGGTTTTTGCCCAACGAGGACCGTTCCCCGGGGGAGGTGCTTCCGCCGTCATGCCCGTACCACGTCCGCTTCGCGACCGCTGCCGAGAGTTCCTGGGCATCGAGGACGAGATCCGCTACATCTTCCCCGCGTTCAGTTACGGGGGCGGGGCCGGGTTCATCTTCGTGGTCACCGACAGCCAGGTCGCGGTGATCTCGACCGGGGCGCTCAGCCGCACCAAGCCCAGGAGCGTCTGGGGCAGCTATCCCCGCGGCACCCGGATCGGGCCGGTGGAGACCGGCTCGGGGGCGTCGTTCGAGTTCTCGGGCGCCTCGTTCGAGGTCGACGACGAGTACGTGGCGGTGATCAACGCGGCGGACGCGGAGGTCTTCGCGCGCGACAGCCTGCCCCGGGATCCGCTTCCGGACCTCTGAAGGCCGGTCAGGACGAGGCGGTCTCGGTGGCCTTGGCCGGCTTGGGGGAAGGCGTCCCTGTCGGCCGCAGGAAGAGGTACATCACCGGGACGAGGTACGCCGCCCACATGATCAGCTGCAGCCAGGTGATCTGCGGCGTCACGTTCAGGACGCCCTGGAAGACGGTCTGCAGCCAGTCGCCGGCCGAGCCGAAGTGCGCGAAGAACTCGTGCGGCTCCAGCGCGATCGAGTTCAGGCCGGGCAGGACGTCGGCCTCCTGGAGGTCGTGGAAGCCGTAGCCGAAGACCCCGGCGGCGACGACGATCAGGCCCGCGCCGGTCCAGGTGAAGAAGCGCTTGAGGTTGAGCTTGAGCCCGCCGATGTAGAGCAGGTAGCCGAGGACGACCGCGACGGCGAGGCCGGTGAACGCCCCGATGATCGGCTGGGTGGAGCCCTCGGACGAGTTGTTGATGTTGGTCCAGAGGAAGAGCGCGGTCTCCAGGCCCTCGCGGCCGACGGCGAGGAACGCCACCAGCGTGAGGGCGAGCGGGCCGAGCTTGAGCGCGTCCTCCAGCTTGCCCTCGAGGTCGGCCTTGATGTGGCGGGCCGCCGTCCGCATCCAGAAGACCATCCAGGTGACCAGGGCGACCGCGACGATCGACAGCAGGCCGCCGACCAGCTCCTGGGTCTTGAACTGCATCTCGGCCGACGCCGCGCTGAGCGCGATGCCGAACCCGACCGCCAGCGCCACCGCCACCGCGATGCCCGTCCACACGGGGATCAGGGCCCGCCGGTTGCCGGTCTTCACCAGGTAGGCGATGAGGATGCTCACGACCAGGGCGGCTTCGAGCCCCTCCCGCAGGCCGATGAGGAAGTTGCCCAGGAACATGGCTGAGGTCCTCAGGGGGTCGGGCCTCGGGAAGGCCTCCCGGCGGCGAACGGACGCGTCCCGGCCTCACGACGGCGTGCGGACGGTTTGGTAAACCTAACCTAATCCCGTCCATGCCCCGTCGACAGCCCCCCAAAGGGACGACTCGTCATTCAGAGATCATCCCCGGACATTCGCCGCGGTCAGAGGTCGCCCTTGCATTCGAGGCGGACGAACGCCTTGGCCAGCGGCGTGGCGACCAGGTCGACCTGCCACGGCCGGGCGCCGAGCTCGCTGAGGATCGCGGCGATCGCCTCGGGGGTGCTGTCGGCCGGCGGCGTCCACGAGAGGCGGCGGACGGAGTCGGGCTGCAGGAGGTTCTCCGTGGGCATGGTGTGCTCGTCGGCGAGAGCGGCGACGACGGCCTTGGCGGCGGCGAGCCGCTTGGCCGCCTCGGGGTCGCGCTCGGCCCAGCGGTGGGCGGGCGGCGGGCCGTCACCCGGCAGGTTCGACTCCGGGAGGGCCCGATCAGGAAGGCTCCGGGCCTTGGAGACCGCGCGCAGCCAGGCGGTCTGGTGACGGCGGGCGCCCCGGCCCCGCATGGTGGGCAGGGCCTGGAGATCGGCGGGGGACTTGGGCGAGTTGAGCGCGAGCTCGACGATCGCGGCGTCCTGCAGCACCCGGCCGGGCGAGAGGTCGCGTTCCTGGGCGATCCTGTCGCGGGTCTCCCACACCTCGCGCACGACCGCCAGCGAACGGCGGTTGCGGACGCGGTGGATGCCGGACGTGCGGCGCCAGGGGTCGGGGCGCGGCTGCTTGGGCGGCGTGGTGAGGATCGCGGCGAACTCCTCCAGCGCCCACTCCAGCTTGCCGGAGGCCGCCAGCTCGGCGTGGAGCGCGTCCCGCAGCTCGACCAGGAGCTCGACGTCCAGCGCCGCGTACCGCAGCCAGTCTTCGGGGAGCGGACGCGTCGACCAGTCGGCCGCCGAGTGGCCCTTCTCCAGGACGTAGCCCAGCACGTTCTCGACCATCGAGCCCAGCCCGACCCGCGGGTGGCCGAGGAGCCGTCCGGCCAGCTCGGTATCGAACAGGCGGCTCGGCACGATACCGACCTCGGCCAGGCAGGGCAGGTCCTGGTTGGCGGCGTGGAGCACCATCTCGGTGCCGTCGAGCACGGCGCCCAGCTCGGACAGATCGGGCAGCGCGACGGGGTCGATCAGGGCGCTGCCCGCGCCGCGGCGGCGCAGCTGGATGAGGTACGCACGCTGCCCGTAGCGGTAGCCGGAGGCGCGTTCGGCATCGACGGCGACCGGGCCGGTACCGGCGGCGAACGCGGCGATGACACGTTCCAGATCCGCGGCGGTCTCGATGACGGGCGGCACGCCGTCACGCGGCTCCAGCAACGGCACGGCCGCCTCAACGGCCTCGTCTCCGGGCTCGCCCGCCGCGACGGCCGCGTCACCGGAAGCGCCTACCGGGCCACTCACGGTTTCCGAGCCACCCCCGGCTTCCGAGGCGGCGGCCCCGGCGCCGGTCTGTGCCTTCACTCCGCTGGTCTGCGCCTGGGCTGCGACGGGCAGCCCGGCGGAGCCGGCGGGCGCCCCGGGCGTTCCGGGGGCCGTCGGCCTGCCGTCGGCGGACGTATCACCGCCGGGCCCGGTCTCGCCGGACGGGGCCTCCTGGGTGTCGGACACTGCTGCGATCTCCGTGCTCTCGCCTGCCGCCTCGGTTCCGGACGCTGCGCTACCCACGTCCCCTACCGTACGTCGCTCACTTCGACCTTCCGCCCTCACGGTCCGGCAGAGCGCTGATCCCGGTGGGCGGCAGGCCCGCCGTGGTGCACATGACCTCGCACCAGGCGGCCACGTGGCCGATGAGATCTTCGCCGGTCGGAGACCATGACGCGCGCAGTTCGAGCTCGGTCGTGGACGGCTCGTCGCTCTTGTCGCCGAAGCTCTCCGAGACCGCGCGGGTGATCGTTCCGGACACCCCGGCGTACCCGGCGGGCTCCAGCGCCTCCAGCAGCCAGCTCCACGCCACCGAGCCGATCAGCTCGTCGGCGGCGATCTCCGGCTCCAGATCGGCCCGGATGTAGGCCACGATGCGGAACTCGCCGCTCCAGCCGCTGCGGCCCTCCGGGTCGTACAGGACGATCAGGCGGCCCATCGCGACCTCGGAGTCGTCCTCGCGGTAGACGCTGCCGGCTATCGCGGCCGAGTACGGCGCCAGCCGCTGGGGCGCGGGCATGTCCTCCAGTTCGAGTTCGGGACGGAGCTGGGGACCGTCGAGGATCGCCTGCAGCGTGTCGACGGCCCGCTGGAACGGGGGAGGGGTCATGCCAGGACCGGCCATCTGGCGAGCGTAGATCGGAGGACGCGCGGAGCCGGGCGGCGCCACGCCGGGCTCCCCGACGGCGCCCGGCTTTCCGGGCGGTCCGAGGTCGAGGGGGCCTGCGGCGGCGCCTGGCCGGCCGGCGGCGTCACGGCCGGCGGGACCGCCGTGCGACGGCTTTCGAGGCGGGGCGACGGGCGGTGGGGGCGGGGAAGGAGGCACGGCTCAGATTTCGGTTCGTGGGTCACGCCGTTCAGGCGGCCCGCTCGGCGGCGGACGGGGCGTCGTGCTTCGCGGCGCTCTCGAGGGTCGCGGGTGAGGGCACCGGCAGACCGATCAGCATCGCCGTGCCGCAATCCGTGCACATCCGCTCGGGGCAATCGGCGCCGTGCCCGTCCTGGCAGGGCGGCTGCTCGAACAGGCGTTCATCACCGCAGGTGGAGCAGTACAAGGGGGACCTCCCTCGGCTATGACACGGATCACGTTGGCATGAGCCAGGGACAGAATGCGGGACTTCGCTCGGCGTGTCCGGAACTTCGTACCTCCCGGCCGTCCCCCGCGCACGCCACGGCCCCGCTCTCCGACCCCTCTGTGCCGCGATCCGTCGTCCGGACCCGCGCCACGGTATACGTCAGAACCGACGTTGCACGCACATCGCCCGCACTCGGTCTCGCAACGCCCGCGCGCCGGTCTCGCGCTGGCCTTGCGCGTCATGGGCGGGAGGTCTCACCCTGGTGCGTGGCGGCGGTGAGTTCGTGGGACCATCGGCACGTGGCTGTTGACGTTGCTGGTTCGAAGGAAGCCTCCGGTCCGGAGGACAGCGCTTTCGTGCGGGCGTGCCGCCGGTTGCCGGTGCCGCACACCCCCGTCTGGTACATGCGGCAGGCGGGCCGCTCGCTGCCGGAGTACCTGCGGGTGCGCGAGGGCGTGCCGATGCTGGAGGCCTGCGCCCGGCCGGACATGATCGTCGAGATCACGATGCAGCCCGTCCGGCGGTACGGGGTGGACGCGGCGATCTTCTTCAGCGACATCGTCGTGCCGCTCCGGGCCATCGGCGTGGACCTCGACATCAAGCCCGGCGTCGGCCCGGTGATCGCCGACCCGATCCGGGACGAGGCGGCCGTGCGACGGCTGCGCCGGCTGACTCCGGGCGACGTGCCGTTCACCACCGAGGCGATCCGGGGGCTGGTGGGCGAGCTCGGCTCGACGCCGCTGATCGGCTTCGCGGGCGCCCCGTTCACGCTGGCCTCGTACCTCATCGAGGGCGGGCCGTCCAAGAACCACGACCACACCAAGGCCATGATGTACGGCGAGCCGGAGCTGTGGGCCGAGCTCATGGACCGGCTGGCCGACATGACGATCGACTACCTCAAGGTCCAGATCGAGGCGGGCGCGAGCGCGATCCAGCTGTTCGACTCGTGGGTGGGCGCGGTCGGCCCGCAGGACTACCGCGAGTCGGTCCTGCCGCACAGCCGCAAGATCTTCGAGGCGATCGAGTCCCTGGGCGTCCCGCGGATCCACTTCGGCGTGGGCACGGGTGAGCTGCTGGGCCTGATGGGGGAGGCCGGTGCCGACGTCGTCGGCGTCGACTGGCGGGTGCCCCTGGACGAGGCCGTGCATCGTGTGGAGGCCGGTAAGGCGCTGCAGGGCAACCTCGACCCGGCGCTGCTGTTCGCCCCGTGGGAGGTCGTCGAACAGCGGGCCCGCGATGTTCTGGCCCGTGGACGTACGGCCGAGGGCCACATCTTCAACCTCGGCCACGGCGTTCCGCCGTCCACCAACCCCGACGTGCTGGCCCGCCTCACCGACCTCGTCCACGAGGCTTCCGCCGAGCGTTGAGTCAGGCGCAACCTGGCTACGAGGACGAGGGTGATTTCTCCCGCTTCAGACGGTGCCGGAGTGCCAGCGCGCCTGCGGCGACGACGCTCAGCGGGACCAGGAACGGCAGCAGCCAACCGAGGACCAGCAGGAACCCGCTGACGAACGCGGTGAACGCGTCCCATCCGCCCTCAAGCCCGCCCAGGAAACCCTCTCGGGATTTGCTGCTCTTCTGCCCGGCTTTCGGTGCCTCCACGGCGAGCGAGACCGTGGCGAAGCGCGTGCGCTGCTGGAGCGACTTCTGGCGGGCCTGGAGAGCCTCCAGGTCCGCTTGGCGCTGCGAGATCTCCTGCTCCACGTTCATCACCTCGCCGACCGTGCGGGCCTTGTCGAGGAGCTTGCGGAACGAGCCGAGCGTGGCCTGCGCCGAACGGACTCTGCTGTCCACGTCGGCGACCTCGCCGGTGACGTCCTCGGCCTGCTGCCGCAAGGAGAGCTTGGTGCCGAGCTGCCCGGCGAGCTGGTCCAGGACGGCCGGGTAGCGGTCGGCAGGGATCTTGAACGTGATGGTGGCGCCCACCGGCTCGCTCGTGGACGACTCGTTGTCCACGTAGCCGCCCGCCGCCGTGACGAGTTGCTTGGCCCGCGCTGTGGCGGCCTCCACGTTCTTGGCCCGCACCCGCAGGTCCGACTGGTAGATGACGGCCCGGCCGGCCGGGTAGGGCTCGAGCTTCGCGGGATTCGCCCCGTTCGCCTGCCGCTTCTGGGTGCCGGACGAGTCGGAGGCACCCCCGGAGAAACCGGGAGCGCCGGAGGCCTGCGCCGGCTGCGGCGCCGAATTGCGTGCGGACGAGGCGCTTCCCGACTCGTCGGAGGCGTCGCCCGCGCAGCCGGCCAGCAGTCCGCCGGCCAGCAACAGGACGACGGCACACAGCGCGTATCTGGCTCTTGTGACGGTCTGCATGGCGTTTCGACGGTGTGTCGCAGATCACCGTTCCGCTCCGAGGGTCGCGATACGGCCACGATGAGAGTGCGCTCGGATCACGGCGCCGGGTGGCGCTCCACGAAGACGCCGGATGGACGCTCCGCGAAGGGGCGCCCCGTTACCGGGTGCGGGCCGGCATCTGGGATCGTGGAGGCCATGACCACCTCTCGGAGACCCGCCGGCGCCGCGCGGGGCGCGGCGCACGTCGTCGTGGTCGGGGGCGGCGTCGCCGGGCTGGCCGCCGCCCGCCTGCTGAGCCGTGGCGGCGTGCGGGTGACCGTGCTGGAGGGCTCGCCGCTGGTCGGCGGCAAGCTGCGCATCAGCGAGATCGCGGGCCTGCCGGTGGACGAGGGCGCCGAGTCGATGCTGGCGCGCCGCCCAGAGGGCCTTGAGCTCGTCCGCGAGCTCGGCCACGGGGACGAACTGGTCAACCCCGGCACGACCACCGCCGCGATCCTCAGCCACGGGGCGCTGCGCACGATGCCGGCCGGGCAGGTGATGGGCGTCCCGTCCGACCTGCGCGCGCTCGCGGCCTCGCAGGTGTTGTCGCCTGCGGGGATGGCGCGCGTCCCGCTCGATCTCGTCCTGCCGGAGACGCCGCACGGCACCGACGTCTCGGTCGCCGACTACGTCGGCGCGCGGCTGGGGCGCGAGGTCGTCGACCGGCTGGTCGAGCCGCTGCTGGGCGGGGTGTACGCGGGGCGCGTCGAGGAGCTCTCGTTCGAGTCGACGCTGCCCGCGATCGCGACGGCCGCACGCGTCCATCGGTCACTGATCTCGGCGGCGAGGGGCGTGCGGGACGCGGCGCCCAAGAACGCCGGGCCGGTCTTCGCGACGCTGCCGGGCGGGCTGGGCACGCTGCCTGGGCTGTTGACCGAGGCGATCACCGGCGGCGGTGGAACGATCCGCACCGGCACGATGGTGCGCGAGCTGCGGCGCCGCCCGGACGGCTGGCGGCTGACGCTCGGCTCGGCCCGCGATCCCGAGATCATGGACGCCGACGGCGTGGTGATCGCGGTGCCCGCGGCCCCGGCGGCCCGCCTGCTCGCCGAGGACGTCCCGGCCGCGGCCCGGGAGCTGCGGCGGATCGAGTACGCGAGCATGGCGATCGTCACACTCGCGTACGCCACGTCCGCCTTCCGCAGGCTGCCGCGCGGATCGGGCTATCTCGTGCCAGCCGTGGAGGGCCGCGAGGTCAAGGCCGTCACGTTCAGCTCGGTCAAGTGGCCGCACCTGCGCGACAGGGCGCCCGAGATGATCGTCGTCCGCTGCTCCATCGGGCGGTTCGGCGAGGAGCACACCCTCCAGCGCGCCGACGACGATCTGAAGGCGGCGGCGATGACCGAGCTGGCGGCCACCTGCGGGGTCGCCGAACTGCCGCTGGAGACCCGGGTGACCCGCTGGGGCGGCGGGCTCCCGCAGTACAACGTCGGCCACGCCGACCGGGTCGCGCGCATCCGGGCGGCCGTCGCCGGGCAGCCCGGCCTGGCGGTCGCGGGCGCCGCGTACGACGGGCTGGGCGTCCCGGCCTGCATCGCCACGGCGCGCGCCGCGGCGGCCCGGGTGCTGGACCATCTCGACAGTCGGGGAGAATTGAGCCATGGCAGCGACGGAGCAGGAGCCGCAGCGGGCGGCTAAGCCGAAGGCACGCGATCTCAACCAGGTCATCCGCTACACGATGTGGTCGGTCTTCCGGGTCAAGAACCCGGGCCAGATCGGCGAGCAGGACGCCGCCGAGGTGCAGGACCTGCTCGACCAGGCGGCGGAGAAGGACGTGACCACGCGCGGCCTGTACGACGTGTCCGGCCTGCGGGCCGACGCCGACTACATGTTCTGGTGGCACGCGGCGACGTCCGACGACCTGCAGGAGATCTACAGCCGGTTCCGCCGGACCGCCGTCGGCCGCGCCAGCGAGCCGGTCTGGTCGCAGATGGCGCTGCACCGGCCGGCCGAGTTCAACAAGAGCCACGTCCCGGCGTTCCTGGCCGAGGAGGAGGCGCGCGACTACGTGTGCGTCTACCCGTTCGTCCGCTCGTACGAGTGGTACCTGCTGCCGGACGAGGAGCGCCGCGCCATGCTCGCCGAGCACGGCAAGATGGCGCGCGGCTACCCGGACGTGCGGGCCAACACCGTGTCCTCGTTCGCGCTGGGCGACTACGAGTGGATGCTGGCGTTCGAGGCCGACGAGCTGCACCGCATCGTCGACCTGATGCGCCACCTCCGCGGTTCCACGGCGCGGCGCCACGTCCGGGAGGAAGTTCCCTTCTACACCGGCCGCCGCAAGCCGATCGCGGAGCTCGTCCGGGCCCTTCCGTAGTGCTCGTCCGGGCCCTTCCATAGCCCTCGCCGGGCTCTCCGTAGCCCTTGTCATGGCCCTTCTGTAACCGGTGCGTCGTACGGTCCAAGATTGTCCAATCTGGGAGGAACGGAAGGCAAAAGGCCAGTAAAGTGCTGGCCGTGACCAAAGCTCCCCCCAAGCATGCCCGTGGCCGGCATGCCAAGCCGCCGTCCGAGTTCGCCACGCGCTGGGACCGCATGATCAAGAACGCCATGGGGGAGCCCGGGCGGCGCAGGCTGATCGTCATCGGGACCGGCACGGCCTCGGTCGCGCTGCTCGGCGTGGCCGGGCTCGCCGGGCTCTCGGCGGCGACGGGCGACGACCGCGCGCCCCGGGCCGCCATCGCCGCGCAGAAGAGCAAGTCCGCCGCCACCGCCAGTCCGTCCGACGGTGCCGAGACGGACGGTGCCGACCCGGACGAGGTCCCGGACGCGATGCCCTTCTTCGAGAGCAAGGACCCGGACAAGAAGGTCACCAAGCACGTCAAGGACGTCCGCCGCAGCGGCACGTTCCTGCGCGTCTACACCGATCTCGAAGAGGGCGACGAGAACTCCGCACCCGCCAAGTCCCTCTGCGAGTGGACCACGCAGTTCCTGCGTGACGGCGGTGAGACGGCCCCCCGCGTCTTCGTCCATGGCAAGAGCGAGGACAACGGCATGGTGGTGCTCGCCAACAAGCAGAGCGACAAGGACGACTGCGGCGTAGACGAGACGCGCTGACCCGCATCCGAAGCCTCAAGGCCACGCGGGCGCGGGCGTGCGGAACGTGCGGGGCGTGCTTACTCGGCGGGCTCCAGGGTCAGGCTGATGCTGTTGATGCAGAAACGGTCGTCGGTCGGGGTCTGGTAGCCCTCGCCGTGGAACACGTGGCCCAGGTGCGAGTCGCAGGTGGCGCACCGCACCTCGGTGCGGACCGTGCCCAGCGACCGGTCCTCCAGCAGGGTGACCGCCTCGGACTTGGACGGCTCGAAGAAGCTCGGCCAGCCGCAGTGCGAGTCGAACTTGGCGTCCGAGCGGAACAGTTCGGTGCCGCAGGCCCGGCAGCGGTAGACGCCGACCGTCTTGGTGTCGGTGTACTCGCCGGTGAAGGGACGCTCGGTGCCCGCCTCGCGGAGCACGTGGTACTCCTCGGGGCTCAGCGAGGCCCGCCATTCCTCGTCGCTCTTGTGGATCTTCTCCATGCCTTCGACGGTACCTCGCGGGCGCCGGAACGCGCGGCATGGGGGGAGCGGGCGGCGGCGGCCGTTACGGGACGGGTACCTGATCATGTCGGACCCGTGGGTTAACGTGCGTGTATGGCCTCGCCGTTCATCGAGATCCCGGTAGGGGATCGGCTCGTCAAAGTGTCCAATCCCGACAAAGTGCTCTTTCCTGAACGCGGCTACACCAAGCGCCAGATGGTGGAGTACTACATCGCGGTCGGAGACGGCATCCTCCGCGCCACGCGCGACCGCCCCACCACGCTCGAACGGTGGCCCGGCGGCTTCTTCGAGGGCGCCAAGATGGCCACCCGCATGGACTACGCGCGCGGCCAGGCGGGCATGGGAGCCGGAAAGTCCGACGGCTTCTACCAGAAGCGCGTGCCCAAGGGCGCGCCCGACTGGGTGCAGACCGCCCGGATCGAGTTCCCGAGCGGCCGGTCCGCCGACGAGGTGTGCCCGACCGAGGTGGCCGTGATCGCCTGGGCGGCCAATCTCGCGTCGCTGACGTTCCACCCCTGGCCGGTGCGCCGCGACGACGTCGACCACCCCGACGAGCTGCGCATCGACTTCGATCCCCAGCCCGGCACCGATTTCGGCGACGCGGTCAAGGTCGCCCTCGGCCCCGCCCGCGACCTGCTGGACGAGCTGGGCTACACCGGCTTCGCCAAGACGTCCGGCAAGGGCGGCCTGCACGTCTACGTGCGCATCGAGCCCCGCTGGACGTTCACCGACGTCCGCCGCGCCGCCCTGGCGTTCGGCCGTGAGGTCGAACGCCAGGTCCCCGAGCTGGTCACCACCAAGTGGTGGAAGGAAGAGCGCGGCGAGCAGGTCTTCATCGACTTCAACCAGAACGCGCGCGACCGGACGATCGCCTCGGCCTACAGCATCCGGCCGCTCCCGCACGCGCCCGTCTCCGCGCCCGTGACCTGGGACGAGCTCCCGGACGTCGAGCCCGAGGACTTCACCATCGCCACCATGCCCGCCCGCTTCGCCGAGGTGGGCGACCTGCACGCCACCATCGACGACCAGGCGTTCTCCCTGGAGCCGCTCCTGGAGATGGCCGACCGCGACGAGAAGGACCACGGCCTCGGCGACGCCCCCTACCCGCCCAACTACCCCAAGATGGCCGGCGAGCCCAAGCGCGTCCAGCCGAGCAAGGCCCGCAAAGAAGAAGACTGACCTCGCCGCAACACCCTGCCCGGGGCGCACGCGCGGTCTTAAGATCACGAAGGCGCGGAGCCCGGGGATGTGGCTCGCGTCAGTGTGCTCGATTTCTCTGACAACTGGATAGAAGGCGGCGTAGCGGTGCGGAAGGTCTTCGAGGAGAGGGCGCTCACGGCGGGTTGGACGCGCGGCGCGGACGGCGACGTGTTCCGGGAGCCGGACGGGGCGGAGGCGTTCGCCGTGGCCGGCGGCGACGGCCTTCCAGATCGTGAGCTGCTGTGCGTGACGTGGGAGCCTGCGGGGCGCCGGATCTCGTTCGCCGTCGGCTTCGAGAACACCAGCAGGCACACGGGCGGCGACTGGTTCGAGCGCATCGCCGATCTCGCTCTCGCCGGTCCGGCGATGGTGGCGGCCGGCGCGGTCGTGCCATGGCTCGACCGGGTGCGGCATGAGACGCCGGTGTGGGTCCGCGAGGCGACGGGACCATGGTGGCCGCTCGGCGGCGGTGTCGGTCGCCGAAAGGCCGACGGGCCCGGCGAAGACCTCCAGCCGCTGGTCACAACGCTGCTCGGATCGTTGACCGCGGAGCCGCGTCCCGAAACCCAGCGGCGGGCGGCGCGGACGCTCGACTCCCTGCGCGACGCGGGCTGGCGCGATACCACCGCTCGCGCCGCGACCAAGCCCGAACCGGGTCTGCGGGTCTTGTGGATGGCGGCCCTGAGCGGCCCGGCGAAGGTCAGGCACCACATCGCCTACGTGCTGACCGGCGATCCCGAGCTTCCCGAGGCGCTGTGGTGGCGGTGCGCGTTCCCGGAGACCGCCGGGACGGTGGCCGAGACGTGGAATCTCATGATCGACGTGACCGGTGCGACGGGCCCGGAGCTGCCGTTCGACGACCACGATGATCAGCTTGAGGAGATGCTCGCGCTGATCCGGCGAAGCGCCCCCGATCTCTTGGCCGGGGAGCCGTTCGACCGGCTGTGCCAAGGGCTGGTGGCGGCCGCGGCCGTCCACTACTGGAGGGGGCAGCGGTGGACGCTCGCTCGGATGCGGTTCGGCGAGGATGTCAAGGTCGCCCCCTCCCGCGACACCGGCCTGACGCTGGAGGAGGCGGCCGCGGAGGTACGCGCGCATCCGGATGACGGCGACAGGTGGCTGGCCGCCGGGTTCGCCGCGGTGAAGGCGCAGCTGCCCCATCTCGCGGTGACCACGTTCGGTAAGGCCGCCGAGCTCGGTGTCGCGGGCGGGCTGCCGCTGATGTGCCGCGGTTGGCTCCGGCGGTATCTGAACCCGCACGCGGCTCTGGACGATCTGGAGCGCGCGGCCGCGGGCGGCGGTGTCACGGGGGAGTCCCACCGCCTGCGGGGGCTGGTGCTCAACTGGGTGATCGGGGACGTGGAGCAGTCCATCGCGGCCTTCACGCGTGGCACGACGGAGGATCCGGCGCATGTCACCTGCTGGGCCTGGCGGGGGCTGATCTTGGCGAAGTCCGGCCGGGCGGCGGAAGCGGTCGAGGTGCTCACTGAGGCGACGGAGCTCCACGCCGACGGTGAGCTGTGGTACTTCCTGGGCTACGCGCAGATGCTCACCGGAGAGCACGGCCCGGCCCTGGACAGCCTCGAACAGGCGGTGCGGCTGAGCCCCTGGCTCGCGAACGAGATCGTCGAAGACCTGGATCTGCATCCGCTTCGTACGGATCCGCGTTTCGCGCGGCTTCCCGAGCTGGCCGCCGCCGCGGAGACCACGTACCACCGCAACGCCCGCGCAGCCGTACGCCCGCCCGGCCCTCCTCCCACCGCTCAAGGCGACCTGGCCGATCTCACCACCATCTTCGAGATGCGAGGCGTCCACCCCCGGCGGCTCGACGACCACAAGCTGCCCGGCGAGATCGCCGAGCCGCGGCTGCGCTCGCTGTTGCGCGAGGTCGGTCTTCCCCGCGCCGCGGACGGCTTCGAGCTGGATCTGGAGGCGTACTCCGAGACCCTGCGTCCCTATGAGCTCGGCGGTCACCGAGGATTGCCCGGCGACCGCCTGCCTCCGGGCCTGGGCGACGGCCTGTACATCCTCGGCCGCCTCGACGACGGCGGAGAGGCCGCCGTCGATGGGGCGACCGGCGAGATCTACCGCGTCTCCCCGGATCACACCCTGACCTATCTCGCCCCGACGCTCGGCGCCTTCCTCCTGCCGCGTGTGCTGCCACCGGGCGAGCATGTGTGGCACATCAGGCCAGGCCGTCTTGATCGGCTGGACGACGTCACCGGCATCGAGGAGGGAAAGGTCGCCTTGCTGGCAGAGGAACTGCCCGAGGTCGAGCTCGCTCGGCTCATGGAGTTCCTGTCGGAGCACGGCCGCCTGCTCGACAAGCTCACCATCAGGTCGTACCGCTTCACCACCGTTGACCTGAGCGCGCTCGACCTCGCCGCGTCGTGCCCCAACCTGCGCTACCTGGCCGTCCGCGACGGGCTTGTGAACGCCTCGGTGTTCACCCACCCGGCCCTGGAAGAGCTGTACCTGCGCGAGTCGGAGTACAAGGGCGAGGTCAGGGACATCCGCCTCGACACCGGATCACGCCTGCGCGTCCTGTCCTTCGAGGACTGCGTCGTCCATGCCGACTCGCTCTATGCCGGCCCCGGCTCCCCGCTCAGCAAGTTCCACACCGGAATCGACGAGGACTACTCGGGCGCCTTTCCCGAACGCCTGGAGTTCGACAACTGCCCTGATCTCTACGACATCCACGTCAACGCGGACGCCGCGGTCTGGCATCTGACTCTGCGCGGCAGCCTTCCCAAACTCTCGAACGTCCAGCAGGACGCCAACCCGTACGGCTCGTTCACCTCCTCGGTGGAAGGCGCCACGCCCGGCGACAGGAAGCACTACCTGTCCCTGATCAAGCGCGGAAAGGACTACACCAAACGCTGGTGACCGGGTTCCTCCTGGTGGTCAGGGGGTTTGGAGGAGGCGGGATCGGATGGCCGGGGTGATCTGGGTGCTGTAGATGCCGCGGCCGAAGGTCGCCGCGAAGAGGCGGCCGGACGTGGCGTTGAACTCGATGTCGTTCACGGGGGCCAGGGGCAGGTCGCCCAGGCGCAGCCAGAAGCGGCCCGACGGGGCACCCGCGTAGACGCCGACGTCGGTCGCCACGAACAGGATTCCGGCCGGGCCTATGACGATGTCGTTCACCGGTGCCTGGGGAAGCGTGCCGGTGACGTCCCGCCAGGTGGCGCCGCCGTCGGTGGTGAGCAGCACGTGGCCGCCCGTGCCCTGCGCGCGGTAGCCCGAGAGGGTGGCGAACGCGCGGCGGGCGTTGCGCGGGTCGACGGCCACACGGGTCACCCAAGGCTGGTCCTTGAGGAGCAGGCGCCAGCTCTGGCCGCCGTCCGTCGTGGCCGAGACGCGGCCGTCGTCGGAGCCGACCAGGATCGACCGCGGGTCGGTGGCGCTCGGCGCGATCGTGGTGAGGGTGCCGAACGGGTACACCTCGTCGCGTCCCGGGCCGCCGGTCAGGTCGGGGCTGATGGGCGCGTAGTCGAGGCCGTTGGCCGAACGGTAGAGCCGGTTGCTGCCGAAGTAGACGGTGCCGGTCGCGCCGGGCTGCAGGACGACCGGGCTGAGCCAGTTGTAGCGGTCGGCGTCGGCCAGTCCGCGGAACTCCACGAGGGTGTCGCCGCCGTCGGCCGAACGCGAGCAGAAGCCGAACTGGTAGCAGCTGTAGACGATGTTCTGGTCGGCCGGGTCGATGACGTTGGCCTCGCCGTCGCCGCCCTGGAACTCGTTCCAGCGCGGGCCGCCCCATGTGCGCAGGGAGCCGTTGTCCTGCGCGCCACCGGCGATGCGCGTGGCGTCCTGCGCGCTGACGGTCAGCGTGTAGAACTGGGTGAACGGGTGGTTCGTCGCCATCTGCCAGGTGTTGCTCTGGCCGTTGGAGTCCGAACGGTAGACGCCGCCGTCGTTGCCCTCGTACACGCGGCCCGGCACCTTGGGATCCCAGGCGATCGCGTGATGGTCGACGTGCATGCCCTCGTTGGACGTCCAGCTCTTGCCGCCGTTGGTCGACTCCCAGAGCGAGGCGGAGGGGACGAGCACTCGCTCGGGATCGGCCGGGTCGACCCAGACATGGCCGGTCCACCAGAACGGCACGTTGCCGGGCGGCAGCTCCGCCGTCGCGAACGAGTCGCCGCCGTCGTCGGAGACGTAGAAGCCCTTGTGGTTGCCGAACTGCCCGTACGTCGAGGTCAGTACGTACACCCGGTCCGGACGCGACGGCGCGACGCCGACGCCGATCCGGCCCAGCCGCGGGTCGCTGCGCAGCGCGATGTCGTCACCGGGCGTCGGCGTGGTCACGTTGTCGAGGCGCTTCCAGGACGCGCCGCCGTCGAGCGAGCGGTAGAGGCCCGAGCCGGTGCCGCCGTAGCGGCGAAGGTCGGGCTCGCGGCGCCGGTCCCACAGCGTGGCGAAGACGCGCTTGGGGTTCGCCGGGTCGATGGCCAGGTCGCTGGCACCCGTCGTGTCGTTGGGCACGTCCAGGCTTCGCGTCCAGGTGCGGCCGCCGTTGGACGAGACGTAGACGCCGCGCTCGCCGCCCGGCCGGAACAGCGAGCCGGTCGCCGCGACGTAGATCCGCTTCGGGTTCGCCGGGTCGACCGCGATGAGCGAGGTCGTGGCCGAGCGGCGGAGCCCGATGTTCGTCCAGGTCCGGCCGCCGTTGGTGGACTTGTAGATCCCGTCGCCCTCGTAGGTGATGGAGCCGCCGCCGGGGTTGGCCTCGCCGGTGCCGACGTAGATCGAGCCGTCCGGGCCGGTGGCGACCGCGCCGATGGCCTGCGGATACGACTCGGGCCAGATCGCGGTGAGCGTGCGGCCCCGGTCCGTGCTCTTCCACATGCCGCCGCTGGCCGCCGCGACGTAGACGGTGCCGGCCCGGCGCGGGTCCACCGCGACGCCGGTGACCCGGCCGCCGATGTTGTCGGGCCCTTCCGGACGCCATCGCACGCCGATGCCGGGCCGCTGCCGCGCGGCGGCACCGGCCTGGATCAATGCGCGCTCGGGCAGCCCCAGGCCGCCCGAGGTGTCCTGCAACGCCTTGAACTCGCCGGGTGCGGCCGGGCCCAGCCTCGGGGGGACGCGATCCGCCCGGGCCGCGGGCGGCGCGGCGAGCGTCGAGGACGCGAGAACGACCGTGAGGCCGAGCGCGAGCGCGCCGCGCCGGGCCGGGGAACGTGAGGGGAACGGCATGGGGGTGCCTCCAGGGATCGTGTCCGATCGCCTCCGGCATCACTCGTAACGCGGCGCCCTCGATCCGTACATCCACAGCTGTTCACGAACTTCCGCGCGCATCACCCCAACTGTCGCGAAGTCCGCTGCTGACCGCCGCTCTAGCCCCGCCCTCCTGGCCGAGCCTGGCCGCCCCCACGCAGCACAGAGACCCCGCAAGCCACATACGCCCGCGCCTGGCCCGGGTGCAGCGCTGGGAGTATGCCGCGCCTGGGTGTGTTGCCGGGTGGGGGTGTTCTGGACGTGGGTGGGCCGCCGGCCCCTGGTGGGGACGGCGGCCCGGGTCGAGGTTCGTTACTTCAGTTCGCGGGACTGGACGGGGATGGTGACGTTGACCGGGCCGCGCCAGGCGGACCTGGTCTGCGGGGTGGCGAGCGCCGAGGCGGCGGAGCCGCCGACGACGACCGGGACGCTGATGCCGCTGCCCGCGAGGTCCACCGTCACCTGGGCGCCGGTCGCGTTCTCGGCGAGGTAGTCGGTGTCGGTGCCCGCGATCACCAGGGCGAGGCGGTGACCCTTCTTGAAGACATAGTCCTGCGGGAGGGTCTGCCACTTCACGCGGTGGAACTTGCCGGGCGTGAGCGGGGTCGGGTCGGTCAGGGACAGGCGGTTCTGGGCGTCGATCCAACCGCGTGCCACGACGTTCACCGGGCTCGTGACCGTGCGGATCGGCGTCTGCCTGTAGCAGGCGTCGTCGGCCGCGGTGCTCTCACCCCAGCACGTCTCGGTGGGCAGCTCGTCGAGGCCGCCGCGCGCGCCGAGGTAGTCGACGCGGGCGTCGGTGCCGTAGTCCACCAGCATCGCGGTCAGGTTGCTCGTCGGCTTGTCGAGCTTGACCTTGAGGTCGGCGACCGGGGTGCCCGACAGGCGGGCGTCGCCCGGCAGCGGCTGCGACACGTACGCGAGGCGGTACGGCTTGGCCGTCGTCGGGTCGGCGACCAGGTCGGCCTCGGAGGCCGCGGTGTCGGTGAACGAGGCGGTGCTGCCCTTGGGCGCGGTCTTCAGGCCGAACGTGCCGTCGGCGCCCGGGTGGAGGGTCACCTCGCGGGACTTGGCGGGCCAGTCCGGCTGCTTGATCCACTGGCCCGGCGCGGTCTCGACGTCGGCCTTGGGCGTGCGGTGGATCCCGTTGTTGATCTTGAAGAGCTCGCTGTCGAACCAGCGGTGCAGCGTCGGCACCCACGTCTCGCGGCGGAAGTCGAACGGGTCGGTGTGGCCGTACTGGCCCACCCAGATCTTCCGCTTGACGCCCTGCTTCTTCAGCCCGTCCCACCAGCGCGAGAAGTGCACCGGCTGAACGTTGAGGTCGTTCACGGTGTGGATGACGAAGACGCTGGCGCGGACCTTGCGGACGTCGCCGTAGGTGCCGTGCCGGTAGTTGCTGTTGGCGAAGAACTTGTTGTAGTTGCCGGTCGCGTCGTCCTCGCCGACGTGCAGCGCCTGGCGGACGGCCTCGCACTTGGCGTCGGGGTCGCTGTCGACCACCTTGGCCAGGTAGTCGTGGTAGTTGTCGGCGAACTTGGCGCCGTTGCTGCGGATGTACTCGTACCAGCTGCTGATCGCCGAGATCGGCACGATGGTCGACAGGCCCTTGACGCCGGTCGCCGCCACGCCGTTGGCGAGGGTGCCGTCGTACGACTTGCCGATCATGCCGGACCGGCCGTTGTGCCAGCTCGCCTTGACCTTCTTGCCGTCGGCGCCGTATCCGGTGGCCCGCCCGTTCAGCCAGTCGATGACGGCCTTGCCGCCCGCGATGTCCTGGACCTGCCCGGTGCCCGGGCAGCCGTCGGACTTGGTGGTGCCGATCATGTCGATCGCCAGGTAGGCGTAGCCGCGCGGCACGAAGTAGTTGTCGTAGAACAGCGGGAACTTGAGGGGATTGCCCGCCGCGTCGTAGGTCTTGTGCTCGGACTCGTTGCCTCGGCCGAGGTTGTCGAAGTACGGGCTGTTGTCGATGATGACCGGTGACTTGAGCCCGTTCTGGGTCTCCTTGGGCCGGACGATGTCGACCCGGACGCGGTCGCGCTTGCCGTCGCCGTCGCTGTCGAGCGACGACTCCACGTACACGTACTCGCGGATCGCGTCCTTGTAGGAGAAGACCGGCTGCGTGACGCCGTCCTTCACCACGATCTTGGGCGCCGCGGCCTGGGCGTCGGCGACGCCGCCCGCGCCGATCAACGCCGCACTGGACAGCACGGCGATCGCGATCGTCTGCGGGGTTCGTCTCAGGGATCTCCTGGGCAACCCGCACCTCCGGAGGGGAATCGAAAGGGTGATCTCTACGGAGGCACAGGTTCCTCGTTGTCCGGCTTCAGGTAAATATCCCAGGCTCCAGTAACCATGGCCGGTTTTGGTCGTTCTTGCCGTTGCGGTTCCGGGCCGCCCTCTTCGAGGGTTCTGATCTGTCTGTTTTGTGGCGGTGCGGGTGATCCGCCGCGCTCCGGGGCATCCCAGCGAACGTCCTCGAGTCGATCAGGAGGAACGATGGGCTGGGGTTATCGAAAGTCAATCAAGATGGGTCCCTTCCGGATCAATCTGTCCAAGTCGGGCGTCGGACACAGCGTCGGCGGACGCGGCGCCCGCTACACCCGCACGGCGGACGGCCGCCGGGAGATGACGTTCCGCATCCCCGGCACCGGCCTGTCCTGGCGGCGCCCGGTGGGACGCCGGGACCGCCGTCGCCGCCGCTGATCCGCTAGATGCGCTTGTGGCGGGGGGGGGGGGGGGGGGGGGGGGGGCGCGCCCCCCCCCCCCCCCCGCGGGGGGGGGGGGGGGGCGGGCGGGGGGGGGGGGGGGGGGGGGGGGGGCCCGGTGCTCACCGCGATGGTCGTCCGGGAGCACCGCGACCGGGCGGACATGGAGCGGCAGCGCGCGGTCCAGATGGCGCGGCTGGCCGAGATGGA
>NZ_JBICUD010000005.1:394143-810712 GCF_043198015.1 Spirillospora sp. NPDC048911 | reverse complement strand
TTCCTTGAGGACGGCACCCCGGTCGACATCGTCCTCAACCCGCTGGGTGTGCCCGGCCGTATGAACGTCGGCCAGGTCCTCGAAACCCACCTCGGCTGGGTCGCCAGCCGCGGCTGGAAGGTCGAGGGCGACGACGCCGACTGGAAGAAGGCCCTCAAGGCCATCGGCGCCGACGAGGCCGAGCCGTGGACCAACACCGCGACACCGGTGTTCGACGGCGCCCGCGAGGACGACGTCACCGGCCTGATCGCGAGCACCCTGCCCAACCGCGACGGCAACCGCATGGTGGAGCCGGGCGGAAAGGCGCGGCTGTTCGACGGCCGTACGGGCGAGCCCTACACGGATCCGATCTCGGTCGGCTACATTTACATTCTCAAGCTGCTCCACCTGGTCGACGACAAGATCCATGCGCGTTCGACCGGTCCGTACTCGATGATCACCCAGCAGCCGCTCGGCGGTAAGGCCCAGTTCGGTGGCCAGCGCTTCGGTGAGATGGAAGTGTGGGCCCTTGAGGCTTACGGCGCGGCCTACGCGCTGCAGGAGCTGCTGACCATCAAGTCCGACGACGTCCTAGGCCGCGTCAAGGTGTACGAGGCCATCGTCAAGGGCGAGAACATCCCCGAGCCCGGCATCCCCGAGTCCTTCAAGGTCCTCATCAAGGAGATGCAATCGCTGTGCCTCAACGTCGAGGTGCTCTCCAGCGACGGCATGTCCATCGAAATGCGAGACACCGACGAGGACGTCTTCCGCGCAGCGGAAGAGCTCGGCATCGACCTGTCCCGGCGTGAGCCGAGCAGTGTCGAAGAGGTCTGATCAACTCAAGGGGAAACAAGTTGCTTGACGTCAACTTCTTCGACGAGCTTCGCATCGGGCTGGCGACCGCCGACGACATTCGCCAGTGGTCGCACGGCGAGGTGAAGAAGCCGGAGACCATCAACTACCGGACCCTCAAGCCGGAGAAGGACGGGCTCTTCTGCGAGAAGATCTTCGGTCCGACCCGGGACTGGGAGTGCTACTGCGGTAAGTACAAGCGCGTCCGGTTCAAGGGCATCATCTGTGAGCGCTGCGGCGTCGAGGTGACCCGTGCCAAGGTGCGCCGTGAGCGGATGGGCCACATCGAGCTGGCCGCGCCCGTCACGCACATCTGGTACTTCAAGGGCGTCCCGTCGCGCCTGGGTTACCTGCTCGACCTCGCCCCGAAGGATCTCGAGAAGATCATCTACTTCGCGGCGTACATGATCACGAGCGTCGACGCCGAGCGTCGCGACCGTGACCTGCCGACCCTCGAGGCGCACATCTCGGTGGAGCGGCAGCAGATCGAGCAGGCCCGCGACGCCCAGGTCGAGGCCCGCCAGCAGAAGCTGGAGGGCGACCTCGGCGAGCTCGAGGAGGCCGGTGCCAAGGCCGACCAGAAGCGCAAGGTCCGCGACGGCGCCGAGCGGGAGATGAAGCAGCTGCGCGACCGCGCGCAGCGCGAGATCGACCGGCTCGACGAGGTCTGGAACCGCTTCAAGAACCTCAAGGTCCAGGACCTCGAGGGCGACGAGATGCTCTACCGCGAGATGCGGGATCGCTTCGGCAAGTACTTCGAGGGGGGCATGGGCGCCGCGGCGATCCAGGCCCGCCTGGAGAACTTCGACCTCGACGCGGAGGCCGAGCGCCTGCGCGACATCATCCGCACCGGCAAGGGCCAGAAGAAGGCCCGCGCCCTCAAGCGGCTGAAGGTCGTCTCGGCGTTCCTCAACACCCGCAACAGCCCGCTGGGCATGGTGCTCGACTGCATCCCGGTGATCCCGCCGGACCTGCGTCCGATGGTGCAGCTGGACGGTGGCCGCTTCGCGACCTCCGACCTCAACGACCTGTACCGCCGCGTGATCAACCGGAACAACCGGCTCAAGCGCCTGCTCGACCTGGGCGCGCCCGAGATCATCGTCAACAACGAGAAGCGCATGCTCCAGGAGGCCGTCGACGCGCTGTTCGACAACGGCCGCCGCGGCCGCCCGGTCACCGGGCCGGGCAACCGCCCCCTGAAGTCGCTCTCCGACATGCTCAAGGGCAAGCAGGGCCGGTTCCGGCAGAACCTGCTCGGCAAGCGCGTCGACTACTCCGGCCGTTCGGTCATCGTCGTCGGCCCGCAGCTGAAGCTGCACCAGTGCGGTCTGCCCAAGCAGATGGCGCTGGAGCTCTTCAAGCCGTTCGTCATGAAGCGGCTGGTCGACCTCAACCACGCGCAGAACATCAAGAGTGCCAAGCGCATGGTCGAGCGGGCCCGCCCGGTCGTGTGGGACGTGCTCGAAGAGGTCATCACCGAGCACCCGGTGCTGCTCAACCGGGCGCCGACCCTGCACCGCCTGGGCATCCAGGCCTTCGAGCCGCAGCTGGTCGAGGGCAAGGCCATCCAGATCCACCCGCTCGTCTGCACCGCGTTCAACGCGGACTTCGACGGTGACCAGATGGCCGTGCACCTGCCGCTGTCGGCCGAGGCCCAGGCCGAGGCGCGCATCCTGATGCTCTCGACCAACAACATCCTCAAGCCGTCGGACGGCAAGCCCGTCACCATGCCCACCCAGGACATGGTGATCGGCCTCTACTGGCTGACGACCGAGCGCGAGGGCACCGGCGGCGACGGCCGCGCGTTCGGCTCGGTGGCCGAGGCCACCATGGCCTACGACCGCGCCGAGCTGGACCTCCAGGCCAAGATCCAGATCAGGTTCAAGGACGTCCCGCCGCCCCGCGGCTGGCAGGCGCCCGAGGGCTACGAGCCGGGTCAGCCGTACCGCCTGGAGACCACGCTGGGCCGGGCCCTGTTCAACGAGGCCCTGCCCGCCGACTTCCCGTTCGTCAACTACGAGGTCGGCAAGAAGCAGCTCTCCGCGATCGTCAACGAGCTGGCCGAGACCTACCCCAAGGTCGAGGTCGCCAACGCGCTCGACGCCCTCAAGTCCACCGGGTTCCACTGGGCCACCCGGTCGGGCGTCACCATCTCCATCGAGGACGTGGTGACCCCGCCCAACAAGGCCACGATCCTGCAGGGCTACGAGAACCGCGCCGACAAGGTGCAGCGGGAGTACAACCGCGGTCTGATCACCGATGACGAGCGCAAGCAAGAGCTCATCATGATCTGGAACGAGGCCACCGCCGAGGTCGCCGCGGACATGGAGCAGGCCTTCCCCAAGACCAACCCGGTCTGGATGATGGTCAACTCCGGCGCCCGTGGTAACCCCCTGCAGATCCGGCAGATCGCCGGTATGCGCGGTCTGGTGTCCAACCCCAAGGGCGAGACCATCCCGCGTCCGATCAAGTCGTCCTTCCGTGAGGGCCTCTCGGTCGTCGAGTACTTCATCTCGACGCACGGTGCCCGTAAGGGTCTGGCCGACACCGCGCTGCGCACCGCCGACTCGGGTTACCTGACCCGTCGTCTGGTGGACGTCGCGCAGGACGTGATCGTCCGCGAGGAGGACTGCGGCACCGACCGCACGATCCCGTTCTCCGTGGCCGACAAGCTGGCCGACGGCACGCTGGTCAAGCCGGCCACCACCGAGACCGGCCTGATCGGGCGCACCATCGCCGAGGACGTCGTCGTCGACGGCACGGTCATCTTCCCCGCCGACACCGACCTGTCGGACACCGTGGTGTCCCGCCTGGTCGAGGCCGGTGTGGAGAGCGTCCGGACCCGCAGCGCCCTGGTCTGCGAGGCCAAGATCGGTGTCTGCGCCGCCTGCTACGGCCGCTCCCTGGCGACCGGCAAGCGCGTGGACGTCGGCGAGGCCGTCGGCATCATCGCCGCGCAGTCCATCGGTGAGCCCGGCACCCAGCTGACCATGCGCACCTTCCACACCGGTGGTGTGGCGGGCGGCGACATCACGCACGGTCTGCCGCGTGTCCAGGAGCTGTTCGAGGCGCGCATCCCCAAGGGTGTCGCCCCGATCTCCGAGGTCGCCGGCCGGGTCAAGATCGACGAGACGGAGAAGACCCGCAAGGTCGTCATCGTCCCGGACGACGGCTCGGACGAGATCGCCTACCAGGTCCCGATGCGCTCCCGCCTGCTGGTCAAGGAGGGCGAGCACGTCGACGTCGGCCAGCAGCTGATCGCCGGTGCGCAGAACCCGCACGAGGTCCTGCGCATCCTCGGCCCGCGCGCCGTGCAGCTGCACCTGGTCCACGAGGTCCAGGAGGTCTACCGGTCGCAGGGTGTGTCGATCCACGACAAGCACATCGAGATCATCGTCCGCCAGATGCTCAAGCGGGTGAACATCCTCGAGTCGGGCGACACCGACCTGCTGCCCGGTGACCTGGTGGAGCGTCCCCTCTTCGAGGAGACCAACCGCTCGGTCGTGGCCGAGGGCGGCTCGCCCGCCGCCGGCCGCCCGGTCCTGATGGGCATCACCAAGGCCTCCCTGGCCACCGAGTCCTGGCTCTCCGCCGCCTCCTTCCAGGAGACGACGCGAGTCCTGACCGAGGCCGCGATGCACGCCAAGAGCGACCCGCTGCTGGGCCTCAAGGAGAACGTCATCATCGGTAAGCTCATCCCGGCCGGTACCGGCATGCCGCAGTACCGCAACGTCCGGGTCGAGCCCACCGAAGAGGCCAAGGCGGCGGTCTACTCCGTCGGTTCCTACGACGACGGCGCCGAGTACGCCTTCGGTCAGGGTTCCGGCGAGGCCGTGCCGCTGGAGGAGTACGACTTCGGCCAGTACAACCGCTAGCAGGTAGATCAAGGGGGCTCCGGCCTCCTTGATCCACCGCCCTGGCAACACGAGAGGCCCCTTCCGACCAGGTCGGAAGGGGCCTCTCGCGTGGTCAGGCGCGGACGTCTCGCTTGGCCGGGCGGACGCTCGCACGGCCGGGCGTGACGTCTCGAACGATCAGGCGCGGACGTCCACCCAGAAGACCGGGTGGTCGGTACCGCTCAAGGGTCTGTGGCCATGGCCCGTGATGGGGGCGCTGCCGGAGACGATGGCGTGCTGTACCGATCCGTCGCTCGTACGGGCGTACCCCTGCGGGACGCAGCCCTGCACATCGCCCTTGTCGTAGCGCAGGTTGAGGTCGCCGATCATGAGCATCCTGCCGCTGCCGGCGAAGACGCGGCCCTTCCACATGGCCTCGTCGCACTGCTCGCGCGCCGTCGGCCTCGACCTGCTGCTGAGGTGCGTCGTGCAGACCGTGATGGACGTCGTCCAGCGGCATCCCATGGAGCGGTGCTCGCCCGTCGGGTCCTGCTGCTCCAGGATCTTGTAGAGCGTGTGCGGCGCCGCCGCCTTGGTCATCACCGCGTTCCCGAAGGTCTGCCCGTTCTTGCACCTGACGTAGTCGCCGTTCGGGCGCTGGGTGGGGAAGTGGGTGTAGCGGGCCCCGAAGCCGCCGGCCCTGGCGATGCGCGCGACGTCTTTGGCGCAGATCTCGTTGAGCGTCACCGCCCAGGGCTTCCACCTCGTGACCGCCGCGATGGCCGAGGTCACCGCCCGGCCGCCTCTGTAACAGCGCGAATAGCCGCCGTTGCAGAGGTTCATTTGCATGATCCGGCGGCTGCCGGCGAGCGTGGCGGCGCTCTCGCCCGGCACGGCCGCCGACGGTGCGGGCTCGGCGGGCCGTCTCGGGGATTCCGCGAATGCGACGCCGGGAACGCCCAGCAGCAGGCCGCTCAGCAGGCCGCTCAGCAGACCATCCGGCAGCAGGCCGCTCAGCAGCAGGCCACGCGGCGGGCTTCCCGGTAACAAGAGGGCAATGGACCGTGAACTCAAGCTGCGTCTCCTCATCGGTACGGGTTGAGGAGCGATGCTAGTAGCCGATTTTCGCGCTACTTGGGCGCTTTGCCGTGTTTTGGCCAGCGCCTCACCGGTTAGGGAGGGTGGGATGGCTACCGTATATACGGGTTGAACGGGGGGAACGTGTTCATGACGAAGATCATCACGGCGGGTGTGCTGGGCATGGTCATGGTGTTCGGGGCCGCGGGGGCGGCTCCGGCGCAGGCCAGGGCACCGCAGGTCAAGCAGGACTGCCGCACCTACTCCGGTGCTGAGGTGTGCGGCAAGGTCCAGCTGACCGAGCAGCAGAAGCAGTGCGTCCAGCGGGCGGTCGAGAAGGGCATGAGCGACCGTCGCGCCGAGGTCGAGTGCTCCCGGTAATACGTTCCTGGTAAGGCCGCTTCCCGCTTGCGGGGGCGGTCTTCTCTATGGCGGTCTTCTCTATAGCGGGAGCGGGCGGCGGGACACGGGGGCGGACTGCAGGATCGAGGTCGTCGTCCGGGCGTACGGGGTGAAACGGTCGAGGATGGGCTCCAGCTCGTCGATCGTGCGCAGGTGGGCGACGAAGAAGTAGCAGTCGTCGCCGGTCATCCGGTGGCACTCGACGATCTCGGGGATCTCGTCCGCGATCTTGGGGATCCGGCTCAGCTCGCGCTGCGCGGGCTGGACGCGGACCATGACGCTGATCGCGAAGCCGAGGACGCGGGGATCCACCGTGGCGTGGTAGCCGGTGATCACGCCGGTGTCCTCCAGCCGCTGGACGCGTTCGGCGACCGAGGGGGCCGAGAGGGCGACGCGGCGGCCGAGCTCGGCGAGAGTGATCCGGGCGTTCCGCTGGAGCTCGGTGAGGATTCGAAGGTCCGTCGCGTCGAGCGGCTTGGATTCGTAGGCCTGACCTGGCCTGCCCGTTCGGTTCGCCATTCCTTCAATTTACGGAGCGGCCGAGGATAAGACCATGCGGTTCTTCCTCGTGAGCGCGGTCTTCCACTATCTGGGCCCGGCGTTCGCGGTGTTGCTCTTCGCCAGGGTCGAGCCGGTCGGGGTCGCGGCGCTGCGGGTCTGGACCGCCGCGGTGGTGTTCGTGTTGTGGCGGCGCTTTCGCTGGGATCGGACGGTCGTGCTTTGGGGCATCGTCCTGGCGGGCATGAACGTGGCGTTCTACCTGGCGATAGCGCGGCTGCCCCTGGGAACGGTGGCGGCGATCGAGTTCGCGCCCGTCGTCGGCCTGGCCGCGCTGGGGGCGCGGACGCCACGGAACGCCGTAGCGCTGGTGGCGGTGGTGGGCGGTGTCTACGCCCTCGTGGACGTACGGCTGGAGGGCGAGCCGGTGGGCTTCGTCCTGGCCTTCCTGAACGCGGCGTTGTTCGCGCTCTACATCGTCCTCGCGCACCGCTCGGCCCAGCGGGACGCGGCCATCGGCGGGCTCGGAGCGGCGATGGCCGTGGCGGCCGTGCTGACCGCGCCGGGCCTGGTCGTGGCGGCGCCCGCCATGCTGGACCCGCTGGTGCTCGCGGCGGGCATCGCGGTGGGGATCTGCTCGTCGGTGATCCCCTATGTGTGCGACCAGCTCGCCATGGCCCGGCTGGCGAGGGAGACCTACGCGCTGATGGTGGCGCTGCTGCCGGCGACCGCGGTGGTCATCGGTGTGATCGTGCTGCGGCAGGTGCCGTCGCCCGTGGAGGCGGCGGGGGTCGCTTTGGTGATCTCGGGTGTGGCCCTGCACAGTGGACGGACGGAACGGTTGAAGGAGAAGACGTGGAACAGACACGACTCGGTGGCACAGGGCTGAAGGTCTCACGCATCTGCCTGGGAATGATGAGCTATGGCGACCCGAAGGACCGCAAGTGGTTCCTGCCCGAGGTGGAGGCCGAGCCGATCGTCCGGCAGGCGGTCGAGGAGGGGATCACCTTCTTCGACACCGCGGACATGTACTCGCTGGGCCGGTCGGAGGAGATCACCGGCCGGCTGCTGCCGAAGCTCTTCCAGCGGCGTGACGACTACGTGCTGGCGACCAAGCTCTACTTCCCGATGAGCGATCGCCCGAACGACCAGGGCCTGTCGCGCAAGCATGTGATGGCCGCGATCGACGCGTCGCTGCGGCGGCTGGGGACCGACCATGTGGACCTCTACCAGATCCACCGGTGGGACTACGAGACCCCGATCGAGGAGACCATGGAGGCGCTCCACGACGTGGTGAAGGCGGGCAAGGCCCGCTACATCGGGGCGTCCAGCATGTACGCGTGGCAGTTCGCGAAGGCGCAGCGCGCCGCCGAGATCGGCGGCTGGACCAAGTTCGTCTCCATGCAGAACCACTACAACCTGGTCTACCGGGAGGAGGAGCGGGAGATGATCCCGCTCTGCGTGGACCAGGGGGTCGGACTCATCCCGTGGAGCCCGCTGGCCCGCGGGCTGCTGGCGGGCAACCGGGAACGCGGCGGTGAGCGCCGTACCGTGCGTTCCGAGAGCGACTCGCTCGCCGACGCCCTGTACGAGGAGGCCGACTTCGACGTCGTCGACGCCGTCAAGGCCGTCGCGGCGGAACGGGACGTGCCGCCCGCGCAGGTGGCGCTCGCCTGGCTGCTCCACAAGCGGGGCGTGGCGGCGCCGATCATCGGCGCGACCAAGCTGAGGCACGTCGAGGACGCCGCCGCGGCCGCGGCCCTGACGCTGGACGAGAAGGAGATCGAGCGGCTGGAGGCCCCCTACCGGCCGCATCCGATCTCCGGGCACGAATAACCGGTTCCGGCGAGGCCGCCCCCGTCTTTGGGGGCGGCCTCTTCCCATGTCAGGGGAACGTAAGGCATGGTTTCAGCGTCTATCTGGGGTGGTGATTTGCGATACCACAGGCGGTCGGGGCAGGCTTGAGGCGGAACAAGCCCTGGGCGGTACAAAACACCGCCCCTGGGACCGAGACCAAGGCCCGGAGGCCGCGTTATGCGCCGCGCGTCTCCGAGCCGGCAGGCACGGGCCTGGGGGATCCCCGGGACTACGGCGCTGAAGGAGCCCGACGATGACCGAGAACGACGGCACGCAGGGACCGCAGTGGCCGTTGCCCGACGACAAGGAGACGCCCATGGCGGAACCTGTCGAGGGGCAGCCCGAGCAGAAGGACACGCCTTCCGTGAGCCCGATGGGCGAGCCGCCCGCGCGCCCGATGGGCGACCGCACGGTGGTCTTCGGAGCGCCCCAGCTGGGCGGCGCGGCCCAGCCGCCGCCTCCGCCCGCGCCCACCGCTCCGCAGACGCCGCCCGCTCCGCCTGGGCCGCCGGCGGCCCAGCAGCCGCCCGCCGCGCAGGAGCCGGCCCCCCAGCAGCAGGACGCCCCGTCGCCCCCGCCGCCGACCATGGTCGAGCCGATGGCCATCCCCGGGAGCGAGCAGCCCCCCGCGCCGCCCCAGCCGCCGTACGGGCAGCAGCCGTACGGCCAGGAGCCGCCGCAGTACGGCCAGCCCCCCGCTGAGCAGCAGCAATACGGTCAGCAGCCCGGCCAGTACGGTGCGCCGCCCGCGCCCGGTGGTTACCCCTCCGCTCCCGAGCACCAGCAGCAGCAACAGTACGGTCAGCCCCCGGCGCCCCCGAGCTTCGAGCAGCCCGGCCAGTACGGGCAGCCTCCGTTCGAGCAGCAGGGCGGCTACCCGCAGGAGCCGCACCAGCAGCCGTACGGCCAGCAGCAGCCGCCCCTCCCGAGCTACGGCCAGCCGCCCGAGCCGCAGCAGCCGTACGGGCAGCCGCCCGCGGAGCAGCAGCAGTACGGGCAGGCCCCGTACGGCGCTCCGCAGGAGCCGTTCGCCTCACCGGCCGAGCCGTTCACACCGCCGGCCGAGCCCGAGGCTCCCTCCGGCGAGAGCGGATTCTCCGAACGCACACTGATCGTCCCGGGTCCGGGCGGCGCGGCGCCCGAGCAGGGCCGTCCCACGGTCGACGATCAGGCGACCACCGCCTGGTCGCCCGGGCCCGACATCCCCGTCGCCTCCGGGCCCGAGCGCCGGCCCCAGGAGCCGTCGGCCGAGCCCTGGCAGGCGCCGACCCCGCCCGCCACACCCGAGCCCTGGACTCCCGAGGCGCAGGCGACGCCGCCCGAGCAGCAGCCGCCCGCCGTCGACTCCGACCGCACCCTGATGGTCCCGCCGCCGGAGCCCGGCTTCGGCGCCGCGTCGTCGGGCGAGGAGCCCCCGGGTTACGGGGCCCCGGCCACGCCTCCGGCCCGCGAGGGGGAGGACGCGCAGGCCACGCAGGCGTTCGACCCTTCCGCGGCCAAGGGTGGCGAGTCCCAGCAGCAGGGCGGCGGTCTCCAAGACCAGACGCGCATGGACATGGGCCAGTACCAGCAGTGGGGGGCGTCCGCCCAGCCGCCCGCGCCGGGCCAGCAGCCCTACGGCGGCGGCGGTCAGCAGCCCTACGGCCAGGAGCAGCAGTACGGCCAACAGCAACAGGGTTTCGGTCAGCAGCCGTACGGCCAGCAAGAGGGCCAGCAGCAGCCCTACGGCCAGCAGCACGGCCAGCAAGAGGGCCAGCAGCAGCAGTCGTACGGCCAGCAAGAAGGCCAGCAGTCCTACGGTCAGCAAGACCAGCAGCAGTACGGCCAGCAGCAGTATGGGCAGCAACAGCAGCAATACGGGCAGGCCCCCTACGGCCAGGCTCCCGGTCAGCAGAGCCAGCCGGGCCAGCAACAAGGGCAGCAGGCCCAGCCAGGCCAGTACGGCCAGCAGCAGTACGGTGTGCAGCCCGGCGCCGAAGGCGGCTACCCCGGCTACACGGCCGGCGGCGAGTCCGAGAAGAAGGGCAAGGGCGGCAACAAGAACCTGATGATCATCGGCGGTGCCGTGCTGGTCGTGATCATCATCGTCGCGGTGCTCGCCTTCGTCATCTAAAGACTCGGCCACATCTTCCCCGGGGTCGATCTCCCTTTGGGGCCGATCTTCCCCAGGGTAGGGTATGAGCGAAGACTCCCACCTCGGACGGGAACAATGGCCGAGCGTTCCGCGGTTATAGTTGAGAGTAGGTGGCGAGCAACACGCTCAGCCCGCACGCGAGCGCGCTAACGGGTCGTGGAGCCAGCCGAAGGCGAGGCTTCACGAGAGATCGCGAAGCGATGTCGCGCTCGCCGCTTCTGCGGTTCGGGGTTGAGCCGCCAGGCGAGGCCCCGAGGCCGCAAGAGCAATTAGCACAGCCGCTTTGCACTTTGGCGCGGGGGTAGGTAATCTCTTCGCTTGTGCCCGCTGTGTGCGGGCCGCTATGCGTGCGCGAGGGCCGAGTCCGCTGAGGCCAGGGCCCGCGCCGCACTACTCCCCGGCTTGATCTGGCCCTTTGAGGGGCCGGGCGGTCTGTGTCGGTCTGTGGAACCTGTTTGCTCAGGGGCTAGGGCGACACGCCCGACCGCGGGGGTCGGAGAGGTCGGGAAACCGGCAGGTCACAGCCTCCCGTGAGGTAGTGATGACGGGTTTTGCGCGAGCGGAACTCCCGCGAGAGCGGAACCCAGGCAGAACTAAGACTTACCGGCTCGGTACGAGGAAGACGGAGACGCGGTGCCCACGATCCAGCAGCTGGTCCGAAAGGGCCGCCAGGACAAGGTGACCAAGAACAAGACGCCCGCGCTGAAGGGGAGCCCGCAGCGGCGGGGTGTCTGCACGCGCGTCTACACGACGACGCCCAAGAAGCCGAACTCCGCGCTTCGCAAGGTCGCCCGTGTCCGGCTGACCAGCGGGATTGAGGTCACGGCCTACATCCCCGGCGTCGGACACAACCTGCAGGAGCACTCGATCGTGCTCGTGCGCGGCGGCCGAGTGAAGGACCTCCCGGGCGTTCGGTACAAGATCATCCGCGGTTCGCTCGACACCCAGGGCGTGCGCAACCGCAAGCAGGCGCGCAGCCGCTACGGCGCGAAGAAGGAGAAGAGCTAATGCCGCGCAAGGGCCCGGCTGGCAAGCGCCAGCTCATCGCCGACCCGGTGTACAACTCGCCGCTGGTCACCGCGCTGATCAACAAGATCCTCCTGGACGGCAAGCGCTCCATCGCGCAGAGCATCGTGTACGACGCCCTCGAGGGCGCTCGCGAGAAGACCGGCAACGACCCGGTCGTCACGCTGAAGCGCGCGCTCGACAACGTGAAGCCCACCCTGGAGGTCCGCAGCCGCCGTGTCGGTGGCGCGACCTACCAGGTCCCCGTGGAGGTGCGGCCCGCCCGCTCCACCACCCTGGCGCTGCGCTGGCTGGTCATCTACGCCCGCCAGCGTCGCGAGAAGACCATGACCGAGCGGCTGATGAACGAGCTGCTCGACGCGAGCAACGGCCTCGGCGCGTCTGTCAAGAAGCGCGAGGACACGCACAAGATGGCGGAGTCCAACAAGGCCTTCGCTCACTACCGCTGGTGATCCGGCGGATCACTGGTTACGACGAGACGACGCGAGGACGGCAGTGGCTACCAAAACCGGTGTAGACCTGGCCAAGGTCCGCAACATCGGGATCATGGCCCATATCGACGCGGGCAAGACCACGACGACTGAGCGCATCCTGTACTACACCGGGATGAGCTACAAGATCGGCGAGGTTCACGACGGCGCCGCGACCATGGACTGGATGGAGCAGGAGCAGGAGCGGGGGATCACCATTACCTCCGCGGCCACCACCTGCGAATGGCCGGTCGACGACGTCAAGCACACGATCAACATCATCGACACCCCCGGGCACGTCGACTTCACCGTCGAGGTGGAGCGCAACCTGCGGGTGCTCGACGGCGCGGTCGCGGTGTTCGACGGCGTCGCGGGTGTGGAGCCGCAGTCCGAGACCGTGTGGCGTCAGGCCGACCGCTACGGCGTGCCGCGCATGTGCTTCGTCAACAAGCTCGACCGCGTCGGCGCGGAGTTCCACCGCTGCGTCGACATGATCGAGAACCGGCTCAACGCGATCCCGCTGGTGCTCCAGCTGCCGATCGGCGCCGAGTCCGACTTCAAGGGCGTCATCGACCTGGTGACGATGAAGGCCCTGCTCTGGAACGAAGAGGCCAAGCTCGGCGAGATGTACGACACCGTCGACATCCCCGAGACGCACGTCGAGGCCGCCCGCGAGTGGCACGACAAGCTGGTCGAGACCCTCGCCGAGAACGACGACGAGATCATGGAGCTGTACCTGGAGGGCAACGAGCCCACCGTCGAGCAGCTCCACGCCGGCATCCGCCGCGCGACGATCGCCGCCAAGCTCACCCCGGTGACCTGCGGCACCGCGTTCAAGAACAAGGGCGTCCAGCCGCTGCTCGACGCGATCGTGCGCTACCTGCCCAACCCGCTGGACGACGGCGGTGTCGACGGACACGCGGTCCGCGACGAGGACAAGGAACTGCACCGCGACGCCAGCGAGGACGAGCCGTTCTCCGCCCTGGCGTTCAAGATCGCGAGCGACCCGCACCTGGGCAAGCTCACGTTCATCCGCGTCTACTCCGGCGTCCTGGAGTCGGGCACCTCGGTGCTCAACTCCAACAAGGAGCGCAAGGAGCGGATCGGCAAGATCTACCGGATGCACGCCAACAAGCGCACCGAGATCGAGCGCGTGGGCGCCGGCGACATCGTCGCGGTGATGGGTCTCAAGCAGACCACCACCGGTGAGACGCTGTGCGACGAGAAGAACCCCATCGTCCTCGAGTCGATGAACTTCCCGGCGCCCGTCATCCACGTGGCGATCGAGCCGAAGACCAAGGCCGACCAGCAGAAGCTGGGCACCGCGATCCAGCGGCTGGCCGAGGAGGACCCGTCCTTCCAGGTCCGCACCGACGAGGAGACCGGCCAGACCGTGATCTCCGGCATGGGCGAGCTCCACCTGGAGATCCTCGTCGACCGGATGAAGCGCGAGTTCAAGGTCGAGGCCAACGTCGGCAAGCCGCAGGTGGCCTACCGCGAGACCATCACCCGCAAGGTCGCCAAGGTCGAGTACACCCACAAGAAGCAGACGGGTGGCTCCGGCCAGTTCGGCCGCGTGATCATCGACCTCGAGCCGCTGGGCGAGGGGAACGACGGTTACGAGTTCGAGAACAAGGTCACCGGTGGCCGCATCCCGCGGGAGTACATCCCGTCGGTCGACGCGGGCTGCCAGGAGGCCGCCGAGTTCGGTGTCCTCGCCGGCTACCCGATGGTCGGTGTCAAGGTCACCCTGCAGGACGGCGCCTACCACGAGGTCGACTCCTCGGAGATGGCGTTCAAGGTCGCCGGTTCGATGGCCTTCAAGGAGGCGGCGCGCAAGGCGGGCGCCACCCTCCTGGAGCCGGTGATGGCGGTCGAGGTCACCACGCCCGAGGAGAACATGGGCGACGTGATCGGCGACATCAACAGCCGCCGCGGCCAGGTCCACTCGATGGACGAGCGGTCGGGCATGCGGGTCGTGAAGGCCGTCGTCCCGCTGTCGGAGATGTTCGGCTACGTGGGCGATCTGCGCAGCAAGACCCAGGGCCGGGCTGTTTTCACCATGCAGTTCGACTCCTACGCCGAGGTTCCCGGGAACGTCGCGCAGGAGATCATCGCCAAGGCGCGGGGCGAGTAGCACCGGGCCTGCCTCGGATCACCATCCAAGCCAGATACATCATGAGGCGGTCGTCTAGGCGGCCGAGGATCGCAACGTACCAAGGAGCAACCAGTGGCTAAGGCCAAGTTCGAGCGGACCAAGCCGCACGTAAACATCGGCACCATCGGTCACATCGACCACGGTAAGACCACCCTTACCGCGGCGATCACCAAGGTGCTCCACGACAAGTACCCGGACATCAACCCCTTCACGCCGTTCGAGGACATCGACAAGGCGCCGGAGGAGCGCGAGCGCGGTATCACCATCTCCATCGCGCACGTCGAGTACCAGACCGAGGCGCGCCACTACGCCCACGTCGACTGCCCGGGTCACGCCGACTACATCAAGAACATGATCACCGGTGCCGCCCAGATGGACGGCGCGATCCTGGTCGTGGCCGCCACCGACGGCCCGATGCCGCAGACCAAGGAGCACGTGCTCCTGGCCCGCCAGGTCGGCGTTCCCTACATCGTCGTCGCGCTGAACAAGTGCGACATGGTGGACGACGAGGAGATCCTGGAGCTCGTCGAGCTCGAGGTGCGTGAGCTCCTGTCCGAGTACGAGTTCCCGGGCGACGACGTGCCGGTCGTGCGCGTCTCCGCGTTCCAGGCCCTGCAGGGCGACGAGAAGTGGGCCGAGTCGATCATCGAGCTGATGACCGCGGTCGACGAGAACGTCCCCGAGCCGGTCCGTGACACCGAGAAGCCCTTCCTGATGCCGGTCGAGGACGTCTTCTCGATCACCGGCCGCGGCACGGTCGTCACCGGCCGTATCGAGCGCGGCGTGGTCAACGTCAACGAAGAAGTCGAGATCATCGGCATCAAGGAAGACTCGACCAAGACCACCGTCACCGGTGTCGAGATGTTCCGCAAGCTGCTCGACCAGGGCCAGGCCGGTGACAACGTCGGTCTGCTCCTGCGCGGCATCAAGCGCGAGGACGTCGAGCGCGGCCAGTGCATCATCAAGCCGGGCACCAACACCCCGCACACCGAGTTCGAGGCTCAGGTCTACATCCTGTCCAAGGACGAGGGCGGCCGCCACACGCCGTTCTTCAACAACTACCGTCCGCAGTTCTACTTCCGTACCACGGACGTCACCGGCGTGGTGAACCTCCCCGAGGGCACCGAGATGGTCATGCCCGGCGACAACACTGAGATGAACGTTCAGCTCATCCAGCCGATCGCCATGGAAGAGGGCCTGAAGTTCGCCATCCGTGAGGGTGGCCGGACGGTCGGCGCGGGTCGCGTCACCAAGATCACCAAGTAACACCCTTTCGTAGCTGCGGCGGCCCGGCCGCCCGCACGGCAGCCGGGCCGCCGCAGCACGAAATCAGGCAAACCAGCGGCACTACCAGTAAAGGACACCGAGGCCACCATGGCGGGACAAAAGATCCGCATCCGGCTCAAGGCCTACGACCACGAGGTCATCGACACCTCAGCGAAGAAGATCGTTGAGACGGTGACGCGGACGGGCGCCAAGGTCGCGGGCCCGGTGCCGCTGCCGACCGAGAAGAACGTGTACTGCGTCATCCGCTCGCCGCACAAGTACAAGGACAGCCGCGAGCACTTCGAGATGCGCACGCACAAGCGGCTGATCGACATCATCGACCCGACGCCCAAGACGGTCGACTCGCTGATGCGGCTCGACCTTCCGGCCGGCGTTGACATCGAGATCAAGCTCTAAGGGACGCACCAGAGATGAGTACGCAGAGGAAGGGCGTCCTGGGCGAGAAGCTCGGCATGACCCAGGTCTTCGACGATGAGGGCCGGATCGTTCCGGTAACCGTCGTCCAGGCCGGGCCGTGTGTCGTCACCCAGCTCCGCTCGCAGGAGAAGGACGGTTACACCGCCGTCCAGATCGGGTACGGGCAGATCGACCCGCGCAAGGTGAACAAGCCGCGCACGGGTCACTTCGAGAAGGCCGGCGTCACGCCGCGCCGCTACCTCGTCGAACTGCGCGCCGACGACACCACCGAGTACGAGCTCGGCCAGGAGATCACCGTAGAGGTGTTCGCCGCCGGTCAGAAGATCGACGTGACCGGCACCAGCAAGGGCAAGGGCACCGCGGGTGTCATGAAGCGCCACGGCTTCAAGGGCCTCAGCGCGTCGCACGGCACCCAGCGCAAGCACCGCTCGCCGGGTTCCATCGGCGGCTGCGCGACCCCCGGTCGTGTCTTCAAGGGCCTGCGCATGGCGGGGCGGCACGGCAACGCCCGCACCACCGTGCAGAACCTGACCGTCCACGCCATCGACACCGAGAAGAACCTGCTGCTCATCAAGGGCGCGGTTCCCGGCCCGAACGGCGGCGTGGTGCTGGTCCGCGACGCAGTGAAGGGAACGGGCAAGTGACGGAGCGGAGCGAGGGCACCAGTAAGCAGAGCACTGCAAGTCGGGGGCCCGACGGAGTCGGGACCACGACTTCGAAGCAGGACATCGACCTGCCCGCGGAGATCTTCGACGCCAAGACCAGCGTCCCGTTGATCCACCAGGTCGTGGTGGCCCAGCTGGCCGCCGCGCGCCAGGGCACGCACTCGACCAAGACCCGCGGCGAGGTTCGCGGCGGCGGCAAGAAGCCGTACCGGCAGAAGGGCACCGGCCGCGCCCGTCAGGGCTCGACCCGCGCGCCCCAGTTCGCCGGCGGTGGCATCGTCCACGGCCCGCAGATGCGGGACTACTCGCAGAAGACGCCGAAGAAGATGAAGGCCGCCGCGCTGCGCGGCGCCCTGTCCGACCGCGCCCGCTACGGCCTGGTGCACGTCGTGGACAACATCATCGACGGCGACACCCCGAAGACGAAGACCGCTCTCGCCAACCTGCGCGGCATCACCGACGCCAAGCGCGTCCTCCTGGTCCTGGACCGCGAGGACGAGCTGACGTGGAAGAGCCTGCGCAACGAGCCGAGCATCCACGTCATCGTCTCGGACCAGCTCAACACCTACGACGTGATGGTGAACGACGTCGTCGTCTTTACCCAGGCGGCCTACGACGAGTTCATCTCGCGCGCGACGAAGAAGTGAGGGGGAGGACCACGTGAACAAGATCGCTGACCCCCGTGACGTCATCATCGCGCCGGTCGTCTCGGAGAAGAGCTACGGGCTGCTCGACGAGAACAAGTACACGTTCCTCGTCCGCCCGGACGCCAACAAGACGCAGATCAAGCAGGCGGTCGAGGAGGTGTTCAACGTCAAGGTGACGAGCGTGAACACCATCAACCGCCAGGGCAAGCGCAAGCGCACCCGGTTCGGCTATGGCAAGCGCAAGGACACCAAGCGCGCCATCGTCAGCCTGGCCGAGGGCGAGCGGATCGACATCTTCGGCGGCCCGGCGTAAGCCGGGACGATCGGAGAGTTAGTTAAGGGATGAACGAATAAGATGGGCATCCGTAAGTACAAGCCGACGACTCCGGGTCGTCGCGGCTCCAGCGTGGCCGACTTCGTCGAGGTCACCCGCCGCGAGCCCGAGAAGTCGCTGCTGCGTCCGCTCCCCAAGAAGGGCGGCCGTAACAACCACGGCCGCATCACCACCCGGCACCAGGGCGGCGGCCACAAGCGCGCGTACCGAGTGATCGACTTCCGTCGGCACGACAAGGACGGGATCCCGGCCAAGGTCGCGCACATCGAGTACGACCCCAACCGCACCGCGCGGATCGCGCTGCTGCACTACGCGGACGGCGAGAAGCGCTACATCCTCGCCCCGCAGGGCCTGAAGCAGGGCGACCGCGTCGAGAACGGCGCCGGCTCGGACATCAAGCCGGGCAACTGCCTGCCGCTGCGCAACATCCCGACGGGTACGGTCATCCACGCCATCGAGCTCAAGCCCGGTGGCGGCGCCAAGATCGCCCGTTCCGCGGGCGCCGGCGTCCAGCTGCTCGCCAAGGAGGGCAAGTACGCCACGCTGCGTATGCCGTCCGGCGAGATGCGCATGGTGGACGTCCGCTGCCGCGCCACGGTCGGCGAGGTCGGCAACGCCGAGCAGTCGAACATCAACTGGGGCAAGGCCGGTCGTATGCGGTGGAAGGGCAAGCGCCCGACCGTCCGCGGTGTGGCCATGAACCCGATCGACCACCCGCACGGTGGTGGTGAGGGCAAGACCTCCGGTGGTCGGCACCCGGTCAACCCGAACGGTAAGAAGGAAGGCCGCACCCGCCAGGCCAACAAGGCCAGCGACCGGCTGATCGTCCGTCGTCGCAGCAAGAAGAAGCGGTAGGAGTCGCTCGCTATGCCACGTAGCCTGAAGAAGGGCCCCTTCGTGGACGACCACCTGCAGAAGAAGGTGGACGACCAGAACGAGAAGGGCACCAAGAACGTCATCAAGACGTGGTCGCGGCGCTCCATGATCGTGCCGGACATGATCGGTCACACGATCGCCGTGCACGACGGCCGCAAGCACGTTCCGGTGTTCATCACCGACGCCATGGTGGGACACAAGCTCGGCGAGTTCGCGCCGACGCGCACGTTCCGCAGCCACGTCAAGGAAGACCGCCGCAGCCGTCGCGGCTGAGCGGGCAGAAGTCTGTAGGAGAGAGGGAACAGCGATGGAAGCCAGGGCCCAGGCGCGGTTCATCCGCGTCACGCCCATGAAGGCCCGCCGCGTGGTGGACCTCATCCGCGGCCTGCCCGCCGCGGAGGCGCAGGCGGTGCTGCGGTTCGCCCCACAGGCCGCCAGTGAGCCGGTGGGCAAGGTGCTCGCGAGTGCCATCGCCAACGCCGAGCACAACTTCAAGCTCGACACCGGCACGCTCGTGGTCAGCCACGCGTGGGTCGACGAGGGGCCGACGCTCAAGCGTTTCCGCCCCCGCGCCCAGGGTCGGGCTTACCGCATCAACAAGCGCACGAGCCACATCACAGTGGTCGTCGCCCCGCAGGACGAGGTCGCTGCGGCCGGCGGTAAGAAGACGAGGAGGGCCCGGTAGTGGGTCAGAAGATCAACCCGCACGGGTTCCGGCTCGGCATCACCACCGACCACAAGAGCGTGTGGTTCGCCGACAAGCTCTACAAGGACTACGTCAAGGAAGACGTCCAGATCCGGCGCATGCTGCAGAAGGGCATGGACCGGGCGGGCATCTCCAAGGTGGAGATCGAGCGGACCCGTGACCGCGTAGAGGTCAACATTCACACCGCCCGGCCGGGCATCGTCATCGGCCGCCGCGGCGCCGAGGCCGAGCGCCTCCGGGGCGACCTGGAGAAGCTCACCGGCAAGCAGGTGCGGCTGAACATCCTCGAGGTCAAGAACCCCGAGATCGACGCCCAGCTCGTCGCGCAGGGCGTGGCCGAGCAGCTGTCCAGCCGTGTCGCGTTCCGCCGTGCCATGCGCAAGGCGATCCAGTCCGCGATGAAGTCGGGCGCCAAGGGCATCAAGGTCCAGTGCTCCGGCCGTCTCGGCGGCGCCGAGATGTCGCGGTCGGAGTTCTACCGCGAGGGCCAGGTCCCGCTGCACACGCTGCGCGCCGACATCGACTACGGGTTCTACGAGGCCCGGACGACCTTCGGCCGCATCGGCGTCAAGGTGTGGATCTACAAGGGCGAGGCCGCGGCGACCCGCGCCGAGCGCGAGCAGAAGGCCGCGCAGCAGCGCGCCGCCGGCGGCGGTGGCGGCGGTGGCCGCGAGCGTCGCGGCGGTGACCGTCGTGGCGGTGCCCGTGGCGGTCGCGGTGGCCGTGGCGGCGAGGGCCGTGGCGGCGAGCGCGGCGGCGCGCCGCGCCAGCAGCAGAGTTCCGAGCAGCCGGCGCCGGCCGCTGAGGCTGCTCCGACTGGAGAGGGGAGCTGAATAACCGATGCTGATCCCTCGTAAGGTCAAGCACCGCAAGCAGCACCACCCGAAGCGCCGGGGAATGGCCAAGGGCGGTACGAAGGTTACTTTCGGTGAGTACGGCATCCAGGCCGTCGAGGGCGCGTACGTGACCAACCGGCAGATCGAGGCCGCACGTATCGCCATGACCCGCCACATCAAGCGTGGTGGCAAGGTCTGGATCAACATCTTCCCGGACCGCCCGCTGACCAAGAAGCCCGCCGAGACCCGGATGGGCTCCGGTAAGGGTTCGGTCGAGTGGTGGGTGGCCAACGTGAAGCCGGGCCGCGTGATGTTCGAGATCTCCTACCCGAACGAGCAGGTCGCTCGGGAGGCGCTCACCCGCGCGATCCACAAACTGCCCATGAAGTGCAAGATCGTTAAGCGAGAGGTGGGTGAGTCCTGATGGCCAAGGGTCTTACCGCCGACGATCTGCGGACCGAGCCCGAGGACGTCCTGGTCACCAAGCTGAAGGAGGCGAAGGAGGAGCTGTTCAACCTTCGTTTCCAGGCCGCCACCGGCCAGCTGGAGAGCCACGGCCGCCTGCGCACCGTGAAGCGCGAGATCGCACGCATCTACACCGTGATGCGGGAGCGGGAGCTCGGCATCGTCACGGTCGCCGAGGAGTCCGCGGAGGGCAAGAACGATGACTGAGAAGACCGACGAGCGGAGCACCCGCAAGATCCTTGAGGGTCTGGTGGTCAGCGACAAGATGGACAAGACCGTGGTCGTGTCCGTCGAGGACCGCGTGAAGCACGCCAAGTACCACAAGGTGATCCGCCGTACGACCAAGTACAAGGCGCACGACGAGGCCAACGAGTGTGGCGTCGGCGACCGCGTCCGTCTCATGGAGACCCGGCCGCTGTCCGCCAGCAAGCGCTGGCGCGTGGTCGAGATCCTCGAGAAGGCCAAGTAATTACTGGTTCCACCAGGCTCCACGCCGCTGAACGGGTGGAGAACCGGTGTGACGAACAGGAGTTGACGTGATCCAGCAGGAGTCGCGACTCAAGGTCGCCGACAACACGGGTGCGAAGGAGATCCTCTGCATCCGTGTGCTCGGCGGCTCGGGTCGGCGCTACGCGGGAGTCGGCGACGTCATCGTTGCGACGGTGAAGGACGCCCTTCCCGGCGCCGGCGTTAAGAAGGGTGACGTCGTCAAGGCGGTCGTCGTGCGCACCCGCAAGGAGCGTCGGCGTCCCGATGGCTCCTACATCCGCTTCGACGAGAACGCGGCCGTCCTGATCAAGGACGGTGGCGACCCCCGCGGCACCCGTATCTTCGGCCCGGTGGGCCGCGAACTGCGCGAGAAGAAGTTCATGCGAATCATCTCGCTCGCGCCGGAGGTGCTGTGATGAAGATCAAGAAGGGTGACGAGGTCATCGTCATCGCCGGCAAGGACAAGGGCGCCACGGGCAAGGTCCTGCGCGTCGACCGCAGCCGGGAGCGTGTTGTCGTCGAAGGCGTCAACATCATCACCAAGAACATCAAGGCCGACGCCCAGCGGGCCGGCAAGGAGAGCGGGCGCGTCCAGGTCGAGGCGCCCCTCCACGTCAGCAACGTGGCTCTCGTCGAGGACGGCAAGCCGGTTCGCATCGGCTACCGCATCGACGAGGACGGCACGAAGGTCCGGGTCTCGCGCCGCACCGGCAAGGAGATCTGACATGACCGAGACCGCCACCGAGCGCCCCGTCCCGCAGCCGCGGCTCAAGCTCCGCTACCGCGAGGAGATCGCGAAGGCGATGCAGGAGCAGTTCGGCTACGCCAACGTGATGCAGATCCCCGGCCTGACCAAGATCGTGGTCAACATGGGTGTGGGTGACGCCGCCAAGGACGCCAAGCTGATCGAAGGCGCCATCAAGGACCTCTCGGCGATCACCGGCCAGAAGCCGGCCGTGAACCGGGCCCGCAAGTCCATCGCGCAGTTCAAGCTGCGCGAGGGCATGCCGATCGGCGCGCACGTCACGCTGCGCGGCGACCGGATGTGGGAGTTCCTCGACCGGCTGCTGGCCACGGCGCTGCCCCGGATCCGTGACTTCCGCGGCTTGTCGCCCAAGCAGTTCGACGGCAACGGCAACTACACCTTCGGGCTGACCGAGCAGGTCATGTTCCACGAGATCGACCCGGACAAGGTCGACCGTTCGCGGGGCATGGACATCACGCTCGTCACCTCCGCCAAGACCGACGACGAGGGCCGGGCGCTGCTCAAGCTCCTGGGCTTCCCCTTCAAGGAGAACTGAGCATGGCGAAGAAGTCGCTGATCGCCAAGGCGGGCCGGAAGCCCAAGTTCGGCGTGCGCGCGTACACTCGTTGCTCGCGCTGCGGCCGTCCGCGTTCCGTCTACCGGAAGTTCGGCCTCTGCCGCGTGTGCTTCCGTGAGATGGCGCACCGCGGTGAGCTTCCCGGCATCACCAAGTCGAGCTGGTGATCGGCCGCGGGCCGCGTCCCCCGGGGGAACGGCCCGCGCCGGCAGCAGCCTGTAATAACCACCGGGCATCTGACGAAGGTGCCCACGACCGCGCCAAAGGTCCACGGATCCGGTTCCGGATCCTGGAAACCGTGGCGAGGGAGGGCCAGTAGGCCATGACGATGACCGACCCGATCGCGGACATGTTGACACGTCTGCGGAACGCCAACTCGGCATACCACGACTCGGTGGCCATGCCGTACTCGAAGATCAAGGCGCACATCGCCGAGATCCTCCAGCAGGAGGGTTACATCACCGGCTGGAGCGTCGAGGACGCCGAGGTCGGCAAGAAGCTCAACATCGAGCTCAAGTTCGGTCCGACGCGTGAGCGTTCGATCGCCGGCATCAAGCGCGTCTCGAAGCCGGGTCTGCGCGTGTACGCCAAGAAGGACAACCTGCCGAAGGTGCTCGGTGGGCTGGGGATCGCGATCATCTCGACGTCCTCCGGCCTGATGACCGACCGGCAGGCAGGCAAGCGTGGAGTGGGCGGGGAAGTCCTCGCCTACGTCTGGTGAGGGGAGGGCTCTAACCATGTCTCGTATTGGACGACTTCCCATCACCGTGCCCGGCGGCGTCGACGTGAAGATCGACGGCCAGGAGGTCACCGTCAAGGGGCCCAAGGGCACGCTGTCCCACGTCGTGGCCGAGCCGATCGAGGTTCAGCTGGAGGACGGCACGGTCACCGTCGGCCGCCCGAACGACGTCAACACGGTGCGCGCGCTGCACGGCCTGACCCGTGCGCTCATCAACAACATGGTCGTCGGCGTCACCGAGGGGTACAGCAAGACCCTCGTGATCCAGGGTGTCGGTTACCGCGCCGTTCCCAAGGGCAAGAACATCGAGTTCTCCCTGGGCTACAGCCACCCGATCCTGGTCGAGGCGCCCGACGGCATCACCTTCACCGTCGAGAAGCCGACCCAGATCAAGGTCGAGGGCATCGACAAGCAGAAGGTCGGCGAGGTGGCCGCCAACATTCGTAAGCTGCGCAAGCCCGACCCGTACAAGGGCAAGGGCGTGCGTTACGAGGGCGAGCACATTCGTCGCAAGGTCGGAAAGGCTGGTAAGTAGTCATGGCAGGCACCAAGACCCTGGCCGGAAAGGCCACGCTGGCGCGGGCCAAGTCCCGCAAGCGCCGGCACCTGCGGGTCCGGAAGAAGGTCGTCGGCACCGCCGCGCGTCCTCGCCTGGTCGTGACCCGCTCTACCAAGCACGTCTTCGTCCAGGTCATCGACGACACCGCGGGCCACACGCTGGCCTACGCGTCGACGATGGAGGCGGAGCTGCGCAGCGACTCCGGCGACAAGACCGCCAAGTCCCGCAAGGTCGGCGAGCTCGTCGCCGCGCGGGCCAAGGAGGCCGGTGTCTCCGCCGTGGTCTTCGACCGTGGCGGCAACAAGTACCACGGGCGCGTCGCCGCTGTCGCGGACGGTGCGCGCGAAGGGGGCCTGGAGCTGTGACGGCCCTTATTTCCCTTAACGAGAAGAGGAACCACTGATGGCAGCGCAGAGGCGTGGTGGCGGTCAGGGTGGCGACCGTCGCGACGGCCGCCGCGACGACCGCCGCGGTGGCGCCGACAAGGGCCAGTCGTACATCGAGAAGGTCGTGGCGATCAACCGTGTCGCCAAGGTCGTGAAGGGTGGTCGTCGCTTCAGCTTCACCGCCCTCGTCATCGTCGGTGACGGCAACGGCACCGTCGGCGTCGGCTACGGCAAGGCCAAGGAAGTCCCCGCGGCGATCGCCAAGGGCGTCGAAGAGGCCAAGAAGCACTTCTTCAAGGTCCCGCGCATCCAGGGCACCATCCCGCACCTGGTGCAGGAGCGGGACGCCGCGGGCGAGGTCCTGCTGCGTCCGGCCAGCCCCGGTACCGGTGTCATCGCCGGTGGTCCGGTGCGCGCCGTGCTGGAGTGCGCCGGCATCCACGACGTGCTGAGCAAGTCGCTGGGCAGTGACAACGCGATCAACATCGTGCACGCGACGATCGCGGGTCTGAAGGCGCTCAAGCGTCCCGAGGAGATCGCGGCCAAGCGCGGCCTGCCGATCGAGGACGTCGCCCCGGCCGCCATGCTGCGGGCGCGTGCCGCCGGCAGCGAGCCACGGGCGGAGGCCACCACCTCATGAGCCAGCTCAAGATCACGCAGACCAAGTCCGTGATTTCGGAGAAGCAGAACCAGCGTGACACGCTGCGCACCCTGGGCCTCAAGAAGATCGGTCAGAGCACCGTTCGCGAGGACACCCCGCAGGTGCTCGGCATGATCCGGACGGTGGCGCACCTGGTCACCGTCGAGGAGGTCGACTGACATGGCTGATCTCAACAAGGAGAACTCGGCCACCGAGGGCACGCCCCTCAAGGTGCACGACCTGCGTCCGGCACCGGGCTCCAACAAGGCCAAGACCCGCAAGGGCCGTGGCGAGGCGTCCAAGGGCAAGACCTCAGGTCGCGGTACCAAGGGCACCAAGGCCCGCAACACGGTTCCGGTCGGGTTCGAGGGCGGCCAGATGCCCCTGATCCGCCGGATTCCGAAGCTCAAGGGCTTCAAGAACCCCAACCGGGTCGAGTTCCAGGTCGTGAACCTCGACAAGCTGACCGAGCTCTACCCCGAGGGTGGCGAGGTCACGGCCGAGGACCTGGCGGCGAAGGGCGCGGTGCGCCGCAACCGTCCGGTGAAGGTTCTCGGTACCGGCGACATCTCCGTCGCGGTCCAGGTGAAGGTGAACGCCTTCTCCAAGTCCGCCAAGGAGAAGATCGCCGCAGCCGGTGGCACCACCGACGAGCTGTAACGAGCACGAACAAAGGGCCTCGCGCTCCCGAAAGGGAGCACGAGGCCCTTCGTCATGCCGCCTGCCGTGCCGTCCTCTGATGAGGCACTGGATCCTCTCAAAGAGGCACACGGTGTTCTCGTTCGGCACAAAAACGTCTGATCCAAAACGGCGGCGAGGGCGGCGGGCGCGGTGAGATGCCACGACCGCGGGAATGCAAAGTTTCCTGTTGAAACTCATGGACCCCTCCCTGGCCGAGTGTGTGCTATCAGCCCGTTCGGGGGGATGACCAGGCACGTCGTGCGCCGTCCCTGCCACGCCTTCGTGACGTCTCGACCCCGTTTGACGTGCGAGCCGGCGTGCGGAGGATCAGTCGCCGGCGGCCGGGGGCTCGCCGCACGGAACGGGCCGCTCGGCCGCGGAAGCGCCGAAGGTTCGAAGTGGCCCACGGAACCGCTACCCTGGGCGGAGCCGTCTCGCTTCGGTGAGGGTGAGTGGGCTCGCCGGGCAAGATAAGGTATGCGCCTGGGCGGGACGTCGGTGTCGCTCACCCCGGGACTGGATCCAGATCGACTCTGCCGCAATGGTGCAGGTCATGCAGGAGGAATTGTGCTGACCGCGTTCGCTCGGGCTTTCCGTACGCCTGACCTGCGTAAAAAGATACTGTTCACGCTCTTCATCATCGTGGTGTTCCGGATCGGCGCGATCCTCCCGACGCCGAACGTGAACGTCGAGGTCTTGAAGCAGACCGCCGACGCGGCGAAGAAGGGTTCGCAGGGGCAGACCCTCCAGTTGGTCGATCTGTTCAGCGGTGGAGCGCTGCTGAAGTTGTCGGTGTTCGCGCTGGGGATCATGCCCTACATCACCGCGAGCATCATCCTGCAGCTGCTGACCGTCGTGATTCCCCGTCTTGAGGCCCTGAAGAAGGAGGGCCAGGCCGGCACGACCAAGATCACGCAGTACACGCGTTATCTGACGGTCGCCCTGGCGATCCTCCAGGCCACCGGCATCGTCGCCATGGCGAGCTCGGGCCAGCTCTTCGGCAACGCGGGCAACGGTGACTCCGTCCTCTACGAGGAGGGCCTGTTCCCGATCATCACCATGGTCATCGTGATGGTGGCGGGCACCTCCGTGATCATGTGGCTGGGCGAGCTGATCACCGACCGCGGTGTCGGCAACGGCATGTCGATCCTGATCTTCACCCAGGTGGTCGCGGTCTTCCCGGCGCAGTTCTGGGGCATCTACCAGACCAAGACCCCCTTCGTGTTCGCCCTCGTGATCCTCGTCGGCATCGCGATCATGGCCGGCGTCGTCTTCGTCGAGCAGGCCCAGCGCCGCATCCCGGTGCAGTACGCCAAGCGGATGGTCGGCCGCCGCATGTACGGCGGCACCTCGACCTACATCCCCCTCAAGGTGAACCAGGCCGGCATCATCCCGGTGATCTTCGCCTCGTCGCTGCTCTACCTGCCCCAGCTCGCGACGCAGCTGTGGCCCAACAACAAGTTCCTCAACCAGACGCTCGCGCCCTACCTGCGGCCCGACAACGCCTGGCACATGGCGGTCTTCTTCGGCTTCATCGTCTTCTTCACCTACTTCTACGTGGCGATCACGTTCAACCCCACTGAAGTAGCCGACAACATGAAGAAGTATGGTGGGTTCATCCCAGGCATCCGTCCGGGCCGGCCGACCGCCGAGTACCTCGACTACGTGCTGACCCGGATCACCACTCCCGGTGCGCTCTACCTGGGGCTCGTCGCACTGATCCCGATGGTGGCGTTCGCGCTCCTAGAGGCGACCAACGACTTCCCGTTCGGTGGGACGAGCATTCTCATCGTCGTCGGCGTTGGGCTGGATACCGTGAAGCAGGTCGAATCTCAGTTGCAGCAGCGTAACTACGAGGGCTTCCTCCGGTAGTGCGTATCGTGCTGGTGGGCCCCCCGGGAGCGGGCAAGGGGACACAGGCCCAGTTCATCGCATCGCATCTGTCCATCCCGAAGATCTCGACAGGTGACATCTTCCGCGCCAACGTGAGCGGCGGTACCGAGCTCGGCCGGCAGGCCAAGCAGTACATGGACCGCGGTGACCTCGTCCCCGACGAGGTCACCATCGCGATGGTGCGCGACCGGCTCGCCGAGGACGATGCGCGCGACGGGTTCCTGCTGGACGGCTTCCCGCGCAACGTGCCCCAGGCCGAGACGCTGAAGAAGATCCTGTCCGCCGACTTCGACGCCAAGCTCGACATCGTGCTGGAGCTCGTCGTCGACGAGGACGAGGTCGTCCGGCGGCTGTCGGGCCGGCGCACCTGCGAGCGCTGCGGGCGCATCTGGCACGTCGACTTCGACGACAAGAAGGACGACGTCTGCGACGACTGCGGCGGCCACCTGTTCCAGCGCGACGACGACAAGGAAGGCGTCGTCCGCCATCGGCTCGAGGTCTACCAGGAACAAACGGCCCCGCTCGTCCAGTTCTATGCCGATGAAGGCATCCTGAAGGGTATCGACGCGACCGGTCCGGTCGAGGAGGTCACCAAGCGCGCGCTGGACGAGCTGCGCCCTCTGGAGAAATGACCCCTGAAGACCACGATCCAGGGGGAGACATGTTCAAGCGGCGCAAGCCCGTCATCCAGCTGAAGACCGCCGAGCAGATCGAGCTGATGCGCAAGGCGGGCCTGCTGGTCGGCGAGACGCTGCAGCTGCTGCGCGAGGCGGTCAAGCCGGGCATCACCACGCTCGATCTGGACACGCTCGCCGAGCAGAACATCCGCGACCACGGTGGCATCCCCTCGTTCAAGGGTTACCACGGCTTCACCGGCACGATCTGCGCCTCGGTGAACGAGGAGATCGTGCACGGCATCCCGCGCGACACCAAGGTGCTCAAGGACGGCGACATCATCTCGATCGACTGCGGCGCGATCGTCGAGGGCTGGCACGGCGACGCGGCGGTCACCGTTCCGGTGGGGGAGATCACCCCGGAGCTGGCCACGCTCCTGGACGTCACCGAAACGTCCCTGTGGCACGGTCTGAGGGCCGGTGTCGACGGGGCCAGGCTCACGGACATGTCGCACGCGATCGAGTCCTACATTCGCTCTCAGGGCCGCTACGGCATCGTTGAGGGCTACGGCGGCCACGGCATCGGGACAGAGATGCACATGGACCCGCTGATCCCCAACCACGGCGCGCCCGGCCACGGCCCCGTGCTGGAGGCCGGGATGTGCTTCGCGGTCGAGCCGATGGTCAACCTCGGCACCAAGGAGACGGCCGAGCTGGCGGACGGCTGGACCGTGGTCACCACGGACGGCCGGTACTCCGCGCACTTCGAGCACACGTTCGCCGTGACCGCGGACGGCCCCCGCGTCCTGACGGCTCTTGACGAGGGCCGGGAGTGGTTCGCCAAGCTTGGGGAATAGGACCGAATCCTGATCCCCCGAAGGGGTGGGCATGACGAACCCTGAGATGCGCGCCTCGGACGCCGACCGGGATCGTGTTGCCACGTCCCTGCGCGAGCACTGTGCCGAGGGCCGCATCACCATGGACGAGCTCCACGAGCGGCTGGAGGCCACCTACGCGGCCCGGACCGTCGGCGCCCTCCAGCGGGTCACCGCGGACCTGCCCGAGGAGGACCTGTACGCGCTCCCCGTCCCGGCCTCTCAGCGTTCGACGCGCGTGCCCGCCAAACGGAGCTCGGGCGACCTCTCCATGACCGGCCCAGCGGCCATGTGGGCGGGCTGGGCCTCGGTCAGCGCGATCTGCTTCACCGTCTGGCTGATCGTCGCGGTGACGAGCGGTGCGGTCTACCCGTGGTTCCTGTGGGTGGCGGGCCCCTGGGGCGCCATCCTGCTCATGCGCACGATCTTCGGCCCCCACCGCAACGACTGAGCCTCCCCGACGGCAACGACAGTGCCCGCGGCAGGCCCGGCCCTTTGCGGCGACGATGGCGCCTCGCCGCGACTACGGGCCTGCCGTGCCCCGGCCGCTCACCGCCGCGTTCTACTCGACGTCCATGAGGGGGCGGTAGTTGCCCGTGGGCACGAAGTGGGTTGTCGCCGTCCCGTCCGCGATGAGGTGGACGGCGAAGCCCGCGGGCTCGCCGGTCACCGCGGCCCTGCCGGGGCGGGTGAGGTCCAGGAAGAGCTGGCGGTAGGTGCTGGGGCAGGTCGTGCAGACCGTCGTGCCGAGCGATCCCACCGAGCCGCGGTGCACGTGGCCGCTGATCACCCGGACCACCTGCGGGTGGCGGGCGAGGAGCTCGGCGAAGCCGGCGGTGTCGGCGAAGCGCATGTCGTCGATGAAGCGGATCCCGATGCGGTACGGCGGGTGATGGGTGGCGACGACCGTCGGGGTTTCGGGCGCGGCGGCGAGGGTGGCCTCCAGCCAGGCCAGGCGCTCGTCGTCCATCTCGCCGTGCGGGTTGCCGCTGACCGTGGTGTCGCAGCAGACGAGGCGGACGCCGTTCACGTCCACCGCGTACTGCACCGGCGAGCCGTCCTGGCCCGATCCGGCCACCGCCGGGTGGTCCTTGAACGCGGCGCGCAGCGCGTCGCGGTCGTCGTGGTTGCCGGGCAGCGGATAGACCGCCATCGGCAGCGGCGACAGCAGCGCGTGCAGGCGGGCGTACTCGGCGGGCCGCCCGCCGTCGGCGAGGTCGCCGGTGAGCACCACGGCGTCGGGCCGCGCGGGCAGCGCGAGGAGGCTGGAGACGGCCGCACGCAGGGCTCGCACGGGGCCGGAGTCGTCGTCCACCTCACCGCTCTTGCCCGCGGCCAGATGGATGTCGCTGAGCTGCGCGATGATCGCCATTGATCCCTCCCCCTCGATAAGCACATCACGGACCCACGGGCGGCGCACGGGGCGGCCGGACCGGTCGGGAGCCGGGGGACCGGACGGAGTGCTGGAACGATCTTTGCGTCCGAGTGACCGCGGTGTCGACTTGGCGCGGAGTCAAGAAGATCGACGGCTCCGTACGTCAGTGGAGCCGGCCCGGGGGAACCGATGATCCGCACAATAGCGACAGCCCGCGCGGCGCCCGCGATCGGTACCGCCCGCCGGGTCTCCGGCTCGCTCGGGAGCCGGCCCCTGGGCGCTCGAGGGCCGGGTCTCAGGCGACGACCGCCGAGAGGGCGTTGGTGATCGCTTCGGGGGCCGGGGCGACGTCGGGCACCACGTCGCGCAGCGCCAGCCAGCCGTTGATCGCACGGGCGGTGGGCCAGGCCTCGCGGAGCTGCGGGTCGTCGAGGTCGTACCAGGCGGCGACCTTGGACCAGCGCCAGAGCCGGTGCCCGGCGCTGGAGAGCTCGGAGGCGGGGAAACCGCCCGCGCCGCGGGCGCCGGTGATGGCCAGGCGCACCGAGTCGGTCGTGCGGCCGACCCGCTCGGCGATGTCGCGGATGGTGAGGAGCGGATCGGCCTCGACCCGTTCGACGTGGAGGCCGGGGGCGCTGGACTCGACGTGCGCGATCACTTCCATGATCGCGGTGGCCAGCGTCGGGCCCTGCCAGGTGCAGGTGGCGTTGCCCGGACGATCGGCGTGGTGCGGCTCGCTGATGATCGAGACGGTCACCTGGCCGTGGGTGCGGTCGAACAAGGGATCAAGCTCGTCCTCGTAGAGCGGACGGCTGAGGATCAGCGCGAAGTCATAGCTCGGCATGCTGACCCTCCCTGTCGTATCTCTCCTGGAAAGGTACAACGCGTGAGCGCTGTATGCTTGGGTCGGGAGCGGTCTCCGGTGCCGGATCATGTGCTGATTTCACATTCGGTGGCCGGGTGACGTAGACTCCTATGTCGGTCCGTTTTCGGCCGCCAGAATCCAGCCCGAACCTTCCGGTGACGTGGCATGGGTGCGGCCGGTTCACCTCTGGGACATCCCTTCGGTGTGCGCGGTCCGAGTCCAATGAGCCGATCAGTGAAGCGCGGAGGACATGCCCAAGAAGGAAGGCGCCATCGAGATCGAGGGCACCGTCATCGAGTCCCTCCCGAACGCCATGTTCCGGGTGGAGCTCGACAACGGGCACAAGGTGCTCGCCCACATCAGCGGCAAGATGCGGATGCACTACATCCGGATCCTGCCGGACGACCGCGTCGTCGTGGAGCTGAGCCCCTACGACCTCACGCGTGGTCGGATCGTCTACCGCTACAAGTAATCCCACTGGGGTTGCCTTCCCTGTGCGTGGCGGCGCAGGGGTGACCCTGATCCCTAGGAGACCCAGTGAAGGTCAAGCCGAGCGTCAAGAAGATCTGCCAGAAGTGCCGCGTCATTCGCCGGCACGGCCGGGTCATGGTCATCTGCTCCGACCCGCGCCACAAGCAGCGCCAGGGCTGACGCGTCCCTGACGCACAAGTAAATCCAGCGCATCGCAAGCTTCGCACGGCGCCGTACGTATCTGGTCGCAAGATCAGGTCGTACGGCACGGTCGTGTGAAGGGAGACCCTCGGACGGAGGCCGAGGCCGCCACCCGGGCAGGGTGTGAGCGGATCGCGATGCGTCGATACCTCCGCCAATGAAGGGAACTGCCCACGATGGCACGCCTCCTCGGCGTCGATCTCCCGCGTGACAAGCGCGTCGAGATCGCTCTCACCTACGTCTTCGGTGTCGGTCGTACCCGCGCCCAGGAGACGCTGAAGAACACCGGCGTCAACCCGGACCTGCGGGTGCACCAGCTCGGCGACGACGAACTGGTCAAGCTCCGTGACTGGATCGAGGCGAACTACAAGGTCGAGGGTGACCTTCGCCGCGAGATCCAGGCGGACATCCGCCGCAAGATCGAGATCGGTAGCTACCAGGGGATCCGGCACCGCCGCGGTCTCCCCGTGCACGGTCAGCGCACGCAGACCAACGCGCGTACCCGCAAGGGCAAGAAGAAGACCGTGGCCGGCAAGAAGAAGGCCGGCAAGAAGTAGTCCGCCCGGACCTCGGTCCGAGCTGGATCGATGACCTCAGAGTAGAGAGAGCACATGCCTCCTAAGAGCCGTGTCGGCGCCAAGAAGGTGCGCCGCAAGGAAAAGAAGAACGTCGCTCACGGGCACGCCCACATCAAGAGCACGTTCAACAACACGATCGTCTCGATCACCGACCCCAACGGGAACGTGATCTCCTGGGCCTCCTCGGGCCACGTGGGCTTCAAGGGCTCGCGCAAGTCCACTCCGTTCGCCGCCCAGCAGGCCGCCGAGGCCGCCGCCCGGCGCGCCATGGAGCACGGCATGCGGAAGGTCGACGTCTTCGTGAAGGGCCCGGGCTCGGGCCGCGAGACCGCCATCCGGTCGCTGCAGGCGACCGGCCTCGAGGTGGGCTCGATCCAGGACGTCACGCCGGTTCCGCACAACGGCTGCCGCCCGCCGAAGCGTCGCCGGGTCTGAGTGGCAGGGGAGATCTAGAACAATGGCTCGTTACACGGGTGCCGACTGCAAGCTTTGCCGTCGGGAGAAGATGAAGCTGTTCCTCAAGGGCAGCAAGTGCATGGGGCCCAAGTGCCCGATCGAGATCCGGCCCTACCCGCCGGGTGAGCACGGCCGCGGTCGTCCCAAGGAGACCGAGTACCTGCTCCAGCTGCGCGAGAAGCAGAAGGCCAAGCGCATCTACGGCGTGCTCGAGCGCCAGTTCAGCAACTACTACGTCGAGGCCAACCGCCAGGGCGGCAAGACGGGTGAGAACCTTCTCACCCTGCTCGAGCGCCGTCTCGACAACGTCGTCTACCGCGCCGGCTTCGCCAAGTCCCGCGACGCGGCCCGCCAGCTGATCCGCCACGGCCACCTCAAGGTCAACGGCAAGAAGGTCGACATCCCGTCCTTCCTGGTCAGCGAGGCCGACATCGTCGAGGTCCGGCAGAAGTCGCTCGAGATGACCCCGTTCGTGGTCGCCCGCGCGGAGGCCGGCGAGGGCCAGGTCCCGGCGTGGCTCGGGGTCGTCACCGAGGGCGCCATGCGCATCCTCGTGCACTCCCTCCCGGTCCGGCAGCAGATCGACGCGCCGGTCCAGGAGCAGCTGATCGTCGAGCTCTACTCCAAGTAAGAGCTCTTTCCGTCGCCGTGATCATGCTCCTGTACGGGGTGTGATCACGGCGTCGGGGCGGAAAGATAGTCACTGCGGTCGTCATATAGCGGGCACCGCGGAAAGAAGGTTCACACCATGCTCATCGCTCAGCGTCCGACTCTCACCGAAGAGCAGGTCGACGAGTACCGGTCGCGGTTCACCATCGAGCCGCTGGAGCCGGGCTTCGGCTACACGATCGGCAACTCGCTGCGTCGTACCCTGCTCTCCTCGATCCCCGGCGCGGCCGTCACCAGCATCCGCATCGAGGGCGTGCTGCACGAGTTCTCGACCGTCCCCGGGGTCAAGGAGGACGTCACCGACATCATCCTGAACCTCAAGGAACTGGTCGTCTCCTCCGAGCACGACGAGCCCGTGGTCATGTACCTGCGCAAGCAGGGCCCCGGTGAGGTCACCGCGGCCGACATCGCGCCGCCGGCGGGCGTCGAGGTCCACAACCCCGACCTCCACATCGCCACGCTCAACAACAAGGCCAAGCTGGAGATGGAGCTGACGGTCGAGCGCGGCCGCGGCTACGTCTCGGCCGCCCAGAACAAGCAGCCGGGCCAGGAGATCGGCCGGATTCCGATCGACTCCATCTACTCGCCCGTGCTCAAGGTCACCTACAAGGTCGAGGCGACCCGAGTCGAGCAGCGCACCGACTTCGACCGCCTGATCCTGGACGTCGAGACCAAGCAGGCGATGCTTCCGCGTGACGCGGTCGCCTCCGCCGGCAAGACCCTGGTCGAGCTGTTCGGCCTGGCCCGGGAGCTCAACGTCGAGGCCGAGGGCATCGACATGGGCCCGTCCCCGACGGACGCCGCGCTCGCCGCGGACCTGGCCCTGCCGATCGAGGAGCTCAACCTCACGGTGCGGTCGTACAACTGCCTCAAGCGCGAGGGCATCCACTCTGTGGGCGAGTTGGTCGCCCGCAGCGAGCAGGACCTCTTGGATATAAGGAATTTCGGCGCCAAGTCGATCGAAGAGGTCAAGCAGAAGCTCAACGACATGGGGCTGTCGCTCAAGGACTCCCCGCCCGGGTTCGACCCGAGCGCGGCGGCGGACAACTACGGCGACGACGACCAGAGCTACGCCGAGACCGAGCAGTACTGATCGACCTGATCACGCACGACACGTAAGGCCCCGTCGCGGCCGGGGGTTCCCTCCCGGCCGCGGTGGGCTCGGCCCGTCGCCGGTACCTGATCCGGCCGGCGCGGAAAGAGCTTGCACCGGTACCTCATCCGGCCGGTGCGGCCATGAGCTGACACCGGTACCTGACACGGCCGGTGCAGGAAGGAAACGACATGCCTCAGCCCACCAAGGGTGCCCGCCTCGGCGGCAGCGCCGCGCACCAGAAGCTGATCCTGGCCAACCTGGCCACGGCTCTCTTCGAGCACGGCCGCATCACCACCACCGAGGCCAAGGCCCGCCGGGTCCGCCCGCTGGCGGAGAAGCTGATCACCAAGGCCAAGAAGGGCGACCTGCACAACCGTCGCCTGGTGGCCAAGACGATCCGCGACAAGAGCGTTCTGCACGAGCTCTTCACCGAGATCGCGCCGAAGTTCGAGAACCGTCCCGGCGGCTACACCCGCATCACCAAGCTCGGTCCGCGCAAGGGCGACAACGCCCCCATGGCCGTCATCGAGCTGGTGCAGGAGGAGCTGACCGCCTCCACGGCCTCCGCCAAGCCGGCTCCGGCCGAGCAGAAGACCGAGGACAAGGTCGACACCGCCAAGGTCGACACCGCCAAGGCCGACGACGCCCCCGAGGCGACCGACGCCGAGGCTCAGGCCGAAAAGTCCGAGTGACGCTGTAACACCGCAGGTTGTCGTACCTTCCCTGGCACGACATCGACAGGCCCGCCGTCTGATACGAGACGGCGGGCCTGATCTTTGCCAGACTGATCCATGGAGACGACGACCCGCGGAGGATCATGTCCCAGGTGCTCACCTGAGCATCCCGCAGGACAGAGGCAGCGGCGTTGGAGAAGGAATCCCAAGCTGACATGACCGCATTGGTACGACTCCGGCTCGACATCAGCTACGACGGGTCGGGTTTCGCGGGCTGGGCCCGCCAGCCCGGGCAGCGCACCGTCCAGGGCGTGATCGAGGACGCGCTGGCCCGGCTGCTGCGCCTCGACCCGCCGCCGGTCCTCACCGTGGCCGGCCGGACGGACGCGGGCGTGCACGCGCGCGGCCAGGTGGCCCACCTGGTCATCCCCGTCGCCGCGTACTCCGCGATCAACGGCACCATGCCGCGCCGCCTGGCCGGGCTGCTGCCGGCGGACGTGCGGGTCCGGCGGGTGTCGGTGGCCCCCGACGGGTTCGACGCGCGCTTCTCCGCCCTGTCACGCCGGTACGTCTACCGCGTCTGCGACGACCCTGTGGGCGTCGATCCACTGCGCCGCCACGACGTGCTCTGGCACCCGCGGCCCCTCAACCTGGACCGCATGAACGGGGCCACGGCGCTGTTGCTGGGCGAACACGACTTCGCCGCGTACTGCCGCAAGCGTGAGGGCGCGACCACCATCCGGCGGCTGCTGAAGTACGAGTGGGAACGCGAGAGCAGGCACATCGCGGCGGCGACCGTCCAGGCCGACGCGTTCTGCCACTCGATGGTCCGCGCGATGGTGGGGGCGCTGCTGATGGTGGGCGACGGGCGGCGCGAGGTCGAGTGGCCGTCGGAGGTGCTGGCCGCGCGCGTCCGCGACTCGGCGGTGAACGTGGCGCCCGCGCACGGCCTCTCGCTAGAGGAGATCAGCTACCCCGACGACGAGGGGCTGGCCCAGCGAGCCCAGGAGACCCGCCGGGTGCGAACACTCAACGCGACCGCCGACCCCTCCAGCTGCGCCTCCTGACACGACCGTCGCTTCGTCCAGCTGCGCGTCCTGAGGCGACTGCCGCTCCGTCCGGCCGCGCGTTCTGACGCGATCGCCCCTTCTGGCCGCGCCCTGACGCGACCGCCGCCTCTTCCGGCTGCGCGTCTCATGCGACCGCCGCTGCGTCCAGCTGTGCGTTCTGAGGCGACCGTCGTCCCTTCCGGTTGCGCGTTGTGACGTAAACGTCGGGCGCGATCAAGATGTTGCCAGCGCTCAGCGGTGGGGGCGGGTCAGGTGGCGCGGGCGTTGATCGGGCGGACGCTGTAGTCGATGAACTGCCGCGCGGCCGTCTTGAGCGTCTGGTCGGCGGGTCCGGGGCGCTTGCCGTCGGAGTACTGCGCGTACGCGTAGATGATGTAGCGCCCTCGCACCGTGCTCAGCGCGTAGCCGCCCGCCTGGTCGATGCTCTGCGAGCGGCGCCCGGCCATACCGCGGAACCATTCGTACCGGCTCGGCGAGCCCGCCTTGCTGACCTTGAGGGCGGCGTCCTTGTTGGGCATCGCCGCGATGCCGGTGGTGACGGCGAGGGCCTTGCCGCGTTCAAGGTAGGTGACGCGTACGACGCTGCGGCAGCCCTTCTCCGTCAGCGCTTGGGCCATCGCCCCGCGCGCCGCGAGGGCGCACTGGTGGTTCACCGAGGACTTGTCGCGGACGTACGAACGGCCGCCCAGGTCGACGGCGCCCAAGGGATAGGCCTCGGCCAGGGCCAGCGGCTGGCGGTCGGTCTTCTCGCTGGAGATGTCCACAGGCGGTGGACCGGGTGGCGCCGTCGGGCTCGGCGCGGCGGCGGGCCTGCTGGGGGGCGGAGTCGCCTTACCGGCCTTGCCCTCGCCGTCATCGCCGGACATGCCGCTGATGAGGGCGAACGCGGCGGCGATGGCCAGCAGCACCCCGGCGCCCACGCTCGCGATCAACAGCGGCTTCCGGTTGGGCGCGCCTGCGGAGGGCGGCTGTCCGTAACCCTCGGTGACGAAGGGAATGGGGCCGGAACTGGAGCCCGGATCGGGTTCACTGCGATCTTCGACGGGGGGCGGCGGGACGCTGAGCGGAGAGGTCTGCTCGAACGGGGCGTGCTCGCGTTCAGGCGGCCCTTCTGGGTGGGCGTCGATCGACAGCCCGCCCTCGGAATGGTAGATCGGCGTGATGATCGTCGGGCTGGGCGGGTCCTCGTCGCCCTCGTCCTCGGCCGCTTCCGGGGCGGCCGGTACGACCGAGCTGTCGGTGGGCGGGGTGATGCCGGCCGGCAGGATCGCGTCCGGGATCAGGACCGGCGCCGCCATGAATTGCGGCTCAGCTGCTCGGCCGTGCTCCATGCCGCGTTCTTCGACCGGAGCGGCGCCAGGCTGGTCAGCGGCGGCTCGTTCGGCCGTGTCCGTCGCCTCGCCCCGATGGGGTCGCTCGTCGGCCCACCCGCTTTGGTCAGCCGCTTCGGCCGTTTTGCCTTGGTCGGTCGGCTCCTCGGGAGCCTCGCTCTGGGTGGTGGGTTTGCCGGCCGCTCCGTTTGGGGCGATAGGGCCTTCGGTCGTTTTGGCTGGGGCGGGTGGCTCTTCGGCTGGCTCGGGGGCGTCCGGACGTATGACGGGGATGCCGTCGGGGTCGGTGTCGGCGAACGACTGGCGCGGACGCTGGACGATGGGCTCCGCGGGGACCGCGCGGCGGGTGTCGACGCTCGGGACGCCCAGACCTGCCACCAGCGTGTCGAGCGACGGAGGTGGGGCGGCGGGAGGTTCGGTTTCGGCGACGTTCGGGTCTTCGGTGTCCTCCGGGCTCTCCGTCCGGGTGACGTTGACCGATGAGTCGGACTCTTCGGACTCCGCAGCCGCCCACCAGGGCTTTTCCAGACCGAAGGGGGAGAAGCCGATCGTGCCCGCTGGACTCTCCCCCTCGGGAGCGGTCTCGGCCTCCGCCGGGGCGACCTGCCCGAAACTGGGCGGCGCGGAGGCGGTGGGGACGGCGGGCGCCCCCGCCTCCTCAGCGGGCTCCCGGGGTTCTTCAGGTCCAGACATAGGCGAACAGGGTATTCCTGCTGGTCAGTTTCGGAAGGGTTTGCCTTCGGTTTCCCGATATGTCAGGGCGAACTTCAGGTTGCTCCCCCTGATGAGCTCCTGGCCGAACGACGAGACGAGCTTGTGATACTTGGTGGCGATCTTCTTGCCGTCCGGCCGCTGCACCCAGGTCATCACCAGGTAGTGGCCGCGGATCTCGGCGGTGCCGAGGGCCTCGCCCTTGCCGATCTTCTTGGTGACGCCGGTGCCGGCCAGCGGCTGCAGGTAGGCGTCCTTGGCGGCGGCGGCCCGTTCGGCGAGCTTGGCGGCGGCCTCGGTCTTGAGGTTCAGGACGCCGACGGTGCCGATGAGCTTGCCGTCGCCGCGGGCGAAGGTGGCCCGCAGTGCCTGCGAGCAGCCGCCCTTCTTGATCACTTTGCTGAGCGAGGCGCCGTTCACGATGCCCGTGCAGCCGCGCTGCGCCTTCCAGCCGGTGCGCACGTACTTGGCGCCGCCGGCGGCGAAGGAACGCTTGCCGAACGCCTCGTTCAGCGTCAGCGGCTTGGGGTCGGTGGTGCGGCTCTTGAGCTTGACCGGCGTCAACGGGGCCTGCGAGGGCTGCTGCTGCTTGGGCGCCGTGGTCTGCTTGGGCGCGGCGCTCTTGCCCGTCGCCGCCGGCTTGGTCGGCTTGTCGTCCTTGAGCATCGCCGAGACGCCGAAGCCGCCGCCCACCAGGACCAGCCCGGCCACCACCGCGCCGCCGATGATCAGCGGGAGGTTGTATCTGCGTTCGGGTGCGACGGGTCCGCTGCCGCCCCCGGGAGGGACGCCGAGATCGGCGCCGGGGGGCGGGCCGCCGAAGCCGCCCTCGGATCCGCCGAAGCGGTCGTCGCCGAAGCCGTCGTTGCCGAAACGGTCGTCCGCGATACGGTCGTCAGAGACGCCGAAGCCGCCGCCGGCGGGGCCGCCGAAGCCGCGGTCGAGGCCCTCGTTCGAGAACTGCGCCGTGCTCGTGCCGCCGCCCGCGCCGGAGGCCGTGAACCAGTCGTTCTGGCCCGGGCCCTCGGCCGGTGCTCCCGGCTCGACGGGCTCTTCTCCCCAGGGGGCGTACGCGCCGCCCGGTCCCTCGAAGCCCTCGCCGCGCGGTGAGAAGGGGGATTCGTCCTTGTCCTGGCCGTACGGTGCCGTGTCGGGTCGTTCAGGTCCGGAGCCGTACGGCGCTTGCGACGACTGTGCGCGAGGCCAGCCGTCGGGTTTGCCTTGATCGCCCGGATAACCCATGGCTTGGACCTTACCGTTCCTCTTCCAGAGCTCTGGACCTTCGGAACACCCACCATGACATGGGGGCGAACCGGGCGTCGGCGGTTTGCGGAAGGTCACGGCCCGTACGGCCGGGAGGGGCTACTGCCAGCCGAAATCCTGCGTCCACCAGGGCCCGCCGGAGCCGGCGACCATGCCGACGCCGATCGCGCGGAGCTTGCAGTTGAGGATGTTGGCGCGGTGGCCGGGGCTCTTCATCCAGCCCTCCACCACGGCGGCGGCGGTGCCGTAGCCCTTGGCGATGTTCTCGGCGCCGGGGCTGGTGTAACCGGCGTCCTCCATGCGCTTCCAGGGGCTGTCGCCGTTGCGTGAGGTGTGGTCGAAGTAGTCGTGGGCGGCCATGTCGGCCGAGTGCCGCTCGGCGGCGGTGGCCAGGCGCCGGTCGGTGCGGAGCGCGCCGCAACCGGCCTTGGCCCGCTCCTTGTTGGTGAGGGACACCACCGTGGCCTCGGGCCCGCCGCCGGACGAGGGCGGAGGGTTGCCGCCCTGCGGGGGACGGGACGTCCCTGGGCTCGGCGAGGAAGACGGGCTCTTCGGGGCTTGCTTGGTGCCTCGCAGGGGCTTGAGAGGCGGCGTGCTGCCGTTCACGCCAGGGGTGGGCGCGCCGCCGCCGCCGTCGGTCCTGGGCGTGCCCGCGCCGTTGCCCGTGTCCTTCTCAGTGGGTGCGCCGCCGCTCGTTCCCGTGCCCGCGGCCGACGCTCCCGGCCGCGCCGCGTCCGCGGCGGGGCCGGAGGCGGACGCCGACTCCGAACGCAGTTCGGGCAGGACGAGACGGTCGAGCGCGACACCGACTCCGATGGCGCCGACGGCGCCCGCGACCGTCAAGGTGACGGTGAACACGGTCTTGAAGCCCGATCGCTTGGGAGGACGGCCCGTATCGCCGTCCGCGCCCGATCGGCCTGGGCCGCCCGTACGGCGAACGGCATCGCGGTCCGGGGAGCGGCCTCCGGGGGCGCGGCGGCGGCCGGCCGGACGGCCTGGACCGGCGACGAGATGATCGGTGGGTTCGGCGGCGAAGTGCCCCGAACGGCCTGGACGGCCGTCGGCGGGGCCTGACGGGCCTGAGGAACTGCGGGGGGAAGGCAGCGGGGCTCCCGGGAGGCTGGCCGGCGACTTCACCGGCGGCGGATCCGGTCGGCCGCACCTTATCCCTATAAGGCACTGCAATTCCGAAGATCGCCGCTAACGGACGTCCGCTATCGCGCCCGCCGGCGGGCCCCTCCGGTTCGGCCGGGGGACCGGCCCCGCCGCTTCGGTCCCGGGCATCGCGTCGCATGAGGCATACTGGAGAGTGGCTGGGAGACTGTCACAACGAGCCGTTTTGACCCGTGCCCGCGCGGCTGGGTATCCTGCCAGTTCGTTGTATCTGCCGGTGTGCCCTGCGTGCCAAGCGCCTCTGCGCTGAGCACCAGGCGGGCCCCGGCCTCCCGGAGCGCCAGGTCGGACCATTCTCTGATCGGCGCGAGCAGGATTCCGCTGAGAAGTCGACAAGAAACGAAGGCTGACGACCGTGCGCACGTACACCCCTAAGCCCGCTGACGTCCAGCGTCAGTGGTACGTCATCGATGCGACCGATGTCGTGCTGGGTCGGCTCGCCAGTCAGGTCGCGCAGCTGCTTCGGGGTAAGCACAAGCCGATCTACGCGCCCCACCTCGACACCGGTGACTACGTCATCATCGTCAACGCCGACAAGGTGGCGCTGTCCGGCAACAAGCTCGAGCAGAAGCGCGCCTACCGCCACTCCGGTTACCCGGGCGGTCTGCGTTCGGTGTCCTACGCCGACCTGATGGCCAAGAACCCGCAGAAGGCGGTGGAGAAGGCGATCAAGGGCATGCTGCCCAAGACCACCCTCGGCCGTCAGATGTTCGGCAAGGTCAAGGTCTACGCTGGCCCCGAGCACCCGCACCAGGCCCAGAAGCCGGTCCCGTTCGAGATCACCCAGATCAAGCAGTAGTCGTCACACCGCAGATCCGGCATCGCGCCGGAGAGCGGGTCGGTCGCTTCACCATCGCGCGGCCGCCGGGGCACCCGAGGACCGACCGGGCCAGCCGCCCTGGCCAGAACACCCAGAGGAGAACCGTGACCGAGTCCACCGGCACCGAGACGCCCGCCGAGGGCGTCGAGTACGACTCGTACGAGGACAACGCCCCGTCCGAGTACACCACCGAGAGCCCCGAGGCCTCTGGCGACTCGTTCCTGGCTCAGCCGGTCGCGACCGGCCCGGCCGCCGGCACCGGCCGCCGCAAGCAGGCCATCGCCCGCGTCCGGATCGTCCCGGGCACCGGCAAGTGGACCATCAACGGCCGCACGCTTGAGCAGTACTTCCCCAACAAGGTCCAGCAGCAGACCGTGAACGAGCCGTTCGTGCTGCTGGGTCTGGAGAACCAGTTCGACGTCATCGTCCGCGTCGGCGGCGGTGGCACCACCGGCCAGGCCGGTGCGCTGCGCCTCGGCATCTCCCGGGCGCTGCAGTTCGCCAACATCGAGCACCGCCCGGCGCTGAAGAAGGCCGGTTTCCTCACCCGTGACGCGCGCGTCCCGGAGCGGAAGAAGGCGGGTCTCAAGAAGGCCCGCAAGGCGCCGCAGTACAGCAAGCGCTGATCGCAGCCGTACAGCCGATACGAGCCGTCGCACCCGTCGATCCATGGCAGATCGAACCGGGCGCGGCGGCTCGTTCGTGTTCTCCGGGGACCCTTCCCCGGGCTTTCCCCATTAGATTTGACCGCACGGAAGCCGGGCGATCCTCGCCTCGCCCGCGCGGTCTCGTGCCTTTCTGGGAGTTGAACTGTGGGTCGTCTCTTCGGAACCGACGGAGTACGCGGGCTCGCCAACCGTGATCTCACCGCCCGCCTCGCGATGGACCTGTCCGTCGCGGCGGCGCGCGTGCTGGGGGAGCAGGGGGCGTTCAAGGGCCACCGGCCGGTGGCGGTGGTGGGCCGTGACCCGCGTGCCTCCGGCGAGTTCCTGGAGGCGGCCGTGGTGGCCGGGCTGGCGAGCGCGGGCGTGGACGTGCTGACGCTGGGCGTGCTGCCGACGCCCGCCGTGGCCTACCTCACCAACGCGCTGGACGCCGACCTCGGGGTGATGCTCTCCGCCTCGCACAACCCCGCGCCGGACAACGGGATCAAGTTCTTCGACCGCAGCGGTTTCAAGCTGGCCGACGACATCGAGGATCGTGTCGAGAGCGCCCTCGGCCAGGACTGGGACCCGCCGACGGGCGCCGGTGTCGGCCGGGTGCGCGACGCGCACGGCGCCGTCGAGCAGTACGTCGCGCACCTGCTGTCGTCGTTGCCGGTGTCGCTGGACGGGCTGCGCGTGGTGGTCGACTGCGCGAACGGAGCCTCCTCCGACGTCGCCCCCGAGGCGCTGCGGCGCGCGGGCGCCGAGGTGATCACGATCGGGGTGGCGCCGGACGGGCTCAACATCAACTCCGGCTGCGGCTCCACCCATCTGGAGGCGCTGCGGGAGGCCGTCCGCGCGCACGGCGCCGACGCGGGCATCGCCAACGACGGTGACGCCGACCGCTGCCTGGCGGTCACCGCCGCCGGCGAGGTGGTCGACGGCGACCAGATCATGGCCATCCTGGCGATGGAGCTGCGCGAGTCCGGCCGGCTGGCCGGCGACACCGTCGTCGCCACCGTGATGTCCAACCTCGGCTTCAAGATCGCCATGCGCGACGCGGGCCTCGACGTGGTCGAGACCGCCGTGGGCGACCGCTACGTCCTGGAGGCGATGAAGGACCGCGGCTTCAACTTCGGCGGCGAGCAGTCCGGCCACGTGATCATGCTGGACCACGCCACCACCGGGGACGGTGTGCTGACCGGCCTGCATCTGCTGGCCACGATGGCCCGGCGCGGCCGCGCGCTGGACGAGCTCGCCAAGGTCATGACCCGGCTGCCGCAGGTACTGATCAACGTGACGGGCGTCGACAAGGCACGCGCGAAGACCTCACCGGAACTGGCCGCGGCGGTGGAGGCCGCCGAGGCCGAGCTCGGCGACACCGGCCGCGTCCTGATCCGGCCGAGCGGCACCGAGCCCATGGTCCGCGTCATGGTCGAGGCCGCCGCCGAGGATCAGGCCCGCTCCGTCGCCGAACGCCTCGCCGAAACCGTCCGCACGAATCTGGCTGGCTGACCTTCGGCCGGCTTCACGACCCGGTCGCGCGCTTGCGTGCGGGCCGGGGTCTCCGCGGGTTTAGTCGTCGAGGATGTCCAGGCGGCCTACCTTGAGGTGCTTGATCTCGACCGTGCCGGCTTCGAGGTGGTCGACGACGGCCTTCTTCACGACCAGTTTGCCGATGGCTACGGCTCCGATCGCGATCGCGCCGAGGGCCATCGAGCCCAGGGCGAGGGAGCCGAAGGCGTTGCCGACGCGAAGGGTGAAACCGGTGGCCGAGGCACCTGTGGCCTCGACACCGGTCGCCCGGGCGCCCACGCCGCGTTCGGTGCGTACCCGCTGGAGTCCGGCCGTCTGGTCCGCTGCGGCCTGGCCGTCGGCCGCGGCTCTGTCGTTCGTGCTCATGCCCCGCAGCCTATTCGCCTGGATCAGCAGCGTTCCAGAAAGCCTTCGAGCGCCTGGCGGTCCGAGCGGGAGACGGGCAGCTCGTATTCCTTGGCGACCTCGACGTACTTGACGCCGTAGGTGCATTGGAAGGCTTTCTGCGGCTTCCACTCGCCGGGACCCGAGTCGCTCTTCTGGCGGTTGGGCACGCCCCAGACCGCGAGCAGGTTGTCGTGGTCATTGGCGAACTGCTCGCGCCGGTCCTCGGGCCAGCGCGAGGCGCCCATCCGCCAGGCCAGCGCGAGCGGGTAGACGTGGTCGATCTGGACCTCGGCGGCGTCCGACTTGGAGAAGGTGATCCGTTTGCCGCTGTACGGGTCGTTCAGCGTGCCGGACAGCACGACGCAGCGGCCGCGCTTCTTCACCTCGCGCAGATCGCGGCCGAGCACGTCGTTGCGCTGATCGCAGCCGTTGTGGTCGGTGTCCTTCCAGCGCACGCCGAAGCGGTCGCGCGCGTAGCCGCTCCCGCTCGCCTCGGCGGCGACGCGCAGGCCGTCGAGGTCCTTGCGGGCCTGCGAGACGCTGCGTTCCGCGGGCTTGGAGGCCGTCGTGCTCGGACCGGAGTCGGTGAGCCCGACGCCGCCCGAGCAGCCCGTGAGGAGGAACGCCGAGAGAACACCGATACCCGCGCCTGTACGCCACCGTCGCGTCATGCCGTCACCGCCCGTCGCCTCGGTGGCATATGCCCGCTTTGCCGAAAACAAACGTTGCCGAGGATACGGGGCCCGCGCCGGTTCGGCGCGGTCCATGCGGCACGATGTCAGACGTGCTGCACCTGAGAGCGATCGTCCCAGCGGATCGGACCGACGAGGTCTGCGCCGCGCTGGCCGAGAATCCGGGGGCGACGAACGTCGTGGTCATCCCCGGCGCCGCGCGGGCGCCGGAAGGGGACCTGGTCACCAGCGACATCGCCCGCGAGGCCGCCAACGAGATCATCAAGGCCCTGCAGGATCTCGGCATCGAGCGCGAGGGCGCGATCACGATCGAGCAGATCGATCTGGCGCTCGCCGAGTCGGCGGAACGGGCCAAGAAGCTGGCGCCGGGGCACGGCGACGACGCGGTGGTGTGGGAGCAGCTCCAGAACGACGTCCGCGAGAACTCCGAGCTGACGTGGTCGTTCATCGTCTTCCTGGCGCTCGCCACGCAGCTGGCCGGCATCGCCGCGCTGATCGACTCGCCGGTGCTGGTGATCGGGGCGATGGTGCTCGGCCCGGAGTTCGCCGCGGTGGCCGCGATCTGTTACGGCCTGGTCTTCCGGGGTCCGCGGATGGTCTGGACGGCGTCCAGGAACCTCGTGATCGGCTTCGCCGTCGCCATCCTGGTCACGTATGTCTGCGCCGAGGTCAGCCTCAGGATCGACGTCATCCATCAGGGCATGTTGGACCGGCCGCGGCCGCAGACCGCCTTCATCTACAGCCCGGACCGCTGGTCGTTCATCGTGGCCCTGCTGGCCGGGGCCGCCGGGGTGCTGTCGCTCACCGCGGCCAAGTCGTCCGCCCTGGTCGGGGTCTTCATCTCCGTGACCACCGTCCCGGCGGCGGGCAACCTCGCCGTGGCCATGGCACTGCGGCACTGGGACGAGATCCGCGGCTCGCTGCTGCAACTCGGGGTCAACCTCCTCGGCATGGTCATCGCGGGGGTGCTGACGCTGCTCGTCCAGCGCGCGGTGTGGCGGCTGGTCCTCCGCAGGAGGGGGAGGGTAGCCGCAGGTCCTACAACCTTTGGGTGAGGTGCCGCCGCGTTCGAACCACTAGGTTCGTGAACATGCCGATCATCGCCACCCAAGGGCTGACGATGAGGTTCCCCAGGGTGACCGCTCTGGACGACCTCACGGTGGCCGTGGAGCCCGGTGTCGTGGGCCTGGTCGGCGCCAACGGCGCCGGCAAGTCGACCCTCATCCGGATCCTCCTCGGCCTGCAGCCGCCGAGCGCGGGCACCGCCTCGGTCCTCGGGCTCGACATCGCCCGCGAGGGCGTGCAGATCCGCGAGCAGGTCGGGTTCATGCCGGAGTTCGACTGCCTGCCGCCGGACGTCTCGGCGACCGAGTTCGTCGTCCACATGGCCCGCATGTGCGGACTCCCGCCCACCGCCGCGCGCGAACGAGCCGCCGACACGCTGCGGCACGTGGGGCTGTACGAGGAGCGCTACCGGCCCATCGGGGGTTACTCGACGGGCATGAAGCAGCGGGTCAAGCTGGCCCAGGCGCTCGTGCACGACCCCAAGCTGGTCTTCCTGGACGAGCCGACCAACGGCCTCGATCCGGCGGGCCGCGACGAGATGCTGGAGCTGATCCGCCGGATCGGCGCCGAGTTCGGCATCAGCGTCCTGGTCACCTCGCACCTGCTGGGCGAGCTGGAGCGGATCTGCGACCACGTCGTGATCATCGACGGCGGGAAGCTGCTGCGCTCGCAGGCGGTCGAGGCGTACACCGCCGAGAGCGGCATGCTCACCGTCGAGGTGGACGAGGGCCGCGACCTGCTCGGGCAGCGGCTGTACGACCAGGGCGTGGGCGTCCGGCCCGAGGGACGCTTCCTGGTCATCGACATCGCCGGCGAGACCACCTACGACCTGATCCGCGACGGCGTCGCGGAGCTGGGGCTCCGCCTCGTCCGGCTGGAGCAGCGGCGCCACCACATCGAAGAGGTCTTCGCCACGCCCCAGCCCGTCCAGTTGCCATCGCACCCGGGGCAGCCCCAGCCCGCCGCCGCGCCGGCCGCGTACGGCCCGCAGGGGGCGCCGGGAACGCCGGGAGCTGAGGGTGCGCCGACGGCAGGGAACGCGCCGACGGCGGAGGGCGCGCCGGCCAAGGGATCTCAGGGGGCGCCGCGATGACGACGAGCACCATCCACGACATCGGCTACAGGCATTACGAGGGTCGCCGCCTGGGCCGCGCTTACGTGCTGCGCTCGCAGTACGTGCACAACCTCCGCGCGGCGTTCGGCCTCGGCAGGCCCGCCCGTGCCAAGGTGATGCCGTTCCTGCTGGGGGCGGTCATGCTGCTGCCCGCCGCGGCCAGCGTCGCGATCCTGGGCTTCGCCAAAGAGCCGGATGTCCTCATCCGCTACTCCTCGTACGCCCTCATCATGCAGGTGGTCGTGGCCATCTTCCTGGCCACGCAGGCGCCGGTGATCGCCTCCCGCGAGCTGCGCTTCCACTCCGTCCCGCTCTACTTCTCCCGGCCGGTCGGCCATCTCGACTTCGTGCTCGCCAAGTTCGGCGCGTTCGTGACCGCGATCTTCATCATGCTGGCGGTCCCGGTCACGCTGCTGTACGTGGGCGCGCTGGTCACCCGGCCCGACAAGATGGATCCGGTGATCCAGCCGGCGGACGGCGGCAACGGGGAGATGGGCGGCGAATCGGCCGTCAAGCCCGACAGCCTGGTCGACCACACCCTGCACTACTTCGGCGGGCTCGCCGGATGCCTGCTCTTCGCGCTGGTGCTGGCCGCGATCGGGCTGGTCATCGCGGCGTTCACGACGCGCCGCGGGCTCGGGGTGGCGGCGGTCATCGCGGTCTACATGATCAGCAGCACGATCGTGGTCATCATCCAGGGCATTGCCGAGAACCAGGCCGGCAACTTCACCGTCTCGGGGTGGGCGGGCCTGTTCTCCCCGTTCAACCTGGTCGACATCGTCCAAGTGCGATTGCTCGGCGCGGAGCTGACCGCGCCCGCCGCGCCGTCCGGGGTGATGGGCGGGCTGGTCGCGCTGGCGGTCTGCCTGGCCCTGGTGGCCGGCTCGATCGCGGTCCTGTACCGCCGGTTCCGGAAGGCGGGTCTCTCGTGAGCGTCCTGCGGTTGGAGAACGTGTCCCGCTGGTACGGGAACGTGGTCGCCGTCAACGGGGTCTCGATGGACATCGGCCCCGGCGTCACCGGCCTGCTCGGCCCCAACGGCGCCGGCAAGTCGACCCTCATCCACATGATGGGCGGCTTTCTGCCACCGTCCTCGGGAACGGTCGCGCTCGACGGCGCGCCGCTCTGGCAGAACCCGGAGATCTACCGGCACATCGGCCTGGTGCCCGAGCGCGAGACGGCGTACGACTTCCTGACCGGCAAGCAGTTCATCCTCGCGATGGCCAAGCTGCACAAGATGGCCGACCCCGAGGCGGCCGCCCGGCGCGCGATCTCCCAGGTCGAGATGGAGTACGCGCAGGACCGCTCGATCGGCAACTACTCCAAGGGCATGAAGCAGCGCATCAAGATGGCCTCCGCGCTGGTGCACGACCCGCCCGTCCTGCTCCTCGACGAACCGTTCAACGGCATGGACCCGCGGCAGCGCATCCAGCTGATGGACCTCATCCGCGCGATGGCCGCCGAGGGCCGCACGATCCTGTTCAGCTCGCACATCCTCGAAGAGGTCGAGCGGCTGGCCAGCCACATCGAGGTGGTCGTGGCGGGCCGGCACGCGGCCTCCGGCGACTTCCGGGCCATCCGGCGCCTGATGACCGACCGCCCGCACATCTTCCTCGTCCGCTCCACCGACGACCGCAAGCTCGCCGCCGCGATCATCGCGGACGGCTCGGCGAGCAGCGTCCAGCTGACCGAGAAGGGCCTGCAGATCGAGGCGACGGACTTCCAGCGCTTCACCTGGTTCCTCCCGCAGGTGGCCCGCGACGCCAAGGTCCGGCTCTGGGAGGTCTCGCCCGCCGACGAGTCCCTCGAAAGCGTCTTCTCCTACCTGGTGGCCCGATGAACTCCACAATCGCGATGATCACGTTCCGGGCCATGCTGGGCCGCAAGCGGGCGCTGCTGTTGTTCGTCCTGCCGTTCATCATGCTGCTGCTGGCGATCGCGCTGAAGGTGACCGACTACGCCGATCTGGACGTCTCGGCGAACGTGCTGCACCGGTTCGGCCTGTCCACGCTGCTGCCGCTGCTCGCGCTGATCGCGGGTACCGGCGTGATCGGCCCCGAGATCGACGACGGCCAGATCATGTACGTGCTCACCAAGCCGATCCCGCGCCAGGTGATCGTCTTCACCAAGCTCGCGGTGGCGATCGTCCTCATCGTCGCGTTCGCCGTGGTGCCCACCCTGCTGGCCGGCTTGATCATGAGCGGTACCACCGCCCAGCTCACCCCGGCTTTGACCGTCGGGGTCCTGCTCGGCGCCATCGCCTATGCCGCCGTCTTCGTCGCCCTGGGCGTGATCAGCCGCAACGCCGTCACGATCGGCCTGATCTACGTCCTGATCTGGGAGATCCTGCTGGGCAACTTCGCCCCCGGTGCCAAGTCGGCGTCCATCCAGGCGTGGTCCCTCTCGGTCGCCGACAAGCTGACCGAGGCCTCGCAGATCAAGTCCACGGTCGATCTCCCGGTCGCCCTGATCCTCCTGGCCCTGGTCACCGCCGCCGGCACCGCCCTGGCCACCGTCCGCCTCCGCTCCCTCTCCGTCGCCAGCGCCGAATGACGGCGGTCAGCTGGGGCTGATGACGCTGTGGTCGCCGTCCGGTTCGTACACGACGATCTGGACGACGGGGAGGCGGGCGAGCCGGGGGTACTTGCCGCGGACGGGCGGGCCCTCGACGAAGAGAAGGGTGCCCTTGCCGTGCCGCCGGGCGTCACGGTTGCCCAGTTCGCCGACCATCTTGAGGTCCGCGACGCCCGAGGCCCCGGTCGCGAGAAGGTGCCAGCGCTTCTGCGAACGCCACCACACGGCCCCCGCGATGGTGTCGGTCGCGGCGGAGTAGTCGCTGTTGGTGGTGCCCCGGTCGGCGATGAGACGGCCGTCGTCGGAGAGCAGCGCGGTCATGCCGGGGGCGCCGAACGGGACGGAGGCGTCGATCGAGATCAGGGTCGCGTGGCCGCCCCCGTCGGGCAGGGAACCCGACCACAGGCGACCGAGGCGCAGATCACCGGTTTCGGCCAGGGCGATCCCCGCGCCGCAGGAGAGGGCGCTGATCCAGTTCCACTGGTTGCGGTCGCCGGTGAATCCGGTGTCATCGCGGTGCGGATCCGGGTCGCGGAACCAGACCACGGGGGTGGCGAACTCGGGGTTGTGGCTGGCGAACTGCGTAATCGAGCCGGTGCCCTTGTGGCGCGAGCGGAAGACGACGTAATTCTGGCAGTCGGGGTCGAACCATCGCCAGGGAAGCGGATCGCTCACGCCGTCCCGGACGTTGATCGGTTGCCAGACGGGCAGGGGCGTCTTCGGGGACGCCACGGCGAGGTCGCTGAGCCAGGGCGGCACGAGATAGCGCCAGGTCGTCCCGAGCATGATCAGCTGGCCGGAGTCGTTGCCGAGCCGGCGGATCGACTCGACGCCTTTGGAGAGCGGGCGTTCGAAGTACTGGGCCACCATCGGGGCGTCCCGCGTGCCCGGCGTGTCGTGCATCACGACGACGGTCGCCTCGTCGACCCTTCCCGCGTACATGACCGAGACCCGGCCGAGCGGCGGATCGCGGCGATCGTCGCGCCAGGCCGAGGCGGCGCGGCGCAGGAGGGAACGGTCGTCACCCAGCTTTCCCTGGGTGGGCCAGTCGTCCAGGCTGGGCACGTCGTGCCGGTTCCAGCGGTCGTCGCCGACCACGAGCGGGTCGCCGGGGCGGCCGGCGTTCTGCCAGCGCTCGTACGTGGCGGAGCCGGCGGCGATGAGCACGACGGCGGTGAGGACGAGCGCGATCCGGGCCGTCATGGGGAAGGACGGCGGCGGGCGGAGGCGGACGAGGGAGGGGTCGAAGGCCTGGAGCTCGGCCTGCTGGGAGGCCGGGTCGAGGTCCGTGCGGTCGTCGATGTCGGCGAGGGTACGGTCGATGTCCCAGGCGTTCACGAGGAGCTGTTCGCCCAGCTCGGCGGCCACCTCGGGGGAGGTCAGGCCTTCGAGCCTGACGAGCAGGTAGACCAGCCGTTCATGGGCCGACGAACGTTGCAGAACCTCGCGTAGCGGGGTGGGCGTGGTGGACGCGGGCTCGACGAACAGGCGGCGGAGCCGGAGCCGCCGGTGATGGGGCGGCTGGGTCAGGAGTTCGAGGGCCAGCCGGTGGCGGAGCTGCGGATAGGAGGCCCCCGGCCCGGCCCGCGCGGACTGCCGGACGGCGCGGCGGGCGGTCGAGAGCACGGTCTCGGACGGGACGGCGCCGTCGTCCAGCGCCAGATAGGCCAGCCGTACGAGATCGGCATAGCGGCGCCGCATCGTCACCAGGATCGCCGTCCGCACCCGGCCACCTCCCGCGTACGCGAACCTCAGTCCGATTGTGAACGCGGCGGATAACGGGCGGATAGCGGCCAAGCGCCAGCTTGGTCCCCGGGGTGCCCGTCAGGCCCAGTGGCGAGGCGCTCAGATGCGGCGCAGGCGCAGGCGTTCCACGGAGTGGTCGCGGCCCTTGTGGAGGACGAGCGTCGCGCGGGCCCGGGTCGGCAGGATGTTGGAGACGAGGTTGATCTCGTTGATGTCGCGCCAGACGCGCTGGGCGAACGCCGCCGCCTCGTCCTCGTCCAGTTGCGCGTACTTGTGGAAGTAGGAGCGCGGGTCGGTGAACGCGGTGCGGCGCAGGGCGAACAGGCGCTCCACGTACCACTGCCGGATGTCCTCGACCCGCGCGTCCACGTAGATGGAGAAGTCGAAGAAGTCGGAGACGCCGAGCGATCCGGCGGGCGGGGCCTGGAGCACGTTGAGGCCCTCGACGATGAGGATGTCGGGGCGGCGCACGGTCTGCCGGGCGCCGGGCACGATGTCGTACTCCAGATGGGAGTAGATCGGGATCGCGACCTCCTCCGCGCCCGCCTTGATCGACGAGACGAAGCGGACCAGGGCGCGCCGGTCGTACGACTCGGGAAAGCCCTTCCGGTCCATGATCCCTCGTTCGGTCAGCACGGCGTTGGGGTGCAGGAAGCTGTCGGTGGTGACGAGTTCCACGCTCGGGTGCTCGGGCCAGCGCGCCAGCAACGTCCGCAGGAGCCGCGAGGTGGTCGACTTGCCCACCGCGACGCTGCCCGCCACGCCGATGATGAACGGGGTCGGCTGGACCGGCTCGCCGAGGAAGCCGCTGACGGTGTCGCGCAGGCCGCCGTCGGACAGGAAGAAGAGGTTGAGGAGCCGCGAGAGCGGCAGGTAGACCTCCTCGACCTCGGTGATGTCGATCGGGTCCTTCAGGCCGCGCAGGGCGTCCAGCTCGCCGGGCGTGAGGGGCAGCGGCGTGTTCTCACGCAGCCCTCGCCAGGCCTCCCGCGAGAGTTCCACATAGGGGCTCGGCACGCTGTCCCATCCGCTCGTCATGACTGAACAGTAACCACCCGGTCATCCGAGATCAGGCGGATGTCGGCTTTGCGCCGACCGTCCACGCTATAGGGACCGCCGCGCAGCCCGTGCGGGGGCCTTGCCGCAGGTGGCCAGCGCGCACGTGTGGGCCGGACACCGAATAGGCTTGCCGCCATGTGCGGAATCGTGGGGTACGTGGGCTCGAAGCAGGCCGTCGAGGTCGTGATGGAAGGGCTGGCGCGGCTGGAGTACCGCGGCTATGACTCGGCCGGGGTCGCCCTGGTGGCCGACGGGGAGCTGTCGACGGCCAAGCGCGCGGGCAAGCTCGTCAACCTGCGCAACCTGCTGGAGGAGGAGCCGCCACCGGCGGGCACCCTCGGCATGGGCCACACCCGGTGGGCCACCCACGGGCCGCCCAACGACCGCAACGCGCACCCGCACACCGACTGCTCCGGGTCGGTCGCGGTGATCCACAACGGCATCATCGAGAACTTCGCCAAGCTCCGCGCGGAGCTGGAAGAGCGCGGCCACGGGCTGGCGTCCGACACCGACACCGAGACCGTCGCGCACCTCCTGGAGGAGGAGCTGAAGGACGGCATCAAGCTGGCCGAGGCGCTGCGCCGGGTGTGCCGCCGCCTGGAGGGCGCCTTCACGCTGGTCGCGGTGCACGCCGCTGACCCCGACGTGGTGGTGGGCGCGCGCCGCAACTCGCCGCTGGTCGTCGGGCTCGGCGACGGCGAGAACTTCCTCGCCAGCGACGTCGCCGCGTTCATCGCGCACACCCGCAACGCCATGGAGCTCGGCCAAGACCAGGTCGTCGAGCTGCGCCGGGAGGGCGTGACGGTCACCGACTTCGACGGCAAGCCCGCCGAGGTGAACGAGTACCACGTCGACTGGGACGTGTCCGCCGCCGAGAAGGGCGGCTACGACTACTTCATGCTCAAGGAGATCGCCGAGCAGCCCCGCGCGGTCGCCGACACGCTGCTCGGCCGGATCGGCACCGACGGCCGGCTCACCCTCGACGAGATGCGCATCACCGACCAGGAGCTGCGCGAGGTCGACAAGATCATCATCGTGGCCTGCGGTACCTCCTACCACGCCGGGCTGATCGCCAAGTACGCCATCGAGCACTGGGCCGGGCTGCCCTGCGAGGTCGAGCTGGCCAGCGAGTTCCGTTACCGCGACCCGATCCTGAGCCGCACCACGCTGGTCATCGCGATCTCGCAGTCCGGCGAGACGATGGACGCGCTCATGGCCGTCCGGCACGCCCGCGAGCAGCACGCCAAGCTGCTGGGCATCTGCAACGTCAACGGCTCGACGTTGCCGCGCGAGTGCGACGGCGTCCTCTACACGCACGCCGGGCCGGAGATCGCGGTCGCCTCCACCAAGGCGTTCCTGACCCAGCTCGTCGCCGTCTACCTGATCGCGCTCTACATCGCGCAGGTGCGCGGCACCAAGTGGGGCGACGAGGTCTTCGCCATGATCCAGCTCCTGGAGCGGATGCCGGAGAAGGTCGACAAGGTGCTGGAGACCATGGAGCCGGTGCGCGAGCTGGCCCGGTCGCTGGCCGGCGAGAGCAGCGTGCTGTTCCTGGGCCGCCATGTGGGCTTCCCGGTCGCGCTGGAGGGCGCGCTCAAGCTCAAGGAGCTGGCCTACATGCACGCCGAGGGGTTCGCGGCCGGTGAGCTCAAGCACGGCCCGATCGCGCTGATTGAGGAGGGCCTGCCGGTGATCGTGGTGGTGCCGCCGCGCGCCCGCGACGTGCTGCACGACAAGATCGTCTCCAATATCCAGGAGATCCGCGCGCGTGGCGCCCGCACCATCGTGATCGCCGAGGAGGGGGACGACTCGGTGGAGCCGTACGCCGACACGCTGATCAGCGTGCCCGCCGTCCCGACCCTGCTCCAGCCCCTGGTGACCACCGTCCCGCTCCAGGTCTTCGCCTGCGAGCTCGCCACCGCCAAGGGCCACGACGTCGACCAGCCTCGCAACCTGGCCAAATCGGTCACAGTCGAATAACGGCCGGATCCGCCCGGAACCGCCCGCCTTCGTCCCCGCGTCCGAGGGGGACAGGCAGCGCGGGAGGTGGCCGGGTGGCCGAGCCGAACGCCGTGCCACGGCAAGAGCTGAACGCCGTGGCATGGACGGAGCCGAGCAGTGCGCACGGGGCGGCGCCCGGTGGGGAATACGGGGCGTGGCCCGCTGCGGAGCACGGGATCGAGGCGCGCGGCGTGTTCCGCGCGTTCGGGATGGTGCCCGCTTTGCAAGGGCTCGACCTGACCGTTCCGTACGGGCAGGTGACCGCGCTCGTGGGGGCGAACGGGGCGGGCAAGACCACGCTGCTGCTGATCTTGGCGACGTTGCTGGCCCCCGACGCTGGCCGGATCAGCGTGGCGGGCTACGACCTGAGCACCCATCCCGAGCAGGCGCGGTCGGCGCTCGGCTGGATGCCGGACACGTTCGGGGTGTACGACCAGCTCACGGTCGACGAATACCTGGCCTTCTTCGCTGATGCCTACCGGCTGCCCAAGGACGAGAAGCCGCGCCGCGTCCGGGCCCTGCTGTCGCTCGTCCACCTGGAAGATCAGCTCGGCCGGCCCGTCCACGGGTTGTCGCGGGGGCAGAAGCAGCGGCTCGGCGTGGCCCGCGCGCTGGTGCACCGGCCCCGGGTGTTGTTGCTGGACGAGCCCGCCTCGGGGCTCGATCCTCGTTCGCGCATCGAGTTGCGCGACCTGCTGCGCTCGCTGGCCGCCGAGGGCGTGGCAGTCCTGGTGTCGAGCCACATCCTGAGCGAGCTGGAAGAGATCGCCGACCGGGTGGTGCTCGTCGACCACGGCCGGCGCGTCGGAGAACACCGGATGGCCGATCTCGTCGCGTCCGGGCCCAACGGGATGGGACGCGCGCGCTGGCGCGTCAGGGCGCTTGACGGGGACGGGCTCGCGGGGCGGCTGGCCGCCCGGCCGGGGCTCGGCGAGGTCGACGACCTGCCGGGCGGCGCGGAGGTCGGCCCCCTCACCGAGCGCGAGGCGGCCGATCTGCTCGCCGCGCTGATCGCGGAGGGCGTGCGCGTCGTCGCGTTCGGGCCGGTCGGGAGCGCGCTGGAGTCCGCCTACCTCGCCATGACGGAGAACCGGAGGTAGCACGATGACGGCGCACGGAAGCAGCACGATCACGGTGCACGGGATCGGCCTCGTGGCACGGCAGGAGATCCGCACGCGGCTGCGCACCGGACGCTGGAAGGCGCTCCTGACGGTGTGGGGCGTCGTCGTGAACGGGCTCGCGGTGCTCTTCCGGCTGGCGCTGGAGAGCTCCGAGGGCTTCGACTGGGGCGACGAAGAGGCCGTCATCATGTTCGGTGGCGTGCTGCTCGCCGTCCTGGTCCTCACGCTGCTGGTCACGCCCGCGCTGAGCGCCCAGACGATCAACGGCGACCGGGAACGCGGCACGCTCGCCACGCTCCAGGTCACGCGGTTGACGGCGGGCGAGATCGCGCTGGGCAAGCTGGCGGCGGCATGGGGGACCGGGCTGGTGGTGCTGGGCCTCACGCTGCCGTCGCTGCTCCTGCCCGTCCTCGAAGGCGCGATCGGCGTGGGGCGCTTCGTGGTCGTGGTGCTCGTGGCGGGCCTGCTCGTCGGCATCGTGTGCGCGATCTCGCAGGGCTGGTCGGCGCTGCTGGCGCGGAGCATCACCTCGGTCCTGATGTCGTACATGACGGTCTTCGGCCTGCTGGTGATCACGCCGATCGTGTTCACGCTGGCGGTGCCGCTGACGTCGGCGCCGGAGGACACCGGGTACGGCAGGTACTCCAAGGAGCACACCGAGTACGTGTGGTGGCTGCTCGCGCCCAACCCGGTCGTGATCCTCGCCGACGCGACGCCGCGCCTGGCCGAGGAGAAACGCCACAACCTCGACTACCAGCGGGACGACTCGGACCCGCTCGGCGACATCGGCCGGTCGGTGCGGGACGTCCGGGCCGGGAGCGGCGGGGACGAGGACTCCGTGGGGCCGGTCTGGCCCTATGGGCTGGGCTTCAATCTGATGCTGGCGGGCGGAGCCGTGTGGGTGAGCGTCCGGCGGCTGCGGGCCCCGGCACGTACCCTTCCAGAGGGCATCCGGGTCGCCTGACGGGGCATGCGGGTCGCCCTCATCGGGACCACGCCGGTCGCCTGACCGGAGCACGCGGGTCGCCCTGGCCGGGGCCACGCGGGTCGCCTGTTCTGGGTGTTCGGATCACCTGACCAGGGCGCCTGGACCGGTTGATCAGCGCGTCCTCGCACCGCCGAGGCCGTCACGATCGGAGGACGTGGTCTGTCTGATGTGCTGAATTGTCGGTAAATTCTCCGGGAACGTTGGCTGACGAAAGGGGGTCCGGGATGGAACGGCGTCATTTCCTGGCCGGTGGAGCGACCGTGGCCGCCGGAGCCGCGCTGACCGCGGGACCGTTCCAAGGCGTCCTCGCCCACGCCGCCAAGACGAGCGGCGGCAGCGGCGCACGGGGCGGCGGGATCAGCGGTGGCGGCGCGCGGAGCTATGGCCCGCTCCATCCGGTACGTGATCTGCGCGACGGCGAGGTGCGGCTGCATCTGCCGCAGGGGTTCCGTTACCGCTCGTTCAACCCGGCGGGCTCCGCTCTGACCGACGGCACCGTGACTCCCGGCAAGCACGACGGCATGGCGGCCTTCCGGGGCAGCCGCGGCTCGGTGATCCTCGTCCGCAACCACGAGATCAACGGGCCGGTCGGCGCGTTCGGCGACCCGGCCAAGGCGTACGACCCGGCCGCCGGCGGCGGCACCTGCACGCTCCGCGTCACCCCGTACGGCGAAGTGCTCGCCTCCCAGGTCAGCCTCGGCGGCACCCAGATGAACTGCTCAGGCGGCCCGATGCCGTGGGGCAGCTGGGTCACCTGCGAGGAGACCGTCAACGGGCCCGACGTGGGCAACGACTTCTCCGGCGGAGACAACAGCAAGCTCAAGCAGAAGCACGGCTACATCTTCGAGGTCCCGACCGGCGGCCGCTCCGCCGCGCGACCGATCCGCAAAGCGGGTCGCTTCGCCCACGAGTCGGCCGCCTGCGACCCGCGCACGGGCGCCATCTACCTGACCGAGGACAACTTCAACTTCCCCTCGGGCTTCTACCGCTACCTGCCGCCGAAGAACCCGCTGCGCACCGGGCGCCTCCTCGACGGCGGACGCCTCCAGATGCTCGCCGTGAAGGGCCGCCCCGGCACCGATCTGTCGGTGGGCCAGCCCAAGGACGCGGTGTACGCGACGACGTGGGTCGACATCGACGACCCCGACCCCGCGTTCACCGGCAAGCCGAGCAACGACGAGGCGATCCAGGCGGTCGGCAGGCAGGGCCGCGCCGCCGGAGCCGCGCTCTTCTCCCGCCTGGAGGGCGCGATCTACGACCGCGGCGTCGTCTACTTCGTCTCCACCCAGGGCGGCGCACCGGTGACCCAGCCGCCGCCGGACGGCTTCGGCGACGGCCGGGGCCAGATCTGGGCGTACGACACGCACAGCGGCAGGCTCCGCCTCGTCGTGGAGTCGCCCGGCGCCACCTGGCTGGACCTGCCCGACAACATCACCCACAGCCGGCGCGGCACCCTCGTCCTCTGCGAGGACGGCGACGGCGACAACTACCTGCGCGGCCTCACGGTGCGCGGAAACCTCTTCGACTTCGGCCGGCTGGAGCCCATCAAGGAGGACGCGGGCGCCGAATTCGCCGGCTCCACCTTCGCGCCCGACGGCCGGACGCTCTTCGTCAACATCCAGTCGAAGGTGGGCATGAGCTTCGCGATCTGGGGCCCCTGGCACCACGGCCCCTTCTGAGCCAGAACCGCTGCCCGCGCGAGCGCCGCAGCGGATGTCGCCAGGAGAAATACCGGGGCGGCCGCGGGATCCTCTCCGCGGCCGCCTTCGTAGCTGGAGCGGTCAGACGGACGGCGGGATCCCCGGGTCGAGGACGCCGGACTTGACGGTGTTGGTGAAACCGAGCCAACCGGCCTCGGTGAGGATGAGGATCGCCGCTTCGCCGGGACCCGCTTCGGCGCGAACTCCGACCTTCCGGCCGGGCAACCTGCGTACCTCCACACACGTGTTGCTGGCGCCGCAGTGCCGGCTCTTGATCCATGGACTCTGGGATGCCTGCTCAGCTCCCATCCCCACCTCCTGAGGGGGTCGGACTGACGATGACAGGCGTCGTTGCCAAGCAGGTTGTACCCACGGCGTGCTGAGAATATGGGGGAGATCGAGACATGACCGTCATGTCGCCGAGGGGGAGGGGGGCGGCGGGAGGCAAAAGGTCCGGTGCGACAGGCGCCCGTCGGGGTGTAGCCGTCCGGGCGCCCTCACTCAGCGTGTCCAGATATTAGACACCGAGGTCGAACTCGCCGCTCTTGGCTTGCGCAAGGAATGTCCGCCAGTCAGTCGTACCGAAACTCAGTATCGGGCCGTCGACGCCTTCTTTCGTGTCCCGTGCGCCGATCTGTCCATTCGAGAGCAGGCCCACCTCGACACACGTCGCACTTCCGCCACATCGTGTGCTCTTCCGCCATTTAGCGGAGTCTGCGACCAAGGTTGACACCGAGGATCCTCCAGGGTTTTTTTGTCCGTTTTGAGCGAGCAGGCGGGTTGCCTGAAAACCTCCGCTATAACGCGCAGCCGGAGTCGCTCAATTGAGCTCGCCCGGACTTTACCAGGCAGGGCGCATGATCCGCGGCGGGCATGGCCGTTTCGAGTGCCGCCTCATCGACGTCAGGCCCAGTGGTCGATCGAGCTCTGCATAAACACCCGCGATTCGTCGGGCGAGAGGGCCGCCTTGGTCATGTGATGGTGGGCGAGCCGATACATATTGGTCTCGCGTTCGCTCTCCAGATAGTGCAGGGTGAGGCTCTCCGTATGCACCGTGTCGGGAAAGGGCGCGTCGTACAGAGACGGAAATTCGAGCAGCGTGAATGAGCCGCCCAGGATTCTTTGCTGCGCATCGAGCGGCAACACGAATATTTCCACGTGCGGCAGGGTCGACATCCGCAGGAGGTGCGAGACCTGCTCGATCATCACCGCCGGGTCGCCGATGCGGCGCTGGAGGACGGCCTCGTCCAGGACGACCTGAAGCTCCAGCGGCCGTGTCGCGCGCTCGACCACCTGCTGACGGCGCAGCCGGACCTCGATCCGGCGCTCGATCTCCTGCGGTGTCAGCGTGTCGACGATCTGCCAGCCGCTGATGACCTCGCGAGCGTAGGACTCGGTCTGCAGGAGGCCGGGCACGACGAGGTTCTCCCAGCAGAGGGCCTTCCGCGCGTCGGTCTCCAGGGCGATCAGCTGGGCGTAGTCGGGACCGATCGACGGATACGCCTCCCACCACCCCTTCTGGGCGGCGTCCTGGGCCAGGGCGATGAGCTCGTCGTGGTGCGGGCCGTTCACCTGGTAGAGGCTCAGCAGCCTTCGTACGTCCGAGAGCCGCGCGCCGGTGCGCGCGTTCTCGATCCTCGACACCTTCGCCGTGCTCCACGACAACTCTGCCGCGACATCGTCTCCGGTCAGCTGACGATCCTCCCGCAGCCTCCGCAGTTCGGCGGCCAGACGTCGCTGCCGAACGGAAGGACGTGGGGATGCGCTCATGGCTGCGGCCTCTCCCGTCCAACGGGTTGCTATGTGCGCAGTCTGCCCCGTGAGAGGGCAGGCGGCGCAAGAGCCGGACGGCGATGTTTCTACGACGTCGTCCGTACATGACACTGTAACTTGCACAGCAACCTACACATGTTCACAATCAGATAAAGCGGCCGATCACCCGGACGGCCACCCCGCACCGGCGTTCGACCAGGCCACAAGCTTGATCACGCCGCCGCACCGGACGCTGGCGCCGGTGCGACCGACTGAGCCACTGGCGACGGGCAACGGAGCCTCGCCGGGCTTCCCTCGAACGTTGGCCGGCTCACCAGCCGGAGAATGGAGGGTCCGGTGGACAATCTCCCCCTGCACCGGAGCATTCTGGCCGTCGACATGGAGAGGTCGACCAGCCCGCTCCGGACCAACCCGATCAAAGGAGAGCTGCGCGGCCACGTCTACCGCATGCTGGGCCAGGCCATGGCCCATGCCGGCATCGGCCCGCGGCAGTGCGACCCCTTCGAGGACCGCGGCGACGGTGTGCTCGCCCTGATCCAGCCCGACGACGGGGTGCCCAAGACCTACCTGCTGAGCCGCCTCATCCCCGAGCTCGCCCGGCAGCTGGTCGACTACAACCTGAGCCTCCCGCCCGACGAATGGCCCCGCCGAGGCCTCCGCCTCCGCGCCGTCGTGCACGCCGGCGAGATCCACCGAGACCCCTACGGCTACTTCGGCGAAGCCCTCGACGTGGCCTGCCGCCTCCTCGACGCCCGCCCCCTCAAGAAGTGCCTCGAAAACGTCCCGGCACCCCTCGTCCTGGTCGTCTCCGAGGAGATCTACCAGACCATCGTGAAACACGGCTACGACGGCATCTCCCCGGAGACCTACCAGCCCGACGTCCGTGTCAAGGTAGCCGGCCGCCGCCGCCAAGGCTGGATCCACGTCCCCACAGAAGCCCTCCGCCTAGCAGCCGAAGACCCCCACTTCACAACCCTCCCCAACAGAAACCCCTCCGCCGCCTGAAACCGCGGCACGAGAATGGCGGCCGTGCCATCCCTCAGTCGCTACGGCGGCTAGCCCAGGTCTAGCTCCCCGGCTTTGATGCGAGTGAAGAGCGCGCGCATCTCATCCTGCCCGAAAGTGAGGGCGGGGCTTTCGTCGCCAAGGACGCTGTCGCGCGCGCCGGCCACTCCCGTAGTGAAGCCCGCCAGTTCCAGGCAGCCATTGCTGGCCTGGCAGGCCTGACTTCTCTGCCAGCGGGTGAGCCGGCTGGTGGGCGACAATTCAACGCGCTTGGGCTCGGCGGACAATTCGGTGTCCGCGACCGCGTCCTTCATCGATGGGCTCCTCCAGACCGAGGACTATGCCCGCCGGCTCGTCCTTGGCTGGGACGAGGTCATGCCGCGTCCACCTGCTGCCATTGAGCGGTACGTGCAGGTTCGCTTGCGGCGGCAGCGGCTGATCGAGCCGCCGTGTTCCCTGCCGCTGACGGTCGTTCTCGACGAAGCCGTTCTATTGCGGCGCGTGGGGGACGGCGGTGTCATGCGCCAGCAACTGGATCGGCTGGTCGGGCTGGCGGCGTTGCCCAATATCGAGCTCAGGGTTCTGCCGCTGGACGCGGATCACGGCGCTGGTTTGAGCACGTTCATCCTGCTGGAATACGCCCCCGCGTACGGGATGACGTTCCCCGCGATGGTCCATACCGAGAGCCGGACGTCCAGCCAGATCCAGGACGAGACCGTGGCCCACGAATACCGGCGCGAGTTCGAGTGGCTTGTCGAGCGCAGCTTGGACGCGGTTCGCTCTGTCGAATTCATTCAGCGGGTCAATGCTGAGCGGTGGGGGCTCGGTGAGGCAGGGTGGGGTTGTGATCGTGGGTGTGGGGATCGATGTTGTGGACATCGCTCGGTTCGAGCGGTCGCTGGCGCGGACGCCGGGGTTGTTGACGCGGTTGTTCACCGAGGGGGAGCGGGGGTTGCCGGGGCGGTCGCTGGCGGCGAGGTTCGCGGCCAAGGAGGCGCTGGCCAAGGCTCTGGGTGCGCCTCGCGGGTTGTTGTGGACTGATGCTGAGGTGCGGCGGGAGGAGAGTGGGCGGCCTGTCTTGTGTGTCTCTGGGACCGTGGCGGCGGCTGCGGCTGAGCGGGGGGTAAGGCGGTGGCATGTCTCGCTTAGTCATGACGGGGGTATCGCCACGGCGGTCGTGATCGCTGAAGGGGAGATCGGATGAGGTACGCGCACGAGGTCGGCAAGGTGCGGGCTGCTGAGCAGGCCCTGATGGCGCGGGTGCCGGAGGGCACGTTGATGCAGCGGGCCGCGGCTGGGCTGGCTGCTGTGTGTGTTCGGTTGCTGCCGCGGGTTTATGGGGCTGACGTTGTGCTGCTCGTGGGGGGCGGCGACAACGGGGGCGATGCGCTTTTTGCGGGGGCGCGGCTCGCGAGGCGGGGGGCGAGGGTGACCGCGGTGGCGGCGGGTTCGAAGGTCCATGAGGCGGGGCTGGCTGCTTTGCGGGGGGCTGGGGGGCGGTTGGGGGATGCTTCGATCGAGGACGCCGATCTGGTGATTGACGGGCTGACCGGAATCGGGGGGACGGGGGGTCTCCGGGAGCCTTATGCGGTGTTGGCTCGGCGGGCTTCGGAGGCTCGGCTCGTGGTGGCCTGTGACGTGCCTAGTGGTGTCGACGCCAGTACTGGGTGTGTGGAGGGCGATGCTGTCCGGGCCGATGTGACGGTCACGTTTGGGACGTATAAGCCGGGGTTGTTGATTGATCCCGGGGCCGCGTTCTGTGGGGTTGTGGAGCTGGTCGATATCGGGCTCGATCTGCCTGATCCGGATGTGGTCGCTGCTTGGTCGGGGGATGTCCGGCCGCCTGAGGCCGGGCCGGAGTCCGACAAGTACCGGCGGGGCGTGGTCGGGATCCTGGCCGGGAGCGATGCGTTCACCGGGGCTGCTGTCTTGAGTACGGGTGGGGCCGTGCACGGGGGCGCGGGGATGGTCCGGTTCGCCTCGGTGCCGCATGCCGTGGAGGTCGTGAGGCATCGGTGGCCCGAGGTCGTGACGGCTGAGATTCAGCCTGGGGATGGCCTGGAAAAAGTCGGGCGGGTGCAGGCCTGGGTCGTGGGACCGGGGCTGGGCACGGGCGCGGATGGTGAGGCGCTGGTCGAGGCTGTTCTGAGGACGGATCTTCCCGCGCTGGTGGACGCGGACGGGTTGACGATCCTGGCGCGGCGCAAGGATCTGCTGCGACGAGAGGCGCCCACCGTCCTCACACCGCACGCGGGGGAGCTGTCCCGGTTGATCGGGGTCGAGCGAGGCCTCATCGAGGCGCGGCGGCTGGAGCATGTCCGGCGGGCGGCGGCCGAGCTTTCCGCGGTGGTGCTGTTGAAGGGGTCGACGACGCTCGTCGCCGAGGAGGATCGGCCGGTGCGGGTCAATCCCACTGGGACGCCGCGCCTTGCCACGGCGGGGACGGGAGATGTGCTGTCGGGGCTGATCGGCGCCTTGCTGGCCGGTGGGATGCAGGCTCTGGACGCCGCTACGGCCGGGGCCTATCTGCACGGGCTCGCCGCGCGGCACGCTTCGGAGGGTTCGGCGCCGATCAGCGCGTTCGATGTCGTCACCGCCCTGCCCGATGCCTTCCGGATGAACCTGGCGGGGAGCGACCGCGTCCAAGGGGGATAAGGCGTTCACGGGGAACAGTGGCCATCCACGGCCGCCGGACCGGCACACTGGGTGACTATGAGGAGTCCAGCGCAGGCGCGCATCGATCTCGCCGCCATCAGGCACAACGTCTCGCTGCTGCGGGAACGGGCCGGTGGCGTCGACGTCATGGCCATGATCAAGGCCGAGGCGTACGGTCACGGTCTGGTGCCCGCCGCCCAGGCCGCGCTGGCGGGCGGGGCCACCTGGCTGGGCGTCGCCAAGCTCGCCGAGGCGCTGGAGCTGCGGCGGGCCGGGGTGACCGCGCGGACGATGGTCTGCCTGGGCGTGCCGGGCGAGCCGTACGACGAGGCGATCGCGCTGGACGTCGATCTGACCGCGAACGTCCCCTGGCTGGTCGAGGAGATCGCCGCGGCGGCCGAACGGGCCGGACGGCCGGCGAGGATTCACCTTGAGGCCGACACCGGGATGGGCCGCGGCGGGGCGACGGCGGCGGACTGGTCCGCGCTCGTGGACGCGGCGCTCAAGGCCGAGGCCGCCGGGCACCTGCGGGTCGTGGGGCTCTATTCGCACTTCGCGTGCGCCGACGAGCCCGGCCACCCCTCGGTCGCGCGCCAGCTCGGGGTCTTCAAGGAGCTCGTCGAGCACGCGGAGAAGACGGGCGTCCGGCCCGAGGTCAGGCACCTCTCCAACTCGGCCGCCATCCTGACCCTGCCGGAGGCCCGCTTCGATCTTGTGCGGCCGGGCATCGCCATGTACGGGCTGACGCCCGTGCCGCAGATCGGGACGTTCGGGCTCCGGCCGGCCATGACGCTCACCGCGGATGCCGCCCTGGTGAAGCGGGTCCCGGCGGGCAGCGGCGTCTCGTACGGCCACACCTACGTCACCGACCGGGAGACGACCCTGGCGCTGGTGCCGGCCGGGTACGGCGACGGGATCCCGCGGCACGGTTCGAGCCTGCTGGAGGTGTTCGCGGGCGGCGCGCGCCGCCGGATCGCCGGGCGGGTGTGCATGGACCAGTTCGTCATCGACCTGGGGGACGACACCCTGTCCGCCGGGGACGAGATCATCTTGTTCGGCCCGGGGGACCGGGGCGAGCCGACCGCCCAGGACTGGGCGGACGCGCTCGGCACGATCTCGTATGAGATCGTCACCCGCATCGGGTCCCGGGTGCCCAGGGTGTACGAGGGCGGCGTTTCCGAGACGTGACGGGCAGGTCACGGGGGTCTGGGGGTCGCACCCCGAAAGGCAGGCAAGGCAGACGATGAACAGCAAGAACAGGCGCAGGATCGGCGTCGTCGGCGCCGTGGCGGGCGTCGGCGCGGCCGGCGTGGGAGCCGCGGTCGGGCTGCGGCACCTGGCGGTCGGCCGGGTCCGGCTGCGCCCCGACCCGGACGCGGGCGAGCCGTTCGGCGAGCTGCGCGGCCGGGGGCTGACGGTGCTGGCCGACGACGGCCTGCCGCTGCACGTCGAGATCGACGGGCCGGACGACGCGCCGCTGACCGTGGTGTTCTGCCACGGCTACACGCTCAACCAGGACGCGTGGCACTACCAGCGACGCGATCTCGCGGCCAAGGGCGTCAAGCCGCGGATGGTCTTCTGGGACCAGCGCAGCCACGGCCGGTCCGGCCGCAGCAAGCCCACGCACGCCACGATCGACCAGACCGGCGCCGACCTGCACGCGGTGCTGCGCGCGACGGTCCGCCCGAACGAACCGGTGATCCTCGTCGGGCACTCCATGGGCGGCATGTCGATCATGGCGCTGGCGGCGGCGCATCCGGATCTTTTCGGGAGCCAGATCAAGGCCGTGGCGCTGGTCAACACGTCCTCCGGGGACCTCGCCGAGATGACGCTGGGCCTGCCGCTGGTGCTGGCCAAGGTGATCCGGCCGCTGGCCCCGTCGACCCTGCGCGGCCTCGGCCGCCGCGCGGCGCTCGTGGACCGGGCACGCGGGTACGGGTCCGACATCGCCTTCATGGTCACCCGCAAGATGGCGTTCGCCGACAAGTACGTCAGCCCGACCGTGGTCGACTTCCTCGAGCAGATGATCAGGACGACCCCGATCGACGTGATCGCGGAGTTCTACCCGGCGCTGATCTCGCACGACAAGTCGGCCGCGCTGGAGACGATCGGCCGCGTCCCCGCACTCGTCCTGGTCGGCGGCGAAGACCGGCTGACGCCCGCCGCGCACGGCCGCCGCATCGCCGAGCTGCATCCCGACGCCGAGCTGGTCGAGGTGGGCGACGCCGGCCATGTGCTGCCGCTCGAATACCCGGGCGTGGTCACCGGCGGGCTGCGCCGCCTGATCGAACGGGTCCTGCCCCGACGCGAGGAGCGCACCGCGTGAGCGAGCCGTTGAACGTGGCCGTGCCCACCGCCGCGGACATGCGGGAGCTGGGGCTCCGGCTGGCCGGGCTGGTCCGGGCCGGCGACCTGCTGGTGCTCACCGGGGACCTCGGGGCCGGCAAGACGACGCTCACGCAGGGGATCGGGGAGGGGCTCAAGGTCCGCGGGCCGATCACCTCGCCGACGTTCGTGATCGCGCGGGTGCATCCCTCGTTGTGCGGCGGGCCGCCGCTGGTGCATGTGGACGCCTACCGGCTGGGCGGGTTCGCCGAACTCGACGATCTTGATCTGGACGCGTCGGTGGCCGAATCGATCACGATCGTGGAATGGGGCGAGGGCCTCGCCGAGGGGCTGACCGAAGATCGGCTAGAAGTGATCATTTCTCGGGGGCATGACGAGGGATCCGAGGAACGGTCGGTGCGCATCACCGGTGTGGGCGAGCGATGGGCCCACCTGGGGGACGATCTGGCCTGATGCGGCCTCGGGATCTCTGAGAAACCCTCGCAATTTTCCGTAAGTGGGACAGGGCCACTTTACGGTTACATGTCGTACTCTTTGCCGGAACGAACCTCACCTTCGCGACACAGAAGATTTCCTCGGGCGGGAGTGGGACCGGTGAGCGGGAATCATCGCAACGGGAATCACCGTGCCGACGGCGCGGACAGCGGGGCCTATCGCCCTGCCGATGTCGGCCCGCGCCCTCCGGCGGGAAGCGGCGGCTACCCGATGCGCGACACCGGCCCTGCCGGGGTTCGTGAGACCGGGCCTGGGGGGATGTACGCCACCGGACCGAACAGCATGGGCGACACCGGCCCCCGCCCGACGCGCGATACCGGGAGTCGCCGGACGGGTAGTGGGAGCCACCGCATCGTCCGGGAGAAGCAGCGGAGCCGCCGCCTGGCCTTCGCCCTGGCGGGCGTGGTGGCCGGCACGGCGGCCTGCGTGCTGGCCGCCGTCGCGATCGTGAGCGGGCTCGGCGTGGGCGCCCGCGAGCAGAGCGGTGGCGAGGTCTCCAACAGCGGCGCGTCCGACAGCACGCCCATGACCAAGGGCGAACGGTCGCTCGTGCCCGACGCGTGCGAGCTGATCGGCGACGAGCTGGCGGGCCGGCTCGCCCCCAAGGCCGACCGCACCCAGGCCGACAACTACCAGAGCAACGACCGGCAGAACCAGTGCGTCTGGGGCGCCTACCTCGGTGACCGCAAGCGCCAGCTGACCGTGGAACTGCGCGCGATCGCCGCGACGGGCGTCCAGGGCCCCACCGACGCCGCCCGCGCCTCCTTCGAGGACGAGCGCAAGGCGGACGAGTCCGGCAAGGCCCTGCTGGCCACCCAGGAGCTGACCGAGAAGCGCCGGCTCACCGATGTCGGCGACGACGGCTATGTCGTTTACAGCAGAAACGACAACCAGGGGTCGGGCGAGGCCATCGCCAACGTCCGCGTCGTCAACGTGCTGGTGACAGTTCACTACTCGGGCTCCAACAAGGGCTCGCCGCTGAGCGCGTCCAACGCCATCGACGGCGCCCTGGAAGCCGCGAAGAGCGCGGTGACCGGCCTCAACGCCGGCTGACCGGGCGCCGCCGCCGGCCGGATCCGCCCCGCCCCGCGAAGGGGACGAGGCCGTGAAAGTGACCGATCGGAAGCACTAAGCTCTTAGTTCGTGCTGGTCTTGGCTTTCGACACCGCGACCGCCGCGGTCACCGTGGCGCTGTACGAGTGGTCTCCGGGCGAGGGGATCGTCGGCCGCGCGGCGACCGAGGCGGTCGATCCGCGTCGGCATACCGAGCTGCTCACCCCTTCGATCGCGGCCGTGCTGGCCGAGGCGGGGGCGGCTCCGGAGGACCTCAGCGCGCTGGCGGTGGGCGTCGGCCCCGGCCCCTACACAGGTCTCCGGGTCGGCCTGGTCACCGCGCGGGCCATGGGCGAGGCACTGCGCGTCCCGGTGCACGGCGTGTGCACGCTGGACGTGATCGCCTGGGCCTCGGGCCGGATGACGCCGTTCGCCGTGGCGACCGACGCCCGGCGCAAGGAGGTCTACTGGGCCCGCTACGACTCGGCGGGCCTCCGCACGACCGAGCCCGCCGTAGGCCCGGCCACCGACGTGCGCGAAGGCGGCCCGGACGATCTGCCGGTGATCGGTGAGGGCGCGGCGCTCTACCCCGACGTGCTGGGCACGCCCGGCCAGGACCCCACGCCGCTGCTGCCCACGGCGACCGCGCTGGCGGAGCTGGCGGTGACCCGCCTGTCGGGCGGCGTCGGGCCCGGGCTGCTTCCGCCTGAGCCGCTCTACCTGCGGCGTCCCGACGCCAAGGAGCCGGGGCCGCGCAAGAAGGTGACGCCCGCGACGCCGCCGAGCCCCGCGTCCCCGCCGAGCCCCGCGTCCCCGCCGAGCCCCGCGTCCCCCACAAGCCCCGCGACGCCGCCGAGCGGAGCGCGGCCATGACGACGTTCCTCCTGCGCGGCATGACCGCCGACGATCTGCCGGCCGTTCTGCGGCTGGAGCACGAGCTGTTCCCCGAGGACGCGTGGAGCGAGGAGATGCTCCGCGGCGAGCTGGCCGACCAGCCGCGCACCCGCCACTACGTGGTCGCCGAAACGGACGGCCGGGAGATCGTCGGCTACGCGGGCCTGTCGGCCGCGGGCGGGCAGGCGGACGTGCAGACCATCGGCGTGCGGGCCGACCGCCGGGGCGCCGGCATCGGGGCCGCGCTGCTCACCGAGCTGCTCGACGAGGCGGTCCGCCGCGCCAGCGAGGCCGTCTTCCTGGAGGTGCGCGCCGACAACGACGCGGCCCGCCGGTTGTACGAGCGGTTCCGCTTCGAGCGCGTCGGCGTTCGCAAGCGTTACTACCAGCCGTCCGATGTGGACGCCATCGTGATGCGGCGTGAGCTCTCAATTGTGCGCCGGGCGCCCGTCGGCTTCTCCCGGGAGCAATCATGATCCGAGACTCCGAGCCCCTCGTGCTGGGCATCGAGACCTCCTGCGACGAGACCGGCGTCGGCGTCGTCCGCGGCCACACGCTGCTGGCCGACTCGATCGCCTCCAGCGTGGAGCAGCACGCCAGGTTCGGCGGCGTCGTGCCGGAGGTGGCGTCGCGCGCCCACCTGGAGGCCATGACGCCCACCGTGGAGCGGGCGCTGGCCGACGCCGGGGTGGCGTTCGCCGACATCGACGCGTTCGCGGTCACCGCGGGTCCGGGGCTGCCGGGCGCGCTGATGGTCGGCGTGGCCGCCGCCAAGGCCTACGCGCTGTCCCTCGGCAAGCCGCTGTACGGCGTCAACCACCTGGCCGCGCACGTGGCCGTCGACCAGCTCGAACACGGCCCGCTGCCCAAGCCGTGCGTGGCCATGCTGGTCTCGGGCGGCCACTCCTCGCTGCTGCTGGTGCCCGACGTGGCCACCGACGTGCGGCCGCTGGGCTCGACCGTGGACGACGCGGCGGGCGAGGCGTTCGACAAGGTCGCCCGGGTCCTGGACCTCGGCTTCCCCGGCGGCCCGGTGATCGACCGGATGGCCCGCGACGGCGATCCGGCCGCGATCGCGTTCCCGCGCGGCAAGTACGCCGACGGTACCTACGACTTCTCGTTCTCCGGCCTCAAGACGGCCGTGGCGCGCTGGGTCGAGGCGAGGGAACGCGCCGGCGAGCCGGTGCCGGTCGCGGACGTGGCCGCCTCGTTCCAGGAGGCCGTGGTCGACGTCCTCACCCACAAGGCGCTGAAGGTCTGCAAGGACAACGGCGTGGACGACCTGCTGATCGGCGGCGGCGTCGCGGCCAACTCCCGGCTGCGGGCCCTCGCCCAGGAACGGTGCGACGCCGCCGGTGTGCGGCTGCGCGTGCCGAGGCCCAAGCTCTGCACCGACAACGGCGCCATGGTGGCCGCGCTGGGCTCGGAGCTGGTCGCCTCAGGGAAGGCCCCGTCCGAGCTCGATCTGCCGGCCGACTCCAGCCTGCCGATCGAGCACGTCATGGTCTAGCGAGCCGGTCTGGCGAGCCGTCTCAGCTAGAGCTCGGCGAGCAGGACGGCCAAGTAGTCCTCGATGAGCGGCACGTGGGCCTCGTCGAGGATCCGGCCGGGCGCCTCCGGCAGCAGGTCGAGCAGGCACCGCACGTCCCAGTACGGGTCGTGCGGGTAGCCGCCGGACACCTGGTCGAACGCCGCCAGGAACCGGTCGGCCACGGGCCTTCCGTAACGCAGCACCAGGCTCAGCCGCATCCGCGCGATGTCGACGGCGATCGGCCCGTACGAGGCGTCCGACCAGTCGACGACGCCGGTGAGCCGCCCGTACGACCACAGCGTGTTGTCCGGCTGGTAGTCGCGGTGGATGAAGCGGGACGGCGCGTCCGGCGCGGGCTTCGACGCGATGTCGTACGCGCGCTGCCACAGCTCGGTGCGGACCGCGTGCCGGGGCGGGGTGCGCAGGGCGAGCCGGTTGTACGGGACGTACGGCGGCATCGTGGACGCGCCGTTCAGCGCGTGCACGCCGAGCAGCGCCGCGGCGAGCTGGATGAGGTATTCGGGCAGGTCGTCGGGGGCCGGCCGGGGCGGGTGCCCGATCAGCCGGGTGATGAGCAGCGCGGGAGCGTCGCAGTAGGCGCCGGCGGGGTCGGCGGCGACCAGGGCGGGGGTCGGGATCTGCGCGCCGGCCAGCAGGGCCAGCGCGGCGATCTCGCGTTCGGGTGAGAAGTCCGGCCCGCCCCCGGCGGGGCGGGCGTCCTGCGGGCCGGCCGGGTCAGGGGGCAGCCAGCGGCGGAGCACGAGCCGGTGGGCGCTGCCCGCGCGGCTCTCGACGAGGAGCGCGTGGTTGACGTGGGCGACGCCGCCCGCCAGGGGGCGGATCATCCTGACCTCGGCGCCCTGGCCGAGGCACTCCTCGACCCAGCGCAGCGTGGTGCGGCTGGGCGGGGCGCCGATCGGAAGGTAGACAGCCGGGCTCTGGGTCACGACATCCATGAAAACGGATTCCGATGGGTATTGAGAGTGATTTTGCGAAGACGGAACGTAACGAAACGCACGTCCTCGCCCTTTCTTGGAGGAAGAATCTCTTCCGTGCCGCCGCCTTGGCGGTCTCTTGACGAAGCGATGAAGGTGGGCGGGGCGCCCGTCTGAGCGCCCCGCCCACCCGTGATCAATGCGGACCGCCGGCGAGGGCGTGTCTCGGCACGTGTTACTCCTTGCCCTCGCGGCGGGGGCGCAGCAGCGCCTCGGCCAGCGCCAGCATGGTCTCCTCCAGCGTCGAGAGCCGCTTGAGGACGTCCTCGTGCACGGCCGTCACCTGCTTGCTGACGTCGTGGTGGACGTTGTCGACCTTCTTGCCGACCTCCTCCTGGACGCCCTCGAACCGCTTGCCGACCTCGGCCTGGACGTCCTTGGCGCGGCGGGTCACCTCGTCGTGCATGCCCTCCACGCGCTTGGCGAACTCCTCCTGGACGCCGCCCACCCGCTTGGAGACGTCCTCGTGGATGCTGTCGACCTGCTTGGTGACGTCCTCGTGGATGTTGTCGATCCGCTTGGAGACGTCGTCGTGCACGCCGGTGACCTGGCGCGAGACCTCGTTGTGCACCGACTCCACCTGCTTGGTGACGTCGATGTGCAGCGACTCGACCCGCCGGGAGACGATGTCCACCTGGGTGGTGAACTCCTCCAGGACGCCGTCGACCTTCTTGGTGACCTCCTCGTGGATGCCCTCGATGCGCTTGCGCACGTCCTCGTGAACGTTCTCGAACCGCTTGGAGAACTCGTCCATCCGCTTGGCGACGTCGCTGTAGGCCGTCTCGGCGATCTGGGACATGGTCGCCTTGACCTCGTCCCGGTCCGGCCGGGCGCGCAACTCCTCGATCAGCGGATTGACCGCGTCGACGAGATGCTTCTCCAGCGCGTCGAAGCGGTCGCTGTGGTCGATCACCGGTCGCTGGGCCAGCTCGCCCAGCTTGCGGTGCAGCTCGGAGATCTCCAGGGTGGCGGGGAGCCGGCCGATCCGGTCGTTGACGCCGTCGATCCGGTCGTCGATGCCCTCGAACCGCCCGTCCAGCCCGTTCAGCTTGCCCGACAGCCCCTCGAGGCGGCCATCGAGCCCGTCCAGACGTCCGTCGAGGCCGTCCAGCCGGCCCCCGACTCCCTCGACCCGGCCGTTGACGGCCTCCAGCCCCTGCTCGACCCGGTCGGCCATCTCGCCCACCGACTGGTCGACCCGGGTGGTGACCCCGTTGATCGAGTGTTCGAGCTTCTCGGCCCGGTGGCCCAGCTCGGCCAGCGACTTGTCGAGCCGGTTGAAACGGACGGAGGCCGCCTCCATGCTGCCCTGGAGCTTGTCCAGGCGCTTGGTCATCTCCTCCATCCGTTGCGACGCCTGCTGGGTGGCGTCGGTGATGTTCTGCGCGGACTCCAGCACCGACTGGAGCCGCGTCAGGCCCTCGTCGACGTTCTCGGCGACGACGCCCACGTCGGCCCAGAGCGCCGGCAACTCGGCGACGGGCTTGACCCGCTCGCCCACCGCCTCGATGTGCTCGGCGAGGCCCTCGGCCCACTCCGGCGGCTTGCTGGTCAGTTCGTCGACCTGCCCGCGCACGTTGTCGAGCTGCCCCGTCAGCCCGTTGAGCTCCCGCTCCCGGACCTCCCGGAGCAGCCACTCCATACCTTCCAGTCGCTGGCGTATCTCATCCAGGACCTGACCCTGTGAGCGCTGTTCATAGACGTGGTCCTGCGCCGCACGGGCGAGCAACTCCCGCATCCGATCCGAGACCGGTTGACCCCCCGTCTGCAGGAAGTTGTGATTCGTTTCCACCCGTTGCTCCTTCGTGTGCCGACGCGGTGAAATAACACGCGGCAATGAATCGTGAGGGGCCAACTGTAGTGCTTCTACAGCGTGCTTATGAGAGGGAGCGGAGAAGATTGCTCGTTCGCTGGAATGGACGTCTTACCCGAGTGGTGCGGAACATCGTCGATCACCATGAGTGCGGCGATTCGGGTGATCTGCTTAATTCCGGCGATGGCGTCCCTCATAGTGCCGTCCGCCGTGCCCGTTGGTGGGGAGCGGCGGCGGCAGCGTGCAGCCGCAGGTCTCCACCAGCTTGACCAGCTCGTATTCGCCTATCAGCACGGCCCGGCAGGACGTGCACTGCTCGATCAGGATGCCGTCGCGCTGGTAGCCGACCATTCCCGCATGGCATTTGGGGCAGTGCATCGCCATCTCCTGATCAAGCGGTGCCGTTTCCCGGCCTGGTCCATACGAGCTTGCCGGTCACCCGCGAACGATAGTCAGCGCAATGCCGGAAAGTGCTCAGTATTTGCTCTGTCATGGCGCGTTGCGCGTGGTCGCTTGGCATTCTCGGGCCGCGCGGAGATCATTGGGATTGATTAAGGGCCCGATGGCTCACCGGGCGCGTCAACAGCGCGATCGGCGCCGCGGCGACCCGGGTCAGAACGAGCGTCATCTCTTTCGCGCCCCTGGGGGCCCGCCGCGCGAAACCGAGGTCGCGCCGGAGCCGGTCGACGTCGACCGCCGAGCCGCGCTTCTTGATCGTGAGGACGCCGACCTCGCGGCGCCGCAGCTCGGCCTTCAGCCGCTTCAGCGAGAACCCCAGGACGTCCTCGATCTCGTAGGCGGCGGCGAACGGGGTCGGGACGAGGTCGTCGGAGGTCACGTAGGCGATCAGCGGGTCGGCGAGCCCGCCGTTCACCCGCGCCGCCACCTCGGCGACCAGATGGGCCCGGATGACGGCCCCGTCCGGCTCGTACAGGTAGCGCCCCCACTCGCGTACGGCCGGATCGCCCAGCCCGGGGTCGGGCGTCAGCGTCTCGACGGACGCCCGGTCCCCCTCTGTGATCAGTTTTTCCTCTGTCATCAGCGTGGCCCGGCGGCGTACGTCCCCGGCGAGGTCACCGAGCCACAGCGCGGCCTCCTTGACCTCACCGCCGACCGAGATCCATTCGGCCTCGGCGCCGGCCGGGACCGCCTCGTGCGGGATGCCGGGCGCCACCTTCACGCAGGCGCCGCCCACCTGTCCCGCCAGCTCCAGCACCGTGTCCAGCGGCGGCTCGTACGACCTGGGGTCGAAGACCCGCCCGCGCGCCGTCCGCCGGCCCGGGTCGGCGAACACCGTCCCGTACCCGCCGGGATCCTCCCGCGTGGCGTCACCCTCGCGGACTGAGGCCAGCTCGCCGAGCCCGAACGCGGCGACGTTCGCCCGCGCCACCGCGGCCGTCAGCGGATCGAGCTCGACCCCCACGCCGCGCAGCCCCGCGCGCGCCCGGGCGATGAGGTCGCCGCCGATCCCGCACCCGAGCTCCAGCGTCGAGGCGGACGAGACCGATGTGGCGAAGCGGCGGGCCCGGTACGCGGCCACGGAGGCTCGGGTGGACTGCTCCAGCCCCGCCGGGGTGAAGTACATCCGGGCGGCGTCCTCGCCGAACTTGGCGCGTGCGCGCTCGCGGAGGCGCACCTGGGTGAGGGCGGCGGCGACGAGGTCGGCGTGATGGTGCTCACGGAGCCGGGAGGCGGTGGTGATGAGCCCGTTCTCGCTGAGGTCCGCGCCCGCCGCCTCCGCCAGAACCGCCTGGCCGGACGGGGTCAGAAGGTTCGAGAACGCCGCGATGTCCATACGGTGGACGGTAGCGCCGCGATGAACACCGGAAGACGCCCCAGGGGTTGACCGTGTTCGTGTTGACGGGTTACCGGCGATTGCATAGTCTCCATGACTGGCACTCTCCACGTGAGAGTGCCAACCACACAGCGACACAAAGGTCGGTCTGGCACCCGCGACGACAGGCCGGTCCAGGGTCGCCTCTTCTGCCACATGCGCGACCGGCCTCGCCGAGGCCGGTCGAGGACACCACGAAGGGGAGGTCAGATCGTGACGACCGCCACCAAGGTTGCTCTCAAGCCGCTTGAGGACCGCATCGTGGTCCAGCCGCTCGAGGCCGAGACCACCACCGCGTCGGGCCTGGTCATTCCCGACACCGCGAAGGAGAAGCCCCAGGAGGGCACCGTCCTCGCGGTGGGCCCGGGACGCGTCGACGACAAGGGCGAGCGCGTGCCGCTCGACGTGTCCGTCGGCGACGTCGTGCTCTACAGCAAGTACGGGGGCACCGAGGTCAAGTACAACAACGAGGAGTACCTCGTGCTCTCGGCTCGCGACGTCCTCGCGATCGTCGAGAAGTAATCACCGAGATGTGATGCGACGCCCCGGATCCGCCCGAAACAGGGGCGGGTCCGGGGCGCTCGCATGACGTGTCTGCCGTACAACGGAGTTTGGGAGTTATCCGTATGGCGAAGATTCTGGAATTCGACGAGGACGCTCGCCGGGCTCTTGAGCGCGGCGTGAACGCCCTCGCGGACGCGGTCAAGGTGACCATCGGCCCGCGCGGCCGCAACGTGGTCATCGACAAGAAGTTCGGCGCGCCGACCATCACCAACGACGGCGTCACCATCGCCCGCGAGGTGGAGCTGGAGGACCCCTACGAGAACCTGGGCGCCCAGCTCGCCAAGGAAGTCGCGACCAAGACCAACGACATCGCCGGTGACGGCACCACCACCGCGACCGTGCTCGCCCAGGCGCTCGTGCGCGAGGGCATCCGCAACGTGGCCGCCGGCGCCTCGCCGCTGAGCCTCAAGCGGGGCATGGACGCGGCGGCGCAGTTCGTGTCCGACCAGCTCCTCAAGTCCGCGCGCGAGATCGAGGAGAAGAGCGACATCGCCGGTGTCGCGACGATCTCCGCGCAGGACGCCAAGATCGGCGAGCTGATCGCCGAGGCGTTCGAGAAGGTCGGCAAGGACGGCGTCATCACCGTCGAGGAGGCCCACACCTTCGGCCTGGAGCTGGAGTTCACCGAGGGCCTGCAGTTCGACAAGGGCTACCTGTCGCCGCACATGGTGACCGACGCCGAGCGCATGGAGGCCGTCCTGGAGGACGCCTACGTGCTGATCGTCGACGGCAAGATCTCCAACGTGCAGGAGTTCCTGCCGCTGGCCGAGAAGGTCGCCCAGACCAAGAAGCCGCTGCTGGTCGTGGCCGAGGACGTCGAGGGCGAGGCCCTGGCGCTGCTCGTGGCCAACAAGATCCGCGGCACCTTCACGTCGGTCGCCGTCAAGGCGCCCGGCTTCGGCGACCGCCGCAAGGCGATGCTCGGCGACATGGCCACCCTCACCGGCGGCCAGGTCGTCAGCGAGGCCATCGGTCTCAAGCTCGACGGCATCGGCCTGGACGACCTCGGCCGGGCCCGCCGGATCACCGTCACCAAGGACGCCACCACGGTCGTCGACGGTGAGGGCTCGCAGGACGAGATCAGCGCCCGGATCAACCAGATCAAGGTCGAGATCGAGAACAGCGACTCCGACTGGGACCGCGAGAAGCTGCAGGAGCGCCTGGCCAAGCTGGCCGGCGGGGTCTGCGTGCTGCGCGTCGGCGCCGCCACCGAGGTGGAGCTGAAGGAGAAGAAGCACCGCCTCGAGGACGCCATCTCGGCGACCCGCGCGGCGATCGAGGAGGGCATCGTGTCCGGCGGCGGCAGCGCCCTGGTGCACGTGGCCAAGGAGGGCTTCGACGCCCTCGGCCTCAGCGGCGACGAGGCCACCGGTGCCGAGGCCCTGCGCCGCGCCCTGGTCGAGCCGGCCCGCTGGATCTCCGAGAACGCCGGCCAGGAGGGCTACGTCGTCGTCTCCAAGGTGCGGGAGCTGCCCGCCGGGCACGGCTACAACGCCGCGACCGGCGAGTACGGCGACCTGGTCGCCCAGGGCGTCATCGACCCGGTGAAGGTGACCCGTTCGGCCGTCACCAACGCCGCGTCGATCGCGGGCATGCTGCTCACCACCGAGGCGCTGGTCGTGGACAAGCCGGAGGAGGCCGACGAGGCCGCCGGCGGCGGTCACGGCCACGGCCACGGGCACGGCCACTGATCAACGGCCAACTGATCGACGGCCGCCGACCACCGGCTCGCCGGTGATCGGCTGAACGATCGGAGCGAAGGCCCCCACCCGTCCGGGTGGGGGCCTTTCGCCTGTGTGCCGAACCGCACGCGGTTGAATGACCGCGTTGTGTCATATCAGAAGGTTCGTCCCCGCACTGTGACCATTCCGTTGTCGTGGACGGGGGAGACAGGCCGGACCCCGCTGGGCATCATGCTTTCGTGACCGAGGGAGCTTTCGCCGGGACCACGACCGCGCGCGCTACCGAGCATTCCGGAGGAAACGCCCCTCCGGCGGCTCCCGACGCCGGACGCGGGGTGCGGGTCGTCCGTTCGGCCGCCGCCGTTCCGGGCCGGGCCGACGAAGGCGACCTCAAGGAGCTGACGAGCCTCGCCGTCCAGGGCGACCCGGGGGCGATCGAGGTGCTCATCGGGCACGTCCGCCCGATGGTGGTCCGCTACTGCCGGGCCCGCCTGGGGCGGGTCTCCGGGCAGTACCACATCGCCGACGACGTGGCCCAGGAGGTGTGCATCGCGGTCCTGTCCGCGCTGCCCCGCTACCGCGACATGGGCCGTCCCTTCGCCTCGTTCGTGTTCGGCATCGCCGCGCACAAGATCGCCGACGCGCTGCGCAGCGCGGTGCGGGCGGCCGTGCCGACCGAGGATCTCCCGGACGGGCCGGACGACCGGCCGGGTCCCGAAGAGACCGTCGTGCGCTACATCGAGGCGCAGCGCGCCCGCGATCTGCTGACCCGCCTGCCCGACCACCAGCGTGAGCTGGTGTTGCTGCGGGTGGTGGCGGGGTTGTCGGCGGAGGAGACCGGTAATGTGCTGGGCATGTCCGCGGGGGCGGTACGCGTCGCGCAGCACCGGGCGCTGGCCCAGCTCCGCGCGATGGCACGAGAGGAGTCGATCGCTTGACGGAGCGGAGCCACGGCGCCCCGGATCCGGCCGAGCCTTCGACGTCCGGCGCGGCCCCGGTGCCCGGGAGCCCGGCGCCGGGAGCGGATCTGGGCGCCGTCCGCCGTACGGACGCCCTCTTCGACGAACTGGCCGCCCGCCGCATTGCCGCCTTTGAGGCCGTGTCACCGTCCAGCGCGCCGGGTGACCGCGCGTCCGGCGATCCCGCCGTCCGCCTGCTGCACGCGCTGGTCGCCGACGTCGACGCCGGTCTGGGCATCGGCCCCGCCACAGGGCCCGACGCGCTGCCGGGCAAGGCCGCCGACCAGGCCACGGACGAGGAGGCGGAGGCACAGGCACAGGCACAGGCAGATCAAGCCGCCGCGGGCACCCGGCGCCGTGGCTCGCGCACGTTCGTCGCCCTCGGCGTCGTGGGCGTCGTCCTCGCCGGCACCGGCGTCGCCGCCGCGGGGGGCGAGTCGGCCGGTCACGCCGCGCCCGCCCCGAAGACGCCCAAGGTCTCCGAGGAGCCGCACGCCGACCGGCTCACGCCCAAGAGCCGCCAGACCGCACCGGACGGCCCGCCCGCCACCACGCCCGGCACCAGGCCCGGGGTCCCGGTCCAGGTACGCCCGGCGGGAAAGGGACCCGATCCCGATCCGGTCCGCAAGCAGATCGAGGACATCAAGGGCAAGCTCGAAGATCTCCTGCCGCCCAGACCCCGTCGCCAGAACCCCGGCGACTGGCCGTTCCGGGAGCCCAAGGCCGACGACGGTGACGACACCCGCAGGAAGCTGGACGACATCCGCAGGCAGGCCCAGAAGCGGCTCGACCGTTACCGCGACCGCCGTGACCGCTGACCGTCTCCACCGCTGACCGGCATGGCCGCTCAGGCCGATGCGCCATGGCCGACGGCCGCCGCGTCAGGGGTCAGCCGTCCTCGCGGCCCTCTTCGCTGTCGATGACGCCGTCGACATAGCCGCGGGCGTACTCCCAGCTCACGTAGTCGACCGGGTCGGGCGCCAGCGCGGGCTCGTGCACGCGGGGCAGGCCCTGGTCGAGCAGGTGCCGCAGGTTGCCGTGCAGCAGGTCCCAGTCGATGTAGTGCAGCTTGCCGCAGTCGCCGCAGTCGACGGTCAGCCCGCGCACGCCGAGGGGTTCGAGGAGGGCCCGGAAGACCTCGAGGTCGGCGAGATCGGCCAGCACGTCCTCGCGTTCCGCCACGCTGAGCGGCGCGATCTCCTCGCCGGGGTCGCCGAGCGACGCCGCCGGGTCCTCGGGATCGCCGGCGAACGGATCGAGCGGGGCATCGTCGTGCACACCCCCACGCTACTGCGCGACGCCCTCCCAAGTGCACCCCCCGCCCCTTCCGAGCGTGAACGGGCCCACGTCATGCCCGTTCCGAATTGCCCCGGAGAAGGATTCTTTGCGGCCGGACGGATGATTCTTTGCGCATTGATGGGGAATTCTGGGGCCCGTGCCCGGCGTTACGGGGTGTCATCAACGCCACGCTTCTCGCGCGCGTAAGCGGCGGGCCCGCGGCCGGCGGACGCCCTACCATGGGAGCAGGCCGCCGTGACCTGCACTGTTCCCCAAGCGCATGCCGCCCACGACTACTGGAAAGGTCGTCATGAACCCCGCAGTCGAGTCCGCGAAGTTCCTCCCGCAGGGCCTGACCTTTGACGATGTGCTGCTGCTGCCGGGCTATTCCGACCTCCAGCCGGGTGAGGCCGACACCACGACCCGGCTCACCCGCAACATCTCGCTGCGCATCCCGCTGGTGTCGGCCGCGATGGACACGGTGACCGAGTCCCGTACCGCGGTCGCGATGGCCCGCCAGGGCGGCATCGGCGTGCTGCACCGCAACATGTCGGTCGAGGAGCAGGCCGCCGAGGCCGACCGGGTCAAGCGCTCCGAGGCCGGGATGATCACCAATCCGGTGACCTGCCTGCCCGACGCCACGCTCGCCGACGTCGAGGAGCTGTGCGCCACCTACCGCATCTCCGGCGTGCCGGTGACCGACGTGCGCGGCGTGCTGGTCGGCATCGTGACCAACCGCGACATGCGCTTCGAGACCGACCACTCGCGCCCGGTGCGCGAGGTCATGACCCCGATGCCGCTGGTGACCGCCCCGGTCGACGTCTCCAAGGACGACGCGTTCACCCTGCTGGCCACCAACAAGATCGAGAAGCTGCCGCTGGTGGACGGCGAGGGCCGGCTGCGCGGGCTCATCACGGTCAAGGACTTCACCAAGAGCGAGCAGTACCCCGACTCCACCAAGGACGCCGATGGCCGGCTGATCGTCGCCGCCGCGGTCGGCGTCGGCGAGGACGCGGTCCGCCGGGCCCAGGCGCTCATCGAGGCGGGCACGGACGTCATCATCGTCGACACCGCGCACGGCCACTCCAAGGGCGTCGCCGACACCATCGCCAAGATCAAGGCGAACGCCCGGGTCGACGTGGTCGGCGGCAACGTCGCCACCTACGCCGGGGCCAAGGCGCTCGCCGAGGCCGGTGCCGACGGCGTCAAGGTCGGCGTCGGGCCCGGCTCCATCTGCACCACCCGCGTCGTCGCGGGCGTGGGCGTTCCGCAGATCACCGCGATCTTCGAGGCGGCCCGCGCGGCCAAGGAGGCCGGCCTGCCGGTCATCGGCGACGGCGGCCTGCAGTACTCCGGCGACATCGCCAAGGCCATCGTGGCCGGCGCCGAAACCGTGATGCTCGGCAGCCTGCTGGCCGGCATCGAGGAGTCCCCCGGCGAGCTGATCTTCGTCCACGGCAAGCAGTACAAGTCGTACCGCGGCATGGGCTCCCTCGGCGCCATGCGCAACCGCGAGCGCGGCGCCTCCTACTCCAAGGACCGCTACGCCCAGGCCGACGTCAGCGCCGAGGAGAAGCTGATCCCCGAGGGCGTCGAGGGCCAGGTGCCCTACCGCGGCCCGCTGGCCAACGTGGCGCACCAGCTCGTCGGCGGCCTCCACCAGTCGATGTGGTACGCCGGGGCGCGCACCATCGCCGAGCTCCAGGAGCACGGCCAGCTCATGCGGATCAGCGCGGCCGGGCTGCGCGAGAGCCACCCGCACGACATCCAGATGACCGTTGAGGCCCCCAACTACCAGGGCCGGTAACCTGACGAGGTCGGCTTTTCCCGCCGTGACCGAAGAACCGGCTTTCCGGTTCGCGGTCACGGCGGAGTCTTGAGAGGAAGCACCAGTGGCTGCTGAGGTGGAGATCGGCCGGGGCAAGAGCGGTCGCCGGGCCTACGCCTTCGACGAGATCGGCATCGTGCCGTCCCGCCGCACGCGTGACCCCGAGGAGGTCAGCGTCGCCTGGCAGATCGACGCCTACCGGTTCGAGATGCCGCTGGTCGTGGCGCCGATGGACAGCGTCGTCAGCCCGGCCACCGCGATCGCGATCGGCGGCCTGGGCGGGCTCGGCGTGCTCGACCTCGAGGGCCTGTGGACCCGGTACGAGAACCCCGAGCCCCTGCTGGCCGAGATCGCCTCGCTGGACGACGCGCGCGCCACCCACCGGCTCCAGGAGATCTACACCGAGCCGATCAAGGAGGAGCTGATCGGCCGCCGGATCGAGGAGATCCGCGAGGCCGGGGTGACGGTCGCGGCGCGGCTGTCGCCGCAGCGCACCGCGCAGTTCCACAAGGCCGTGATCGACGCGGGCGTCGACCTGTTCGTGATCCGCGGCACCACGGTCTCGGCCGAGCACGTCTCCGGTCGGCACGAGCCGCTCAACCTCAAGCAGTTCATCTACGACCTCGACGTCCCGGTGATCGTCGGCGGCTGCTCCACCTACACCGCGGCCCTGCACCTGATGCGCACCGGCGCGGCCGGCGTGCTGGTCGGCTTCGGCGGCGGCTCGGGCCACACGAGCCGCACGGTGCTGGGCGTGGCGGTGCCGATGGCGACCGCCGTCGCCGACGTGGCCGCCGCCCGCCGCGACTACATGGACGAGTCCGGCGGCCGGTACGTGCACGTCATCGCCGACGGCGGCATGACCAACAGCGGCGACATCGCCAAGGCCTTCGCCTGCGGCTCGGACGCGGTCATGGTCGGCTCGCCGTTCGCCCGCTCCACCGAGGCGCCCGGCCGCGGCAACCACTGGGGCAGCGAGGCCCACCACGGCGACGTGCCCCGCGGCACCCGGCTCAACCTGGGCACGATCGGCAGCCTGGAGCAGATCCTGTACGGCCCGTCGCACGTGGCCGACGGCTCGATGAACCTCATCGGCGCGCTGCGCCGCGCGATGGCGACCTCGGGCTACACCGAGCTCAAGGAGTTCCAGCGGGTTCAGGTCGTGGTCGCCCCGCAGGCCCACTGAGGAACCCGCGGGCAACCGAGGGAACCCGCGGGCGACTCAGGGGTGGCCCGCGGACCTGCTGAGGGGGAATGGGTGGCCGCAGGGTAATGGCGTCCCTACTGTTGGGTAGGTAAGGCACGTAACGACCCGACCCGCCTTGGGGGAATCACGATGACGGGATCACCGGTGACCGGCCTGGGCAGCTCGCGCCTCGGCCCGGCGGAACGCGCTGCCGCCCTGGACCGGATGGGCCAGGAGGAGTTCGACGTCGTGGTCGTGGGAGCGGGCATCGTGGGCGCCGGAGCCGCGCTCGACGCCGCGACCCGCGGCCTCTCGGTGGCGGTCGTGGAGGCCCGCGACTTCGCCTCGGGCACGTCGTCGCGCTCGTCCAAGCTCATCCACGGCGGCCTGCGCTACCTGGAGCAGTACAACTTCGACCTCGTCCGGGAGGCGCTGACCGAGCGGGGGCTGCTGCTTCAGCGGATCGCGCCGCATCTGGTCCGCCCCGTCCCGTTCCTTTTGCCGACGACCAAGCGAGTGTGGGAGCGCGGTTATCTCGGTGCCGGCGTGGCGCTGTACGACGCGCTGTCGTTCTCGATGGGCAGCACCCGCGGGGTGCCGCACCACAAGCACCTGACCCGGAAGGGGGCGCTCAAGCTGGCGCCGTCCCTGCGCCGGGACGCCTTCGTTGGAGCGATCCAGTTCTGGGACGCGCAGGTCGACGACGCCCGTTTCGTGTTGATGGCGCTGCGCACGGCCGCCGAGTACGGCGCGCAGATCGCCTCGCGCACCCAGTGCGTGGGCTTCCTGCGCGAGGGTGAACGGGTGACCGGGCTCCGCGTCCGCGACCTCGAGTCCGGCACCACCAGCGAGGTGCGCGCCAAGCAGGTGGTCAACGCCACCGGCGTCTGGACCGACGACATCCAGGAGCTCGTCGGCGGGCGCGGGCAGATCCACGTCCGCGCCTCCAAGGGCATTCACCTGGTGGTGCCGAAGGACCGCATCCACTCGTCCACGGGCATCATCCTGCGCACCGAGAAGTCGGTGCTCTTCGTCATCCCATGGGGACGGCACTGGCTGATCGGCACCACCGACACCGCCTGGAACCTCGACAAGGCGCATCCGGCGGCGTCCCGCGCCGACATCGACTACGTCCTCGAACACGTGAACTCGGTGCTCAACACGCCGCTCACCCACGACGACGTCGAGGGCGTCTACGCGGGCCTGCGGCCGCTCCTGTCCGGCGAGCGCGACGAGACCTCGCAGCTGTCGCGCGAGCACATCGTCGCCCACCCCGTGCCCGGCCTCGTCCTCGTCGCCGGCGGCAAGTTCACCACGTACCGGGTGATGGCCAAGGACGCCATCGACGCGGTCGCGCACGGCCTGGACGGCAAGGTCGCCGAGTCGTGCACCGACCGCGTCCCGCTGGTCGGCGGCGACGGCTTCCAGGCGATGTGGAACGCCCGGCACCGCCTGGCCGCGAAGTCCGGCCTGCACGTGGCGCGCATCGAGCACCTGCTGCGGCGGTACGGGACGCTCGTGGACGACCTGCTGGGGCTGATCAAGGACAAGCCGGACCTGGGCAAGCCGCTGGACGGCGCGGACGACTACCTGCGCGCCGAGATCGTGTACGCGGCGGCGTACGAGGGCGCCCGGCACCTCAACGACGTCCTCGCCCGCCGTACCCGCATCTCGATAGAGGCCTGGGACCGCGGCATCGGCGTCGCGAAGGAGGCCGCCGACCTGCTGGCGCCGGTGCTCGGCTGGTCCAAGAAGCAGACCGACCGCGAGGTGGAGTACTACCGCAAGCGCGTCGAGGCCGAACGCGACTCCCAGAACCAGGAGGGCGACCAGGAGGCCGACGCCAGCCGCCGCGGCGCCCCTGACATCGTGCCCACAGCGACTCCGTAATTTGCTTTCGCGGCCTCGGGTCCTCGCCTGGCGGCTCGGACCCGAACCGCAAAAGCGTGCGAGCGCGACATCGCTTCGCGATCTCTCGTGCAGCTTCGCCTTCGGCTCGCTGCACGACCCGGTCGCGCGCTCGCGTGCGTGGCCAGGGTCCTTTGGGGACAGGACCGAGGCGCCTGAGCCGATTCACGGGCAGAGGCCTCCCGATTCCTGGGAGGCCTCTGCCGTATTCAGGTGGTGGATCAGGTGGTCGGACTGCCGGGGAGGGCGTCTCCTAGGAGGAGGCGCATGCCGGTGGCGTAGAGCTCGGCGGGCGCCCGGTCGGGGTCCAGGAGGTGTTGGAGGGCCAGGCCGAAGTCGAGCGCCATCGCCAGCGCCGCGCGGTCGTGCCGGGAGACGCCGTCGGTCTCGCCGAGCCTCAGCCCGCGGGCGATGGACTCCCTGCGTTCGGCGTACCAGTCGGCGAGGCGCCAGCCCGCGGCGTAGTCGCGCATGCCGTAGAGCCAGAACTCCACCAGCAGCAGCGCGAGCAGCCGCGCGTCCTCCCCGGCGAGCCGGCGCGCGTAGGCCTGCCCGGCCCGCTCGAAACGTTCCTCGAGGGAATGCTCCGGGTCGCGGAGCTCGTCGCAGACGTCGGTGCCGATCCGCTCGTGCGTGTAGCGCTCCAGCAACGCGAGGAGCAGATCGGTCTTGCCCGCGAAATTGGAGTAGACGGCGCCCTTGGTCAGGCCCGCGGCCGACGCGACGTCGTCGAGCGACGCGCCGTGGATGCCGCGCTGCGCCCAGAGCTTCTCGGCGGCGCCGAGCAGAGAGCTCCGGGTGATCTCGCGGCGTTCCTGCCGTCGCCGTGCCTTGGGGGTGTCCTGCCCGCCGCGGCGCGGTGCCGGATGTTGTGGGTCGCTGCCGCCGTTCCCCTGCCCCGTGGGTCCGTTCTCCGGCCCCGGTTCCACCTGGGCATCGATCATGTCGTCGATCTCCTCCTCGCGCGCGGTACCACCGCTCCGAGGCGCGGCAGCGAGACCCCCGGAGCAACGGCGTATTCGACTTCCGCTTTCCGGAATACACCGAGAGGTCATGGTCAATCCGCCGGTTGCGAGAGAAGGACCGAAATGGAACGTTCTTGGTCTTTCCAAGACCCTATTCGTCCGGTAATTCACAGGGCCATTCTGGAATTGCCCTCAGCGGGCGAGCGGGCTGCCGTCGAACTCGCGCAACAGGTGGGCTACGTCGGCATAGACGCGGACGGCCCCCGCCTCGACCAGATCGGTCTCCGGAATGCCTCCGGACAGCACGCCGACGCACCGCACGCCGGCGCGGCCGCACGCTTCGGCGTCCCAGACCGTGTCGCCGACGAACACGGCGTCGCCCGGATCGACCTCGGCCTGGTCGAGGGCCGCCTGGACGATGTCCGGCGCCGGCTTGCTCTCCGCCACGTCGGAGGAGGACGTGGCGAAGTCGATCGCGTCCTCGGCGTCGAGGGCGGCGCGGAGCGCACGCATCTCCGTCGCGGCGGCGGAGCTCGCCAGGACGACCGTGCTGCCGGCCTTCGAGCATTTCCGCAGCAGGTCGGCCGCGTGGTCGAACGGCCGCAGCCGCGTCCAGTACTGGGCGTACAGGGACCGGTGCGCGGCGCGCATCGCGTCGTCCTCGTCCCTGTCGCGCGAGTCCGGCAGGAGGTGATCGAGCAGCTTGTCCGACCCCATGCCGATGGCCCGGTGGATCGCGGCCATCGCGACCGTGTGGTCGTGCTGGTGGAACGCCTCCCACCAGGTCACCGCATGCAGGTAGTTGGTGTCGACCAACGTCCCGTCCACATCGAAGATCACCGCGTGCGACATGCCCGCCTCCTACCCCGCTGAGGGGTGATCAAGCCCGGCCCCGCGCGCCGGGCCGGACGGTAGAGCGGCGACCTGGCGGGAAGGGCCCGGTCATGAGCGATTTCAAGGCACCGATCTCAGGCACCGGGTACGACCAGGTGGCGATCATCACCGGGGCGGACTCCGGGATCGGCAAGGCCACGGCCGTGGCCCTGGCCGAGAGCGGGTTCGACATCGGGATCACCTTCCACTCCGACGAGGAGGGGGCCCGGCGGACCGCGGCCGAGGTGACCGCCAAGGACCGGCGGGCCGCGGTGCGGCAGCACGACCTCACCGAGCCGGTGACGGCCGCGGCGGTCATCGACGAGCTGGCGGACGAGCTCGGGGGCGTGGGCGTGCTGGTCGACAACGCCGGCACCGGGAGCAGCCGCCCGCTGCTGGAGATGGAGTACGACGAGTGGCGTTCGGTGGTGGCGGTCGACCTGGACGGGGCGTTCCTGTGCTCCCGGCAGGCGGCCCGCCGGATGGCCGTCGGCGGGCACGGCGGCCGGATCATCAACGTGACGAGCGTCCACGAGGAGTATCCGCGGGTCGGCGCGGGCCCCTACTGCGCGGCCAAGGGCGGCCTGCGCATGCTCGCCCGGGTGCTGGCGCTGGAGCTGTCGCAGTACGGCATCACCGTCAACACGATCGCGCCGGGCGAGATCGCCACCCCGATGACCGGCCAGGCGGACGAGCCACCGCGACCGGAGAGCCGGGCAGGGTACCCGCTCGCCCGGCCGGGGGACGCGCGCGAGGTGGCGGCCGCGATCGCCTTCCTGGCCAGCCCAGGGGCGTCCTACATCACCGGTGCGTCGCTGTTCGTCGACGGCGCGCTCGGGCTGATGGGACCGCAGGCCGCCGGCGCGCTCGACTCCGCGGGCTGGCGTAAGGGCTGACCCCGCCGGGAGCGGAGCGCGCGAGCCCTGGCCGGGCTGTGGCGCACGTCACCGGGAATGGCTCGTTACTTGCGGGTAGCGTCGAATGTCCGGGTGGTCATAGTCTGCTGGCATGGCATCTGCGAAGGCCTCCGAGGGCACGCTCTCCGCTGCCCTGATCGAGCGGCTGACCTCCCACATCGTGGCCGAGGGCGCCGACACCGCCACCATCCCCGCGCCCTTCACCGGGGAACCCCTCGCCACCCTCCCGGTGTCGAGCTCCAAGGATGTGCTGACCGCCTACGAACGGGCCCGGGAGGCTCAGCGCGCCTGGGCCGCGCTGCCGGTGAGCGAACGGGTCAAGCCGTTCCTGCGCCTGGCCGATGCCCTGGTGGACCGCCGCGAGGAGATCCTCGACGTCATCCAGCTGGAGACCGGAAAGGCCCGCCGCCACGCGCTGGAGGAGTTCCTCGACGTGGCGCTGTGCTCGCTCCACTACGCCCGGCGGGCGGAGAAGCTGCTCAAGCCGCGCCGCCGCCAGGGCATGATGCCCGGCGTCACCCGCGTCCAGGAGCTGCGCCACCCCAAGGGCGTCGTCGCGCTGATCGCCCCCTGGAACTACCCGTTCTCGCTCGGGGCCAGCGACATCGCCCCCGCGCTGATGGCCGGCAACGCGGTCATCCACAAGCCCGACACCCAGACCTGCCTGTCCAGCCTGTGGGTCCTGGATCTGATGGTCGCGCTGGGCCTGCCCAGGGACCTGTGGCAGATCGTCGTCGGCGACCCGGCGGAGGTCGGCGACCCGCTGATCGACAACGCCGACTACGTCTCGTTCACCGGCTCGACCCGGGCCGGCCGGGCGATCACCGAGAAGGTCGCGCCCCGGCTGGTGAGCTACTCGATGGAGCTCGGCGGTAAGAACCCGATGATCGTGCTGGCGGACGCCGACGTCGAGCGGACCGCGCGCGGGGCCGTCCGCGCCTGCTTCACCAACGCCGGGCAGCTGTGCATCTCGATCGAGCGGATGTACGTGCACGAGGACGTCTACGACCGGTTCGTGCCGAAGTTCGTGGAGCTGACCAAGGGCATGAAGCTCGGCACGGATCTGAACTTCGACGCGGAGATGGGCTCGCTGACCTTCCAGCGGCAGCTCGACGTGGTGAGCAAGCACGTCGACCAGGCGGTCGAGGAGGGCGCGACGGTGCTGGCGGGCGGCAAGGCCCGCCCGGACATCGGCCCGTGGTTCTACGAGCCGACGATCCTGACCGACGTCAGCACCGACATGGACCTGTGCGCGAACGAGACGTTCGGCCCGGTGGTGGCGATCTACAAGTTCCGCGACGAGAACGAGGTCATCGCCACCGCCAACGACACCCAGTACGGCCTCAACGCCTCGGTGTGGACGAAGAACGTGGCGCGCGGACGGGCACTCGCCGCCAGGATCCAGGCGGGCACGGTCAACATCAACGACGGCTACGGCGCCGCCTTCGCCTCCTACGACGCGCCGATGGGCGGCTTCAAGCAGTCCGGCGTCGGCCGCCGGCACGGCGCCGAGGGCCTCCTCAAGTTCACCGAGGTGCAGACCATCGCCAGCCAGCACTTCATGGACCTGGAGCCGCCCGGCAACGTCTCGTTCGACAAGTTCGCCGACCTGATGTCCACCGGCGTCAAGGTCATGAAGCGGCTGCGGATCAAGTAGGGGGTCTTCGTGGCCGGCAGGCACGACTTCGACGTTCTCATCGTCGGATCAGGGTTCGGCGGCAGCGTCTCCGCGCTGCGGCTGACCGAGAAGGGCTACAAGGTCGGCGTCATCGAGGCGGGCCGCCGGTTCGACAGCGGGCCGGACGGCGCGCCGGGCTCGCGCTACCCCGGGCTGCCGAAGACCAACTGGAAGGTCTCGCGGTACATCTGGGCGCCGGGCCTCGGGCTCACCGGCATGCAGCGCATCCACCTGATCCGCGGTGCCAAGGCCAGCCGGGTCATGGTGCTCGCGGGCGCCGGGGTCGGCGGCGGCTCGCTCAACTACGCCAACACCCTGTACGTGCCGCCCGCGCCGTTCTTCCAGGACCGCCAGTGGGCCCACATCACCGACTGGCAGGCCGAGCTCGCGCCGTACTACGACCAGGCGCGGCGCATGCTGGGCGTCGTCCAGAACCCGACCACCACCGCGGCGGACGTGGAGATCAAGAAGATCGCCGACCGGATGGGCAAGGGCGGCACCTTCGTCAAGACCCCGGTGGGCGTGCACTTCGGCGCCGGGCCCGGGGCCGAGAGCGACGACCCGTACTTCGGCGGCGCCGGGCCGCGGCGGCGCGGCTGCATCGAGTGCGGCGAGTGCATGGTCGGCTGCCGCCACGGCGCCAAGAACATGCTCACCGAGAACTACCTCTACCTCGCCGAGAAGGCGGGTGCGCGCGTGATGCCGCTCAGCCGGGTCACCCGCGTGAGCCCGCTCGCGGGCGGCGGCCACGAGGTGGAGATCGTGCGGACCGGCTCGTTCGGCCGCGACCGCAAGACCTTCACCACCGAGCAGGTGGTGTTCGCGGCCGGTACGTACGGCACGCAGAAGCTGCTGCACAAGCTGAAGTCGACGGGCCTGCTACCGGCGATCTCCGACCGGCTGGGCACGCTGACCCGCACCAACTCCGAGGCGATCCTGGGCGCGGGCCGCAAGAACGGCGTGCCCGGGCCCGACTACTCCAAGGGCGTGGCGATCACCTCGTCGTTCCACCCGACGCCGGAGACCCATATCGAGCCCGTGCGCTACGGCAAGGGCTCGAACCTGATGGCAGGGCTGCAGACGCTCCTGGTGGACGGCGACCGTCCCGGCGAGCGTCACCGGCCACGGTTCCTGAAGTTCCTCGGCCAGGTGGCGCGGCGGCCCCGGGACCTGGTGCAGCTCTTCGACGTGCGCACGTGGTCCGAACGGACGGTCATCGCCCTGGTCATGCAGACGCGCGACAACTCGATCACCCTCAGGCCGAAGAAGGGGCCGTTCGGCTGGGACGTCCGGGCGGCCGAGGGCCACGGCGAGCCCAACCCGACGTGGATTCCCGAGGGCCACGAGGCGTCCCGTCTCCTGGCCGAGGAGGTCGGCGGGATCGCGGGCGGCTCCTGGGGCGACCTCTTCGACATCCCGATGACCGCGCACTTTCTCGGCGGCTGCGTCATCGGCGACTCGTCCGAGACCGGCGTGATCGACCCGTACCACCGGGTCTACGGCCACCCCGGCCTGCACATCGTGGACGGTTCGGCCATCTCGGCCAACCTGGGCGTGAACCCGTCGCTCACCATCACGGCGCAGGCCGAACGCGCGATGTCGTTCTGGCCCAACAAGGGAGAGGACGACAGCCGACCGGCGCTCGGGAGCGGCTACCGGCGTCTCCCCGCCGTCGCCCCGAAGAACCCGGCCGTTCCGGTCGACGCCCCGGCCGCACTCCGGCTGCCCATCGTCGAGATCACCTGAGCCGAGATCACCTGAGTTTCCGGCGGAGAGACGAACGCGCGGCGGGCCACCGGCCCGCCGCGCGTCATCTCACCGGGTGCGGATCACGGGTAGTAGGTGGCGATCCGGTTCTTGATGTTCCTGATGGCCGGCCCGAACTCGACGGTCGGGTGCTCGGTCCAGCGCTGGTCCCACGTCACCAGCGAGTAGAGCACCCGGCCCTGGCGGACGACGGCGAACTGGTACCCGGCGCCCGGGTAGCCGCTCGGGTTCGAGAGCGCCTTGTAGACCGGCACGCCGTCCTCGGTGTCGACCTGGCGGAGGTCCTTGATGTACATCGCGGGGTACTCGGTCTCGGGGTTGCGGTCCTCGCAGGTGAGGAGGTCCGCCTGGTACTGCCGGTACGCCGCGTCCGCCTTCGCCGCGGTCGGGAACACCAGCGCGGTGTCCCAGCCCCAGTAGTTCGTGGCCTGGTGGAAGTAGGTGAGGCCGGCGTCGGCGCCGGTCGGGCGCTCGTACACGCCGCAGGGAAGGGTGTCGGCCTTCGACTTGGCCTGGCGGTCGGTCCAGGGCGCGCCGACGTCGGGACGCTCCGCGATGGAGAGGATGACGTTCGGATTGACCGCGTCAGCGGCGGTGGCGGGCTTGGGCGCGATGACGGCGGCCGTGGGGGTGGTCGCCATGGCGGGGGTGACGGACAGCGTGGTGAGCGCGGCGGCGAGCGCGCCCAGCACGCCGGCTCGGGTCCGGAGGCCTGGCATGGGGAGTCCTCTCGTCGGGTGGGCCCCGAGGGGAAGGCCCGATGATCATTACTCAAGATCATCTGCCCGTTCGGGATTCAGTTAGTACAAACTTGTACGGCCGTGATCAGAGTGTGATCATCAGTCGTACCGTGGCACCATGGACGTCCCCCGGGAAGCCGCGCGGATCGAGAAAGAGCTGCGCGCCCAGGCCGATCCGGTGCGGTCGGAGAGCGAGCGGCGCTACCTCAAGAGCGACTTCGCGCACATCGGCGTGCCCATGGGGCCGCTTCGCAAGATCGCTGTTTCGGCCCTCCGCACCAAGCCCGGCCGTGCCGACCTGCTCGCACTCGCCGAGGCGCTGTGGACCACGACCGAATCCGGCCGCCCCGTCCACGAGACGCGCATGGCGGCGATCGAGATCCTGGTCCGCCGGGTCGCGCTGCTGGAGCCGGACGATCTCGCCTTCGCCGAACGCCTCGTCAGGGACTCGGCGAGCTGGGTCTATGTCGACCACCTCGCGGAGAAGGTGGTCGGCGGCCTGGTGCTGCGCGACCCCGAGTCGGCCGCCGTGCTCGACCGGTGGGTGGGCGACCCTGACTTCTGGATCCGCCGGACCGCGATGCTGGCGCTGCTGGCGGGTGTGCGCGCCGGCGCCCCCGACCTCGCCCGGATCTCCGCGTACGGGGACGCGCTGATCGGGGAACGCGAGTTCTTCATCCGCAAGGCCCTCGGCTGGGTGCTCCGCGAACTGACCAAGAAGGGCCATGCCGACTGGGTCCGCGACTGGGTGGCGGCCCGGACCGGCACGATCTCCGGCGTGGCCATCCGCGAGGCCGTCCGCCATCTCCCTCCCGCGGACGCCGAACGGCTCCTCGCCGCGTACAAGGCGCGCTGAGCCGGCGGGTCGCGGGTCAGCCGCGGTAGGCGGACCAGATCTTGTGCATGCGGACGCCCTGCCCCGCGGTGAACTGGTCCATGCAGGTGTCGAAGCTGTAGTCCATGAAGTTGTGGATCGGGTCGCGGCCGCCGTGCGGGCACGTGTCCTTCCCGCGCGGGCAGCCCTCGGTGGACTCCCGCGCGGGCGCGGTGTCGGCCACCCGGTCGCCCCGGCTCGCGCAGCCGTCCTGGAACACGTGGTAGAGCCCGAGCCAGTGCCCGATCTCGTGGACGCCGCTGAAGCCGCGGTTGAAGTTCTCGATCGAGCCGCCCGGCATGCTGCCGATGTGGATCACGACGCCGTCCATCCGCGGCCCCTTCTTGTACTCCCAGGGGAAGGTGGACCAGCCGAGCAGTTCGTCGCCGAGATCGGCGCTGTAAAGGTTGAGCGTGCCGGGCCCGCCCTTGCGCAGCCGTGACTTGTAGGCGCGCTCGTACGTCTCGGGATAGGCGTACCAGTCGGCGTTGTCGGACCGGGTCACCTTCTGCAGCGCGAACCTGACGTGGGTGTCGGCACCGCCGAGGCGGCCGCCGTACGCGGCGTTCAGCGCCCCGATCTGACGCTCGATCAGGGCCAGGGGCAGGTTGCCGCGCCGGCCGTCGTGCAGGACGTGGAAGTAAACGGGGATCTTGATCCAGCCGAGCGACCGCCGCCGCGTCCGGTCGTTGCCGGGCGACTTGGCGCCGAGCGCCGACAGCAGCCCGCCCAGCTCGCGCTCAACGTTCACGACCTGGGCCGGAGTGAGCTCGTTGCGCTCCCTGGCTCCGTGGACGCCGGGCCGGATCCGGGCGTCAGGCCGGGCGCAGCCGCCGTCCGGCCCTCGCGGCGCGCTCATCGTGCCGGGGGTCGTGCCGGGGGTCGTGCCGGGGGTCGGGACGGCGGGCACGGATGCGGCGACCAGTGCCGCGACGGCGACGGCGAGCAGCTTCACGTCGATCCTCGGAGGTCCGGGGGGCGGGCGGGAGACGAGCGAACGCACAGCGTGACCAAGAGGTATCAGACAGCCGCTTTATCTGTTCCGGTATCGCTTGTGAACGTGAGGAAAAATACCGCCGGCAACGCTTCACACATCTGGTCATATGGCGTAAACAAATGACTTACCGACATTCCGTCAGGAAGGTCTCTGCCCTATGCCGATTCAGCACGTCATCGCCTACACCAGGCTCGCCGCCCGGTTCGCCCGCGACACCGCCGAGGCCGGCGCGCGGCCCGACGGGGCGGCGGCCGCGACGGCCGCCAAGCGGGTCGTCCACGCGGCCTGCGCCGCCCAGATGCATGCTCTCGGCGTGGCCGACCTGGCGCCCGACGAGCCCGCCTCCACGCTGGAGGGCACGGCCCGCAGGCTCTCGGAACTCGCCACCGACTCCGCCTGGGCCTCGCGGGCCATCCTCCAGGCCCTCGCCCACGAGGAGTGGTGCGTGGCGGGCCAGGCCGTCGACGACGCGCGGCTCGCCGCCGGCGCCGCCCTGGAGGCCGCCGAGAACGCGGAGCGGCAGATCGTCGCGCCGGGCTCGGCCCTCTGTGCCGAGGCCGCCAGGCTGGCCATGGAGCAGGCCACCGCGCAGGCCGTCACCGACATCGGCCTCCACCGCGACGCGCGCGTCGCGATCCCCTCCTGAGGAGGGCTCGGCACACGTCACCCCCCGGCTGACACGCGACCTCGGGAAGGGCTTCTAGACTGGTGGTCCTTCGCCGAAACCCTGTTTGCCCTGCGAAAGGCGCTGTTGGTGTCCGTCGACCAGTCTTTTGACACCGTTCTCGTCGTCGATTTCGGTGCGCAGTACGCGCAGCTGATCGCACGGCGCGTGCGCGAGTGTCATGTGTTCAGCGAGATCGTTCCGTCCACCATGCCGGCGGCGGAGATGCTCGCGAAGAAGCCGAAGGCGATCATCCTGTCGGGCGGCCCGGCGTCGGTCTACGCCGAGAGCGCGCCGGTCGTCCCGGACGGGCTGTTCGAGCTCGGCGTCCCCACGTTCGGGATCTGTTACGGGCACCAGGTGATGGCGCAGGCGCTCGGCGGCACGGTGGAGAACTCCGAGGTCGCCGAGTACGGCGGCGCCACCATCGCGGTGACCGACCCGGGCGTCCTGTTCAAGGGCCTGCCCGTCCACCAGTCGGTGTGGATGTCGCACCGCGACTTCGTGCGCGAGGCCCCGGCGGGCTTCACGGTCACCGCGATGACCGACGTCACGCCGGTGGCCGGCATGGAGGACCGCGAGCGCGGCTTCTACGGCGTGCAGTTCCACCCCGAGGTGCTGCACACCGAGCACGGCATGGAGCTGCTGCGCCGGTTCCTGTACGAGGGCGCCGGCTGCCGGCCGAACTGGACCATGGTCAACATCGCGGAAGAGTCGATCGAGGCCGTCCGTGCCCGGGTCGGCGGCAAGCGGGCCATCTGCGGCCTGTCCGGCGGCGTCGACTCCGCGGTGGCCGCCGCGCTCGTCCAGCGGGCCATCGGCGACCAGCTCACCTGCGTCTTCGTCGACCACGGGCTGCTGCGCAAGGGCGAGGCCGAGCAGGTCGAGAAGGACTTCGTCGCGGCCACCGGCGTCAACCTGCACGTGGTGGACGCGCAGGAACGGTTCCTCGCGGCGCTCGACGGGGTCACCGACCCCGAGGAGAAGCGCAAGATCATCGGCCGCGAGTTCATCCGGGTCTTCGAAGAGGCAGCTAGGGAAATCGTCGGTGAGGCGTCGGCCGAGCCGGTGGAGTTCCTCGTGCAGGGCACGCTCTACCCGGACGTCGTCGAGTCCGGCGGCGGCACGGGCGCGGCCAACATCAAGTCGCACCACAACGTCGGCGGGCTGCCGGACGACCTGCAGTTCAAGCTGGTCGAGCCGCTGCGCACGCTCTTCAAGGACGAGGTCCGGGCGCTCGGCGAGCAGCTCGGGCTGCCCGCCGAGATCGTCTGGCGCCAGCCGTTCCCCGGGCCCGGGCTCGGCATCCGCATCATCGGCGCCGTCTCCAGGGAGCGCCTCGACATCCTGCGCGAGGCCGACGCGATCGCGCGCGAGGAGCTGAGCCGCGCCGGTCTCGACCGCGAGATCTGGCAGTTCCCGGTGGTGCTGCTCGCCGACGTGCGGTCCGTGGGCGTCCAGGGCGACGGCCGCACCTACGGCCACCCGGTCGTGCTGCGGCCCGTCACCAGCGAGGACGCGATGACGGCCGACTGGGCGCGGCTGCCCTACGACGTCCTGCAGAAGATCTCGACCCGGATCACCAACGAGGTCCCCGAGATCAACCGCGTGACCGTCGACATCACGAGCAAGCCCCCGGGCACGATCGAATGGGAGTGAGCCATCAGCAGGCCGACGGTCGCCCAGTTGCGGGCCTTTCTCGCGCTCGCCGAACACCTGCACTTCCGTGACGCCGCCGCCGCGCTGCGGATGAGCCAGCCGGCCCTGTCAGGCGCGGTGGCCGCCCTCGAAGAGACCCTGAACACCCGGCTGGTCGAGCGGACGACGCGCAAGGTCCTCCTCACGCCCGCGGGCGAACGGGTGGCCCGCCGCGCGGAGATCGTGCTCGCGGAGCTCGACCGCCTGGTGGACGAGGTGCACTCCGCTCGCGGGTCCCTCGTCGGGCCCCTCCGGCTGGGTGTGATCCCGACCGTCGCGCCCTACCTCCTGCCCATCGTGCTGCCACGGCTGGCCGCCGAGTTCCCCGAGCTGGAGCTGTCGGTCCACGAGGAGCAGACCGAGGCCATCACGGCCGAGCTCCTCGCGGGCCGGCTGGACGTCGTCCTTCTGGCGCTGCCCGTCCCGGCCCAAGGCGTGACCGAGCTCAAGCTCTACGACGAGGACTTCGTCCTGGTCGCCCCGAATGCCTATGACCTGGGAAACCCGGACGAGCCCCTGCCGCGTTCCGCGCTCACCGACCTCGACGTCATCCTCCTCAATGAGGGCCACTGCCTGCGCGACCAGGCCCTGGACGTCTGCCGTGAAGCGGGCGCCCGCGCGGCCGCCGCCACGTACGCCACCAGCCTCGCGACGCTCGTCCAGCTGGTCTCGGGCGGGCTGGGCGTGACGCTCGTGCCCGAGACCGCCCTCCCGGTGGAGACCCGCCGCGCCCCGGACCTGGCCGTCCGCCGTTTCACGGCGCCCGCCCCGCACCGGCGCGTCGGCCTCGGCTACCGCTCCACCTCACCCCGTGCCGACGAGTTCGCGGCCCTCGCGCAGAGCGTCCGGTCCGCCGTGGCGGCGGACGGCGCGCGCGTACGGGTCCAGCGCGCCTGAAGGTCGGGTCCTTCCAAGCCCGAGGCAAAGTCTTCGTCACCGTCGCCTGGTCGCCGGTGACCGCTGCGGTTCACTCCTGGTGATGACGCGTCGGCGAGGGGACACGATGGGGACGGCGACGACCAGGCGAAGGTATGCCGAGCTCGACGAGATCTGGGCGCGCGACGAGGAGATCAGGCTCCTCGGCACCCTGGATCCGTCCGTCCCCGCCGATCGCCTGTGGCGGGTGCGCCTGACCCTTCGCAAGCCCGCCGGCCGGCCGGCCTCGGCGCGCGGGCACGCGCTCCGTCCCTTCCAGAGCGCCCGCAGAACGTTCTGGCGGGAGCCCGGGCCCTTCATCGCGACGGTGACCGGTGACCGGTTCGAGGTGACCGTGCCGATCGGGTCGCTGGCCCTGCCGCTGCCGCTCCTGGACGCGCAATGGGACGTTCACCTGGTCTGCGAGGACGAGGGGGAGATCCTGGAACTGCGCGTCGGCCGCCACCGCGGCGTCCCGCCGAAGGCGGAGTCGATCACCTTCCCGTGGCAGCGCGTCGAGGGACGCCAGCGGTTCCGGGTCCGGCCCGGCTACCGCGCCGGCGGCGACCTCGTCCTGGAGAGCCGGCGCACCCGATGAGGATCACCTATGCGGTGCTGCACGCGTACGGCATGGGCGGAACGATCCGCACCGTCGTCAACCAGGCCAACGCCATGGCCGCCGCCGGCCACGACGTCCGCCTCGCCAGCGTCGTCCGCCGCAGGACCGAGCCGCAGTTCGCCATCGATCCGCGCGTCCGGCTCGTCGACGTCGTCGACCAGCGCGAGGCGTCGCGGAACGCGCGGGCCCCGCGGGCGCGGGAGGGCCGGCTGTGGCGCCGGACCTGCGAGGCCGCGGATACGGAAGCCGAACCCGGTGTGGAGGTGCCGGCCGGCGAGGCGGCGAAGGAGGTGTTCACCCGTGCCGTCGAGCGGGCGTTCGCCGCCTTCCTGCGCGACCTCGACGACGACGTGGTGGTCACCACCAGGCCGGGCCTCAACCTGCTGGCCGCATGGCACGCACCCGAACGGCTGGTTCGCGTCGCGCAGGACCACATGCACCTCGGCCGCTACAAGCCCGAGGTGCGTGCCGCGATCGTCGAGTCCTACCCGCGCCTGGACGCGGTGGTCTCGCTCACGAGCAGGGACCGGGCCGAGTACGACGAGGCGCTGGCGGGCCGCGTCCGGACCGAGCGGATCCCCAACCCGCTGCATTCGCTGGACGTGCCGCGGACCGGCCATTCGAGCAGGGTGGTCGCGGCGGCCGGGCGGCTGACGGCCCAGAAGGGGTTCGACCTGCTGATCCCGGCCTTCGCCCAGGTGGCGGCCCGGCATCCGGACTGGCGGCTCCACATCTACGGAGCGGGCAAGGCGGAGAAACGGCTGCGGAAGCTGGTCCACCGGCACCATCTCTACAACCACGTGCTCCTGATGGGCTCCACTTCACAGCTCGACACCGAACTCGCGAAAGCGTCGATCTACACGCTCAGCTCCAGGTTCGAGGGCTTCCCCATGATCCTCCTGGAGGCGCTCAACTGCGGGCTGCCGGTGGCGAGCTTCGACTGCCCGACCGGGCCGCGCGAGGTCATCGTCGACGGTGTGAACGGGCTGCTCGTACCGCCCGAGGACGGCCCCGGTCTCGCCGCCGCGATCTGCCGCCTCATCGAGGACGAGCCGCTCCGGCGGCGGCTGGGCGCGGCCGCGCGGGAGACCGCGGCGGAGTACGGACCCGAGGCGATGCGCGGCCGCTGGGAGACGCTTCTCGCCGACCTCCTCCAGAGGAAGTCAAGTCTGGGCCAGGCGATGGTCCTGTAATCGCGATGCGCGCCTGACGAACCACCGTCTGTCACCATGCTTGGGTCCATGGCGACGTTCTCGATGGAAAACGTGCGTGCTGTCTGCAAGCACCGCGACGCGTGGTGGACCGTGCTGCTCGTCGACCCGATCGCCGTCCGGCTGACCTGGCTGGTCGCGAACCGCACGTCGATCACTCCCAACCAGATCACCCTCGCGGCCTTCGCGCTGGGGACGGGGGCGGCCGGCTGCTTCGCCCAGGCCTCCGCCGGATGGCTCGCGCTCGGCGCGCTGCTCTACCACCTGGGCTTCGTGCTCGACTGCGTGGACGGCAAGATTGCCCGGCTGAGGGGCACCGGCTCGCCGTTCGGCGGCTGGCTGGACTTCATGCTCGACCGGATCCGCGACGCGCTGTGCGCCGTCGCCCTGACCGGCGGGCAGTTCCTCGCGACCGGGCAGGCCGCCTTCCTCTGGCTCGGCTTCGCGATCCTCGCCCTGGACATGATCCGCTACCTCAACGGGCCGCAGATCGCCAAGGCGCGGCGCAAGATGACCGACGAGGCGGCAGGCGGGGAGGACGACGACGCTCCGGCCGAGTCCGCCGAGCCTTCGGGCGGACGGTGCGGGCGGCCCTCGCGCTACCTCCGCGTCCGCAGGGCCCTCCTGCGCCGGCGGGTGCGGATGCATCTGATCAGCGGCATCGAGTTCCAGATGGCGGCCTTCATCGTCGGCCCGCTGACCGGGGCGATCCTCCCGGTCACGGTGGCCGCCGGCCTGATGCTGGCCGTCTTCGAACTCCTGATCATCTACCGCTTCTGGCGCGCCAGCCGTACCTACGCCTGCTCCATGACGGCCGGCACCGCGCCCCGGACGTCAGCACCGTCGCCAGCGGTCGTCCCGGGCACGACCGAGGTGCCGCGGCAGCGCCGGCCGCTCATCGACGTGGAGCGCTGATGGCACCGAAGATCAGCGTCGTCGTCCCCGTCCACGACGTCGAGCGGCATCTCGGCGAGTGCCTGGAGTCGCTGGCACGCCAGACGGTGCGCGACCTCGAAGTGATCGTGGTGGACGACGGGTCGCCCGACAACGCGGCCGTGATCGCGAAGGCGCGGGCGGCCAAGGATCCGCGGTTCCGGCTCGTCCAGCAGCGCAATCAGGGCCCCGGCGGTGCTCGGCAGGCCGGGGCGCGGCTCGCCACCGGCGACTACCTGGCCTTCGTCGACGGTGACGACGTGCTGGCCAAGCACGCGTTCGAGCTGCTCGTCGGCTCGCTCGAATCGACCGGGTCCGACTTCGCCCTGGGGAAGATCCAGCGCATCGACGGCGACCAGCCGAAGCCGCCCGCCGTGCTCCCGGACATGTTCGCGGACGGTACGGCCCAGCGGACGCACGTCTCGCGGAACCCGGCGCTGCTGGGGGACCGGACCATCGGCAACAAGGTCTTCCGGCGCTCTTTCTGGGAGGGCAGCGGGCTCGTCTTCCCGGAGGGCAGGCACGAGAACCTCTCTGTGGTGCTTCCCGCGCATGTGCGCGCGTCCAAGGTGGACCTGCTCGCCACCACGGTCCACTACTGGCGAGCGCGCCCCGGGGACGCCTCGGAGTCGTCCGACCAGCCGCACGATCTCGCCGACCGGCTGGCCTCGATCCGGCGGGTGTGCGACGTCCTGCGCGCGCACGCGCCGGCCCTGCTGCCGGATTTCCATCGCGCGGTCCTCGCCGACGACCTCATGGTCCTCGCCGACGCGCTGCCCAAGATGGAGGAGCCCGAGGCGGCGCGCCTCGCCGCGCGGGCGGGGGAGCTCCTGCGCGAGGTGGGCCGCCGGACGGCCCGGCCGCTGCCCGCGTTCACCCGGCTCCGGCTCCACCTCCTCCAGAACGGCATGGTCCCGGAGCTGATCGAGGTGTCGGCGCCGTTCGACCGGCAGCGGCTGCTCGCCGCTCCCGTCGTCCGGCGCGGGCGGTTCAGGCCGCGCTGGTACGCCGCGTACCCCTACTTCGAGGACCCTGAGCGCCCCATCCCCGGGGACGTCTATGACGTGACCGGCGAGCTGGCGATCGAGGGGAACGCCGACTCCGTCGCCTGGCGGCGCGGGCGGCTCGTGGTCGAGGGCCACGCCTACATCGGGCGCGTCGACCTCTCCGCCGCCGAGGACACCCGCATCCGCGTGCGGCTGCACGACACACGGCGGAACACCAAGGTCGAGCTTCCGGTGCGGCGCGTGCGCAGGCCCGACGTCACGGCCGGCTCCGTGGACGCGGCCGTCTGCTACGACTGGTCGGGCTTCGCCGTGGAGATCGATCCGGCGCTGCTCCGGACCGGCGGGCAATGGCGTCCCGGCGAATGGAAGCTCCACGCCGAGGTCGCCACCCAGGGCCTGAAGGTGTCCGGACCGGTCGGCGCGCCCACGCTGCCGCAGGCGAGATGGGTGCCCGCGCTGGAGGCCGGCGACGGGTTCGTGGTGCAGCCCGTGGCGGGCGACGATCATTTCGAACTCCGCGTCAAGCGGGCGAAGGCCGTCGTGACCGCGCACCGGTCGCGCGCGGGCCTGCTCGAACTCGACGGGTGGATCCTGAAGAACCTGGGGGACGACGCGTCGGTGGTCGCGTCTCGCCGGGACGGCCCCGAAGAGGTCCGCGGCACGGTCGACTGGGAGGCCGGGCCGGACGGCGGGTTCGCGTTCACCGCGCGCCTTCCCCTGGACCGGCTGGTGTCCGGACGGGAGAACGCGGTCGAGCGGTCGAGGCAGTCGATCGCCTGGGATCTGCTGCTCACCGACGGCACCGACCGGATCAAGCTGACGGCCGGCGAGGGCTTCACGGAGGCGCGCCACCCCGGATGCGATCGGGAGTTCGCGCTCTCCAGGACCAAGTTCGGCAGTCTCTGCGGGCTGGAACGGCCGTTCCAGCCCGTCGTCACCCGGGTGGAGTGGACCGCCGATGACCGGCTCCGCATCGCCGGCGACGACACCGGCCCCGCCGGCCGCGAGCGGCCGAGCCATGTGCTGCTGCGCCACAAACGTTCCCACGAGGAGCATCGCGTCGAGATGAGCTGGTCCGGTGACCGGTTCGCCGGTTTCACGGCCGAGCTCGCGCCCGGTGCGGTGCCGGCCTTCGGGACGGACGTGCCGCTGGCGGTGGGCGGCTGGGAGCTCCTGACGTCTATCGGTGGCGAGGAGGTGCCGCTGGCGATCGAACGCACCGCGCTCGGGGGTCTGCCCGGGCCTCGCGTGGTCGGTGCCGTTGAGGTGAGTGTGCTGACGCAGCGCACGGACGCCCTCCGCCTCCGGCTCCGCACGGCCCTGGCCGAGGACGAACGTGGCCCGTACGCACAGAAGCGGCTCCAGGAGCGGGACTATCCCCGCTACCGGAGCCTCCCGCTGCGCGACCTCGTCGTCTTCGACTCTTACCGCAGCAGGCAGTACTCCTGCAGCCCTCGAATGATCTATGAGGAGCTACGGCGTCAGGAGACGTCCCTGGAGTGCGTGTGGGTGACGAAGGACGGCCGGTTCACCGCGCCGCTCGGGGCACGGACCGTCCTCGCCGGCAGCCGCGATCACTATGAGGCGCTCGCGAGGGCCCGTTACGTCGTCAGCAACGAAGCCCAGCCGACGTGGTTCGAGAAGCGGCCGGGCCAGGTGTACGTCCAGTGCTGGCACGGCACCCCGCTGAAGCGGCTCGGGCTCGACGTGCCCTCGTTGCCGCACATGCGGGCCGCGACCGAGCAGTGGATCCGGCAGGAGGTTCCGCAGTGGGACCTGCTGGTGTCGCCCAGCCCGTTCGCCTCGCCCATCATGCGCCGCGCCTATCGGTACAGGGGCGAGATCCTGGAGTCCGGCTATCCGCGTAACGACCTCCTGCTGAGCCCGGACCGTCATCGGATCGCCGCCGAGGTGCGCGGGCGGCTGGGGATCCCGGCCGGCAAGCGGGTCGTGCTCTACGTGCCGACGTGGCGGGACAACCACAACATCGCGCCGGGCCGCCGCAGGTTCGAGCTCGCGCTGGACACGGAGGAGGCCCGCCGCGTCCTGGGCGACGACCACGTGCTGCTGCTGCGCACGCACTACCTGGTCACCGATCGCATCGCCTCGCAGGCCGACGACTTCGTCGTGGACGTCTCGGCCTATCCCGACATCGCGGAGCTCTACCTGATCGCCGACGTGCTGGTCACGGACTACTCCTCGGCGATGTTCGACTTCGCGGTCACGCGGAAGCCGATGGTCTTCTACGCGTACGACCTGGAGGTCTACCGCGACCACGTACGCGGCTTCTATTTCGACTTCGAGGCCGAGGCTCCCGGGCCGGTGTCGCGTACCTCCGGGGAGGTAGTCGCGGCGCTCCGCGACATCGAGGAGGTCCGGCTCGGCCACGCCGAGGCGTACGAGGCGTTCGTGACGAAGTTCTGCCCCCATGACGACGGCCATGCCGCCGGACGGGTGATCCGCCGGATGTTCGAGCTCGGCGGGACGTGACCTCGCGGGGCGGGACGTGAACGCGCGGGCTCAGCGGCGCGGGTGGCCGAGGAGGGCGTCGGCCACCCGTTCGCGGCCGCGCCCGTCGATCAGGCCGTGGCCTCGGCGGGCGAGGGCGTCGCGCTCCGCCGGGTCGAGGAGGAGGCGTCTCAGCGTGGCGATCGCCTGCGTGCGGACGGCCGGATCGCCGTACTCGGCCGGGTTTCCCAGACCCGCGGTGAGACCGCGCGAGACCGTGGCCTCGTAACCCAGCCGCTGGTTGCCGGCCACCCAGATGAGCGCCGCCGGCACGCCCAGGCACATCAGCTCCCACGTGGCGGAGCCCGCGGCGCTCACCGCCAGGTCGGCTCCGGCGGCCAGCCTCGGGAGCCGGTCCGTCGGCGGGATGGGCGTGACCGACTGCCCCGGCGCCAGTGGCAGGGCGGCGAGCGCCGCCACCGTCCCGGCCCGGGCGGCGACGACCGTCGCCCGGAACGGCGCGGAGGTCTCGGCCGCCAGCCTCGTGACCGCCGGGGCGGCATCGGCGGTGTCCGTTCCGCCGAAGACGCACAGCATCCGGGCGGGGCCGCGCGTCGCCGCCCGAGGGCGGACGGGGCGCAGCAGCCTGACCGAGTCGCGCAGCAGGACGTAGCCCGCCCCGGCGAGCCGGACCGCTCCCCGCGGCAGGTCGGTTGCGGTCTCCTCGGCCCCGAGGTTCTGGTCGAGGTAGAGATCGGCCTCCTGGCCGCGCAGGTCACCGTCGACGATCGCGAGGACCGTCAGCCCGGCCCGCCGTAGCTCCCGTCCGCACGCCGGATCGGTCTCGTACGAGTCGATCACCATGGCATCGAGGCCCGCCCGCCGCGCCGCCGCGGCCAGCTCGGTGGCGGGCGCGGGAGCCGGGATCAGGGGCAGGCCGCGGGAGTCCAGCTGCGCGCGGATCCACGCGGGGCCCTCCACCTCGCCGAGGAAGACGACCTCCGTGCCCCGGCGGACGAGCTCTTCGGCCAGGGCGACGCACCGGATGAGATGCCCGGCACCGATCCGGGGCCTCGCGTCGCAGCGGATGCCGACCCTCACGCCTCCGCGAGCTCCTTCTGCCGGACGTGGGCGTTGAGGGCGCGCACGCCGGGGTGGAGGTCGAGCCAGTCGACGAGCTCCCGGCGCGGCACGGGCACGTCGCCGAACTTCGCGGCCACCGCCTCGACGAGCGCCCAGTCGTCGGGCGTGTCGAGGGTGACCCGCAGATGGGCGGTGGAGGGGCTGAACGTCAGGCCCATGAGCTCGAACGCCCGCGGATGCGTGTACGCGTACGACGTGACGTGCGTCCGGTGGTGGTCGGTGGCCAGGGCGTGCACGCGGTGGAGCGCCGCCGCGCCGATGATCTCGACGTCCAGCCCGCGCGGGAGGGTGTGCGGGATCCCCGTGCTGAGGTAGTCGAGCCCGGGGACCGCGCGGAAGGCCGCGGCGGCCGTGCGCGCCACCGCCGGGTCCAGCAGCGGGCAGTCGGCGGTGAAGCGCATGACGGCATCGGCCGGGTGGGTCTCCAGCGCGCCCATGAACCGGCTGAGCACGTCGTCCACCGGCCCCCGGTGGCACGCGACGCGGAGCCGCCGGCACTCCGCGGTGATCGCGTCGTCCTCGGCCAGCGTCGTCGTGGCGACCACCAGATCGTCCAGCACGCCGCTCTCGAGCGCGGCACGCACGACCCAGCCGAGAACGCTGCGGCCCGCGAGCGGGCGGAGGACCTTGCCGGGGAGGCGGGACGAGCCCATTCGAGCCTGAATCATCCCGACTATTCGGATAGACACGGCATTTCTCCAGCTCAGCACGGCAATCGAGGCGAGGCGCTACGCTACCGCAGGATTCTCACTCAGAGTCACCAATCGATACGGGGGGTCATCGACAGTGGAACTGAATGGGGCATCGATCCTGATCACGGGGGGCACGGGCTCCTTCGGCAGGGCGTTCCTGCGCCACGCGCTCGACCGTCTCGACCCGCGCCGCATCGTGGTGATCTCGCGGGACGAGCTCAAGCAGTACGAGATGCGCCAGCTCTTCGACGACGACCAGCGCATCCGCTGGTTCATCGGCGACATCCGCGACCGCGAGCGCCTGCGCCGGGCCATGCACGACATCGAGTACGTGGTGCACGCGGCGGCGCTCAAGCAGGTCGACACCGCGGAGTACAACCCCTTCGAGTACGTCCAGACCAACGTCGGCGGCTCGCAGAACGTCATCGAGGCCGCCATCGACTGCGGCGTGCGCAAGGTCGTCGCGCTCTCGACCGACAAGGCGTCCAGCCCGATCAACCTGTACGGCGCCACCAAGCTCGTCGCCGACAAGCTCTTCGTGTCCGGCAACCACTACGCGGCGCAGCACCAGACGCGCTTCGCGGTGGTGCGCTACGGCAACGTGATGGGCAGCCGCGGCTCGGTGATCCCGTTCTTCCGGCGGCTCGCCGAGCGCGGCGAGAGCCTGCCGATCACCGACAAGCGGATGACCCGGTTCTGGATCACGCTCGACCAGGCCGTGCGGTTCGTCGTCGACTCGTTCGGCCTGATGCAGGGCGGCGAGCTCTACGTGCCGCGCATCCCGAGCATGCGCATCGTCGACCTCGCCCAGGCCGTGGCGCCCGACAGCCTCGTCCACGAGGTCGGCATCCGGCCCGGCGAGAAGCTGCACGAGGAGATGATCGCGCCCGACGACAGCCACCGCACGATCCGGCAGGCCGACCGGTACGTCGTCATGCCGACGATCGCGACGTGGGGATACATGCCCCCGCAGGGCGGCGAGGCCGTCAGCGAAGGCTTCTCCTACCGCTCGGACGGCAACGACATGTGGCTGACGGCCGACGACCTGCGGGCGCTCATGGCGTCCTGCGTGTGACCGGCGTGCTGCCCTACGGCCGCCAGTCCGTCGACGAGAGCGACATCGCGGCGGTCACCGCCGTGCTCCGCGGCGACTGGCTCACCGCGGGCCCGGCCGTCGCGGCGTTCGAGGAGGCGCTCGCCGAGCGGACGGGCGGAGTTCCCTGCGTGAGCGTCACCTCCGGCACGGCCGCGCTGCACGTCGCGTACGCGGTGGCCGGCGTCGGGCCGGGCACCGAGGTCGTCACCACGCCCATGACCTTCGTCGCGACCGCCTCGATGGCCGTCCTGCTCGGGGCCGAGGTGGTGTTCGCCGACGTGGCGCCCGACACCGCCAACCTCGATCCGGAGGCCGCCGCCGCGGCGGGCTCCCCGCGCACCCGCGCCATCGCCGCCGTCGACTACGCGGGCCATCCCGCCGACTACCCGGCGCTCGGCGGGGTCGCGGGCCGGCTCGGGGTGCCGCTGATCGCCGACGCCGCCCATTCGCTCGGCTCGACCTGGAACGGCACGCCGGTGGGCGCGCTGGCCGACCTCACGACGTACTCGTTCTTCCCGACGAAGAACGCGACGACCGGCGAGGGCGGCGCGGTGGCGGTCAAGGATCCGGCGTCGCTGGAGCGGGCACGCCTGTTCCGGCGCCACGGCCTCGTCCGCGACCCCGGGCTGCTGCGCTCGCCGGACGAGGGCGGCTGGCACCAGGAGGTGCACACCTTCGGCTTCAACTACCGGCTGCCCGACGTGCTGTGCGCGCTCGGTTCGAGCCAGCTGGCCAGGCTCGCCACCTTCAAGGAGCGGCGGGCCCGGCTGGTGGCGCGCTACAACGAGCTCCTGGCCGATGTGCCAGGGCTGACGCTGCCCGCCGCCAGGCCGGGCGCGGACCCGATGTGGCACCTCTACGCCGTGCGCGTGCTGGACGGGCGCAGGCGCGAGGTGTACGAGCGGATGCGGGCGGCCGGCATCGGCGTCCAGGTCAACTACATCCCCGCCTACTGGCATCCGGTCTTCGAAGACCTCGGCTACCGGCGCGGGATGTGCCCCGCCGCCGAGGCCTTCTACGCCGAGCAGCTCTCCCTGCCGCTCTTCCCCGATCTCACCCGCGGCGACCAGGACCGGGTCGTCGAGTCCCTCCGCGACATCCTCACCTGAGGCGGACACGTGCATCACACCAATCACTGGTACGGGCACGCCCATGTGCTGGCCCGCTACTGCGGCCTCCCCGAGGGACGGCCGCCGCGCATCCACGGCTATCTGCAGCACGGCTGGAACGTTCTCGACGGCTACGGGACGTACCAGCCCTTCGAGCCCGGCTGGACGCGCTTCGTCTGGTCGGACGCGTGCCGCCGGCGCGGCTGGACGATGGGACGGCGCGGCTACTACGTCATCGGCGCCCCCTGGAACTACCTCCGCGCCCTCGAACCCGCCGCGTCCGCGCCGGAAGAGCGCACCGGCACGATCTGGTATCCGTTCCACGGCTGGGAGAACCAGCACGTCACCGGCGACCATCAGCGCCTCATCGACGAGATCCGCGAGGTCGAGCGAGAGCCGGTGACCGTCTGCCTCTACTGGCTGGAGTACGACGACGAGCGGATCCGCGGCCTGTACGAGTCGGCGGGCTTCCGCGTCATCTCGCACGGCTTCCGCGGCCTCTACTACCGCAGGTCCAACCCCGCGTTCCTGCCAGGGCAGCTGGCCGAGCTGCGCCGGCACCGCCGGGTGGCGTCCAACCGGCTGAGCACGGCGATCCTCTACGGCATCTCGGCCGGATGCGAGCCCGCGGTGTACGGCGACCCGATGGAACTGGACAACGCCCATCCCATCTTCGGCGGCATGGCGCGGCTGCGGCGGCTCTGGCCGGAACTGCACGGCGCCGAGATCGACCTCCCCGTCGCCAGGGAGATCGCCGATACCGAGCTGGGAACGAACCATCTCGTCACGCCGGCGGAGCTGCGCGAGCTCTTCGGCTGGCGTCAGGAGGCAGCAGCATGACCCCGATCCCCGGTGTTCAGTCGCACGGTGTTCAGCTCGTCGGCGGCGAGATGACCGGCTGGTCCGACGACGGCGGCCGCCTGCCCGGCGGAGCCGCCCTCGAAGACCTCGTCCTGCGCGCCGTCCCGGCCGGCGGGAGCGCCCTGATCGCCGGTCCGCACCGCGCGGAGCTCGTCGACCGGCTGATCGAGCACTGCGGCCGCGTGACGTGCCTGCTGCGGTCGCTGCCGGACGCCCAGGACCTCGGCCGCCGGCACGCCGACTCGGCGCGGCTGACCGTGCTCTGCGGAGGCCTCGACAAGCTCGGCGACATCGGCCCGTTCGACGCCGTCGTCGCCGCGGGCGGGCTCGGCCGCCTCCACACCCCGGACTCCGCCGTGCCGGCCTGGTCGGACGGGGTGGAACGGCTGACCCGCGCGCTCGCACCCGGGGGCGTGCTGGTCATCGGCGCGGAGAACGAGCTCGGGGTGCACCGCCTGGTCGACCCCGCCCCGGCGGACGTGCCCGGGACCGACGAGCAGTGGCATCCGCCGCACGGCGTCGACACGACCGTTCCCGGTGATCCGGCGGAGCTGGCCGCCCGGGTCTCGGGCGACGGTGCCGCGGCCGTCCGATGCTTCGCCGCCTATCCGGACCTCGCGGGGCCCGGCCTCCTCGTCGACGTCGACGAGCTCGACCGCGGCCGCGCGGCCGACGGCGTCGTGGCCGTCCTCGTGGCGGCCGCGCTCACGGGCGAAGTGGCGGGCGGCCAGGTCCTGGCCGATCCGCGGCGCCTGGCGCGCCGCTCACTGGCCCAGGGGCTCGGGGCCCGGCTGGCGCCGGCGTGGATCGTCGTGGTCAGGCCGGGCGGCGCCCTTCCGGCGGCCGTGGTCGGTGATGACGCCCCGGGCCACTGGGCCGTCTCCTACGCGCTGACCGGCCGCGAGGACGGCTGGGAACGCGCCGCCGTCCGCGATCCGGGCCTGCGCACCACCGGGCGCGTTCAGCGCGAGGCGGCCCGGCTGGCCGGGCCCGTTCCGGGCGGGCGGCTGCTCGACGAGCTCCTGCACCGGCTGTGCGCGATGTCCGACGTTCCCGGGCTGCGGCGGCTGCTCCAGGCGTACGCGGGATGGCTGGCCGGGCAGCCCGCCACGGCCAGGGTGTTCGCCACCCCGGACAACGTCATCGTGGACGGCGACCGGTTCGCCGTCCTCGACCCGAGCTGGGAACTGGCGGACGACGAGCCGTTCGACGTCGCGCTCGCGCTGGCCCTCCGCCGGTTCGCCGCGCGGCTGCTGGGGGGCGGCCACCGGCATCCCTGGCCGACCACCCTCGACCTCGACGGGATCGCGAGCACCCTCCTGGCCATGGCGGGCCATCCCGGTGACCGCGTGCTCCTCGGCACGGCGGTGCGGCTCGAAGCCGAGATCGGTGCCGCCCGGCGGGGGCTGCCGGCCGCGGAGCACGCCCGGTTGCTGGCGGAGCTGGAGGCGGGGGAGACCGGCGAGCCGCTCGGCCACCGCGAGGCCCTGCTGGCCAGGCGCCGGCTCGGCGAGGAGCTCGCCGAGGCGCGCGCCCGTGCCGAGTGGCTCGACGCCAAGCTGCGCGCCAAGGAGGACGAGCTCGCGCGCACCAAGGAGACCGCCGAACACCGCCGGGCCCAGGTCAAGGAGCTCAAGACGCAGCTCCGGGGCATCCGCGCGTCGAAGGCGTTCAAGTTCGGCCGGATGGTCACCGCGCCGCCGCGGGTCGCCCGCCGCAACCTCCGGCGCCTCTAGCCGCGTCTTAGACGCGCACCGTGGTCAGGCGGGTGAACTCGCGCATCAGGTCGTAGCCGTCCCAGGTGGCGGCGAAGGCCAGCGCCGATCCGAACGGCACGATGCGGTCGATGCCGCGCCCGCCCGCCGCGACGGCGAAGTCCCTCAGCGTCTCGGCCGCGAAGCCGAAGACGCTGAGGGTCTGGTCCTTGCGGCAGATCAAGGGGACCAGATCGTGCAGCGTGCCGGCCGTGGCGACCGCGAACGTCCCCGCGCCGAGCCAGCGGCGGGGGAGGCGGCCCGGCTCGGAGAGATCGAGCGTGGCGATCGCGTTTCCGTCGAACCGCACGGCGGCCGCGTCGCCCGTCGCGGCCATGCCGTACGCGGCGACCCGCTTCTCGACGGCCATCGCGGCGTCGACCGTGAAGCCGCGCGCCGCGACGGCGGCCGAGAGCAGCTCCTCGAACTCCACTCGGGCGGCCTGCGCGGCGGCGCGGTCACCGATCCAGAAGAGCGTCCGGGGCGAGGAACAGGCCGCCTGATCGAACCAGTACGCGTCGTTGGCGAACCCGTCGGCGGCCGCCCGCCGCCGGCCGGGGTCGGCGTCCTGCCAGCCGGTCACCGAGATCGCCGCGAGCGAGGAACGGTCGGGGAAGGTCAGATCGCGGGCGGACGGCTGGAGCGGATGGCGCCGGATCGCCTCGACGGACGCGTCGCCACCCCAGATCACCCGCAGGTCGCAGGCCGCCGAAAGGGCCCGGGTGGTCGCGTCGGACCGTTCGTAGCCGATGAGGTGCTGCGTCTGAGCCACGGCCGGGTGCGCGTCTTCGGCCGCCTCGTTGAGAGCGGCCAGGATCACGTCCGAGACGCCGCCGCCCCGGCTGGAGAGCCGCACGACGTTGGCGTTGCCCGCGAGCGCCGACAATGCCCACGAGTAGACGAAGACCGTGTCCACATTCGCGGGCGGGATGTGGAAAACCAGGCCGCGCGGAAAGCGGAGCCGCTCTGATGAGCGTTCGGCCAGCCCGTCGAGGATCCGGGAAAGCTCGCTCGGCCGTAGGAAGAAGCCGAGCGAGCCCAGCTCGGGGTGGCGCCGAACCACCGAGGGCTTGAGCAGCGAGCGCGAGAGACGGGCGAGGAAGGCGCGCACTCGCTCGTCGCCCACGGTGAGCGGCCCCTCGTCGGGCACGGCCGCCACATCGGCCAGAAGGCGCTCGACGGGGACGGGCTCGCCCGCCGGGAAGTGCCGCCGGATGCTCATGCCGCCGCCCCTGGCTCTGCTCCTGAGGTTTCTCCGGAGAACGTGTCGCTGCATCCCCTGGCCTCGGCGCGCGGCAAGCGGCCGAGCACGGAGAACCGCTTGCCCGGCCAGTCGCCGTCGTCGATGCCGTCGATCACGCCGAGGTCCTCGGTGAGCAGGACGTGCCCGGGGTACGAGCGGGGCAGCGTGCTGACGACCTCCAGGAGACCCGGCACGCCGGGCTCGGCCTCGGCCCAGGTCACCGGGTCGCGGACGATTACGTCGGCGAAGTCCGGGCAGTGCAGCGAGCCGCCGCCGGGCCCCTCCACGAAGACGGTGCCGATCTGCTCGACCATGCCGTAGAAGTTGTGGATCCGGGTGAGCCCGGTGTGCTCGGCGAACGCGTTCCGGAACTCGGCGTTGCCCACCGCCCGCGCCGCGAGCTTCTTCCAGCCGCCGGAGTGGACGAGGATCCCCTGGGACAGGTCGAGGCCCGCCGCCCGCGCCGGCTCGTACAGGAACTCCCACACCATGAACGTGAAGCCGAAGATCAGGAACGGGGCGTCGCCGTGGCGGGCGAGGAAGGCAGTGAGCCCGGCGAGGTCGGGACGGTCGTCCTCGTCCAGGATCCAGGTGTGGTCGCGGCCGAAGTTCGCCATGCCGAGGACGCCCGCCGCCCGCGCGCTGGACGAGCGGGCCATCGCCCGGCTGTCGACCATGAGCATCGGGAGCCTGCGCGGGCCGAGCACCGAGCGCATGGTGCGGGACAGCATGCGCGCCTGGGTCGCCGCCGCCTCGCGGTCGAGATGGACGCGGCTCACGGGACCGCCCGTCGTGCCGCTGGAGGTCAGCACCCGGAACACCGACTCGTCCGGGACGCTCTTCAGGTCGTGGTTCTTGAACATCCTGACCGGCAGCCAGGGAAGGTCGGCGACGGAGCCGTACTCCCGGCCTGACGGATGCCCGATCGCGTCGAGGATCCGCGCGTACGGCGGGCACGCGGCCCGGTGGTGCCGGGTGAGCGCGGCGAGCTCGGGAACGAGCCGGGCGTCCTTCTCGCCTTGGGTGAGGGCGAAGGCACAGGAGTCGGCGGCGGCGGTCATGTGAGCACCTCCAGCGCCCGGTAGTCGACCTTGCCGTTCGGGAGCAGCGGGAGGCGGTCGATGCCGCGGACCTCGACCCCCGAGTGGTGCAGCCGCAGCTCGCCGGCCAGCGCCGACGCGGCGGACGTGCAGGCCGCCGCCGTGGCGCCCTCCGCCCACACGATCACCCGGTCGTCGGCGCCGACGGCCGCGACGGTGCCAAGGCCGTCCATCGCCATGCGTTCGACGTCGTCGAGATTGAGCCGGGTGCCGAAGACCTTGCCGATGCGCTTCAGCCGCCCGGTCAGATAGAGGCAGGCGTCGTCGTCGAGATGTCCCAGATCGCCGGTGGCGAGGACACCGCCCAAGTCGTCGCCGCGAGCCAGGTCGGCCGCGCTTTCGGCGTAGCCCATCATCACGTTGGGGCCGCGGTAGACGACCTCGCCGGAGACCTGCGGCGTGGTCGTCTCTCCGCCGTCCGTCCGGATCGAGATCCGGCCGTCGGGGACGGCGGGCCCGACCGAGCCCGGCTTGCCCGCCAGCAGGCCCGGAGGCAGCGCGGTCATCCGGGCGGTCGCCTCCGTCTGCCCGTACATGACGTGCAGCCGCCCGCCCACGGAGTCCATGCGGCCAGCGAACTCGGCGACGAGCTCGGCGCGCAGCCGACCGCCCGCCTGCGTGAGCGTGCGGAGGGTGGGATGGCGGGCGGGGTCGAAGCGCAACCGGCGCAACATCGCGTACTGGGCGGGCACGGCCGCCAGCGAGGTGATCCCGTGCTCGTCGACCGCGGCCCAGAAGGGCCGCTCGACGATGCCGCCGGACTCGAAGACCACCGTCGCGCCCGCGACCAGATGGCTGTTGAGCACGGACAGGCCGTAGCTGTAGAAGAGCGGCAGGCTGGTCGGCGCGACCTCGTCACCGTCGATGCCGAGCGCGGCCGCGATGGACCGGGCATTGGCGAGGACGGCGGTGCGGGCGAGGCGGACGAGTTTGGGGCTGCCGGTCGAGCCGGACGTGGCGAGCAGCAGCCCGAGATCGGGATGCATCTCCGTCTCGACGGCGCGCTCCGGAGTCCAGGCCGGCCCCAGCGCGGGCAGATCCACCGGCCGGTAGCCCTCGGGCGCCGTCGACCCGCCGACCAGGATGGCGGGCTCGTAGCGCGCGGCCAGGTCGTGCACCGTCGCCGCGGGCAGGGCGGGGTCGAGCAGCGCGATCGGGCGTCCGGCGGCCATGGCGCCCAGATAGCGCACCGCGGCGTCGACGGAGATGGGCGTCCGCGCCATGACGAGCCCGGTCGGGGCGCACAGGAAGGCGGTGGCCGCCTCGTCGACCCGGGCGCGCAGGGCGGCTCCCGCCAGCCCGGCACCGGTGGCCGCGTCGATCAGGCGCGCGCCGGGATGGAGCAGGGTGTCGGCCCGAAGCGCGGCCACGGCGGCGGGCCGGATCAGCGGAGTCGCGGGGGAGATCAGAGGACCAGCCCCCCGTCCACGCCGATGACCTGGCCGGTGACGAAGCGTGCGCCGTCCGAGAGCAGGAACGCCACGACGTCCGCGACGTCGTCCGGGCGGCCCAGCCGGCCGAGCGCCGTCGCCTCGACGCGCTCGGCCCGTCCCTCGTCGTCGAGGGCGGCCAGCATGTCGGTGTCGACGAAGCCCGGCGCGACGGCGTTGACGCGGATGCCGGCCGGTCCGAGCTCCTTGGCGGCGGAGGCGGCCAGGCCGAGGACGGCGGCCTTGGACGCCGCGTACACCGCCTGCCCGGGAGCCCCCTTGGTGCCCATCACCGACGAGAGCATGACGACGGCGGGGGCGATGCCGCGGCGCAGCAGGGCCAGGGCGGACTGGAGCGTGTGCGCGGCGCCCGCCGCGTTCACCGCGAAGAGGCGCTGGACACTGTCGGCACCCGTCATGCCCAGCATGCCCGCGTCGTGGACGCCCGCGTTGACCACCAGGGCGTCGAGCCTGCGATGGCGGCCGAACACGGCGCGCATCATCGCCGCGACCTCCGCGGGGTCGCCGACGTCACCGGCGACGGCCAGCGGCTCGTCGTCGAACTCCTTCGCCGCCGCCGCGGCCGCGTCGTGGGTGCGCCCGTGCAGCACGACCGAGTAGCCGTCCGCGGCGAGGCGGCGCGCGGTGGCCAGGCCGATCCCGCGCGACGAGCCGGTGACGAGCGCGACCCGGCCGCCCGCCGGCGCCCCGGACGTCGCCTCAGACAAGGTGCTTCGCCAGGAGCTCGCGCGCCTTGGTGAACGAGCTCATGTCGATGACGTCGTCCGTGTCGATCATGATGCCGAACTCGTCCTCCATCGCCGCGATGAGCGACATGTGCGCGAGGGAGTCCCACTTGTCGACGCCGCGGTACTCCAGCGCGTCGACCACGAAGTCGTCGCCCAGGTTCAGCGCGCTGCGGAACACCTGCCGCAGCCTCTCGTCATCGATCACGGCTCCCCCTCGTGATGGCGTATCGTGCTGAGTCGAATACGGAGTGTAGCGACGAGTCGATGGTCATTGGGGGCTTCGATGCTCAGGGACACCTCCGACGCGGACCTGGCCGTCCTGCGGCGCTGGCGCAACCATCCCGAGGTCCGCAAGGCCAGCTTCACCACCCACGAGATCGGCGAGGCCGAGCACCGGCGCTGGTGGTCGGCGGTGCGCGCCGACCCGAGCCGGCACGTCCTGGTGTACGAGCACCAGGAGATCCCGTCGGGCGTGGTCACCTACTCCGGCCTCGGCGGCTCCGGCGCCGGGCCCGAGGCCTGGTGGGGCTTCTATCTCGACTTCGACGGGCTCGCCGAGAGGGACGAGCTGCTGCCCGCCTGGCTCGGCCTGGAGAAGGCGGCGATCGCCTACGCCTTCGGGCCGCTCGGGCTGGGGGTGCTGCGCGGGGAGGTGCTGGAGGCCAACCAGGCGGTCCTCCAGCTCCACCGGCGCTGCGGATTCGTCGAGTCGGGCCGGTACGTACGGAAGATCGACGGTCACGACCAGGTGGTCGTTCGCGTGGAACTCGGGAGGGACGCATGAGCCGGGCCGTGCACACCGCGGAGCACACCGTCCGAATCGGAGGGCACACCGTGGGGCCGGGCAGCCGGCCGCTCATCGTGGCGGAGCTGTCGGGCAACCACAACGGAGACCTCGATCGCGCGCTGGCCATCGTCGACGCGGTGGCGGGCTCGGGCGCCCACGCGATCAAGCTCCAGACCTACACGGCCGACACCATCACGATCGACGTGGAGTCGCCCAGGTTCAGGATCGGCGACGGTCACGACCTGTGGGGCGGGCGCAGCCTGTACGAGCTCTACGAGCAGGCGCACACGCCATGGGAGTGGCACCGGCCCATCTTCGAGCGGGCCCGGCGGCACGGGCTGCTCGCGTTCTCCAGCCCGTTCGACCCGAGCGCGGTCGAGTTCCTGGAGTCGCTCGACGTGCCCGCGTACAAGATCGCCTCCTCCGAGCTGGTCGACCTGCCGCTGATCCGGCTGGCCGCCCGCACCGGCAAGCCGCTCATCATCTCGACCGGCATGGCGAGCGTCGGCGAGATCGACGCCGCCGTCGGCGCCGCCCGGTCCGCCGGGTGCGCGCAGCTCGTCGTGCTCGGCTGCACAGCCTCCTACCCGGCCGCGCCCGAGGACGGAAATCTGCGCGCGCTGCCGCTGCTGGCCGGCACGTTCGGGGTGCCCGTCGGCTACTCCGACCACACGCCGGGCATCGGCGTCCCGATCGCGGCCGTGGCGCTCGGCGCCTGCCTGATCGAAAAGCATGTGACGCTCGACCGGACGGACGGCGGTGTCGACTCCGCCTTCTCGCTGGAGCCCGCCGAGCTCGGCGCCCTCGTGGTGGAGAGCGAGCGCGCCTGGCAGTCGCTCGGCTCCGCGCGCATCGGGCCGCGGCCCGGCGAACGCGAGGGTCTGCGCTTCCGCCGCTCGCTCTTCGTCGTCGAGGACGTCCGGGCCGGGCAGCCGGTGACCGAGCACAACGTCCGTTCCATCCGGCCGGCCGGCGGGCTCCCGCCGGACGCCTTCGAGTCCGTCCGCGGCCGGGTCTTCGCCGGCGACGTCTCCCGGGGCACGCCGGTGAGCTGGGAGCTCTTCTGACGCGACGGGGGCCGGGAGCTTGGGCGATCCAAGATCGTGACCTGGGGCTTCCGTTACGTCCGGGCGCGCGTCGCCCGCTGGGCGCACGGGTATGCAGGGCGGCGATGGATCCGACCAATCGTCACTACGGCCATGCCCATGTATTCGCGCGGTACTGCGGGCTCACGCGTTCCCTGAACGCGGGACCGCCACCGCCACGCATCGCCGGGATGGTCCAGCACGGCTGGACGTTCGTGCACGGCTTCGGCGCGGGGCACAAGGTCGTCAACGGCTATCCCAAGTTCGTGTGGTCCGACGTGGTGCTGCGGCGCGGCCGGGCACTGGGATGGCGCGACTTCTGCGTCATCGGCGCTCCGTGGAACTACCTCCAGGCACTCCAGCCCGACGCTTCTGAGCCCGTTGACCGGGAGCGGTCGGGCACGCTCTGGTATCCGTTCCACGGGTGGGACCGCAACGAGCTCAACGGAGATCACCGGCGTCTCATCGACGAGATCAAGGCCACCGAGCCCGGCCCGGTCACCGTCTGCCTCTACTGGCTCGAACACCGCCGCAGGCGTGTCCGCCGGGCCTACGAGAAGGCCGGATTCCGCGTCATCTGCCACGGCCCGCGCGACGACAACCCCGAGTTCCTGCCCCGGCAGCTCGCCGAGCTGCGCAAGCATCGGCGGGTCGCCTCCAACCGGCTGACGACGGCCGTCTTCTACGGCGTCTCGGCGGGATGCGAGCCCGCGGTGTACGGCGACCCCATGCTCATGGAACGGGTGAGCCCGCTGTACGAGGGCAAGGATCTCGTTCCCCGCCTGTATCCGGAACTGCACGGCACCGACGTCGACCTTGCGACGGCCAGAGAGATCACCGCTACCGAGCTCGGTGCCGACCAGTTGGTCCCCCCGGACGAGCTCCGCCTGCTCTTCCGCTGGCCGGAGCACACGGAGGATGCGCGATGAACGAACCGAACGGCCCGAGGGCGCTCGGCGGCGAGATGCCGCGCTGGTCCGATCTGGCCTCCGGGGTCCCGGCGGCCGGTGGTGAGCCGCTCGCCGAGCTGGTCCGGCGCACGATGCCGGACGGGGCCCGCGCGCTGGTGGTGGGGCCGCACGATCCGGCGTTGCTGGACCTGCTGGTCAAGCGGGCCGGGCACGTCACATACGTGCTGCGGTCCCTGCCGGACGCGGAGCAGGCGGCGGACCGGTACGGCTCGGCCGAGGTGGTGTGCGGCGGCTTCGACCGCTTCGACGGCTCCGGCTCTCACGAGCCGTACGACGTGATCATCGCGCTGGACGGACTCCGGCGGCTCGTCACACCCGAACACCCGGAGTCGTCCTGGGCACGCTTCCGGGATCGGCTCACCGGCATGCTCGCTGTGGACGGCACCTTGCTCCTCGGCGTGGAGAACCCCTTCGGCGTTCATCGGTTGCTTGCCGCCGACGGGGCCGAGTTCGACTCCGTCCGCAATTGGCAGCCTGCCCAAGCCCTGCTCGCTCCTTCCTCGTTCGATCTGTTCGTGGGAGGAGTCGCCGAGGCCGGGCTACGGGTCGACCGGCTCTACGCGGGCTACCCGTCGTCTGAGCAGCCGGGCGTTCTGCTGGGCGCCGGAGCGCTTTCCGACGACATCGCCAAAGACGTCGCCGTGTCCGCATGCAGGAAGGGGCTTGCGGGACGGGAACTGCTCGGCGACCCGTGTGCCCTTGTACGTCAGGCGTTTCAGGGCGGCCAGGGGGAGCGGTTCGCCGCCTCGTGGTTCGCTGTGGCGCGGGGAGCCGCCGCTCCCGTGGACGGGCTGCCCGACGTGCTCGTCGCCGAGGGCCCGGGTGCCGCCGAGTGGTCGGTGCCCGTCGAACTGGTGCTGGATCGTCCGTGGTCGAGACGGCCGTGCCCGGAGTCTCTGGAGCCGCGGACGTCCGGCAGGGTCACCCGGGTGCCCGCCGATCTGGCCGGGCCTTACCCCAGAGGCGACCTGCTGCTCGATCTCCTGGTCGAGGCATGCGCGGCGGCCGACCTCGTCCGGCTGCGTGCCCTGCTCACCGGCTACGCGGACTGGCTGGCGGAAGAAGCGAGCGGGCGGCGCGCCGCGTTCGCGACTCCCGGCAACGTCGTGCTCGACGGGGAACGCTTCGCGATGCTGGATCCGGGTTGGGCCTTCGCCGGCCCCGTGCCGCCGGAACAGGTCCTGGCCCGGATGCTGCTCAGCTTCGCGGCGGTGCTGGCGACCGGTGCGCACTCGCATCCGTGGCCGCCGACGCTGACGGTGCACGACCTCACCGACCTGCTGCACGTCATGGCCGGGCGCCCCGCCGACGCCCGGCTGCGCGGTGTCGCGATCCAGCTCGAAGCGGAGATCGGCGCGGCGCAGGCGGGCCTCCCCGCGAGTGCCCGGGACCGGCTCGCGAACGCGCTGGCGTGCGGCGAGGTCGCCGTCGCCGCCGCGCCGATGGGCCACCGCGAGCTCCTCTCCGCGCACCGCGAGCTGACCGCCGGCCTGAGGGCCGTGCGCAGCCGTGCCGGATGGGCCGAACGCCAGCTCGCGCGCAAGGACAAGGAACTGGCCAAACAGCAGGTCAAGATCGCCAAGCTGGAGGCGAACCTGGTGAGCGTCCGCGGATCGGTGAGCTACCGCGCCGGCCGCGTCCTCACCGCTCCGGCCCGGCGCCTGGCGGGCTTGGCGGGCTGGACGCGATCGCCCGGCCGTCGTTGACGGGCCCCGGCCCGCCGTCGGGGATCAGAGGGCCATGCCGCGGGAGCGGCACCAGCGGATGGAGCGGCGCATGCCCTCGGCGAGATCGACGTCGGGGCGGTAACCGAGCTCGGCGATGGTGCGGGACACGTCGCAGGCGATGGTCTTGTTCATCTCGCCGAGAACGTGGATCTCCTGGTGGTAGCGGCCGCGGGCTTGGAGGAGCCTGTCGGCCCGTTCGGCGACGGAGCCGACGACCTCCGGCACGCGCAGGGTGCGGTGGGAGAGGGGATAACCCTCGTCGCGCATGACCTGCCGGACCGTCTCCACGATCTCCCGCAGCGTGTAGGGGCGCTCGTCGGCGACCCAGTACGCGTTTCCGGCGGCGTCCGGATGCAGCTCGGCGCGGATCACGCCCTGCACCAGGTTGCCGATATAGACCATCGAACGGCGCATGCCGCCCTTGCCCATGACGGGGAAACGACCCGTCCGGCAGAGCGTGAAGAACGTGGCCTGGCGAACCGGCTGCCACTCGCCATAGAACCACGGCGGCCGGACGATGGTGGTCTCGACGCCGCCCTTGCCGTGGGCGGCCTTGACCGAGAGTTCGGCGCGCATCGCGGACTGGCCGTAGCCGAGATAGGGCCGGTACGGCTCGTCGTGCCGGAAGGTCTCGTCGCGACGCGGGTTGACGCCGAACGCCGAGCCGGCGGAGATGTGCACGACCCGCCGGACACCGGCGATGACGGCCGCGGCGAGCACGGCGCGCGTGCCGCCCACGTTCACCCGTTCGAAGTCGGCGACGGCCGCCGGATGGATCACTGCGGCGGCGTGGACGACGTTCGCGCCCTCGGCCGAGCGCATCAGATCCTCCAGGATCCCCGGGTCGGCCACGTCCCCGATGTAGATCTCGGCCTTGGGATGGACGTCCAGCACGGACGCGGCTTCGGACGCGGTGGGCACCAGCACGCGCACGGCGCCCTGGCGGGCGTGTTCGGGGTCGCCCGAGCCGGCCAGCGCGGCCAGGTAGGCGCGGCCGAACCAGCCGCCGGCGCCCGTGAGGATCGTCGTCTCCGCGGGGATCATGAGAGGGGACATCGGGGTGCTCCTGTCGTCCGTGGCGCCGGCCCGCGCGCCGTCCGCTCACGCTGCGTAGCGGACACCGCGGCGAACGTTACAGCGGGCAATCAATCGCGGCGGGTGGTCGCCGAATTGATGGGCTTTTCATGGCCTGGCAAAAGCAAATCTCCGGGCCTGGGAGAACGCATAGCAAAGAAGTGGGAGATCTTTATGTCATTGTGTCTTTTGTATGTGGCGTAGAGGGGCCCGGAATCTCACTCGCCGGCCAGCCGTCGCGAATTCCCTGGAATGGTTCATAGTGGCCTTGTAGTGGGCAGACGACAGTTGAGGGGGCAATTTCGCAGGACCCTGTCCGCTGTCGAGTCGAGGGCGGTGAGATGCAAAAATTCATCGCGGCGGTGGGGGCGGTGGCGCGGGTCATCCTGGACGCGCACGCCGAGCAGCTGCCCACGGCGGATCCGGTCGTGGTTCGTGAGATCTTGGTCGGGCTCGGCTACACCGTTCCGATGGAGCCGGACGCCCTGACGGCGGTGGTGCGGGAGTTCCAGGGCAATGCCGGGCTGCGGCCCGACGGGGCGGCGGGGCCGCGCACCGTGCACGCCCTGGCCGAGGCGTGCCGGGCGGTACGGATCGTGAGCGCCGAGCAGCTGCCGCCGCGGCAGGTGTTCGAGTGGGCGGACCGGACCGAGGGGCAGCCGGTCAGTCCGGCAGGTCGCTGAGGCTCTCGACCATCTCGAAGGCGCGGAACGTCCCGGTGATGTCGAGGATCTTGCGGACCCGGTGGTGCAGGCCCAGCAGCACGAGCCGCCCGCCGCGGGCGAGGATCCACCGGTTCGACCGGAGCAGGGACTCCAGTCCCGAGGAGTCCATGAACCAGACCTCGGTCATGTCCACGATCACGCGCGGCCGGGGGGCAAGGCCGACCTGGTCTATCGCGTTCGTCAGCACGGGCCGGCCGCAGAGGTCCAGCTCGCCGGTCAGGTGAATGACCGTCCACAGGCCGATCCGCTCGACCTTCACCCCGAGTGTCTCGAGCACTTCGCACCTCGCGTCCAAGCGGCTAGGTCCAAGGTAGATGGAGTTGCTCGACGGCGTAAGGGCGAATCTCCGGCGGCCCCCCTAATCGAGGTCGACCACGATCGGCGCGTGGTCGGACGGCCCCTTGCCCTTGCGGGCCTCGCGGTCGACGTACGCCGACCGCACGCGCTCGGCCACGGGAGCGCCCGCGTAGAAGAGATCGATGCGCATGCCCATGTTCTTGTGGAACATCCCGGCGCGGTAGTCCCAGTACGTGAACGGGTGCGGGCCCTTCATCGGGGTCGGGACCACGTCGTGCAGGCCCAGCGACCGTAGCCCGGCCAGGGCCTCCCGTTCGGGAGGCGTGACGTGCGTGGAGCCGGCGAAGACGGCCGGGTCCCACACGTCGGCGTCGGTCGGGGCCACATTGAAGTCACCGGTGGCCACCAGTGCCTGGCTCTCCAGTAGTTCATCGGCGAGGGCCGCCTTGAACGCGGCGAACCAGGCGAGCTTGTAGGCGTAGTGCGGCGAGCCGACCGTGCGCCCGTTCGGCGCGTACAGGGACCACACGCGGACGCCGTCGCAGGTCGCCCCGATCGCCCGGGCCTCGGCGGCGGGCGGCGGGAGTTCCTCGTCGAGCGGCGACGGCTCCTCGGGCGGGTTGACGAAGCCGGGCTCGCCGGGAAAGCCGCGGGTCACGTCCTCCAGGCCGACCCGCGAGAGGACCGCCACGCCGTTCCAGCGGCCGTCGCCGTGGGCGGCGGTCTGGTACCCGAGCTCGGCGACCTCGGCCGCCGGGAAGTTGCCGGCGGAGCACTTGGTCTCCTGCAAGCAGAGAACGTCGGGCTTGGCCTCGGCCAGCCATTCGAGCATCCGCGGCAGACGTGCTTTGACCGAGTTGACGTTCCAGGTCGCCAGGCGCATGTCCCCAGCTTGCCATTCCGGTGCCGTGGCGGTGCTCAGAGGATCGTCCTGCCGAACGCCGAGAGGACGTAGGCGGTCACCCCGCTCGCGTTCTCCGGCGCCGGCCCGGTGACCTCCAGGGCGAGCATCGCCCCGGACTCCGCGACCAGCTCCATGGCCTGGTGGGTCTCGCGCGAGGACATGCCGTCGCCGCCGGTCGCCGAGGTGTCGTAGACGACCGCGAAACCGCGGGTGCCGCCGCGGGCGATCCGGACGGCCTCCCTCATGATCTCCCGGATGCCGCGGACGTCGATGTCGACGATGGTGAACGCGGCCAGCCCGGCGTCCTTGATGTGCTCGGACTCCTCGGCGGAGACCTCGCGGAGGCCGACGAGAACGGTGTTCTCCGGTGCGAGCTGAGGAAGGGCCGTCGGACCGTGCGGCTCGTGGCCGAAGGCCTGGCTGAGCGCCTCGCCCGAGTTCAGCCCGGCGTGCGCGCTGAGCCAGATGAGGCCGTACGCGTCGTACGTCTCGGCCAGCGCGGTGAGCAGATCCGCCGAGGGCGCGGCGGTGAAGCGCAGCGGCATCGCGCCCTCGGCCTGGTCCGTTTGTGCGAAGCCGAGCGCGGCGAGGCGCGCGGGGAGGTCGCCGACGAGTCCGGCCCGCGCGGGGTCGGCGCTCAGGCGGTACGGGCGCGGCGGCGGCAGCGCGTCGTCGAGCATGGGCACCTTCTCCACGTACTCGGAGGTCATCGCGGCGAGCAGCGCCGCGTAGCCCAGATGGAATCCGACGGTGTCGCCCACGCGGGGGAGCGGGCGCACGTCCGCCAGGTCGATGATCAGGTGGTCGCTGGAGGCGCCCAGCACCTGGACGTCCGGATCGTCCGGCAGCAGCGCCTCCACGGCGACGTCCTCCCGGCCGATGTTGAGGATGCCGCGCGCCCGGTCGCCGCGGTCCTCGAAGACCGGCCGGCCGCCGAACGCGTCCACCCCCGTCTCGCCGATGGGCACCGACGGCTTGACCTTGACCTCGAGGAGCTCGCCGGTGAGGCGGAACGCGTCGCGGTCCAGCGGCTCCCACGGGGTGTCGAAGAAGGTGTCCCGGCCGCCCTGGAGGATGGCCTCGCCGATCCGCAGGTTGTTGACGCCGGGCGGCATCCGGCCGTCCAGGAGGAAGGGCAGGCTGCTGGAGTTGCCGCCGGAGACGTACGACAGGCCGACGCCGAAGTCCTTCTCGATCTTCGTCGCGTACCCGGCCAGCTCGCCCATGTTGCGGTCGGACGGCAGGACGGCGCCGAAGCACGTGAGGTTGGTGCCGATCCCGGCCAGCCGTACGCCGGGCAGCCGCAGCACGCGTTCCACCGTCCACATGAGGTCGTCCGGCCAGACGCCCTCGCGCAGATCGCCGAGATCGACCATCAGGATGACCTCGTGCAGCCTGGACCGGCGCTCGGCGATCCGGGACAGCTCCTCGATGACGGCGAGCTCGGAGTTGAGGCTGATGTCGGCGAGCCGCACCGTCTCGTCGATCCGCGACAGCGGCGGGCTGCGCAGGAGCAGGACCGGGCAGTCGACGCCGTTCTGCCGCAGCCGCCGGATGTTCTCGTAGCGCGACTCGCCGATCCCGATCACGCCGCCGCGCAGCATGGCGCGCGCGACGTGCGGCATCCCGCGGGTGCCCTTGGTGACGCCGAAGACCCCGACGCCGTACGTGGCGCACGCCCCGGTGACGGCGCGCGCGTTGGCCTCGATGACGTCCAGCCTGATCGTGACCCGCGGCACGGCCTTCCTCCTTACGAGCTCGTGCGGGGCCGCGCCGGTCCGCGGCCCCTCGCCTTCGAGCGTAAGAAGTCGCCGCCGCTAGGCGGGACGATGGGCGCGGGCGAAGAGGGTGACGCCGGGCCAGGATTTGAGCGGGAGACGGCGTTCGAGCGAGGCGAGCAGGCTCAAGCCCTCGTTCAGGGCCGGGTGGAGGTGCGCCATGTCCTCGCAGTGGGCCATCCGGTGGCGGTTCATCCTGACGAGCGGGCGGAGCATGACGTTGCAGCTCCACACCCGGTCGAGGGCGAGACCGGCGGTCGCGAGCGTGTCGGTGAGCGTCTGGCGGGTGTAGCGGCGGACCCGTCCCAAGGCCACGTCATGGGTGGACCAGAGCTTCATGTCGCACGGGACGGAGACCAGCGCCGTGCCACCGGGACGGAGGACACGGGTGAGTTCAGCCGTGGCGGTGGCGTCGTCCTCGATGTGTTCGAGGACGTTCAGTGCCAGGGCGAGGTCGTAGGTGCCCGAGGGCAACGGCAGGAAACACGCGTCGGCGTAGTAGGCGTCGATGCCCTGCGACAGGCAGAGGTCGACGGCGGTCTCGGTGTTGTCGATCGCGGTGGCGCGCCAGCCGTGGTCGAGGAGCACGCGGGTGTTGCCGCCGCCGGCGGCACCGATGTCCACGGCGTGGCCCGGGCGGCCGAGGCGGCGCAGCTCGCGAGCGATGATCTCCCGGCGCTGGCGGTACCACCAGTTGTCGTCCTCGATGTCGACGACCCGCTGGATCTCGATGGTGTCCACGGCAGCAGCCCACGCGATGGGCCGCCGGGACGCCATCACCGCCGCCGCGCCCGGCCGGATCATTGGCCGGTTTTTGATCGGCGGATGGTCCGGCGCGGGGTCAGCCGCGGCGGCGCCGGAACAGGTAGCGGACGGTCAGCAGGAAGGCGACGGCGGCGACGAGGGCCGGGACGGCGCGCTTCGCGAGGGAGGGGCCCGCGACTTCGAGGAGGTCGATCGCGTCCTCCTCCTGCCGTGGCCGTGCGGGCAGCGGCCGCACGGTCGACTCGGCGGGGCTCGCCGGGCGCTGTGCCGGAATGGCGGGCGCCGCCTCCTGTGCGGACGCGGGTGCGGGCTGCGCCTCCACCACGGGGATGTCGGGGCGGGTGTCGGTGATCCGGCGCTCGGCCTCTTCGGCGGCGGCCTGCTGGTCGACCGCCCCACCGGCCGCCTGCTCGGCCGCTTCGGAGGGTGACTCCAGCTCCGTGGCGAGCGCCTTGGCGAAGCGGCTGATGAGCTTGGCGCCGACCTCGGCGAGGATGTTGCGGCCGAACTGGGCCGGGCGGCCGGTCACGTTCAGCTTGGTGTGGACGGTGACGCGGGTCGCGTCGCCTTCGTCCGAGGCCTCGCCTGTGGCCGCCGGCGAAGCCGGCTCTTCTGGCCCGCGGGGGGTGTGGGGGGTCGTCCCCCCTCGGGAAGGATGGAGGCGGGCTTGGACGGTCGCGGAGGCGGTGCCGGAGCCGCGGGCCTCTTTGGCGGCGGCCTCGATCGTGAGGGTGCGCGTGGACTCGTCGGCCACGGCGATCCGGGCGGTGCCCCGGTAGGTGATCGTCATGGCGCCGACCTTCACCTTGAGGCGGCCCGCGTACTCCTCGCCGTCGGCCGAGTCCAGGGTGGCACCGGGCATGCAGAGCGCCACGCGCTCCACGTCGAGCAGGACCGACCAGGCTTGATCCACCGGCACGGGAACGGTGAATTCGTGGTCGAGCTCCATGGTGGGGATTCCTTCTCGTCGGGGGGTTTGTCCGTGACCCTACGACCGTCACCCGTGCGGCCGCCAGATGCGCAGGTGAGGCTCGCCCGGCCACGGCGGAGCTCTGAGTGATCACGCGGCCGGGCCCTGGGGCGTGTGGGCCCGGCCACATGATCACGGAACCGGGGTCAGACGGCCGCCGCGGCGGTCAGGGCCCGGGCGGTGAGCACCTGGGCCAGATGGGTCCGGTACTCCGCCGAGCCGTGCAGGTCGCCGGGCGGCTCGGTGCCCTCGGCGGCCCGTTCGGACGCGGCGCGGAAGGAGTTCTCCGAGACCGACCGGCCCTCGATGAAGCGTTCGACCTCGGTGGCCCGGACGGGCGCCGGCCCCATGTTCGTCAGCGCCACCCGGGCGTCCTCGATCGCGCCGCGCTCGCGCCGGACGGCGCACGCGACGCCGACGATCGCCCACGCCTGCGCGGTGCGGTGGAACTTCTCGTAGTGCGCGCCCCAGCCCGGCCCGAGCTTGGGCACGCGCACGCCGACGAGCAGCTCGTCGGGCTCCATCGCCGACGTCATCCAGTCGACGAAGAAGTCCGCCGCGGGGATCTCCCGGTCGCCGCGGACCGACCGGACGAGGAAGACCGCGTCGAGCGCGAGCGCCACCGCGGGCAGGTCGCCGGCCGGATCGGCGTGCGCGAGCGACCCGCCGAACGTGCCGCGATGCCGTACCGCCGGGTCGGCGACGGTCGCCGTGGCCTTGGCGATCAGCGGCGCGTGTTCGAGGACGAGCGGATCACGCACCACCTGGTGGTGCGTTGCCATCGCGCCGATGAACAGGTCGCCGTTCTCCGACCGGATCTGCCGCAGCGACTCGACCCGGTCGAGGTCGATCAGCGCGTCCGGGTAGGCCAGCCGGAGCCGCAGCAGCGGCATCAGGCTCTGGCCGCCCGCCAGCACCTTGGCGTCCTCGCCCGCCTGCGACAGCGCCGAGACCGCCTCCTCGACCGAGGACGGGCGGATGTAGTCGAAGCTCGGGGGGATCATTCCTGGCCCCCTTCCTGGCCTGCCTGCGCCGAGCCCAGCCCGCCGCCCGCGCCGGGCTGCGCGCCGCCGGGTCCTTCGGGTTCCTCGCCGAAGGCTTCGCGGAGCGCACGCCAGACACGTTCGGGCGTGCACGGCATCTGCACGTCCCGCACCCCGTGCTGGCGGAGCGCGTCGACGATGGCGTTGACGACGGCGGGCGTGGACGCGATGGTGCCCGCCTCGCCGACGCCCTTCACCCCGAGCGGGTTGGACGTCGCGGGGGTCTCGGTGCGGTCGGTGACGAACGTGGGCAGGTCGGCCGCCGACGGCACCAGATAGTCGGCCATCGTCGTGGTCGTCAGGTTGCCGTCCGCGTCGTACACCGCCTCCTCGTACAGCGCCTGCGCGATGCCCTGGGCGAGCCCGCCGTGCACCTGCCCGTCCACGATCAGCGGGTTGACGACCGAGCCGATGTCGTCGACCGCCACATACGAGCGGATCTTCACGAAGCCGGTCTCGGTGTCGACCTCGACCGCGCACAGGTGCGTGCCGTGCGGGAAGGAGAAGTTCTCCGGGTCGAACGTGGCGTCGGAGTCCAGCGACGGCTCGACGCCCTCGGGGAACTCGTGCGCCGACAGCGTCGCGCCCGCGACCTCGGCCAGCGTCATCGACGCCCCGTCGCCGCCGACGCCCTTCACGCTGAACGAGCCGCCCGCGTAGTCGAGATCGGCCTCGGCCGCCTCCAGCAGGTGCGCCGCGACCTTGCGGGCCTTCTCGACGACCTTCTGGCAGGCGTTGTGGACCGCGACGCCGCCGATCGTCACCGACCGCGAGCCGTAGGTGTCCCATCCGCGCGGCGCGATGAGCGTGTCGCCGTGGAGGACCTTCACGTCCTCGAACGGCACGCCGAGCGCGTCCGCCGTGATCTGCGCCCAGGCCGTGGCATGGCCCTGGCCGTGCGGCGACGTGCCCGTGACGACCTCGACCTTGCCGGTGCCGAGCACCCGGACGGTCGCGTGCTCCCAGCCGCCCGCCGCCGACCGCACCTGGGCGAGCGCGCGCGACGGCGCGAGACCGCACATCTCGGTGTAGGTGGAGACGCCGATGCCGAGCTGAACGGTGTCGCGGCGTTCCCGCCGGTCGGCCTGCTCGGCGCGCAGCTTGTCGTACTCGAACAGCGCGAGCGCCTTGTCGGTGGCCGCCTCGTAGTTGCCCGAGTCGTAGGTGAGCCCTGTGATCGTCGTGTAGGGGAACTCCTCATGCTTGATCCAGTTGCGCCGCCGCAGCTCCAGCGGATCGAGCCGCAGCTCGGCGGCCAGCTCGTCCATCATCCGCTCGACGCCGAACGTCGCCTCCGGCCGCCCCGCGCCGCGGTAGGCGTCGGTGGGCGTCTTGGTCGTGAAGACCCCGGTGCAGGTGAACGAGTAGGCGTCCATCTTGTAGATGGAGTTGAACATCGGCGCGCCCAGCGTCGGGATGCCCGGGGTGAGGAGCATCAAATAGGCGCCCATGTCGGCCAGGACGTCGACCTTGAAGCCGCGGATCCGCCCGTCGGCCTCCGCCGCCATCGTCAGCCGCTGGATCTGGTCGCGGCCGTGGTGGACGGTCATGTTGCCCTCGCTGCGCGACTCCGTCCACTTGACGGGACGGCCGAGCCGCCTGGCCAGCAACAGCAGCAGCACCTCCTCGCCGTACACCTGGAGCTTGGAGCCGAAGCCGCCGCCGACGTCCGGCGCGATCACGCGGATGCGGTGCTCGCCGATGCCCGTGACGGCGGACAGCATCAGCCGCAGGATGTGCGGCACCTGCGTCGCCGACCACATCGTGAACTCGTCGCCGTCCGGCCGGCAGACCACGGCCCGCGGTTCCATCGCGGTCGGGATGAGCCGCTGCTGCACGTACCGGCGCTCGATCGTCACGGGGGCGTCCCGGAACGCGGCCTCGACGTCGCCGCTCTCGATGACCATCCGGTAGGACTGGTTGGTGCCCAGGTCGCCGTGCACCAGGTCGGTGCTCTGGCGCAGCGCCTGCTCCATGTCCGTCACGGCGGGCAAGGGCTGGTAGTCGACGTCGATGTCCTCCAGGGCGTCCATCGCCGCGTACCGGTCGCGCGCCACCACGCACGCCACCGGCTCGCCTGCGTAGCGCACCTCGGAGACCGCCATCGACGGGTGGTCGGGGATCAGGATGTCCTCGGTGACCGGCCACGCGCACGGCAGGCTGCCCTGCTCCTCGGCGAAGTCCTGGCCGCTGAACACCGCGAGCACGCCCGGCCGGCTCTTCGCGGCCGCGACGTCCACCCTGGTCACACGGGCATGCGCGTGCGGGCTGCGCAGGAAAGCCACATGGCACAGTCCGGGCAGCTGAAGATTGTCGGTCCACTGCGTCCGGCCCGTGATGAGCCGCGCGTCCTCGCTCCGGAGCCGCGCCTTGCCCATCTCGCTCACGGCGCCACCTCCGACCGCGCCGGCTGCCGCATCTCATCGGCGGCCTTGCGCACCGCGCGGACGATGTTCTGGTAGCCGGTGCAGCGGCAGAGGTTGCCCTCCAGGCCGTCCCGGATCTCCTCCTCGGACGGGTCGGCCTTCTCGCGCAGCAGGTCGATCGACGCCAAGATCATTCCGGGGGTGCAGAATCCGCACTGCAGCGCGTGTTCCTCATGGAACGCCCGCTGCATCGGATGGTCGGTCCCGTCGGTTCCCAGCCCCTCGATCGTGGTGATCCCGCGGTCGTCGGCCTGGACGGCGAGCACGGAGCAGCTCTTGACGCTCATCCCGTCGAGCAGGACGGTGCAGGCTCCGCAGTTGGTGGTGTCGCAGCCGATCGGGGTGCCGACCTTCCCCAACCGGTCACGGAGATAGTGAACGAGCAGGAGGCGCGGCTCGACGTCGTCCTCGTACGTCACACCGTCGACCTCGACGCGGATTCGTGGCATTCGATCTCCCAGGGGCGTCTCTCGGGCAGGGGTTGAACGGGGGAGAACGTCCCTGGGGGCGGAGCGCGCTGGGCAGGCCGCGGCATCGAGGCCACCTCCGGAGGAAGGAGGGCGACCTTCTGAACGTATGCCTACTCGGAATCGCGTACCAGACCTTGACGTGGCCTTTTTCACCCGTTTTGAACGAGTGACCTGCGGGTGCGGGAGTGCTAGCTCGGCGAGAGTTCCTGAGCGTAGAGGACCTTGCCGTCGATGTCGCGGAGGCGGGTGGTCAGATGGCCGCTCTTGGCGCTGATGTCCACTTCGCCGAAGAACTGGTAGCCCTCGGCGGGTGAGGTGTTGGCGCGCGGAGGCGTCTGGCGGAATTTGAGCTGCGGGCCGAACGTGGATTCCAGGTTGTTAGGGCCGAAGGCGCCGGCGTTGAGGGGGCCGGTGACGAATTCCCAGAAGGGGTCGAAATCCTGGAACGCGGCCTTGGCGGGGTCGTAGTAGTGGGCTGCCGTGTAGTGCACGTCGGCGGTGAGCCAGACCATATTGCGGACGTGGTTCTTCTTGGCGTACGAGAGCAGATCGGCGATCTCGCGTTCGCGGCCTAGGGGAGCCCCATTGTCGCCTTGGGCGACGGCTTCGAACGCGGTGCCGTCGGGGACGATCAGGCCGAGCGGGAGGTCGGCGGCGATCACCTTCCAGGTGGCGCGGGAGCCGCGGAGTTCGCGCTTGAGCCAGGCCAGTTGCTCAGCGCCGAGGATCCGGCCCCGGGGTGAGTCGTTGGCTCCGTTCGCGTCCTTGTAGGTGCGCATGTCGAGGACGAAGACGTCCAGGAGGGGCCCGTAGGAGACGCGGCGGTAGACGCGGCCCTTCTTGGCGGTCGAGATCGGCGTGTACTCGAACATGGCCTGGCGGGCGCGGGCGGCCAGGACGTCGACGCGCTTCTCGGTGTACTGCGGGAGGTCGAGGATCTCGCCCGGGTACCAGTTGTTGAGGACCTCGTGGTCGTCCCACTGGTTGATGGTCGGCGTGCGCGCGTTGAACGCCCTGAGGCCGGCGTCCAGGAGGTTGTAGCGGAACTGCCCGCGGAATTCGGGGAGCGTCTCGGCGACCTTGGTCTTCTCGGGGGTGACCAGATTGCGCCACGTGCGGCCGTCTGGCAGCTGGACGGTCTCGGCGAGGGGGCCGTCGGAGTAGACCAGGTCGCCGCTGCACAGGAAGAAGTCGGGGTCGACCGCGCCCATGGCCTTGAAGATCCGGTAGCCGCCGAGCTCGGGATTGATGCCCCAGCCCTGGCCCGCGAGATCGCCCGACCAGACGAACGAGACGTCCTGCCGGTGGCGGGGCGCGGTGCGCAGGCGGCCCGTGGCAGGGGCGGACAGGGCATGGCCGTCGAGATCGGCCAGCCGGACGCGGTAGTGGAGCTCCTCGCCGGCGGGAAGGCCGCGGAGGAACGTCTTGCCGGTCAGGTCGGAGGACGGCGTGACGACCGGGCCGCGGACGTGCCGGGAGTGCTTGAAGTCGGGGCGGCGGCTGACCTCGACCAGCATGCGGGCGGGACGGTCGGAGCGCGCCCAGACGACCGCCTCGTGGGCGGTGACGTCGCCGCTCTGGACGCCGCTGGTGAGGCGGGGGCGGCTGCGGATCAGGGCGGGTGCCGCCTGTGCCGCCGGGGAGACCAGGCCACCATATGCCGACAGGGCCGCTCCACCGCCCGCCAGCAGGCCACCACGCAAGAGACTCCGCCTGTCCAGCGCCATCGACGACTCCGTTCACATGAGATCGGGACGTGCGCATGGTCTCCCGTCGCGGCGTACACGACCAGGCCCGAATGTGGCTTTTCCGTGAACGCGCGACATCTGGTGATCATTTGGGCATCGACTTGACAGCGCTCCGTAGCGGAGTGTCTCCTATACCTCATGCCAGCGCGTATCTCCCTCTGCAGCCCCGTGGCGCTCCGCCGCGTGGCCAGCGCGCTGTGTCCTTCCTGTTGTCGCTGATCAGCGATCTTCCCGCCGGGTGACGTCTTCCCCGGCCCGCTCTCCCGTTCGACTCTTCCCTTGGCTCATCGGCCGTCAGCGCCGCACACGAAGGACTTCCTGTGAACCTCGACATGGTTCCCGACATCACGATGCGTGGTCAGGACGACCCGCACGGCCGGTCCGCCGTCGAGCGGCCGCCGACCGTCGGGCAGCTCGCCACCCGCATCCACGACCTCGCGGCCCGTCCGGGCGACTGGTGGGCGCTGGTGCGCTTCGCCCCCGACGGCCCGGTGCGGGTACGGCTGGACGAGGTCGACGGCATCCAGCTGTGGCTGACCACCTGGCCGCCCGGCCACCGGACCGACGTGCACGACCACGCGGGCACCGAGGTCAGCACGGTCATCGCCGGCGAGCTGGCCGAGGTGCGGATCGCCGCCGACGGCGTCACCGAGCGCCCGCTGCGCGCCAACCGGGTGCGTGTGCACGGCGGCGGCCGCACCCATGAGCTGACCAACCCCGGCCCCGCCTACGCGATCAGCCTCCACGCGAACCTGGCCCCCTGAGCCGGACGACGAGAACGCCCGCCAGCTCACAGCTGGCGGGCGTTCTTCGGTCGAAGGGTCAGGCGGGGACGGGCTCGCGCTCCGGGGTCTTGGCCGTCTCGGCCGTCTCGGGCTTCTCGGTCACGGCGGGGCCGCCGGTGATGTCGGCCGGGGTGTCGTTGAAGACCTTCTCGTCGAGCAGGCCCTCGGAACGGGCGACCAGGACGGGCACCGTGAGCTGGCCGGCGACGTTCAGGGTCGTCCGGGCCATGTCGATGACCTTGTCGATGGCGATCAGGTAGCCGATCGCCTGCAGCGGCAGGCCGACGGTGGTGAGCGTCAGGGTCAGCGCGACCAGCGCCGGGCCGGGGGTGCCGCCGGTGCCGAGCTGGCCGATGACGGCGGCCAGGGCGATCAGGGCGTACTCGGCGAGGCCGAGGTGGGCGCCGGTGTACTGGGCCACGAAGACCGCGGCCACCGCCGGGTAGATCGCGCCGCAGCCGTCGAACTTGATCGTGGCGCCCAGCGGCTGGGCGAAGCTCGCGTACTCGCGCTGCACGCCGTTCCGCTCGATCGCCACCTTCTGCGCGATCGGCAGGGTCGCCAGGGAGGACGATGAGACGAACGCGAACTGCAGCGCGGGCCAGGAGTTTCGGTAGAACTTCAGCGGCGAGACGCGGCCGAAGACGCGCAGCAGGGTCGGGTAGCCGACGATCAGCATCACCGCGACGGCCAGGTAGATCGCGCCGGTGAACTTGACCAGCGGCTCCAGCGAGCTGGGCCCGTACGTGGCGACGACGGAGCCGATCAGGAAGAACGAGCCGATCGGGGTGAGCCGCACGACCCACCAGACGACCTTCTGCATGACCTGGTAGATGTCGTCGATCAGGTCGGTCAGGCGCTGCCCGCGCTCGCCGATCGCGACCAGGGCGGCGCCGAACAGCACGGCGAAGGTGACCACGCCGAGCACGTTGCCCTCGGCCATCGCGTTCACGATGTTGGACGGGAAGAGGTTCTGCAGGATCTGCGTCCAGGTGACCGGCTCGGTCTCGGCGGTCTCGCTGGCGAGCTTGCCGAGGCCCTCGCCCGGGTCGACGATCAGCGCGACGATCAGGCCGATGGCGGTGGCGATGGCCGAGGTGACCACGAACCAGCCGAGGGTCTTGCCGGTCAGCCGCGCCACGTTCCCGACGTTGCGGAGCCGGCCGATGCTCACCACGATGGCGGTGAAGACGAGCGGGACGACGACGACCTTCAGCAGGCTGGTGTAGACCGAGCCGAACGGGTCGAGCCAGTCCTCGGCGAGCTCGGCACCGTCACCGAGGTTGTTGAGCAGGGCGCCGACGGCCACGCCGAGTACGAGGGCGAGCACGATCTGCTGCCAGAACTGCCATTTCCAGACACGCAGGTTCACGGAGGGTTCTCCAGAGGAGTCGAGTCACCCGTACGGCGTCATCCGGCCTGCGACATCAGGGCAGGGCGGTGCGCCGGGGGAAAACAGAGCGGGTGAAAGGTGAAGGGGAGCGGGAGAGGCTCAGAGGTGGGCGTGGTGGCGGGTCAGCCGCGACACAGCACGCTGGCGAGGCGGCACAGGTCCACGTGCAGCCGGGCCACGAGCAGAATGCTCTTCTTGGAGAACCTCACGGGCATAGTTAACCGAATGTCCGGATTGTTCGTTCCGGATCCGGCCGGTGATCCCCCTCACACTTGATCACCGGCCCGGCCGGGTCAGCGCAGGGTGCGCCGCCGGCCGCGGGTGAACACCCGGATGATGCCCACCAGGCCGAGTCCGATCAGCGCCGCCGGGACGAGGAACCGCAGCGGCACGACGGGCTCGCCCGAGAACCCCGTGGCCAGCGACACCCCGGCGACGGCCAGGAAGAAGATCCCGGTGATCACGCCGCCCGGGTCGAACCGAGGGCGGGGCCGCCGCTCGGCGTGCTGCTCGGAGTGCTCAGACATGATCCACCTGTATGTCGCCGACCTTGCCGCGGATCCGGAGGGTGATGACCGGCGGGTTCGCGGCGGTGCCCTCCGTGGCCGGCAGTATCTCGTTGATCTTGGCGCCCGGGCCGCTGACCGTGCGCAGGTCCACCGACAGGTCGCCCAGCCCGATCCGCGCGTCGAGCTCGACCCGGACCGTGCGCGGCAGCTTGACCTTGAGCCCGCCCAGCAGCACCTCGACGTCGATCGCGACGCGTCCGCCCGGCTTCATCGGCAGCGCGGTGAGGTCCAGGACGGCCGAGCCGACCGCGACCTTGTAACCCTGCTGGGTCCGGGTCGCGTCGGTGGGCCGCCATTCGATCTCGCCGTAGCGGGCGTCGCGCGGCACCTCGGCGGCCGCGGACCCGGCGAGCAGGCTCAGCGTGAGCAGGGTGCCGACCGTGGCGAGGCCCCGGGCCCGGAACCAGCCGCCCAGCAGCAGCCCGCCGCCGATGACGGCCAGCGCGGTCGACGCGACGATGATGCCGTTCTGCGGCGCCGGGTAGCCGTTCGCGACCGTGAGCATCCCGGCCGCGGCGGCCATGGCCGCCAGCAGCGTGACCTGCGTCAGCGGCGACGATCCCCGCTGCTTGCGGATCGCCGCGGCGGCCCCCGCCGGCCACGCCTTCACCGGCGGGACGGTACGTTCGCCCGCAGGCGGGGTGTCTGATGGCAGGGTGTCTGATGGCAGGGCGTCTGATGGCAGGGTGTCCGCCGGCCGGGTGCCACCACCGAGGGTGGCCAGGTCGATCATTCCCTCGGGCAGCCCGCCCGGCGCCCGTTCGAGCTTGTCCAGCGAGACCCGCGAGCTCTCCGCGGCTCCCGTTCCCGCGGCCGCGGTGCCCGCGTACGGCTGGTCGAGCGGGTGGCCCTGGAGCCGTTCGGGGAACGTGCGGGCGGCGGCGACGAGATCCACGCCGCGCGCGTGGGAGACCAGCAGGACGAGCCCGAACACGGTGAAGATCACCAGGGCGTCGCCGAAGACCGCGCCCCCGGCCATGTTGAGCGTGAAGCCGAGGCACATCAGCGCGCCCAGCACCGACAGCACGGCGGCCTTGTCGAACCGCCGCCGGAACAGCTGCTCCGCCGGCGCCAGGCCCTGGGGGCGGGCGGGCATGAAGAGCGCCGCGGCGATGTAGAGAAACAGGCCCTGGCCGTGCGCGAGCAGCAGGACGCCGAACCCGACCCTGATCACCACGGGGTCGATCCCGGTGGCGCGCCCGATGCCGGTGCACACTCCGGCCAGGATGCGGCCCTCGGTGACGCGGGGCATCCGCTGGTAGGCCCCCGGCCGGGACGTCGCGGGCGGCGGCGATGGGGGCGGCGGCGGTGGGCTGGCTGCGCTGCGGTCCTCGACCATGGTCCCCATCGTGGCGGACGCCGCCGCCCCGGGGAATCCGGGACACCCCTGACCCGACCCTGAGGAACTCCGCGGGGTATGGGGGGCCTGCCCTGATGCGCGGTGACCCCGCGCGTGTGACGATCGTTGCGGTGGAGATCGATCGCAGCTGACGCAGCGCACATGACGTGAGGACGACGATGACCGAACAGGCCGTGCCCGACGTGCCGGTCGCCGGCCGGCTGGTCCGGCGCGGCGACGGGCGGCTGGTGGCCGGCGTGTGCCGTGGCCTGGCGGCCCATCTGGGCGTCGACGTCCTGTTCGTCAGGTCCGCCTTCGTCCTGCTGACCATGGCGAGCGGCCTCGGCGTCGCGGCGTACGCCGCGTTCTGGGTCCTGGTGCCGAGCGATCGCCACGACACCGCCGAGGACGCCCTTGACGAGCCGGGGGTGGAGAGCGCCGCGGTCAAGCCCCGTCGCCGCCGGGATTGGGGCCAGCTGCTGGCCTACACCGCGGTCGCGGTCGGCCTGTCCATGGTGAATCTGAGCACCGGGCTCAGGCAGGCCGCGCTGTGGCCGTTCATCGCCGGTGGCATCGGCGCCGCGATCCTGTGGCAGCAGGCGGACCGCGACCAGCGGCAGCGGTGGGTCGGCCTGACGCGGATCCCGCTCCGCCAGATGTGGCTGCGCAGCGTGCTGGGCCTGATCCTGGTCATCGGCGGCATCGCGGGCGTCGTCGCCCAGCGGGTCGAACCGGCCCAGGCGAGCTCCGTCCTCATCGCCACGCTGGTGATCCTCACCGGGGTGGCCGTGATCGTGACGCCCTGGGTGGTCCGGCTCTGGCAGGACCTCGACGCCGAACGGCACGAGCGCATCCGGTCCCAGGAGCGCGCGGAACTCGCGGCGCACGTCCACGACTCGGTGCTGCACACGCTGACCCTGATCCAGCGGAACGCCGCCGATCCGCGCGAGGTGCAGCGGCTCGCCCGGTCGCAGGAGCGCACCCTGCGCAGCTGGCTCTACCAGCCGAAGGCCGACCCCGACCAGACGTTCGCGGCGGCGGTCCGGGAGATCGCGGGCGAGGTGGAGGACGACCACGGGGTGCCGATCGAGGTCGTCTGCGTCGGCGACACCACGCTGGACGAGCGGCTCGGCTCGGCGTTGCAGGCCGCCCGGGAGGCGATGGTGAACGCGGCGAAGTACGCCGAGGCGCCGTCGGTCTCCGTCTACGCCGAGGTGGAGGGGAACGAGGTGGCGATTTTCGTCCGGGATCGCGGCAAGGGATTCGACCCTGACGCCATCCCCGCGGACCGGATGGGTGTGCGAGGGTCCATCATCGGACGTATGGAACGCAACGGAGGCAAGGCCACCGTCCGTACCGCCCCCGGCGAGGGCACCGAAGTGCGTTTGGAGATCAAGAAGTCATGAGCGACACCAGGGTCGTCCTCGTCGACGACCACCAGATGTTCCGCACCGGGGTCAAGGCCGAGCTCGGCGCCAGCATCGAGATCGTCGGCGAGGCCGGGGACGTCGACGAGGCGGTCACGGTCATCAAGGCCGCCGAGCCCGACGTGGTGCTGCTCGACGTCCATCTGCCCGGTGGCGGCGGCATCGAGGTGCTGCGCCGGCTGCACGGCACCGTCCAGTCGCGTTTCCTGGCGCTGTCGGTGTCGGACGCGGCCGAGGACGTGATCGGGGTCGTCCGGGGCGGCGCGCGCGGCTATGTCACCAAGACCATCTCGGGGCCCGAGCTGACCGACGCGATCGGCCGGGTGGCCGACGGCGACGCGGTCTTCTCGCCGCGGCTGGCGGGGTTCGTGCTGGACGCCTTCGCCGCCTCCGACGCGCCCGCGGTCGACCCCGAGCTCGACCAGCTCACCCAGCGTGAACGCGAGGTCCTGCGCCTGATCGCGCGCGGCTACGCCTACAAGGAGATCGCCAAGGAGCTCTTCATCTCGGTGAAGACGGTCGAGACGCATGTGAGCTCGGTACTCCGCAAGCTGCAGCTCTCCAACCGGCACGAGCTGTCGCGCTGGGCCGCCGCCCGCCGCCTCGTCTGAGGGCCGGCGCGCCCCGGCCGGCGTCCCGTCCGACGCCGTACCCGACCCGTGATGTTCTGACGATTAGTTGAATTGTCCCTAGTGTCACCACGAGTGATCCGCAAGCACCTGGCGCCCCTCGTGACTCAATCGTGATCACAAAATTCGACACGGTGATCACAGGCATGGGATGGTCGCTCGTCATGACATACCCACCTGGTTCCGGCTTTCCGGGCAATGATCCTGCCCCGGGTGCCGCACCCCAACCCCCCATGTATCCCGCGCCCGGTGATCCGCCCATGCCCGGACCGGCCTCGCACCGGCCGGCCGGCAACTCCACCAACGGGCTCGCCATCGCCAGCCTGATCACAGGCCTCCTCGGCTGCTTCGGCGTCCTCGGGCTGATCCTCGGCGTGATCTCCCTGAAGCAGATCAAGGAGCGCGGCCAGAAGGGCCGTGGCCTGGCCCTCGGCGGCATCGTCCTGTCCGTGCTCTGGGTGGTGGGCGGTACCGCGAGCTACCTCTTCCTCAGCTCGCTCGACAAGGACGACCTGGACAAGCTCGCGACGCCCAAGACGACCTCGACCAAGCCGAAGGACGTGCGCGCCAACAAGATGCGCGTCGGCGACTGCATCAACGACAACTCCGGCGCGAGCACCGCCACCGACGCCCCCGTCGAGGTGGACAGCGTCAAGGTCGTCCCCTGCACGAGCCCGCACGACGGCGAGGTGCTGGCCACGTTCCGCCTGGCCGCGGCGACCCTCCCCAGTGAGAGCCAGATGGGCAAGCTCGCGGGCAACGGCTGCCAGCAGCGCGTCACCCGCAGGATCAACCGCGACCCCGCGCGCGCCCAGCTCGACATCTCCTACTACTACCCGACCGTCCAGTCCTGGGCGTCCGGCGACCGCTTGATCACCTGCGTCGCCGTGCACTCCAAGCAGGGCACGAAGCTCACCCGCAAGCTCCGGGCCTGAGCCGTCCGCGGCGCGCGTCACAGGGGCACGAGCGCCGGTGGACCTCCTCCGCGGCAGGCCGTCGCAGGCCCGGCGCCCTGGGCGCCGGGCCCGGCCGTCACCGCGAGCCCGCCTGCAGGTTGTTGATCGGCGCGGAACCGTCCTCGATGAACTCGATGGTCAGGTCGCCGCCGATGAAGCCGCGCAACCGTCCGGCCTCCGCCAGCACCGCCGCGGCGTCCTCGTCCGGCAGCGGGCGGAAGGGCGCGACCGTCAACGTCGACTTCCGGACGGTCCACACGCCCTGGACGAAGCCGTCCACGAGGAACATCGGCACCCCGCCGGACGCGACCTTCGCGTAGCGCCCGCGGTCCGCCTCGCCGATCACGCGCCGCCGGTCCTTGTGGCCGAGCAGGGCGTTGTCGAACGCGGGCAGGAACCGGACCGGAACGGGCTGATCGGGGTCGGCGATCGGCGCCCCGGGCAGGTCGTACAGTTCCCGTCCCTCCTCGTCCCGCACGACGCGAAGCTCGTCGCGCATCCCCTCCAGCACCGCCCGGAGCCGGGTGATCCCCGCCCACGTCTGCACGTCCATGACGGTGGCCGGTCCGAACGCGGCCAGGTAGCGAAGCACGAGCCGTTCCGGCTCCGGCGCGGTGGCCATCGGCAGCCCCGACCACTCCTCCGCCAGCGTGACGGAGACGCTGGAGGGGCTGCCCCACCGTCCCCAGGCCCCGGCCTCGGGGCCGTGCGCCATGGCCGACATGAGCTCCGCCACCGCGGCGAGCCGCCCGCCGTTGCGGCCGGGATAGCGTTCGGCCATCAGCCGCCCGAACTCGCGCCGCGTCAGCGTCCGGCCGGCCAGCAGCTCGCGGCCTGCCTGGTGCACCTCCGCCAGGTCCAGCCCCTTGGTCTCGTCGGCGAAGTAGGGGGAGCTGAACGCGGCGTGCACGATGGGGGCCACGGTCGGCCGGATCCAGCGGAAGTCGTCGGCGGCGGCGATGTGCACGGTCCGGCGCAACATGGTGGAACGGACGGCCCTGCGATCGTGCAGCAACGTGGCCAGGTCGTCGTGTTGGAACTCCGTCAGCCTCGCCCAGAGCCCGATGTAGGGCCAGTTGGGCTCCTGGCCCTGCATGGCGACCAGATGCCTGATCGTCTCGACCGGTTCCAGCGAGACGCGGTCCGTCAGTAACTGGCGGGTGAGCAAAGTGCGGTTGAGACCGCGCAAAGAGATCATGATTTTTGGTACCACGCGGGGACACGTACGGCGCCCGCTCCGGCGACGACACCCGCTCCCGCGACCGCCACCGCGAGCGCGAGCCAGCCCGTCCAGCCGGGATCGAAGCGCGACTGCCCGTCGTCGACGCAGAGCAGGACGAGGGCGGGGGAGGCGAGCACGGCCAGGTCGATCGCCCGGCCCGGCGACGGCGGCCCCACCCGGTTCCCGTTCCGCCCCTGGTGCAGGATCACCGTGATCGTCATATGGACGCAGGCCAGGACCAGCGCCGCGATGAAGAGGATCCGCCGCAGGGTGAGCTCGACGTCGAACGCGCCCTTGTCCATGGTGGTCATCTCGAACCACCACCCGTACTCCCACCAGACCAGCGCGGCCGCGGCGGCCAGCCCGCAGGCCAGCGCGCCGGCGCGCGGAGTGAGGTCCTCCATCCCGTTCGTGGCGAGGTGGTAGACGGGCAGGACGGTCAGGGCCAGCAGGAACGCGGGCGTGCCCGAGAGGCCCACGATCACGAACACCAGGACGAGAGAGACGTGGAAGGCGAGGACCGGTACCGGTGGCCGCCTCATCGTGCCGCGGCCTATCCGGCGCGGCCGAGGCGTTCGGCGGTCTCGTACGACTCGCGGGCGTCGAGGAGTTCTTCCCAGTGCTCCTCGACCCAGCCGCACGCCGCCGCCATGGGCGCCAGCATGCTCCGGCCCAGCGGCGTCAGCCGGTATTCGACGTGCGGGGCGGCCTCCGCGTAGACGGTTCGGCTGATCAGCCCGTCCCGTTCGAGGCCGCGCAGTGACTGGGTGAGCACCTTCGCGGTGACGCCGCGCAGCGGCACCCGCAGCTCGGAGAACCGCCGCGGCCCGTGTTCGAGGACCCGGATGACCATCCCCGCCCACTTGTCGCCGAAGCGGATCGGCGACAGCGAGGAGGGGCAGAGCTCGTCGAACATGTCGGGGCTCAGAGGCTCTCTCATGCGCGTCACCCTAGCCCTCTCGATCTCTGCCGACGACCGTTGATCCGCGGTCGGCTCGTGTTCAAGGCGATAGATTTCCTTCAAAGGAACTGAAGTACAAGTAGCTGGACTGAATAGCAGAATCCGGGCGAAGCTCTCACCGTGGGGAAACGAGAGGAGCGCACCATGAGGATCCTGCTGGCCGGGGCGACCGGAACGCTCGGCAAGGCCGTGCACGAGGCGCTGCGGGCGCGCGGCCACGAGATCGTCACCGCGTCCCGGAAGGGCTCGGACATCTCGGTCGACATCACCGAACCCGAGTCGATCCGCGCGATGTACGAGAAGGCCGGCCGGGTCGACGCCGTGGCCAACGCGGCGGGGTGGGTCCCCTGGAAGCCGCTCACCGAACTGGGCCCGGACGACGTCCTGGCGGGCCTGCGCGGGAAGGCGTTCAGCCAGGTGGAGCTGGTCCGGCAGGGCGCCGCGTCCGCCGCGGAGGACGCCTCGTTCACGCTGGTCACAGGCGTGCTGTCCCGGGATCCGGTGCTCACCGGCTCGATGGCCTCGCTCGCCAACGGCGCGATCGAGGCGTTCGTGCGCGCCGCCGCCATCGAGCTGCCGCACCGGCAGCGGATCAACGTGGTCAGCCCGACCGTCTTCACCGAGTCGATGCCCGCCTACGGGGAGATCTTCGTCGGCTTCCAGCCCGTTCCGGTGGCCGCGGCGGCGCGGGCGTACGTGCGCTCGATCGAGGGCCGACAGACGGGCCGGGTCTACGTGGTCGAGTGACGGTTTCCCATCGGAAACCACCCTTGCGCATAGCGTCCGGGCAGCGGCCGGCATCCGGATCGGCCGGTCAGAGGTGGGGTGCTGCCATGGGCAAGATCGTGATCTTCGGAGCGGGCGGACGGGCGGGGAAGGCGGCCGTGGCCGAGGCCCGGCGGCGCGGCCACGAGGTCACCGCGGTCGTGCGGGACCCGGCCGCGCACGCGGGCCTGGAGACGGACGGGGTGACGGTCGTCGCGGGCGATGTCCTCGACGCGGCGGACGTCGCCAAGGCGGCGGCCGGTCATGACGCCGTGATCGCCAGCGTCGCCGATCTGAGCGCGCCGCCGAGTGAGTTCTACACCGGCGCGGTCCGGGCCCTCGGCGCCGGCCTGGCCGACGCGGGCGTGAGCCGGTTGGTGTTCGTCGGGCTGGCCTCCCTGCTCGCGGGCCGGTCCGGCGTCCCGCTCATGGACGAACCCGGCTACCCGCAGGAGTACCGGGAGTTCCTCCTCGGGCACGCGGCCGGCCTGGCGGCGCTGGCGGACACCGGGCTCGACTGGCTCTACATCAGCCCGGCCGGAGACTTCGACCACAGCGGCGGGCGGACGGGGTCCTACCGGATCGCCGAGCATGGCGACGCCGAGAGCCGGTTGACCTATCCCGACTTCGCCATCGCCCTGCTGGACGAGATCGACGACCCCGCGCACAGCCGCACACATCTCGGCATCTCGGCGTAGCGGCGCCTCTTGACCGTCGGTCAGTCGGGGAGGCGGGCGGGGCAGCCCGGTTCGCACCGTTCGGCATGGCGGGCGACGCGGCGGGCCATCGAGGCCAGCGTGCGGGCGAGGAAGAACCGGAGGACCGGACCACTGCCCGGGATCTTCGGCTCGAACCTGGCCTTCCAGCGGATGACGGTGTTGAGGCCCCGCGGCTCCAGCGTGACGTCGGCCCGGTGATCGCGGACGGGCAGGCCCGCCAGGATGACGTAGGCGTAGTGCCGGGGCGGGTCGTACGCCACGACCTCCTCGCGCGCGGGCGGGATCGTGCGGATGGCGCCGACGCCGTTGGGCGCCTCGTCGCCCGCCCGCTCCCGGCGCGGCCTGGTCGGGAAGCTGCCCCACTCGCCCCACGCCTCGGCGACGGCCAGATGCTTGAAGATCACCTCGGCGGCCGCGCTGGAGGTGGCGGTCGTCTCGATCTCGAACGGCATGGCGGCTCCCGGGGTCGTGATCCGCACCGTAGCCACGCCGGTCCCGCGCCGACAAGGCGCGGGACCGGATGTGGGCCGCGTCACGCTCTCAGAGGGCCAGGACCGAGGCCAGCAGGCGCTCCTGGAACCGGCTCACGTCGCCGCCGACCATGACCTTGATCGGACGGCGTTCGTCCAGGGCCGGGGCGGTGCGGGCGTCCCAGATCGTCGCGCCGCGGGTGAGCTCGCCGCGCAGCTCCACCCGGACCGGGCGCTCGACGTACGTGCCGACGTCCGGTTCGGCGATCAGCATGGCGGCGAGCGCGTCGTGGATGACGCAGCCGCGGCGCTTCAGGATCGGGGCGTAGGAGTCGATGTAGAACTCCAGGATCCGGCTGGCGAACCGGGCGGGCTCGGAGTCGTGCGCGGCCAGCCGGTCCAGCCAGGGCGCCTCCACCGCGGTCGGGTGGGTGGCGTCCAGCGGAACGAGGACGACCGGCCAGTCGGCCGCGAAGACGAGCTCGGCCGCCTCCGGGTCGTGCCAGATGTTGGCCTCGGCGTGGGTGGTGATGTTGCCGGGGTGGTCGAACGCGCCGCCCATGATGACGACCTCGCGCAGCAGCGACGGCAGTTCGGGGTCGAGGAGCAGCGCGGTGGCGAGGTTGGTCAGGGGGCCGGTCGCCAGCAGGGTCAGCTCGCCGGGGTGCTCCCGGGCCAGCCGGACGATCTGGGCCGGAGCGGCCTCGGCGGTCGGCTCGCCGCGCGGATCGGGCTGCCGGGTGTCGCCGAGGCCGTCGGAGCCGTGGAAGTCCAGCGCGTAGTGCACGTCCTGGGCCATCGGGCGGGGCGCGCCGATCGCCACCGGGACCCCGTCCACCCCGGCCAGCTCCAGTACCCGCAGCGTGTTGAGCGCGCCGGACCGGGGGTCGATGTTGCCGTGCACGGTGCCCACCGCGACCAGCTCCGCCTCGCCGGCCTTCACGAGGGAGGCCAGGTAGAGCAGGGTCATCGCGTCGTCGATGCCGGTGTCACAGTCGAAAAGAATCTTGGGCATGCGGAACCCCTCGGGCGGTGGTGATCGTCGCCGTGGAGGCTACCGGCGATCAGGCGGTGCCGGTCAGGCGGTGTCGACGGCCTGGAAGACCTCGGCCAGCCGTCCCTCGGGGAAGCCCGCGGCCTGCGCGTTCGCCGTCATCCAGCCGCGCAGCATCTGCTCCAGGGCGTCCTCGCCCATGTGCGAGGTCTGGCTGGCGTGGGACTTGAGCGCGGCGAGCTTGCGGTCGAACCTCTCGGTGACGTCGACGTAGTGGTTGGGCGTGGGGCCGCCGACCATCCACACCTTGGGCGCCGTCCAGGCCTCCAGGCCCTCCTCGGCCAGCAACTCCGGGAACGCGTAGGGGTTGCGCGCGTCCGGGTAGACCGCGTCGAGCGCGGCCGAGCCGACCGCCCGGTGATCGGGGTGGCTCGGGTAGATCCGCTCGTAGTTGCGCTCGGGGCTCGGCATGATCACCAGCTCGGGCCGCACCTGCCGGATCACCCGCGCGATGTCGCGGCGCAGCCCCAGCGTCGCCTCCACCCGGCCGTCCGGATAGCCGAGGAAGCGCACGTCCTCCACACCTGCGCACTTGGCGGCTGCGCGCTGCTCGTCGCGGCGCAGCGCGGCCATCTCCTCCCGCGTCACGGCGTCGTCGAAGCCGCCCGCGTCACCGTCGGTGATCATGAGGTAGACGACCTCGGCGCCCTGGTCGGTGAAGCCCGCCACCGTCCCGGCGGCACCGAAGTCGACATCGTCGGGATGGGCCATCACCACGAGGATCCGCCGCACGTCGTTAGTCACGATTTCAACTGTATGCGTCCCCGCCCGCTTTCCGACTCGAGGGCCGCTGTGATCTTTCCCGTGGGATTGGGCCTGGGACTGGAGGCACGGGCGGGGTAGAGCAGAGACATGCGGAAACTCATCAACGCCCCCGCTGACGTCGTCGTCGACGCGCTGCGCGGGCTGGCGGCGGCCCATCCGTCCCTGCGCGTCGATCCGGAGAACCGGATCATCGTCCGGGGCGACGCGCCGCGCGCCGGGAAGGTGGGCCTCGTGTCGGGCGGCGGGTCCGGCCACGAGCCCCTGCACGGCGGCTTCGTCGGCTACGGGATGCTCGACGCCGCGGCGCCGGGCGAGGTCTTCACCAGCCCCGTGCCCGACCAGATCCTCGCCGCGACGACGGCGGTGAGCGGCGGCGCGGGCGTCCTGCACATCGTCAAGAACTACACGGGCGACGTCCTCAACTTCCGGATGGCCGCCGAGCTGGCCGAGGACGAGGACATCGGAGTGGCGTCGGTCCTGGTGAACGACGACGTCGCCGTGGAGGACAGCACGTTCACCGCGGGCCGGCGCGGCACCGGCGCCACGCTGTTCGTCGAGAAGATCGCCGGGGCGCTGGCCGAGGAGGGCGGCTCGCTCGACGCGGTCGCGGACGTCGCGCGCGAGGTCAACGAGCGCAGCCGGTCGTTCGGGGTGGCGCTGTCGCCCTGCACGGTGCCGGCCGCGGGTACGCCGACGTTCGAGCTGGGCGAGGACGAGATCGAGCTCGGCATCGGCATCCACGGCGAACCCGGGCGGGAACGCGCCAAGGCCGCCACCGCGACCGAGATCGTGGACGCCGCTCTGTCGGCGATCGACGCGGACATGCCGCTGTCGGGGGCCGAGGTCCTCGTCCTGGTGAACGGGATGGGCGGCACGCCGCTGATCGAGCAGTACGTGGCGTACGCGGCGGCCGCCGACTGGCTCGCCGACCATGGCGCGATCGTCGCCCGCACGCTCGTCGGCCCGTACGTGACGAGCCTGGAGATGGCGGGCTGCATGGTGTCGGTGTGCCGCCTCACGCCCGAGCTGACCAGGCTCTGGGACGCTCCGGTCGAGACCCCGGCCCTGCGGTGGGGCCGGTGAACGGGGCCGCGCTCGCCGGCTGGATCCGCCGGGCGGCCGAGGTGGTCACCGCGGACTCCGACCGGCTGACCAGGCTGGACGCCGCGATCGGCGACGGTGACCACGGCCTCAACCTGAGCCGTGGCTTCGCCGCCGCCGTCGAGGCGGTCGAGGCCCTGCCGGACGGGGCGCCGCCGGGCAAGGTCCTCATCGCGGCCGGGCGGGCGATCGTGTCGAAGACCGGCGGCGCCTCCGGGCCCCTGTACGGGACGGCGCTGCGCCGGGCGGGCAAGGCGCTGGGCGACGCGGCGGAGATCGACGCCGCGCTGCTCGGCGCGGCGCTGCGGTCGGCCCTGGAGGGCGTGCAGGAGCTGGGCCAGGCAGCCGAGGGCGACAAGACGATGGTGGACGCGCTCATCCCGGCGGTCGGGGCGTACCAGGCGGCGCTCGGCAGGGACGAGTCGCTGGCTGAGTGCGCGCGGGCCGCGGCGGAGGGCGCTGCGGAGGGGGCCGAGGCGACCGTTCCGATGCAGGCGCGGAAGGGCCGGGCGAGCTATCTCGGCGCGCGCAGCGTCGACCATCTCGACCCCGGCGCAGCGTCCACCGTGCTGATCTTGCGTGCCCTGGCCGATGCCGCCGCCGGGGAAGGGAGCTGATCATGGTCGGGCTGGTGATCATTTCGCACAGCCGGCTGCTCGCGGAGGGCGTCGCGGAGGTGGCGCGGGCCATGGGCGTCGGCAAGGCGGTGGTCGAATGCGCGGGCGGCGACACCGGCGGCGGGCTCGGAACGAGCATCGATCTCGTCGAGCGGGCCGTCCAGGCCGCGGACGGCGGTGACGGCGTCGTGCTGCTCGCGGATCTGGGCAGCTCGGTGCTGACCGCCAAGATGTACGCCGAGGACGCGGACGGCGAGGTCGTGCTCGCCGACGCGCCGCTGGTCGAGGGCGCGGTCGCGGCGGCGTCCATCGCCGCCACGGGCGCCGGGCTGGACACGGTGGTCGCGGCGGCCGAGTCGGCCCGCGACCACCGCAAGACCTGAGAGATCCTCAGAGGCCCGAGGGGCTCGGGGGCTTGCCGGGGGGCGTGCCCTCCGGCGGCTCCTCGGGCTCGCTCGGACCGCGGAGCAGCACCGTGAGCGGCTCGTCGAGGGCGTCCGGGTGCGCGCCCTCGACCTCGAAGACTCGCTGGTCGCCGTCCACGTCCCCGATGGTGACACGGTACGCGGGCAGGTCGGCGCCGATCTCGCCGGGCTCGCCGCTCTCCTTGGCGGCGGCGAGCGCGTCCACCGCCTCGCGGATCCTGTCGGCGTCGTGCCCCGGCAGGTCGTCGGTGTCGTACATCGCGACCATCACCTGGTCGCCCGCGAAACCGCCGGTGCTCTCGATCTTCACCCGCATGGGCTCGCCTCCCCGGTCGTCGTGGGCCATGCCGCCGGCCCGGTCGTCGTCCTCCGGTCGTCGTGCCCGCCATTGGACACGACGACCGGGATTCGGGGAGATCCTTCTACTTGTTGAACGCCCTCCGGAGCTCGTCCAGCTCGTTGCGCAGGATGTCGTCGTTGTCGAGCGAGCCGCGCTGGCCCAGCTTCTCGGCGTCGATCGCCGTGTACTCCGGCATCTGCATCGTGCCGCAGCAGCGCGAACGATCCTGCTCCGCGCGCAGGCTCGCCGAGTGCTCGTCGGCCATCTCGACCTCGGTGACGTCCTGGCCGTTGCCGGTGTAGTCGGCGTCGGTCATGTTCATGCGGCCGCTCATCAGGTCGGTCAGCGGCGTCGCCGCGGTGGTGATCTCGCGGACCGCGAACCGGTTGCGGATGAACGTGCGGTAGTTGGCCGGGTCGCCCTGGCTGCTGGAGACCTGCAACATCTTGTTGGCCACGTCGACGTAAGTGGCGCCGCTGGCGGGCGCGGCGACGATCGCGTCGAAGAGCAGCTTGGCCAGCTTGCCCGCGACCTCGATGAGGACCAGCGCCGGGTCCTTGATCCTGCGTTGCCGGTCGCGCTCGAACATGAAGATGTCGGCCAGCACGTCGTAGATCGCGCCGGTGAACACCTGCGAGATCGCGTGCACCTCGTTGCTGACCTCGCTCAGCTTGAAGTCGTTGTCGGCGTTGCGGAGGCCGAAGTCCTTGCCCAGGGCCTTGCCGAACTCCTCGGCCACGGCGGGCAGGAACGACTTGTCGTGCAGGTTGGCCCGGGTGAGCGCCACCAGAGCCTCGGCCTGGTCCGGCTGCGCCAGCGCCAGGAAGATGGCGGTGAGGTCGCCGAACGCCTCGTGCAGGCCGCCGGTCTGCGGCGGGTTGCCGGCGCCCAGCCAGCCGGGCTTGAGCCCGTCGAGCACGGCGTGCCCGCACTCGTGCGCGGTGATGTCCAGCGACCGGCAGGTGAAGACCTCGGCCTGTGGCGGCTGGCCCTGCGGCACGAAGTGCAGGAACTTCAGGACCTTGGCGGTCCGGCTGTAGAACGCGTTGGCGCCGACCCCGGCGTGCGGGTGGACGGTGATCTTGTCGGTGTTGCCGCCGACGTTCCACGCGAACGGGATGGGGTTGCCGCCGTTGTGCCGCTCCCACATCGAGAGCGTCTGCCGGACGACCGCGAAGGTGTGCGCGCAGTCGAACTCGGCGGTGTTGGGCTGGAAGATGAAGTCACCGTTGGTGTTGCGCGCCACCGGCGTCGTCCCCTGCAGCAGCGTGGTGATCCGCGCGTCGGTCGGGCCGTTCAGCACGATCGTCGGGACGAACACCGCGCGCACGCCGAGCGCGGCGACCGTCGGGTCCTGCTTGTAGATGAGGATGCGGTGGCCCGCCACGACGGGCACCGGGATCGGCACCGGATGCGGGACCGGCTGGGGCACGGGCGGTGCCGCCGCGCCCTCGACGCGCAGCTGCACCGGGATCATCTCGATCCGCGACTCGGGCACCTCCAGTCCCTGGGCGCGCCGTTGAAGTTCCTGCTGTCGCTGGAGTTCCTGCGGGTGGATCATCCTCGTTCCACCTCTCCCGTCACTTGGTGTGAGCCTCTGACGGCCCACCGCGGCCGAGGGCGGACATGGCGGACCGCGGCCGGATGTGTGACCGGCGGACCGAGCCCGGACGTGACTGGCCGGAGCCACGGGGTGGTTGTTCGATGTCCTGATCCGGGCCTATGCGCTCGTCGCCCTGCGCGGACTACGCTCCGCCCGTCAGGATGGCCAGTCAAGGCCTGGGAAATACCTCGATCTCCCTTTGACCGGTTTCGGACTGTTGATCACTCATCGCGGTGTGTATACGTCGCTCCAGCCGCGCCGCGCGGCGGCGAACGGTGGTCTTGCCTCGCGGCGGGGCGTGTTTGTCGGCGGCTGGCTCTACACTCGCTCGTGATGTCGAAGACCGAAGCTCACCCCCTGCTCGAGGGCCTCAACCCGCAGCAGCGTGCCGCCGTGGTGCATTCCGGCGGCCCGCTCCTGATCGTCGCCGGCGCCGGCTCGGGCAAGACCCGCGTGCTCACGCACCGCATCGCCCACCTGCTGGGCGAGCGCGACGTGCACCCCGGCCAGATCCTGGCGATCACCTTCACCAACAAGGCCGCGGCCGAGATGAAGGAGCGCGTCGACGCGCTCGTCGGGCCGCGCTCCAAGGCCATGTGGGTGATGACCTTCCACTCGGCGTGCGTGCGCATCCTGCGCCGCGAGGCCAAGCGGCTCGGGTTCCCGTCGAGCTTCTCGATCTACGACCAGGCGGACGCGCAACGGCTGATGGCCCTCGTCTGCCGCGAGCTCGACCTCGACCCCAAGCGGTACCCGCCCAAGTCGTTCTCCGCGCAGGTGAGCAACCTCAAGAACGAGCTCATCGACTACGAGACCTACAAGGCGCGCGCCTCCACCCACATGGAGCAGACGCTCGCCGAGGCCTACGAGATGTACCAGGCGCGGCTGATGCAGGCCGGCGCGATGGACTTCGACGACCTGATCATGCTGACGGTCAACCTGCTGCAGATCTTCCCCGAGGCCGCCGAGCACTACCGCCGCCGGTTCCGCCACGTCCTCGTCGACGAGTACCAGGACACCAACCACGCGCAGTACGAGCTGGTCAGGGAGCTGACCGCCGCCGTCGAGGGCGTCGGCGCGGCCGAGCTGTGCGTGGTCGGTGACGCCGACCAGTCGATCTACGCGTTCCGTGGCGCGACGATCCGCAACATCCTGGAGTTCGAGCGCGACTACCCCGAGGCGACCACGATCCTCCTGGAGCAGAACTACCGCTCCACCCAGACGATCCTGTCGGCCGCCAACGCGGTGATCGAGCGCAACGCCGACCGCAAGCCCAAGAAGCTCTGGTCCGACCAGGGCGAGGGCCACAAGATCATCGGCTATGTGGCCGACAACGAGCACGACGAGGCCGCGTTCGTCGCCCAGGAGGTCGACAAGCTCACCGACGCCGGCGACGCCCGGCCCGGCGATGTCGCGATCTTCTACCGCACCAACGCCCAGTCCCGTGTGTTCGAAGAGGTCTTCATCCGCGTCGGCCTGCCCTACAAGGTCGTCGGCGGCGTGCGCTTCTACGAGCGCAAAGAGGTCCGCGACCTGCTGGCCTACCTCCGCGTCCTCGGCAACCCCGAAGACACCGTCAGCCTCCGCCGCATCCTCAACGTGCCCAAGCGCGGCATCGGCGACCGTGCCGAGGCGTGCGTCGAGGCCTACGCCTCCCGCGAGCGCATCTCGTTCTGGCAGGCCCTCCGCCGCCCCGAGGACGTGCCGGGCATGGCGACCCGTTCGATCAACGCGGTCCGCGAGTTCGTCGCCCTGCTCGACGAGCTCGGCGCCGCCGTCGAGTCGGCCACCCCGGCCGAGCTGGTCGAGCAGATCCTGATCAAGAGCGGCTACCTGGCCGAGCTGCAGGCCTCCAAAGACCCGCAGGACGAGACCCGCATCGAGAACCTCCAGGAGTTCGAGGCCGTCGCCCGCGAGTTCGAGGAGCGGCTCGACGGAGAGTCGGCCGAGGGCCGCCTCGTCGACTTCCTGGAGCAGGTGGCCCTGGTCGCCGACGCCGACTCCATCCCGGGCGGAGCCAAGAGCGCCCCGGTCCCCCCGGGCGAGCAGCCCGAAGAGACCGAGCAGGGCGTCGTCACCCTGATGACCCTGCACACCGCCAAGGGCCTGGAGTTCCCCGTCGTCTTCCTCACCGGCATGGAAGACGGCGTCTTCCCGCACCTGCGCGCCATGAGCAACCCCAAGGAGCTCGAAGAGGAACGCCGCCTGGCCTACGTCGGCATCACCCGGGCCCGCCAGCGCCTCTACCTCTCCCGCGCCACCATGCGCAGCTCGTGGGGCGCCCCCCAGGTCAACCCGCCCTCCCGCTTCCTCGGCGAGGTCCCCACCGCGCTCCTCGACTGGGAACGCGAGGCCGCCGCCGCGTCCTCCCCGGCGCTGTCGCGCATGGCGGCCCGCCCCGGCACCCGGTCGCCGGGCAACCGCGTCGTGCCCAGCCTCGCCCCCGGCGACAAGGTCACCCATGACGCGTTCGGGCTGGGCACGGTCGTCACGGTCGACGGCGCCGGTGAGAAGGCCGCCGCCAGCGTCGACTTCGGCGGCGAATACGGCGTCAAGCGCCTGATCCTGCGCTACGCCCCCGTCGAGAAGCTCTGACCACGATTCCGGGAGATCGGTAATCAGACGGCGACGCTGCGTGTGAACTAGCCCAAGCACATGGACGTCCTACAGGGAGTAGCGGCCTCGCGACTCCCTGGAGTGGACATGAAACATTGGTCCTATAACGATCCCCATCGATTCCACAAGGAGTCGTTCGACAGGTTCAAGGATCAGTGGGCACGAGACGACTGGGAACGTCGCCAGGCGGGCGGGGTCCGGCAGGTACTGGTCGTGGTGCTGCTGGTCGTGGGCCTCCTGCTGGTCGCCCGCCACCAGGGCTACTCGCCCGCCGGGCTGTGGGCGCGCGTCGAGCTCTGGCTGAACGGATGACCGGACGCGCCGGGCTTAGGGGGTGAGGCGCGCGAGCGCGTCCTCGCGAGCCAGCTCGGTGCCCTCGCGGAAGGCCTTCTCGTACGCGTCGTCGCCGAGCCGCTCACGCACGGCCGCCACGATCCGCGCGAGGTCGGGGTCGCCGCGGTCGACGGCGCCGCGTATCCGGACCGCGGTGCCGAGCAGTGTCGCCGCTCGCTCCGGCTCGTCCTCCGCAAGAGCGAGCTCCGCCAGGACGTGGGCGGCCGTGGCCAGGCTCGGCATGTCGGCCGAACGGACGGTCCGCTCGATCGCGTCGCGCAGGTGGTCGCGAGCCCCGTCCAGGCCGCCCCGCCTGATCTCGACGCCGGCGAGAGCGGCCAGGATGGACGGCGCCAAGCCCTCCGTCGAGACGTCGCGCATCGCGATGGCGAGGGCCTCCTCGTAGCGGCTCCGCGCCGCGTCGGGGTCGGTCGCCAGCTTGCCGAGACCGTAGGTGACCCACGCGACGGCGGTCGGGCTGCCAGTGCGTTCGGCCAGCCTGAGCGCGCGAGTGAATTCGGTGAGCGCGCCCTCGCGGTCGCCCGCGCGGAACAGCTCGTGGCCGATCTGGCCGACGAGCTCGGGAACGTTGTCGACGGTGCCGAGCGCCTCCAGACGCGCGAGCGCCTCGCGGTAGCTCGCGGCGGCACGCGCGGGATCGCCGTCGAGCGAGTGCAGCGGACCCAGGGCCTGGGAGCTCAGGAACAATCCCCAGCGGTCACCGAGCCGTTCGAACGTGGCGTGCGCGGCCGTCAGATCCTCGCGCGCCGCCGTGGCGTCGCCGTGGCCGTCGCTCACGAGACGGCGGAACATCCGCGCCGTCGCCCGGCTCCACGGGTCGCCCTCCGCCGCGCGGCCGCCAGCTCGATCGCCAGCGGCATGCCGTCCAGGTTCCGGCAGATCTCGACCACGGCGGCCACATTGCCGGCAGTCACCTCGAAGCCCGGACGCACGCCGGCCGCCCGATCCACGAAGAGCCGCACCGCCGGAAAGGTGATCGCCTCAGCCGCGGACACGCCGGGATCCGGCAGGCCGAGCGGCGGGATCGCGTACCGCCGTTCACCCGCGACCCCGAGCGGCTCCCGGCTGGTGGCGAGGATCCGCAGGCCGGGGCAGCCCGCCAGCAGCCGCGCGGCGACCTCGGCCGCCGCATCGATGATCTGCTCGCAGTTGTCGAGCACCAGCAGCCCGTGCCGATGCCGGAGCGCCTCCACCAGCGCGTCGAGCCCCTGCTCCCGCACCCCGAGCGCCACCAGGAGGGTCTGGACGAGATCCATCGAGCCCACGACGGGCTCCAGCTCGACGAACCAGTCCGCCTCGCATTCGAGGGCCAGCCGGGTCTTGCCCACGCCCCCGGAACCGACGATGGTCACCAGCCGGCCCTCGTCGAGCAGCCCCCGCACGGCACGAAGCTCGCTCTCTCGCCCGACGAACGTTGTCAACGGCGCGATGCCGGGCGCACGCCTTTCCGGCGTCAACTCAGGTGCCTGCTGGAGCACAGCGACATGAATATCGGCCAACTCCGCGGACGGATCAATGCCCAGCTCGTCCTCAAGAGCACCCCGAACGCGCTCGTAGACGGCCAACGCGTCCGACTGGCGCCCGGTCGCGTAGAGCACCTTCATCAGCTGGCCCTGCAGCCGTTCCCGCAACGGATGCGCCGCCGCGGGCCGCTCGACGTCGCCCACGATCTCCGCGTGCCGCCCTCGCGCCAGCTCCGCCTCGATCCGGTCCTCGTTCGCGAGCACCCGAAGATCTTCGAGCCGAGCCGACCCGGCCCCCGCGAACGGCGCGTCCCCCAGACCGGTCAGAGCGGCCCCACGCCAGAGCCCCTCCGCGTCCCGCAGCACACGTGCCGCCAGCTCGAAATCCCCGGCGTCCAGACCACGGCGCCCCGCCTTGGCCAGCCGTTCGAACTCCAGCGCATCGACATCCCGGGCCACCAGCCGGTACCCGCCGGGCTCCGACCGGACGGCGTCGCTCCCCAGCACCCCGCGCAACCGCGAGACGAGCCGCTGCAAGGCGTTCAACGCTCCCCGCGGCGGCTCCTCGCCCCACAGATCGTCGATGAGCAGCTCAGCGGACACGGGATGGCCGGCGTCCAGCGCGAGCCGCGCCACCAGCGCCCGCACCCGGTCCCCGCCCACGTCGACGGGCCCGTCATCGCCGATGACTTCGAGTGGCCCCAGAACCCTGATCCGCACGCCGCCAGTGTCCCAGTCTCTTCCGCTGGGCGAGCGACGGTCTTATGGGGCTTTGAGGGTGTTCAGGAAGTTGGTAAGGAGGGCTTTCTGGCGGGCGGGCGAGAAGCGGCCGGGGTCGAAGAGGGCCTGGATGACGATGCCGTGGGTGAAGGCGGCGACCGTCGCGGTGACCTCGTCGATGTCGGTGCCGGGCGGGAGGTCGCCGTCGTTGACGGCGGCTTCCACGTGAGGGCGGAGGCGGCTGCGCCAGCCCTCGTAGCGGTTCTTCTCGCGGGCGCCCAGTTCGGGGTCGGCCAGGGAGCCGTCCCAGGAGCTCACCCAGACGCGGTTCATCGCCGCGTCCTCGGGGGTGAGGGGGAGGACGTTCTGCAGGGCGGTGTGGAGGCCGTCCAGGCCGGGTTTCTGTGGAAGCTCCTGGGGGCGGGTGGCGGTGCGTTCGTCGGCCACGTCGAGGGCGTAGGCGATCAGGGCCTTCTTGCTGGGGAAATAGTGCGTCAGCAGGCCGGTGGAGGCGTTCATCTCGGCGGCCACGGCGCGCAGGGTCAGGCCGCCGAAGCCGCGTGCGGCCAGGACGCGCCAGACGGCCTCGGACACGTCGCGGCGGCGGGCATCGTGATCTCCGCGTGCGGGCATGCGGCTATAGTACGTAACGAACGTTTGGTATGCATCTTGGAGGGTCACATGCTCGGTCATGTCCTGGCGGAGAACGCCGTGCTCAGGGCGCTGGAGCCCTGGCAGGCGGAGGAGTTCGCCGCGCATGTCGACGTGGTGCGCGACGACCTGTTGCCGTGGATCCCGTTCGCCCGGATGGTGGTGGACGTCGACTCCGCGCGGAGCTTCCTGCAGGGCTATGCCGACCGGCAGGCCGCCGACGGGGGCCGGATCTACGGCATCTGGGTGGACGGCGTGCTGGCGGGCGGCGTGCTCTTCCGCGTCTTCAACGCGGAGATCGGGGTGTGCGAGGTCGGGGTCTGGCTGGGCGCCGGGGCCCGTGGCCGGGGGCTGGTCACCATGGCGGTGCGGCACATGGTCGACTGGGCGATGAACGTGCGCGGCATGGCGCGGGTTGAGTGGCGGTGCGATCCGGAGAACGCCAACAGCCGGGCCGCGGCCAAGCGCCTCGGCTTCACGCACGAGGCGACCCTGCGCAGCACCTGGATCATCGAGGGCGAACGGCATGACGAGGAGATCTGGGCGCTGGTGAAGGACTAGCGGCCCGGGAGGCCGTTCAGGAGGCCGCTGCGCGGACGGCGAAGGTCAGCATGAGGTGCAGATGGTCGGCCATCGCGCGGCCGAAGGCGGGGTCGTTGACGTCGGTGTCCATCTCGATGATCTCGACGGGGGAGCCCGCCAGCCCCTCGCGGACGGCGTCGAACAGGACGGCGTCGAGGTCGGGGTCGTGGTACGGGCCGCCCGGGGCGCCGAGCGTGGAGAGCCCGCGGAGCGGGATGAACAGGGCCGTCGGGGCGGTGGCGGGACGGAGCTTGGCGGCGACCAGATGGCCGAGCCGGGAACACTCGTCGGCGTTGGTCCGCATGACCGTGACCGACGGGTTGTGGACGTGAACGTGGCGGTGCCGGAACCGTTCGGGCACCTCCGGGCCGAACTTGACCATGTCGAGGGCCCCCAGGCTGACCACCTGGGGAATGCCGAGGCGGCCGGCGGTCTCCAGGCGGTCCGGGCCTGACACGCCGACGCCGCCGACGAGCGCGTTCGACAGTTCCAGCAGGGTCGTGTCGAGGACTGCGGTGAGCATGCCGCCCGCGATCATGGCTTCGAGGGAGCGGCCGCCGGAGCCGGTGGTGTGGAAGACCAGGACCTCGTACCCGAGCACGCTCAGCAGCTCGCGCGCCGCGTTCACGCCGGGTGTGGTGACGCCCGCCATCGTCGCGCCGATGACGGGGCGGTCGCCGGGCGGCGCGGGCGTCCCGGCGGCGAACCCCGTGGCCATCCCGGCGATCGCGTCGGCCGCGTTGGCGAGGACGCGCACCGAGATCCGGTTGATGCCGGCGATGTCGACGACGCTGTACATCATCGTGAGGTCCGTCCCGCCGATGTACGGGGAGACGTCGCCCGAGGTCATGCTGGAGACCATCAGCTTGGGCACGCCGACCGGGAGCGCCCGCATCGCGCTCGTGGCGATCACGGAGTTGCCGCTGCCGCCGACCGAGAGCACCCCGTGCACGCGTCCCTCCCGGTGCAGCCGCGTCACCACCTGGGCGGCGCCGCGCGCCATCGCCGTCACCGCGACGCCGCGGTCGCCCTGGGCGCGGAGGGCGGCCAGGGTGGTGCCGGCGGCGCGGGCGACCTCGTCGCGCGACACGTCGGGGGGAGCACACGGCGGGTCGAGGACCCCGGTGTCGACGAGTATCACCTCCATCCCCAGACCGGTCAGCCGTTCTCGCAACCATTCATATTCAAGTCCTTTGGTATCCAACGTCCCGATGAGAATCACAAAAGGCATATTTTGACTGTTTGCGCGCTTTCTTCGGTGAACAATCTCCGGCGGCGCCCCATTTTTCTGACGCGACGGGATTAAGGGCTAACCCGGACAGAAAGGTGTGACGCCCGCGGGGTTCCGCGAACCCGGCGACGATCGCGCCCTCCGGGCTCCAGTAGGGTCATGCGTGACCATGAATTTACTCCTTACTCCCGGAGCCCCCCTTGCAGGTCGAGCACGTGATCATGCTTCTGCTGGCCGCCACCGCCGCCGGCTGGGTGGACGCGGTCGTCGGCGGCGGCGGACTGATCCAGCTCCCCGCCCTGCTGGTCCTCAATCCCGGCCAGCCGGTGGCCGCCCTCGCCACCAACAAGCTGGCCTCGATCGCGGGCACTTCGTCGGCGGCCGTCGCATATCTGCGCAAGGCCAAGCCCGACCTGCCCGTCGCGGTTCCGGCGGGCGTCATCGCGGCCTGCTCGTCGGCCGTCGGCGCCTTGTGCGCGTCGGCGATCTCTTCGGACGTCCTCAAGCCGGTCATCATGGTCGTGCTGCTGACGGTGGCGGCCCTGGTGGTGCTCAAGCCCAACCTGGGCCGGGTGCCCAAGCTGGTGCTGCGGACCCGGCGGCGACTGGCCGCGGCCATCTTGATCCCGGGCCTGGCGATCGCCTTCTATGACGGCCTGGTCGGGCCGGGCACCGGAACGTTCCTGGTGCTGGCCTTCACCACCCTGCTCGGCACCGACTTCGTCAACGCCTCCGCCAACGCCAAGATCATCAACACCGGCACCAATCTGGGCGCACTGATCGTCTTCTCGATCCAGGGCGAGGTGCTGTGGGCGATCGGCCTGGCCATGGCGGCCTGCAACATCGTCGGTGCCCAGGTCGGCGCCCGGATGGCCATCAACAAGGGCGCGGGCTTCGTGCGCGTCGTCCTGCTCTGCGTCGTGTCCGCTCTCGTGATCAAGCTCGGCTACGAGCAGTTCGCCTGACCCCCGCCCGCGGCCCCCGGTCAGGACGGGTTGGGGATCGGCAGGGGACGTTCGAGAGCGCTCAGGCTGAGGATCACGGTGGCGGCCGTCCAGCCCAGCGGCGCTACGCCGGCCGGCTTGCCGTCCTCGTCGACCTTCTCGGGGAGGACGCCCAGCGAGGTGCGGTGCGCGGCGAGCCAGTCCAGCCGCGCCAGCGCCTCGTCCTTGCGGCCCGACGCGGCCGAGGCGAGCGTGAACATGCCCATCTCGGGCGTCCACGCGACCTTCTTGTCACCGGCCCAGCGTTCGCCCGGCAGCACCCCGCCGTTCGAGAGCTCCTGCCGGTCGAAGGCGTTGCGCACCGCCGCGCTCACACCCGGGTCGACCGGCGCGAACGGCGGCGCGAGGAACGTCACCGACGTGTCCATCCGGCCGCCCGCGATCGGCGAGCGCGGGTAGCCGTGCGGTGTGAACTGCCGCGCGACCGCGTCCGACAGCCGGTGCGTGGCCCGCTGCCAGCGGGCGGCCTGCTGCGTCCTGCCCAGGTCGCGGGCCAGCGCGGCGGCCGAACGCAGCCCGGCCAGCACGGGCGCGACGACCCCGAGGGTCGGGCGGCGGGGGTCCTGTTCCGAGGCGTGGTCGCGTTCCCAGTAGTCGGACGAGGGCGGCGGGAGCCCCTCGACGTCCAGCGAGCGGGCGAGCCGGTCGGCGGCGCGCGAGACCATCGGCCAGAACTCGGGCAGGTCGGTGGTGGCCGTGGGGCTCTGCGTCCGGAAGAACCAGCTCGCCCACAGCACCCAGCCGAGCGAGTCGAGCTGCGGCGGCCGGCCGTCGACGACCGCGCTGCCGTCGGGGTTGTAGCGCGCCGCCCACAGGCCGTTCTCGTTCTGCACCCTGGCCAGGAAGCGCAGCACCCGCCGAGCCTCGGCCTGGTGCCCGGTCACGGCGAACGCGGCGACCGCGAAGGCCGAGTCGCGCGGCCAGGAGTAGCGCCACTTGTCGTACCAGGACGCCAGCGAGGCGCCGTTGGGCCGGGTCAGCAGCCGCAGGTCGAGCAGCGCCCGGGCCGCCATCTCCCGGTAGACCGCGCGCGTGTCAGGGCTGATCGATCCGGCCGCTTCCGGCCGCGCCACCGCCGCGCCGGAGCCGGTCACGCCGGGGCTCGGCGGGGCGGAGCCGGTCGGGGCGGCATTGGGCAGCAGGCCGTCGCCGGGCAGCGGCGCGTTCGCGCCGGGCACCGTGCCCCGCGCGAGCCAGGCCTTGTCGGAACGGACCGCCGCGGCCACCCGCGGGTCGGACGCGTCGACGGTGATCGGGGTGTCGGAGCCGAAGGGGATCAACCGGACCCGCCCGTCGGCCAGCCGGACCACCGAACTGTCAGGGAGGTAGGCGGCGCCGTAGGCGTCCACCGGGCTCAGCGGCTCGCCGGCGAACGGCCAGCCACCGCCGCCGACCAGGCCAGGGCTGGCCCAGTCGGGCCCGGACGGGCCGCGCAGGGTGGCGCCGCAGGTGGCCGTGAGCGAGGCGACGAGGAGCAGCGCGGCGGCCCGCCGGACCCTGCGCCAGCCCCCGCCCCGCTTGATCGAACCGGATGTGCCGCGCCGGCCCGGCACGCCCCGTCCGGCCTTCGCGGGCTCCCCCCGGTCGTCGGCTCCCACGAGCCGCCCCCGGTCAATGGTCACCGGCCTATCTCCCCCTTGACACCCCGCATTAATGCAAGGTGGAGGATTAGTACACCAAACGCCGCCAAGTGGTTCATCCTCCTCAGGGTCCAAACGCGGCATCCTCCTCAGGAGCCATACCCCGCCACAACGGCAGGAAGCTGGAGGTAAGCCCAGGTTGGCCTTCGCCGGAAGAGGGGTAGAGGCCGCGGGAATGGCGGTGAACGGACCCGGCGGCATGACCATGGACACTGGTTGACTAGGCTGCATCGACGGAGCGGACCGCAGAGTGGCGGCCGCGCGGAGGACGACCCCGTGCGATCCCCACTCCCGCGGTCTTTGGCTGTCGATCCGTATAAAGGACGCCCTCGTGGACCTGTTCGAACATCAGGCGAAGGAACTCTTCGCCGAGTACGGGGTACCGGTGCCCACCGGCAAGGTCGCCCATACTCCCCAGGAAGCCCGGACATACGCGGAGGAGCTCTTCGCAGCGGGCAGCAAGAAGGTCGTGGTCAAGGCCCAGGTGAAGACCGGGGGCCGCGGCAAGGCCGGCGGTGTGAAGCTCGCCGACGACGCCGACGAGGCGGAAACGCTCGCCGGCCAGATCCTCGGCATGGACATCAAGGGCCACACGGTCCACAAGGTCCTGATCGAGGAGGGCTCCGCCATCGCGCAGGAGTTCTACTTCTCGTTCCTGCTCGACCGCGCCAACCGCACGTTCCTGTCGATCTGCACCGTCGAAGGCGGCGTCGAGATCGAGGACGTGCCGCACGACAAGCTGGCGCTGATCCCGATCTCGCCGCTGGACGGCGTGGACAAGGCCAAGGCCCGCGAGATCGCCGAGCGGGGCCGCCTCCCCGAGGCCGCGCTGGCCGGCGCCACCGAGATCATCGAGCGGCTGTGGGCGGTCTTCACCGACGAGGACGCCACCCTCGTCGAGGTCAACCCGCTGATCCTGACCGCCGACGGCGAGGTCAAGGCCCTCGACGGCAAGGTCTCCCTGGACGACAACGCCTCGTTCCGCCAGGAGCACGACAAGCTGGAGGACAAGGCCTCCGCCGACCCGCTGGAGGCGGCGGCCAAGGCCAAGGACCTCAACTACGTGAAGCTCGACGGCAGCGTCGGCATCATCGGCAACGGCGCGGGCCTGGTCATGTCCACCCTCGACGTCGTGTCGTACGCCGGTGAGGAGTTCGGCGGGCAGAAGCCGGCCAACTTCCTCGACATCGGCGGCGGCGCCTCGGCCGAGGTCATGGCCAACAGCCTGGAGATCGTGCTCTCCGACGCCGACGTCAAGTCGGTCTTCGTGAACGTCTTCGGCGGCATCACCGCCTGTGACGCGGTCGCCAACGGCATCGTGTCCGCCTACAAACTGCTCGGCGAGCGCGGCGAGACCGTCAACCGCCCGCTGGTGGTCCGCCTGGACGGCAACAACGCCGAGCTCGGGCGCCAGATCCTGCAGGACGCGGCGCTGCCGGGTGTCGAGCAGGTCGAGACGATGGACGACGCGGCCAAGCGCGCCGCCGAACTCGCTGCGGCAGGTGCATGAGCAATGGCCATCTGGCTTACTGAGAACAGCAAGATCATCGTTCAGGGCATCACCGGCTCGGAGGGCATGAAGCACTCCCGCCGCATGCTCGCCTCCGGCGCCTCCGTCGTCGGCGGCGTCAACGCCCGCAAGGCCGGCCAGACCGTCGACTTCGACGGCAAGGAGCTCACGGTGTACGGCACCGTGGCCGAGGCCATGGCCGAGACCGGCGCCGACGTCTCCGTCGTCTTCGTGCCGCCGAAGTTCACCAAGGACGCCGTGGTCGAGGCGATCGACGCCGAGATCCCGCTGTGCGTGGTGATCACCGAGGGCATCCCGGTGCACGACACCGCCTACTTCTGGGCGTACGCCGAGTCCAAGGGCAACAAGACCCGGATCATCGGGCCCAACTGCCCCGGCATCGCCTCCCCGGGCGCCTCCAACGCGGGCATCATCCCGGCCGACATCACCACGCCCGGCCGCATCGGCCTGGTCTCCAAGTCGGGCACGCTGACGTACCAGATGATGTACGAGCTGCGCGACTTCGGCTTCTCGACCTGCGTGGGCATCGGCGGTGACCCGATCATCGGCACCACCCACATCGACGCCCTCAAGGCGTTCCAGGACGACCCGGACACCGACGCGATCGTGATGATCGGTGAGATCGGCGGCGACGCCGAGGAGCGCGCGGCCGCCTTCATCGAGCAGAACGTGACCAAGCCGGTCGTCGGCTACGTCGCCGGGTTCACCGCTCCCGAGGGCAAGACGATGGGCCACGCCGGCGCGATCGTGTCGGGCTCCGCCGGCACCGCGCAGGCCAAGAAGGAAGCCCTGGAGAAGGTCGGCGTCCGTGTCGGCAAGACGCCGAGCGAGACCGCCCGGCTGATGCACGACATCATGAAGAACCTCTGATCCAGGGCCCGCGCCCGACCACGGATCGACGAAAAGACGCCCGAGCCGCCCCACGCGGCCCGGGCGTCTTTCGCGTTCCGGTCGCCGCGATGGAAACGTTTCCACCACCCCATGGCCTGTTCCGGACGTGACCTGGGTCTGGGCGGCAAAGCGAGGGTCGTTCATATTTCGCGACATGGAACCAGGCGGCACGACCCCTCGAAACGCACCCCCGCACGGCGCGGCCTCGGGCGGCGCGGCCTTGGGCGGCGCGGCCTTGGGCGGCGCGGCCTTGGGCGGCGCGGCCTCGGGCGGCCTGGGGGCGGGTGGCGCGCTGGCGTGGTGGAGGAGGGGTGGCGTTGTCGCGGTTTTGGCGGTTGTGGCGCTTCTTGTGGGGGTGCTGCCCGCGTTCGGGCATGCGGAGCGGCCGGTGCGGTTCCCGGCAGGGAACGGCACGGTGCCCGTCTATCGCGCCCCGGGGGCGGGGCCACGGCTGGTGGTCTGCAAGCCCGGGTCCGGCACGGTCATTAAGCGCTACAGCGGCGCGCTGCGCCGGTTCAACGAGCAGTTGCTGAAGGAGTGCGCGTTCGAGCATGTGCAGGCGGCCGTGAACGCGGTCACGAAGCGCGGCACGACGATCTATGTGCTGCCGGGCACCTACCGGGAGGAGCCCAGCCGGGCCCAGCCGACCGGTGCGTGCGCGGAGCTGGCCACGCAGCACCTGCTGTCGTACGCGCAGCAGTACGCGTGCCCCAATCTCCAGAACCTCATTGCGGTTTTCGGTGATGTGACGCCGGGCGACGACGACTACGCGTGCGACGGGCCGCGCTGCGACCTCCAGATGGAGGGGACGGGGCGGACGATGACGGACGTCGTCATCGAGGGCGGCTTCAAGGCCGACGGGACGTGGGCCAAGCTCAACGGCATCCGCGCCGACCGGGCCGACGGCTTCTACCTGCGCAACATCACCACCCAGCTCTTCGAGTTCAACGGGGTGTACGTGATCGAGCAGGACGGCTTCGTCATCGACCGCGCGCTGGCCCGCTGGAACGACGAGTACGGCTTCCTCACGTTCGCCACCGACCACGGTCTCTACACCGACTGCGAGGCTTACGGCAGCGGCGACGCCGGGCTCTATCCGGGATCGGCGTCACCCCTGAACGGCAAGCGGCATTCCGTGGAGATCCGGCGCTGCGACTCCCATCACAACACCTTGGGCTACTCGGGCACGGCGGGCGACTCGGTCTTCGCCCACGACAACCGCTTCCATCACAATTCGGCCGGGGTGTCCATGGACAGCGCGTTCCCCGGCCATCCGGGCCTGCCGCAGAACCACGCCACGTTCCGGAACAACCTGATCTACAGCAACAACGTGAACTATTACGGCAACATCTGGGACGGCATCTGCAAGAAGCCGCCGCGCGACCGCGGCCACGAGCGCGGCGTCGTCTGCCCGGCCCCGCCCGTACCGGTCGGCACGGGCCTGCTCCTCGGTGGCGGCAACGACAACACCTACGAGCGCAACCGCCTGTACGACAACTGGCGGCACGGCTTCAAGCAGATCTGGGTGCCGGCCCCGTTGCGCGGCGAGAACGACCCGGCGAAGTTCCGCGACACCTCGCACCGCAACCGCTACGTGGGCAACGTCTTCGGTATCGCTCCCGGCGGCCGGAAAGCACCCAACGGCCAGGACGTGTGGTGGGACGAGGAGGGGGAGGGCAACTGCTGGCAGGCCAATACCTCGTCGTACGGCCGCGTCCGTTCCGACCCGGTTCACCTGCCCACATGCGACAAGCCCTCAGGCGGCTCGCTGTTCTCCTGGCTCGGGCAGCCCTTCAAGGTCCTGGCAGGCCTGCCGTGCTCGCAGTACGGACGCGACGACCCCCGGCCCATCGGCTGTGACTGGTTCGACACCCCGCGCCGCCCATGAGCCGCGCCCGCTCCTGATCGTCCACGCCGGGAGCCCTTGATCGTCCACGACAAAGGCGACACGCCGGACGAGCGGGGGCGCGCGGCGCCGCCAGGCTGTCAGCATTGACGCCGTGAGCGATGTGAGCCCTCCGCGGCGAGTGAGACCGGAACGACCGGAGCCGCCCCGGGCCGCCGCGCCGAGGGCCGCCGACCGGGGCGGGACACCGCCGGGCAGGGGGAGCGCCGCCCGGGGGAACGCCGCCCGGGGCGGCGCCGATCGGGGGAGCGTCGACCGGGGCGGCGCCGCCCCGGCACCGCAGGCCGCCGGCGGGCTCGCGGGCGGCATGGCCCGCCCGCTGTACGTGACGGGCCTGGTGGGCGCGCTGTGGAGCATCGGCATCGGGCTCGCGGTGCTCACGACGATCACGCTCATCGGCTGGATCGGCGCGCCGCGCACCGCGCTGGGCCCCGGGCTTCCCGGGGTCTTCCGCACGGCGGTCAACTTCTGGCTCGTGTCCCACCACGCCGGGTTCTCGGCGCACCACGGCCCGGTCGGGCTGCTCCCGCTCGGCCTGATCGTCCTCCCGGGGGCGCTGCTCTACCGCAGCGGCGGCTGGATGGTCCGCGCCGTCGGCATGAACTCCGCCCGCCGCCAGCGCGTCGGCGTCGTCCACGTGGCGGTCGCGCTGGCGGTGCCCTACGCGGCCCTCGCCGGGCTGCTGGCCCTCGCCGCCGCCTCCACGGCCGTCAAGGCGTCCGTCTGGCAGGCGCTCGTCGCGTGCTTCCTGACGGCCGTCCTGGCCGGGGGGATGGGCGCGGCACGGGCCGTGGTGGCGCAGGGCTCGGCCGACGATCCCGACGCGCGGGTCCGGTCGGGGCTGGGAGCGCTGCTGCGGCTCCTGCCGGACCGGCCGCGCTCCCTGGTGATCGGCGTCACCGGCTCGATGGCCGTGCTCCTCGCCTCCGGCGCGGTCCTCGTCGGCATCTCGCTGACCGTGCACCTGTCCGAGGCCGCCCGGCTCCACGACATGCTGGCGCCGGGGATCATCGGCAGCGTGCTGCTGCTCGTGGTCGAGCTGGTCTACCTGCCGAACGCGGTGATCTGGGGGATGGCGTACGCGATCGGCCCCGGCTTCTCTGTCGGCGCGAGCACGACCGTGTCGCCGACGGGGGTCTTCCTCGACATCGTGCCCACGTTCCCGCCCCTCGCGGCCCTGCCCGAGCCCGGCCCGGCGCCCGCGCTGTCGCTGTTCGCGCTGGCCGCCCCGTTCATCGCGGGTGCCGTCGGCGGCGTGCTGACCGTCCGCAACATGCCGAGCCCGGTGTACGAGGCGGCGCCGCTCTGGGGATTCGTCTCCGGGGCGCTGACCGGCGCCGTGGCCGCCCTGCTGGCCGCGCTGTCGGGCGGCCCGCTGGGCGGCGGGCGGATGGCCACCATGGGGCCGTCCGCCTGGCAGGTCGGGCTGCTGGCCGCGCTGGAGGTGGGCATCTCCGCGGCCATCGCCGCCTGGATCGCCAACTGGATGTTCCTGCGGCGGCCGGTCGCGAAGACGGCCCCCCGCAAGCGGAACAAGCGCCGGTGGCGCCGTACCGCCTCACCCGCGCCCGCCTCGGCGACCGCCAAGGCGGGCACCAAGGCACCCGCCAAGACGGCCGCGAAGGCCGCTGTGCAGGCCCCCGCTGCGCCGCCCCCGGCGGCCGAGCCGCCGGCCTCACCGCCTCGGAAGCCTGCTCCGTTCGGGCCCGATCCGCTGGAGTTCGAAGAGGCCGAGCCGGTGCTGGCGCCCCGCAAACCGGCCAGGGCCAGGACGCGGCCCGCCGACCCGCTGCCCGATCTCGCCGAAGAGACCGGGGACCTCGCCCCCGCGGAGCCGGAGCCGGAGCCCGACCCTGTGACGGACACCCGATGGGCCTCCGAACGCGAGGTCGTCGTCGCCGAGACCCACGTCCCGCCCGACCCCGCTCCGGCCGACGAGCAGCGGCCGGTCCCGCAGCCCCGTGACCGGGACGACCCGGGACGCACCGAGAACCGCGGTGGAGCGATCTACGTGCTCAGGGACGAGCCGGACCAGGACTGAGGACCGGACCCACGCCGGACCATCCGAAGCGGACCGTCAGAAGAGGTCGCCGTACTTCGACATGCTGCCCGCGGGGAGGTTCAGCTTGTCCTCGATCTTCGGGTAGAACTCGTCCCGGCAGGCCTTCTCGTCCGTGCTGGTGTTGGCCTTGCCCACGCAGGTCTGGTAGCCGCTCAGCTCCGGCCACAAGAACACCGTCAGCACCAGCGAGAACGCCGAGAACGCCAGCGCGACCGAGCCCAGCACCACGCCCGCGACCGCACCCGGCGCGACGCCGTGCTGGCGGCGGGCGCTCCGGCGCGCCTTGACGCCGACCCACAGGGCGGCGGCGCCGAGGACCAGCCCGACCGGGAAGAAGAACAGGGTGATCACGAGGGCGCCGGCGCCGAGCCAGAGAGCCCGCCAGCCCAGGCGTTCGACCGGGCGCGGCCCCGGGCCCTGACCCGGGGTGCGCCAGGAGGGGAGCCGGCCACCGCCGCGTTCGGGGAGATCGGGGCGACCCGGGGTCTCCTCGCGCTTGGAGAGGTCTGGGCGTCCGGCATCGCCTGGAGCGTCGCCGCGCTCCGGCAGGTCCGGGCGACCGGGGATCTCGTCGCGGTCGGAGAGGCCGGGACGGCCGGGCGTGCCGACCCCGCCCTCGCCCTGACCGGGCTGCTCGCTCACGTTCGTCCTCCTGGCCCTTCTGAACTCTGGCGTCTGATCGGTGGTGTCCGATGGTCAGTGGTGTCTGACCTGTGGCGTCGAACAAGGGGCGCCGGCGTGCGGCCGGTAGGCTTCGGGTGTCCCTGCCAACCCCAACGTCCACCAGGGAGTCATGGTGTCCGCCCGGCTCGTCGTCCTCGTCTCCGGCGCGGGGACCAACCTACAGGCGCTGCTCGACGCGTGTTCGGACCCAGCCTACGGGGCGCGTGTGGTGGCCGTGGGCGCGGATCGCGCGCGGATCGGCGGCCTGGAGCGGGCCGCCGCCGCGGGTCTGCCCACCTTCACCGCCCGCATCCCCGATTTCGAGAGCCGGGACGCGTGGGACGCGGCGCTGGCCGACGCGGTCGCCGCCCACGAGCCCGACCTGGTGATCTCCGCCGGTTTCATGAAGATCCTCGGCAAGCGGTTCCTGGAGCGGTTCGGCGGCCGGATCGTCAACACCCACCCGGCGCTGCTGCCGTCGTTCCCGGGTGCCCACGCCGTACGGGACGCCCTGGCGTACGGCGTGAAGGTGACGGGCTGTACCGTGCACTTCGTCGACGAAGGAGTGGACACCGGACCCGTCATCGCCCAGGAGACCGTTCCCGTGGGCTGGCACGACGACGAAGACTCCCTGCACGAGCGCATCAAGCAGGTGGAGCGCCGGCTTCTGGTCGACGTCGTCGGACGGCTGGCCCGCGACGGCTGGACCACGCGGGGCAGGCGGGTCTCCATGAAGTGCCGGACCTGTGGACCGGCCGACCAGGCCGAACCGACCGATGAGGCTGGACCGACCGATGAGGGGAGCTCGACCGGTGAGTCGGGTCGCGAATAATTCTGGGGGGACGACCCCCCAGGGCCCCCCGGGGCAAGCGCCGATCAAGCGTGCGCTGATCAGCGTCTATGACAAGACGGGGCTGGCGGAGCTGGCCCGGGGCCTGCACCGGGCCGGCGTCGAGATCGTGTCCACCGGCTCCACGGCGGCGCGGATCGCCGCCGCCGGGGTGCCGGTGATGAAGGTAGAGAAGCTCACCGGGTTCCCCGAGTGCCTGGACGGCCGCGTCAAGACCCTGCACCCCAAGGTGCACGCGGGCCTGCTCGCCGACCGGCGCAAGGACGACCACGTCCAGCAGCTCGAAGACCTGTCGGTCGAGCCGTTCGACCTGGCGGTGGTCAACCTCTACCCGTTCGCCGACACCGTCGCCTCCGGCGCCAAGCCGGACGAGTGCGTCGAGCAGATCGACATCGGCGGGCCGACGATGATCCGCGCCGCCGCCAAGAACCACGCCAGCGTCGCGGTGGTCGTCGACCCCGCCACGTACGGCACGGTCCTCGCCGCCGTCGAGGCGGGCGGCTTCACGATCGAGGAGCGCCGCCGCCTGGCCGCCGCCGCGTTCTCCCACACCGCCTCCTACGACGTGGCCGTGGCCTCCTGGTTCGCCAACGTCTACGCGCCCGACGAGGTCGGCGCCGAGGCGCGCTGGCCCGACTTCCTCGGCGCCACCTGGCAGCGCAAGGCCGTGCTGCGGTACGGGGAGAACCCGCACCAGCGCGCCGCGCTCTTCACCGCCGGCGACGGCCCCGCCGGGCTCGCCGGTGCCGAGCAGCTGCACGGCAAGGAGATGTCCTACAACAACTACGTCGACTCGGACGCCGCCCGGCGCGCCGCGTACGACTTCGACGAGCCCGCCGTCGCGATCATCAAGCACGCCAACCCGTGCGGCATCGCGGTCGGCGCCGACGTCGCCGAGGCGCACCGCAAGGCGCACGAGTGCGACCCGGTGTCGGCGTTCGGCGGCGTGATCGCGGTCAACCGGCCGGTGACGGCGGCGATGGCCGCCCAGGTCGCCGAGGTCTTCACCGAGGTCGTGGTGGCCCCGGGCTTCGAGCCCGAGGCGCTGGAGATCCTCACCCGGAAGAAGAACATCCGCCTGCTGGTGTGCCCGGACGCCCCGGCCAACCCGGCCGAGTTCCGCCGGATCGACGGCGGCGTGCTCGTCCAGACCGTCGACCGCGTCGACGCCGCCGGCGACGACCCGGCCGGCTGGGAGCTCAAGGCCGGCGACGCGGCCGACGAGGCGACGCTGCGCGACCTCGCGTTCGCCTGGAAGGCCTGCCGCGCGGTCAAGTCCAACGCCATCCTGCTCGCCGCCGGCGGCGCCACGACCGGCGTCGGCATGGGCCAGGTCAACCGGGTCGACTCGGCCCGGCTGGCGGTGACCCGCGCGGGTGCCGAGCGCGCGGCCGCCTCGGTGGGCGCCTCCGACGCCTTCTTCCCGTTCCCCGACGGCCTCGAGGTGCTGACGGAGGCGGGGGTCCGGGCCATCGTCGAGCCGGGCGGCTCGGTCAACGACGAGAAGGTCGTCGAGGCCGCGCAGAAGGCCGGGATCACCCTGTACTTCACGGGCGTCCGGCACTTCTTCCACTGACCCGCCGGTCCCCCTCGTCCCCGCTGTACCGGAACGGCCGCGAGAACGATCTCGCGGCCGTTTCGCGCCTTGTGGGGAGTTTTACGTTTAGGCGTTGGTAGCCTCGGGAATCGTCGCGCCTTTACGCCCTCATGACTTCGGCGCGCCCAAGCGCTGAAGGAGGCGTGATGGACTTCCTGGCCACCCTCATCCTGGGGAACGTCGTGCAGACGGCGTCCCTGCTGATGGAGTCCCGTGAGCTGATCGGCCTCGTCGCCGCCTTCCTCGCCGCCATGCTGGCCGCCCAGCTCGGCTGGCACGGCACCGACCGCCTGATCGCCTGGCGGGGCCGCACCGACCAGGACTGACGGGGTCAGTCCCGCAGCCGCGCCGCCAGCGCCGCCCGGGCGGCGGGCCACTCAGAGTCGATCATCGAGTAGACGGCGGTGTCGCGCATCGTCCCGTCCGGCCTGATCCGGTGATTGCGGTGGACGCCCTCGTACGTGGCGCCCAAGCGCTCGATCGCCCGCCGCGAGCGTTCGTTCCGGCTGTCGGTGTGCCAGCCCACGCGCAGCGCGCCGAGACCCTCGAACGCGCGCTCCAGCAGGAGCAGCTTCGCCTCGGTGTTGATACCGGTGCGCTGCCACCGCGCGCCGAGCCAGGTGGAGCCGATGCAGATCCCCCGGTGCTCGAGGTCGAGGTCGTAGTACGACGTCGTGCCCGCGACCTCGCCCGTCGCGGCGTCGAGCTGGACAAAAGGCACCTGGACGCGCCGCTCGTACGCCGCCAGCTTCGCCTCGACGATCTCCTGCATCTCACCGGCGTTCTCGGGCTGCCGCCGGCTGAGCCAGGTCCAGACGCCCGGGTCTTTCCCCGCCGCGAACAGGCCCTCGGCATGCTCGGCGGAGAGGGGCTCCAGCCGTACATAACGGCCGGTCAAGGCCGGCCGGTCGAACCACGCATCGGTCATGGCCACACGCTAGGGCCGGATATGGAGTGCCCGAAATAGCCACTCTGGCGCGATTCCGGGAAACCTCTCGGCCGCTACCATGGGGCCCAACGCGACTGGCGCAGTCAAGGTGGATTCGACCACCGGGGAGCGAAGGATTGCCCGCACACCGCGCGCCTGGGTGTACGGGCCCCTGAGCGCACGGAGGAACCAATGACGGCACAGCTCCTGGACGGTAAAGCGGCGGCCGCGGAGATCCGCGCCGACCTCAAGGTCCGTGTCGAGGCGCTGCGCGATCGCGGCGTATCCGTCGGCCTCGGCACCGTGCTCGTCGGCGACGACCCCGGCAGCCACGCCTACGTCAACATGAAGCACCGTGACTGCGCCGAGGTCGGCATCGAGAGCATCCGCCGCGACCTGCCCGCCGACGCCTCCCAGGAGGACGTCGAGCGCGCCGTCGCCGAGCTCAACGCCGACCCCGCCTGCACGGGCTACATCGTCCAGCTCCCGCTGCCCAAGGGCCTGAACGAGCAGCGCGTGCTGGAGATGATCGACCCCGCCAAGGACGCCGACGGCCTCCAGCCCGTCAACCTCGGGCGCCTCGTCCTGATGGAGGAGGCGCCGCTGCCCTGCACGCCCAAGGGCATCGTCGCCCTCCTGCGCCGCTTCGAGGTGCCGCTGCGCGGGGCCGAGGTCACGGTGATCGGCCGTGGCATCACCGTCGGCCGCCCGCTGGGGCTCCTGCTGACCCGCCGCAGCGAGAACGCGACCGTGACCCTCTGCCACACCGGCACCCGCGACCTGGCCGCCCATGTGCGCGACGCCGACATCGTCGTGGCCGCCGCCGGCGTCCCCGGCCTCATCACCGGCGACATGATCAAGCCCGGCGCCGCCGTCCTGGACGTCGGCGTCTCCCGCGTCGACGGCAAGCTCGCCGGCGACGTGGCCGAGTCGGTCCGTGACGTGGCCGCCTGGGTGGCCCCCAACCCCGGCGGCGTGGGCCCCATGACCCGCGCGATGCTCCTGGCCAACGTGGTCGAAGCCGCGGAAGCCACCCCCCACGCCTGACCAAGCCGCGCCTGACGAACGCGCCGTCCAGCGAACGCGGCGGTCTTGCGAACGCTGGTCTTGTGAACGCGGGGGCTAGGGGAGTGGGCGGGGGGCGAGTGCGAAGGGTCTGGGAAAGGGGTCGCCCGCCGTGATCAGGGGGCCGGGGTGGACCCGGCCACATGATCACGGCGGGCGGTTCTGCGGCCGTCCCCTGGGTTTGCGCTGCCGTGGGGACGGCCGCAGCTCATCTCAGCTTGCCCTGCGGCCGGCGGTCGTGCTCGTGGTGGCCGGTCCGCGCGGGCCCGCTGCGTGCCCTGCGTGGTTGGCGCCCGGCGGAGCCGCGCGCCGGACCCCCCCAGGTCCCTGGCCGTCCATGGGGGGCCGGTTCTGCTGGGGGACGTGCACCGGGGGCAGTGGCCGGACGAGGCCCATCGCGATGACCTCGTTGGCCAGCCGGGTACGCCGGTTGGCGCCCTCGGGGATGCGGAACTTCTGGTAGAGCCGCAGCAGGTGCTGCTTGACCGCGGCCTCGGTCACGACCAGGTCGCCGGCGATCTCCCGCGCGGTGGCGGGGGCGACGAAGGCCTCGTCCGAGAGGGCGGGCCGGCAGAGCGAGGTCAGCACGTCGACCTCGCGGCGGGTGAGTTCGGGTGCCACGGCTCGCCGCAGCTCGACGTCGGGATCGACCTCCTCGCGGGGGATTCCCCCCATCCGGCAGCGCGCCGTGCCGAAGCTCACGACGTCACCGTCCTCCAGTACGCGGCGGGCGATCGGCCGGCCGTTGACGCGGGTTCCGTTCCGTGACAGACCCATGTCGACCACGTATACGTACGGGCCGCGCCGAACGATCTCTGCGTGCAATCGGGACACACTCGGGTCGTCGAGACGAATGTCCACTCCTCGTCCTCGCCCGACCGTCGTGACGTCGGGGCGCAACGGCATCACCAGCCCGCTGTCCTCGATCCGCATGAACGGCCCCTCCACGGCAGTCCTCCCAGCTAGTTAGCGACCCCTGTCTGCCGGGTTACCCGGGCGCGTCACCGTCACACCCTCCTACTGGCGAGTAGGGACTGTGGCACAAGGCTTTTCGTGTCCATCCACACGTATCGGGCCCCACGTGTATCAGCTCCGCCGTGAGTGGTTCCCGCGAGGGACCTGCCGGACGTCAGAAATGTCCGGACCCGGCGCCCCGAAAACGGGCCCATCATCGGCCCGGTCGTGAGGGCCCTCCGTTGCGGCTAACGTGAGATCCGACGGAACGTTCGCCCGACCGCGGATCGAGGCCCATGAGCACGGAGCTGCACCGGCGCCGGCGCAAAGCACCCAAGCGGCGCGGCGCCGCGCCGCGCTGGCTCGCCCAGTTGCCCTACGCGATCGTGCTCTGCGGCGTGGCGGGCGGCCTGATCCTCTGCTCGCTCAACTACTTCCGGCGCGGATCCCTGCTGGTCGCGGCGGCCTTGCTGGTCGCCGCGCTGGCAAGGGTGATACTCCCGGTTTCCCAGGTCGGCCTGCTCGCGGTGCGCAGCCGGTTCATCGACGTCTGCACGCTGCTGCTGCTAGGGGAGATGGTCGCGTTCATCGCGCTCAGCGTGCCGCCGACGAACACGACGGGAATGGCGGTGGTCGGCGTCTTCGGTCTGTTGATCGCCCTCGCCCTGGTCGTCAGCGTCGTCAGGGTGCTCCTGGTGAGACGCCCCGGCCGAAGCGGCGGCGAATGACCCGGGTCGTACCTAACTGACAAGTAACACTGGCCAGTAACAATATCCGGCGCCGTTCGGGCGCCGTCTCTTGTCATGAGCCCGATGAATCACCAGTTATCTTGATATCGAGCAATGGCGCACAGAATAGAGGGAGTGTCCCGGGTGACTGACTCGACGATCATCTATACGCACACCGACGAGGCCCCGGCCCTCGCCACCTATTCGTTCCTTCCGATCATCCAGGCGTACGCCTCGACCGCGGGCGTCACGGTGGAGACCCGCGACATCTCCCTGGCGGGCCGCATCATCGCCGTTTTCCCCGAGTTCCTGGACGAGGGGCAGCGCATCGACGACGCCCTCGCCGAGCTCGGCCGGCTCAGCGAGACCCCGCACGCCAACATCATCAAGTTGCCGAACGTCTCCGCCTCCATGCCGCAGCTGAAGGCCGCGATCGCCGAGTTGCAGTCGCAGGGCTACGCGCTGCCCGACTACCCCGACGACCCGCAGACCGACGAGGAGCGCGACATCCGCGCCCGCTACGACAAGGTCAAGGGCAGCGCGGTCAACCCCGTGCTCCGCCAGGGCAACTCCGACCGCCGGGCCCCCGCCTCGGTCAAGGCGTACGCGCGCAACCACCCGCACCGCATGGGGGCCTGGACGCCGGAGTCCAAGACCAACGTCGCGACGATGGGCGGCGGCGACTTCCGTTCCACCGAGAAGTCCGCCGTGGTCGGCGCCGACGGGTCCCTGCGCATCGAGCTCGACACCCCCAACGGCGGCGTGACCGTGCTGCGCGAGTCGGTGCCCGTGCTCGCCGGCGAGGTGGTCGACGCGTCGGTGATGCGAGTATCCGAGCTCACCCCGTTCCTCGGCGCCCAGGTGGCACGCGCCAAGGCCGAGGGCGTGCTGTTCTCCGTGCACCTCAAGGCCACCATGATGAAGGTCTCCGACCCGATCATCTTCGGCCACGTGGTCCGCGCGTTCTTCCCCGAGACCTTCGCCGCGCACGGCGCGACCCTCACCGCCGCGGGGCTGTCCCCGAACGACGGGCTCGGCGCCATCCTCGCCGGCCTCGACGCGCTGCCCGAGGGGGCCGCGATCAAGGCCTCCTTCGAGGCCGAGCTCGCCGCCGGCCCCGAGCTCGCCATGGTCGACTCCGACCGCGGCATCACCAACCTGCACGTGCCGAGCGACGTGATCGTCGACGCCTCGATGCCGGCGATGATCCGCACCTCCGGCCACATGTGGGGCCCGGACGGCGCGGAGGCCGACACCCTCGCGGTGATCCCCGACTCCAGCTACTCCGGCGTCTACCAGGTCGTCATCGACGACTGCCGGGCCAACGGCGCCTACGACCCCGCCACCATGGGCTCGGTGCCCAACGTCGGCCTGATGGCGCAGAAGGCCGAGGAGTACGGCAGCCACGACAAGACCTTCGAGATCCCCGCCGACGGCACCGTCCGCGTCGTCGACGAGGCCGGCGAGGTCCTCCTGGAGCAGCCGGTGTCCGCCGGCGACATCTTCCGCATGTGCCAGACCAAGGACGCGCCGATCCGCGACTGGGTGAAGCTCGCGGTGAGCCGTGCCCGCGCCACCGGCGACCCGGCCGTGTTCTGGCTCGACGAGACCCGTGCCCACGACGCCCGGCTGATCGAGAAGGTCCGGGCCTACCTGCCCGAGCACGACACCGAGGGCCTGCGCATCGAGATCATGTCGCCGGTCGAGGCGACGAAGTTCTCGGTCGAGCGCATCCGGCGCGGCGAGAACACGATCTCGGTGACCGGCAACGTCCTGCGCGACTACCTCACCGACCTCTTCCCGATCCTGGAGCTCGGCACCAGCGCCAAGATGCTCTCGGTCGTCCCGCTGATGGCGGGCGGCGGCCTGTTCGAGACCGGCGCCGGCGGCTCGGCGCCCAAGCACGTGCAGCAGCTGGTCAAGGAGGACTACCTCCGCTGGGACAGCCTCGGCGAGTTCTTCGCCCTGGCCGCGAGCTTCGAGCACCTGGCCACGTCCACCGGCAACGCGAGGGCCCAGATCCTCGCCGACACGCTGGACCGCGCCACCGCCACCTTCCTCAACGAGAACAAGTCGCCGACCCGCCGCCTCGGCGGGATCGACAACCGCGGCAGCCACTTCTACATCGCGCTCTACTGGGCGCAGGAGCTGGCCCGGCAGACCGACGACGCCGAGCTCGCCGCGGCGCTGGCGCCGCTGGCCCAGACGCTGGCCGAGCAGGAGCAGACCATCGTCGACGAGCTGCTCGCCGTGCAGGGCGACCCCGTCGACCTGGGCGGCTACTACCAGCCCGACCCGGCCAAGGCCGAGGCGGTCATGCGGCCGTCGGAGACCTTCAACAAGGCCCTCGCGATCCTCGCCTGAGGCCCGTGCGACGAAGGCCGCTCCGGTGATCCGGAGCGGCCTTCGGCATTGTTCGATGCCGGTCGGCGCACCTGGCGGATGTGGCACGCCGGGCGCGCGATAACCTGGCGGGTGGAATATCTCGACGACGAGAGAACCTCCGCGGCGGCTCACGCCGGACTCGTCAGAAACAGGAGATGAAGAAGGCAATGGCTCGCACCCCAGTCAACGTCACCGTCACCGGCGCCGCCGGCCAGATCGGCTACGCCCTGCTCTTCCGCATCGCGTCCGGGCGGCTGCTCGGCGCGGACACGCCCGTACGCCTGCGCCTGCTGGAGATTCCGCAGGCGGTCAAGGCCGCCGAGGGCACCGCCATGGAGCTCGACGACTGCGCTTTCCCGCTGTTGGACGGGGTTGACATCTTCGACGACGCCACCCAGGCCTTCGCCGGCGCCAACGTCGCCCTCCTGGTCGGCGCCCGCCCCCGTACCAAGGGCATGGAGCGCGGTGACCTGCTGGAGGCCAACGGCGGCATCTTCAAGCCGCAGGGCGAGGCGATCAACGCCGGCGCCGCGGACGACATCAAGGTCCTGGTCGTGGGCAACCCGGCCAACACCAACGCCCTCATCGCCCAGCAGCACGCCCCGGACGTCCCGGCCGAGCGCTTCACGGCGATGACCCGCCTCGACCACAACCGCGCGCTGGCCCAGCTGTCGAAGAAGGCCGGCGTGTCGGTCTCCGACATCAAGAAGCTGACCATCTGGGGCAACCACTCGGCCACCCAGTACCCGGACCTGTTCCACGCGGAGATCGCCGGCAAGAACGCCGCCGAGACCGTGAACGACCAGGCCTGGCTGGAGAACGACTTCATCCCGACCGTCGCCAAGCGCGGCGCCGCGATCATCGAGGCCCGGGGCGCGTCCTCGGCCGCGTCGGCCGCCTCCGCCGCGATCGACCACGTGCACACCTGGGTCAACGGCACCGCCGAGGGCGACTGGACGTCCATGGCGGTCGTCTCCGACGGCTCCTACGGCGTGCCGGAGGGCCTCATCTCGTCCTTCCCGGTCACGACCAAGGACGGCAAGTGGGAGATCGTCCAGGGCCTGGAGATCAACGACTTCTCCCGTGGCCGCATCGACGCCTCGGTCAATGAGCTGGCCGAAGAGCGCGACGCGGTCCGCAAGCTGGGCCTGATCTGACGCCACAGCTGATCGCGAGGTCGGCACGCGAGCCCCGGGCCGGCCGCCCGGGGCTCGTTGGTCTCCGGACGGCCCCGTCGTGCCGCAAATGTCGGAGATGCCCCGCAGGCACTCGATAAAGTGGCGGGTCAGCCGTTGCGCGTTCCGAGGGTGGCGGCGTTCGCCGGGAGGACGCACGGGTGGAGCAGGCGTTTCAAGTCGATCTACGTGGCGTGGTGGACCTGCTCAGCCGCCATCTGTACTCCAGCCCACGGGTCTACCTGCGCGAGCTGTTGCAGAACGCGGTGGACGCGATCACAGCCCGCGGCGAAGCCGGGACGGTCACCATCGAGACCGGCGACGGGCTGCTGCGCGTCCATGACGACGGGATCGGCCTCACCGAGGACGAGGTCCACCGGCTGCTCGCCACCATCGGCCGCTCGTCCAAGCGCGACGAGCTGGGCTTCGCCCGGCACGACTTCCTCGGCCAGTTCGGGATCGGCCTGCTGTCGGCGTTCCTGGTCGCCGACGAGATCGAGGTCGTGACCCGCTCGGCCAGGAGCGAGACCGGGGCGGCCGTCCGGTGGACCGGCTTCGCCGACGGCCGTTACAAGGTCGAGCCCGGTGAACGCGACGAGCCCGGCACCACCGTCACGCTGCGGCCCCGTCCCGGCTCGGCCGATCTCCTCGCCCCGGCCACCGTCGCCGAGCTGGCCCGCGCGTACGGCTCGCTGCTGCCGGTAGGCCTCACCGTCGACGGCGTGGCGATCACCGAGGACGGCCCGCCCTGGCAGGCCGCGCACCCCGATCCGGCGCGCCGTCGCCGGTCGCTCGACGCCTACTGCCGTGAGCTGTACGGATTCGAGCCGTACGACGTGATCGAGCTCGATGTGCCCGAGGCCGGGCTCACCGGCGTCGCCTTCGTCCTTCCGCAACCCGTCACGCCGAGTGCCCGCGCCGCGCACCGCGTCTATCTCAAGCGGATGCTGCTGGCCGAGAACGTCGAGGGCCTGCTGCCGGAGTGGGCGTTCTTCGTGCGGTGCGTGGTGGACGCGGGGGAACTGCGCCCCACCGCCAGCCGCGAGGCGCTGTACGAGGACGAGCTGCTGGAGTCGACCCGGGACGCGCTGGGCGAGCAGTTGCGCCAGTGGCTCGTGCGCCTCTCGGAGACCGATCCGGCACGGTTGCGCGGGTTCCTGCGCCTGCACCAGCTCGGCGTCAAGGCGATGGCCCTGCACGACGACGACATGCTGCGCATCGTCGACCGCTGGCTGGAGTTCGAGACCTCCGCGGGCCCGATGACCTTGGCGGAGTTCCGCAAGCGCCACGCCGGTGGCCGGTACACCACCAACGTCGAGGAGTTCCGGCGGCTGTCGGCGGTGTCCGCCGCGCAGGGCGTCGGGCTGGTGAACGGCGGCTACGTCCACGACACCGAGATCATCGAGCGGCTCCCGCAGATCGATCCGGACGTGGCGCTGCGCCGCCTCGATCCGGCCGAGCTGACCACCCACTTCGGGGTGCTGGACCCGGCCGCCGAGCTCGCGCTGCGGCCGTTCCTCGCCGCCGCGCAGCGCGCCGTCGACCGGCTCGGCTGCGAGGTCGTCCTGCGCGACTTCGACCCGCCGTCGCTGCCCGCCCTCTACCTCACCAGCCGCGCCGCCCGCCACCAGGCGGAGCTGGCGGAGGCTCGGGAGCTGGCCGACGACCTGTGGAACGACGTGCTCGGCGCGATGAACGACGCGGTCGAACGGGACCGTCCGCAGCTCGTGCTCAACCACCGCAACCCCCTCACCCGCCGCGTCACCATGATCAAACCCGGGGCGGCGCCCCCGCCGGGGGATCCGGGCCCCGCCGAGGAGGGGCTGATCGAGCTGGCGGTCCAGGCGCTGTACGGGCAGGCGCTGCTGCTCGGCCACCATCCGCTGCGCGCCGCCGACACCGCCGTCCTGAACCGTTCGTTCCTCGGCCTGCTCGACTGGGCCGTGCACGACCCGGAGGCCACGCCGTGAGCGTCGACCACGTCTATGACCTGATGGCGCGCGCGGGGGAGCTCCCGTACGGCGAGGCCAAGACGGTGCTGGTGGAGGACGCCCTCCGGCAGGCCGAGGCCGCGGCCGACGCCGAGCTGGCGTACCGGGTGCGGATGGAGTTGACGACCGCCTACCAGTACGGCGGGGAGCCGGCCAAGGCGTTCACCACGTTCAGCCGGTGCCTGTCCGAGCACGACCGCGACCCGGGCCGCTTCGCCGAGGAGCACCGGCTGCTGTGGCAGTTCAAGTGGATGGTGAACTCGCTCACGCTCTTCCCCGACGTCCCTCTGGACCGCACGTACGCGATCCTCGACGAGATGGAGCGCCGCTATCGGCTCAGCGGCCACAGCTTGCAGGCGGTGTTCCACTACCGGCATGTGGTCGCGCGCCACGTCGGCGACGTCGCGGCGGCCGACGAGTGGTACGCGCGGTGGCGGGCGGCGCCGCGCGACGAGCTGTCGGACTGCGCGGGCTGCGACCCGACCGGGATGGTCCACCACCTCGCGAGCCGGCAGCGGGACGAGGAGGCGCTGGCCATCGCGGCGCCCGTGCTGAGCGCCGAGCTCAACTGCACCGAGCAGCCGCAGGGCATCCTCACCACGCTGCTGCCGATCTACCTGCGCACGGGCCGGCTGGCGGACGCGCGGGACGCGCACCGGCGCGGCTACCGGATCATGCGGGCCAACATCGCGGACTTCGCCGATATCGCCGATCACATCGAGTTCTGCGCGCGGACCGGCAACGAGGCGCGCGGCCTGGAGATCCTTCAGCGGCATCTGGGCTGGCTCGACCGGGCGCCGAGCCCGCACGCGGCGATGCGGTTCGCCGCCGCGTCGGCGTCGCTGCTGCGGCGGCTGGAGGAGACCGGCCACGCGCCCGGCGTCACGCTCCGCCGGCCCGCGCACGGCGACCGGGAGGCCGCGGACGTGCCCGCCGCCGCGCTGCGGGCCGAGCTGGCCGCGCTGACCACCGAGCTCGCCGCGCGATTCGACGCCCGCAACGGCACCACGTACCAGAGCGAGCTCATGGGGCGGATCCTCGCGGCCGAGCCGCTCGTCGATCGCCTCCCGCTGACCGCGCACGACCGCCGTCCCGCCGCCGGGACGGCGGCCGGGCCGAAGACGCCCGTTCCGCCGCCCGCCCCGGACTACGCGGACCTCGATGATCTCGACGCGCTCCTGGCGGCGGGCGACCAGCGGTGGCAGGCCCGTGACCTGCCGGCGGCCCGGGCGGCCTGGCGCCGCTTCGACGAGATCGTGACCGCGACCGGCATCGAGCCGACCACCGCGCAGCGCGCGCGGCGCGCCGACGGGCGCGGGCTCGAACTGCTCATGGGCGGCGAGCCGGAGGCCGGGCTGGCCGAATGGCGCCGCGCCGCGGAGCTGTACGCGGCGGCCGGTGATCCCGTCCTCCAGCACTCCGTCCTCAGCCGCGTCGGCGGGGTCCTCGCGGGTTTCGACCAGCCGGCCGAGGGCGTCGAGCTGCTCACGACGGCGGTCGCCTACCTGGACGAGCACGCGCCCGGCACGCGGCGCGCCCTGACCGCGCGGCTCCGGCTCAGCGGTCACCAGCTGGAGTCGGGCCGGCCGGAGGAGGCCGTCGCGACGCTCGACGGTCTCGAACCCGTCGAACCGGACGACATCGGCGACCTGGAGCTTCACCGGGCCCAGGCGCTGGCGAGACTCGGCCGCCACGAGGAGGCCGTGGCCGTGCTCAGACGGGCCCGCGCCGCGCTGCGGACCGTCGATGACCGCGAGCCGCTCGCCCAGGCGTCCTTCATGCTCGCGCAGTTGCTGGCGCACGACCCGGCCGGCCTGGACGAGGCGCTGGCGGCGTTCGACGAGGCCTTGGAGCACGCGGAGGCGCCCGACCTCCGGCTCGCCGTCCACGCCGAGCGCGGCACGTTCCTGCTGTCGCGCGAGCGGGCGGTGGACGCGGTGGCCGATCTGGTGGAGGCGGTGGCCGGGTACACCGCCGACGGCGCGCACCTCCAGGCCGCCCTCGTCCGCGTGGAGCTGGCGGCGGCCTACTACACGACCGGACGGCACTTCGAGGCCGCCGAAGTCGCCGAGGAAGCGGCGCCCAACCTCGCCCAGCTCGACGACCCCGCCACCGAACGCCGCCTTCGCTTCATCCTCGCCCACTCCCAGCGCGAGCTCGGCGAGCCGCAGGCCGCCGACCTCTTCGTGGAGCTCGCGCGCGAGGAGGACGACCCTGGCGCGGCCGCGCAGCTCCTGGAGACGGCCGCCGAGGTGCTCACGGGGCTCGACAAGGATGCTCTGGCAGCGGAACGGTTCGCCGAGTCCGCCGATGCGTTCGCGAAGGCCGGGAACCCCTTCGGCGTCGTCCGGACGCGTCGGCGCGGCGCGCTCTGTCACCTGTGGAGCGGCCGGGCTGACGATGCCCTGGCCGAGATCGAGCAGGCCAGGACCGGTCTGGAGGCGTTGCCGCGAGACAATCCGGCCGCCCTGACCTGGGAGAGCTCGATGGTCGCCTACGACGAGGCCCGTCTGCTCGCGAACCTCTCCCGCTATGACGAAGCGCTGCGCAGCGTGGACGAGGCCATCGAGGGTTACACGGAGCTGGACGAGACAGATGCGGCGGAGGCCGCCCTGCGCTTGCGCGCCAGCATCCAGGACGAACTCCGATGACTCTGCGTGTCCGCCGATAATGACACTTCGCGTTCAATAGACTGCACTCCGTACACGGGGATTTGGACGGCGGCCCTTCCTGCCCTCGGTGGACGGCCGCCGCCTTCGCAAGTCGGGGTGGATCATCCATGCGTCGGGTTCCGTTCACGCACGGCTCAGCCGGCGTCAGCTTGTCCAGCTCCGCGGCCGTCTCCGTCGCGGCGGCGATCGCGGCGGCGGCCCTCGCCCCGGTGGCGACCGCCGAGTCCCAAGCCGCCGGATCCCTGGCCGCCGAGCCCCTGACCTCGGCGGACCTGCGGATAGGGCTCACCGGCCCGGCGCACCGGGTGAAGGCGGGCGGCATCGTCGACTACACCGTGTCGCTGCGCAACGCGGGGCCGGCGGCCGTCCGCGACGCCACGACCAAGGTGCGGCTGCCCCGGGGCATCGCCGTCATCCAGATCTCCGACTCCGGCTGCCGCGAACGCGGCCGGATCCTCAGCTGCCGGCCCGCCGCCCTCGCGGCCGGGGCGTCGCGCACCATCCACATCCTGGGGATAGTGAAACCGTCCGCGCGCGGTTCGTACCGTGCCCGGGCAAGGGTGTACGCGCGCGGCGCGGCGGATCCCGTCCTCCGCAACAACATGGCCCGCGCGGTCACGAAGATCGCACCCAGCACCGACATGGCCGTGCGCCTGTCCGCGCCACGCCGGGCCGCGGCGAACGGCAAGATCATGCTCGCGGTGACGGTCGTCAACCGCGGGCCGCGTCCGGCGCGGCACGTCATCCTGAACCTGGGCGCGCATGGTGCCCGCCTCACGGCACCGTCGCCGCGCTGGAACGGCGGCTGCCAGGTGACGGTGACGAACGAGCGGACCGGCGGCCACTTCCTGCGATGCTCGCTGGGCCGGCTCGCGGTCGGGGCGCGCCGGACCGTCTACGTTCCGGCGCGCTCCGCCTCGGCGCGGCGCGTCCGCGTTCAGGAGTACGCGGTCACGGCGTGGCAGCGGCTCGGCGAGCGCCGCCCGGCCAACAACACCGCCACCGTCAAGGTCCGCGTGGCGCGCGCCAGTTGACGGGCCCGCGCCGGTTACCCCGCGTCAGCTGACGCGGTGGGCCCCCGGAGCGGGGTTCCCCTCGAAGATCGTGGGAGCCGTCCAACCGCGGGCGGCGTAGGCGTCGATGATCGCCGTCCGCACCGCGCCGGCACGGTCGGCGGCCGTCAGGACGATCGCCGAGCCGCCGAAACCACCGCCGATCATGCGGCCGCCGCGGGCCCCGGCGCGCAGCGCCTCCTCGACGGCCACGTCGGCCTCCGGCCACGAGACCTCGAACTGGTCGCGCAGCGACAGGTGGGACGCCGTCAGCATCGACCCCAGCTCCGTCACCGCGCCCGCCCGCAGCAGCCCGACGGCCGCCTCGACGCGGTGGTTCTCGGTGACGATGTGCTGGACGCGGCGGCGCAGCACCGGATCGGCCAGCGAACCGAGCGCCGCGGCGAGATCCTTGACGTCGCGGAGAGCCGGCACGCCCAGAATCCGGGCGGCCTCCTCGCACTCGGCACGGCGCTGCGCGTACTCGCCGCCGGTGAGCACGTGCGCGGCGCGCGTGTCGACGACCAGCAGGCTCAGCCCGGCCTCGGCGGGGGCGAAGGGCACCTGGGAGGACAGGCCCGACCGGCAGTCGAGCATGAGCGCGTGCCCGTCGGTGGCCAGCAGCGAGGCCGACTGGTCCATGATCCCGCAGGGCATGCCCACGTGCTCGTTCTCGGCCCGCTGGGCGAGCAGCGCCAGCTCGCGCCGGTCCATCTCGATCCCGTACAGGTCGCAGAGCGCCAGCCCGGCGGCGCACTCCAGCGCCGCCGAGGACGACAGGCCCGCGCCGACCGGCAGATCGGAGTCGATCAGCAGCGAGGCGCCGCCGATGCCGTGCTCGCGCAGCAGCCAGGCGACCCCGGCCGGGTAGGCGGCCCACCCGTCGACCGAGCCGCCCTCCAGCGGCACGACGACTCCTTCGTCTGCCGCTTGCAGCGACCGCAGGTGCAGCATGCCGTCGTCGCGGCGGGCCGCCGCGATCGATACGCCGAGGTCGAGGGCGAACGGCAGCACGAAACCGTCGTTGTAGTCGGTGTGCTCGCCGATCAGGTTGAGCCGGCCGGGCGCGTGCCAGACGCCCTCGGGGGCCCGCTGGTAGGCCTCGTCGAAGGCCGCCGCGAGCGTGGTGGGATCGGGGCTCATCGCGACTGGAGGAAGGACCAGGCGTCGGTGACCATGGTCCGCAGGTCCCGCTCGGGCTTCCAGCCCAGCGTCGACTGGATCTTGTCGGACGAGGCGATCAGCACCGCCGGGTCGCCGGCGCGCCGCGGGCTGACGACCGCGGGGATCGGGTGGCCGGTCACCTCGCGGCAGACCTCGACGACCTCGCGGACGGAGTAGCCGCTGCCGCTGCCCAGGTTGAAGATCTTGTGCTCGCCGGGCCCGCCCGTCTCGCCGGGGACGCACGCGTCGAGCGCCAGCAGGTGCGCGACGCCCAGGTCGACGACGTGCACGTAGTCGCGGACGCAGGTGCCGTCGGGCGTCGGGTAGTCCTCACCGAACAGGCTGACCGACTCGCGCTCGCCCAGCGCGACCTTGAGCACGTTGGGGATCAGGTGGGTCTCGACGGTGTGACGCTCGCCATACTTCCCGTACGCGCCGGCCACGTTGAAGTAGCGGAGCGAGACGCCGCCCAGGCCGAAGAGCCGGGCGTACTCGGCCAGCGCCGTGTCGATCGCGAGCTTGGACGCGCCGTAGGGGTTGGTCGGCCGGGTCGGGTCGGTCTCCAGGATCGGCGTGGACTCCGGCTCGCCGTAGGTCGCCGCCGTCGACGAGAAGACGATCTTGGCTACGCCGGCCCGGCGCATCGCGTCCAGCAGCGCCAGCGACTCGCCCAGGTTCTTGTCCCAGTACAGCCCCGGCTTCTCCACCGACTCGCCGACCAGCGACTTGGCCGCGAAGTGCAGGACCGCGTCGAACCCGGCGCCGTCGAGCACCTCGAACGCCTTGTCGCGCAGCGTGCCGCGCACCAGCCGGGCGCCCTCGGGCGTCGCGTCCTCGTGCCCGGTGGTCAGGTCGTCGAGCACGACCACCTCATGCCCGGTCTCCAGCAGCAGGGCGGAAACGACGCTGCCGATATAGCCGGCGCCTCCGGTGACGAGCAGCTTCACTGGCGAGTCCTCCTGGCTGATGGGGTCTGGGCGGGGCCGCGATGCCGGTACAGGCTATCCGTAAGGAGAACCTGGGAAGGCTTTACGAATGCACCTGATGGAGCCGCGGCAGCCCGCGCCGCCGCAGCCCCCACGGCGGGTCGCCCGGCCGCTGGTCTGGCTGCTGTCCAAGTCCACCGATCTCGCCGTCCGGCTGGGCGGCGGCGATCCGCAGGCTCTCCGCGAGGAGATCACCGCGGACCGGATGCGGGCCATGGTCGCCGAGAACACCCAGCTCACCGCCGAGGAGCGGGCACTGATCGAGGAGGTGTTCGCGGCGGGGAAACGGCCGCTGCGGGAGGTTCTGGTCCCGCGCACCGAGGTGGAGTTCCTGGACGCGGCGCTCCCGCTGTCCTCGGCCGCCCGGATCGCCGCCGGGAGCCCGCACTCGCGGTTCCCCGTGTGCCGGGACTCCCACGACGAGGTGATCGGCTTCGTCCACATCCGCGACCTGCTGGTGCCGGAGGTCGCGGATCGCTCGGTCCCGGTGGGCGAGCTGGTCCGCCCGGTGAAATACCTGCCCGCGTCGCAGCTGGTGCTGCCGGTGCTCTCGGAGATGCGGAGCGAGGGGCACCATCTGGCGATCGTCATGGACGAGTACGGGGGAACGGCGGGAATCGTCACTCTCGAAGACCTTGTCGAAGAGCTGATCGGCGACATCCGCGACGAATATGATGTGAAGGACGCGCAGGCCCGCCGGTTGCGCGACGGGGTGGTCGAGGTCGACGGCCTGCTCAACCTGGACGACTTCGCCGCCGAGACCGGCATCCGACTGCCCGCGGGGCCCTACGAGACCGTCGGCGGGCACATCATGGCCGCCCTCGGGCAGGTGCCCGCCGAGGGCGACTGGGTCGAGTGCGGCGGGAGCCGGCTCGCGGTCGCCCGGATGGACGGCCGCCGCATCGAGCGGGTGCGCGTCAGTCCGAACACGCCCGCCCGCGGGGGCGTCCCACCGGAGGGGGGAGACACCGGTTCCGGCGGCTCCGCCCCCACCCACGACGCCGCCTCGAGCGAGGCCTGAGAGAATCGGTCCGTGCACATGTCCGAAGCGCCCCAGCAACCCACCGCCGGCACGACCGCACCGCGCGTGCTGTCCGGGATCCAGCCCACCGCCGACTCGTTCCACCTCGGCAACTACCTGGGCGCGCTGCGGCAGTGGGTCGCGCTTCAGGACACGCACGAGGCCTTCTACTGCGTCGTCGACCTGCACGCCATCACGGTCAAGTACGAGCCGGAGGCGCTGCGCCGCCGCTCCCGGGTGTCCGCCGCCCAGCTGATCGCCATGGGCGTCGACCCCGAGCGCTCCACCCTCTTCCTGCAGAGCCACGTGTCCGAGCACGCCGAGCTCGCCTGGCTGCTGGGCTGCCTCACCGGCTTCGGCGAGGCGGGCCGGATGACCCAGTTCAAGGACAAGTCCTCCAAGCAGGGCGCCGACGCCACCACCGTGGGCCTGTTCACGTACCCGATCCTGCAGGCCGCCGACATCCTGCTCTACACGCCCGCGCCGGGGCCGGGCGAGCGGGTGTTCCACGTCCCGGTCGGCGAAGACCAGCGCCAGCACCTGGAGCTGACGAGAACGCTCGCGCAGCGCTTCAACCACCGGTTCGGCGAGACGTTCGTCCCGCCCGAGGCGTACATCCCGCGGGGCGCCGCCAAGATCACCGACCTGCAGGAGCCGACGGCCAAGATGAGCAAGTCGGCCTCGTCGCCGCAGGGCATCATCGACGTGCTGGAGGAGCCCGGCCCGATGCGCAAGAAGATCATGCGTGCGGTCACCGACACCGGCTCCGAAGTGAGGTTCGACGAGGAGAACAAGGCCGGCGTCTCCAACCTGCTGCGCATCTTCGCCGCGCTCGACGGCAGCTCCGTCGAGGACGTCGAGCGGCGGTACGAGGGGTCGGGCTACGGCCAGTTCAAGAAGGACCTCGCCGAGGCCGTGCTCGACACGTTCGGGCCGATCCGCGAGCGCACCCAGAAGCTGCTGGGCGACGAGGCCGGGCTGGAGCAGCTGCTTGCGCGCGGCGCGGCCCGCGCCGGCGCGGTCGCCGCCGGCACCATGGAGATCGTGCGCGATCGCGTGGGGTTCGTGGGGCGTGGTTACTAGGCGTCCCCCGGACGCCGCCACATCGCGCGGTCCGGGTGCGGGGCGGCGGGCGATCGGGGTGGCCATCCCGATCCCCGAGCCGCACGGCTCCGAGCTGCAGCGCCGGCGCGAGTCGTTCGGCGACCCGCTCGCGTCGGCGATCCCCACGCACATCACGCTGCTGCCGCCGACCGAGATCGGCGAGGACGAGCTGGACGTCGTCGAGGACCATCTCGGGATGATCGCCGCCGCGGAGCACCCGTTCCGGATCCTGCTGCGCGGCACGGGCACCTTCCGGCCGGTGTCGCCGGTGGTCTTCGTGGCCGTGGCCGACGGCATCGCGGGGTGCGAACGGGTCCAGCGGCAGGTGCTGTCGGGGCCGCTCGCCCGCGAGCTCGACTTCCCCTACCACCCGCACGTGACGGTCGCCCATCACCTGCCGGACGAGGCCATGGACCGGGCCTTCAAGGAGCTGGCGGCGTACGAGGCGAGCTTCGAGGTCCAGGGGTTCGCGCTGTACGAGCACGGCGCCGACGGTGTCTGGCGGCCTCGGCGCGGCTTCGCGTTCGGCGGCGGCGGTCCCGTTCACGAGACCGTGCGCCAAGTGATCAACTGACTGCGCATCGAATCGGCCCCACCGGGTACGTGCGGTACATGCGGCAGGCGATCGCCGGGGTGCAGCGCCGCTTCGACGCGCTGCAGGAGACGGGCAAGGGCTGGTTGCGCGGTCTGCGGGGGCGGTGGCCCGGTTTCGACCACCTCGCCCGCGCGTACGAGCGTTACCAGGAGCGCCGCGGCGACCGGCTGGCCGCCGCGCTCACCTGCTACGGGTTCCTGTCGTTCTTCCCGCTGCTGGCGCTGGCGTACGCGCTGCTCGGCTATCTGGTCAAATTCAGCGAGCGGGCCCGCGACTACTTCGTCGAGGCGATCAACTCGCTGCTGCCCGGGCTGTCCGACGAGCTCGGGGTCGAGCAGATCGTCAGCTCCAAGACGGCCGTCGGCCTGATCGGGCTGTTCGGCCTGCTGTTCACCGGCCTCGGCTGGGTGTCGGTGCTGCGCGAGTCGTTGCGCGACATCTGGGGGAACGACCCGAACGGCGACACCAACTTCTTCCTCAAGAAGATCTACGACGCCACCGTCCTGATCTTCCTCGGGGTCACCCTGATCTGCTCCGTGGCGGTCTCCACGGTCACGTCCCAGGCCACCAACATGGTGCTGGGCTGGCTCGGCCTGGACCACGTCACCGGCGCGGGCACCGTGCTGCGGCTGCTGTCGCTGACGGTCGCGATCCTCTTCAACACGCTGATCTTCCTGGTGCTCTTCTCGCGGCTGTCCGGCACCCGCGCGCCCTGGCGGCGCATCATCAAGGGCGCGGTGTTCGGGGCGGTGGGCCTGGAGCTCCTCAAGCAGGTCGCCACCCTGCTGCTCTCCAGGACGACCGAGAACCCGGTCTACGCCTCGTTCGCGGTGCTCGTCGGGCTGATGGTGTGGATCAACGTCGTGTCCCGCTTCCTGCTCTTCGTCGCGGCCTGGACCGCGACCCGCAGGGTCATCCTGAGCGCCGACGAGCAGGCCGCCGATGCGCGGGCCGCCCGTGACCAGACCGCCCGTGACCAGACCGCTCGTGATCAGACCGCTCGTGATCAGACCGCGGGGGACGCCGAGCCGGAGAAGGACGCCGACGTCAGAAGTGTGAAGCCCGCGGGCGCCGGTGCCTGAGGCGCGTCCTAGGACCAGAACTCGTCGTCGACGTACTGGTCCTCGGCCAGCGTCCGGATCTCGGTGATCCGGCTGTGGTCGATGCGGAAGACGTCCACCGCGCGGCTGTCGAGCACCTTGCCGCCCGGCCGTTCGGCATAGGTCTGGACGAGCGCGACACCGTGCTCGTCGTCGGCCATGACCGCGTACGGCTCGGTCCGGAAGGTGCCGCCGGAGAGCTCGAACAGCCGTACGTAGAAGCCGAGGATCTCCTCAGGGGTGCTGTATTCGCCGCAGAGCGGCCCGTGGCCCGGCACACGGTGCACGACGTGTTCGGCGAGCAGGCCGCGGATGAAGTCGATGTCGCCCTTGGCGAAGGCGGTGTAGCCGTCGCGCAGCAGGGTGACGTTGGGATGCTCGGAGTCCGGCGGAGCATGGGAACGGCGATATGACACGGCGTTTCCTCCCGAGTACGCCGGCCCGCCGTCCAGCCTGCGGCGCTGCCGACCGGCGTCACCGAGGAGGTTAGTCCCGGGAGGTGCCCGCGGCCAGTGAGGGAAGGCTTACCGGCCGTTCACCTGGTCGGATCGTCGTGCCGGCGCCGCCGGAGCACGTAGGCGAGGACGCCCGCGGCCAGCACACCGCCGCCACCGCCGGCGGCGATGAGGCCCCAGCCGCTGCCGGAGTCGTCGCCGGGGAGCACGTTCACGCCGGGCAGGACGCCGTCGCCGTCGTTCTTGGTCTGCGGTGCGGGCGCGTCGCCGGGCGGCACCAGCGTGCCCACCGGCTTGGCCTTGCCGCGTGCCTTGAACCCCCAGTCGAGCAGTTGCTTGGCGTACGTCGACGGCGGCATGTCCGCGCGCATCAGCGAGATGACGATCGTGTGCCCGCCGCGGCGGGCGGCGGCCACGAAGGTCTGCCGGGCGTTCTCGGTGTAGCCGTTCTTGCCGCCGAGCATGCCCGCGTAGTCGTGGGCCTGGCCCGGCAGCATGCGGTTGTGGGTGTGGATCGGGTAGCCGCCGGTCTTCTTGCCCTTCTTCTTCTGCTTCTTGGTGGGCGGTGCCGGGAACCAGTGGTCGATCTTGCTGACATAGCCGTGGTAGGCCGGGTTGCGCAGGCCCTCCCGCAGGATCAGCGCCAGGTCGTAGGCCGAGGTGTGCTGGGTCTTCACCGTCAGGCCGAGGTCCTTGTCGAGCCCGTTCGGCGAGCCGGCGAGGGTGTCGCGGGCGTTGATCCGACGGGCCTCGGCGTTCATGTCGGCGAGCGTCTTCTTCATGCCGCCGTTGGCCTCGGCGAGCGTCACCGCCGCGTCGTTGGCCGACATCATCATCAGCGCGTGGAACAGGTCGGACACCTTGTACTGCATCTTCGGCGTCATGCCGACCTTGGTGCCCTCGACGTCGCAGGCCGCCTGGCTGGGCCGCACCATCTTGTTGGGATCCAGCTTGGTGATCAGCGCCAGCGTGGTGAGGGTCTTGAGGGTGCTGGCGGGCAGGTACTGGCCGTGCGGGTCCTTGGCGGCCAGCACCTCACCGGTGTCGCCGTCGGCGATGATCCACGACGCGGCCTTGATCTTGGGAGCGCCGGGCACGCCCGCGGCCGGGTTGAGCACGACCCCCCGGCTCCCCAGCTGCGCGCCGCCGACCGGATCGGCCGCCGCCGCGCCGGCGACCGCATTCGCCGTCGCCGGACTCGCCGTCGCCGGACTCGCTGTCGCGGGGGCGGCCGCGCACACGGGCGCGGCGATGAGAGACGCCGCTGCGAGCGGCACGGTGAACGTGGTGGCGGCGCGGCGTGTTCTCCTCATGATTCACCGAAGACTAGGCGACCCGTCCCGGGGATCGGAACCAGGGCGCGACGTGTCGGCCGGGAGTGACGGACGGTCACGAAGTGACCAGCGTCACCTTGCCCGCCGCGTCACATTGCGTGACCGGCACCTATTTGGGTCGGGTAGAACTAGTTCGTTCGGGTGAGGCATCATCGGGTAAAGGTGACCGAAAATAATGACCGGCCGTGATGGGCCGCCGCCCGTACGAGTCAAATGATCCGCAAAGGGCATGGACTTCCGCAGGGTGGCGGGCACAGGGCGCCATCATGGTGAACGTCGACCCTGGAACCGCCTGGGTCGGCGTTTGTCCAGGCTTAGGGACCCGCTGGCTGAATTGCGCCACGTGCCACGCATCGACCTGCAAGGATTGTGGACGGAGGTTGGCCGTGGCCATTGACTTCAACCCATCCCGCGGCGCGACGCTGGGCGTCGAGTGGGAGCTCCAGCTCGTCGACGCGGAGACGATGCACCTTCGGCAGGACGCGCGCGAGGTGCTGGCCGCGCTGCCGTCGCTCAGCGAGGGCGGCGACAACCCCAAGATCCGCCATGAGCTGATGGAGTCCACCGTCGAGATCGTGACCGATATCTGTCACACCGTCGGCGAGGCCAAGACCGACCTGGCCGGCACGATCGCCGCCCTGCGCGCCGCCGCGGACGCGCAGGGCATCGCGCTGGCCTGCCTCGGAACCCATCCGATCAGCGACTGGCGGGACGCGGTGACGGCGCCGATCCAGCGCTACGCCGAGCTGATCGAGCAGATGCAGTGGCTCGCCCGCCGGATCCAGACGTTCGGCGTGCACGTCCATGTCGGTGTGCGAAACGTCGACAAGGCGATTCCCATCGTCAACGCGCTCTCCGCGTACCTCCCGCACTTCCTCGCGCTGACCGCCTCCAGCCCGTTCTGGAGCGGCAGCGACACCGGCCTGGCGTCCAGCCGCGCCGTCGTCTTCGGTCAGCTGCCGACGGCCGGTCCTCCCCACTTGCTGGACGACTGGGCGGCGTTCGAGGATTACATGGACACCTTGCTGCGCGCCGGGACCATCCGGAGCATCAAAGAGGTGTGGTGGGACATCCGCCCGCATCCGGACTTCGGCACGATCGAGATCCGGATGTTCGACGGGATTCCCACCATGCGGGAGGTGGGCATGGCCGCCGCGCTGTGCCAGAGTCTCGTCACGCTTTTCGACCAGCAGCTGGACCGCGGCTACACCTTGCCGCGGCCGGCCGCCTGGGTGGTGCGCGACAACAAGTGGCGCGCCACCCGCTATGGCCTCGACGCCATCGTCATTACCGATGACACTGGAAGCACCGCCCCGCTCCGCGACGATCTCTACGAGCTGATCCGCGAACTGGAGCCGGTGGCGGACCGCCTCGGCTGCGCGGAGGAGCTCAAGGTCGCCGGGGAGGTCCTCGAACACGGGGCGCCGTACGAACGCCAGCGCGCGATCCGCGCGGAGGGCGGCACCTTGGAGCAGGTGGTCGGAGCCGCGATCACGGAGTTCGCGGAGGACCGGTTCGTCACTCTGGGGGAGGTCGCACATGTCGGGACCTGACGAGCAGCCCGGCGACCCGCACCTGCCCCGTACCACTCCATCGGGTGCTCCGCGCGACGGTACGTCCGGCGCCGGAGCCGACAACGAACAGACCACTGGGCGGACGCCGTTCGGCTCCGCCATGGCGCAGGGGGCGCATATGACGAAACCGGGACCCGGGGTGATGCCCGGCCTTGAACCACCGACCGCCCCGGGGGCGGCCGACCAGCGCGAGACGTCGTCCGCCGGGCTCGCCTCGGCGATCACGCTGGGCGGGGAGGCGCTGCAGCTGCAGCTCGACTCCTTCCTGGCCGGGCACGAGGACGACCTCACCCTCTTCCGGCGCGATCTGCACATGCACCCGGAGTTGGGATACGCCGAGCACCGCACCACCCAGCGGATCGTCGAGCGGCTGACCGCCGCCGGGCTCCGCCCGCAGGTGCTGCCCCGCGGCACCGGGCTGTTCTGCGACATCGGCCCCGAGGACGGCCCGACCGTCGCCCTCCGGGCCGACATCGACGCGCTGCCCCTCCAGGACGAGAAGGACGTCCCGTACCGTTCGACGGTGCCGGGCGTCGCCCACTCCTGCGGCCACGACGTGCACACCACGATGGTCCTCGGCGCCGGTCTCTTCCTGGCCCAGCAGGCCGCGGCGGGCCTGCTGCCCGGCCGGGTCCGGCTGCTCTTCCAGCCCGCCGAGGAGACCCCCGGCGGCGCCCTGGACGTGATGGCGGCCGGCGGCATCTGCGGGGTCGACCGCGTGTTCGCCCTGCACTGCGACCCCCGCATCGAGGTCGGCCAACTCGGGCTGCGCACCGGCCCGATCACCGCGGCCTGCGACAAGGTGTACGTGAAGGTGACCGGGCCCGGCGGCCACACCGCCCGGCCGCACCTCACCGCCGACCTGGTCTACGCCCTCGCCAAGATCGTCACCGAGCTGCCCGCCGCCCTGTCCCGGCGGGTCGACCCGCGGTCCAGCCTGTCCCTCGTGTGGGGCCGGGTCTCGGCCGGTTCGGTCGCGAACGCGATCCCCGACGACGGCATCGCCGAGGGCACCGTGCGGTGCCTGGACGACGAGGCCTGGCACCGGGCGCCCGAGATGATGAAGGCGCTGCTGCAGTCGGTGGCCGCGGCGTACGACGTGGAGGCCTCGCTGGAGTACGTCCGCGGCGTCCCGCCCACGGTCAACGAGGCGACCAGCGTGCAGATGTTCCGCGACGCGTCGGCGGAGGTGCTCGGCGAGGAGGCCGCGGTGCCCACGCCGCAGAGCCTCGGCGGCGAGGACTTCGGCTGGTACCTGGAGTCGATCCCCGGCGCGCTGGCCCGGCTCGGCGTCCGCACGCCGGGCTCGGCGGCGGAGTACGACCTGCACCGGGGCGACTTCGACGTCGACGAGAGCTGCATCGGCGTCGGCATCCGGGTCATGGCCGCCACCGCCCTGACCGCGCTGTGGGATGGCTTTCGCGGCCTCGAGTCCTCGCCTGGCGGCTCGGACCCGAACCGTGAAAGCGGCGAACGCGACATCGCTTCGCGATCTTCGTAGGAAGCCTCGCCTTGCGGCTCGCTCCCACTCAGGTAGCGCGTTCGCGTGCGGGCCGGTGTCGTTGGTCTGGACGCCCCGGTCCGGCCGGGACCCTGGTCCGGAGGTTTTCCGGACCAGGGTCCGGGCGCGCCTAGGGCCCTGGTCCGGGGCGGCCCCGGTAAGCTGCGGGTGACCGCCTTGTCGATCATGGATGTTGCCATGATCGAGTTCCGTTTCACTGCTGTGACCTGTGGCGATATGCGTACGCCTTGGTAACGACCGCATTGCGAAACGGTGCACGTGGGATGTTTTGGTCCGCACGCGAGGTAGCGTCCAGTCGATTTGAGTGGCCGGTTTGGGCCGCTATGCCTGGGTGGGGAATGGAAGGAGCGCTACCTTGCGCCGTGGACTCAAGATTTCGCTCGTCGCAGTGACGGGCGCCGCGCTCACGCTGAGCGCCTCCGCCTGCGGTGGCAAGAAGGCGGAGACCGGCGGCGGCAGCGGCGACGGTAAGAAGACCGTCAAGGTCGGCCTGGCCTACGACATCGGCGGCCGGGGCGACAAGTCGTTCAACGACGCCGCGTTCGCCGGGCTGGAGAAGGTCAAGTCGACCCTCAACCTCGACATCAAGGACATCGAGGCCACCAAGGGTGAGAGCGACAACGACAAGGTGCAGCGGCTCGACCTGCTGGCCAAGTCGGGCTACAACCCGGTGATCGCGGTGGGCTTCGCCTACGCCGGCCCGCTGGGCAAGGTCGCCAAGACCTACCCCAACACCAAGTTCGCCATCGTCGACGACAGCTCGGTGAAGGCCCCGAACGTCGCCAACCTCGTCTTCGCCGAGGAGCAGGGCTCGTTCCTGGTCGGCGCCGCCGCGGCGCTGAAGTCCAAGACCGGCAAGATCGGCTTCATCGGCGGTGTCGACACCCCGCTGATCAAGAAGTTCGAGGCCGGGTACGTGGCCGGTGCCAAGCAGGTGAAGCCGGGCGTCAAGATCGACATCAAGTACATCTCGCGCGGCACCGACTTCTCCGGCTTCGGTGACCCGGCCAAGGGCAAGACGATCGCCGAGGGCCAGTTCGACGGCGGGGCCGACGTGGTCTACCACGCCGCCGGGCTGTCGGGCGTGGGCCTCTTCCAGGCCGCCGCGGCGAAGAAGAAGTTCGCCATCGGCGTCGACTCCGACCAGTACCTCACGGCCGAGGCCGCGCAGAAGCCGTACATCATCACCTCGATGCTCAAGCGCGTCGACACCGCGGTGTACAACTTCGTCGAGAGCGCGAGCAAGGGCAGCGCCCAGTCCGGCCCGGTGACCTTCGACCTCAAGAACGAGGGCATCGCCTACTCGACGGCCAACGCCGCCGAGATCAAGGACGTGCAGGCCAAGCTGGACGAGCTCAAGCAGCAGATCATCGACGGAAAGATCACCGTTCCCAGCAAGTGACGGTTCCGGTCCGCACGCGTCCGGCCCGGGAGGGTGGCCCGCTGGGTCCCCCGACCGGGCCGGACGTGCGCGGGCGCCGGTCCGCCGGGACCGCCGGTCCCGGGGACACCGCGTAGGAGAGCAGGGGATGTCCACCACTGAGCGGCCGGTGGCCGCCGCCGCACCCGCCATCGAGCTCCGCGGCATTACCAAACGTTTTCCCGGCGTCGTCGCCAACCGCGACATCGACCTCACCGTCAACGCCGGCACGGTGCACGCGATCGTGGGGGAGAACGGCGCCGGCAAGTCGACGCTCATGAAGATCCTCTACGGCATGCAGCGGCCGGACGAGGGCACCATCAGCGTCTCCGGCGAGCCGGTGAGCCTCGCCTCGCCCGCCGACGCCATCGGGCGGGGCATCGGCATGGTGCACCAGCACTTCATGCTGGCCGACAACCTGACCGTCCTCGAGAACGTGGTGCTCGGAGCCGAGAAGCTGCACGGCATCGGCGGCAAGGCACGGCGCCGGATCCAGGAGCTGGCTCAGCGGTACGGCATGCGCCTGGACCCCGACCGGCTGGTCGAGGACCTCGGCGTCGGCGACCGGCAGCGCGTCGAGATCCTCAAGGTGCTCTACCGGGGCGCGCGGATCCTCATCCTCGACGAGCCGACCGCGGTGCTGGTGCCGCAGGAGGTCGAGGAGCTCTTCGACAACCTGCGCGACCTCAAGCGCGAGGGACTCACCGTCCTGTTCATCTCGCACAAGCTGGACGAGGTGCTCTCGGTCGCCGACGCGATCACCGTGATCCGGCGCGGCAGCACGGTCAGCGACTGCGTCGACCCGCGCGAGACGAGCGCCCGGGAGCTGGCCCGGCTGATGGTCGGCAGCGAGCTGCCGGTGCCGGAGCTGCGCGAGTCGACGATCACCGACCGGCCGGTCCTGACGCTGGCCGGCCTGACGGTGCGGGGCGCGGGCGGCCGTCCGGTGGTGGACGACGTCAGCTTCACCATCCACGCCGGCGAGGTCCTCGGCATCGCCGGGGTCGAGGGCAACGGCCAGGCGGAACTGGTCGAGGCGATCATGGGGATCCGTTCTCCCGACGCGGGGACCATCCGCCTCGGCGAGCAGGACATCACCGGCTGGACGACCCGGCGGCGCCGGGAGACCGGCATCGGATTCATCCCCGAGGACCGGCACCGGCACGGGCTGCTCCTGGAGTCGTCCCTCTGGGAGAACCGCATCCTCGGCCACCAGACGCGCAAACCCAACGTCAAGGGCCCCTGGATCGACCGTTCCGGCGCGCGCGCCGACACCGAGCGGATCGTCCAGGACTACGACGTCCGGACGCCCGGCATCGACGTCACCGCGGTGGCGCTGTCGGGCGGCAACCAGCAGAAGCTCATCGTCGGCCGGGAGATGTCGGGCGAGCCGAAGTTCCTGATCGCCTCCCACCCGACCCGTGGCGTCGACGTCGGCGCCCAGGCCGCGATCTGGGAGCACCTGCGGCACGCCCGGGCGGAGGGCCTGGCGGTGCTGCTGATCTCCGCCGACCTGGACGAGCTCATCGGGATGTCGGACACCCTGCGGGTCATCCTGCGCGGCAAGATCGTTTCCGAGGCGGACCCGGCGACCGTCACGCCCGAGCAGCTCGGCTCGGCGATGACCGGTGCGTCGCTGGAGGGGGACTCGTGACCAGGCTGAAGACCTCGCCCCTGGCGCTGACCGTCATCGCGGCGGCGCTGGCCCTGGCCTTCTCGATCATCGTCACCTCGCTGGTGCTGTCGATCAGCGGGTTCAACCCGCCGTCGACGTTCCAGGCGATGTTCGAGTTCGGCACCGAGCCCGACAGCGTGGTCAACACCCTCAACCGGGCGTCGACCTACTACCTGGCGGCCGTCGCGGTGGCGATCGGGTTCCGGATGAACCTCTTCAACATCGGCGTGGACGGCCAGTACCGGCTCGCGGCGATGCTCGCGGCGGCGGTGGGCGGCGCGGTGACGCTGCCGGTCGTCCTGCACCAGATCGTGATCATCGGGACCGCCATGCTGGTGGGCGCCATGTGGGCCGGCATCGCCGGCATCCTCAAGGTGACCCGCGGCGTCAGCGAGGTCATCTCGACGATCATGCTGAACTTCATCGCCACCGGGATCATCGCCTACCTGCTCCAGAAGGAGCGGCTCGGCACGCAGGTCGCGGGCAGCGACAACATCGGGACCGAGCCGATCGGCTCCTCCGGGCAGGTCGCCGGGATCCCCTATCCGGGCGCCAAGCTGGAGATCTTCGGACTGATCATCCTGGCGGTCGTCGTCGGCGTGGCGTTCCACATCGTGATCAACCGGACCCGGTTCGGCTTCGATCTGCGCGCCACCGGGCTCTCGTCCAGCGCGGCGGTCGCCAGCGGCGTGGACGCCAAGCGCATGGTCGTGGTGGCCATGGTGCTGTCCGGTGCGGCGGCCGGCCTGATCGGCATGCCGCAGCTGCTCGGCTCGTCGCACTCCTACGGCCTGGACTTCCCCGGCGGGCTGGGATTCATCGGCATCGGGATCGCGCTGCTCGGGCGCAACAACCCGATCGGCATCGCGTTCGCCGCGCTGCTCTGGTCCTTCCTCGACCAGAGCTCGCAGATCCTGGAGTTCAACGAGATCCCCAAGGAGATCGTGGCCATCACCCAGGCGGCCGTGCTGTTGTCGGTCGTGGTGGTCTACGAGATCGTCCGCCGCTTCGGGCTGCGCTGGCAGCAGCAGGCGGTGGCCGCCGAACTGGCCGACCGTAGCCCCACTGGCAAGGAGGTGGCGGCGTGACGACGCTGACCGAAGCCCAGCCGACCGGCGACAAGCCCAGGCCGGCCGCGCGCCGGCATCCGGCCGTCCGGGTGGCGATCATCCTCGCCGCGATCTTCGGCGGGCTGGTGCTGCTGCGCGCCCTCACCGGCGAGGACGCGATCACCGCCAGCGGGACCGTGGGCACCACGCTCGCGCTCGGCATCCCGATCGGCATGGCCGCGCTCGGCGGCCTGTGGGCCGAACGGGCCGGGGTGGTCAACATCGGGCTCGAAGGCATGATGATCTTCGGGACCTGGGGCGGCGCGTACGGCTCCTACTTCAGCGGCAACGCCTGGGCGGGGCTCGCCATGGGCGTGGCGATGGGCGTGATCGGCGGGCTCCTGCACGCGCTGGCCACCGTGACGTTCGGCGTCGACCACATCGTGTCGGGCGTGGCGCTCAACATCCTCGCGCCCGGCGTCGCGCGCTACCTGTCCACGATGTTCTTCGTCGGCGAGCAGGGCGGCGGGGCCACCCAGTCACCGCCGCTGCCGGACTTCCCCACCGTCAGCGTGCCGGGGGTCGACGGGCCGCTCGGCGACCTGGAGGCGCACCACTGGTTCCTGGTCTCCGACCTCGCCGGGCTGGTGCGCGGGCTCACCACCAACCTGTCCGCGCTGACGATCATCGCCCTGGCGCTGATCCCGCTGACCTACTTCCTGCTGTGGCGCACCGCCTTCGGGCTGCGCATCCGGTCCTGCGGGGAGAACCCGTACGCCGCCGAGTCGCTCGGGGTCCGGGTCTACACGATGAAGTACGTCGCGGTGGCGATCTCGGGCGGGCTGGCGGGCCTGGGCGGCGTCTTCCTGGCCATGGTCGGGTCGTCGCAGTACCAGGAGAACCAGACCGGCGGCCGCGGCTTCATCGGCCTCGCCGCGATGATCTTCGGTAACTGGCGCCCCGGCGGCCTGGCCGCGGGCACCGGCCTCTTCGGCTACACCGACGCGCTCCAGCAGCGCGGCGCCACCGGCGCCGTGCACGCGCTCCTCCTGGTCGTCGCGGTGGCCCTGTTCGGGTACGCCATGTGGCGGCTGGTCCCCGGACGCAGGGGCCTGGCCGCGCAGGTCGACCTGGAGACGGCAGGCGACCGCCGCCGTCGCGGGTACTACCAGGCGGCGGCCGCGATCGTCGTGGGCGGTCTGCTGCTGACCTGGTACCTGGCGACGGACGCGCTGCCGAAGGAGATCGTCACCTACACCCCGCACCTCACGACGCTCCTAGTGCTGTCGCTCGCCTCCCAGCGGCTGCGGATGCCCGCCGCCGACGGGCTGCGCTACCGCCGCGGCGAGGGTCACTGACGTCACCGTCAGGCACGCGCAGGGCCGTTTGAAGGTGTCCTGCGCGTGCCTGACGCCGTCTTGCGCGGGCCAGACCACGTCTACGGCTCGGCGAAGATGGGTGAATCGAGCGGGGCATGTCCGTTTGGGGGGACACGATGAACGAGATCGACTGGAAATCGCTCCGGGCGGCGGCCCAGGGGGCGATGAGGCGGGCGTACGCGCCGTACTCCGACTTCCCCGTAGGGGCCGCCGGGCTCGCCGACGACGGCCGCGTGCTCACCGGCTGCAACGTGGAGAACGCCTCGTACGGCCTGGGCCTGTGCGCCGAGTGCAGCCTGGTGAGCGCCCTGCACGGCGCTGACAAGGCCGTGGACGGCGACCGGCCGCGGCTGGTGGCCGTGGCGGTGGTCGACCGGCACGGCGACCCGCTGATGCCCTGCGGGCGCTGCCGGCAGCTGCTGTGGGAGCACGGCGGCCCGGCGATGTTGCTGGAGACCGCCCGCGGCGTCCTGCCGATGTCGGAGGTGCTGCCGGACGCCTTCGGCCCCGACGACCTGATCAACCGAGCCTGAACGAGAGGTATCCGTGGACGCCATCGATGTCATCCGCGCCAAGCGGGACGGCGGGGAGCTCACGCCCGAGCAGATCGACTGGGCGGTGGACGCCTACACCCGCGGGGCCATCGCCGAGGAGCAGATGTCGTCGCTGGCGATGGCGATCCTGCTGAACGGGATGAACCGCGCCGAGGTCGCCCGCTGGACCGAGGCGATGATCCGGTCCGGCGAACGCATGGACTGGTCCGTGCTGGATCGTTCCACCACCGACAAGCACTCGACCGGCGGGGTCGGCGACAAGATCACGCTGCCGCTGGCGCCGCTCGTCGCCGCGTGCGGCGCCGCCGTTCCGCAGCTGTCGGGACGCGGGCTCGGCCACACCGGCGGCACGCTCGACAAGCTGGAGTCGATCCCCGGCTGGCGCGCGTCGCTCTCGCCCGAGGAGATGCTGGGCGTGCTGCGCGACACCGGCGCGGTCATCTGCGCGGCGGGCACCGGGCTGGCCCCGGCCGACCGCAAGCTGTACGCGCTGCGCGACGTGACCGGCACCGTCGAGTCGATCCCGCTGATCGCCTCCTCGATCATGTCGAAGAAGATCGCCGAAGGCACCGGCGCGCTGGTGCTGGACGTCAAGGTCGGCTCCGGCGCGTTCATGAAGACCGTCGAGAACGCCCGCGAGCTGGCCGAGACCATGGTCGGCATCGGCTCGGACCACGGCCTGCGCACGGTCGCCCTCCTGACCGCCATGGACCGGCCCCTCGGCCGCGCGGTCGGCAACGCCGTCGAGGTCGCCGAGTCGGTCGAGGTGCTGGCCGGCGGCGGGCCCGAGGACGTGGTCGAGCTGACCGTGCGGCTCGCCCAGGAGATGCTCGCCGCGGCGGGCCTCGACGGTGGCAGGGACCCGGCCGACGCCCTCCGCGACGGCTCCGCGATGGACGTCTGGCGCCGGATGATCTCCGCTCAGGGCGGCGACCCCGACGCCGCGCTGCCGGTCGCGGCCGAGACGCACGAGATCACCGCCTCCGCGTCCGGCGTCCTCACCCGCCTCGACGCCTACGGCGTCGGCGTCGCGGCCTGGCGCCTCGGCGCGGGCCGGGCCCGCAAGGAGGACCCGGTCTCGTTCGGCGCGGGCATCATCTGTCACGCCAAGCCGGGCGACAAGGTCACCGCCGGGCAGCCGCTCCTCACCCTGCACGCCGACGACGTGACCCGGTTCGAGCGGGCCCTGGAGTCCCTGGAGGGCGCTTTCGAGATTGTCGAAGGAAGCACTGCGGTGGACGAGGCGGGCAGCCCCGACCAGTTGCCGCTCATCATCGACCGCATCGCCTGACCCGGCGCGCGGCCCCGCCCGGGCCTTGGCAAGTGTTGACGGCGATCGGGCCTTCTGACTGGAGGTAAGTTCAGGAGATGGAAGAACGTCCCACTCTCGAAGCCATCCGGCGCGCGCCCAAGGTGCTCCTGCACGACCACCTCGACGGCGGGGTGCGCCCCGAGACCATCGTGGACCTCGCCCGTGACGGCGGATACGCGGATCTGCCCACCACCGATCCCGACAGCCTGCGGACGTGGTTCGCCGAGGCGTCCAACTCGGGCTCGCTGGAGCGTTACCTGGAGACGTTCTCGCACACCGTCGGGGTGATGCAGTCCGCCGAGTCGCTCACGCGCGTCGCGTACGAGTGCGCCGAGGACCTCGCCAAGGACGGCATCGTGTACGCCGAGGTGCGGTACGCGCCGGAGCTGCACACCAGCACCGGGCTCTCGCTGGAGCAGGTCGTCGAGGCCGTCCTGGCGGGCTTCGCGGCCGGCGGCCGCGACCACGGCATCCGGGTCGGGACGCTGGTGACCGCGATGCGGCACCAGGCCCGCAGCATGGAGATCGCCGAGCTCGCCGTGCGCTACCGCGACGAGGGCGTGGTGGGCTTCGACATCGCCGGCGCCGAGGCCGGCTATCCGCCCACCCGGCACCTGGACGCCTTCGAATACCTCCAGCGCGAGAACGCCCACTTCACCATCCACGCGGGCGAGGGCTTCGGGCTCCCGTCGATCTGGCAGGCGATCCAGTGGTGCGGCGCCGACCGGCTCGGCCACGGCGTGCGGATCATCGACGACATCACCGTGAACGGCGGGGTGCCGGAGCTGGGCCGACTCGCCGCGTACGTGCGCGACAAGCGCATCCCGCTGGAGATGTGCCCCACGTCCAACATCCAGACCGGCGCCGCCAAGTCGATCGCCGAGCACCCGATCGGCCTGCTCCGGCAGCTCAGCTTCCGGGTCACGGTCAACACCGACAACCGGCTGATGAGCGGCACCACCCTCTCGGAGGAGTTCGCCAAGCTGGTCGAGGCGTTCGGTTACGGCTGGGACGACCTGCGCTGGTTCACGGTGAACGCGATGAAGTCGTCGTTCCTCGGCTTCGACGAGCGGCTGGAGCTCATCAACCGGGTGATCAAGCCCGGTTACGAGGAGCTCAAGCAGGGTTGACCTGGGGAACCTGCTTTCCCTGGCATGATCAGACCATGACGACCGGGTCTCCGCAGCTGAAGTTCCGTTCCACCGCCGCACGGGTGGGGGCGTGGGCGTGGGTGGCGTTCGCCGCGCTCAACCTCGCCGACATCGTGTGGCGGGGCCGGAACATGACCGCCGTGGTCATGGGCGCGGTCCTGGTCCTCGGCTGCGGCATCGCCTACGTCCTCGGGCTGCGGCCCGCGATCGTGGGCAACGAGAAGGGCCTGACCTTCCGCAACCCGCTCCGCGACGTGCGCGTCCCCTGGGGGGCCGTACGCAAGATCGAGGGCACGGACTCGGTGAAGGTCCGCTACCTGGGCGCCGGGGGCGCCGAGTTCACCTCGCGGGCCTGGACGCTGCAGAGCTCGCCGCGCGCCCAGGCCAGGGCGCAGGCCCGCGCCCACCGCGACGCCCAGCGGCTCCCGGCGGGCGCGGCCGAGGCGCTGAAGACCCGCACCCCGACCGCCTACGCCGCCCAGCAGCTCACCGAGCTGGCCGACCGGCACCGTCCCAAGACCGTTAAGTCGGGCAACCCCAGCAAGGCCGCCGAGCAGGTGAACGCCAAGCCCGCCGGCGCGGTGACGTGGTCGTCGACCGCCCTGGCGGCCCTGGCGGTCCCCGCCATCGCCGTGATCGCCGCCATCCTGGTCGCCAATTTCACCTGACCTGAACGCCGTGCCCCGCCACGCCGCCCGCCCAGCGGCGCGGCAGGAAGTGAACGAAGACGCCGCGGGGGCGTCAGCCGAGGCCCAAAGTTGTGGCGAGGTCGGTGCGGAGGGCTTCTAGATCGTCTGCGGCCTGGGCCCGGACGGTGGCGAGATCGCCGTCGGGGCCGACCGGGAGCACGACCTGGAGATAGCACTTGAGCTTGGGCTCGGTGCCCGACGGGCGGACGACCACCCGGGCGCCGCCGCCGGAGACCCCGGCCGATAGCTGGAAGCGCAGGCCGTCGGTGGGCGGCAGGCCGCCCGTTCCCTCGGCCAGGTCGTCGACGCGTTCGACCGTGCGGCCGCCCAGGCGGGCCGGCCGGTCGGCCCGCAGGCGGGCCATCGCGCCGGTGATGAGCGCCAGGTCGTCGACGCGGACGGAGAGCTGGCCCGTGGCGTGCAGGCCGTGGCGGCGGGCCTGGTCGTCCAGCAGGTCCTGGATCGTCCGGCCGTCCCGCTTGGCCGCGGCGGCGAGCGCGGCGACCGTGAGGGCCGCCCCGATGCCGTCCTTGTCGCGGACGATGACACCGTCGTCGCCGCCGACGCTGTAGCCGAGCGCCTCCTCGTAGCCGTACACCAGCCGGTCGCCCGGCGCCCCCGCCTTCATGATCCACTTGAAGCCGGTGAGCGACTCGGCGAACCGGACGCGGTGTTCCCGGGCGATCGCGCCCAGCAGGGACGAGGACACGATCGTGGTGACGACCAGGCGGTCGTCGCCCTTGGTCTGCCGGAGGGTCTGCTCGGCGAGCAGCCCGCCGACCTCGTCCCCGGTCAGCATCCGCCAGCCGGCCGAGGTGGGGATCGCGACGGCGCAACGGTCGGCGTCCGGATCGTTCGCGATCACCAGGTCGACGTCCGCGGCGGCGGCCAGGCCGAGGGCCAGGTCCATCGCGCCGGGCTCCTCCGGATTGGGGAAGGCGACGGTGGGGAAGTCCGGATCCGGCTCGGCCTGCTCGGTCACGACCGTGGGCGCCGGGAAGCCCGCCCACTCGAACGCGCGGAGGAGCGTCTCGCCCCCGACCCCGTGCATCGGCGTGTACGCCACGTTGACGTCGCGCGCGTCGCCGAGAGGGAGATGGGCCAGCGCGTGCAGGTAGGCCTCGACGATCTCCTCGCCGAGCCGCTCGTAGTCGTCGCCGAGGGGAAGCTCGTCCACCCGGCCCACCGCGTCGATGGCCGCGGAGATCGCGGCGTCGACCGGCGGGACGATCTGGGCGCCGTCGTTCCAGTAGACCTTGTAGCCGTTGTCGCGGGGCGGGTTGTGGCTGGCCGTCACCATGACCCCGGCCACCGCGCCCAGATGCCGGACGGCATAGGCCAGAACGGGCGTCGGCAACGTCCGGGGGAGCACCCACGCGCGCAGCCCCGCCCCGGTCATCACCGCGGCCGTGTCGAGCGCGAACCGCTCGGAGTTGTGACGAGCGTCATACCCGATCACCACCCCGGCCCGCTCGTCCCGCGCGGCGCCGTGCTCGTCCTGGGCCGTCAGGCGAGTGGCGAGGCCGGCGGCGGCGCGCATGACGGTGACGCGGTTCATCCGGTTGGGACCGGCGCCGAGCTCCCCGCGCAGACCGGCGGTGCCGAACTCCAGCCGGGCCCCGAACCGGTCGGCCAGGGCCGCCGGGTCGCCGGCGTCCAGGATCTCCTGGAGCTCGGCGCGGGTCTCGGGGTCCGGATCCTGGGCCAGCCATGCGCGCGCGGCGTCCCGGTAGTCGTTCATAGCTTGGTGATCACCGTGTGCAGGAGCGTGCCCATCCGGCCGGCGGCCGCGCGCCCCGCGGCGAGGACCTCCTCGTGGTCCAGCGGCTGGTCGGACAGGCCGGCCGCGATGTTGGTGACCAGCGAGACGCCGAGCACCTCGGCGCCGCCCTGCCGGGCCGCGATGGTCTCCAGCACGGTCGACATGCCGATCATGTCGGCGCCCAGCGTCCGGAGCATGCGGATCTCGGCCGGGGTCTCGTAGGTGGGGCCGCGGAACGCCGCGTACACGCCCTCGGCCAGCGTCGGGTCGACCTCCCGGGCCAGCGCGCGCAGCCGGGCCGAGTAGGCCTCGGTCAGGTCCAGGAACGTCGCGCCGGTCAGCGGGTTCGCGCCGGTGAGGTTGAGATGGTCGGCGATCAGCACCGGGTCGCCGACGCTCTGGTGCTCGGGCCGCAGGCCGCCGGCGGCGTTGGTGAGGACGACGGTCCGCACTCCGGCGGCCAGGGCGGTCCGGACGCCGTGGACGACGGGATCAACACCCCGGCCCTCGTACAGGTGCGTACGCCCGAGGAAGACCAGCGCGCGGCGGCCGCCGATCTCGACCACGCGGATCTTCCCTGCGTGGCCCTCCACGGCGGGCGGCGCGAACCCCGGCAGGTCGGTCACGGCCAGCTCGGCGACCGGCGTGCCGAGCATGTCGGCGGCCGGGACCCAGCCGGAGCCCATCACCAGGGCGACGTCGAAGGAGTCGATGGAGGTGCGGGCGCGCAGCTCGCCGGCCGCGGCCTGCGCCAATGCAAAAGCGTCGTTGCTCACCCAGCCGACACTACCGCCGGGTCATCAGCCGCGTTCAGTCGCCCAGCGACTTGCAGGGCCGGGTCCGGAGCCCCTTCACGTAGTCGTCCGGCGCCCCCGCGGCCTCGGCGGCGTCCGCGAGGATCCCCAGGTAGCGCGCCGACGGCAGCCCGCCCTCGTAGTCGTCGAGGACGTACAGCCAGCAGAGCGCGTCGCCGTCCAGGGTCTCGACCCGGACCCTGATCTTGCGGTAGACGCCGAGGGCCGCGCCCTCCCAGGCGTCGAGCTCCTTCTCGTCCCAGGCCGGGACGTCGTACATCACCACGAAGACCTGCTCGCCGTCGTCCTCGACGACGGTCGCCAGGGCCCCTTCCCAGCCGACGTCCTGGCCGCCGAAGGTGAGCCGCCAGCCCGACAGCCAGCCGGTGCCGCGCATGGGCGAATGCGGAGCCCGGGAAGCCATCTGCTCCGGGTCCATGTTGGAGGCGTACGCCGCGTACAGTGCCACGGTCGCCTAGCGTACGCGCATTTCCCGCGACCGCAGGCAGTTGGGCCACGCCGGGAGCACGGCCACCGGCGGGGCGGGCGGGACGGGCAGAACCTCCTGAACGGGGGGAACCGGTCAGGCCACTACCTCGCGTAGGAAACAATGAAGCGGTGACCCGCATCGTGATTATCGGAGGAGGCCCAGGCGGCTACGAGGCCGCCCTCGTCGCGGCGCAGCTCGGCGCCGACGTGACCGTGGTGGAACGCGACGGTCCCGGCGGGGCGTGCGTGCTCACCGACTGCGTCCCCTCCAAGACGCTCATCGCCACCTCGACCCGGATGGCGGTGATGTCGGAGTCCGCGGGTCTCGGACTCCGTTTCAGCGGCGGCCCCGACGGGATCGTCGGCGGCCTCGAGGCCGACATCTCCATCGTCAACAAGCGGGTCAAGGATCTGGCGCGGGCCCAGTCCTTCGACGTCGCCGAGCGGCTGGCCTACGAAGAGGTCAAGATCGTCCGGGGTGAGGCGCGGCTGATCGAGCCGCATGTCGTCGCGGTGGGCGACCGTCATCTGCGGGCCGACATCATCCTGGTCGCCACCGGCGCCACGCCTCGCGTGCTCCCGGGGGCGGAGCCCGACGGCGAGCGCATCCTCAACTGGCGGCAGCTGTACGACCTGCAGGAGCTTCCCGAGCACCTGATCGTGGTCGGCTCGGGTGTCACCGGTGCCGAGCTCGCCGGCGCCTACCTGTCCCTCGGCTCCAAGGTGACGCTCGTCTCATCGCGCGACCGCATCCTGCCCACCGAGGACGCCGACGCCGCGGCCGTCCTGCAGGAGGTCTTCCTGCGCCGCGGCATGAAGGTCATGTCCCGGTCGCGGGCCGGCGCCGTCGAGCGCTCCGGCGACGGCGTGATCGTCACGCTGGAGAACGGCACCAAGATCGAGGGCTCGCACTGCCTGATGACGGTCGGCATGGTGCCCAACACGCGCGGCATGGGCCTCGAGAAGACCGGCGTCCGCCTCAACTCGCACGGCTTCGTCGAGGTCGACAAGGTCTCCCGTACCAGCGTCCCCCACATCTACGCCTCGGGCGACTGCACCGGCGTGCTCATGCTGGCCTCCGTCGCGGGCATGCAGGGCCGCATCGCCATGTACCACGCCCTCGGCGAAGCCGTTCAGCCGCTCAAGCTGGGCTGGGTGTCGTCCAACATCTTCACCGATCCCGAGGTGGCCTCGGTCGGCGTCTCCCAGAAGATGGTCGACGCGGGCGAGGTTAACGCGCGCACCGTCATGCTCCCGCTCTTCAGCAACGCGCGCGCGAAGATGCAGGGCTTCGAGGACGGCTTCGTCAAGCTCTTCTGCCGCCCCTCCACGGGCATCGTCCTGGGCGGAGTCATCGTGGCGCCCCGCGCGAGCGAGCTGATCCTGGGCCTCTCGATCGCCGTCCAGCAGCACCTCACGGTCGACCAGGTGGCGCACACCTTCGCCGTCTACCCGTCGCTCTCGGGCAGCATCACCGAAGCCGCCCGCCGCCTGATGACCGAACACGCCTACTGATCGGCCGCGCGCTGACCGAACGCGGGTGCCGGCCGGCACGCCTACCGATCGAACCCGTGCTGGCGCAGCCGTGACCGCCGCAGATCCTCGGCGCTGATCGCCACGGTGAACGTGCTGGTCACCAATGCCAGCATGCCGACCATGACGCGGATCCACCACTCCGCGGGCAGCGACCCGAGCCCGACGCACACCGGGACCATGACCGCCAGGTGGCGGAGCAGCATCCGCCCCCGCCACCCCGCGTCCGTCAGGTCGTGCCGCACCCAGTCCCGGTTCTCCGCGGGCAACCGGAAGCCGAGCGCATACCGGGCCCATCGCCACGCCCCCGGATCACCCACCAACCGGGTCATCCAGGTGTCATTCCCCCCAGACCCGACCCGATTCGCCGGTGCCGCGAACCCGTGCGGTCAGAAGCCGCCGAAGTCTCCGCCGCCTCCGCCGAAGTCGCCGGAGCCGAAGTCCCAGCCGCCGCCGATGTCGCCACCGTCGCCGCCGAAACCGCCGAGGTCACCGCCGCCCAGGTCGCCGTAGCCGCCGCCCCAGCCGCCCATCATCGAGCCGAGCATGGTGCCGATCATCATGCCGCTGAGGAGGTCCAGGCCGCCGTACGAGGCGTAGTAGCCGCCCGCGTAGGGACCGTAGGTGGGGCCCGCGTCCCAGTAGGGGCGGCGGCCGTCGCCGTACGGGACCATGCGGATGTCAGGGTTGCCGCCGCTCAGGACGGCCTGCGCGTCGGCCTCGCAGGCGGGGACGGAACGGGGCGCGCCGCCGGGCGGGGCCCACATGACGTCCTGCGTGGACGGGCCGTGGTTGGGGTTGAAGAAGCAGGGCGCGCGCTTCTCCGGCACAGGTTCACCGGCGAGGCGGGCGCGCGTCGCGGTCATGTAGTAGCGGCCGTCTTCCAGCGCCGTGGTGACCGCTTGCATGTCCTGTGGTTTGGCCGCCCGGACCGTGGCGGTCTTGGCCGCGTCGTAGGAGTTCATGGCCCGCTCGTAATCAGAACGGGTGTCGGGGTCGAGCTTCTGGTCCATGACGTTGAGGTCCAGCTCGGCGATGTCCTCGCCGAGGAGCGTCACGTCCTCTTCGACACCGCGCTTGAGCTCGGCCATCTGCTGCTCTTCGCGCTTGCGGCGCTTGTTCCGGACGACGAGGAACGCGGCGAACGCGGCGGCCAGGAGCAGGATGACGACGCCGAGCGTCACGAACGCGCCGATCATGCTGGACCGGGCCTTGTCGTCGGCCTTCTTCTCGGCGAGCGACCCGAACTGCGTGAGCCGGGACTTGATGCCGCCGCCGGACGTCCGCGTGATCAGCTGGTTGATCTCGTCGCTGGACAGGTCCTTGGAGATGCCGGTCATCTCGCGGCCGTCGGCGTCGATCGCGATGTAGGTCTTGCCCTTGCCGACCCGGTTGCCGACGGCTTTGAGCATCTGGCCCAGCGCCTGCTGGGAGTGGCCGGGCTTGACCACGACGGCGCGGACGTCGGCGTCGCCGTCATCGGCCAGCGCGGTGTTGATCTCGGCCTTGTCCGCTGCCGACAACGACGCGCCGGAATCGGACGTCACGTACAGCCGGGAATCGGTCAGGCCCTTGGCGATCTGTGAGACGTCGTCGGCCTGGGCCGGCGCGGCGAAACCGAACAGCAGCAGCAGGACGGCGGCGATCGTCGCCGGTACCGCGAAGCGGCGTGCCGGACGCCTGGTCGCAAGCTCGGAACTCATGGCAGTCAGCCTCCTCACCTGGTAAGACGAGTTCACGGCACGCTCCGTTCCGGTCCCGCGTCGCCGCAGGTCAGCGGCGTGGGTCAGCGGCGTGGGTCAGGCCATACCCAGCGAAACGGGAAGCACCCCCGCCGATCGGCGGGGGTGCTCGTGTTCGCGAGAGCTCAGCCGTCGCCCTTGATCTCGCAGATGACGGCGCCGCTGGAGACGGTCTGCCCGACCTCCGCCGCGAGGCCGGTGATCATGCCGGCCTTGTGGGCGGTGAGGGGCTGCTCCATCTTCATGGCCTCCAGCACCACGATCGTGTCGCCGGCCGCCACGGTCGCGCCGTCCTCGGCGACGAGCTTGACGATCGTGCCCTGCATGGGGCTGACCAGGGAGTCGCCGGACGCCTGGGCGCCGCCGCCCTTCTTGCCGCCGCGCCGCTTGGCCGGGGCACCCGCCTTGCCGGGGGCGGCGGCCACCGAGGCGCCCAGCCCGGCGGGCAGCACGACCTCGATGCGCTTGCCGCCGACCTCGACGGTCACTCGCTCACGTTCGGCGGTCTCCGCCTCGTCGGTGGCGACGCCCGCGTCGTACGGCGGGATCTGGTTGTCGAACTCGGTCTCGATCCACCGGGTGTGGACGGTGAACGGCTCGTCCTGGGCGGCGGGCGCGAAGGCAGGGTCGGTGAGGACGGTCTGGTGGAACGGGAGGACGGTGGGCATGCCCTCGATCACGAACTCGGCCAGGGCGCGGCGGGAGCGTTCGATGGCCTGCTGCCGGGTGGCGCCGGTGACGATCAGTTTGGCGATGAGCGAGTCGAAGGCCTGCGGAACGGTCTGGCCCTCGATATAGCCCGAGTCCAGCCGGACACCGGGGCCCGACGGCGGCTCCCACCTGGTCAGCGTGCCGACGGCGGGCAGGAAGCCGCGCCCGGCGTCCTCGGCGTTGAGGCGGAACTCGATGGAGTGGCCGTGCGGCACCGGGTCGCCGTAGCCCAGCTCCTCGCCGTCCGCGACGCGGAACATCTCGCGGACCAGATCGATGCCGGTGACCTCTTCGGTGACCGGGTGCTCGACCTGCAGGCGGGTGTTGACCTCAAGGAACGAGATCGTGCCGTCCTGGCCGACCAGGAACTCGCACGTCCCCGCCCCGACGTATCCGGCCTCGCGCAGGATCGCCTTGGACGAGGTGTACAGCAGCTCCATCTGCTCGTCGGACAGGAACGGAGCGGGCGCCTCCTCGACCAGCTTCTGGTGGCGGCGCTGCAGCGAGCAGTCGCGGGTGGAGACGACCACGACGTTGCCGTGGGTGTCGGCCAGGCACTGGGTCTCGACGTGCCGCGGCCGGTCCAGATACCGCTCGACGAAGCATTCGCCCCGTCCGAACGCGGCGACCGCCTCGCGTACCGCCGACTCGTACAGTTCCGGGACCTCGTCCAGCGTGCGGGCGACCTTCAACCCGCGGCCACCGCCGCCGTACGCGGCCTTGATCGCGATCGGCAGGCCGTGCTCGCGCGCGAACGCGACCACCTCGTCGGCACCCGACACCGGGTCCTTGGTGCCGGCCACCAGCGGCGCGCCGACCTTCTGCGCGATGTGCCGGGCCTGCACCTTGTCGCCCAGCGCGGTGATGGCGGCGGGCGGCGGACCGATCCACGTCAGCCCCGCGTTCCGCACCGCGTCGGCGAAGTCGGCGTTCTCGGCCAGGAACCCGTATCCGGGATGCACCGCGTCCGCCCCCGCGTCGGCGGCGACCTTCAGCAGCTTGTCGATGTCCAGGTACGACTCGGCCGCGGTCGACCCGCCGAGCGCGTAGGCCTCGTCGGCGACCCGAACGTGCAGCGCGTCCAGATCCGGTTCGGCGTACACGGCGACGCTCCCCAGCCCGGCATCACGACAGGCACGGGCAATACGTACCGCGATCTCACCGCGGTTGGCGATCAGGACCTTGCGCACGTGGGTCTCCTCCCTCAACCTGGCACGCAGTCTAGATAACCGCGCTCGAGCGAGTTCGTAAGCCCCTCCTTATTGCGGCCGCGCCCTGGTCAGGCGGCTCGACCGGGTTTTCCGGCGGGCGGTCCGGATCCGCCGCGGCGCGCCGGACGTCTGATCGGCAACCCCCCGGGACCGATCCGCCCGGCGGCTGAGAGGAGAGTGCTCGTGGCGAAGAAGAGCGAACCCGGCGCCCATGGCGCGGGACGGTTCCGGGCGCCGAGCCGCCGGAACGCGATCATCCTGGCGGTGGCGCTGGTCCTGATCGGCGGGCCGCTGCTGAACGGCCTGCTCAGCGGGTACGAGCGGACGGGCGGCGGTGAGATCGCGATCGTCCGCAACGGGGGATTCTTCGACAACAACAGGATCCGGCAGGTCGTCGACCCGGGGTCGAGCCGCACCTGGATCGGGCTCTACTCCAAGGTCCACAAGTACCCGGCGCAGCAGCGCTTCTACACCATCACCTCGAACGCCTCGCAGGGCGAGCGCGAGGGCGTGGACGTCGTCACCGTGCCCAGCTCCGACGGCGTCAACATGGGCATCGAGGGCACGCTCTACTTCACGCTCAACCTCGACCACGCCACGTTGAAGACGTTCGACGACAAGTTCGGGACCCGGAAGTTCCGCGGTGTGAGCGGCGGCTCCTACTTCGCCTGGGAGGGCGACAAGGGCTGGTCGGCGTTCCTCGGCCAGATCGTCCGCCCGGTGATCGACAACGACCTGCGCAGCCAGATCAACAGCTTCCGCTGTGCCGAGCTGGTGTCGTCCTGCGCCCTCGTCCAGAACGCGTCGTCCCCGGCGTCCGCGGCGAAGCCGCAGTCGGGCACGGGCGCGCCGGCGCAGAGCAACAACGCCAACATCGCCAAGGTGCAGCAGGCGATCAATACGAGTCTCGCGGCCGACCTGGACAGCACGCTCGGCGGCAAGTTCGTCACCAACATCCACTTCAACCTGGTGCGGGTGACGCTGCCGGGGAAGGTGCAGGACGCCGTCGACCGGGCGCAGGCCGCGTTCGCCCAGGTGAGCGAGGCGCAGGCGCGCGTCGCCACGGCGAAGGCGGAGGCCGCCGCCAACAAGGCCCGGCAGGACGGCTACAACAAGTGCCCGACCTGCGCGAGGATCGAGGAGTTGCGGGCGTTGCCGCAGGGCATCACGGTCTACGCGCCCGGCAACCCCAACGGTGCCCTGCTCCCGCGGAGGTGACCCGGTGCGATTCCTGATCATGCTCGCCGCCCTGGCCCTGCTGGCCGCGGTGATCGTTCTGCTGCTGTACGGGCTGCGCGGCACCGCGTCGAAACCGGCGAGCGCCAAATGGGAGACGCACACCGAGGCGAACGGCGGTATCACCACGATCATCGTCCGCCAGGTGACCGGGCAGAGCGAGTCCGGCCGCCAGGTCATCGCGTCCATCCCGGACGACGATGCGGATTGGGAGACGCGCTACCACGAGGCCATGGCGCAGGCCCGGTCCCGTGTGGCCGCTCTGGAGAGCCAGGCGGACTGAAAAGACCCGCGCGTGCCGGGGACGAATCCGGCACGCGCGGGCTGAGGCCTCAGCCCGACCGGCGCTGCGCGTAGCGCCGGTTGAACTTCTCCACGGCGCCGGTGGAGTCCATCACGCGGCTCTTGCCCGTGTAGAACGGGTGGCTCGCGGACGAGACGTCCACGTCGACGACGGGGTAGCTGTTGCCGTCCTCCCACTCGACCTTCTGGTCGGAGACGACCGTCGAACGGGTCAGGAAGGCGAAGCCGGCACCGCGGTCGCGGAAGACGACCGGACGGTAGCCGGGGTGAATGGAGTTCTTCATCGTTCCTCCCGGTAGCTCGGTACCCGTGTCAACGCAACGATAACCGTTTTCATTCCAGTGAGCGGACGGCCCGGCCGAACGGCCGGAAGCGGTGGTTCCGGGGCGCTAGTGTGGGGGCGAATCTGTGGACCGATTCGCCCTCCCGTGAGGGGGTTCCGCCGGTGTATCTTCGCGATTGATCACCAGAGGAGACCGATGGCCCGCGGGACACGTTCCGGCCTGGCGATGGCCCTCGTCATCGCCGCGTGTGTGGTGCTGCCGTCGTCCGCCCCGGCGAGCAGCCGGCCGACCGTGGACGACGAGACCAAACAGCAGCTGACCGTCGCCGCCCGGTCGCTACTGGAGCGCCGTTCGCAGGCGCTCGTGGAACAGCCCCGGCGCCACGCCAAGCAGAGCCCCTCCGAGGTGCTCGGCGTCCGGATCTCGCCGATGGTCGTGCGCAACCAGGACCGGGCCCTGCGGGAGCTGGCGAACCGTAACCGCGCCCCTGTCGAAGGCGGCCCCGCGTACACCGGCGCCCGCACCCGCCTCAAGGCCGACCGCGCCGTCCGGACGGGCGACCGCATCACGCTGGAAGCCACCGAGCACACCGAGGTCCGCTACGAGAACGGGCGTCTCACCCAGTCGGTACGCCGCCGATTCGAGTTCACGACCCAAGGTGAGCAGATCACCCTGGTGGCCGAACGAGTCCTGGACCCGGCCGTCCACCCCCTCAACGACCCGGACCATCACTAACCCTTGCGCGCGACTCCGCCCGCGCAGGCGACCTCGGGTGGGTCGCTCAGGGGTTCCGGCCGCCACCTCGACACCGGGACGATGCCGGGCTCCACGAGTTCCAGACCGTCGAAGTAGCGGGTGATCAGCTCCCGGCCGCGCGGGGTGTAGGGGATCACGCGGCTCCCGGCGTTGTAGCGCCTGATCGCCTCGACGTACGCCGGGTCCGTGTCGGTGCCGTCGTAGAGCGCCAGGTAGCTGCCCGGGGGGAGCGCCGCCAGCAGCCGCTCCACGATCGAACGCGCCTCGTCGTAGTCGCCGACCAGCCCCAGGATGCCCATGAGCATGAGCGCGACGGGCCGGTCGAAGTCGAGGGTCCGGGCGGCCGACGCCAGGATCTGCTCCGGATCGCGCGCGTCCGCCTGGATGTAGCCGGTCGCCCCCGCCGGGGTGCTCGTGAGCAGCGCCTGGGCGTAGGTGAGCACCAGCGGATCGTTGTCGACGTACACGATCCGGGAGTCGGGAGCCACGCGCTGAGCGACCTCATGGGTGTTGTCGGTCGCGGGGAGCCCCGTGCCGACGTCGAGGAACTGCCGGATGCCCGCCTCGCCGGCGAGCCACCGCACGACGCGGGCGAGCATGTGACGGGACTGCCGGCTCAGATCGACCATGCCGGGGAAGACGCCGCACACCATCTCGGCGGCCCGCTGGTCGACCGGGTAGTAGTCCTTCCCTCCCAACAGGTAATTCCAGACCCGGGCCGAGTGCGGCACCGTGCTATCGATCTCGAGAGGCGTGCTCATCGATGGTTCTCACTCTCATGACGCAATGCTCCGAGATCCTCGCACTCCCGCCCGCCCGCCACTCCCGTTTGGCCGTCCCCGGCCGAAACCCGCCCCCCGGTGCGCCCCTCCTGACCTGCTCCTCCACCCCTCAGAAGTCGTTCTTCACCTTGGCCCGCGCCGGGCGACTCCCGTCTCCCCAGCGAGCCGGTGCGCCCCGCAGCCGACGGCCCGCGCCGCGATTTCAATGGCGAGGTGTGTATTCCCAGGAAATGGGAATGCTTCTCTATTCCACTGGGAATTGAAATCCCACACAAAAGGCGCGTGCTCTGCACATGGATTGACGTTGGGTAATAATGAACGTCAACCAACTGCGGAGCGTGACGACCACGGCCCCGCGCCGTGGCCGGTTCCGGCCACGTTCCGCCTACCGGAAATCTCCCGAATCGGCAGGTGCGGGCGGTCGTACGGGTGGATTACTGTGATCCGTGGGGCGTAGGCTGGCAGCCATTCTTCACGGCAGTGCGGCGAAAGGGATCGGTGCAATGAGCGGTGACAAGCGCGGCGCCAGCATCGGGGCACTGGAAGACCTGTCCCGCATGTTCAGCAAGCACTCCAAGAACCTCGACGCCCTGATCAAGGACCTCAACGGCCGGACGGTCAGCAGCACCGAGATCTGGTGGGGCCCGGGCGCCGACCGGTTCCGCAGTGCGTGGATGGAGGCCAAGACGGCCTTCGACAAGATGGCCGTCGCCCTCGAGCAGGGCAGCCAGGACATCAAGCGCTCCCAGCAGAACATCGAGGCGGCCACGCGCTGACGCCGCCTCACTGAGACCGCGGGTCCCGACCCATCCCCCCGAGGTCGGGGCCCGCGCCTTTTTTGTAACGGTCCGATTGCAGAGTGTAACTATCACTCTCGGTCCAAGCCGCCACATGCCAGCCTCGTCCGAGAGATTCGGAGGCGGACGTGGACGAGGCCGAGCGCGTCAGGCTGCAATTCCTGCTGGGCCGTATTCAGCAACTGTCGAACGACCACTGGCACGCGTTCAGGCGGCCACGCCAGGCGATGGGTGACCACGCCTGGGTCGGCGGCGCCTCCGCCAAGTCGTTCGACCAGCGGCTCGAACGCAGCGACGCCGAGCTCCACGCGCAGATCCGCAAGGCACTGGATCTCGTTCAGGAGAAGATCGGCCGTCCCCTGGCCGGCTGAGAGGTGGACGGTGGCCGACAACTGGCTCGGGCCCGACACATGCGGTGTGAAGCTCGCGCAGTTCGAGCGGATGACGCAGGACATGACCAAGGTCGGCCCGCAACTGGCGGAGCTGGCCGACCAGCTCTGGCAGGCACTCAACGGCGCCGGCGTCAGCACGGCTCCCGCCCAGGAGATCAAAAGAATCAGCGCCTGGGCACAAGAGGCCGCCGCGGACCTGCGCCGCCGCAACGTGCTGGCACACGATCTCGACCGTCGGCAACTGACGTCCAAAACGGGCAGCTTCATCACCCTGCCCGACCGCTACACCGATCAGGTCGCCTACGCCGAAGGCCGCCGCCTGGCGCCGCTCCTGCAGCGCGCCGCCGACGGTGACCGCAAAGCGCTGGAAGCCGTTCGCCGCTACCACCCGAGCGACATCACGCCGGCCCTGGCGAAGACCCTCGTCGAAACGCTAGGCGCCGAGGCCCTCCTCAAGCTCCCCGCCAAGTACACCCAAAAACTCGCCGTCGACCACGCCCTGGCTGGCGAAACCCACGACATCCTCGCCCTGCTAGGCCGCAGCCTTGCCCTTACCACCAACCCCGACCGCAGCGGCTACGCCGGGGATGACTTCTTGACCGAGCTCATCAAAGCCGGGCGCACCACGTTCCCGCCGGGGACCAGACCGCCGAACGGCCTCACCGGCTACCAGTCCCTGTCGAGCCTCATCGCCGCCGCAGACACCCGCTTCTCCGTCCGCTTCATCAAGGTCGTAGGCGGCGACATGACCGACTACGCCCGAAGCATCCCCGCTCCGCTCCCCGACCTGACCGGCAAGTTCAACCTGGGCACCGGCGGAGACTTCCTGATCCCACTTCTCAACGCCGCCGCATCAAGCCGCGAGGCAGCGCAAGCCCTCCTCAACCACAGACCCACGGGTCCCCACGCTCCAGACGCCCCGCCCAACATGAGGCTGTCGAACCTCGAATACCTCCTGCGAGACCGCCGCGACCTCTGGGGCCAGACAGATCACGGCGCCGCCCTGGGCAAGGCCCTGAAAACAGCGGCCTCAGGCCAAGATCAAGCCTCCCAAGACCTAGCCTTCGCAGCCGCCAAACTCCTCGCCACCGACGCCAGGGACCTCTTCGGAGTGGAAGACCGCCACGCCGTCATCAAGGACCAGCAGAGACTCGACGCCCTCTCCGCCCTGCGTCCCTACCTGGCCCAGATCTTCGCCGCCCACATCACCAAGATCAACGACATCTACCAGGCGTCTCGCTACACCACGGACAGCGGCAGCACACCCGTGAACGACGCGGACCTCGACTACCTCCTCCTGGAGATCGCCCGCGACGCGAAGTCCTTCGACATCCTCCTGAGGGCCCAGATCGCGCACGCCAAGCTCACGATCGACAAGGCGGTAGCCGGAGACTCCGACCACCTCGAAGCCAAGATCGTCTCCGAGGGCTGGACGTTCGGCCACCTCCTCGAAGCCCGCAACCAGTCCGTCTGGGGCGAGAACGCCCGCCTGGACGCCGACTTAAAGCAAATGCAGGGCTATGTCTCGCTGGGCGTCGGCTTCGCCTCCGACAAGGCCGAACAAGGTCTCTCTCAATGGGTCCCCGGCGCTGGCCAGGCCTACAAGGTCACAGTCGGCGAGGTGATGAACACCCTCACCGCCTGGCTGGCCCGCCGCATGGCCGAAAAGCCCAACGCCGCGATTCTTGCCCCCCAATCCAACACCGAAGCAGTAGAGAAAATCTTCAACCAAATGATCGCCACCTCCCTCATCACCCATCGCCGCTATCCCATAGAGGACCTTGCGGGTCGTTCCTTTGCAGTCGGTGAGCCGCCCAGAATTCGTTCCTTCGACTCGATGAACGGTGAGCAGATCGAGGCGTTCCTGAGATGGGCGGACAACAAGATGGGTATCTCTAAGTTCGGTAATGAGATGCAGAGTTCCATCCAGAACGGGCACGCGCAGACGGCCGGTCACTACAAAGATTCCGACGGAAAGAACGTCCTCCCAACATTCCAGCGGTGACATCAATGCGGCGCGTGTTTATATCCACCCTGATGGTCCCGCTGAGCCTTCTTGTCGCATGCGACAGGCCGTCTCCAAGGAGTACGCCCTCGGATCCTGGTCGCCAGACTGTAGGAGATGGAGCCCCGTACCTATGCGAGCTTGTCTCGGAACGAAGTTTTCGCCTGGTCACCGGATGGGCGGCTCCACTGAATCCCAAATGGGACGGCGGGCAAACGGATAATGGCCTCTGTTTGGCCTATGCGTCGGGACGGGAGGCGCCGCTAGGCCTGAGTTGGTCGTACAACAAAGGTGAGAGCACCATTCGCTTTCAGGGGCAGAAGTGGGCCAAGGAAGCCACTCATCCTCTCCCGTCTGACCTAGGCCGCGGACTGGCGGTTGTCATTCCTACGGCTGGTGGCATCCCCAGGCCCAATTATGTGATCGCGTTGTTTGGGTGTGGGGGTAGGAAGCCTTGGATCAGTATTGATTTTGCGCCGGTGGTGCGGGGGCGGGATGCGGTGCGGGACATGGTGGCGTTCATGCGGATCGCTGAGAAGCGGTTTGGGGTGATTCACGGGTGTAGGCCCCAGCCGTTGGGGCGAAGTTGACGGATCTGTGTCAGGTTGGGGTTGGTTTTGTGGCGTTCGCGGGTGGTGGGGACGTAGCGTCCGGGCTGTGACGGTGGTTGTGCGGCAGTTGAACGTGTTTCCCGTGAAGAGCGCGGGCGGGGTGTCGGTGGACGACGTCGAGGTGCTCGGGACCGGGTTGAGGCATGACCGGGAGTTCATGGTCATCCGGCCGGACGGGCGGCATCTCTCGCAGCGGGAGGTGCCCCGGCTCGCTCTGCTGCGGCCCTCGTTCGACGGGGTCAAGCTGACATTTGAGTCGGCGCCGGTGTGCGAGCCCGGGCTTGTCCGGGAGGTGACCGTGCACGGGCAGGTGTGCCTGGGGGTCGATCAGGGCGATGACGTGGCGGAGTGGCTCGGTAGGACGCTGGACGAGGACGTGCGGCTGGTGCGGTTCGCCGGGGTGCGGGTCCTCAAGCGGGGTGGGTCGATGATGTACGGGGATGGAGAGCCCATCTCGGTGCTGTCCGTGGAGTCGCTGGATGACCTGAACGGGCGGCTGGAGGAGCCGCTGCCGATGGAACGGTTCCGGCCCAACATCGTTCTGGCGGGGCTCGGGGCGTATGGCGAGGATGCCGTTTCCAGAATCCGGGTGGGCGAGGTGGAGATCGAGCTCATCCGGCCCTGCGGGCGGTGTCTCATCGTCAATACCGATCAGGACACCGCGCGCAGGTCACGGGAGCCATTGAGGACCCTGGCCAAGTATCGGACGCAGACCTTTGAGGGCAGCCGGTCGATCATGTTCGGGCGGTTGGGGGTGCCGAGCGGGCTCGGCACCCTGCGGGTGGGCGAGGCGGCGGTGTGTTCCTGACGCTCGGGTGGAAGGTTTCCTAGGCGTCGCGCAGGGCCTGGATGTCGATCTTCTTCATCTCGAACATGGCCTTCATGACCCGTTCGGAACGGGCCGGGTCCTTGTCGGCGAGCAGGTCGGTGAGCGTTCTGGGGATGATCTGCCAGGAGAGGCCGAACCTGTCCTTCAGCCAGCCGCACGGGCCTTCCTGGCCGCCGTCCGCCGTGAGCTTCTCCCAGAGTTCGTCGACCTCCTCCTGCGAGGTGCAGTCGACATAGAGCGAGACCGATTCGTTGAATTTGAACTCCGGCCCGCCGTTCAGCGCGATGAACTCCTGGCCGGCGAGCACGAACTTCATCACCATCACGGAGCCCGCGGGGCCGGGGCCCGCCGGGCCGTAGCGCTGGACGTCGACGACGCGCGAGTCCTTGAAGACCGACGTGTAGAGGTTGACCGCCTCTTCGGCCTGGTCGTCGAACCACAGGTAGGTCGTGATCTTCTGCATGGCGTTCTCCCTCGCTGTCGTTGTGCCCGTGTAGACCACGCCCGCGGCCGGAACTCATCGCCGCCATAGACTCGGATCACATGACCTCTCTTGCCATCGGCCAGCGTTCCCTCTTCGACACGTCCGTCCGGTATCCGCTGTCCCCGCCCCTCACGAGCGGGTGCCCGGAGACGAGCACCGAGGAGATCGCCTACCCGGTCGAGGTCGACTATGACTACGACCGGGTGCCGCGCGAGCTGTTCGAGCAGCGCCCGGGCGATCTCGATCAGTGGGCGCCGATCCTGCCGCCGCTGGCGGCGCCGGGTCTGGGCGAGGGCGGGACGCCGCTGATCCAGCTTGAGGACGGCGTCTTCGTCAAGGACGAGTCGCGCAATCCGACCTGGAGCCACAAGGATCGGATCAACCGGTGCACGGTCAGCGCTGCCGCGGCGATCGGTGCGCCTGGCGTGGTCGTGGCTTCGTCTGGGAATCACGGCGCGTCGGCTGCCGCGTTCGCCGCGCGGGCAGGTTTGCCGTGCGTCGTGCTGGCGACGGCGGACACGCCCCCGGCGGTCGGCTCGTTCGTGAGTGCCTACGGCGCTCATGTGCTGCCGGTGGCCAAGGAGGAGCGCCGGCCGCTGATGCGCCGCATCGTGGACGAGCTGGGGTTCCACCCGCTCAGCAACCTGACCGAGACGCATACCGGGCACGCGTACGGCCCCGAGGGTTACAAGACCATCGCGTACGAGATCTTCAGCGAGATCGGCATCCCGTCGGCGGTCTTCGTCCCGACGGGGTACGGCGAGTTGTTGTTCGGTGTCTGGAAGGGTTTCACCGAGCTCCGCCTTCTCGGCCTGACGGAGCTCGTTCCCCGGATGATCTCGTGTGAGCCCGCCGCCGGCGCGCCGCTCGCCCGCGCCGTCGCCCAGGGGCTCCCCGCCGTGCACCTGAAGGCGGGCCCGACCGACGCGTACGCCATCGACTGCGACTTCAACGGCTACCGCGGCGTGCTCGCCGTCAAGGACAGCGACGGCGCCGCGTTGAGCCTCACCGACGACGAGATGCGCGCCGCGCAGCGCGAACTGTCCCGGACCGGCCTCTGGTACGAGCTCTCCTCCGCCAGCAGCCTGGCCGGGTTCCGGCAGGTCGGAGGACGTGACGGCACGGGCCCGGTGGTGTGCGTCGCCACGTCCAGCGGGTTCAAGGACACCGGCGTCGGCGCCCGCCCGCTCGAGCGCATCGACCCCGCCTGGGATTCCGTCCTCCGCCGTCTGAAGTCCGCCGGGCTTCCCGGCGCCTGAGCCGGCCACAAGGGCCGCCTCGTCCAACGAGGCGGCCCCTCTGATCTAGGTCACTCGAAGAAACCGATGATGCGGCTGATACGGCCGTCCGCGAATTCCGCGTAATCGTAGCCCGTCGCCACCGGCGAGCCGGCTCCCGCCGGGCCGAGCCGCCAGCTGAAGAGCGCCTTGTCGTGATGGACGTTGATCAAGGTGCCCAGGGTGAAGACCATGGCGCCGAACTGCCCCTGGGCCTTCTCGATCGCGGCGGCCAGCTCGCCGTGCCCCCGGAGACCGGCGTAGTCGGGGTCGCTGTAGATCGAGTCCTCGGTCAGCGCCGACGCCATCAGGTCGGCCCGGCGTGCCGCGTCGCGTTCGTTCCAGACGGCCAGGTACCGGTGGACGAGCTCAAGGGTGTTCATGGCGTTGCTCCTTCAAGGGAATTGGTGATCTCGCTGGATACCGGCTTGGGTGAGGCCGGTGCCGGGTCGCGCTTGAGGATGAGGGCCAGGACTCCGCCGGCGGCGGTCGCGGCAGCGGCCGCCCATCCGGCGGTCCGCAGGCCGTCGAGGATGTCGGCGGTAGGTACGGCTGTCGCGCCCGTGTCGATGGTCGCGGTGGCGATCGCGACGTACGCGGCCAGGCCCATGGCCCCGCCGATCTCCTTCGCGCTGGTGGCGGCCCCGGACGCGACGCCCTGCTCGTGGGGGGCGATGCCCGTTCCGGCCGACGCGAAGAGCGCGACGAACGCGATGCCGCCGAAGACGCCCCAGATGACACTGCCGGGGATCAGCGCCCAGAACGAGCCGTTGACCGACATGCCGGCCACGAGGGTCGCGATCCCGGCCGCGGCGCCGAACATCCCGGTGACGAGAGTGGTCCTGACGCCCCACCGTCCGAGCATCACGGGGACGATCTTCACGGCGGTGACCATGCAGGTCAGGGTGAGCGGCAGGAACGCCAGTCCGGCCTCCAGCGAGCTGTGGCCGAGGACGGGCTGAAGGTACGACGTGAGCACGTAGTACCCGGCGCCGAGCGTGCCCTGGAAGACGGCGATCACGCCCATCGTCGTGGCCAGCGAGCGGGTGCGCAGGAGCCGGAGCGGCATGAGCGGGTCACGCGTCCGGGACTCGACGGCGAGCAGGAGCGCCATCAGCACCGCCCCCGCCGCCAGCGAGCCCGCCGCGCGCGCCGAACCCCACCCGGCCTCCGGCCCGCTCGCCAGCCCGAAGACCAGCGACACCGATCCGGCGGTGGCGAGGACCGCGCCCGGCAGGTCGAAGTCTGCCCACCCGCCGGAACGAGGCGGGTCCGCCGGGAGCAACCGGAGGGCGGCCGCGGCGGCGCCAAGGGCGAGCGGCACGTTCACGAAGAAGACCGACTCCCAGCCCAGATAGTTGGTGAGCACCCCGCCCAGCAACGACCCGGCGGCCAATCCGGCGCTCCCGGCCATGCCCCAGGCACCCAGCGCGCGGTTGCGCTCGGGCCCCTCCGCGAACCCGCCAAAGATCAACGCGAGCGTCGCGGGCGTGAGCAGCGCGCCGCCGGCTCCCTGGACGGCCCGCGCCCCCACCAGCAGTCCGGTGTCCGTCGCGAGCCCGCCGGCCAGCGACGCGATCCCGTACAGCAGCAGGCCCAGCATGAACATGCGCCGGGCGCCGATCCGGTCGACGGCCCGCCCGCCGAACAGCAGCAGCCCGCCGAGCCCGACGGCGTAGGCGCTGACGACCCATTGAACGGACTGGGCCGTGAAACCGAGCGCCGACCCGATGTCGGGCAGCGCCACGTACACGATGTTGTAGTCGAGGGCGACGATGAGCTGGGTGAATGCGAGCAGGGCCAACTTCGGCCCGGCCTGTGCGGGCCTGGGGGAACCTCTTCCCACGGTCCATCTCCTATACGGCGTTGGTTTACTACACGGCGTTCAGATTCGCCACGCTGCACAGTAGCGCAACGCTGTAGACTGTCAAGCGTGAGTGAGACGACGAGCCGACGGGCCCGGCTGCGCGCGGAGACCAGCGCCGAGATCAAGGCGATCGCGCTGAAGCTGATGGCCACGGGTGGCCCGGACGCCATCTCGCTGCGCGCGATCGCCCGCGAGATGGGGATGACGGCGGGCGCGATCTACAGCTACTACGCCACCCGCGACGACCTGATCACCACGCTGATCGACGACGTGTACGGCGAGCTGGTCGACGCCGTGGAGACCGCGCGCGACGCCGTGCCGGAGAGCGACCCGGGCGGCCGGGTGCTCGCCTGGGCCGAGACCGTTCGCGCGTGGGCGCTCGCCAACCCCGAGGGCTTCCGGCTGATCTACGGTGACCCGGTGCCCGGCTACCAGCCGCCCGAGGGCGGCCCGGCGAGAGACGCCGCCCACCGCGCCTGCGCCGGCCTCACCGGCCTGGTCGCCGCCGCCTGGCCGCGGGCCGAGTCCCGGCAGGCCGGCGCCTACGACTGGTCCGACTTCGAGGACGGCCTCGCCGCGGCCACGCGGGAGCAGTTCCCCGGTCTCCCGCCCGCCGCCGTGGCGCTCGCCCTGCGCGTCTGGGGACGCATGCACGGCCTGATCGCCCTGGAGATCTACGGCCACCTGCGCCCGCTCATCCACAAGACCGCGTCGCTCTACCGCGAGGACATGCTCGACCTGACGAAGTCACTCGGCCTGACCCCGCCGAAGTGACCGCGATCCCGTTCGTCCGCGCCAGGTAATCCCCTGAACGAGGCGTCCCGCCGCTGAGCCGAGCGGCGCAGGCAGCCGCCATGCCGCCGGGATGAGCCGTACACTCCTTGATCACGTTCGCTCAGAGCTGAATCGAGACGTGGCAAGATCGCGAGAGTGCGCCCCCCGGATGGGCACGCGGAGGCCCCGTTACGATCGCAGGACATTCGTGACGGAGGACCCATGAACGACAACGACCAGCTGGCGGAGCGCTTCGAGGCCCACCGTTCCCATCTGAAGTCGGTGGCCTACCGGATGCTCGGCTCGCTGGCCGAGGCCGAGGACGCCGTGCAGGAGGCGTGGTTCCGCCTCAGCCGCTCCGACACCTCCGAGATCGACAATCTCGGCGGCTGGCTGACGACGGTCGTCTCGCGGATGTGCCTCGACATGTTGCGGTCCCGGTCGTCCCGCCGTGAGGACCCGCTCGACGTGTACGTGCCGGACCCCATTGTCAGCCGCGCCGACGGCGCCACTCCTGTCGATCCTGAGCAGGAAGTGCTCATGGCAGACTCGGTCGGCCTGGCGCTGATGGTCGTGCTGGAGACGCTGGCCCCGGCCGAGCGGCTGGCGTTCGTGTTGCACGACATGTTCGCGGTGCCGTTCGAGGAGATCGCGCCGATCGTGGAACGTTCCCCGGCCGCGACCCGGCAGCTGGCCAGCCGGGCCCGCCGCCGCGTCCAGAGCGCCCCCGCCCCCGACACCGACCCGGCCCGCCAGCGCGAGGTCGTCGACGCCTTCATCGCGGCCGCCCGCGGCGGCGACTTCGAGGCGCTCGTCGCCGTGCTCGACCCGGACGTCGTGCTGCGCGCCGACATCGGCGCCGCCGGCAAGCCGGTCTTCGGCGCGGCCGCCGTGGCCGGTCAGGCGCTCATGTTCCAGAGCATGGCGAAGTACACCGAGCCCGCGATGATCAACGGCATGCTCGGCCTCGTCAGGGTCATGGACGGCCGGGTGGTCGCCGTCCAGGCGTTCACGATCACGAACGGCCGGATCACCGAGATCCACATCCTCGCCGACGACGCCCGCCTGGCCGCGCTGGACATCCACCTCCCCGCCCCCTGACCGCCCCCGCCCGGAGGCCTCCGGCCTCCGGGCACCCGCCCTGCCTCCGGGCGCCCGCCTCTGGTTCGGGCGCCCGGCGGTGGTTCGGGCACTCGCCTTTGGCTCGGGGCCGCGCTCCTGGCTTGGGTGCGGGCCCCCGGCTCCGACTGCTTGGCCTGCGCGTGGGGTCTGCGGCGCGCGGAGGTTATTCGGGGCGGTCGCCGCCTACCGGGGGTGGGAGGGCCACCTGGATCTGGGTGGTGACACCGGCGGCCACGAAGAGGCCCCGGCCGGTCGGGCCGCCCAGCGTGGCGTTGCGGGGGAGGCGGAGGCCGAAGAGGTCGCCGTCCTCCGGGCTGTCGACCGACAGGAGGAGTCCCGATCGTGAGCGGCGGGTGTCGGAGAGGAAGCCTCGGTAGCCGCGTCCCAGGTCTTCGGTCGTGCCACCGATGACGACCGCGTGCTCGCCGTCGCGCGCGGTGCGCAGGACGTTGCGGAGGGCGTCGTCCAGCTCGGACTCGTCCAGAAGTTCGGCGTCGTCGACCACCACGACGTAGCGGTGCTCGTCGCCGATCGCCTCGGTCAGGTCCTCTTCCTCGGAGTCGGCCGACAGCAGGCCGAGGACGCCCGGACGGCCCGTCAGCAGGCGCAGGGGCGAGCGGCGCGGCGTGATGAGGACGACCGGCACCAGGCCGCCCGCCACCGCGGGGTCGAGGAGCGACTCGACGATGGTGCGGAGCGTTGTGGAGCGGCCCGAACGCGGCGGACCGGCGACCACGAACCCGGGCCCCTCGTTCAGCAGGTCGGTCCCGACCGGCGCGAGGGTGTCGCCGCCGACGCCCACCAGCGCCCACAGCGCCGAGGGGGCCATGTACTCCTGGTCGAGCGCCATCGCCTCCCGGTACGTGACGCGGACCGGCAGCTCGTCGACGTGCAGGGGCCGCTGCCTGCGCGGCAGCCGCCCGTAGCGCGTGACGCACATGCGCGCGATCTCCTGCAGCGCGGCGACCTGCGCGGTGCCCGACGGGTCGTCGCCGAGCAGCCCGATCTGCGACTCGCGCGGCGGCACGCCGGGCCCGGCCATCTCCAGCGCGCGGCCGGGCGGCATCTCGGCGGGCACCTGCTTCTCCTGCAGTCCCGCGTAGCCGTAGTCGTTCGGGTCGGCCATGCGCAGGACGAGGCGGCGGTCGAACACCGTCGAGACCTGGCCGCTCAGCCCGGACCGGTCGCCGGTGAAGACCGCGCGCAGCCCGACCGCCGCGCCCTCGCGCAGCAGCCGCAGCGCCGCGTCCACCAGGCGGCCGTAGTCGTAGTGCTCGAACGCGCCGACGAACCCCTCCCAGCGGTCGAGCATCAGCACCATCCACGGGAGCCGGTCCGGCGCGGCGACGGCGGCGCGCTGCTCGGCGAGCGAGGCGAAGCCCGCCTCGGCGAGGAGCTGCTGGCGCCGCGCGACCTCGGCCGCGAGCGCGGTGATGAGGCGTTCGACCCGGTCGAGCTGGTCGCGGCCGACGACCGCGCCGCAGTGGGGCAGCGACACCAGCGGCAGCAGCGCGTTCGCGCCGCAGTCGATCGCGTAGAGGTGCGCGTCGTACGGCGAGCATGCGCCGGCGAGCGAGCCCGCGATCGTGCGCAGCGCGGTCGAGCGCCCGGACTGCGACGCACCGGCCAGGTAAAGGTGGCCGCCGCTGGCGAGGTCCAGGGTCAGGGGCTCGCGCGACTGGACGGCGGGCAGGTCGGTGATGCCGAACGCGATCGGCGGGACGTCCACGACCGAGCCGCCCGCGGCGGTGCGCGGTGCCAGCCGGACCTTGTCGGGGAGCGGGGTCAGCCAGGGCGACGGTTGCCGCTCGATGCCCTCGCGGCGGGCCGCCTCGGCGATCGCCTGGACGAGGACGGCCAGGTCGGTGACCATTCCGGTGTCCGCGTCGTCCAGGGACTCGCGGGGCGCGGGCAGCGGCCGGCCGAGGCCCTGCCACGGCACGGTCAGCACGGTGGCGGGTGCGGCGGAGGCCGCGGGTCCGGAGCCGGGACGGCGGCCGCCGATCCGCGCGGACTGCACCGCGTGCGGCGACGACGCGCCGGAACGGATGTAGCAGCGGCCGGGCGTGGCCTTGGAGATCTGCGCCGCCTCGGGGGAGTCGAGCACGTCGGTCGACTCGTCCGGGTCGGTGACGCGCAGCGCGATCCGCAGGTTGGTGTTGGCGCGGATGTCGGCGGTGACGACGCCCGCCGGCCGCTGGGTGGCGAGGATGAGGTGCACGCCGAGCGAGCGGCCCCGGCGGCCGATGTCGACCAGGCCGGTGACGAAGTCGGGCAGCTCGGTGACCATCGCCGCGAACTCGTCGATCACGAGGACGAGGCGCGGCATGGGCGCGAGATCGCTGCGGACGAACGAGTGGCCTTCCTCGGGGTGGGCCTTCATGCCGCGCAGGTCGTTGTAGTCCTCGATGTCCTTGGCGCCCACGTTCAGCAGGATCTCTTCGCGGCGCCGCAGCTCGGACGACAACGATTCGAGGGCGCGCTCGGTCGCGTGGCCGTCCAGGTCGGTGACCATGCCGACGGTGTGCGGGAGCTTGGCGCAGTCCTTGAACGCGGCGCCGCCCTTGTAGTCGATGAGCACGAACGTCATCTCGTCCGGCCGGTTGGTGAGGGCGAGCGAGGCGATCAGCGTCTGGAGCAGTTCGGACTTGCCGGCGCCGGTCGTGCCCGCGATCAGGCCGTGCGGCCCGTCCGTGCGCAGGTCGACCTCGTAGACGCCGTCGGTGCCGATACCGATCGGGACGCGGGTCGAACGCCCGCCGGTGACGCTCCACGCCCGTGCCACGTGATCGGCGGTCGGGTCAGGGAGGTCGAGCAGGTCCAGCAGCCGGGCCTCGGCCGGAACGGCCTCCTCGGAGTCCTCCCGCGACACGTCCCGGACGGGCGCGAGCGCACGCGCGACCCGGTCGGTCCACGCGGCGGGCACCTGGTCGGCGAGGACGGGGCCGATCACGTCGAGGCCCTGGCCGCGCAGCCGCAACGTCTCGGGGCTCTCCGGGTCCCAGGCGGCGACGGCCGTGCACTCCTCCGGCAGCAGCCGCTCCTCGTCGTCGATGCAGATGGCGTTCAGGCCGTATTCGGCGCCGCGTTGCAGCAGCATCGGCATGCCCGGCACGCGCCGCAGTTGCCGCGCGCCGTCGAGCACGATGAGGATGTTGTACGGGATCAGGTCGGCCGGCTTGTCCTGACCGAAGAGACCCGACGCCGAAGCCGCCTGCGCCGTGCGCCGCCGCTCGGTGACGCGGATCGCCAGCTCGGTGACGCGGTGCAGGACCGACTCGGGATCGGTGCCCACCAGCGCCGTGCATTCCTCGCCCTCGCGCGGCGCCGCGTGCGGCAGCCAGCGGACCCAGTTCCACTCCGCCTCGGCCTCCGGGTCGGCGCACAGCACGACGATCGCCAGGTCACGCGGGCTGTGCAGCGCGGCGGCCTGGGCCACCAGCCAGCGCGCGAGCGCCCGCGACGCCGGGCGCGACGCGCGGGCGGCGGTGCCGGTGATGCCGATGACGCCCAGCTCGGGCAGCGGCAGCGTGACCGGGACGAGCCGCGCGGTCGGCACCTTGAGGTCCGCCGCCTCGGGGCCCGCCGCCTCCAGCCCCGCGAGCTCGATCCGCGCGGGCAGGTCGGCGAGGCCGAACCGCAGGTGCAGCACGTCCGGGTCGGTGGAGCGCCGCTCCCACAGCCGCCGCCGCGGCCCGGTCGCCGTCAGCAGCACCTCGGCGGGATCGGGATGGACGGCCCGCCGCTCCTCCTGGTCCTCGCGGCACAGCCGGTCGAGCTCGCCGCCGAACTCGGCGGTCTTCCGCTGGTACTCCTTCAGCGCCTTCTTGTACGACTTGCGGCCGTGGACGCGGTCGCCGATCCACTCGCCGACCGTCATCACCGGCCAGGCCAGCGCGAACAGCGCCCACCACCACTGGCCCAGGCCGAACGCCATGACGAGGCCGAACGCCGAGAACAGCAGCGCGCCGAAGAGCCGCAGCCGTTCCTTCGGGTTGCGCTCGGGCCGCTTGGGCACCTCCAGCCGCCGTGTCCGGTGCGCGGGGTTCAGGCGCGGGGGGCGGTTGAACGCGAGGCCGCCCTCGGGCAGCGGCTCCAGATGGGTGTCGGGGGCGGAGCTCTGCGCGAGCGTGAGGATGCTGCCGCCGATCGCCAGCATGCCGCCGAGCGGCCACGTGGCCTTCGCGGCGAGCGGGGCCCCGTCCAGGAGCACGCCCCGGGCGAGCGTCTGGGCGGACGGCTCGACGTGGACGGCGTGCGGCTCGACGGTGATCCGCAGCGACCGGGCCGGGACGAGCGGATCGTCGAGGGCCACGTCCACGTCCTCGTCCGGCGCGCCCGAACCGAGCGTGGAGACGCCCAGGCCGAGCCGGTGCACCGAGCCCGCCGCCGGGCCGCTCACCACCCGTACCTCGATCAGGCCGGTCGGCTCGGCGAGCACGGTCGCGGCGGCCGCCCGCTGCTCCACGGCGACGACCGCGCCGTCCCGCAGCTCCCTGACGGCGGGGGCCTGCGGGTCGAGCATCCGCCCGTTCATCCACAACGTCCGCCGCTCGGCCTTGCGGGTGTCGACCCCGCCACCGACCTTGCCGCCGGTCCCGCCGCCGGTCCCGCCGCCGGTCCCGCCGCCGGTCCCGCCGCCGGTCCGGGCCTCGGCACGGGTGTCCGTCAGGCCGCCCTGCGCCCGTGTCGCCTCTTTCGAGAAGCGGGGCGTGTGCGCGACCGGGACGTCCTTCGCCGGTGCCGTGGTGTCCGTGGTGTCCAGGGTGGCGAAGAGCGACTGGGCGACGCTGTCCACGGTCACGTCCGTGTCGACATTGATCACGACATCCCGGGGTCCCTGGCCGGTCAGCGCCGTGAACGAGATCCGCATTCAAGCCCCTCCAGAGTGCGCCGCCCCGTGCCCTGTCGCCGGGTCGGGGGCGGCGCTGCCGCTCGGGCCAGCTTAATTACTGGCGCCCGCCGGGAGGCTCGGGACGACACGACCCCGGCCTTAAGCCGTGGCGATGATGGTCTTAAGAGCCTCGTCCAGGGAGGTCGGCGCGACCTTGAAGGTGTCCTGGAACGCCGAGGAGTCGAGGATGTACGGCGCGTCGAACTGGTACCGGGTCTCCCGCAGCTCGCGCATCATCGGGTTGACGAGCCCGATCGCGTTGAAGAGGGGCCGGGGCATCGTGCCGATGCGCGGCGCCGGGACGCCCGCCAGCTCGCAGAGCCGCTCGCCGAACTCCCGGGCGGCGAACGCGGGTGCCGTGGGGACGTGCCAAGGGCGGCCGAGGGCGCGCTCGTCCGTCCCGGCGATGGCCAGCGCCCGCGCGACGTCCGGCAGGTACGTCCAGCTGTGCGGCTGGGCCGGGTCGCTGAGGAACGTGACGCGCTTGCCCGCGAGCAGCGGCCGGACGAACCGGACGGAGCCGATGTAGGAGTTCTCGCTGCTCCCGGGGCCGTAGAAGTCGGAGGCGCGCACCTCGGTGACGCGGGCCCGCCCGGCCTGGTGCGACGCGAGCATGTCGTCCCACATCTTCGCCCTGATCTGGCCCTTGTGACCGGGGGCCGCCAGCGGCAGGTCCTCGGTCATCGGGCCGTCGACCGGGCCGTACGGGTACAGGTTGCCCAGCGTCACCAGGGCCGCGCCGGTCCGCTCGGCGGTGGCCAGCAGCGAGGCGGAGGCGGGCGGCCAGACCTCCGCCCACTGGTGGTACTGCGGGTTCATGCAGTTGTAGAGCGTGTCCGCGTCCCGCGTGACCTCGATCAGCCGGTCGCGGTCGGCGGCGCTCGCCGCGACCTTGCGGACGCCGTCCGGGCCGGAGCCCGACCGGGTGACGACGGTGACGTCGTGGCCCTGCGCCGTCAGGAGCTCGGCGAGCTGCCCGCCGACCTGTCCGGCACCGACGATGACGTGCTTGCCCATGAGAACCAACTCCGTTGATCGTGTCGAGCCGAGTCTGCCGCTCCGCTTCGAGAGTAATGCTCTCCCAAGAGAGCGGTATTCGTCAAGAGCGGTGCTCTCGTTTTATTTCGGTGCTCTGGTAGCCTCGCTTCCATGAGTGCGAGCCGTACGGCCCGGGAACGCGTCCGGGCAGAGTTGATCAACGAGATCACCGAGATCGCCCGCAGGCAGCTCGCCACCGTGGGCGCGACCGGCCTGTCACTGCGCGCGGTGGCCCGCGAGATGGGCATGGTCTCCTCGGCGATCTACCGGTACTTCCCCAGCCGGGACGACCTGCTGACGGCGCTGATCACCGACGGCTACAACGCCGTCGGCGAGGTCGTCGAACGGGCCGACGCGGAGAGCCCCCAGGACGACTACGCGGCACGGTGGCTGGCCGTCTGCCGCGCCATCCGCGAGTGGGCGGTCGCGCACCCGCACGAGTACGCACTGATCTACGGCTCTCCGGTGCCGGGCTATGCGGCGCCCCAGGACACCGTGCCCGCCGCGCTCCGCGACACGGTCGTCTTCGCGCGGATCGTCACCGAGGCGCACGAGGCCGGCGAGCTCGACCCGCCCGCCGGCCTGCCGCCGGTGCCCGCCTCGATCGGGCCGGACCTCGGACGCGGGCGGGCCGCCGTCGAGCTGAACGTCCCGGACGACGTCGTGGCGCGCGCGCTGATGGCCTGGGCGGCGCTCTACGGGACGGTCAGCTTCGAGCTCTTCGGGCAGTTCGGGCCCGTCATCGAGAACCGGATCGGCTACTTCGACCACACGGCGATGACGCTTGGACGCCTCATCGGCTTCAAGCTCTGACCTTTCGGTATTAAGAAACTGGCCTTGCCGCTAGCTGTCAGTGATTCCTGTGACCGGATGTAAGAACGGAAGTGATTGACGAAGTGCCTGGTCACGCTGCGGTTTCGAGTCACGTTGCGGCTTCACCTCACCGAATCCATTGACGTGGCGTCGCGCCCCCCGCGAGCATGGATCGCCCCGGTGATGTGGGATCTCGCGAGACGCGAGAGTCCACGGGGGACGGGAAGGAGCACGTGGCGAGGGCGATGAAGGGCAATCAATCGGCCGTCGCGGGTGGAGTCTCCGCAGGTACCGCGAGCAATGCGGCCCCGGGCCGGCCGAGTCTCGGCCAGTCCGGGCTGGGTGCTTCCGGCGGGCAGCGGCTTCCGGTCGCGCCGCGGGAGCGCAAACCGGCGCTCGCGGCGCTCGCCGTCCTCCTGATCCTCGGCGGCGCGCTCGCCAGCGCCTACCTCGTGATGGCCAGCGGCCAGCGGGTGTCGGCGATCCGCATCGTCCAGCCGGTCGCGGCGGGCCAGCCGATCCCGCTGACCGCCCTCCAGGAGGTGCAGGTCGGCGACACCGGCGTCGACTACTACATCCGGTGGTCCGAGCGCGCCAAGGTGGCGCGCACGTACGCGGCCGTTCCGCTGGTCAGGGGCGCGCTGCTCACCAACGGCATGGTCAGCAAGACCCCGGCGGCCGAGCGCGGCCGGGTCGTGGTGGGCCTGGCGCTCAAGCCCGGCCAGCTTCCGACGGCGAAGGGCCTGGTCAGCGGCGCGCGGGTGAGCCTGTACGCGGTGGGCACCGGTGCGGGATCGAGCGGCCCTCGTCCCGGCACCGTGCTCTCGACGAACGCGATCGTCGTGACCATCGGCGCCGCCGGCAAGGGCGACCGGCTGCGCGGCGACCAGACCTCGGTGGACGTCGCCGTGCCGCCCAACGAGGTGGCGGCGATCGCGCAGGCGGCCTCGGCCGGGGCGGTGGCCATCGCCCTGCTCCCCCCGGGCACCGAGCCGGCGCCCCAGCAGCCCGCCAACCCCGGCCCCGAAAAGCAGCAGACCCCGAACAACGGCAACGGCAACGGCACCCAGAATCCAGGGCCCGGCAACGGCACCGGGAACGGCGCGGGCAACGGGAACGGCTCCGGGACGGGCAACAACAACAGCACTGGACCGGGCGGGAACTGACCGTGGCACTCATCGCGCTCGCGGCCGACAAGGGGGCGCCGGGCGTCACGACCGCCGCCGTCGCCCTCGGCGCCGTCTGGCCGCGTCCGGTGCTCGTCGCCGAATGCGACCAGGCCGGGGGAGACCTCGTCTACCGGCTGCCCGCAGCCGCCGCCGGCGACGCCCAGCCGGGCGGCATGCTCAACCCGTCGCGCGGGCTCCTCAGCCTGGCCGCGACCGCCCGGCGCGGGCTGCGCTCCGACCAGATCGCCGAGCACTGCCAGCGGCTCGTCGGGGGTCTCGACGTGCTCGTCGGCATCACCGGCGCCGAGCAGGCCCAGGGCATGACCTGGCTGTGGGGGCCGCTGGGCCGCGCGTTCGCCGGGCTCGACCCGGTCGACGTCCTCGCCGACTGCGGGCGGCTCGGCGCGGGCACCCCGGTCCTCGACCTCATGCGCGAGGCCGATCTGGTGCTGCTGTTCACGCGGGCGACGCTGGAGCAGGTCGCCCACCTGCGCGAGCGCGTCGCGGCGCTGTCGGCCGAGCTGCGCGGCGGCCCGCCGATCGGCGTCATCGTGCTCGCCGACCCGCGCGACTTCCGCGCGCAGGTCGCCGAGGTCGACCGCGTCATCACCAGCGCGCAGGGCCGGCACGCCGCCGACACCCTGGCAGGCCCCGCCGGGCCGCCGCCCCCGGCGGTCACCGTGCTCGGCGGGCTGGCGCTCGACCCCAAGGGCGCGGAGCTGCTGGCGGGAAGCTGGGGCGGCCGGCTCGACCGCTCGCTGCTCATCCGTTCCGCCCGCGAGGTCGCCGGAGAGCTCGTCGGCCGCCTCGCCGCGCTCCACGCCGGGACGGTCGGCAGGCACGCCGCCCACAACGGCGCGCCGCAGCTTCCCCCGGCCGCGCAGGTCCCGATCGGGCAGGCCGGACAGATCGGCCAGGCTGGCCATGCCGGCCAGGTCGGGCACGTCGAGGAGGGGAGTCGGTAGGTGGATCACGGCCTCGTCAAGCGGCTGCGCCAGGAGGTCGGTGACCGGCTGGCCCAGCAGCGCCGGCTCGACGCCGCCAGCGGGCTCGCGCCGATGTCCGGCGAGGACGAGCGGCAGTTCGCCCGGGCGCTCATCGGCCAGGTGCTGGAGGAGTTCGCGCGCGGCGAGCTGACCGCCGGCCGCCGTCCGCCGAACGCCGAAGAGGAGGAGGCGCTCGCCGCCGGCGTGCACGCCGCGCTCTTCGGGGTCGGCCGCCTCCAGCCGCTGCTCGAAGATCCCGAGATCGAGAACATCGACATCAACGGCTGCGACCGCGTCTTCATCGGCTACGCCGACGGCCGCGAGGTCATGGGCGAGCCGGTGGCCGAGACCGACGAGGAGCTCGTCGAGCTCATCCAGATACTGGCCGCCTACAGCGGGCTGTCGTCCCGCCCGTTCGACACCGCCAACCCGCAGCTCGACCTGCGGCTTCCCGACGGCTCCCGGTTGTCGGCGGTGATGGACGTGGCCGTCCGGCCCGCCCTGTCGATCCGCCGTGCCCGCCTCGGCAAGGTGTTCCTGAGCGATCTGGTCGGCAACGGCACGTTCAGCTCCGAGCTGGGCGCGTTCTTCAAGGCCGCCGTGCTCGCCCGCAAGAACATCATGATCGCCGGGGCCACCAACGCCGGCAAGACCACGCTGCTGCGCGCCGTCGCCAACGAGATCCCGCCGCACGAACGCCTCATCACCGTGGAACGTGCTCTGGAGCTCGGCCTGGACGCCTTCCCCGAGCTGCACCCCAACTGCGTCGCGTTCGAGCAGCGGCTGCCCAACTCCGAGGGCCAGGGCTCGATCTCGATGGCCGAGCTGGTCCGCCGTTCGCTGCGCATGAACCCCTCCCGCGTCATCGTCGGCGAGGTGCTCGGCGACGAGATCGTCACGATGCTGAACGCGATGACGCAGGGCAACGACGGCTCCCTCTCCACCATCCACGCCAACTCCTCGATGGAGGTGTTCAACCGCATCGCCACGTACGCGATCCAGTCGGTCGAGCGCCTGCCCGTCGAGGCCACCCACATGCTCATCGCGGGCGCCATCGACTTCGTGGTCTTCATCGAGAAGCGCAACGACTATGCCAGCGGCGGCCGCCTGCGCCGGTACGTGGCGAGCGTCCGCGAGGTCACCGGCGTCGACAACCGGGTGCTCTCGTCCGAGATCTTCGCGCTCGGCCCGGAGGGCTACGCGCTGCCCGCCGCGCCGATCGCGTGCGCCGACGAGCTGGCCGAGTTCGGTTACGACACCTCGCTCGGAGGTGTCTGGTGAGCTTCGGGGGAGGCTGATGTACGCGCCGGACGTGCTTCTCGCCGTCGTCGCCGGAGCTCTGGTCGGCGGCGGGATACTGCTGCTCGTCGTGGCCATCCGCGGGTTGCCGCGCCGTCCGGGGCCGGTCCGCGGCCGCAGCCGCGAAGATCTGGTCAAGACGCTGACGACCCGTACCGCCGTCGCGATCATCGTGGGCCTGCTGGTCCTCGTCTTCACCCGCTGGCCGATCGCCGCGATCGGCACCGGCGTCCTCGTCCTCGCCTGGAACGGCCTGGCGGGCGGCGCCGCCGAGGAGCGCAAGGCCATGGTCCGCCTCGAAGGGCTCGCGGCCTGGACCGAGTCGCTCCGCGACACCATCGCGGGCGCCGTCGGCCTGGAGCAGGCCATCCCGGCCTCGCTCCGCGCCGCCGCGCCCGCCCTCCAGCAGCCGCTCCGCACGCTCGTCGACCGGCTGCACACCCGCGTGCCGATGCCCGAGGCGCTGCGGCGGTTCGCCGACGATCTCGACGACCCGTCCGCCGACCTGGTCATCGCGGCGCTCATCCTCAACGCCAAGCTGCGCGGCCCCGGCCTGCGCGACATGCTGGGCGCGCTGTCGACGTCGGCCCGCGCCGAGCTCGACATGCGCCGCCGCGTCGAGGCCGACCGGCGGTCCACCCGGCGCAGCGTCCGCATCGTCGTCGGCGTCTCGGTCGGCACCGCGCTGCTGCTGGCGATCTTCAACCACTCGTACGTGGAGCCGTACGACGACTTCCTCGGGCAGCTCGTCCTCTGCCTGGTCATCGCGCTCTACGCCGCCGGGTTCCTGTGGCTGCGCAGGCTCTCCAAGCACGAGCTGCCCGGCCGGTTCCTCACCAGCGAGACGCGCCCCGGCGTGCCCGGCGAGATGCCGCGCACCGTCGCCGGCTGGCAGGGCGACCGCGCGGCCGCCGACAAGGAGCAGTCGACACTGCGCGGACGCCACACCATGGACGCGGGCGGAGGCGGTGCCTCGTGAACGGAGCGATGCTCGCCGGCGCGCTCGCCGGCCTCGGGCTCTACCTGCTCGTCCGCGCCCTCTTCCCGCCCCGGCCCGGCCTGGCGGCACGCCTCGCCGCCTACGACGCCGCCCGCCGCCGCGACCAGGAGGACGCGCGGGCCCGCCGCATGTCGCCCACCCTCGAACGGGTCGGCGGCATCCGCGCGAAGGTCGGCCGCGAACTGGTGCGCCTCTGCGAGGCACGCGGCTGGCAACTCCGCTCGATCCGCGCCGACCTCGCCATCACCGACAAGTCGCTCGAAGGCTTCCTCGCGACGAAGTTCATGCTGCCCGCCGCGGCGTTGCTGTTCATCCCGGTCGTCGTCGCCTACTTCGCGCTGCTCGGCCTGGGGGCGTCGATCCAGATACCGGTCTGGCTCTGCGCGATCTTCGCCATCCTCTTCTTCTTCCTCCCCGACATGCAGCTCCGCCAGGAGGCCACCGCCCGGCGGCAAGACTTCCGGCACGTCGTGGGCGCGTTCCTCGACCTGGTCTCGATGAACCTCGCCGGTGGCCGCGGCGTCCCCGAGGCCCTCATGACCGCCTCGGCGGTCGGCGAGGGCTGGGCGATGCTCCGCATCCGCGACGCGCTGGCCAACGCGCGCATCACCGGCCAGACCCCCTGGCAGGCCCTCGGCGGCCTCGGCGACGAGCTCGACATCGCCGAGCTGCGCGACCTCGCCGGCGCGCTGGCGCTCGTCGCCGACGACGGCGCCCAGGTCCGCAAGTCCCTCGCGGCCCGCGCCGCCTCGATGCGCAGCCGGGAGCTGTCGGAGCTGGAGGGCAAGGCCGGCGAACGCTCCCAGTCGATGCTCGTCGCGCAGCTCTTCCTCTGTGCCGGTTTCCTCGTCTTCCTGGTCTACCCGGCCGTCATGCGGGTGATGGTCTCATGATCACCGCACCCCTCGTCCCGCGAAGGAGAAACAGTGAATCCCCTGAACGACCCGACCATCGCCTACCTGCGCGCCCTGCTGGGCGTCAGGCTGGACCGGGCCCGCGCCGAAACGGACCGGGGCGCCTCCGCGATCGAGTGGGCGATCATCACCGCCCTTCTCGCCGGCATCGCGATCGCCGTGGGCGCGATCATCATCAAGAAGGTCAGCGACAAGGCCAACAGCATCAACACCGGCTGAACCGGCGGGACCGGGGCGCGTCCGCGATGGAGTGGGCGCTGCTCACCCCCGTCCTCATCCTGGTGCTGCTGGTCGTCGTCCAGTTCGCGATGGTCTTCCACGCCCGCCATGTCGCGCTCGCCGCGGCGCAGGCCGGTGCCCGGGTCGCCCGCACCCAGCCCGTCGGCGCCGACTGGGAGGGGCCGGCGGTCGCCAGGGCGGCGGGCGACATCGACAAGATCGGGCCGGAGCTGCTCGGCGGGCGGCGGGTGACCCCGCTGCAGGGCGCCGACGAACGCGGCATCGAGGTGAGCGGCACCGCCGTCCGGGTGATCCCGTTCATGACCTTCCGCGTCACCCAGCGGTCCCAGGGACCGGTCGAATGTTTCCGCCCGGACGTCGAGGGCGGTGTCGCATGTCAGGGCGCGGGCGGATGAACGGCCGGGACCGCGGCTCGATGTCGCTGGAGATGGTGCTGGTCACGCCGCTCTTCGTGGCGTTCCTCCTGCTGCTCGCCGGAGCCGGGCGGATGGTCGACGCGAAGAGCCAGATCGACGGCGCCGCACGGGACGCCGTGCGCGCCGCCTCGGTGGCGCGCAGCGCGGGCGCCGCCGAGGGCCTCGCGCAGGAGACCGCGGCGTCCAACCTCCAGAACAACAAGTGGTGCGCCGGCGGGCCGACCGTGACCACCGACACCGGCGACTGGGGGCCCGGCGGGAGGGTCTCGGTGACCGTGGTGTGCGACGTCGACCTGGGCGATCTGTCGTTCATCGGGTTCCCCGGCAGCAAGCAGCTGAGCGGCACCTCCGTGGCGCCGATCGACACCTATACCTACCGGGGCGGCGACACCGGCGACGACGGTGACGGCGGTGATCAGCAATGATCTGGCGGCGGGCGCGCGACGGTCGCGACGATCGCGATGACCGGCACCGGGACCGGGGGACGGTCTCGATGTACGTCGTGCTGTTCACTCCCGCCGTCCTCGTCCTCGCGGGCCTCCTCGTCGACGGCGGCCTGGCGATCCACGCCCGCCAGCGCGCCGCGGACATGGCCGAGCAGGCCGCGCGCGCCGGGGCCAACCAGATCGACGAGGCGACGTTGCGGGAGACCGGCGAGCCCGTGATCGATCCGGGCCGGGCCGAGTCCGCCGCGTGCGGGCTGCTCGGCGACTACGACGATAACATCACCGCGAGTTCGTGCGGGGCCACCGAGGAGGAGGTGGAGGTCACCGTGGAGCTGACGGTCAACCCCCAGTTCCTCAGCATCGTCCCCGGGTTGGGTTCGTTCACGATGCGGTCCACCGCCTCCGCCCAGCCGATCACGGGAGCCGAGCCGTGACGGCCGGTGGCACGCGAGATAGTCACCGCGCGGGCATTGCGCGCGGGTCGTGGCTGTCTACGATGACAAGGGCGACGTCTGTGCAGGCACGGACCGGTGAGCACCACCGGACGGGCGAGCAAGGGGTGCGATGCTGACAGGAGGGCCCGGAAGTACGGGCACCGGGCGGGGACCCAAGCCGCCGGTGCGGGTACGAGGGCGTCGCGGCTTCGGCGACATCGCCGCCGGGGTCGGCGCGATCACGGCGCTGCTCGCGCTCGTCGGCGGTGTGCCGTACGCGTTGCTGACGTTCTTCGAGCCGCCGATCCCCGATCGGGTGCCGACGGCGTCGGACCTGACCCAGCAGATCGGGCCGGGCGCGCTCGTCACCGTGCTGGTCGCGCTGGTCTGGCTGGCGTGGCTCCAGCTCGCGCTGTGCGTGCTGGTCGAGGTGTACGCGGGGATCCGCGGCGTGGGCGTCCCGGTCCGGGTGCCGCTGGCGGGCGGCACGCAGTCCCTCGTCCACCGGCTCGTGGTCGCGGCGCTGCTGCTGTTCACGGCCACCTCGGCGATCATGCCCGCGTTCAGCGGCCGGGAGCTGCACGCGCAGCGGCCGGCGCAGACGCAGGCCCAGGAGTTCCGCCCGGTCGCGGCGGTCTCCGTCGTGCAGCCGGTCGCACCCGAACAGGCCGCCGAGCCGGCCGTCCAGCCCATGGCCAAGTCGCCGACGACAAAGATCTACCGCGTCCAGCCGCCGGAGGGGCGGCATCACGAGAGCCTCTGGGAGATCGCCGACAAGTGCCTGGGCGAGGGCCGCCGCTACAAGGAGATCTTCGCGCTCAACAAGGGCCGGGTGCAGCCCGACGGGACCAAGCTCAACATCGCCAGCCTGATCCGGCCGGGCTGGATCCTGGAGATGCCCGCCGACGCGACGGGCGCCCAGGTCGTTCCGGTGAAGGACCTCGACGACTACTTCCGCACCGGTCACGCGGGCCCTCCGGAGCCCGTGCCCCAGCAGCGCGCGCCCGAGCAGCCACCGCTGCGGACACCGGCCCCCCAGCCGCCCGCCGCGACGCGACCTCCGGCCGCGGCGCAGCCACCTGCCACGGAGGCCCCCGCGACGCCGCCGCCGGCGTCCCAGGCGCCCGCGACCCCGGCTCCCCAGCCGCCCGCCTCGCAAGCACCGGCCCCGGAGAAGCCCGCTCCGGAGAAGCCCGGCCACGAGGCCCCGGCCCCGCAGGCCCCCGCGCCCCGTCCCGGCGACGAGCTCGGCGGCGGCGCGGGCACCGGCGGCGCGACCGTTCCCGGACGCGACTCGGCCCAGCACCACGACTCGGCCCAGCATCAGGACGACCAGTCGCCCCTCCCGTTCGACCTCGAATGGCCGCAGGGCCTGGCGGCGGCATCGCTCGTCGCCGCCGGGCTGCTCAGCGCGCTGGGCAGGCGGCGCCGCACGCAGATGTGGCACCGCGCGTTCGGGCAGCGGATCGCCCGGCCGGAGGGCCGGGCCGCGAAGGCCGAGCAGGCGCTGCGCGTCGGGGCCGACACCGCCGCCGTCGAACTCCTCGACCTCGGGTTGCGGCACCTGTCCAAGTCCATGGCCGCCGAAGGCGGCGGTCAGGGCCGCGCGCTGCCCACGGTGTACGGGGTGCACCTGGGCACCGACAGCCTCGACCTGTGGATCGCTCCGGCCGACCGCAACCCGCCCGCGCCGTGGGAGGCCTACGACGACGGCCAGGTGTGGCGGCTGCGCGGCGACGCGACGACCGGGCTGCGGGCCGCCGACCTCGGTGACGTCCTCGCCCCGTACCCCGGCCTCGTCTCGATCGGCACCAACCAGAACGGCCGCATCCTGGTCGACCTGGAGGCCGCGCACGGGCTGATCGCCCTGCAGGGCGACGAGGAGACCCGCCGGGCCGTGCTCGCCGCCCTCGCGCTGGAGCTGGCGACCAACCGCTGGTCCGACCACATGCGCATCACCCTCGTCGGCTTCGGCGCCGAGCTGGGCGAGGGACTCGCCGACATCGCGCCCGACCGCGTCCGTACCGTCGAGTCCCTCGACCAGGCACTGCCCGAGCTCGAAGGCCGCAGCGAGGAGGTGCGGCAGGCGCTGGCCGCCTCCGGCGTCGACTCGGTGCTCACCGGCCGCTGCCGCGGGGTGTTCGGCGAGGCGTGGATGCCGCACTACCTGATCATGGCCGACCAGCCCTCCGAACGGGAGGCCGACCGCCTCGTCGCGCTCGCCCGCACCGGCACCCGGATGGCGGCGGGCTACATCGTCCCCGGCGACGTGCAGGGCGCGACCTGGACGTGGGAGGTCGACGCGCACGCGCGCCTCCAGGCCGGGGTGCTCGGCTTCCAGGTGGACGCCCAGCTGATCCCCGAGGAGCACTACCGGGGCGTGTTCGAGCTCTTCCGCACCACCAGGCGCCTCGACTCGGTGCCGCTCTCCGACCCGTCCGACATCGCCGGCGCCGAGCCGCCCGGCACCCGCCAGTCCTCGGTCGACATCCGCATCCTCGGCCCGATCGAGGTCGACGCCCCGGGCCCGATGGACGAGAGCCGCCGCGCCCTGTGCACCGAGGTTCTGATCTACCTGGCGTCCCATCCCGGCGGAGTGCATCCCACGGTCCTCAGCGGCGCGATCTGGCCGCGCGGCGTGACCACCGGCGTCCGCGACGCCTGCGTCGCCCGCGTGTCCGACTGGCTGGGACGTGACGCGCGCGGCCGTCCCAACCTCTACTACGACGACCGCGGCCGCATCCGCCTCGGCTCCGAGGTCAGGGTCGACTGGGCGGTCTTCCGGTGGCTGGTCTGGCGGTCCGCGGCCGAGCCGTCGTCCGAGACCGCCTACATGTCCTACGCCCTCGACCTGGTCCGCGGCCCGGTCCTGGCCGACCGCCCGCGCGGCCGCTACGGCTGGCTGGCCGCCGACGAGCTGGAGTACGAGGCGAGCGCCCGCGTCATCGACGTCGCCCACCGCCTCGTCGTCCTCCGCCTCGAAGAGGGCGATGTTCGAGGCGCCGTCGGCGCGGCCCGGGCGGGCCTCCGCCTGGCCCCCGAGGACGAGGGGCTGTGGCGCGACCTCCTCCGTGCCACCCATGCCACCGGTGACGAGGCCCAGGTGCAGGTGGTCGTCGACGAGCTGCGCTCACGCGTGGCTCGCGACCCCCTCCTGGACCAGCTCCAGCCCGAGACAGAGGCCCTGGTGGAAGAACTGATCCCCCAGTGGCATCAGGTCCCGTCCCGCTGAGCCCGCCGTTTCCGCGAGTCAGCGGAAGATGCTCGTGCCGCCCAGCGAGTGGCGGCCCGGCTGCGGATGGACGACCATGCCCTGCGGCACGCCACCGACCCGCAACGTGCGGACGAGCCGTCCCGTCTGCGTCGACAGCGCGTACGTCATGCCCGTCCGCGGCTCGCACAGCCACAGCTCGGTGCCGTCGGCGGACACTCCGCCCGGCTCCGGCGAACCGCCGCCGGGCAGCCGCCAGTGGCTCGTCGCCCGCCCGGCCGCGAGATCGACGACCGACAGCGTTCCGGTGCCCAGGACGAAGAGGCGCCGCGAGTCGCGGCTGAAGGTGAGCCCGTACGCGCCCGGCCGGGTCGGCACGAACCCGGTGACCGTGAACGCGATGGAGTCGATGGTCCAGACCCCGGCCCTGGCGTGGTCCGCGACATAGAACGTGCGGCCGTCCGGCGCGAGCCGTACCGAGCCGGGAGCCGAGCCGCGCGGGAGCGCCAGCGTGCCGGTGACCTCGCGGAGCGCGGGGTCGACGCGGACCATCCGCCCGGACGGGGTGCAGCTGGCCACCATGAACGTGCCCGTCGCGGAGAAGTCGGCGTGCTCGGCCCCGGCGCACGGCAGCGCCATCCGGCCGCGGGGGCGCATGGTGTGCGGGTCGCGCACGTCGATCTGCCGCTGCCGCCCGGCCAGCACGAGTGCCTCGCTGCCGTCCGGGGTGAAGTACAGGCGGCCGCCCCGGTCGCCGAGCCGGACGGACCGGCCGCGGCGGCCGGTGCGCGGGCTCACCGGGACGACGGTGCCGCCCCGCGCGTCGGTGACCCACAGCCGGCGCAGGTCCCAGGACGTCACGATCCGGCGCGGGACGCCGCCGACGTGCAGGCGGGCGGTGACCTTGAGCGTCCGCAGGTCGACGACGTCGACCGTGCCGTCACGCCCGTTCGGGACGTACAGCCGCGCGGGCAGCCGCCGCACGGCGGGATCGATCAGGCCGGGGCGGGTGGCCGTGTACACGCCGCCGGTGACCGGAAGGCCGGCGCCGGCGGACGCCATGCCGGCCGCGCCGGCCGCCGCTCCTTCGCGCGCCGTCGTTTCGGAGGTCGCCGAGTCGGGTGCCGACCGGCGGTGCGGAGAGGGGCTCTGGAGGTACGGGGCGTGCCCGCCGAGGCCGACCACCGGATCGTCCGGTGAGCCCTGGCCCGGCGGATAGAACGGCACCGGTGACTCGCAGGCCGCGACCGGCAGCCCGGCGACCACCATGACGGCCATGGTCGCGGAGGCGGTGCGGTGTCCCTTTCTCACGGCCGGGACTGTATCGGTTTCCCCACTCCGCGTGTCGGACTCATCACAAAAAGTCTTCGAGTTGCCCTGGTACGTCCGGACAGCCGGATCAGTCGGACTTGCCGATCCCGATGCCGAACTCGCGGTAGACGCGCTCCCAGAAGCCGTCCCGCAGCCACGTCCGGGCCTCCTGGTAGGGGCGCAGCGAGCTGCCCAGCTCCTTCTCCGCCTCGATCAGCAGTTCCTTGTCGATGACGGGCGGCAGGATCGGGCCGGGGAGCAGGTCGCGGATGTTGTCCCGGCCCCGCTCGAAGATCCACTTCTGCGCGACATGCTCGCCGATCTCCAGCATGTGGTCGCGGTCGGGCCCCAGCTTGCCGTCGGTCGTGGACGTCGTGGCGGCAGGGATCACATGGTGCCCGGCGTGCGGCACCGCGTTCTTCATGGCCGCGGCGGGGACGGGCTTGACCGCCGGGGCACGGCCGGCGAACACCTGCGAGGGCGACGGCACCGGAGCGGTGCGGGCGCCGACCTGCGCGACGGCGGCGGCGTCGCGGACGGCGGCGGCAGCGGCCGCGGCGGTGGGAACGGACAGCACCTTGGCTTTAGTGAAGTACGGGCGCAAGAAATCGGCCGGCAGGACCTCGACGGTGTCGGACTCCCAGACCAGCCATTCGGCCTGGTTGGAGCCGTGCGTCGGCTCCACGCCCCAGAGGTGGACGCGCACGCCGTAGCGCTGCGCCGCCTCCACCGCGGGGAGCATGTCCTCGTCGCCGGCCAGCAACACCGCGTCGGTGATCGCACGATGCCGCGCCAGGGCCTCCAGGTCGGCGCGCAACTGCGCGTCCACGCCCTTCTGCTGGCCCTGCGCGTTCAGATTGCCCAGCCGCAGCTTCACCAGCGGCAGGTTGGCGATCACGCGCTGGTCGACCGTCGGCTGCCGCTTGGGCGCCGCGTCGAACCAGTAGACGCGCAACAGTTCGCCCAGCAACTTGTCGTCGGCATGGGTCGTCAATGCCTTGATCAATTTCTCGGCGGCCACCCGGTACTCGCGTCTGGAACCGCAACCGAGCAGCAGCGCACCGGAGGCCGCGTAGAGGTACCCCGCGTCGACGAAGACGGCGTATCGAGCGGGCTGAGGGACGAACTCCGAGGTGGCCATGGCCTTTCACCTTATTCGTGCAGAGGCCGTTCGAGGGTGTGAACCACGGTTACATGTCCTCGGATGATTTCCGTTAACCCGTTCGGCACACCTGGTCGTCCCGCCCATGGGGCCGCCAGGTGAGCGCCGGCGCCGGCCGCGTCAGCGCGGGAGGGCGCTCGCCCGCCACGCCCCCGGGCCGCGTTCACGGAAGGCCTCGGTCCCCGGCCCGCGCAGTTGCCGGGACCGGTCCGCCCAGCGCGAGGCCCGCCCCGCGCCGCCCTCCGCCGCCCGGGCCCGGGCGACCGCGGCGGCCTGTGCCCGGGCGGTGAGGACGGCGACCAGCGCGGCGATCTCCTCGGCCGTCGGCTCACCCTTGACGACCTGCAGGAACGGTGGTGCGGCCCGCTCCACGGCGTGGCTCCCTCCGGCGGCGTGGCTCTCCGCGGTGCGGTCCTCTGCGGCGGCGCTCACAGCGGGATGTTCCCGTGCTTCTTGGGCGGCAGGTTCCTGCGCTTGTCGCGCAGCGACCGCAGTGCCTTGACGACCTGGCCGCGCGTCTCCGACGGCTTGATCACCGCGTCGACATAGCCGCGCTCGGCCGCGATATAGGGGTTGGCCAGCGTGTCCTCGTACTCGGTGATCAGTTCGGCGCGGCGGGCGTCGGTGTCGTCGGCCGCGGCCAGCTCGCGCCGGTAGAGGATGTTGACCGCGCCCTGCGCGCCCATGACGGCGATCTGCGCGGTCGGCCAGGCCAGGTTGATGTCGGCGCCGAGGTGCTTGGAGCCCATGACGTCGTACGCGCCGCCGTACGCCTTGCGGGTGATCACCGTGACGAGCGGCACGGTCGCCTCGGCGTAGGCGTACAGGAGCTTGGCGCCGCGCCGGATGATCCCGTTCCACTCCTGGTCGGTGCCGGGCAGGAAGCCGGGCACGTCCACGAACGTCAGCACCGGGATGTTGAACGCGTCGCAGGTGCGCACGAAGCGCGCCGCCTTCTCCGAGGCGTCGATGTCGAGCGTGCCGGCGAACTGCATCGGCTGGTTGGCGACCACCCCGACCGAACGGCCCTCCACCCGGCCGAAGCCGACGATGATGTTGGGCGCGAAGAGCTCCTGCACCTCCAGGAACTCGCCGTCGTCCAGCACGTGCTCGATGGCGGTGTGCATGTCGTACGGCTGGTTGGGCGAGTCGGGGATCAGGGAGTCGAGCGCGGCGTCCTCGTCCGACACCTCGTTCGGGTCGGCCGGGTTGTCGAAGACCGGCGCGTCGCCGAGGTTGTTGGACGGCAGGTACGACAGGAGCGCCTTGACGTACTCGATCGCGTCGTCCTCGTCGGAACCCTGGTAGTGCGCCACCCCCGAGCGGGAGTTGTGCGAGTGCGCGCCGCCCAGCTCCTCCATCGTCACCTCCTCGCCGGTGACCGTCTTGATCACGTCCGGCCCGGTGATGAACATGTGCGAGGTCTGGTCGGCCATGACGATGAAGTCGGTGATCGCGGGAGAGTACACCGCGCCGCCCGCGCAGGGGCCGAGGACCAGCGAGATCTGCGGGATCACGCCGGAGGCGTGCACGTTCCGCTTGAAGATCTCGGCGTAGAGGCCGAGGGCCACCACGCCCTCCTGGATCCGCGCGCCGCCGGAGTCGTTGATCCCGATCATCGGGCAGCCGGTCTTGAGGGCATGGTCCATGACCTTGCAGATCTTCTCGCCGAAGACCTCGCCGAGCGACCCGCCGGAGACGGTGAAGTCCTGGCTGAAGACCGCCACCGGCCGGCCGTCGACGGTGCCGTACCCGGTCACCACGCCGTCGCCGTAGGGGCGGTTCTTCGCCATGCCGAAGGTCGTCGAGCGGTGCCGGGCCAGCTCGTCGAACTCCACGAACGAGCCGGGGTCGAGCAGCGCGTCGATCCGCTCCCGGGCGGTCATCTTGCCCTTGGCGTGCTGCTTCTCGACCGCGCGCGCGGAGCCCGCGTGCACGGCCTCATACCGGCGCCGTTCCAGATCCGCGATCTTTCCGGCCGTCGTGTGGATGTCGATGTCCACAGCGGGTTCAGGAGCTTCCATCGCCATGCGGGTCAGAGTAACCGCCCGCTGATTCCAGGTCGTCTCCCGGGTGGCTGAGTCGCGGCGGCGGCGCGGCGGCGGACGCGGTGTCGGGTGGCGTTCCCGCTCCTCACTAGGCTGGCCGCGTGGCTACGAACACGCGCGACACCCTCCGGCAGGACATGCCCGAACCGCTCCGCCGCGATGTCCGGCTGCTGGGCGCCATGCTCGGCGACAGCCTGGTCGAGGACGGCGGCCAGGAGTTGCTCGACGACGTCGAGCGGCTGCGGCACGCCGTGATCGCGGCCCGCCGCGGCGAGACCGGCATCGAGGACGTGGCGGCCCTCGTCGACGGCTGGTCGCTGGAACGTGCCGAGCAGGTCGCGCGGGCGTTCACCGTGTATTTCCACCTCACCAACCTGGCCGAGGAGCACCACCGCATCCGCACCCTCCGCGACCGCGACACCCGCGACGCCGAGCCGGTGCGCAGCTCGGTCGAGGCCGCGGTCGAGGCCCTCCGGTCCGCGCGGGCCGGCGCTCCCGGCGCTCCCGGCGCACCCGGCGGATCCGAGGGGGCCGACGACCCCGACACGCGGGTCTACGAGGCGGTGGCCGGGCTGGAGTTCCGGCCGGTCTTCACCGCGCATCCCACCGAGGCCCGCCGGCGCGCGGTCGTCACCGCCATCCAGCGGATCAGCGACCTGCTGGCGCGGCTGAACGCCGGGCCCGGCACGAGCGAGGAGGCCGAGCTCGAACGGCGGCTGCGCGAGGAGATCGACCTGCTCTGGCGCACGGCCCTCCGCCGCCACCTGCAGATGGACCCCCTCGACGAGGTCCGGACGGCGATGGCGGCCTTCGACGAGACGATCTTCCGGGTCGTCCCGCACATCTACCGGACGCTGGACGCCGCGATGGCGCCCGACACCGGGGCCCGCCCGCCGGTGGCCCCCGCCTACCTGCGGTTCGGCAGCTGGATCGGCGGCGACCGCGACGGCAACCCGTACGTGACCGCGCAGGTCACCCAGAAGGCCATGATGATCCAGGCGGACCACGTGCTGCTCGGCCTGGAGAGCGCCTGCGTCCGGATCGGCCGCGAGCTGACCGCGCACGAGTCGACCACGCCGGCCTCGGCCATGCTCCGCACCGCGCTCGCGGCGGCGCGGACGGGCCAGCCCGGCCGGATCGGCGAGATCGCCAAGCGGTCGCCGGAGGAGCCGCACCGGCAGTTCCTGCTGTACGCGGCGGAACGGATCGCCGCGACCCGCCGCCGCGACGCCGACCTGGCCTACGCGACCCCCGACGACCTGCTCGCCGACCTGCGCCTCGTCCAGGACTCCCTGGTCGAGGCCAAGGCCGAGCGCCAGGCGTACGGCAAGGTCCAGGACCTCATCTGGCAGGTCGAGACGTTCGGCTTCCACCTGGCCGAGCTGGAGATCCGCCAGCACAGCGAGCTCCACGAGAAGGCTCTCGCCGAGCTCAAGGGCGGCGGCGAGCGCAGCGAGATGACCGAGGAGATCCTCGACACCCTGCGCGTGGTGGCGTGGATCCAGCAGCGCTTCGGCGTGCGGGCCTGCAGCCGCTACGTCGTCTCGTTCACCCGTTCCGAGCAGGACATCGCCAACGTCCACGAGCTGGCGGCCTCGCTCGGCGACCACGCGCCCGTGCTCGATGTGATCCCGCTCTTCGAGACCGGCGAGGACCTGGAGCGGGCGCCCGCCGTCCTCGAGGGCATGCTGGCGATCCCCGCCGTGCAGCGGCGGCTGGACGGCACCGGGCGGCGCCTGGAGGTCATGCTCGGCTACTCCGACTCGGCCAAGCAGCTCGGCCCGACGAGCGCCACCCTGCGGCTCTACGACACGCAGGAGGCGCTGACCGCCTGGGCGGCCCGCAACGACGTCAAGCTGACCATGTTCCATGGCCGGGGCGGCTCGCTCGGCCGCGGCGGCGGGCCCGCCAACCGGGCGATCCTGGCCCAGGCGCCGGGCTCGGTCGCGGGCCGGTTCAAGGTCACCGAGCAGGGCGAGGTCATCTTCGCCCGGTACGGGCACCCGCAGATCGCCCGCCGGCACGTCGAGCAGGTCACCAACGCCGTGCTGCTGGCGTCCACCGACGCCGTGCAGGACCGTGCCCGCGAGGCCGCCGCCCGGTTCCGGCCGCTCGCCGACAAGATCAGCGACGCCGCCCGCACCGCGTTCCGCACGCTGATCGAGACCGAGGGGTTCGCGGAGTGGTTCGCCCGCGTCAGCCCGCTGGAGGAGATCGCCGAGCTGCGCATCGGCTCCCGCCCGGCCCGGCGCAAGGCCGCCCGCGGCCTGGAGGACCTGCGCGCCATCCCGTGGGTGTTCGCCTGGACGCAGACCCGCGTCAACCTGCCCGGCTGGTACGGCCTGGGCAGCGGGCTCGCGGCCGTCTCGGGCGACGGCGCGGACCTGGCCGAGCTCCAGGAGGCGTACGAGGCGTGGCCGCTGTTCGCCACCCTGCTCGACAACGCCGAGATGAGCCTGGCCAAGTCCGACCGTGCCATCGCCGAGCGCTATCTCGCGCTCGGCGGGCGTCCCGAGATGGCCGAGACCGTCCTCGCCGAGTACGACCGCACGCGATCGCTCGTTCTCGCCGTCACCGGACACCAGCGCCTGCTGGAGAACCGCAAGGTGCTGTCGCGGGCGGTCGAGCTGCGCAACCCGTACGTGGACGCGCTCTCGCACCTCCAGCTCCGCGCCCTGTCCGCCCTGCGGGACGGCGTCACCGACGAGGCAGAACGCGGCCGCCTCGAAGAGCTGCTGCTCCTCTCGGTGAACGGCGTGGCGGCGGGCCTCCAGAACACGGGCTGATCAGGGCCAGTTCGGCGGGCGCTTCTCGTTGAACGCGGCGATGCCCTCGCGGCGGTCGGGCGAGAACGCGACCGTGCGCCAGGCGTTCTCCTCCAGGTCCAGCGCCGAGGGGAGATCCTTGCCCGCGCCCAGGCGCATGGCGCGTTTGGCGGCCCGGACGGCGGCCGGGGAGTTGCGCGCGATCACTCCGGCCAGCGTCAGCGCCGCCTCGCGGGCCGTGCCGGCCGGGACGCGCCGGTCGACCAGCCCGTACGACTCCGCCTCGTCGATGCTCAGCCGGCGGCCGGTCAGCACCAGATCGGCCGCCCGGCCGGGCCCGAGCCGCCGCGTCGCCAGCTGCGTGCCGCCACCGCCCGGCACCAGGCCCACCCCCACCTCGGGCAGCCCGAACACCGCGGTCTCGTCGGCCACGATCAGGTCGCAGGACAGCGCGAACTCGCAGCCGCCGCCGAGCGTGTAGCCGTGCACCGCGGCCACGACCGGCTGCGGCAGGCCCAGCACCCCACCGAACGCGGCTCGGAACACCGGGCGCTGTGCCATGAGCTCGTCGTCGCTCATGGAGTTGCGTTCCTTGAGGTCAGCCCCGACGCAGAAGGCCTTCTCACCCGCCGCGCTCAGCACGACCGCCCGCACCGAACGTTCGGACGCGATCTCCGCGCAGACATCGGCCAGCCGCCGCGCCATCGCCGTCGACAGCGCGTTCAGCGCCTCCGGCCGGTCCAGCACGATCTCGGCGACATGGTCGTTCTGGTCGTCGCGCCGCAGCGTCACTCCATCCACGCCAGCCACTCTAGGCACGCCCTCGGCCGCCCGCCATCGGGGGAGGGGCGGCGCATCGCCGCAAACCGGCCGTGGGGTTGGATAGACGGGTGAACGAGTCAGCGTATGGCGATCTTGAACGGCCGCCGCTGCACGAGACGGCGCTGGGGCGCGCGCTCGTCAGGGCCGGCGGGCTCTGGCGGGACGTCCGCGTGGTGGCCGAGACCGGGTCCACCAACGCCGACCTCGCGGCGGCGGCGCGCGAGGGCGCCCCGGCGGGGACGGTGCTGGCCACCGAGCTGCAGACGGCCGGCCGGGGCCGGCAGGGCCGGCAGTGGACGGCGCCCGCGCGGTCGGGCCTGATGTTCTCGATGTTGTTGCGGCCCGCCCTGCCCGTCGAACGGCTGGGCTGGATTCCGCTGCTGACCGGGGTGGCGGTGGCCTCGGCCGTACGGCGGATGACCGCGCGGGTCGAGGCCGGCCACTTCGGCGAGGCGCGCGGCGATGTCGCCGTGGACGTCCGCCTGAAATGGCCGAACGACCTGCTCGTCGGCGAACGCAAGCTCGCCGGGATCCTGGCCGAGAAGGTGGACGACGCCGTGGTCGTGGGCGTCGGGCTCAACGTGGGCCTCCGCGAGGACGAGCTGCCCGTGCCCACCGCCACCTCCCTGGCGATCGAGGGCGCGCCCCTCAGCGACCGGGCGCCGCTGCTCCGCGCGATCCTGCGCCATTTCGAGGGCTGGTACCGCGAATGGACGGAGCTGGGCGGCGATCCGGAGACCAGCGGGCTGCGCACCGCTTACAAGGATCTCTGCGCCACGCTCGGCCGGACGGTCCGGATCGACCTCCCCGGCGACGAGACGCTGAGCGGCGTGGCGAGCGACGTCGACGGGGCCGGCCGCCTGGTCGTCGGCGACCGCCCGGTGAGCGCCGGGGACGTGGTGCATGTGCGGTGAACATGGAGGTTGACGGCATGTGAACGGCAGGTGGGGTTTCGGACACCGATGCCCCAGTGATGTCTAATCTGCCACGATATGTCGCGGGGGAGGAGGTGCAGGGAGATGGCCGAGTTGCCAGACCCGAAGGAGATCGAGGAACTCCTGCTCGGCGGCGCGCTGCGCTACACCCGGGTCGACGCCGTCCGCCTGTCGGGCGTGACGAAGGAGTTCTCGGCCCGCCTCTGGCGGGCTTTCGGCTATCCCTCCATGCCGGACGAGGCCATCGCCTACACCGAGGGCGACGTCGCGGCGCTCACCCGCATCAGGCGCCTCATGGACGACGGCGTGCTCGACGAGGACGGCGTGATCCGGCTCGTCCGGGCGTTCGGCCAGACCATGACCCGGCTCGCCGAATGGCAGGTCAACCTGCTGAGCAGCATGATCAGCAGCGATCCGCAGGAACCCCCCGGCAACGACGCCGTCCGGACCCTCGTCGAGATCGCCGAGAAGCACATCGACGACTTCGAGCCCCTCGTCGTGCACGCCTGGCGCCGCCAGCTGGCCGCCGCGGGCACCCGCGCGATGGCCTCGGTCGCCACCCGGGACGGGTCGTCCACCGCGCGCCAGCAGACCACGGTCGGCTTCGCGGACATGGTCTCGTTCACCCAGATGAGCCGCGAACTCGAAGAGCTCGAACTCGCCCGCGTGGTCGAGCGGTTCGAGGAGACCGCCGCCGACATCGTCGCCGCCAGCGGCGGCCGCCTGGTCAAGACCCTCGGCGACGAGGTGCTCTTCAGCGCCGACTCGCCCCGCCTCGGCGGCGAGATCGCCCTCACCATCGCCGAAGCGATCAAGGACGAGACCGAGGTCCCCGACGTCCGTGTGGGCGTGGCCTACGGCCCCGTCCTCCCCCTGATGGGCGACGTCTTCGGCACCACGGTCAACCTGGCCGCCCGCCTCACCTCACTCGCCCGCCCCGGCTCGGTCGTGATCGACGACGCCCTCGCCACCGAACTGACCGACGACCCCGCGTTCGAGATCACCCGCATAGTCCGCCGCCCCGTCCGAGGCCTCGGAATCATCCAGCCATTCGTCCTCCGCCGAGCCCCATGACCCGCCCAAGCAGAGGCCCCTTGCCACCATTGGTGGCAAGGGGCCGAAGCGAGGGTGGCTCATCGCCCATGGAGCTCGGCTGTCGTCCCACGTAACCGGCAAGGCCGAGTGTCGCCGCGAACGCGCTACCTGAGCTGGAACGAGCCGCCAGGCGAGGGCCCGGGGCCGCGAAAGCGATTGAGACTAGACAGGCTCGGAGATGCTCTCGCCGGGGCCTTCGGTGAGGCGGAGCAGGTAGTTCTGCTCGCCGAGGGACTGGACCAGGGCCAGCTCGGTCTCGAGATAGTCGACGTGCTCCTCCTCGTTGGCGAGGATGTCCTCGAAGATCCGGGCCGAGGTGACGTCGCCGCGGGAGCGCATGAGCTCGATGCCGGGGCGCAGCCGGGTGACCGCCTCCAGCTCCAGCTCCAGGTCGGCCTTCAGCGTCTCGACGACGGTCTGGCCGATCTTGAGGGTGTTGAGCTTCTGGTAGTTCGGCAGTCCCTCGAGGAAGAGAATGCGGTCCGTCAGGCGCTCCGCGTGCTTCATCTCTTCGATGGATTCTTCGCGGGTGTGCTTGGCCAGGCGGGTGAAGCCCCAGTTGTCCTGCATCTTCGCGTGCAGGAAGTACTGGTTGATCGCGGTGAGCTCCGCGGTGAGCTGCTCGTTGAGCAGCGCGATGATGTCCTTGTCGCCTTCCATATCGCCCCATGCTTCCATGTCGGAGGCCCTGTGGACAGCACTGGGGCCCGTCCGGCGCGTGTCTTCTCGATCACGTTCCCCGAACGGGTGCCCTGCGGCTGGGCTCTCAGGCGGCGGTCGTGGCGGTGTTTCCTCTCTGGGCGAGCTCCGTCGCGGCCACCGGAACCGGTGGTGCGAGAGGCTTGTCCGGCTGCTCCTGAACGATCTCCAGCGGGAGCGGCCCGCCGGTGAGGGCGTCCACCAGGTCACTGGCCGTCCGGTACTCGCTGACCATCGCGGACAGCCGCTTGGTGCAGGAGCCGCAACCCGGCTTCATGCCGCAGGCGGTCTTGACGTCCCTGGTGGTCATGCAACCGTCGGCCATGCAGCCGCGCACGTCGTCCTCCGTGACGGCGTTGCAGACGCAGACGTACATGAGCTGGGGGGCCTCTCTCGTTAGGGCAGCCTCAATAAGGTTAGGCAAGCCTAACGGTACCTAGGAATGTCCGATCTGGCCAGTAGGCTCCCGTTCGGTGTGAGCCAACCCTCAAGGGGAAGCATCCGTTCGCGACGAGGACCCCCGGCTCGGAAGGCGAAGGAACATGGCGGATGTCTGGCCTGGTGATGCTTATCCGCTGGGGGCCCATTTCGACGGCGCGGGCACCAATTTCGCCGTCTTCGCGGAGGCCGCCGACCAGGTCGAACTCTGCCTGTTCGATGCCGGGGGAGGCGCTGAGAAGCGCGTTCCGCTGCCGGAGGTGGACGCGTTCGTCTGGCACGGCTATCTCTCGGGGATCATGCCGGGGCAGCGGTACGGCTACCGGGTGCACGGGCCGTACGAGCCGGCCGAGGGCCATCGGTGCAATCCGGCCAAACTGCTGGTCGATCCGTATTCGCTGGCCATCGAGGGCGCGGTCGACTGGCACGAGTCCTGCTTCGGCTACGACTTCGGCGATCCCTGGTCGCGCAACGATCTCGACTCGGCGCCGCACACCATGCGGTCGGTGGTGGTCAGCCCCTACTTCGACTGGGGGGACGACCGGCCGCCGCGCACCTCGTACCACGAGACGGTGATCTACGAGGCCCATGTGAAGGGCCTCACGATGCGGCACCCCGAGATCCCGAAAGAGCTGCGCGGCACGTACGCGGCGCTCGGCCATCCGGTGATGATCAAGTATTTCCAGGATCTCGGGGTCACCGCGGTCGAGCTCATGCCGGTGCACCAGTTCGTGCACGACGACTTCCTGCTCAAACGGGGGCTGCGCAACTACTGGGGCTACAACACGATCGGCTTCTTCGCCCCGCACAACGAGTACTCCGCCGGCGGTCAGCGCGGCGAGCAGGTGCTGGAGTTCAAGGCGATGGTCAAGGCCCTGCACGAGGCGGGCATCGAGGTCATCCTCGACGTCGTCTACAACCACACCGCCGAGGGCAACCACCTCGGGCCGACGCTGTCGTTCCGCGGGCTCGACAACGCCTCGTACTACCGGCTGGTCGACGACGATCCGCGCTTCTACATGGACACCACGGGCACGGGCAACAGCCTGCTCATGCGCAGCCCGCACGTGCTTCAGATGATCATGGATTCGCTGCGGTACTGGGTCACCGAGATGCACGTGGACGGGTTCCGGTTCGACCTGGCGGCCACGCTGGCCCGGCAGTTCCACGAGGTCGACCGGCTGTCGGCGTTCTTCGATCTCGTCCAGCAGGATCCGGTGGTCTCGCAGGTCAAGCTGATCGCCGAGCCGTGGGACGTGGGCGAGGGCGGCTACCAGGTCGGCAACTTCCCGCCGCTGTGGACCGAGTGGAACGGCAAGTACCGCGACACCGTCCGCGACTTCTGGCGCGGGCAGCCCGCGATGATGCCCGAGTTCGCGTCGCGCCTGGCCGGGTCGAGCGACCTCTACGCCGACGACGGCCGCAAGCCGTTCGCCTCGATCAACTTCGTGACCTGCCACGACGGCTTCACGCTCACCGACCTCGTCTCCTACAACGTCAAGCACAACGACGCCAACGGCGAGGCCAACCGGGACGGCACCGACGACAACCGGTCCTGGAACTGTGGCTACGAGGGCATGGTCGAGGATCTGGACGTCCTGTCCCTGCGCGAACGGCAGAAGCGCAACCTGCTCGCGACCATGTTCCTGTCCCAGGGCATCCCGATGTTGTCGCACGGCGACGAGCTCGGCCGTACACAGCGCGGCAACAACAACGCCTACTGCCAGGACAACGAGCTCGCCTGGATCAACTGGGACGACCTGCTCGTCCACTTCCCGCTCCAGGACTTCGTGCAGCGGCTGGCCCGGTTGCGCGCCGAGCACCCGGTGTTCCGGCGCCGCCGTTTCTTCCAGGGCAAGCGCGTCATGCGGTCGGAGACGGAACTGCATGACCTGGTCTGGTTCACCCCAGGAGGCAGTCAGATGTCCGATTCCGACTGGTCGGCAGGGTTCGCCAAGTCGATGCAGGTCTTCCTGAACGGCAACGCGATCAGTGAACCCGGCCGGCGCGGCGAGCACATCCGCGACGACTCCTTCCTGCTGATGTTCAACGCCCACCACGAGGACCTGGACTTCGCGCTGCCGCCGGGACGGTACGGCGGGATGTGGATCAAGGTGATCGACACCGCCGATCCGATGCTCGCCGAGGGCCAGGGGGCCGCGGTCAAGGCCGGCGAGTCGGTCCTGGTCGAGCAGCGCTCGGTGCAGGTGTTGCGCCGTGTCTGAGGCCCCCGTTCCCCCCAGTGGCCCGCACGAATTCCCCACCGGCACGTACCGGCTGCAACTGTGCGGGGTCGGCGACGAGCCCGGGCAGCGGTTCGGGTTCCGCGAGGCGGCCGCGCTCGCCCCCTATCTCGTGGCGCTGGGCGTCTCGCACGTCTACCTGTCGCCGGTGTTGCAGGCGGCGCCCGGATCGACGCACGGGTACGACGTCGTCGATCACGAACGGCTCGCGGCGGAACTGGGCGGCGAGGACGGGTTCCGGGCCATGGCGGCGCGGTTCCGTTCGCACGGCCTCAAGGTGCTCGTCGACATCGTCCCCAACCACATGGCCGTGCCGATGCCGGCCGATCTCAACCGGCCGCTGGCCTCGGTGCTGGCGGAGGGGCCGTCCTCGTCCCGGGCGAAGTGGTTCGACATCGACTGGGAGGCGGGCGGCGGCCGGGTCGTGCTGCCGTGGGAGGGCGAGGTCAATTACCGGCGGTTCTTTGACATCTCCGGCCTGATCGGACTACGCCAGGAGGACCCCGAGGTCTTCGAGCGAACCCACGACCTGACGCTCCGGCTGGTGGACGAAGGGCTCATCGACGGGCTTCGTGTCGATCATCCCGATGGGCTGGCCGATCCGCGCGGCTATCTGGACCGGCTGAGCTCGCGGGCGGCCACGGCCTGGGTGCTGGTCGAGAAGATCACCACTGGGGAGGAGGAACTCCCCGGCGACTGGCGCTGCGCGGGCACGACCGGCTACGACGCGCTCGGCATGGTCGGCGGGCTGTTCATCGACCCTGACGGGGAGAAGCCCCTGACCGACGCCTATGTCGCGTTCACCGAGGGACCGGCCGGGTTCGCCGAGGTGGAGGACGCGTCGCGGCGGTACGTGGCGGAGCACGCGCTGCGTCCCGAGATGGTGCGCCTGCACAAGGTGCTGTGCCGCACGCTGCCGTCGGAGCCGCCCGAGGCCCTGGAACGGGTGCTGACCGAGTTGCTGATCGCGGTGCCGGTCTACCGGGCGTACGTGGTTCCCGGCGAGGAGGCGCCCGCGCAGGCGGCGCACGTCATGGAACAGGCGGCTCGCAGAGCGAGGGCACACCTGCCTGACGAACTGCACGGACTGTTGGAAACGGTCGTCCGAGTCGTTCTCGGGTTGGAATCACCGACCTCGGACGACGGCGAGTTCACGGTGCGCTTCCAGCAGACGTCGGCGCCGCTGGCGGCCAAGGGCGTGGAGGACACCGCGTTCTACCGCTGGTCGCGGATGGCGGCGCTGAACGAGGTGGGCGGTGACCCTGAGCGGTTCTCGGTGGGCGCCGCCGACTTCCACGCGTACTGCCGCCGGATCGCGCGCGACTGGCCCGCCACGATGACGACGCTCTCCACGCACGACACCAAGAGGCAGGAGGACGTGCGGGCCCGGCTGGCGGTGCTCGCGGAGCTGCCCGAGGCATGGGCCGAGGCCGTGCGGCACTGGCACACCTGGTATCCGGAGGGCGTCCCGCTGGAGCCCGATCTCGAATACCTGCTGTGGCAGACGCTCGCCGGGGCCTGGCCGATCACCGAGGAACGGCTGGCGGGCTTCCTGACCAAGGCGATGCGCGAGGCCAAGACCCGCACGTCCTGGGTCGACGGTGATCCCGCGTACGAGGAGGCGGTCCTCGCGTTCGCCCGCCGGGTCCTGGCCGACGCGGGGCTGGTCAAGGACATCACGGACTTCGTGGGACGGCTCGCGCCGCACGCCCATGCCAACAGCCTCGGGCAGAAGCTCGTCCAGCTGACCATGCCGGGCGTGCCGGACGTCTACCAGGGCTGCGAGCTGAGCGGCCTGGCGCTGGTCGATCCCGACAACCGGCGTCCCGTCGACTACGGCCGCCGGCGCGCGCGGCTCACCCGTCTCGACAGCGGCCGCGCCCCGAGCGACACCGACGACGAGAAGCTCCTGGTGACGGCGCGGACGCTGCGGGTGCGCCGGGACCACCCGGAGTGGTTCGGCGGCGCGTACGACCCGGTGACCGTCGCCGGTCCCGCCGCCGATCACGCGGTCGCGTTCCGGCGCGGCGAGGCGGTGACCGTGGTGACCCGGCTGCCCGCGGGCCTGGAACGGCGCGGCGGCTGGGGCGGCACCGCCGTCGAGGTCGCCGCCGAGGCCTGGCGCGACGTCTTCACCGGCGTGGTCCACCAGGGGCCGCGGCTGCCTCTCTCCGAGGTGCTCGATCCGCTGCCGGTGGCCCTGCTGATCCCTGACCGACTCCCCGCGAGTGAGTGAGCGAATGACGACCTTCGAGGTGTGGGCACCGGACGCCGACCGAGTGCAGGTAGCAATCGGAGCCAACGAGACTGGTGGCGGCACCGGGGCAACGGATAGCAGCGTCGAAGTGGTCGCGAGCGGCGAGGTGGCCGGTGGTGGCGGCGCAGGGTCTGGCGGTGGCGGCGCGGCACTTGGCGCCGACGCGGTGCGTCGTGGTGAGGGGCTCGAACGGCATGCGATGCGGCCGGTGCCGGGAAAGCCGGGTTATTGGACGGCCGACATCGCGGACGCCGGACACGGCACCGACTACGGATTCGTCCTGGACGACGCAGACGAGGTACTGCCTGACCCCCGTTCGCTCTGGCAGCCCTACGGGGCGCATGGTGTGAGCCGGGTGTACGAGCACGACCGCTTCTCCTGGACCGACCAGGGATGGCGGGGACGGCCGCTGCGTGGAAGCGTCCTGTACGAGTTGCACGTCGGCACGTTCACCTCGGAGGGCACACTCGACGCCGCCATCGGCAAGCTCGACCACCTCGTTTCCCTGGGCGTGGACGCCGTCGAGTTGATGCCGATGGCCTCGTTCCCGGGCAAGCAGGGCTGGGGATACGACGGCGTCCATCTGTGGGCGGTGCACGAGCCGTACGGAGGTCCGGACGCGCTCAAACGCTTCGTCGACGCGGCCCACGGGCGCGGGCTGGCCGTCGTGCTCGACGTGGTCTACAACCACCTCGGCCCGAGCGGCAACCGGCTGACGAGCTACGGGCCGTACTTCACCGACTTCTACGCCACGCCCTGGGGCGACGCGGTGAACTTCGACCGGGCGGGCGCGGACGAGGTCCGCGCGTTCGTCGTCGGCAACGCGCTGATGTGGCTGCGCGACCACCACATCGACGGGCTGCGCCTGGACGCGGTGCACGCCATCGCCGACGACCAGGCCGTGCACATCCTGGAGGAGCTGGCGATCGCGGTGGACGGGCTCCGCGCGAGCCTCGGCCGCGAGCTGTTCCTGATCGCCGAGTCCGACCTTAACGACCCGCGGCTGGTCAGCGCCCGGGAGGCGGGCGGCTACGGGCTCGACGCGCAGTGGAACGACGACTTCCATCACGCCCTGCACGCCGCCCTGACCGGGGAGACGCAGGGCTACTACGCCGACTTCGGGTCGATGGAGACGCTCGCCAAGGCCCTCACGCGGGTGTTCGTGCACGACGGCACGTGGTCGACGTTCCGCGAGCGCCACCATGGGCGTCCCGTGGACGTGGACAGGATCCCCGGCCACCGTTTCCTGGCGTACCTCCAGGATCACGACCAGGTGGGCAACCGCGCCACCGGTGACCGGATCAGCGCCACCGTGCCGGCCGGCCTGCTCAAGATCGGCGCGGCGCTGGTGCTGACGTCGCCGTTCACGCCGATGGTGTTCATGGGGGAGGAATGGGCGGCCGGGACGCCCTGGTGCTACTTCACCGACCACGCCGAACCGGAGCTGGGCCGTGCGATCAGCGAGGGACGGCGGCGCGAGTTCGGCCGGCACGGCTGGGCGGACGAGGTTCCCGATCCACAGGCTGTGGATACTTATCGGCGGTCGATCCTCGACTGGGCGGAGCCGGGCAAGCCCCCGCACCGCGAGATGCTCGAATGGCACCGTTCCCTGATCGCTCTGCGGCACACCTGGCCGGACCTGACCGACCCCCGCCTCGCCGAGATGAGCGTCACCTATGACGAGGAGGCGCGCTGGCTGGTCGTCCGCCGGGGCCGGCTCACCGTCGCCGCGAACCTCGGCACCGGAGCGGCCCGTCCACCGGTCACCGGCACGCGGGTGATCCTCGCCTCCGATCCCGCCGTCCACCTCGATCGTTCGGGCTCGGGAGCCGCCGGAGCGGGGCTGACCCTGCCCGGCACCTCGGTCGCGATCGTCGCTTAACGGAAACCTGGCTCAAGGCGGACGTGACGCAGCGTTTAATGCGATTCCCGACAAATTTGGACGTGGTCCGGCGGGCTCGGCGGTGGACATCGCAGCCGCGATCATGGTCGTAACCACGGGGTCTGGTGGGGCCAGAGTGGCGACTACCTCCTGTTTCTTCGCCGTATGTGCGTATTCGAGGATGTACTACGAGTGGCAAACCGCAGGTCAAGAGCGCGGCGGTAGCCAGGAAACGTTCATGAATGGCCATACGATCGGTCCCATGACCTCAGTACTGCTCGCCGAGGACGACACGTCCATCTCCGAGCCTCTCGCCCGCGCGCTGCGGCGGGAGGGCTACACCGTCGAAGTGAGCCCGGACGGGCCGCAGGCCCTGGAGCGGGCGCTCGGCGGCGGCGTGGACCTCATTGTCCTCGACCTTGGATTGCCCGAGCTCGACGGGCTCGAGGTGGCACGCCGGGTCCGTTCGGAGGGCCACGGGGTGCCCATCCTCATCTTGACCGCCCGGGCCGACGAGGTGGACACGGTCGTCGGCCTGGACGCCGGCGCCGACGACTACGTCACCAAGCCGTTCCGGCTGGCCGAGCTGCTCGCCCGGGTCCGGGCCCTGCTGCGCCGCGGCAGCACCGAGACCCCGATCGTCCAGGGGGTGCGGATCGACGCCGAGTCGCGCCGGGCCTGGATGGGCGACCAGGAACTCCAGCTGACCACCAAGGAGTTCGACCTGCTGCGCGTGCTCGTCCGGGACGCCGGCAAGGTGGTGACCCGCGAACAGATCATGCGCGAGGTGTGGGACACCAACTGGTGGGGCTCCACCAAGACGCTCGACATGCACATCTCCTGGCTGCGCCGCAAGCTCGGCGACGACGCCGGCAGCCCGCGCTACATCACGACCGTGCGGGGTGTCGGGTTCCGGTTCGAGCGGGGCGACTAGCACGATCCGACATGGTCCAGCAGTCCTGCACCGAGCCGCCGTAAGCGGTGAGGGTGCAGGACTGCACGGTCATGACCTCACTGGCCGTACCCCTTAAGGAGCCCTGATGAGGCGTCGACTGCTCTTCTCGACGCTCGCGGTGGCGGTCGTCGCGATCCTGCTGCTCGGCATCCCCCTCGCGTACGCGACGCGCAAGCTCATCTACGAGGAGGCCCAGCAGTCGCTGGAGCGCGAGGCCTCGTCGATCCTCGGCGGCGTGCTCTTCAGCCTCGAGTCCCGGCAGGACATCACCAGCCAGAAGATCTCGCAGGAGTACCACGGCCGCTACATCGTCATCACCCTGCCGGACAACAAGGTCATAACCGCCGGGACCAAGCCGCCGGACGGCGCCTCCCTGCTGACCGACTCGCGCACCCAGTCGGGCGTGCACGTCCAGGTCTCGCGACCGGCGGTGGAGGTGCAGGACGAGGCGCTCCGGCAGCTGCTGCTCATCGGCGGCCTCGCCGCGCTCGGCATGGCCGTGACCGTCGGCCTGGCCATGTTCCAGGCCCGCAAGCTGACCCTGCCGCTCATCGATCTCGCCGAGACGGCCGACCGGCTCGGCTCGGGCAACGCCCGGCCGCGGCGGCGGCGGTACGGGATCCCCGAGGTCGACCGGGTGGCCGAGGTCCTGGACCGCAGCGCCGTCCGGATCGCCGATCTGCTGGCCGCCAGCCGCGAGTTCGCCTCCGACGCCAGCCACCAGCTGCGCACGCCGCTGACCGCGCTGTCGATGCGGCTGGAGGAGATGATCGAGGCGGCCGAGTACCCGGACGTGGTCCGCGAGGAGGGCGCCGCGGCCGTCGCCCAGACCGAACGCCTCGTCGCCGTCGTCGAGCAGTTGCTGGCCCGCGCCCGGCACGACCGCACCGGCGGCGCCGTGGCGCTGCCCATCGACGACGTCATCGCCCAGCAGGTCGAGGAGTGGCGGCCGATCTTCCGCCGGGACGGCCGCGACATCCGGGTGCTCGGCGACCGGGGCCTGATCGGCATGACCAATCCCGAGGGGCTGTCCCAGATCATCGCCACCCTCCTGGACAACTCGCTGGTCCACGGCGGGGGCACCGTCACGATCAACACCAGGCCCGGCGTCGGCTCGGTGCTGGTGGAGGTCGGCGACGAGGGGCCGGGCATCCCGCCCGATCTGGAGCCCCGGATCTTCGAGCGCAGCGTCACCGGCGGATCGGGCACGGGTCTCGGGCTCTACCTGGCCCGGTCGCTCGCGGTGGTGGACGGCGGCCGGCTGGAGCTGATCTCGCCGCGGCCCGCGGCCTTCGGCGTCTTCCTGCGCCAGACCGCCGAGGCGCAACTGGCCGAACAGCGCGTGGTGGTGGGCCCGACCTGACCCGGGGGCCTCAGCGGCTCCCTGACCGGGGCGTCAGTGGCTCTGCGTGAACTCGGCGAGGTCCTCGGCCTGGCGGGCGTCGATCGGGCGGCCGAGCGGCTGCAGCGAGTGCCCGTTGACCGGCTGGGGGGCGGGCGCCGTGGATTCGGGCGCCGGGGTGTCGTGGTCCGCCTCGGGCAGGCCGGACGCGGGGTCGACGTGCGGCGCGGTGACGGGGAGGAACACCCACTTCTTGTACGACCAGAAGCGGAACAGCGTGGCCACGCCGGTACCGACGATCAGCGCGGCGTTGTAGGCGATCGCGCCGGTCAGGTCGAGCACGTAGTGGGTGAACCCGATGAACAGCTGGGTGATCACCAGCCCGACGCCGTTCAGCGCGAAGAACAGCACGTACTCGCGGCCCAGGCCGGTGCGGTCGCGGTGCCGGAACGTCCAGAACCGGTTGGCCAGGTAGGCGAACGTGGTGGCGATCACAGTCGCGATCGCGTTGGACGACAGCGGGCCCATGCCGAGGCCGGAGTCGGAGTGCAGGGCGTTGCTGAGCCCGATCGTGATGGCGAACGCGATGGCGCCGACGCTGCCGAACTTCATGAGTTCGTGCACAAGGTGCGCGAAACGGCGATAAAGGTTGGCGACGAGGCTCACGAAGGGGAGTCCTTCCGGGCTTGCGACTGGTGCACGATGGCGGCGGAGGCACAACGAGAATAGACGTATGGTGCCCCCGTGGCGCCAGAACATGAACGTTTCACACTACCTGGGCGATTCCCTGCCCATCGTTAAGACGGCCACACCCTGTCCGACGCGCGAGGCACCCCGTTCGTTCACTCGCGGGCGGCCGATAACCTTCTCCTCGTGAGAGATCCAGCTCAGGGGCCCCAGGATCCGCAGCGAAGCGAGGAATCCTGGGGAGATCGCGGGGGTCTGGGGGGCGTCCCCCAGAAGACATGGCCTGTGGTGGGGATGGCGGGGGGCGGGCAGCTCGCCCGGATGACCCAGCAGGCCGCGATCGGGCTCGGCGTCACCCTGCGGGTGCTCGCGGGCGCGCCGGACGAGTCGGCCGCGAAGGTCATCGCCGACACGCGGATCGGCGACGACCGTTCCCTGGATGATCTGAGGGCGTTCGCCAAGGGCTGCGACGTCGTCACGTTCGACCACGAACACGTGCCCGGGAGCCACATCGAGGCCCTCGAGGCCGCCGGGATCCCGTGCAGGCCCGGGGCCGCCGCGCTGCTGCACGCCCAGGACAAGCTGGTCATGCGCGAGCGGCTGAGCGCGCTGGGCGCGCCCTGCCCGCGCTACGCCGCCGTCGGTGGGGACGACCCGTTGGCGATCATCGAGGCGTTCGGCCGGGAGACCGGGTGGCCGGTGGTGGTGAAGGCCACCCGCGGCGGCTACGACGGCAAGGGCGTCTGGGTGCTCGACGGGCCGGACGAGGGCCTGGTGCGCGACCTGCTCGCGCGCGGCCTGAGCCTGATGGTCGAGGAGCACGTCCCGTTCCGCCGCGAGCTCGCCGCCCTGGTGGCCCGCTCGCCGCACGGCCAGGGCGCCGCGTACCCGATCGTCGAGACCGTCCAGGAGAACGGCATCTGCGTCGAGGTGATCGCGCCCGCGCCCGGCCTGGACGAGGAGACCGCCGCGGAGGCCCAGCGGCTCGCCCTGGAGATCGCCGAGAGCCTCGGCGTGACCGGCCTGCTGGCGGTCGAGCTGTTCGAGGGCGACCGGGGCCTGCTGGTGAACGAACTGGCCATGCGCCCGCACAACTCCGGCCACTGGACGATCGAAGGCTCGCGCACCTCGCAGTTCGAGCAGCACCTGCGGGCCGTCCTGGACCTCCCGCTCGGCGAGACGAGGCCCACGGCGCCCTACGTGGTGATGGCCAACGTGCTCGGTGGCGACGACCCCGACGTCTACTCCCGCTACATCCACGTGATGGCGCACGATCCGGGCGTGAAGGTGAACCTCTACGGCAAGGAGTCGCGCCCGGGCCGCAAGATCGGCCACGTCACCGCGCTGGGCGACGATCTCGCCGAGGTCCGCCAACGCGCCCGCCACGCCGCCGACTACCTCCGCTGGGGCCCGCGGGGACCGGAAACCAAGGGAGACGCATGACGACGCCGCTGGTCGGGGTAGTGATGGGCAGCGACTCGGACTGGCCGGTCATGAAGGCCGCCGCCGAGGCGCTGGCGGAGTTCGGCGTGGCGTACGAGGCCGACGTCGTCTCCGCGCACCGGATGCCGCACGACATGATCCAGTACGGCGAGGCCGCGGCCGATCGGGGCCTCCGCGCGATCATCGCCGGGGCGGGCGGGGCCGCCCACCTGCCCGGCATGCTGGCCTCGGTGACCCCGCTGCCCGTCATCGGCGTGCCCGTGCCGCTGAAGTACCTCGACGGCATGGACTCGCTGCTGTCGATCGTCCAGATGCCCGCCGGCGTCCCGGTCGCGACCGTCGCGGTGGGCGCCGCGCGCAACGCGGGCCTGCTGGCCGTACGGATCCTGGCCGCGTCCGACGAGGCCCTCCAGGCCAAGATGCGGGACTTCCAGCGAGACCTGTACGACCAGGCGAAGGCCAAGGGCGCCCGCCTCCGCGACAACCTCTGAGACGCCGCCTCTCAGCACCCGTCTCAAGCTGCACCGCGAGCGCGCTAGCGGGTCGTGGAACGAGCCGAAGGCGAAGCTTCACGAGAGATCGCGAAGCGATGTCGCGCTCGCCGCTTTTGCGGTTCGGTCCCGAGCCGCCAGGCGAGGGGCCGAGGCCGTAAGAGCTATCTACGCAGCGCCCATTCGACGGCTGGGCAGCGGTCCATGACCACGTCCAGGCCCGCCTCCCGGGCCCGTTTGGCGGCGGCTTCGTCGATCACGTCCAGGGGCAGCCAGACGGCCTTGGCCCCGGCGGCGATCGCCTCGTCCACGACGGCACCGGCGAACTCGGTTCGCCGGTAGACGCCGACGACGTCGATGGGCCCCTCGGAGACGGGGATGTCGGCCAGCGAGGCGTATCCCTGCTCGTCCAGGACGGTGCGTCCGTCCGGATGGACCGGGATGATCCTCTTGCCGCGCTGCTGGAGGAGCCGTGCCTGGTTGTGGACCTCGCGGTCGGGGTTGTCGCCCAGCCCCACGAACGCCCACGTCTTCGTCTCGTTCAGGAGCCGCCGGATCACCGTCAGGTCCGCGTACGCGTCAGCCATGTCCACGACAACAGCTCCTTGGTCATCAGGATTCCGGGGGGACCGAGCGGACCGTCAGCAGATCGCCCGGCTGGCAGCCGAGGACCTCGCAGATCCGCGTCAGCGTCGTGAAGCGGATCGCCTTGGCCCGCCCGTTCTTGAGGATCGAGAGGTTCACCACGGTGACCCCCACCTGCGCGGACAGCTCGGCGAGCGTCATCCCGCGCAGCTCCAGCATCGTGTCGAGATGCACCTCGACGGCGTGCTCGTCCATGGTCTCGCGTTCCCCGCTCACTCCTACACCGTGCCTTCGAGATCTTCGTGCATCCGGACGCCGACCTCCAGGATCCGCGCCACGGTCAGCAGGCCGATGCCGGTGAGCAGCAGGCTCCAGGGGAGGAGCGCGGTGATCTCAAGGCGGAGGTCCGGTGCCTTGCCGGGCCGGTACATCTCGTGGACCAGCCACGTCTCGGCCACGTACTCGCACGTGTGGGCCAGGACGCCGCCCGCCAGCAGCCACCAGCCGGTGAACCGCAGCCGCCGGGCGTTGGTGCGGTGGAACGGGCCGAGGGCCGCGGCGCCGCGCACGAGCCGCCACAGCAGCGCCATCGCGCCCAGATAGAGGACGAACGCCGGCAGGCCGGTCAGGACGTCCAGGGTCAGGAGCCCGATGTCCGCGTCCTCCATGCAGATCTCGACCGCGCTGTCGCCAGCCACCTTGACGCCCGGCTTGAGCTGGGCCGCCTCGAACACACCGTACGTATTTCCCAGCCGATCCTCGACGCAGGCCTTGCCGTCCCCGGAGCCGGCGAAGGACACGTTGTCGCTGAACGGGGCCATCACGGCGGCGAGCACCAGGAAGCCGACCGTCAGGCCGAAGACGGCGCTGATGATCGTGGCGAACGGTTCGAAGGGACTGAGCTGCTTGCGGCCGGTCTTCAGGCGCATGACGACCTCCATATCGAGATTCGTTGGTATCGTTATTCGATAACAACGACTATCGATATGTCAATGGCCGGGTGCGGCCGGGGGCTAGGGGACCTGGGGACGTCCCAGGGCGCGGTAGCTCCAGCCCGCGGCGCGCCAGCGTTCGGGGTCGAGGGCGTTGCGGCCGTCCACGATGTTCTTCTCCGCCACGACGGCGCCGAGCTCGATCGGGTCCATGTCACGGAACTCGGCCCACTCGGTCAGGAGGAGCACCACGTGGGCGCCCTTGGCCGCCTCCAGGGCGGAGTCGCCGAAGATCAGGTCGGGCTGGGCGCGCCGGGCGTTGTCCATCGCCTGCGGGTCGTACACGGTGACCGTCGCGCCCTGGCCGCGGATGGACGCGGCCACGTCGAGCGCGGGCGAGTCGCGGATGTCGTCGGAGTTGGGCTTGAACGCCGCGCCGAGGACGCCGACCGTGCGGCCGATGAACGAGCCGCCGAGCTGGTGCCGGGCGAGGTCGACCATGCGGATCCGGCGGCGGATGTTGATCTCGTCCACCTCGCGCAGGAACGTCAGGGCCTGGTCGGCGCCGAGCTCGCCGGCGCGCGCCATGAACGCGCGGATGTCCTTGGGCAGGCAGCCGCCGCCGAAGCCCAGGCCCGGCCCCAGGAACTTGCCGCCGATGCGGTCGTCGTAGGACAGCGCCTGGGAGAGCTTCGTCACATCGGCGTGCGCCGCCTCGCAGACCTCGGCCATCGCGTTGATGAAGGAGATCTTGGTGGCGAGGAAGGCGTTGGCGGAGACCTTGACCAGTTCGGACGTCGGGTAGTCGGCCACGATGAAGGGCGTGCCCTCGGCCAGCATCGGCGTGTAGACCTCGCGCAGCACCTTCTCGGCGTGGTCGGCGGCGCCCTGGTCGCCGGGCACGCCGATGACGATCCGGTCCGGGTGCAGGGTGTCCTGGACGGCGAAGCCCTCGCGCAGGAACTCCGGGTTCCACGCCAGCACCGCGTCGCCCGCCGCCGGGGCCTGCCGGGCGATGCGCTCCGCCAGCCGCGCCGCGGTGCCCACCGGCACGGTGGACTTGCCGACGATGAGGCACGGCCGCCGGAGCCGGGGCGCCAGCTGGTCGATCGCCTCGTCCACATACGTGAGGTCGGCCGCGTACTCGCCGACCTTCTGGGGCGTCCCCACGCACACGAAGTGCACGTCGCCGAACTCGGCGATCTCGTCGTACGACGTGGTGAAGCGCAGCCGCCCGTTCTCCAGGTTCCGCCTCAGCACGGGCTCCAGCCCGGGCTCGTAGAACGGGAGATCGCCGGCGGCGAGACACTCGATCTTGCGTCTGTCGATGTCGAGACCGATGACCTCGAAGCCCAGGTCGGCCATGCAGGCCGCGTGGGTGGCACCCAGATACCCGGTTCCGATCACCGTGAGGCGGTGGGCCACGGTGTCTCCTCTCGACTTCTACCTGCTCAGGCCGGCGAAGTGTACCGGCCGGTAGCATGCGTGTTATGAGTGCCGACTTTCCTGCGTACGCCCCGTCTGAGGAGCACGAACTCCTCCGCCAGACGGTCCGCGAGCTCGCCGATGCCAAGATCGCCCCGCATGCCGCGGAGGTCGACGAGGAGTCCCGCTTCCCCCAGGAGGCCCTGGACGCGCTGGTGCAGAACGAGCTGCACGCGGTGCACGTCCCGGAGGCGTTCGGGGGAGCCGGTGCCGACGCCCTGGCAACGGTGATCGTGATCGAGGAGGTCGCCCGCGCGTGCGCGTCCTCCTCGCTGATCCCAGCCGTCAACAAGCTTGGCACGGTGCCGGTCCTGTTGTCGGGCTCGGACGAGCTGAAGAAAAAGTATCTGACTCCGGTGGCCAAGGGCGAAGCCATGTTCTCCTACGCCCTCTCGGAGGCCGAGGCGGGCTCCGACGCCGCGGGCATGAAGACCAGGGCCGTCCGCGACGGCGACCACTGGGTCCTCAACGGCGCCAAGATGTGGATCACCAACGCCGGTGAGTCGGAGTACTACACGGTGATGGCCGTCACCGACCCCGCCGCCGGGGCCCGCGGCATCTCCGCCTTCGTCGTCGAGAAGTCCGACGCCGGCGTCTCGTTCGGCCCCAAGGAGAAGAAGCTGGGGATCAAGGGCTCCCCGACCCGCCAGGTCATCCTGGAGAACGTCCGCATCCCCTTGGACCGGATCATCGGTGCCGAGGGCACCGGCTTCAAGACCGCGCTGGCCACCCTCGACCACACCCGCATCACCATCGCCGCCCAGGCCCTCGGCATCGCCCAGGGCGCCCTCGACTACGCCGTCGGCTACGTCAAGGAGCGCAAGCAGTTCGGCAAGGCGATCGGCGACTTCCAGGGCGTGCAGTTCATGCTCGCCGACATGGCCATGCGCCTCGAAGGCGCCCGCCAGCTCACCTACCACGCGGCCATCAAGTCCGAGCGCGCCATGCACGGCGCGAAGATCCCCGACCTGACCTTCGTCTCGTCCGCCTGCAAGTGCCTGGCCTCCGACGTGGCCATGGACGTCACCACCGACGCCGTCCAGCTCCTGGGCGGCTACGGCTACACCCGCGAGTTCCCCGTAGAACGCATGATGCGCGACGCCAAGATCACGCAGATCTACGAGGGCACCAACCAGATCCAGCGAATGGTCATGGCCCGCCAACTCCTGAAGTAGGCCCGTGATGCGCGCGGCCGAGCCCCCCGTCCGAAGTCCGGACGGGGGCTCGCATACGGTCACGGCCTGGGACGGGCGATGTACCCTCCGGAGGGGCCGTGTCGCCGCATGTTGGGATTGATGTGCCGAACCAGTTCGAGGTCGCCCAGCTCGGGATCGACGAGTTGCCGACGGATCTGCATTACCAGTTGACCGACCCGCGGACGGGCAGACGATCTTCTTTGTCGGCCGGGCGCAGCCTTCCCGGGGAGTCCGAACGCATTCCCCGCGTCACCGTCGAGGTGATGGACCTCCACGGCGAGACGCTCTTTTTCGTTGACCGGTCGGAACGAGTGGTCGGGCACGGAGGCACGCCGCAGTGCGCCGCCATCGACCCTTCCGGCCGCGTCATCGGCTACAAGGCCCATGACCACTACAAGATCTTCGAGCCCATGCGCAGCGGGAACATCTGCGTGATCCCGACCATGAGGTCGTGGGCGATCTCGGATGGGAGGCCGGGGGACTTCAGGTCGCGGGGGCCGACGGGACGGTTTGGGGCAGGATGACCGATCGGGTCATGGAGGTCCAGCCGGGCACCCCGCGGGACGTTCGCGCGTTGGTGATCATGACGGTCGTCGCCGGGTGCCTGGACGAGCGGCTTCTCACGTCGTTCATCACGTCCGGGTACCGGCGGCCGGATCCGCTGGCGCCGCCGACCGAGCCCTATCCGGGGTATGCCGATGTTCACTCCTTCTACATGACCTACCAGGAGGAGTTCGTGGAGTGGTACAGGAAGCACATCAACAAGGGGGCGATCGGTGCTGCCGCGGGCACTTTGTGAGGGCGGTGTAGCGTCCCGATGATGGTGGCGAACCTGTTCGAGGCTCCGCGGCTGCAGGCTGATCAGGCGGCCGGTGATCTGCACTATGTGCTGCGCGATCCGCAGGCGGGTGAGGTCTTGGCCACGGCGATGCCCGTGGCGGTGGGAGAGGTACGGCAGCCGGCGGGAATGAAACGGTTCTTCCGGTCGACGCCCGGCCATATGCCCGGCGAGACTCAGGCCGTTCCTCGTGTCACCCTTCGAGTGGTGGACGGGCACGGGGCGACGCTTTTTTATGTTGACCGGGCGGAAAGAGTGGTCGGGCACGGGGGTGTGCCCGAATGTGCGGTGGTCGACCCGGCGGGTGGGGTGGTGGGGTATTTCACCAATGACCACTACAAATTCTTCGACCGGTCGTTCGAAGGGCCGGTCGACGGCAATGGCATGACGCATATCAGCGGGCGGGAGCATCTGCGGGACCGCGACCATGAGGTTCTTTGTGACGTCGTCGGCCTTCTCGACAAGGCGGCCGCGAGCCGGGGGGCCGTGGGGGACGGAGGCGTGCTCGTCGTGGGACGTGACCAGAGCATCTGGGCGAGATTGGACCGGCAGGGCATCGGACCCGTCATGGAGGTCAATCCGCAGGTCCCGCGACACCACAGGATGCTGCTGGCCGCCATTCTGCTCGCCGGGCGGCTCGGCGAGCGGCTTCTTCTGCCCCTGATCCAGGGTTCCTTTGATCCGCCGGAGCCGCTGGCGGGTGAGCCCTATCCGGGATATGGCGACGTACATTCCTTCTACATGCGCTATCAGGAGGAATTCATCGCCTGGTACAAGAAGGAAATGCGAGGGGTGCACCGGCTCGGCAGCGCTTAGCCGGGGGCGGCGACCACCGCCCCCGGCTCAGCTCACAGGTTCTGTTCCCAGGGCGGGGGCTGGTCGTCGGCCTTCTTCTGGATGCTTCCGTCCGTCCTGTTGAAGCCCGGCGTGTTGATGTTGTACTTGTCGCTGTATTTGTTCTGGTCGTCCCAGTTACCTTCGTACTCGGCCTTGGAGCCGAGCGGGCCGCTTTCCACTCCGGCGTTGAACGACTTGTTCTTCAGCTTCTCGTTCTCGTCCCACTCGAGCTTGCCGCCGAGGCTCCCGCTGGCCATCCCGCCGGGCGTGGTGCCCTTGATCTTGCCTTCGACCTCCTGCCCCTGCACCTCGCCGTTCCTGATCTTGGCGTGGTAGCCGCCCTCGAACTCGCCCATGCCCCCGGGAGTGGTGAGCTTGGCGCCGCCTCCGACGTTCCAGGTCTTGTCGATGTCGCGGTCGGCGTCGAAGTCGAGTTCGGCTGCGGGGAACATGCCCTTGCCAGACCTGTTCAGGAAGTTGAGACCGGAGTTGACGCCGGCCTGCGCGAGGTTGGCCGCCGCTCCCGCGGCACCTGTGGCCACGCCCTTCTGGAACGCGTCGAAGGCGCCCGTGGCCCCGTTGTTCTCCTGGGAGTTGGCCGTCATCAGCGCCCCCGCGCCCATGGTCGCCGCCGCGATCGTGCCGGCGGTGGCGAGGATGCCGGTCGCCACCGCGGTGATGGTGAGGCCGGTGCCGGCGAGAGCCAGGCACTGGGCGTAGGCCGGGCCGCCGCCGAGCGCGCCGATTCCGGTCGCCGAGGCGAGGAGGGCGGCGGCAGCGATGATCGCGAGGGCGTCCAGATAGACCGCCATGCCCATCGCGAACACCGAGTAGGTGAACAGGGCCCAGGCCACCACCATGATCGAGATCTGGACGGCGTCGAGGTAGGCGGAGAGAGCGTCGACCTGCGCGCTGAAGTCCTGCACGGCGCTCTCGTAGAGCGGTCGGTCGTCCATCGTCCAGGCCTCGCCGGGGATTTCCCGCACGAGCCGGTTGAGCTGCTGGACCGCTTCCGTCAGCTGCTTGGCGGCTTCGTCCCAGGTCTGAGCGGCCTTTTCGAGCTTGGTCGTCTTGCCGGTGGACTGCTTGTAGAGAAAGGTGACCATGAGCGCGGGCGGAAGGTCGATCCCTGCGCCCTGGGCCATGGCCGTGGCGATCGACATCAGGCTCTCGTGCGTGCCCACGACCGAGCCGCCGGACGCGCCGGCGATGAGCGCGCCGAGGCCCCCGAGCGCACCCGCGCCGACGCCTTGCTTGATGCCTTTGGAACCGCCCGCGTTGGCCGTCTCGGTGCGCTGCGACGCGGGGAGATGCGCTTCCGACGCCGGGCTCGGTCCGCTTCCCGCGCCTGGACTCTGCCCGCCGGTCGCTCCCGGGCTCTGCCCGCCGGCCGATCCCGGGCTCTGGCCGCCCGCGCTCCGTCCCGGCCCCTGGGCGCCGCCCGTGTCTGAACCCTGACCGCCCGGACCGTCTCCGGTGCCGTTGCCCACTGCTTCTCGTCCTTTCGTTCGTCGTCGTCGATCCGGGTCAGATGGTGCTGTTCTGCTCGGACTTCAGATAGGTGACACCGGCCTGGTCGACCTTCTCCGAGAAGCCCTGAACGGTCCTCATCAGCATCTTGATGTCCTCGAAGGCGAACTGGAGGGCGATGGGGTACGCGGAGCCGGCCATGACGCAGGCGATGCTGAAGTCGCCGCCCTCCAGGTTGTAGACCCCGTCGCCGTTGAGTTTGTCGCCGGCGGCTTTGATCTTCGGAATGACGTCGGCCTGGAGGTCGTTGGCGTGCGCCTGGATCCGCTGGGGGTCGGCGTGCTTGGGAGTCACGTGTCACCGCTTTCGGGAGGGAGCGATCCTTTAGGGCGTGCTGTGGCCCGGTTTCTGGTCGGCACGATAGTGGACGTGCGTCTCCGCGAAGGTCATGTGCGCCACGCACCCCACGGATCAGGACAGGGCGGTGGCGTGTCCCGGTGTCAGAGCAGGGGGAGGAGGCGGGGCGGGGTGATGGGGAGGTCGCGGACGCGGACGCCGGTGGCGTGGTGGACGGCGTTGGCGACGGCCGCGGCGGCGCCGACGATGCCGATCTCGCCGATGCCCTTCGCGCCCATCGGGTTGAGGTGCGGGTCCTCCTCGTCCAGCCAGACGGCCTGGAGGTCGGCGACGTCGGCGCAGACCGGGACGTGGTACTGGGCTAGGTCGTGGTTGAGGTAGTCGCCGAACCGGCGGTCCATGGTGCTCTCCTCCATGAGCGCCATGCCCAGCCCCATGGTCATGCCGCCGAGGAACTGCGAGCGGGCGGTCAGGGGGTTGATGATCCGGCCGGCGGCGAAGACGCCGAGCATGCGGGGGACGCGGATCTCGCCGGTGTCGATGTCGACGCGGACCTCGACGAAGTGGGCGCCGAACGCGTGGCGGGCGTACTTCTCCTCGGCCGCGAGTTCGTCCTCGGTGTCGACGGTGGCCTCGGCGCCGTCGAGGAGGGCCTCGCAGGCGCGGTGGACGGCGGTGCCCCAGCTCATGGTGCCCGTCGAACCGCCCGCGAGGGACGCCTTGGGCAGGTGGCTGTCGCCTATCTCGACCGTGACGCGGTCCGGGTCGGTCTTGAGCGCCTCGGCGGCGATCAGGGTGAGGGCGGTGCGGGCGCCGGTGCCGATGTCGGCGGCGGCGATGCGGACGGTGAAGCGGCCGTCCGGCTCGGCGTGCGCCGTGGCCTTGTTGGGCTCGCGGTTCACCGGGTAGGTGGCGGACGCGACGCCGGTGCCGACGAGGGTGCGGCCCTCGCGGCGGGCACAGGGCAGGGGGTCGCGGTCGGCCCAGCCGAAGCGTTCGGCGCCTTCGCGCAAGCATGCCAGGAGGTTTCGGGAGCTCCACGGCGATCCGTCTTCGGGGGATGTCTCCGGCTCGTTGCGGACGCGCAGCTCGATGGGGTCGATCCCGGTCATGACGGCCAGCTCGTCCATCGCCGATTCGAGGGCCCACATGCCGGGGCAGTGGCCGGGCGCGCGCATCCACGAGGGTGAGGGCACGTCGAGCCGGACGATGCGGTGCGCGGCCCGCCGGTGCGGCGCCGCGTACATGATCGGCGTGGCCTTGGTCGTCCCCTCGTCGAAGTCGCGGATCGTGGAGGACTGCTGGATCACCTCGTGCACGATGGCGGTGAGCGTGCCGTCGGTGTTCGCGCCGAGCCGCATCCGCTGGATCGTCGGCGTCCGGTAGCCGGTCATCGCGAACATCTGCTGCCGGGTGAACGCCAGCTTGACCGGCCGTCCCACCGCGCGGGCGGCCATCGCGGCCAGGACGACGGTCGGGCGCGGCGTGCCCTTGGACCCGAAGCCGCCGCCCACGTGCGGCGAGATGACGCGCACCCGGGACGGGGCGAGGTCGAAGACCTGGGCGAGGGTGTCCCGCACGCTCGTCGGGCCCTGGTTGGAGTCGTGGACGGTCAGCTCGTCGCCGTCCCATGCGGCGAGCGTGGCGTGCGGCTCCATCGGGTTGTTGTGCTCGGCGGGGGTCGTGTAGGTCACGTCGAGCGAGACGGGCGCTTCGGCGAACGCGGTCTCCGGATCACCCTGCTCGTGATCGATGGAGAAGTCTGGATTGTCCGCGTGTTCGTCCTTGAGGAGCACGTTGTGGTCGTCGGTGTCGTACATGATCCTCAGTTGCGCGGCGGCTGCGCGCGCCGTCTCCAGCGTTTCGGCGACCACGGCCGCGACCAGCTGACCGTGGTAGGCGACCCGGCGGGACTGGAAGACCTCCAGTTCGGCGTCGTCGACCGGCGTCAGCTTCGGCGCGTTCTCGCACGACAGCACGGCCAGGACGCCGGGCAGCGCCCGCGCCTCGTCGGTGCCCACGGACTCGATCTCGCCGCGGCCGACGGTCGCCTGGACGGCCACCGCGTACGCGGCCCCCTCGACCGGATGCTCGACCGCGTAATGGGCCGTGCCGGTCACTTTGGCACGGGCCTCCACGCGTTCCAGCGACCTCATGACCCATCCCCCAGCTCCGACAGCGTGCGTACGATCAGGTTCGTCGCGAGCGGCACCTTGAAACCGTTGTCGCGCAGTGGTTGCGCCAGATCCATTTCGGCCTGGGCGGCGCGCAGATAGCTCTCCTCGGTGGCCGGGGCGCCGCGCAGCATCTCCTCGGCGCGCCGCGCCCGCCATGGCCGGTGGGCGACCCCGCCGAGCGCCACCCGGCAGTCGCGGACCGTTCCGTCCACGACGTCCAGCGCGGCGGCGATCGAGACGAGCGCGAACGCGAACGAGGCGCGTTCGCGGACCTTGCGGTAGCGCGACGCCATGCCGAGCGGCGGCACCTCGACCCCGGTGATGAGGTCGCCGGGATCGAGCGTGGTGTCGCGGGACGGGTCGTCGCCGGGCAGCCGGTAGAAGTCGTCCAGGCGAATGCTGCGTACCTCTGATTCACCCTGCACTCGTACGGACGCGTCCAGCGCCGCCAGTGCCACCGCCATGTCGGACGGGTGGGTGGCGACACAGTCCGGCGTGTGGCCGAGGATCGCGAGATTGTGGTGTTCGCCCTCGCGCGCCGGGCAGCCGCTCCCGGGCTCGCGCTTGTTGCAGGGCTTGGCGACGTCCTGGAAGTAGGAGCAGCGCGTGCGCTGGAGCAGGTTGCCGCCGACGGTCGCCTGGTTGCGGATCTGGCCGGACGCGCCGGCCAGGATCGCCTCCGCCAGCACGGGACAGCGTTCGCGAACGGTCCGGTCGGCGGCCAGATCGCTGTTGCGGACCGCGGCGCCGATGAGCAGGCCGCCGCCGCTCTCCTCGATCCGGTCGTACGGCAACCGCGTGACGTCCACGAGCTTGGCCGGGGTCTCGACGCCGAGCCGCATCAGGTCGACGAGGTTGGTGCCGCCGCCCAGGTAGTGCGTCTCGCCGTCGTGGAGGGCGAGGGCCTCGTCCGCGCTCCGTGCGCGCTCGTAAACGAAGGGCCTCATCGCGCCGCCTCGCGCCCGGCGACCGTGTGCCCAGCGATCCCGCGCCCTGCAGCCGCCTGCCCCGCGGCTTGCTGGACGGCGGCGACGATGTTGACGTACGCGCCGCAGCGGCAGACGTTGCCGCTCATCCGTTCGCGGATCTCGGTCTCGTCCAGTTCCGGCTCGGCGGCCACGTCCCGGGTGACCACGCTCGGCCAGCCCCGCGCCGCCTCGTCGAGCATCGCCGTCGCCGAGCACAGCTGGCCCGGTGTGCAGTAGCCGCACTGGAAGGCGTCCCGCTCGATGAACGCGGACTGGAGCGGGCTCAGCTCGTCGCCGTCGGCGAGCCCCTCCACGGTCGTGATCTCGGCGCCGTCGTGGGCGACCGCGAGCGCGAGGCAGGCGTTCGCGCGCCGCCCGCCGACCAGGATCGTGCACGCGCCGCACTGGCCGTGGTCGCAGCCCTTCTTGGATCCCGTGAGCCCGAGCCGCTCGCGGAGCACGTCCAGCAGGGACGCCCGCGTGTCGACGGCGAGCCGGTGCTCGCGGCCGTTGACGATCAAGGTGATCTCGGCGCGCGGCGGCGGCCCGCCGGAGATCTTCGCGCTGTCCATGGGAGGCCTCCTACCCCGGATCACGGCTCCGAGTCACTCGCTCCGATGTTCGTGATCAAGGCTTTGACCTGGGTGGACGGTCGTGACCTTGAGCTGCTGGAACCTTGCGGCCCAGCACGTGGGTCGCCTTCACGGCGCGTTCGTCGCCCAGCATCGCCAGGGCGAAGAGCCGCTCGACGAGATCGCCGGCCGTGTTCGTCCGGCGTTCGAGGAGGGGAGTCGCGGTGAAATCCAGCACCACGAAGTCCGCCTCGCCGCCGGGCTGGAACCCGCCGATCCGGTCCTCCAGACGCAGAGCCTCCGCGCCGCCTCGGGTGGCCAGATAGAAACCACGGAGGGCAGACAGGGCGTCGCCTTGCAGGGCCATCACCTTGTACGCCTCGTTCAGGGTTTCGAGCATCGAGAAGCTGGTACCGGCCCCCACGTCTGTTCCGAGCCCGACCCGGACACCCGCCTCACGTGTCCGTTCCAGCGGAAACAGGCCGCTCCCAAGGAAGAGGTTGGACGTGGGACAGAACGCGACGCCGGCCTGACGTTCGCTCAGCACCTGCAAGTCCCGTCCACCGCCGACACCGGACCGGTAGGCGTCGTCCAGCCAGAGACAGTGCGCCCAGACGCTTCGTGGCCCGACCAACCCGCACTTGTCGTAGACGTCCAGATAGGAGCGCGGCTTGAGTTCGGCGAACCGTTCGAGCACCGAGTCGACCTCGTCCCGCGTCTCCGCTAGATGAGCCTGTGCCCAGATGGGCTCTCCGCGATCCGCGTACTCCTGGAAGAGCCGACCGGCCATCTGCAGCGCCTCGACGGTCGAGGTCGGCCCGAAGCGCGGCGTAATCGCGTACAGGCCGCGACCCTTGCCGTGCCAGGCGTCGATCAGCTCGCGGCAGGCTTCCTCTGCCTGCTGTACGTCGGCGTCCAGGTAGTCATCCGGGACGGGGCCGCCTTCCGACTTGCCGCCCGCATCCATGAGGACCTTGCCCGCCACCATCCGCAGGTCGCGTTCGTGTGCTTCGGCGAAGAACGCGTCGGTGGAGGACGCGAACGTCGTCGTGTGCACGCACGCGGTCGTCGTCCCGGCCGCCAGCAGCGTGTCCAGGAAATCCCCGGCCGCCTGGCGCGCGTACTCCTCGTCGGTGAACCTGCGTTCGGCCGGATAGACGTAGCTCTTCAGCCACTCCTCCAGATCGCCGCCGGGGCTGGCGATCGCGTCGATCTGGCCCGAGTGGATGTGCGCGTCGACGAAGCCCGGGAGGATCAGGTCGTCCCGGTAGTCGTGGACCGCCTCGTCGCGGAGGTCGTCGGGCAGGTCCGCCCACGGCGTCACCTGGTCGACCAGCCCCTGGTCGTTGACGACCAGCGCGCCGTCGTCGAGCAGATGGACGTTCCCGCTGCCGGCGGCCGGGTCTCCGCTGAAGTGGAGGACGGTCCCGCGGTACGCCCGCACGCCGTCACTCCGCCCGGGCCGTGAGCGGTTCGGCGATCTCCTCCAGGCTCTTGCGTTCCGCCTTGATCCCGAGGAACGCCTCGACCAGCCCGGCCGCGATCATCAGCACGGCGCCGATGCAGAAGGCGAGCGCGGTGTCGCCGGGCGCCCCGCTGCCGACCAGCGTGGAGAAGATCAGCGGGCCGCTGATGCCGCCGGCCGCGGTGCCGATCGCGTAGAAGAACGCGATGGCGAGCGCGCGGGTCTCCATCGGGAAGATCTCGCTGACCGTCAGGTACGCGGAGCTCGCGCCCGCCGAGGCGAAGAACAGCACCACGCACCAGCAGGCGGTCAGTGTCACCGCGGTCAGCACCCCGGCGTTGAACAGCCAGGCCGTGCCGAGCAGCAGGACGCCGGACCCGATGTAACAACCACTGATCATGGGCTTGCGGCCGACCGAGTCGAACAGCGGCGCCAGCAGCAGCGGCCCGAGGAAGTTGCCGAACGCGATCACCGCGTAGAAGTAGCCGGACGTGGTGTCGATGTCGTAGAACGCCTTCAAGATGTCCGCGTAGCCGAACGTGATCGCGTTGTAGAGGAACGCCTGCCCGATGAACAGCGCGAAGCCGAGGATCGCCCGCCGCGGGTAGTGCCGCCAGAGCGTGGCCGCGATCTCGCCGAAGCCCACGCTCGTGCGCTGCTGGATGACCATGCTGCGGTCCGGCTCCGGCAGGGGCTTCCCGGTCTCCTTCTCGACCTCGTGCTCCACGCTGTCGACCAGCTTCTCGGCCTGCTCCGTCCGGCCATGGATGATCATCCAGCGCGGGCTCTCCGGCACGTGCCGGCGGACGACGAGGATCAGCAGCCCGAGCACGACGCCCAGCCCGAACGCGGCACGCCAGCCCACGCCGACCGGGAGCATCGTGAGGATCGGCACCGTGAGCAGCGCGCCACCGGCGGCGCCGAGCCAGTAGCTGCCGTTGATGATGATGTCGATGCGCCCGCGGTGCTTGCTCGGGATCAGCTCGTCCACCGCCGAGTTGATCGCGGCGTACTCGCCGCCGATGCCCAGCCCGGTGATGAACCGGCACAGGAAGAACCACCAGGGCGTCCACGACAGCGCGGTGAGCGCCGTGCCGATCAGGTAGACCGCCAGCGTGAGCATGAAGAGCTTCTTGCGGCCGAACCGGTCGGTGAGCCACCCGAAGAACAGCGCGCCGGTACAGGATCCGGCCACGTACAGGGCGGCGCCGAGCCCGGAGACCTGCTGCGCCGTGATGTCCAGACCGCTGCCGGACTTGGCCAGCTGCGGGGCCAGGTTGCCGACGATGGTGACCTCGAGCCCGTCCAGGATCCAGACGGTCCCGAGCCCGATGACGATCATGAGGTGCCAGCGTGCCCAGGGCAGCCGGTCCAGCCTCGCCGGAATCCTGGTCCGGACGCGGTCGGTCATCACGTCGGTCACACCGAACCTCCACGCTCGCTCGACGACATACGGGCGGTCGTAATTTCGTCGATTCAGCGCGGATCAAACATCCTCTGACCGGGTGCGGGCTGTCTGGTTAACGACCTTTGACCCCTGCCGGACGGCCTAACGGCGGCGGTATCCGTCCAGGTAGAGGGCTTTCCGCCGGACGTGTCCCGCTCCCTGCCGATGGCCGTGTTCGCGACCGTTCTCGCGGCGAATTTCGCCACGGCCGCCGGCGTTGACGGGCGTGACCCGGGAGGCGATCCCGGCGGCGCGGCGCAGCCGGGCCCGCGCCTGGCGGAGGGCGTCGGCCTGGCGCGGGGCCAGGTGCCGCGCGGCGCCGCGCTGCCGCCGCCACTGCTCGCGGGCGCGCGAGCGGTGCTCGGCGCGCAGCTGGTCGGTGAGGCGGTCGAGCTGCGTGACGACCTCCCCGTACAGCGGCCACTGCAGATCGCTCACGGGCCGCCGGCGCAGCAGCGCGAACAGCTGGTCGCGGAGCCCGCGCGCGGACGCGACGTGCCGTTCGAGCTCGCGCTCGGCGTCGACGGGCTGGGCGTCGCGCCGCAGGTCGGAGCGGGCCAGCCGGCCGTACGCGGCGATGCTCGCGGCGACCTCGCCCAGGGTGTCGGCCAGCTGGACGCGGATCTCGGCGTCCCGGACGAGCTGGTCGCCGCTCTCGACCTTCGCGCTGTCCACCAGGGCACGGGCGAGCCCGCGCAGCGAGAGCGTGAAGTGCTCCATCGTCTCGACGGCGTTGCGCAGGGCCACGCCCGCGTCGATCAGGCGGCGGGCGCGCGGGTTGAGCCGGACGCTCTCCTCGGCGGCGTCCAGGGCCTGGTCGGTGCGGCCGATGTCCCGGAACAGCACCTGGGCGTCCTTGAGCCAGCGTTCGGCGTCCGCCGCCGAAGGCTCCCGCCGCAGGTCGTCGGCCATGGTCGTGACCAGCGCGCACAGCCGTCGGCTGAGGTCCCCGACGGCCTCCTCGGCGGGGCGCACCCGGATCGACGGGACCGCGACGGTCGCCACCAGGCCCATGGCGGCCCCGATCAGCGTCTCCACGACCCGGTCGGCCGCACCCGCGCCGGTCGCCGCGCCCAGCGCGTAGATCAGCATCGCGGAGATCGGCACCTCCAGCATGTGGTCGCCCAGGCGCAGCACCTGGCCGATCACCAGGGCCGCCAGGATGCTCAGCCCGAGACTCCACCACGAGAAGCCGACGAGCCCGGCGAAGAGCAGCGCGATCACCACGCCCGAGGTCACCGCCGCCACCCGGGCGATGCCCGACTTGATCGTCTCGTAGACCGAGTGCTGGACGACGAGCAGCGCGGTCAGCGGCGCCAGCAGCGGCGCCGGGCTGCCCGCGGGGAGGAGCCAGAGCGCCAGCAGGTAGGCGCCGACGGCCGTGAGCGTGAGCCGGGTGATGCGGTAGGCGGTGGACCGGGTCTCGGTGGCCACGCGCAGCGGCGGCCGGACGGTACGGGGCATGCGGACGGTACGGGACGAGCGGACGGAACGGGGCAAGAGGGTCTGGAACGATCGCAAAGCCATAGACCTGTGCCAATGCGATCCCACGGGCACAAATTCCAGCCTCAAGCAAACCTTCGGCAAAGCGCTTCGGCCGGGCCGCGGACGGTGTGAGCCGGGACACGCAGAGATCCCTTTGGCAAGGTCCAGGATCTGCTCCACGAGCGCCTCATTCAAGAATACCGAAGGGTATTTATGCACTCCATTCTTAAATGCCGGATGTTTTCCAACATGTGGCTATCGAGTTCGCCTGGCCCGGTGTAGCGTCCGTACTTCCTGCAGCTCACATTCCCGGAGGAAATGGGTGCTCGGCATTGACGGCTGCCTGGCCCGGATGATGACCATTCCCGGGGCCCAGGGCGTGACGCTGGTGGACTGCGCGAGCGGGCTCGCGGTCGCCGCGGCCGGCCGCGAGGATCTCGTCGACCAGCACGAGGACGCCGCCGGGTCGACCGAGGTGGTCCGCGCCGTGCTCGGCAGCCCCGCGCTGAGCGCGACCCGCACCGGCGACGACATCGAAGAGATCATTATTTGCGGAACGCGGGGATATCATCTGCTGGCCCTGGTCGACGAGGAAATCGACGGCCTGCTCTGCGTCCATTTGTGGCTGGACCGCGACAAGGGCAATCTTGCTCTGGCGCGGCGCAGCGTCCAGTGCCTCGTCGGTGAAATGGCCGGTCCGTGACATGTCGCGCGCGATTCCACGGCGGTTGCGGCTGCTGGAGCGGGAACGGACCACCGGAGTCCTCCGGGTGGGGGACGACGGGGCGTTCGAGGTCGTGAACGGCGTCGTCACGTTCGCCGAGAGCCCGCACGCGCCGGGCGCCGAACGGCTCGCCGGGGAGGCCCGCGCGCCGAGCCCCGACATGCTGGCGCTGATCGCCGCCTTCGACGCCGCGTACTTCCTGGTCGCCTCCGCCGCCGAGCCCGAGTTCGTCCCCGGGGAACGGCTCGACTCCGCCGCGCCCTGCCGGCTCACGGTGGCGACGCTGGTCCACGAGTGCGACCGGCGGCGGGAGCTGCTCACGAGCCGCTGGCCGCACGAGCCGCTCGACCGGGTCCCGGTGATCCCCGTCCACCGGGTCCGGCGCCAGCGGGTGATCCTGACCGGGCTGGAGGCGGAGATCCTGCTGAACGCCGACGGGCGGCGCACGCCCGTCGACCTGGCGCACCACCTCGGCCGTCCCGCCTTCGCCTGCCTGCTGGCGGTCCACGATCTCGCCGCCGCCTCGCTCCTCCAGGGCGAGGCGGTACCGGCGACATGCCACCGCCGTGCCGGGCGCGGATTCGGCACGGCGGTGCCAGACCATTCCGAGCCCCACCATGCCGAGCCCGGCCGTGCGGTGCTCGAACGCGCGGGTCCCGGCAGGGGCGGGCCTGACTGGGAGCCGCCTGACCTCGCCCTGCTCACCAGGTTGCGGGCGGCACTCGAGGACCTGACGTGACGGCGCAACGCGGACGGCTGGGCACTCTGATCGAAAGGTTGGCGAAGGTGACGGTCTCGGAAGCTCCAGCGAACTCCTCGGCCGACCCGGAGGTGGCGGCCGCCCTGCCGATCCTGCGCGGGCGCACCGCGGGCATCACCGGCTGCCTGGTCGCCTCCTGCGACGGGCTGATCATCGCCTGCGACCTGCCGGCCGAGATCGAGCCGGCGGGCATGGCGGCGCTGACCGCCTCCGCGCTGGCCCTGTCGCACCGCATCACGCAGACGACGCTCGGCGGGGCCTTCCACGAGGTGGTGATCAGGAGCGTGGACGGCTACGTGGTCATCTACTCCGCCGGGGCCACGGCCTCCCTCACCGTGCTGGCCGGACCCGGTGTCAACGTCGGCCGGCTCCACCTGGAGTCGCGGCCGGTGGCACGCAGGATCGCAGAGATCCTCCATCGCTAGTGAAAGGAGCAGGCATGTCCAACCTGGAGCTCGCGCTCAAGGACATGATGACGATCGACGGTTCGATCGGGGCCGCCGTCGTCGACTACAACAGCGGCATGGCGCTGGGGCATCTGGGCAGTTCCAAGGCCCTCGACCTCCAGGTCGCCGCGGCGGGCAACACCGAGGTCGTCCGGGCGAAGATGCGGACCATGGAGCAGCTCAACCTCAAGGAAGACATCGAGGACATCCTGATCAGCCTGTCCGGCCAGTACCACGTGATCAGGCCCGTGACGGGCCGCAAGGGCAAGGGCCTCTTCCTCTACCTGGCCCTCGACCGCGCCCGCGCCAACCTCGCGCTGGCCCGGCACAACCTCAAGGGCATCGAGGAGAACCTGGAGGTCTGACCCTTCCCCTGAGCGTCTGTGGCGTCGTCCCTCTTCCCCGGGCCGGCGGCACAGGCATGTCCGGCCCCTTCGCAGGCAGAGCACAGCTCACTTGCACAGCTTGGACGTGGCGGTGCCGGTCTCCAGGGCGGGGCCGCCGGAGCCGCCGGTCGAGGCGGGCTTCCTCACCTTGACCTTGTCGGCGCCCTTCCAGTTCTCGCCGACGAGCACCTGGATCCGGGAGCCGAGCCCGTCGAGCTGCTTGATCTTGGCGCCCGGGATGGCCGCGGCCAAAGTCCTGGCGGAGTCCTTGCGGCCCGGCCCGTACTGGATCACCGTGCTCGCCAGGCCGCGCCGCGCGATGCCCGACACGACCGTCACGTCGAAGCCGGCGCCCTCCAGATCGCGGCCGGCGCGGCGCGCGAGCCCCGGCGTGCCGACGGCGTTGCGGACCAGCACCTGGATGTCGCCGGGCGGCACCGTCGGCGCGTTCTTGTCCTGCGGGGAGGCGCTCGGCGCGGGCTTCGGCGGCTCGACGAGCGGCTGGTCGCGCTTGATCTTGCCGAACAGGTCCCGGGCCCGGCTCTGGTCCCACAGCACGGTCGACTGCGGGGACGCGGCGTTCCACAACATCGCGTTGTAGCCGGGGTTGGACAGCGGGAGCTTGGCGAAGGTGAGGCTGTCGGTGGACAGGTCCTTCATCTGGTCGGCCAGCTTGGGCAGGTCCTTGGCGAGCTTCTCGTCCACCGTGAGCGACTTGAGCGCCGCGTTGAGGAACTTGGTGGACTTCACCGGGTCGCTCAGCGTCTTGCTGCTGAGGGCCTGCTTCATCATCGCCGACATGAACTGCTGCTGCCGGTCGATGCGGCCGAGGTCGCTGCCGCCGGTGAGCGAGTAGCGCGCGCGGGCGAAGCTCAGTGCCTCGAGCCCGCCCAGATGGGACTTGCCCGCGGCGAGCTTGAGGCCGCTCTTGGGGTCGTTGACGGGCTCCTCGGTGCAGACGTCGACGCCGCCGAGCGCGTCGACCATGCTCACGAAGCCGTAGAAGTTGACCTCGATGAGATGGTCGATCGAGACGTTGGTGGCCTGCTTGATCGTGTTGACCATCAGGTCGCGGCCGCCGAACTGGTAGGCCCAGGTCAGCTTGCCGTAGCGGGCCGGCACCCGGTTGCCCTTCGCCCCCTCCGACCCGTTCGACTTGTGCGACGGGATCATGACGTACGAGTCGCGCGGAAGGTTGATGACGGTGACGCGGTCATGGCCGCGCGAGACGTGGACCAGCAGCATCGTGTCGGAGCGTTCGCCCGGCTCGTGGCCGAGGCGCGCGGCCTTCTGCTGCGCCCGGGTGAGCCCCTCGCGGCGGTCGACGCCCGCCACGAGGATGTTCATGGCGCCCTTGGGTGCGTCCTTGTCCTTGCCGAGCCCGTCGACCTTCACCTTGTCGAGGGCGCCGGTGACGTAGTTCTGGAAACCCCAGGCGCCGCCCGAGGTCAGCAGCACGAACGCCGACATGGTGCCCGTCAGCATGAGGAAGCGGCGCTGCCGCCGGGCGCTCATGGCGGCGCGGGGGCTCAGGCTCGGCCCGGGCCGGCGCGGCCCGCGCGGGGCGCGCACCGCGACCCGGGGCGCGGGCGAACCGTCGACGGTGACGCCCTCGATGCCGTCGTCGTCCGTCCCGTCGTCGCCGCCCGCCGGACCGTCGCCGGGGCGGGGCCGGAAGTACCGCTCGAACGGATCGGCGTCCTTGCCGGCGTCCTTGCCGGCGTCGTGACCGTCAGCCATGCTGGCCGCCGCCCCCTCCCGAGACCGATTCGGCGCCTTCTGACGCGCGTCGTCCCCACCTTAAAGTGGGGAACACCCGTCCGTTCGCTACCTCGGACTCGTGTCCTTGGAGTAACGTGGCGCCGTCTTGACCTCCCTCCCAGGCGGCCACACCCGGCCAGGGTGTCGTGAGCTGCGTCATAGACCGGAGCCAGCAAGAGAGAGGAAGGGCCCTCCGGCCAGCCGAACCGGCCCAGATCACTGTATGAATCCGTCTCCCCACGCGCACAGCCCAATGAACGGCGCCCAGCAGATGACACAAGACCGCACCTGGCCCGCGGTGTCGGTCGTGATGCCCGTGCTCAACGAAGAACGGCATCTGACCGACGCCGTCCGGCGCATCGTGACCCAGGACTACCCCGGCGAGCTCGAACTCGTCCTCGCGATCGGACCGTCCCGGGACCGGACCGAGGAGATCGCCGCCAAGCTGGCGACCGAGGATCCCCGCATCGTCGTGGTGGCCAATCCGACCGGGCGCACCCCCCAGGGCCTCAACATCGCCATCAAGGCGTCCCAGTACTCCATCATCGTCCGGGTGGACGGCCACTCGCTGCTGCCCGCCGACTATGTGCGGGCCGCGGTCGAGACGATGGAGGAGACGGGCGCGGACAACGTCGGCGGCATCATGGCGGCCGAGGGCATCACGCCGTTCGAGCAGGCCGTCGCCCGCGCGATGACCTCCAAGCTGGGCGTCGGCAACGCACGTTTCCATACCGGCGGTGAGGCGGGCGAGGTCGAGACGGTGTATCTCGGCACGTTCAGGCGCAGCGCCCTGGAGCGCGTCGGCGGCTATGACGAGACGTTCGTCCGCGCCCAGGACTGGGAGATGAACCACCGCATCCGGCAGAGCGGCGGCAAGGTCTTCTTTACCCCGCGGATGCGTGTCACCTACCGGCCCCGCCCGAGCCTGCGCGCGCTGGCCAAGCAGTACTTCCACACCGGCCGCTGGCGCCGCGTCGTGGGCCGCGAGCACCAGGGCACGCTCAACCTGCGTTACCTGGCGCCGCCGCTGGCGGTCCTGGCGATGGCCGCGGGCACCGTGGCGGGCGCGTTCGGCATCTGGCCGGGCTGGCTCCTGCCCGGCGGGTACGCGCTCGCGATGGTGGCCGGTGCCGCCGTCGAGGGACGCGGGTTGCCGGTCTCGGCCTGGATCCGGTTGCCGCTGGTGTTCGCCACCATGCACGTCTCGTGGGGGGTCGGGTTCCTGACGAGTCCTCCCGGGCTCGGCCAGCCCACCCCGGCCAAGCCCTGAACCGGCCGTACCGAAATTCGGAGGAACCAGACCTAACGGGTGAACCCGGGTAGATAAAGCCACGTCTCAGGATTAGGTTGGCGGATCATGCCGCCGGCCGGATGAGGAGGTGGCCATGTCGAACGGTGCGCGTCACGGCCTGGGTGTCGTGGCGGGGGTGATCGCCACGCCCCTGGTCGGCGCGGGACTCACGCTCGGGTTCGAACGGATCGATGAGTACCGCCGGCATTACGTGCAGTTCGCCTCGACGACGTCCACGGGCCTGGTCGCGGGCGCGGTCCTCGCCTTCACCGCCGTGGTGGTCGCGGTGCTGGTGGGCTCGCGGCTGTCGCCGCTGGCCTCGCTCATCCCCGGAGCGGTCCTCACCGCGTACGGGTTGCTCTGGCTGCTGAAGCCGATCTGGGCCGGCGACCACGTCGACGGCCTGCCCGACCGTTACCGGCTTTCGGTCATCACCATGTCGGTCTTCGGCGTGCCGTTCCTCATCGGCGTGGTGCTCCTGGCCGGCTCGCTGGTGCCGTCGCGCTGGCGCGCGCGCACGCCCGCGACGGCGGCGCCCCGTCACCCGGCCGGACCGCCGCCCGGGACACCGGGCGGACCGCCGCCCGCCATGCCCGGGGCGCCGAGCCCGATGTACGGACGCGAGCAGCAGCAGTACGGGCGCGAGCAGCAGCAGTACGGCCGCGGCCCGGCCGGGCCTCCGTCGCCGTACGGGCAGCACCAGAGTCCCGGCGCCGGCCGGAGCGGGAGCCCGAGTGCCAGCCCCGGCCCGGGCGGGATCCCCACCCCGAGTCCGAGCGCCGGCCCCGGCTTCGGCGGAATCCCCGCGCCGGGCCCGTCGCAGCCGCCCCCGCCGCCCCCGCCGAAGCCGTCTCAGTCCTCTCAGCAGCCCTCGGACGACGAGCCCGGGGAGTGGACCCGGATGTACGGCGGAGACGATCTCAAGGACGGCGGAGGCTCCCGCTAGGGGCGCCCTACGACTTCGGCGCTCCTTCGAGGGCGCCGACGACTCCGGGAACGTCGTTGACGACGAGCGCGTCCACGCCCGCCTCCGCGTAGGCGTGGACGTCCTGCGGCGCCGGGCACCAGGCGATGAACTCCAGGCCCGCCTTGTGCGCGACGTTCACGATCTGCTCCAGCGGGCGGAGGCGGGTGTCGGGGTGGCCGAAGCCGCACGACTCCGTGTGCACGCCGATCGCCTGCAGGCCGAGGCCCGCCGCCGCCGGGACGCCATGCCACAACGGGAAGCGCAGCCACGTGAGCAGCCCGAGCGGCACGCCTGGCAACTCCTCCTGCAGGTAGAGCAACAAGGAGGGGTCGAACGAGGTCACGAGAAGCGGCCGGCGGCCGGCCTCACGGCGCAGGAGGGGCGCCAGCAGTGCTCCGGTACGCCTGGACGGGGCGTCCACCGCGTCCTCGAGGATCGTCTTCACGTCGACGTCGACCGGAACCCCGGCGGGAAGCGCGTCGAACACCTCCACCAGCCGCGGCAGGCCGCTGTCCGCCGCCGCGGTGTCGATCAGGAAGGCGCCGTCCGGAAGGGTGGGGTCGTGGCGCAGGACGAGATCGTCGTCGGCCGTCCGGGTCACGTCGATCTCGATCCACGACGCGCCCGCGTCGAGCGCGGCCAGCATCGAGGGGATCGTGTTCTCGGCGAGAGTCTCGCCGTCGGCCTCCTCCTGCTCTCGCCGGCCGGCCAGGGACGGCTCCTGGCGGGGGCGGGGGACGTAGCCCGAGCCGAAGCCGCGGTGGCCGATGACGGCGGGCGCGTTCTCGAAAATCATCTGCTCTCCGGGGAGTCGGCGGCGCCGTCGGGTTCGGCGGCGAGATGCTCGGCGATGACGACGTCGAGCGGATGGGTGACCTTGAGGTTGCGCTCGCTGCCCGCCACCACCCGGATGGGCACGTCCGGCAGGTAGCGGTGGACGATCCCGCAGTCGTCGGTGGCGGCGAGCAGCGGATCGGCCAGGGCGAGCTCGTAGGCCTTGCGGATCGTGCCGAGCCGGAAGCCCTGCGGGGTCTGGAACCGCGCGAGCGACTCGCGCGGCGGCATCGACAGCACCACGCCGTCCTCGACCGCGACGATCGTGTCGGCGGAGGGCACGCCCACCGCGACCGCCTCGTGCGTCACCAGCGCCTCCAGCACCCGGTCGATCACGCCGTGGTCGACGAACGGGCGGGCGGCGTCGTGGAAGAGCACGCGGGTGTCGCCGGACCGCCCGGCCAGCGCCGTCAGCGCCGCGACGGTCGAGGCGGTACGGGTGTCACCGCCCTCCACCAGGCCCGTCACCTTGTGGAACGGAGCGGCGATCATGGCGGCCGTGCGCACGTGCCCGGCGGCCATGACGATGAGGACCTCGTCCACGCCCAGATGGCCGTTGAACGCCTCGATCGCGTACGCCAGGATCGGCCGCCCGCCGACCTCGATGAGCTGCTTGGGCCGTGCGGCGCCCATGCGCTGCCCGGTGCCGCCCGCGAGGACCACCGCGATCGTCCGCATCGCCGTTCCCCTTTCCACTTCAAATTGTCGTCAAGCCGCTACGCTGGGCAACCGTCCCATGGTGCCGTCCGCACGGCCCTGGGCGCCACCCATCGCACACCCCGTACCACGCCGCCGGAGGCGCCGATGACCGTAGCGGTAATCCTCGCGACCGGGCGGATCGCCGGGAGCCACGATCCGTGCCCCGCCGCGGTCCTGCCCCGTCCCGGAGCGACCGGTGAGGCCGAGCGGCCGACGCTGCTGGCGCGGCTGCGCGCCCAGCTGGCCACGCTCAACGTACCGGACCACCACGTCATCACCCGGCCGGAGCTGGCGCCCGCGCTGCGCAAGGACGGCCACGACGTCATCGAGTCCGACGACACCGCCGGCGACCTGCACGAGATCGCCCGGCTGGCCGGCCGGGCGCGGGGGCCGGTCGTGGTGCTGGCGGGCGACCTCGTCACCGGGGACGAGCCGCTGGCCCGGCTGCTGATCGACGCCAAGGGGTCCGTCGCCGCGCTGACCGGCCCGCTCGCCGGCGCGGCCACCCCGGTCCGGTCCGAACGCGGCCGGATCGCCTCCGCGGGCTCCCCGTACCACCGGGTGACCGAGCCGGACGCCGGGTTCCCGGGCGCGCTGCGGGTCTCCCCGCCGCGCACCGCCGCGCTCGCGGAGATCGTCGAGAGCCTGGTGCTGTTCCTGGGTGATCCCGAGGCGCCCGGACGCCCGCTCCCCGAGCCGGTGCCGGGCTGTCCGGCGCGGGGCGGTCCCGCGCTGGCCGGCCCGGCGCCGGTGCGGGCGCCGGAGGCGATCGAGCTGCTCCTCGTCGGCCTGGTGCGCGGCGGCGTTCCGGTGACCCGGTGCGGCGACTCGCAGCTGGTCTGCGTGCGCGCCGACAGCGAGGAGGGCGTGGCCGCCGCCGTGTCGGCGCTCGACGCCGTGGACGAGGACGAGGTCCGGCTCGCGGCCGCGGTCAAGAGCAACGACGGCTTCTTCACCACGTTCGCGGTCAGCACCTACTCCCGCCACATCGCCCGCTGGGCGGCGCGGCGCGGGCTCACGCCCAACATGGTGACGTCGATCTCGATGGGCGTCGCCGTGGTGGCGGCCGTCTGGTTCGCCGCGGGCACCCGCACCGGCATGGTCGTCGGCGGCGTGCTCTTCTACTTCGCCTTCGTGTTCGACTGCGTGGACGGGCAGCTGGCCCGCTACACCCGGCAGTTCAGCACGCTCGGGGCGTGGCTCGACGCCGTCTTCGACCGGGCCAAGGAGTACGTCGTGTTCGCGGGGCTGGCGGTCGGGTCCACCGCCGCCGCGGCCGGCAGCGGCGTGCACGGTGGCGACGTCTGGGGGCTCGCGGTGGCCGCCCTGGCCCTGCAGACCATCCGGCACATGATCGACTTCGCGTACGGCGCGAGCAACCGCGTCCGGGCGGTGCGGCCGCTGCCCGAGGTGCCCCTCACCTCGGTGGACGACGGCGCGCCCCCGGCCGCGCCGCCACCCGCGCCGGCGTCCGCCGAGCAGCCCGTCGTCGCGAACGCGGCGGCCCCGAACGCGACGGGACAGAAGGCGACGGCCCGGCCCGGGGGGTTCGTGGCGCGGCTGTCCGGGAGCACGTCGCAGGTCCGGCTGCTGCACTGGGCCAAGAAGATCATCGTCCTGCCCATCGGCGAGCGGTTCGCGCTGATCGCGATCACCGCCGCGCTGTTCGACGCCCGGGTGACCTTCCTCGCGCTGCTCCTGTGGGGCGGGGTCGCCGCCATGTACACGCTGACCGGACGGGTGATGAGGTCGATCGCGCGATGACCGCCGTGGCCGAGGAATCGATGATCCAGGACGCCGGCGCCCGGGGCGCCCGCGCGTTCGCCACCCGGCAGTTGCGGGCCTACCGCGACGACGGGCCGATCGCCATGGGCCTGGGCCGGCCGGTGCGCGGCCACCTGCCGCCGCTGCCTGGCGCAGTGATCGCGCTGGTGGTCACCGGCGTCCTGCTGGTGGCGGGTGCCGGCGCCGGCGACACCCGCACGCTGTTCGCGCCGGTGGCGGCGCTGCTGCTGACCGGGCCCGCGAGCGGCCACCCGCACAACGGGCGACTTGACTGGCTTGTCCCGCCGATCATCCGCACGATCGAGTATGGTTACCTCGCCGTACTGGGGTTCGCACAGGGCGTGCCGGCGCCACTGATCTTCGCGCTGATCGCCGTGCTCGCGTACCACCACTACGACACCGTGTACCGCACCCGCCAGCGGCTCTGGCCACAGGACTGGGTCTTCCGGGCCGGCCTCGGCTGGGAGGGCCGCATGCTCATTGTGGCGTTCGTGGGCCTCTCCGGGTTTCTCCCGTTCGCGTACGCTGCCTTGGCCGCCTACCTTGGCGTGTTGTTCGGCATCGAGAGCGTCACGACGTGGCTGCGGACCGGACGCGGTAGTGGCGTGATCGTCGACCTGGAGGAAGATTAAGCATGATCGGGATGGTGCTGGCGGCGGGCGCGGGCAGAAGGCTGCGGCCGTACACCGACACGCTGCCCAAGGCGTTGGTTCCGGTCGACGGTGAGACGACCATCCTCGATATCGCGCTGGGCAACCTGGCCGAGGTCGGGCTGACCGACGTCGTCATCGTCGTCGGCTACTGCGCGGGCGCGGTCGAGGAGCGCAAGGCGGCCCTGGAGGAGCGCTACGGCGTCTCCATCACCCTCGTCCACAACGACAAGGCCGAGGAGTGGAACAACGCCTACTCCATGTGGCTGGCGCGCGAGCACTTCTCCAAGGGCGTCCTCATGGTCAACGGTGACACCGTGCATCCGGTGAGCGTGGAGAAGACGCTACTGAGCAACCGCGGCCCGGACATCCTCCTCGCCGTGGACAACGTGAAAAATCTGGCCGACGAGGAGATGAAGGTCATCCTCGACGACACCGGCAACCTGGCGACCATCACCAAGCTGATGGACCCGGCCAGCGCGGCCGGCGAGTACATCGGCGCCACGCTCATCGAGCCGGCCGCCGCCGAGCCCCTCGCCGACGCGCTCAAGGCCACCTTCGAGCGCGACCCCGACCTCTACTACGAGGACGGCTACCAGGAACTGGTCAACCGCGGCGGCACGATCTCCGTGGCCCCCATCGGCGCCGTCGACTGGGTGGAGGTCGACAATCACGACGACCTGGAGAAGGCTCGCCGGATCGCCAAGACGTACTGATACGCCCGCTTCGCCCGCTTCATTGCCCTGATCGGACACCCGACCTCCGGCCCGTCCGGCGCTCCGGCGCCGGGGCCGGCGGCGGCGCCCCCGCGTCACCGCCGCGCCCGCCGGAAAAGGAAGGCATATGCCCCTGCTGACGCGGATGCTCAACGCGCCGCTGTCCATCGACGTCCGCCGCGGTGCCATCGCGGCCCTCGGCGAGCTGCTGGCCGACAAGCGGATCGCCACCGAGGGGCGGGTGGCGATCGCGGTCGGCCCGGGGCAGGGCGACCAGATCACCGAGCACGTGCGGCCGTCGCTGGCGGCCTGCGAGGTGTTCCACGTGGACGGCGGCACCGTCGACGCGGCGGTCAGCCTGGGCTCCAAGCTGCGGGCCGGCTCGTACGAGGCGGTCGTCGGCATCGGCGGCGGGCGCACGATCGACGCGACCAAGTACGCGGCGACGCTGTCGGGCATCCCGATGGTCTCGGTGGCCACCAACCTGTCGCACGACGGCATCTGCTCCCCGGTCGCCTCGCTCACCCATGACAAGGGCAAGGGCTCGTTCGGCGTGGTGATGCCACTCGCCATGATCGTCGACCTGGACTACGTGCGGGCGGCGCCCGAACGGCTCGTCCGCGCGGGCATCGGCGACGTGGTGAGCAACTTCTCCGCGGTCGACGACTGGCTGCTGGCCTCCGAGGAGGTCGGCGAGACGGTCGACCGCATGGCGCTCACGGTCGCGCGCACGGCGGGCGAGGCGCTGCTGCACCAGCCCGAGTCGGTCGAGTCCGACCGGTTCCTGACGGTGCTGGCCGAGAGCCTGGTGCTCTCGGGCATGGCGATGTCGTTCGCCGGCGACTCGCGGCCGGCCAGCGGCGGCGACCACGAGATCCTGCACGCGATCGACCAGCTCTATCCGGGCACCGCCAACCACGGCGAGCTGGCCGGCATCGGCGCCGCGTTCTGCTACCACCTGCGCGCGACCCGGCTCGGCATGGGCGCCGAGCGGCTGGCCGAGATCATCGCGTGCCTCGACCGGCACGGCCTGCCCAAGGGGCCGGGCGATGTGGGGCTGTCGGTCGACCAGTTCACCGAGGCCGTGCTGTACGCCCCGCAGACACGGCCGGGCCGCTATACGATCTTGGAGCATCTCGCCCTGGACCAGGGTGAGATCCGCAAGGCGGTGGAAGAGTTTGTCCAAGCCCACGGAGGCTGAGCGGTCCATGGCCGACACGCGTTCGCCCGGCGACCACGGTTCGCCCGGCCCCTTCCCGCCCGGCCAGGTCCCGTTCGAGCAGTTGCCGCCCGAGCGCGTCCCGGCCGAGCAGGCCCCGCCCGAGCAGGCCCAGCCCGGCGATCAGGACCACCGGCCCTCGCGCCGGTCCGCCAAGGTCGCCGACATCCGCCGGTACGGGCAGCCGCCCGGCCTCAAGGACCGGCGCAACGAGGAGCACTGGGCGGGCCGCCTCTACATGCGGACGCTCTCCCCGTACTTCGCGTGGATCTTCCTCCGGCTGGGGCTCAGCCCCAACCAGCTCACCTATCTGATGATGCTGAGCGGCATCGTCGCGGGCGCCGTCGTGTCGCTGCCGGTCGCCGGCACCGCCACGCTCTGGACGGCGCTCGGCGGGGCCGTGCTGATCCAGGTCTACCTGCTGCTCGACTGCGTCGACGGCGAGGTCGCCCGCTACCTGCGGCAGACCTCGGTGGCGGGGGTCTTCCTCGACCGCATCGGCCACTACCTGTCCGAGGTGTCGCTGCTCATCGGCCTCGGCTTCGCCGCCCAGGGCGGCTGGGAGAACGGCGGCTGGGCCGAGCTCGGGCTGCTCGCCGCCCTCGGCGCCGCGCTGATCAAGGCCGAGACCGACAACGTCGTGGTCGCCCGGGCCAAGTCGGGCCTGCCCGCCGACCCCGTCGGCGGCGACCGGGCGCTGCGCCCCCGTTCCACGGGCATCGCGCTGGCCCGCCAGGCCGCGTCCATGCTGCGCTTCCACCGCATCATCGGCGCCGTCGAGCTGTCGCTGCTGATCCTCGCGGCCGCCGCGCTCGACGTGGTGATGGGCAACGACACGCCCGCCGCGATCCGGGTGCTGACCGTCGCGGTCGCCCTCGTCGCCGTGCTGCAGACGCTGCTGCACCTGGTCAGCATCCTGGCGTCGCGGAGACTCAAGTGAGATCTCCCGTCCGTGAACGGGAGATCGCGGTACGCCTAATGCGATCTTGCACAAAGGTGTATTTCCAGTGACAGACTTGTGCATGATCGTGGAGTGGCAGGGAGCAACTCGTTGAAGCTGTCGGTCGTCGTCCTGACGATGGGTAACCGCCCGGAAGAACTGGCCAGGTCCGTACGCAGCGCGCTCGAACAGGAGCACGTCGACGTCGAGGTCGTCCTGGTCGGCAACGGCGTCGATCCCGTCGGCGACCGCGCCGGCGTCGCCCCCTTCGACGACGAGCGCGTCATCCCCATCCACCTGCCCAAGAACGTCGGCATTCCCGCCGGGCGCAACCGCGGCGTCGAGGCCTCCTGCGGCGACGTGATCCTCTTCCTGGACGACGACGGCTGGTACCGGTCGACGCGGCTGGGCGTCCACCTGCGCGACCGGTTCTCCGCCGACCCGGGCCTCGGCATCATCTCCTTCCGCGTCCGCGACCCCGAGGGCGGCCGCGGCGAGCGCCGGCACGTGCCGCGGCTCCGCGCGGGCGACCCCGAGCGTTCCTCCGAGGTCACCACGTTCCTCGGCGGCGCCTGCGCGGTCCGCCGCGCCGCCTGGGACGCCGCGGGCGGCCTCCCGGAGGACTTCTTCTACGCGCACGAGGAGACCGATCTGGCCTGGCAGGTGCTCAACGCCGGCTACCGGATCGTGTACGACGCGTCCGCCGTGATGTTCCACCCGGCCGTGCTGCCCACCCGGCACGACATGTTCTACCGCTACAACGCGCGCAACCGCGTCTGGCTGGCCCGGCGCAACCTGCCGTGGCTCCTGGCGTTCACCTACCTCGCGGTCTGGGTCGGCATGACCCTGCTGCGCGAGCGCAAGCCGAGCGCGCTCAAGCCGTGGTTCAGGGGCTTCGTCGAGGGCTGGCGCAAGCCCGCCGGCCCCCGCCGCCCCATCTCCTGGCGCACCGCCTGGCGCATGACCCGCACCGGCCGTCCTCCGATCATCTGAGCCGCTAGGTCACCGGGACGATCTCGGCCTTCAGCAGGCGGGCGTCCTCGATGTCGAGAAGGCCGATGGTGCCGTGCGGCTGGCGGCGGCGGTCGGTGGGGGAGCCGGGGTTGAAGACGCGGATCCCGTCGCCGGTCTCGTCCATGGGGATGTGCGAGTGGCCGAAGACCACCAGGTCGGCGTCCGGGAACCGTCGCCGCATCCGGGCGGTGCGGCCCTGGGCCTGGCCGCTGTCGTGGATCATCGCGACCTTCAGGCCGTCCAGGTCGAGCCGGAGGGTCTCGGGGGCGCCCCATGCCGCCACGTCCGGGCCGTCGTTGTTGCCCAGCACGGCGTGGACGGGGGCGTAGGCGGCGAGTTCGTCGAGGACACCGGCCGTGCAGACGTCACCGGCGTGCAGGATCAGGTCGGCGTCCCGCAGGTGCTCGGCGACCGCGGGCGGGCAGGCCTTCCAGCGGCGCGGCGCGTGCGTGTCCGAGATCGCGACGACTTTCATCAGGGCATTCTGCCCACGTCTCGTCAGGGCATGCTGCCCCGCCCGGAGCGCCCGCTCACTGCATGGTGCGCCAGAGCTGCTCCAGGACGAGCGCGCGGCTGCGCCAGCCGCCCGCGGTGCGGACCATCCGGTGGTGGTACCAGCCGCCGCCCTGGACGAGGCCCTTGGTGTCCGCCCTGATCGTGTCGCGGCTCGGCGCGAGGGTGTCGCTGAACGGGGCGGTGACCTCGGCGCGGTCATCGTCGAACGCGATCAGCGGCGGCCCGATCAGATGCTGGCGGCCGGGCCAGCTCGGGAGCATCTTGGCCAGCCAGTCCTTCGCCTCGGCCAGCGAGCCGGTGATGCCGCCAGCGGAACTGTAGTCGAGCGTGGCGTCCTCGGTGAAGACGGTGTCCAGCAGCTCCCAGCGGCCGGAGTCGACCGCCAGCGCGTAGCGGGCCAGAACCTCGCCGATCTCGAAGCGGTCGGAGAGCTCCACGGGCGACATGGGCATGCCGTGACTATAGCAAGCGCTTGGTCAGCAAGCCTGACGGGCGGCGGGCAGGTCGACGTGCTTGCGGATGGAGCTGAGGCCGAGCTTCTTCGACTGGGCGCAGAACTTCTTCAGCGGCAGCTCGTACTCGGCGTGGAAGACCGGCTTGTTCGCCTTGATGAACGGCGTCAGGCGGTGGCACTCGCGGAACTGCGCGCACTCCTCGTTCACCGCGAAGTCCATCACGTTCACCAGTTGCGGGATCTGGTCCAGGTCGTTCTTCAGCCCGATGGCCAGGCCGCGCCTGTGCGCCTCGTGCGCCAGCATCCGGTTGAACGCGAGCTGCTGCTTGGCGGTCAGCTTGAACCCGGTGTCGTGCTTGTAGCCGTCCATCCAGTCCGGCTCGACCCCGTCGAAGCCCTTCTTCTTGCACTGGTCGAGGCGCGCGCCCCAGATCTTGCGGACGACCTCGATCCGGCGGATGTCCACCCAGCGCTCGTCCTCCCAGCCCTGCACCTTCTTGCCCAGCGCGGACCTGGGGAACTCCTTGAAGTCGGGTCGCCAGGTCTCCGCGGATCCGATCGCGGTGTAACAGATGACCTTGCGGCCGGCCTTGTGCAGCGTCGCCACGGTCGCCGCGGACGTCTCGAATAGGTCCACGTCGTACACCTGGGCCTTGACGGACGTGTTGACCTTGCCGCTGAGCTGCCACTGCCATGTCAGCCGTGCCTTCGGCTTCCACCAGGTCTTCGCCGCCGCCGTTCCGGTCGCCGTGGCCGACGCGGGCGCGGACACCGGCCGCGCCGAGCCCCCCGATCCGCTGCACGCCGAGGCCGCCGCCACCAAGCCGACCATCGCGGCACCGAGCCGTACAACGTTCCGAGCCATCGTCACTCCCGTCGTCCAAGGAATGCCGAGCATGGCAGATGCCGCCCGGCTCCCGCGCAAGATCAAAGATCATGGCAGGCCGGGGCGTCCGGACGAGCGCGTCAGGCGGGGGCGGTGGCGACCGCGAAGATCAGATGGGTGAGCTCGGCGGTGATGGCGTCCAGCGGGATGTCCTGGCCGCGCACCGACCAGTGGTGGACCAGGTTGTTGACCGCACCGATGATCGCCATGGCGGTCAGCCGGTAGTCGCGGGCGACGGCCTCGCCCCGCGCGACCGCCTCGTCCGCCAGGCCGACGATCATGTCGGCCCAGCGTTCCCGCCACTCCAGCCGCAGCGCCTCCAGGTCGGAGCTGACCCCGATGACCTCGACGAAGCTGACCCGGGCCCAGCGCGGGTCGCTGGCCGTGACCGAGACGTAGGCGCGCACCGCGGTCTCGATCCGGGTGGCCAGATCCTCGTCCGCCGCGGCGGCGTAGGCCTCGGTCAGCGCGGCGTGAGCGCGCTCGTTCAGCCGGAGGTGGAGCGCCGCGAGCAGCTCTTCGCGGCCGCTGAACTCCTCATAGAAGTTGCGTGTGGACACGCTCGCGGCCGAGCACAGCCGTTCGATGGACGTCGCGGCGTACCCCTGGCTGCCGAAGAGCTCCAGACCCGCGCCCAGCAACCGCTCCCGCCGCTCAGCGCGGCGCTCTTCCGCCGTGCGGCCTCCGTAACTGCGCCGGGGGGCGGGATTGCGGCCGCTCATACATCTCCGGTCGTCGCATGCCACAAAGCGGTCAGGTCTCTTGTCAGCCTAACCGCCGCCCCGCGATTCCCACAGTGTCAACCGGTGGGCAGGATCGTCAGCCGGTGGTCAGGATCGACGTCCACTTGGGGTCGCCGGTGAGCACCGTCAGGCGCTGGGTGGCGCGGGAGACGGCGACGTAGAGGACGCGCAGGCCGCGCGGCGACTGGGCCGCCACGGTCTCGGGCGCGACGATCACCGCCGCGTCGAACTCCAGGCCCTTGGCCTCCAGCACGTCCAGCACCTGGACCCGTTCGGGCAGGCCCGCGGCGAGCCGGTCACGCTCGGCGGCGCTCCAGGCCCCCTCGGCCCCGCCGTCCGGCGAGAAGAGGTCGGGCTGCGCGCCGCCCGGCCGGGGCGGCGCCGTGGGCAGCGGGACGATCAGCCCGATCGTGCCCTCGACCTGGTCGAGGAGCTCCTCGACCGCCGCGCGGGCCGCCGTGGCGAGCTCGCGCTCCGGTACGGCGCGGACGACCGGGTCGATGCCGGACGTGCGCACAGCGCGGGCCGGGCGGGCCTCGGGCAGGGCCAGGGCGAGCACGCGGGTGGCGACCGCGGCGATCTCGGTCGAGTTGCGGTAGTTGGTCGTCAGCTCGTACTCGTAGCGCGCCCGCTGGGCGGTGGACGGCTTGCGGGACCGGCCCTTGCCCCGGCGCGACCGGGCGGAGCGGGCGCCGCCGGGCTGGGCGGTGCCGAGGGCGGCCTCCATCGCCGTGCGGGCGGCGTCGAGGTCCTCCCAGGCGCTCTGCGCCGGGTCCTCGACGATCGTCCAGCTGGCCTGCCGGCCGCGGCGGCCGAGCATGCGCCACTGCATCGGCGACAGGTCCTGCGCCTCGTCGACCACGATGTGCGCGTACTCCGGACGTTCCTCGACCACGCCGTCGTCGACGCGGCGGGCCTGTTCGAGGCGCTCGATCGAGGTGGTGAGCTCGCGCATCTCCGGCTCCCAGTCGTCGTCCGCGACCTCCTCGCCGGTGAGGATGTTGACGCCGTCCACGACGTACGGGTCGTCGTCGGCCTTCTTGGCCTTGCGGCGGGCGGGCCGGGGCGGCGAGCCGAGCAGCGCGTCGATCTCGTCGAGGAGCGCGACGTCCTGGTAGCTGAGCGTGCCGGGGTCGGCCCATGAGGCCGCCAGGAGGGTGACGGCGTCGCGGTCGAGGTCGCGCGCGGCCGCACGGCGCAGCCGGTCGTCGTCGCCGAGGGCGGCCAGCACGTCGGACGGGCGGCGGATCGGCCACCACGCCATCAGGAAGTCGGTGAACGCCCGCTGCTCGCGCACGCGCGCGGTGAACTCGCCCTGCTTGCCCTCCGGCTTCTTGGCCGGACCGGAGCCGTTGCCGTTGTCACTGCCGCCTGCCGCGTCGAGTTCGCCGAGGCCGTCGGCGGCGAGCAGGTCGTTCCAGAGCGCGAGGTTCTCCTGGCCGGGTGGCGCGGGCTCCTCGTGCCCGCCGATGTCGGTGTACTGCTGCCACAGGGCCTCCAGCAGCAGCTCGGCGGCACGGCCCCTGGCGGCGTTGACGCTGCCCCTGCTGCGCCGGTGCACCTCGTTGCGCAGCTTGTCGAGCCGCTGCCGATCCAGCCGGACGACCACGCCCCGGTAGACGACGCGCAGCTCGTCGGGCGCGCCGGGCGCCTGGTCGGCGACGGCGCGGCGCAACACCCGCACCATGCTCTCGGCGCCCTTGAGCCGGGCCAGCGCGGGGGAGTCGTGGCCGGTGGCCGTCACGCCCTCGACCAGGTCGCCGAGCGAGCGCAGGCTCGCCGACCCCTCGCCGAGCGACGGCAGGACCCGCTCGATGTAGGCGGTGAAGCGGCGGTTGGGCCCGAGGATCAGCACGCCGCGGGAACCGAACCGGCGGCGGTGCCGGAAGAGCAGGTAGGCGACGCGGTGCAGGGCCACGGCCGTCTTGCCGGTGCCGGGGGCGCCGCGGACGAGCACCGTGCCGTCGGCGGGCGCGCGGATCACCTCGTCCTGCTCGCGCTGGATGGTGGCCACGATGTCGCGCATCGCGCCCTCGCGCGTGCGGGCGAGCGAGGCGAGGAACGCGCCGTCGCCGACGATCGTGAGCCCGTCGGCGGCCTCCGGATCGAGCAGGTCGTCCTCGAGGTCGACGACGGCGTGGCCGCGCGAGTGCAGGACCCGGCGGCGGACCACGCCGCGCGGGTCTTCGGGGGTGGCGCGGTAGAAGTCCTCGGCGGCGGGGGCCCGCCAGTCGATCACGAGCGAGTCGTGCTCGGGCGTGCGGACGCCGATGCGCCCGACGTAGCGGATCTCGCGGCTCGCGAGGTCGAGCCGGCCGAACACCAGGCCGTCGTCGGCGATGTCGAGCGCCTGGGCGCGCAGCGCGGCCTGGTGGACCATGGCGTCCCGGTCGACGAGCGAGCCCTTGGTGCCGGCGAGGGCCTGCCGGTAGCCCTCGCGGATCATGGCCTGGGCGTCCGCGCGCATCTCGTCGAGCCGTTCGTAGGCGACGTCGACGTACCGCTGCTCGGTGGCGATCTCTTGGTCCTTGACCGTTGCCTTGGCCGTGTCCTTCGCCGTGGCCGGCCGGCCCGTGACCGGGGACGACATGCAGGCTGCTCCTCGCGACTGTGCTCCTCGGGGTGATTCATCCCCGTACCCCACGCAGGGGCGAAAGAGACAGCTTATGCGGTTCGGGCGGCCTCGGGCGTGCCGCCGGCCCGGCCCGCGGCCTGCCGCAGCGCGAGCCCCAGCAGCCGGGGAGCGTGCCGCTGGACGAACACCGCGGCCTTGGCCCGGCCGCCGGGCAGGACGTAGAGGTCACGGGCCGGCCGGGCCAGCGACCGGTCGATCTCGTCCAGGACCAGCCGGGGCTCCATGATCCGGGTCCGGCCGACCGCCGGGTACCGCGCCACGATCCGGCGGAGCATCGGGGTGTCCACCTGGGCGGGGCACACGCAGCGGATCTTCACGCCGCTGTCGCCGTGCTCGTGGACGAGCGTCTCGGCGTAGGCGTTCACCGCCGCCTTGGCCGCCGCGTACGCCGAGGTCAGGGGGACGCTCAGCCAGCCGGCGAGCGACGAGAAGAGGATCAGCTCGCCGTGGCCCCGGGCCAGCATGCCCGGCAGCGTCGCCCGGACGACGTGGACGGTGCCCAGGTAATTGATCCGGATGACGCGTTCGACCTCGTCCAGGGGCTGTTCCAGGGCAGGTCCGAGCGGGCTGATACCGGCCGCGTGCACGACCCGGTGCGGCTCGCCCGTCTCGGCCACGACGGCTTCGACGGCCTTCGGGTCCGCGACGTCGCAGATGCGCGTGTGCATGTTGGGGGAGCGCGCCGCCGTACGGCCGAGACCCGCCTCGTCCACGTCCACGCCGACGACGTCCCAGCCCGCGGCAGCCAGGCGCTGCGCCGCGAGCGCCCCCAGCCCGCTGCCCGCCCCTGTGACCAGCGCCGTCCGCGTAGCCTGTGCCGTCCGAGGGGGGACGACCCCCCACACCCCCCGCGCGGCTTCGCCGTCCTCTGTCATCGCCCTGCCTCCTCGGCGTCCGCGAACTCCATCGTGAGGTGCGCGACCGTGCTGCTGCTCAGCGCGCGGGCGCGGTGGAGCCCGAGCCCGCGGAGTTCGCCGGCCACCGGATGATCGCCCAGGGTGAGCCTCGCGCCGCCGGGCCGGAGCCGGACTCCGGAAGGCGACATCGTCCAGGGCGTCCGGCGGGTGATCCCGTCCAGGCAGGAGTATGCGTCGACCTTCGGTGCCCCGGCCCCGCTCGGCGTCGGCAGGCCGGGCTTGACGGCCAGTTCGAGTGCGGTACGGCCGCCCAGGCGCACGGCGCAGCGCTTGATCCGGCCGGTGAGATCCATGGGGATGTCGGCGAGCTCCTTGGGGAAACCCCAGATCGTCCGGCCCGCGTCGAGCGTGAACTCCTGGTTCACCGGCAGCCAGTGGATGAACGCGCCCATCCGCTCCTCGCCCTGGACGAGGAACGCCACCGCGAACTCGTGGTACGGGCCCAGATCGCCGTCCGCGTAGCGGATGAAGGCCAGCGAGCAGATGGCGCGGCGGCGGCCGGCCGGGATCGGTGTGGCCACCCGCAGGCCGGAGTAGTCGATGACGGCCTGCGCCGAGGTCGCGGGCACGGCGAACATGGCCGAGGCGACCGCGGCGTCCCGGATGCGCACGGGCATGGTGACGCGCTCACCCTGAATCACATGGCTCACACCGATAAGTAGAACAGGTTCTTATTTTCCTGTCACTACAGGGGTGTCGATCACGCGGATTCGAGCGCCGCCTTGAACCGGTCCAGGGTGGCGCGCATGCCCGCCCGGTTGACCGAGGCACGCTTCTCGGCGGCGACGCCCGTGAAGACCTTGCCGAGCAGGGAGACCACGCCTGCGGCGCGGTTGTCGCGCCGCAGGTCCTCCCAGTACTCGGTCAGCCGGGTCGAGCCGTCGCCGATGCCCTCGATCCGGTAGCCCCACAGCGCCACCGGCATGCCGAACGTCGCCACCCGGAACGCGAAGACCTCTCCCGGAACGGCGGCGCTGACCTGGCAGTTGGTGAACCAGACCCGCCAGCCGATCCGGTTGAAGCCCACGAACCTGGTGCCGGTCTCGACGGAGCGCCCGCGCACCCACAGGGCGAACGTCTCCTCGCTCCACTCGCGCATGCGCCGCAGGTCGGAGATCGCCGCGTACACCTGCGCGGGCTCGGCCTTGATGGCCACGCTCTCCTCGACCACCCATTCCCTGTCCATGGGCCCGATCATCTCAGGACGGTCAGCGCAGATGGGCGAACCGCTCGCGCCATTCGCCGTACCAGCGCGCGAACCAGGGATCGGCCGCGGCCAGCGGCAGGATGTACGTCACCGTCTCGGCGTAGTAGCTCCGCTGTTTGTCGGGCGCGATCTGGTAGAGGCGCTGCACGTTGCTGACGCGGTCGGCGAGCTTGACCAGCACCGCTTCGGGCGGCGCCTCGCCGAGCCGCCGCAGGTACGCAGCCTTGGCCGCGCGCTTCTGCTGCCGCCCCGCGCCCGCCGTCGGAGGCTTGGTGACCCAGTCGACCAGCTCGGCGACGACCGGCCCGAACTCGGCCTCCACGTCGCCGGTGGTCGCCTCGGTGTCCTCGACGACGTCGTGCAGCAGGACCGCGGCGAGCAGCTCGGTGGAGGTCACCCCGCGGCCGCGGACGAGCACTTCGAGGGCCTCCAGCAGGTGCTCGACGTACGGGACGCCCGTCGGCCGCTGCTGATCGCCGTGCCAGCGCTGCGCCGCCACCGCCGCCTTCTCGACGGCGGGCAGGTCCACGGGCAGCTCCGCCAGGTCCACCCGGGCCTCGTCCCAGGTCCGCCAGGAGGTGAAGGTCTCCACTCGTGCGCTCCGTTCCGCCTGTTGCAGCCGGCCTCCAGCCTTACACAGGGCATGCCGGAAGCGCTCACGGCCTGCGGGCCTGCGGCTTGCGGGCCTGCGGTCAGCCGAGCGGTTCGGAGACGGGGGCCGGGGTGGGGGATCGCCCGGCCCAGGCCTCCAGCTGGGAGACGAACTCCTGAGCGTGAACGGCCCAGTGGAAGCGCGCGCGGGCCGTCTCGTAGCCCCGCTTGCCCATCTCGGCGCGGAGGCTCGCGTCCTTGGAGAGTTCGAGGACGGCGTCCGCCGCCGCCCGCGGATCGCCGAACGGGACGACGATCCCGCTGCCCGAGAGCTCCACCGCGGACACCGTCGCGGGGTGCGGCGTGGCGACCACCGGCACGCCGTGGGCCATGTACTCCATGACCTTGGCGGGCACCGTGCCGCCGCTCTGTCCCTCGTCGCGCAGCAGGGCGAGCCCGGCGGTGGCGCCCTCGGCGATCCGCAGGGCCCGGTCGTTGGGGACGAAGCCGTACCAGCGCAGCACGCCCTCCCGCTGCGCCTCCCGCAGCGCGGGCCTGACCTGCGGGTCGGCCGGGCCGATCAGCTCGACCATGACGCCCGCGGCGGCCAGCAGCCGGGCCAGGCCGATCATCTCGTGGGCGCCGCGTCCGGGCGAGAGCCGCCCGACGTATACGGCGCGGCCGGCGGCCGGCGGCGGGGGCGGCTCCGCGGCGACGTACGCGGTGTTCGGCACCACCGGGTGCGGCCTGCCGAACCGCGACCGGTGGCCCTCCGCCGCGAGCAGCAGCCGGTGCCGGCGCTCGCCGCGCGCCTCCAGCCGCCGCACGAACGGGCGCAGCAGCGGCCGCGCGGGGCGGAGCAGATGCCCGGGTTCGGTCAGGGCGGCCATGGTGTCCTCGTGGACGTCCCAGACCACGGTCCGCCGCCGCACCGCGCGGGGCAGCGCGATCAGCAGCTCCGGGTCGTGCAGCAGCACCACGTCGGCGTACGCGGCGTGCTCGGCCAGCGCGCGGCGCGCGGCGCGGAGCGCGTGCAGCCGCCGCCGGCCCGTCGCCCGCGGCACGTCCACCGGGCTGATCTCCCGCCAGGGCGTCACGTTGCACGCGCGGAACGGCGCGATGTAGGTGACCTCGTGGCCCGCGTCGAGCAGGGCACGAATCTGGCGGTGCAGGACCCGGGCGTCCTCGGGATGACGTGCGATGGTGCACACGCAGACCCGCATTGGCTCTCTCCTGGGGGAAGATCGAGGAAGACTGGGGAAGATCGAGGAAGACTGGGGACGATCGAGGAAGACGCTGTTCTTCTGGGCGATTGTGGGCGCGCCGTGCGAATTCCGGCCGTACGGGAGGGTGACCTCGGGTGAACGTCGGCCGCTCGTCGGAAGGAAGCCGCTTTGCGGGAATGTCCCCGTGCCGTTGTACGGAGGTTCACCTTCCCGTTGCGAAGCCGAACCACAATGCGCAGAGTGTCCGCACCAGCACCGTCGCCGCCCGCGCTCCGGCGGCCGCCCGTGACCAAGGTCTGGGCCGAGTCGCCGCTGCAGCTGCTGTCGGCGTTCGAGGCCCACCACGCCGGCCTGCTCGGCCACGGCACCGAGGTCGTGCTGCGGTCGGGCGTCGACCCGCTCGTGGCGACGGCCGCCGAGGTCGAACGCCTCGGACCGCACGAGGGGCTGGCGGGCCTGCACGCCGGCTCGCGGGTGCCGGTGCCGGCGGGCACGGGGACGCTGGTGATCGGCGACGCCTTCTCGGGCACCGTGCAGCGGCGCCTGCTGACGCTCCGCGCGCAGGGCCTGATCATCGCCGACGACGGCCTGGCCACCATCCATCTGCTCGAACTGCTCGCCGCGCCGGACCCGCGGCCGCTGGTCCGGGCCCGCGCGCAGCCCACGGTGGCGCGGCAGGCGCTGGGGCTGGCGGCCGCCACCCGCCTGCGCGCCCTCGGCCGGGCGGGCCGCGTGATCGTCTTCACCGCGCTGCCGGTCCCCGCGGATCTGCGGGCGGCGGTGACGGCGCACGGCGTCAGGATCGTCGGGCACGACTTCCCCTGGCTGCGGAGCCGGCCCGCCGGGCCCCCGCCGCCGGAACGGCAGGTCGTTCTGGGCAGTTCCCTCGTGGCGAACGGCCTGGTGCACCGCGAGCGTTACCTGGAATGGGTCTCCGATCTGGCCGCCGCCGAGCCGATCGCCTACCGCCCGCACCGGCGCGAGCTCCCGGCCGACCTGGCCGAGCTCCGGCGCAACCCGCGGATCGCGGTGGCCGAGCCCGGGCCGCCCGTCGAGGTCTGCCTGCGCGGGCTCACCCGCGAGCACCGGGTGGTCAGCCTCCCGTCGACCGCGCTCACCTCGTTGCGGCTCGTTCTGCGCGGCAACGGCACTACGATCCAGGGCGTGACCGTTCCCGCCGAGTGGTGGACCGACCAGGCCGACGCCGGGTTGCGCGAGCACCTGAGCCTTTTCCTGGACGGCCTGGAGACCGCGCGTTGACCGCGAGAGTCCTCGCCGTCGCCGATTCCGATTCCTACCTCAAGTGGGCGGCCGGCCTGCTCGACGCGCTGCCGCCCGGCTGGACCGCGCGCACCGCCGTCGTGCGCTCCCCGATCACCCCGTCCGCGAGCCAGATCCGGGCCGCGCTGAACGGCAGCATGACCGCCGAGCCCGAGGTGCTCCCCGCGCGCCGGCTGCGCCGCCTGCTCGCCTGGTACGAGCCCGACATCGTGCTGCTGGCCTGCACGGGCCCGGTGGTCGAGGTGCTGAGCGGGATCATCCTCGATCGGGCCGGCCCGCGGCCCGCCCTGGTCTCCGGGCTGCCGGGCATCTCGGTGCCCGCCAGCGAGAAGGCGTGGGTCTTCCGTTCGGCCGCCGACCTCTTCATCGTGCACAGCCACCGCGAGGTCGCCGAGTTCACCGAGATCGCCCAGACCCTCGGCGTCCGGGGCACGGTGGGCCGCGCCCGGCTCCCGTTCCTCGACCCGGCGCCCCCCAAGCCGCATCGCGATCGCGTCGTCTTCGCCACGCAGGCCAAAGTGCCGGTCGGGGTGGACGAACGGCGGCGCATCCTCCTCTCGCTCGCGGCCCTGGCCGAGAAGCGACCGGACCTGCGGCCCGTGGTGAAGCTCCGCGCCCGGGCGGACGAGCAGCAGACCCATCGCGAGCTGCACCACTACGAGCTCCTCTGGCGCGATCTGGTGGCGGAGGGCAGGGCGCGTGACGGCGCGGTGACCTTCGACGCCGGTCCGATGCGCGAGCACCTCGCGCACGCGGCGGGCTTCGTCACGGTCAGCTCCACGGCGGCCCTGGAGGCGATCGCCGCGAGAGTGCCCCTCCTCGTCCTCTCGGACTTCGGCGTGAACGCCAAGATGATCAACATGGTCTTCGAGGGCAGCGACTGCCTCGGGACCCTCGCGGACCTGGAGGCGGGGGCCTTCCGCACCCCTGACCGGGCCTGGTGCGCCGCCAACTACTTCCACGACCCCGTGGACGACGACTGGACCACGCATCTGTCGGGCCTGGTCGCCCAGGCGCGGTCGGGCGGCCTGCCCGCGCCCTCCCGTCTCCCGTACCCGGGCGGCCCCCGCGCCCGCCGCCGCGCCCGCATGCGCCTGGAGGTCCCCGCCGCGGTGGAGGTCATCTCCGCCGTGCGCCAGGCTCGCCAGCGCACGGCCGGAGGTTAGGCGGCGGGTTCGCGCCCGCAGCCGTTGGCGCCGACGGAGCCAGAACGGGCGACGAGCTTGATGCTTCCGCCCTTGTAGTGCCAGACGCCGAGGGTCTCGGTCAGGCCCATGCTCCGCACGAGATTCTCGCGGTTGCGGACCCACGGCGGCCGGCGGGCGCCGCCGCCGTCCATCAGCCAGACCCGGCCGACCGCGCACAACCGGGTGGCCAGGACGGCGGGCGTCACGTCCTCGCCGTCGAGATTGGCCGCCCTGGCCGGGGTCTTGCGCATCATGAGGTCGGTGAGCCCCTGGTAGGCGTCGGCGTAGGCCGACGTGCGCCAGCGCTGGTGCCGCGCGAGGAAGAGGACCCCGTCGCCGGGCATGGCACGGTCCCGGACGATGTCGGCGGCGGCACGCAGGTCGTCGATCCGCTCGTCCTGCCTACGGATCTCCAGCTGACCGGGGATCGTGAACGCGAGCACCCCCGCGAGTGCCACCGCCGTGAGGGGCCGCCACAGCCGTCCGAGCGCGACCAGACCGGCTCCGACCAGGAGCGCGAGAGCGGGAACGCAGAACAGCACGTACCGCGTACGGAACATCGGGTGGAGCAGCGAGGCCGAGAGAAGGAAGACGGGCGGGAAGAGCAGCCAGGGCAGGGCCAGCTCTGACAGGCCCGGTACCTGCGGCGGCCGCACCCTGCCGGCGATCGCCGCGACGACGATGAGCGCGGTGAGGAGCAGGATGAGCCGTTCGCCTCCGGCCATGAAGCGCACCAGGCTCCAGATCATGGCGCTCGTCGGGCGCTGGAGCGAGGCGATCTGCGCCTTCTGAGTCTGTGAGAGGACGACGAACGGCGCCAGGACCAGCACCGCCGCCGCCGTCGCGACGAGCCAGCGGCGCAGGAACCCCGAGCCCGCGCGGGTCCAGAGCAGCGTGATCACATGTGCGGCGAGGAGGAGAAGGCCGAAGACGTTGAGGAGCCCGACGAGCACGACGGCGACTCCGTAGCCGGCGAGCCAGGCTCTCTGCCTCCCGTCCGTCTCCGGCTCTTGCAGGGCGCGTACCAGCAGATAGGTGGCCAGGACGGTGGCGGCCGTGACCATCGCGAACGGCCGCGCCTCCTGCGCATATCTGGTGACGGTCACGCTGGACGCGTAGCAGATCCCGGCCACCAGGCCCGTCGTGTCCGATCCGCACCGGCGGCCGAGCGCCACCACTCCGGCGGCCCCGGCCGCCATGGCCAGCGCGGACGGGGTCCGCATCGCCAGCTCGCCGTCGCCGAACAGCGCGACCCACGGCTTCATGATCAGGTAGTAGGCGAGATGGACGAGATCGAGCCGGTGGACGGCGCGGCCGAGCTCGGGCAGCGAGCGCTCGGTCATGCTGATCGTCGCCGCCTCGTCCAGCCAGAAGGACGGTGCGCCGATGCCCGCCAGGGCGATCACGAGCGTCATGGCGGCCGCGAAGGCCGGAACGGCGCACGCCCTTATCGAGTTGATGCGAAATGCCACACTCGTAGGACGATTTGATGGTCCGATCGGGGTGCCCGGGATCGTGAGAAAAATGTCAGCGATGCCAATTTGTTCATCTTTCGCTGTTTCTTTTCGCGTGGAATTCACCGGCTGTTTGAAAAGGTCATTGTGCGGTGAAGGCAGCGATGCGGAGGGCGTAGTGGGTCGCTAGGAGGTCGCACACCGCGGCGTCGCGATCCCAGCGGTAGAGGCCCGGCGCGCCCGGGCACGCGCGCTGGGTCTGCAGGCGGGCGGCGATGCCCAGCCGGAGCATGTCGGGGGCCCGCAGGCCGGTGGCGGTGAGGCCGCTGGCGGCGCCCTCCAGCTCGTGCAGCGCCCCGCCGGCCTTCCAGCGCACCTCGGGCACGATATCGGGCCGCCAGGTGCCCGCCGGGAGCGGCCGGCCCAGGATCTTCATGGTCTCCAGCGCGATGCCCCGTGCGGCGCGCCCTCGTTTGGTCTTGGTCCAGCTCTCGAATTCCGGCGGCTCGAACGTGGGCGGCGTGGCGTTCAACGCCGTGGCGAGCTGGGCGGACAGCAGCCAGTGGCGCGCGTTCTCGGGGGTGAGCTTGCGGCTGGTCGGATATCCGCGCGGCAGCTCGCCGCGGATCCGGGCCTCCACGCCGGGCTGGACGGTCCCGCCAGCCTGCTTGAGCGTGACGAGCCAGATCGCCCTGTCGAGCGGGGTCGCGCGCATGACGTCCGGCGCACGCGCGGTGAGGCCCGCCGCCATCCGGGGGTCGGCGGTGGGCAGCCGTCCCAGAGACCGGATCTGCGTGACGTAGTACGAGGCGTAGATCGCGGTCAGCTTCTCCTTCGTCGGGAACGGCAGCTTGCGCGACCAGCCCGGATCAGGGCTCGTGGACGGCCGGAAGAGACCATCTGGCGTGCGGAGGTGGTCGAGCGACGCCGCGAACCGCCGCCGGTCGGCCTCGGCCTGCTTGGCTTCGCGCGTGGACGCCGGGCCCGGCCAAGTGACCAGCAGCGCGGCGGCGAGAATGGCGGCCGAGGCGGCGGCGATCGGCGCCCGCCAGCGATGCGGCTGGATCCGCCAGGGCGGGGCCAGCCCCACGGCCAGCATGGCGAACGGTACGGCAGGCGGCACGTACCGGGGATCGAAGTCCGCCATCGCGGCCGGGACCACGAGCAGCGACCAGGCGGTCAGCCAGGGCACCACCGCGATCCACTGGCGGCGTACGACCATGCCGATCGGCGCCACGAGCAGGACGATCAGCAGGGCCGGGCCGGGCAGGCTCGTCCAGCGGCCGGCCTTGTAGTCGCTGACCCGTTCCGCGTGCGGCTCGACGACGCGCGGCTGGTCCGCCGCTCCGGCCCGCGGGATGCCGAGGTAGCGGCCGATGCTGATCGCCCCGTTGCCCTCCATCGGCGTGAGCGTCCGGGGAAACGACAGCGACACAGGGGTGGCGGGCGTGGGGTAGGCCGTGTCGACGGCCCGGAAGGATCGGACCGTGTCGCGCCACACCACGGCGAGATAATCGTCCGGCTGCGCCAAGATGGCGCGCTTGGCGAAGCTCTTGGCCAGCGCGTTGCCCTCCGCGCCGGACCTCTCCACGCCGTTCCAGCGGACGAACGCCGAGGACGTGCCCCAGCCGCCCCACAGCGCGGAGAACGCCGGGGCGACCACCGAGTCGTCCGGGAGCTCCGGGCGGCAGAGGAACCGCTCCTCCGCGGGCGGCTTGATCTTGGCGCAGTCGGCGAACGCCGCCGTCCGGCCGTACAGGAAGGCGCCGTCGCTGTTGCTGAGCCCGTACCGGCCGTACTCCTCGTGGAACCACACCGTGTACGACCCGACCGGGATCGCGAACGCGCCCACCAGGGCGATCGTGACCCACCGGGTGCGGCGGCGGTACAGCAGCCGGGCGGCGAGCAGCACCACGATCAGCGCGGCGGGCGGCCGGATCAGGGTGGCCGCGGCGACCGCCAGCCCGGCGAGCGGCAGCGTGATCCAGTACGCCCACCGGGCCCGCCCGAACCGCCACGCCCCCAGCGTGACGGCCAGCATCATGAAGAAGATCCACGGCGCCTCGGACACCAGCATGCTCTCCAACTGGAGCAGCCGCGCGTCCAAGAGGGCCGGCACCGCCGCGAGCGTCGCCCACCAGGCGGCGATGCCCCGGTTGCGCAGCAGCAGGTAGACCATCGCGCCGGTCGCCACCCCGAGCGAGTGCTGGACGGCGACCACGGCGGTGAGGCTGTGCTCGCCGCGCAGCAACGCCAGGAACGCCGAATAGCCGCTGGTATGCCAGCTCCCGGGGGAGAGGTGCGTCGCGTGGTCGAGATATTTCCCGGTGTCGCCGAACCACAACCCGCCGGGATAGCCCCGCGTCGCCATCACCCGCAGCTGGATCGCGTACGCGAGTACCCCCACGAACACGGCATGCCGCGCGACGAACAACCCGCCAGCACGTTTCATTCGTCGGTCTGGCCGCGCATCTCCTCGGTCTTCCGCAGCGCCTTCAGTGCCAGCTCGCGGCGCCGGGTGTGCGGAGGGAGCGCGGCGGTCAGGAGCCTGCGGTTGGCCTGGGAGAGGCCGCCGGGAAGCTTCAGGCTCGTCAGCCGGCGCCGCTTGAAATAGCGCAGCATCGGGCCTTCGGCCTGCGCGGCGAGGTAGGCGTCCGCGCCGTTCCGCAGCTCGGGGCGGCTGCCCGCCTGCATGCAGTACGCGACGGCGGTCAGCAGCGGAGCCAGCTCCTCGTCGACCCGCGCCAGGTCGATCACCGGCGTGCTGAGCTTGCCGTCGGTGTCGAGGTGGGGAAGCAGCGTGTCGGTGATGACGAGGGGCACGCGGTTGCTGTTCTGGTACGGGGTCAGCTGATCGAGCATCATGCGCGTTCCGGTGCACGCGGCCGTGGCCCCGAAGTAGCGCAGCGCGGTCATCTGGGCGGTCGAGAAGCAGCCGACGACGAGCTCGGGTTTCACCGTGGCGCACCACACCTCGGCGGGCACGGGATCGTCGGCCACCACGAGCCGGACGCCGAGCTTCTCCGCCTCCTCGGCGAGCCGTCCGGACAATGACGACTGGCTGGTCGGATGTGGCTTGAACAGCACGGTCGTGTGGCCGCGCGCCGCGCAACCCCGCAACATCCTCAGGTGCAGGTCCTCTTCGGCCGACTCGGAGAGCAGGTCGAGGGACGCCAGGTACTGCCCGACGATGAGCGCGCAGCCCTCCAGGCCCGCGCCGTGCCGGGCGAGCACGGGCGCGATCTCCGTGGTGACCTCGGCCAGCACCGCCAGGAACGCCTCGTCCGCGACGATCTCGGACGGCACTCCGTACTCTTCGAGCAGGCGCGGCTTCAGGCCCGGCACCAGGTCCAGATGCAGCAGCCGGTCGACGCGCGGGCCGACGCCGGGCAGCGACGTCCGGGTCGGCCCGTACGCCATCAGCCCGTCGGAGTACACCGTCACCGGCGCGTCATGGAAGATCATCGCCAGTGCCCGGCCGGGACTCACCGCGATCGACTCGGTCACGAGTCGCACCGGCTCGTCGCCCAGCCCCCACCGGTCGCGCAGCAGCCGCTCGAACACCGGCAGGTCCTCCGCGCGCGGCGTCCAGCCGAACGGATGCAGCGGCTCGAGCAGGTCGTTCCACGACAGCACCTCGTGGAAGCGGCCCGCGACCGCCGCGAACCCCGGCGCCTCGTGCAGCGGCGTGGCGAGCTGCGGGATGGCCGCGTTGTTGGTGGTCAGCAGCACCCGCCGCCCGCCCGCGAAGAGCCCGGCGTCGATCGCGGCCGCGACCGTCATCGCGCCGTACATCGTGCCCGCGACGAAGATCTGGGTCACAGGATCACGTCCGTTCCGAGCTGCTGGGTGAACAACCGCGTGCGCTCGCCGCCGAGGCCGGGCAGGACCTCCGCGAGCACCTCGGGCGGCATGCCCTTGATGGTGGTCCGGGCGCGGGCGCGCAGCTGCCGGCGCAGGACCGGCGTCAGCCGCTCCCGCTCTGACAGATGGTGCGCGATGACGGCCAGATACGTCCGCACGGCCTTGCGGACGAAGGGCACCCTGTCCGGATCGTCGGCGAGCTCGGCCAGGACCATGTCGAACGAGTCGAAGAAGTGCAGCTGCCGGGCGTCGCCCACCTGCGTGAGCGACCCGGCCACCTCGCGCCGGTAGTGCACGCCCGCCAGCGAGACCACCGCGTACGAACCCGCCAGCCGGTGCAGCCGCCAGATCCACGGCCGGTCCTCGGCGGTCAGCAGCGGCTCGTCGAAGGCCAGCATGCCCGCGTCGGCCAGCTCCCGGCGGAAGACCCCGGCCCACGCGTACGGGTAGTCGACCATCGTCTTGTCGTGCGCGGGCAGGATCGCCTCCCGCGGCTTCAGCACGACGCCCCGCCTCGGCGCGGGGGCCCGCTCCACCACCCGGCGCCGCCCGAAGACCTGGATGTGGTCGACGCGGACGAAGTCGCACCCCAGCCCGTCGATCGCCTCGACGAGGTCGGCGAAATAGCCCGGCACGACCCAGTCGTCCCCGTCCAGGTAGCTGATGTACCGGCCGGTCGAGACGGCGAGCCCCGCGTTGCGGGCGCCGCTCAGCCCCTTGGCCTGGTCGTGGCGCACCACCGTCAGCCGCGGGACGCGCTCCGCCGCCGCCGCGAGGATCTCCGGGGTCCGGTCGGTCGAACCGTCGTCCACGACGATGTACTCGAAGTCGTCCCGGGCGTTCGCGGCCAGGCCGCGCAGCATGTCGCCGGCATAGCCCTGGACGTTCCGGGCCGGCACGATGACCGACAGCGTGGTCATCGGATGTTCTCCTTGCTCATGAGGCCGTTTCGTTGGTCGGGGTCGTCGGTCGGGGTCATCTGGATCGAAGCAGGCGTGTGGTGATGCGGCCACGCCTTCGCATGACCAGTTCTGGCGGCGCCGCCGCGGGCTCCTCCGCCGGAGGCGGCGCCCCGCCGGGCAGCCCGAGCTCCGCAAGACGCTCCCGCCGGAAGTAAGGCGAGCCGACGTGGCGCTCCAAATAAGCGACGGCGGAAGCACGCAGATCCGGCCGACTGCCAGGCCGCAAGCAGTAACCCACGGCTGTCACCAGATCCCCGAGTTCCCCTTGCGCCAAACCGCTGGTCCGCGCCTGCGCCGAGCGGACGCCTTCGGGAGAGAGCTGGGGGAACAGGTGTGTCGCGATGACGGCGGGGATCTGGTGCTCGTCCTTGGCGTGGGAGGGAAACGTTTCCACGTGGGCGGCGGGGGTGTCGAGGTGGCGCCAGGCCGAGAGGAGGGCGGAGACGTCGGAGCCTACGAGGAGGTTCGGTGCCAGGGTCGCGCACAGGACCTCGGCCGGTGCTCGCGGGGTGGCCGTCAGCAGGCGTACGCCGAGGGTCTCGGCTTCGCCGGACATGCGGGCCGCCAGGCTCGACCAGGTCGGTGCTCGCGGGGACGGCGCGTACACGACGGTCGTGTGGCCGCTCGCGGCGACGCCTCGGAGCGTGGTGACGTCCAGTGTGTCCGCGCGGTCGGCGGCGCCGATGATCAGGACGGTGCCGATCAGGGGCCGATCCAGCTCGGCGGCGGCCTCGGTCAGGAGCGTCCGGTAGGCGTCGGGCGGGACGGCCTCGGCGGGGGTGCCGTACTCGGCGAGGAGGTGGGGTGCCAGGCCGGGCACCAGGTCCAGGTGGAGCAGGCGCTCGATCCGGCTGCCCATTCCGGTGGGGAGGGCGGCCGGGGTCGGCGCGTACACCTCGGGTGAGCCGGTGCAGACGGTGACCGGGCCCGAACGGAAGATCGTGGCGAGCGCCCTGCCCGGCGCGGACGTCGCGGAGCCGAGGACCAGTTCGACGGGCTCGTCGCCGAGGTCCCATTCGCGGCGGAGCATGCGCTCGAACATCGGGCGGTCCTCGCTGCGCGGCGTCCAGCCGCCGGGGTGCGCCGGGGCGATGGTCTCATTCCACGAGACGATGTCGTCGAAGCGTCGGGCGGCCGAGGCGAAGCCGGGGTCGTCGCGGATCGACGGCGCCAATTCGGGGATGGCCGTCTCGTCGCTCACCAGCAGGACGCGGCGGGCCGAGCCGAGCATGCCCGCGTCGATCGCCGCCGCCATGGCCAGCGCGGCCGGCACGGACGCGCACGTGAAGAGCCGGACGGTCATGAGACCCCCAGCAGGTCGGCGAAGAGGCGGGCCCGCTCGCCGCCCATCCCCGGCAGCGTCTCGGCCAGGGTCTCCTCGGGCAGGGCCCGCAGAGCCGTCCGGCCTCTGTCGTAGAGCCGTTCCCTGAGCTCGGGGGACAGCCTGTCCCGCCGCTTCAGGTGGAACGCGATGATGGCGCAGTACGTGCGAGCCGCCTTGCGCAGGAAGCTCTCGTGGTCGGGGTCGTCCGCCAGTCCGGCGATCACCTGGTCGAACGCGTCGAAGAAGTGCAGCTGGCGTTCGTCGCCGATCTGGCGCAGCGAGCCCGGCCGCTGGCGGTAGTGGAGCCCGGCGAGCGGGACGACCGCGTACGAGGCCGCCTCCCGGTGCAGCCGCCAGACCCAGGGACGGTCCTCGGCGGTGTGCAGGCGTTCGTCCATGGCGAGCAGGTCGCCGAGCTCGCGCCGGTAGACGCCCGCCCAGATCGCCGGGTAGTCGACCATGGAGTTCTCGTGCACGGGGAGGATCCCGTCCCGCGGGTCGAGGACCACCCCGCGCCGGCCCATCGGGGCCGGCTCGGGGATCCGCCTCGTCCCGGTCACCTGGACGTGGTCGACGCGGACGAAGTCGCACCCCAGGCCCTCGATCGCCGCCACGAGCTCGGCGTAGTAGCCCGGCATCACGTAGTCGTCGGCGTCCAGGTAGGTGACGTACCGCCCCGACGACAGGGCGAGCCCCTGGTTGCGCGCCGCCGCGACGCCAGCGGGCCGGTCGTTGCGGACGACCGTGAGGCCGTCGACCCGCGCCTCCTGGAGGATCTCCGGGGTACGGTCCGCCGAGCCGTCGTCGATCACGATGAACTCGACGCCGGCGCGGGCGTTGGCGGCCAGCCCGCGGAGCAGGTCGTCCAGATGGGGGGCGACGTCGCGGGCCGGGATGACGACCGAGAGCTCTGGGGTCACTCGATTCCTCAGGCGGTGGTCCGGCGCAGGCGTGCCCGCGGCTCCACCTCGCCGGGGAACACCCGCTTGTCGCCGTCGCCGAGGGCCTCGCCGATGATGCGGATGTCGCGGACGAGGTGCTCCAGGCCGGTCGGCTCCAGGGAGGCGGCGTGGTCGGAGCCCCACATGGTGCGGTCCAGGGTGATGTGGCGCTCGACCATGACCGCGCCCATCGTGACGGCGGCGAGCGAGATCTGCAGCCCGCGCTCGTGGCCGGAGTAGCCGACCGGGACGCCGTACCGCTCCTGGAGGGTGGCGATCGTCCGGAGGTTGGCCTCGGCGGGCGGCAGCGGGTAGGTCGAGGTGGAGTGCAGGATGATCAGTCCCTCGGTGCCGAGGATCTCCACCGCGGCGTCGATCTCGTCGAGCGTCGACATGCCGGTGGACAGGATGATCGGCTTGCCGGTGGCGGCCAGCGCGCGCAGCAGCTCGTGGTCGGTGACCGAGGCCGAGGCGACCTTGTGCGTGACGACGTCGAGCTCCTCCAGGAACTCGACCGACGGCACGTCCCACGGCGAGGCGAACCAGTCGATGCCGCGGTCGGCGGCGTACTTGGCGATCTGCTGGTACTCGTCGATGCCGAACTCGACCCGCTCCTTGTACTCCATGTAGGTCATCTCGCCCCACGGAGTCTGGCGGAGCTTGCCGCGCTGCTCGACGGGCACGCAGATCTCCGGCGTGCGCTTCTGGAACTTGACCGCCTGGCAGCCGGCGTCGGCCGCGATGTTGATCAGGCGCCGGGCGATGTCCACGTCGCCGTTGTGGTTGATGCCGATCTCACCGATGACGTAGACGGGCTGCCCGTCGCCGATCTCGCTGCCGCCGATCCGCACGGTGCGGGGGCGGGTGTCCACTGCCGAGCTCATATCTCGCCGTCCTTGGATTCCTGTTCGGTCCGCGCCGCGGTCCCGCGTGCTTGCAGGACGCGATCGCAGAGCTCGCGGACCGCCCCGGCGCCGCCGGGACGGGTGAGGGTGATGCGCGCCGCCGCCAGCACCTCGGGAGAGGAGCCGGGGACGGCGATCGGCCAGCCGACGAGTGCCAGGCAGCCGAGATCATTGACGTCGTTGCCGACGTAGGCGACCCGCCGGGGGTCGTGGCCCTCGTCGGCCATCCATTTGCGCAGCGCCGCGGCCTTGTCCTCCAGGCCGTGCAGCACCGGCACCTTCAGCTTGCGGGCCCGCGCCGCGACCACCGGGTTGACCTCGGTCGACAGGATCAGCAGCGGGACGCCCGCGCGGCGCAGCAGCGAGACCCCCATGCCGTCGGAACGGCTGACGGCCACGCTCTCGGTTCCGTCCTGGTCCACCCAGGCCCGGTCGTCGGTGTGCACGCCGTCGAAGTCCGTCACCACCGCGTCCACGTCCAGCGGTTCGGGCGGCTCGGCGAGCGGCACCATGGCGCGGGCGAGCGCCAGGTCCGTCTCGGTGTCGACCTCGATGGCGTGTTCGGGCCGGACGGGCTGGGCGGCGATGTGGCCGAAGAAGCGGTGCTTCAGGACGCGCAGCTCCGCGGTGCGCATCACGTAGAACGCGCCGGTCTCGCGGTAGTGGACGGGCCGGTCCTGGCGTCGCGGACGTTGCGCGGCGTCGTGGCCGACCGCTGCGACCCCCCGGTCGTCGACCTCGCGCCACTGGAACTCGTGGGACTCCATCGCCGCGAAGACGCTGTCGGCCGCGCCGTCCAGCACGCGTCCCACGGCGGCGTCGAGGTCGGCGGGGTCGATGAACGGGCTGGTGCACTGCACCATGACCGTCACCTCCGGGCTCTCCTCGATCTGGTCCAGTGTGTGCAGGAGCGCCGACTCGGAGGTGGCGGTGTCGCCGCTGAGGTCGCCGGGACGGTCCACCACGCGGGCGCCGGCGCCGCGCGCCTCGGCGGCGATCTCGGCGTCGTCGGTGCTGACCACGACCGCGTCGATCAGCGGCGCGGCGAGCGCCGCCTGGACGGCACGGGTGACGAGGCTGCGGCCGCCGACGCGGGCGAGGTTCTTGCGGGGAACGCCCTTCGAGCCGCCGCGCGCGGGGACGATACAGACGACACGCACGTGTTTCCTCAGGTGGTAAGGGGTGGAGGGAGCCTTCGGCCCCGGAGTCCCAGACGTTAGGCACGCAGTTCTGCGGTTCTGTGACCCGTACATGAACGGGCGCTGTCGTCCTGCCTAAGGCTTGCTGCCCTGGTGCGCGGTCCGCGGCGCGCTCCGAGGCGCGGGCGAAGACGGCTGAGCCGGTGCGAAAAGCCAGTTCAGCCGGGGTTCGACGAGGAAGCGGGTGGCCCGGACGACCGGCGGCGTGCAGAGGACGGTGGCCAGCACGGAGCCGGCGATCGCCACCAGGGCGACGCCGGGCGGTGTGTGCAGCCATTCCAGCTCGTACCAGCCGAAATAGATCATCAACGTGCGGACGGCGAAGTCGTGCAGCAGGTACGCGTACAGCGTGGTGGCGCCCAGCGCGGTGAACCACAGCCGTCTCGCCGGGACCACCGCCAGGAAGGCGAACGTGAGGGCCATCGAGAGCCCGAACATGCCCGTCCGGACGAGGGTGCCCATGACGTTGCTGACGTCGAGCGCCTCATGCCCGCTGTCCCAGAACACCCACTGGTGCGGCAGTTTCCGGCCCACCGTGCTGATGAAGAGCAGCCCGAGCAGCAAGGTGGCGGTGCCGAGCACCTTCGCCCGCGGCGTCCGGAGCGCCTGGAAGTGCTCAGGGCGGAGCAGCGTGCCCAGCACGTAGAACGGCAGCAGGCCGAACATGCGATGCAGGCTCAGCTCCTTGGGCATCTCGGTCATGTACGACAGGAGCGAGATGCCCAGCGCGATGGCGAACGGCCAGCGGAGCTGCTTCCAGACGGGCGTGGTCAGCCGCCACAGGAAGACCGCCATCAGGAACCACATGACGTACGTCGGCCGCAGCAGGCTGAACTCCAGCGGCTTGCTCGTCGTGAGCCAGAAGTACAGCGAGAAGAGGATCTCGAAGAACACGTAGGGCACGACGAGTTGCAGGGTGAGCTTGCGCACCCGGCTGCCCGCCAGCGTGAATCCGCGCGAGAGGTAGCCGGTGAGCAGGATGAACACCGGCATGTGGAACATGTAGATGAAGACGTAGACCGCCCGCGCGGCGGGCACGTCCCGCAGCCCGCCGATGGCGTGGCCCGCCACCACGAGCGTGATCGCCACGAACTTGGCGTTGTCGAAGAAGGGGTCCCGCGCCCGCCCGCCGGGGGGCGCCGCCGCACGCTCGCTCACATCGGTGGGTCAGGCGCGGCCGTAGGAGTCTTCGAGGCGTTCGATGTCGTCCTCGTCGAACTCGCCGAAGGCGATCTCCAGCACGCGCACGGCCGGGCCCGACGAGCCCATCCGGTGCGTGTCCCCGGCCTTGATCAGTACCCGCTCGCCGACCTCGGGCTCGATGCGCTGCCCGGCCACCTCGAAGACGGCGCCGCGGTCGAGCGCCACCCACAGCTCGTCGCGGTGGCGGTGCCGCTGCAGGCTGAGCCGCTGTCCCGGCGCCACGTGGATGATCTTCACGGTGGACGGCTCGTTCAGGGTGAACCGCTCGAAGCGGCCCCAGGGCCGCTCGTCGGTGATGATCGCCAGAAGGGGTGCGAGTCCGGTCGCTTGGTCGGTCATCCCGGAGATGGTGGACGGCCCCGGCGAACTGCGGTCGTACGCGAGGGGACGTCAGGGTTTCGCTGGAGGAACGTTGTTCGCGACGAGGCAGTCGAGACCGCCGACCCTGTGCCGCCCGCCGTAGCCCGCGGCGGCGATGAGCCGCAGCGCCACCCGGTCACCGCGGTACGCGCAGGCCACGGTGACCTTCACCCGACGAAGTGCCTCGCGTACCGGCCCGGCGGCCGGTTTGGGGTCCTTGGACGACCGGACGAGCTGTGTGAGCAGCCTGCGGTCTTCGGTGAACGAACGGGGCGCACCGAGGATCGTCAGGTGATGGCCGTTGGGACTGACCGCGTTGACCCCGATGGCGAACATCGGGACCGTCCGCATATAGCGCTGCGGCATCAGGACCACGGTGCCGCCGCGTGCCTTCGCCTCGTTCACGACCGCCCGCGACGTCCGCAGTTCCTTGGGAACGGCCTTCCACGAGGGGCGGTCTTCCACCAGCGTCCCGGCGCCGCGCGCGGAGAGCGGCAGCCCGCCCACCACGAGCGCACCGCAGATCACGATCGGGGGCGCCAGGGCGAGCCACCGGCGCGCCCCCGGCCTTCCGTGCGCGAGCGCCCCGGGCAGCGCGACGGTGGCGAGCAGGCCGACCAGCACGGGCGCGGGGACGACCCACATCGTCCGCCACATCACCGGTCCGGCGCCGGTCGCGGAGCCCAGGAACTCCAGCAGCCCGTTGACGAACAGCACGGCCGCGACGGCCGCGACGCCACCGGCGATGAGGGCGGGGACGCCCGGACGGGCCAGCCAAGGCCCCAGCCAGAGCGCACACCCGCCGATCACGCCGAGAACCCCGGCGAGCAGCACCACCGTGTAGCTGGCGGCCGCGCCGTCGGCATGCCCTTCGACCATCGCGCCGCCGCTGTGGGTGAGCGTGACGAGGGCCCCCGCGCCGACCGGGTACGCCAGGGCCGCCGCGGCCGCCAGCCCGGCCCGGGCCCGGCCGGTGACGATCAGCGGCCCCGCCACCGCCGCGACCACGAGCGGGACGAGGAGCGCCGCCGTGGACGACAGCCCGGTCGCCGCGACCCCCGCCGCGGCGGCCAGCCCGAGCGCGGCCGGCGAGCGCCGTTCCGCCCATCGGGTCAGGTAGACGTACAACAGCGGGATCACCACCGACACGAACATCGCCTTGCCCTGCCACATGCGCAGCAGGTGGAACGCCCCGAGCGAGCCCCTGCTCTCGCCGGACCAGATCAGGTAGACGACGGCGACCGCGAAGCAGGCGAGCGGGCGGCGCGGCGCCCATTCCCGGACGAGCCGCCACAGCGCCCAGACGGCGAGGAAGACTGCCGCCGGGAGCGCGACGTACCAGAGGAAGGAGGCGGCGGGCACGCCCAGCACCCTGGCGAGCGCCCCGACCAGGACCTCGATCGAGGAGACCGGCGGCTCGCCCGCGATCGGCGGGATCTCGCCCTGCGTGAAGACGACGTCGTGAAGGGCGACCCGGTCGTGAGCGGCCGTCCACACCGAACGGGATACGAAGAACGCGTCGTCGCCATCGGTGTTGATGAGAAAGAGCGAACCGACCGCGAGCCCCAGGGCCGTCAGCGCAGGCACCACAGCCGTCCCGTGCGCGGGCTCGTCCGACCCGTCCGGAACGACCACGACACCCCGGGCGCCGACGAAGACGACGGCGGTGGCCGCGACGCTCAGCAGCCCGGCCGTCCAGACCGGCCACCACGGCACGCCGGACGTGTGGAGCCCCGCCGCCGCTCCCGCGACCACACCGAGGGCGATGGCGGCGAACGCCCAGTAGCCGGGTGGCGGCCGGTGCAGGGAGGTGTCCGGCGCCCGTTTCGCCGGTCCCGGCACCAGCCGCCACGCATAGAGACCGCCCATGATCGCGAGTACCACCAGCCAGCAGGCCACGAGCACCCACGCGGGCGGGTCGAACAGCAGTCCCAGGTGGTAAACGGCCGTCCACACCGCGAACGCCACGACCGCCGCATCCGAGAGCCGGTCGAGCAAACGGTTGATCAAGACTTGACTCCATCGCGAAGCCGCGCGCCCAGCAGGCAGGCGGCCACGGCGCACGACGACACGAGCGCCAGCTCGACCCGGTGCAGGGCGGACACGGGGATCAGGCAGGCGAGCGCGAAGACGGCCAGCGCGGCGGCCCAGCCGAGGGCGTTGTCGCGGTGCCGTTCGAGCGCGACCACGCCCGACTGGAAGACCTGGGCGATCATGTAGAAACCGGTGGCGGCGGCCAGGACCACGATGTCGAGGCGGCCGAGCGCGAACTCCGCGCCGAACGCCAGCCGCAGCACCTGGGGCCCGAGCGCGGCGGCGCCGAGCACGCCCGCCGCCGCGACCGCGCCCGTGGCGGCCAGCACCCGGCGCGACTCCTGCCGGAAGCGTGCCCGGTCGCCGGTGGCCAGCGCCCGCGCCAGCCCGGGGATCAGCACGGCCTGGACGGCCTGGAACAGGAACAGCGGCACCCGGGCGATCACGAACGCCGCGAGGAACTGCCCGGCGGCGTCGCTGTCCGGCGCCAGCAGCGCCATGGCGACCATGGCCGCGTTCGCGACGCCCTGGGCGCTCACGGTGGCGACGAGGAGCCAGCCGAGGTTCGCGGAGATCTCCGTCCACGGCGCCGGCGGCCCCGGGCGCAGCGCTTCCCGCGTCCCGGGAACGGTCACCAGGACCGATGCCAGCGGGGCCAGGGCCAGCAACCAGGCGTACGGCGCGACCGAGTGCACGCCGATCGCGAAGAGGATTCCGCAGCCGATGATCCGGACCCCGCCCTCGACGCCGAGCTGGGCCGAATACCAGCCGAACCGCCCCGAACCCGAGAACACCCCGCGCGTGACGTACTGCCCGGCCATCGCGGCCACCGCGACCGACAGCGCGAGGAAGAGCGCCCACCGGTCGTCGAACAGCCGGTCCACCAGCACAGGGGAAAGGATCGCCCCGGCGGCCAGCAGGACGGCGAGCGTCACGGCGGCGGCCTGGGCGGTGCGCACCACCACGGGCGCGCCGCCCTCGCCAAGCTCGGTGCGTCCCGCGATGGCCCGTCCCAGCTCCTGCTCGAACGGCAGGAACGCGCCGATCCCGAACGTGTAGACCAGCGTCCACAACGTGGAGACCGAGGCGAACTCGCGCGGGCCGGCCGCCCGGGCCGACAGCACCAGATAGACGGTGGCGGACGCCCCGAGCAGGACGAGCCCGGCCCCGACGGTCACGGTCCCGGCGGCGACCGACGTCCGTGTCCGCGCCGTCATGGGCCGTCGGGAGGCCCGGTCCGCCGGGCGGACCCTTCGATCTGCTCGATGCGCAGGCGTTGCAGGCCGAGCTCTTCGGCGAGCGTGCGGACCTTGTCCTCCAGCCGGCTCACCTCGGAGCTGAGCTGCACGTTCATCGCGAGCAGCAGCAGGCTGGCGCCGAAGAACAGCAGGTTCGCCGGGACCTGGACCCCGGTGAGGTCGGCGGCCCACGTGAGGATCCCGGGGAACGCCGCGATGAGCACGATGAAGACGGCGAGGACGACCCAGGTGATCGCGTATTTCTCGCGGAGCCGCCGCCGGCGCAACATCTCGAAGATCACGAAGAGGGCGATCGCGGCGCCGATCAGCCCCAGATGGTAGGCCTTCATACGGCGGGCGACCCCGGCGTCCAGCGGCGCACCAGCGCCAGCCCGAGCGCCACGACCGCGCGGAACAGGTAGATCGTCGCGCGCAGCGAGGACTGGCTGGCCCGCCCGGAGGCCCGCGGCCGCATCGCGACCGGCACCTGCCGCACCCGGTATCCGGACCGCACGGCGATCACCGTCGACTCGACCGTGTCGCCCAGGTACTCGGCGGGGTAATGCTCGGCGAACAGCTGGATGGCGCGCGGCCCTGCGGCCCGGAAGCCGCTCGTGGTGTCGGTGAGCCGCGTGCCGGCCAGCCGCGACAGCACGCCCGCGAGCAGGCTCATCGCCCAGCGGCGCGGTCCGCGCCCGGCCGAGTACTCGCCCTCGCCGGCGAAGCGCGCGCCGATGACCAGGTCCGCGGTGGCCAGTTCGGCCACGAGCCGCGGGATGTACGCGGCGTCGTGCTGCCCGTCGGCGTCCACCTGGACCACCGCGGTGTAGCCGTGGCGCAGCGCGTGCCGGTAACCGGCCCGCATGGCGCCCCCGACCCCGAGGTTGAACGGCAGCCGGACGACGGGCACCCCGAGCGCGGTGGCCTGCGCCGCCGTGCCGTCGGACGACCCGTCGTCGATGACGAGGACGTCGGCGTCGGGACAGGCGGCGGCCAGTTCTTTGAGGACGCCGGCGATGGCGGATTCCTCGTTCAGCGCCGGTACGACGACGAGCGTCGTCGCGAGCCGTCGGACGCCCGGTGTCTGGCGTTCAGACATCGCAATCAAGGCGGCTCCCCCGTGTATGTGAGCGCCGGGTCCATTCCGGGTCCGGCGCGAATCTCGCACTAATGACGCCGCGAGCACCCCGAAAGGTTGCCTGAAATTTCCTCCTATTTTGATCTTGCGGTGATAGGCCGATCTCGTCCACACTTCCGGCCAGAGGTCTCACGTTCGCGGGCGCCGTCGCCCGCCCGTCTCGGGGGAGAGCGACGCGCGTGGGGAGACGTGGGGGCGGCCGTGGTGCCGCCTTGATCATCTTTGTGACGGTCACGGCGGGTCTCGTGCTGGCCTTCGCCGGCCTCTCGTTCACCGGCACGGGCGGCCCCACGCCGCGCGTGACCGTGCCCGCCCGTCCCGCCGCCGCCGTCCCCGACGCGGTCGGCCAGGCGGACCGGTATCTGCAGGTCGTCGCGCACGAGGACGACGACCTGCTCTTCATGAACCCCGACATCCAGGACGTCGTCACGGCCGGGCACGAGACGGTGACGGTCTTCCTGACCGCCGGCGAGGGCCGTGCCAAGACCTACGACCCGCAGCGGTACTCCGAGAGCAGGGAACGCGGGATCCGGACGGCGTACGCCAGGATGGCCGGCGTTCCCGACCGCTGGAACCGCAACTCCATGACGGCGGGCCCGCTCACCGTCCAGGTCGACACGCTCGCGGCGCGGCCGACCGTGCGGCTGGTCTGGTTCCGGCTGCCGGACGGCGCCGACGGCCGCCCCGGCACGGTGGGCAAGCAGGCGATGACGCGGCTCCAGAAGGATCTGACCGGCACCTTCTGCGCTCCGACCGTCGTGCCTCCGGGCTCGCCCTTCGCCCGCTGCGTGAGCCGCGCCGATCTGCTGGCCGCGCTCCAGTCGCTCGTCACGACGTTCCGGTCGACGGTGGTCCGGTACCAGGACACCCAGCCGGACGGGCACGACCACAAGGACCACATCGCCGCCGCGCGCCTCACGGCCGAGGCGGTGCGCGGCGTGGGCGATCCCCGGCTGATCGAGATCGGCTACATCGACTATCCGATCCTGCGGCTTCCGGCGAACCTGGGCCCAGGCCAGCGCGGCCGCAAGAAGACCGTCTTCGAGGGATACCGCCACCACGACCGGCTGATCACCAAGCGGAAGCTCCGCAAGTACTGGGCGTGGACGCAGCGGATGTACCGCCGGTGGCCCGGCGGCGGCGTGCAGCTCGCCCGCGGCCCGGACGGCCTGCTGCGCGCGTTCGCGGTCGAGCAGGGCGGGCTGTACGTGTGGACGCAGCGGACGGCCGAGCGGTGGAGCGGGCCCCTCCGGATCGATCCGGGTTTCCCGCTCAACCCCTCGATCTCGGTCGGCGTCGGCGGCGACCGCTGGCTGGTCGCGGCGCGCCGGAACGACGACACCCACGGGATCGTGCTGTTCCAGGCGGACAAGGCGAACGCGTGGCAGGTGACCCGGCTTGGCGCGCCCGGCCGCAAGGGTGATCACAAGCTCACGGGCGCTCCGGCGGTCACCGCGACCGCGGACGGCAGGGTGATGGTGCTGGTCCGCACGGGCAGAGGCACCCTGGCGATGCGGACGCAGGACAAGCCGCAGGGCGGGTTCGGCCGCTGGCGCGACCTGGGCGGCCAGAACCTCCGCGACGGGCTCGCCGTGACGCCCGCCGGACGGTCACCGGTCCAGGTGTTCGCCGCGTCCGACGACGACTCGCAGGGCCCGCCGTGGCTCAAGCAGGCAGGTCCGGGCACGGTGGTGCGCTGGCGCGAGGACGCCACCGGCAGGCTGGTCCGGGGCGAGGACATCGGCTACACCGCGCCCGCCGGGCCGCTCCGGCTCGCCGCCGGTCCGGGCGGGGTCCCGCAGCTGGTGCGCCGCGACCCGGCGTCCGGCGAGTACCTGCTTCAGACCGAGCAGCCCGACGGCACCTTCTCGGCGCCGCAGCGCGTGGGCGGTGCCGCCGGAATTGAGGCACCGGCCCTGGTGGCCACCGGTGCCGGAGCCATGATCTGCGCGCGTGGCAGCCTGCCCGCCGGAACGAGCTGCGCCGTGGCGGACGACGGCCCGCCAATGGGCAGGGGAGGCCGGTCGGCAGCCATACCCCAGAGGCAGGCGTTCGGCCGCTGGACGTCCCTGGGCGGCCCGATCGTCGGCCCCCCGTCCCTCGCCCTCGATTCGACCGGCCGGGCCGTGGTCGCCACGCTCGGCCACCACGGCCGCCTCCTGATCAACCGGCAGCAGGCCCCCGGCGCCCCCGCCTTCGGCGGCTGGCGCGAGATCGCCGAGACCCCCTGATCAGAGCTCGAAGATCTGGTCCACCACACGGGCCGCGGCCTTGCCGTCGTCGAGCGGGCAGAACCGCTGGACGAACGCGTCGTACTCGCTCGCGTAGTCCTTGCTCACGGTCGCGGCGTCGCGGATCGCCTCGATGAGCGCGTCCGAGGTCTCCAGCAGCGGCCCCGGCGCCTCCTTCTCGAAGTCGAAGTAGAAGCCGCGCAGCCGGTCCCGGTAGTCGGCCAGGTCGTAGGTGAAGAACAGCAACGGCCGCCGGGTGTTGGCGAAGTCGAACATCACCGAGGAGTAGTCGGTGATCATCATGTCGGAGATCAGGTAGAGCTCGGCGATGTCGGGATAGAGCGAGACGTCGAAGACGAAGCCGTTGCCGTCGTCGGGGACGCCGTCCACCACGTTGCTGTGCAGGCGGACGAGCAGCACGTGGTCGTCGCCCAGCGCCGCCCGCGCGCGGTCCAGGTCGAGCCGCAGGTCGAACTTGTAGCGGCCCCGGCTGTAGTACTGGTCGTCCCGCCAGGTCGGCGCGTACAGCACGACCTTCTTGCCGTCCGGCACGCCGAGCTTGGCGCGCACCGACGCGGCGATCCGGTCGGCCTCCGGGTGGTAGAGCACGTCGTTGCGCGGGTACCCGGCCTCGATGATCTCGCCCTTGAACGCGAACGCCCGGCGGAAGATCTCGGTGCTGAACGGGTTGGGCGACAGCAGGTGCGTCCACTCCGGCAGGTTGGGCGTCGCCGGGACGTCGGCCGACTTGGCCTGCGTCTGCGCCTGGAGGGCCTTCTTCATGCCCGGCGCGTAGGCGAAGTGCACCTCCTTGAGGTCCCGGCCGATCTTCTTCAGCGGGGTGCCGTGCCACGCCTGCAGCACCACCTGGTCGGGGTGCCGCTGGAACCAGTCGCCGAGGCGGTGGTTGGTGATGATGTAGCGGGACGAGGCCATCGCCTCGTGCCACTCCTGCCCGTTCAGCCGGACGGGCCGGAGCGTGTCCGGCAGCTCCACCTGGCCGTCGTTGACGACCCACAGCTGCTCCATGTCCACGCCGCGCCGCACGAGCTCCTCGTGGATCGCGCGCGGGCTGTCGGAGTACTGGCGGCCGTTGAAGCAGGAGAACAGCACGGTGTCGCGCAGGCCGTCCTTGGCGACGCGCTTGCGCGCCTCCGCGCGCATGGTGGCGGCGCTGCTCTTCTCGTCCTGGCCCAGGTCCGAGGTCACGTGGACGACGAGGCCGGTGCCCTGGTGCTCCAGCGCGTAGCCGCGCCGCGCGACCTCGACCGGCCCGGCCGGTCCGGCCGCGACCTCGGGGGTCGTCCGCACGGCCAGCGGCCGGCCGCCGGCGGGCCGGAAGAGCACGTCCCAGCGGCCCTGGCGCAGCGGCAGCACACCGGCGACGCTCGGCACCGCAGCGACCGGTACTTCGCAGGTCAGCGTGCCGTCCTCGGCCGCCGTGACCGCGAACGGGTAGTCCTTGCGGCGGCCACGGCTGCGAATGACGATGTCTCCGCCGTCAAAGGCAGCGGCGGAGCCGCTCCGGGGGGTGTGGGGGGTCGTCCCCCCTCGGGCAATACTGACGGCGTGGCTGCCGGCGAGGACGAGCGTGCCGTCGTCACGCCAGCTCGCGGCGGTGACGAGCAGCCGTGCCGTGCGCAGTTGCAGCCGCAGGTAGCCCGCGGCGCCGCGCCCGGCGAAGACCTCCTGCGTGCCGATGAGCCGTTCGAGGTCGGCGACGCCTTCGGCCAGGACCAGCGGACGGCCGTCCAGCAGCACCGCCCAGTCGCGGGTGTCGTCGATGGCCTGCGGGTCGGTGTCGCCGGAGCCCGACGGCAGCGGTACGACCGCCGTGAAACGGCCGTCGCCGGTGGTGGTCACGGCGGTCCGGACGATGTCGTCGCCCAAGGTGAGAGACAGCTCGCTGGGAGCCTCACCCGTGGCGACGCCTTCCAGTTCCAGCGCGTCCTCGGCCCAGCGGAGCGCGGTGGCCCTGGCGGTGACGGTCTCCACGGCGACGCGCAGCGTCCCGTCGACGACCTGCGGGACGATCCGGACGTCGTCGGTGACGTAGTGGTACGGCGGACGGGCGCCGCTGCCGCTCGTCCCGCCGCGCAGGCGGGCCGAACGCAGCACCCCGGAGTTGAAGACCGTCGCCTCCACGTCCCAGACGCCGTCGGACCAGGCACCGCGCCGCCGCAGCTTCTTCGGGTCGAGCGTGAACTCGAACCCCGTCCACGCGCCGGACTTCTTGCCGGGCTTGTGGGTCTGGCGGGCGAGCAGCGGGATCCGCCGGCGTCCCGACCGCAGCGTGACGCCCTTGATCGCGGCCCAGCGCCGGCGCGAGCTCACCGAGTTGATGTACGCCTCACCGGTGACGACGAGCCTGCCGTCGCGCCACGAGACCGAGTGCACCCTGCCGCGCAGCCCCACCTCGGTGCGCGCGCGGTACATCTCCTGCGGCACGTCGATCGCCTCGTCCTTCCAGTACGGATGGACGACGTAGCGGTGCATGCCCTCGCGGACGATGGAGGGGTTGGGCTTGCCGCGCCCGTACCGGACCACCTTGACGAGCTCGGTCCGCTTCTTCTGGGCGGCCAGGTGCCACTTCAGCCGGGTGATCGCGGGCACCTCGGCGAGCGCCTTGGGATCCAGCCACTCGCCGTGCGCCGCCGCCTGCGCGACGATCTGGTCGCGTTCCTCGTCGGTGGTGTCCGGCAGGCCGTCGAGGAAGGCGCGCAGCTCGCGGTCGAGCACGGCGGCCAGGAACCGGCGCCGCTCCTTGGGCTTCCACCGGCCGTCGAGCCGGGCCAGCACGGCCTCGACGGCGGCGAAGCCGTCGGCCGCGTCCTGCGGCACCGCGCTCGGCGCGGGCGCCACGTCGGCGAACCGCCGCACCACGATCTGGGGGACGACGTCGACCGCGTCGGCCAGGAAGTGCGCGGGCACCGCGACCGCGAGATCGTCGTCGCGGTTGACGTCCGGGAACTCCAGGCCGTGCCGCTCCCAGAACGAGGCGCGGAACAGCTTGTTGGTGACGTACCGGTCCCGGAGCAGCTCCTCGTGCCGCCGGATGTGCGTACCGGCCAGGCCCTTGGCGAACGCCTCGCTGTGGAAGGAGGAGGGGAGCGTCCCTCCTTCGCGCCGGACGCCGACGTTGCCCGCCGCGAAGTCCGACTTGCCCGCGGACAGGGCGGCGTGGAGGAGTTCGAGGGCGTTCTCCGGCAGGACGTCACCGTCCTCCGCGAAGGCCAGGAACTCACCGGTGGCCGCACGCACGCCGATGTTGCGCGCCGCGCCCCGCCCAGGAGCGCCCTCTCGAATCAGCCGGAACCGTTCGTCAGGGAGCGTCGCGTCCGCCCCCGCCCCCGTGCCGCCGTCCACCACCAGCACTTCGAGCGTGCCGTACGACTGCGCGGCGAGCGAGGCCAGCGTCTCGGCCAGGTCGGCGCCGGAACGGCGCGCGAGGACGACGACACTGATGAGGTTGGGCACCAAGGGAACTCCTAGGCGGGGGCAGGCGAGGGGACGGGACGGCGGGGAGGAACTACGGGCGGGGCGGGTTCGGAACGTTCTCACCGAGGAATACCCGGCGGACCGCCCGTTCGGATGCCCGGCCGTCCTCCCAGGGGCAGAACCGGTCCCGGAACGCCGCCCGCGACCGGGCGGCGGCGTCGCCCCACGGCGTGCCGGCGCGGAAGCCCTTCAGCAGGTCCTCTTCCGTCCGGGCCACGACGCCGGGCGGGAACTCCATCAGGTCGAAGTTGACGCCCCGGGTGAGCCGGTAGGTCTCCCAGTCCGCGGCGAAGATCACGATTGGCCGGTCGGGCAGCACCGCGTAGTCGAACATGATCGACGAATAGTCGGTGAGCAGCGCGTCGGACGCGATGCACAGCTCCTCGACCGAGCGGTGCGCGGAGACGTCGATGACGCGCTCCCGGTCCCAGAGCTCGGCCTCCGGCTTGTAGAAGTAGTGCGCGCGGAGCAGCAGCACGTACTCGTCGCCGAGCTCCTGGGCGAACCGCCGGATGTCGAACGTCGGCGCGAAGTCCCGCCGGTAGTCGCGGTGCGTGGGGGTGTAGAGGACGGCCTTCTTGCCCGCCGGGATCCCGAGCTCGGCGCGCAGCCGGTCGCGCTCCCCGGCGGTCGCGCGGACCAGCCGGTCGTTGCGCGGGTAGCCGATCTCCAGCATCTCGTAGTCGCAGGGGAAGCTGCGCTCCCACACCTCGGTCGTCAGCGGGTTGGCCGACAGGTGGTAGTCCCACCGGTCGGCCCGCCTGATCAGCGCCTCGAAGTCCATCGTCCCGCCGCCGGCGGGGTACTGTAGCTGGTCGAGGCCCATCTTCTTGAGCGGCGTGCCGTGCTCGGTCATCACGTGGACCTGGCCGCGCCGCTTCACCAGGGCGTTGGGGAAGTTGACGTTGTTCACGAAGTACTTCGCGCGCGCCATCGTGCGCCAGTACTCCTTCGAGCCCAGCACGACGTACTTCACGCCCTTGGGCATGTCCGCGACGTTCTCGGGCTTGACCACCCAGACGCCCTTGACGTGCGGCGCGAGCTCCCTGGCCTTCTCGTAGATGGCGGCGGGGTTGCAGGCGTAACCGCGGAACCAGTACGCCCCGTACACCGCGAGCTTGTCGTCGATCGGGCGCCGCAACTGCGACCGGTAGAAGAACTGCATGCCCCGGCGCTTGGAATTGTTGGCGACGGCCTTGAGCTTGCGCTTGACCTTGCCGGCGCGCGCCCGCGTCCGCACCTTGGCGTGCAGCCGCTCGAAGCCCTTGAAGTCGTTCTTGGCGATCAGCGCGTACTTCTTGGCGAGCAGCGCGTCGTCGGGCATGACGTGATCGGCCGGCCGGTAGCGGCGGTAGATCTCCGCCATGCCGGCGAAGAAGCGGGCCCGGTCGGCCTCGGGCAGCCGGTCGTCCGCCTCCATGATCACCAGCAGGTGCCAGATCGTCCGGTCGAACATCCGGGCGCGGAACTGGTCGGCCTCGGGCCCCATCCGGTCCATGAACGCGAAGACCCGGTCGTACTGGGGGAACGCGTCGAAGTGCTTCTGGCTGCGCGTCTTGGTGATCGCGCCGCGCCGCCGCTGCCGGTAGATGTAGCAGACCTGGTCGAGCAGGGAGATCCGCTCGGCGGCCAGCAGGATCGGATAGGTGACGTTGTAGTCCTCGTAGTACCCGCGGCTGAACCGCAGCCCGAGCTCCAGCAGGTACTCCCGGCGGATGGCCCGGTTCCAGGCGGTCATCATGAGCCGCAGGACGCTCGGCCGCTCCGCGCAGGTGAACACGTCCGGCGCCGGCGGCACCCGGAACAGGTCGTTGATCACGCTGCGCTTGACCTTGCCGTGCCAGTACTCGCGCGCGTAGTCGAAGAGCAGCACGTCCGGCCGCGTCTGGGCCAGCCGGTCGACGATCGCGTGCACCGCCCCCTCGGTGGCGTAGTCGTCGCTGTCGAAGAACCAGACGTAGTCGCCCGTCGCCATGTCCAGGCCGATGTTGCGCGCCTCGCCGAGCCCCACGTTCTCGGCCAGGTGGCGTACCCGCACCCGCGGGTCGCGGGCGGCGATCTCGTCGAGGATCTCCCCGCAGCGGTCCGGCGAGGCGTCGTTCACCGCGATGACCTCCAGGTTCGGGAGATCGCAGGCGAGGATCGACTCCAGGCATTGCCGGATATAACCCTGGACGCGGTGTGTGGGGACGATGACGCTCAGCGACGGCGGCGTGGCGCTGGTGACCTGCCAGTCGGCGGCGGGCGCGGGGCTCGGGTTCTCTGCCATGGCTCCGGGAACGGGTTCGGGGCTGGGGGGAGGGGGGTGGGGCTGCACGGCGGCCTGGGTGGGGTCGCCGTAAGGACCGACTGTAACGGCACATATGGGGTGATGGTGGCCATCTGGCGGATGGTCGTGCTTTACCTGTTGTTCCCACCTTGACGGGTCAACGCATAGGCTCTGCCTCCGCCGCCCGCCCGCCGGGCGGCCGCCTCGATCGGCAAGATCGGGGAATGAGGCTCCCGAGGGTCGATTCCGGCACCGTATGTAACGAGACCGGGACGATCTTCTGGGTACCAACAACAACATGTCATCTGTGATACTTCGGTGTGAACCTGAAGAAGTCCTGAAATGACGTCCGTACGGGGGTACCGAGACGGTGACAGCGCACGCAGAAGTGGCGCAGGTGTGGCCGCGCGACGGCCGCATCAGGATCGTCGGCGAGGTCGTTCCCGCCGAGTCTTATGCGGGGGTGTCCTGGCGGTTGCGGCTGTCCTCACGCGAACGCCGGAAAGTGAAACCCGCCATCTGGAAACGCGCCGTCGGCAAGATGCGCGCCATTGCGGGCCGCGATTCGGCCGGTAATCCCGCCGACTTCACGATCCCCGTGACCTCGGCGGGCGCGGGTTTCGAGGCCGACATCCCCCTTTCCGCGCTCATGTGCCCGGGTCCGCTGCGCTGGGAACACTGGGACCTGCACCTCGTCGGGTCCGCGAACGGTGAGAACCTCTCGCTCCGGCTGGGCAAGTACGACGACGATATGCCGGGCAAAAAGAACATCGTCACCTTTCCCATGCAGACGGTGACCATGCCGTTCCGGTTGTCGATCCGGCCCTATTTCACCGACAGCGACAGCCTCTCGATCCGGTGTCACCACAGCGGCAAGGGCGCGGAATGAAGATCACGTTTCTGGTCCTCAACGGCTACGCCATGGGCGGCACCATCCGCACGGTCTTCAACCAGGCCAACGCCCTCGTCGCGCGCGGCCACGACGTCGAGATCGGCTCCCTGCACCGGCGGCGGGACACCCCGGTCTTCCCGCTGGACGAGCGGGTCCGGCTGGTCCCGATCGTGGACGTCCGCCCGGACGCCCCGCGCGGGCCGTACGACCCGGAGGACGAGGACACCTCGTGGCATCCGTACTTCCCGGCGGGCGTCTCCCGTGAGGAGGAGTCCCGCCGCCGCGTGAGCGGGCTCATCAACTACCTGCGCGAGCCGCGGGAGGGCATCCTCGTCACCACCCGGCCGACGATCAACCTGGTCGTGGAGCGGTACGCCGACCCCGCCCTGGTCCGCGTCATCCAGGAGCACGCCCACCTCTCCACGCACAAGGGGGAGTGGCGGGAGGCCATCGACCGCGCCTACCCCTCCTTCGACGCGCTGGTCACGCTCACCGAGGACGACTTCGCGCTCTATTCCGAGGCGTTCGGCGACTCGGTGCGGCTCGCCCGCATCCCCAACGCCCTGCACTCCCTGGACGTGCCGCGCTCGGACCAGTCGCGCAAGGTCGTGGTGGCCGGCGGCCGGATGGACAAGAACAAGGGCTTCCACCTGCTGATCCAGGCGTTCGAGAAGGTCGTCGAACGGCATCCGGACTGGACGCTGCGGATCATCGGTGACGGGCCGGAGGAGGAACGCCTCCGTACGATGGTCCTGAAGCGCCACCTGTACAACCACGTCTACGTCATGGGCCCGTCCCAGCAGCTCGATCACGAACTGGCCAAGGCCTCGATCTTCGCGATGAGCTCCCGGTCCGAGGGCTTCGGCATGGTGCTGCTGGAGGCCCTCAACTGCGGCCTGGCCGTGGTGAGCTTCGACTGCCCGGTGGGTCCGCGCGAGATCCTCACCAACGAGGTCGACGGCCTGCTCGTGCCGACCGGTGACGTGGCCGCGCTGGCCGAGGGGATCACCCGCCTGATCGAGGACGAGCCGCTCCGCCAGAAGCTTCGCATGGGCGGCCTGGAGACGGCGGCGCGCTATGGCCCCGAGTCGATCACCGACCAATGGGAACGCCTCTTCACCGAACTGCTCGCCGCCAAGGGCCGTACGGATGGTTCCCCCGAATAGGGGATATCTCCGTCATTTCAATCAGAATGTCTCGTATTAAGGGTGAATTCGGTTGAGGGCGCCTGAGCACGCCGTCTCCGTTGCTAGCGTTGCCGGCATGGAAAAGCGGCCGAAAGTGACCGTCGTCATACCGGTTTTCAACTGCCGGGCCTCGCTGGGCCGCGCCCTCGACTCGGTGTTCGAGCAGTCGCTCGGCTCGGACGCCATCGAGATCATCGCGGTGGACGACGGATCCACCGACGGGAGCGGTGCCGAGCTCGACAGGCTGGCCGCCGGCCATCCGCGGTTGACGGTCCTCCACCAGGAGAACTCGGGCGGCCCCGGGGCGCCGCGCAACGTGGGCATCGAGCAGGCGACGGGGGAGTACGTCTTCTTCCTCGACGCCGACGACTACTTCGCCCCCGAGGCGCTGGAACGCCTGTGCGCCCTGGCCGACGCCAACGACTCGGACGTGGTGGCCGGCCAGTGCGTCGGCGTGAACCGCAAGCCCCCGGTCTTCCCGCATGACGTCGCGAAGACGGACCTCGCCGAGAGCCCCTTCGTCTACGACACCCTGTCACCGCTGAAGCTGTTCCGGCGTTCGCTCCTCGACAAGCACAAGCTGCGCTTCCTGGAAGGGATCCCCTCCCACGAAGACCAGCTGTTCACCGCGAAGGCCTACTTCCACGCCGCCGTGATCTCCGTGCTGGCGAGTTACGACTGCTACTACTGGGTCGACCGCGAGGACGGCACGAGCTCCCTCCAGCAGGGCGGCGCTCCGGCGGCGGCCTACTTCCCCGTGATCGCGGACGTGATGAGCCACGTGGCCGACCAGGTCGAGCCGGGGCCGTTGCGCGACCGGCTGATGTGGCGGCACTTCCGGCACGAGGTGGTCGCCCGCTTCGACAAGCGTTACCTGGCCCTCCCCGCCGCCGAGAAGGCCCTGACCAGAGACTCCGCCCGCGCGCTGGTCGAGGCCTGGTACACCGATGGAGTCGACGCCCGGTTCGGCCCGCGCGCCCGGCTGATCGCGCACTGCCTCCGCCATGGTCTCGACGACGTGCTCGACGAGGTCGTGCCCACCTGGATCGACGGCGGCCGCCCGCCCACCGTGGTCGACGGCGATCGTGCCTACATGGCCCTGCCCCGCTTCCGCGACCCTTCGGTGGGCATCCCGGACGCCTGCTACGAGATCACCGGATCGCTGGGCGTCGAGGGCAGGCTGACCGGGCTGGCCTGGCGGCCGTCCGGCCTCCAGGTCTCGGGCCGGGCGACGATCACGGGCGTCACCGAAGACCAGGAGATCACGCTCCTCCTGGAGGATCTCACGACCAAGGCGCGGCAGCGGGTCCCGGCCACCGTGACGGACGGCGGCTTCCAGGCGGAGATCGGTTTCGCCCCGGGAGCCTGGGACGTGCACGTTGAGGTGAAGGTGCAAGATCTGGCGCTCAGCCGCCGCCTCATCGCCTATGGCGAGGACGTCGAAGAGCCTTCACGGCGGCTCGTCCAGGGCGGCCTGATCGCGGCGCCAGGGCTTCAGGGCAAGTGGCGCAGCCTGACGCTGGAGGTCACCGAGGGCTCGGCGGCGAGGCTGTTGCGGATCGACCAGGTGACCTGGGGCGAAGGTTCAAGGCTGCGCATCCTGGGCCACGTGCCGAGCGCTCTGCCGCCCGGCGATCCCGTACAGGCGGGCGCGGAGATGATCCGGCGCGGCGGCGAGCAGGTGCACGAGGGCACCGCCGACGGGGTGATCACCCCCGACCGGCTGGAGGTGACCGCGGAGTTCGACCTGCACGGCTGCGCGCCCGGCATCTGGGATCCGTGGCTGGAGGTGTCCGTGGCCGGAGTCCGGCTGCGCGCCCGGCCACCGGCGCACCCCGCGCTTCCGGACGCGGCCTCCAGCGGGTTGCTCCGCCGGGCGTCCCCGTACGCCACCAAACGCGACGTGATCTCCGTGAAGATCGTGGAGACCCCCGCGATGGTGACGGCACGGCGCCTCACCCGCCGTCTCCTCCGCCGCTCGTAGCGCGGGCGGGTGCGTCAGCGAGCGTCCGGCCGCCGCTCGTAGAGGGTCAGGGTGCCGCCCTTGAAGCGGTAGCGGGCCACGCGCTTGAAGGCCTTGCGGTCGCGCAGGATCAGCGTGACCTTCGCCTGGTCGGTCGGCTCGGTCGAGGGGCCGGACGCGCTGCCCTTCCAGACGTACCAGACGCGCTGGACACCGGTCAGGCGGCGGGCCAGCTCGGCCGGCGGCACCTCCTGGCCGTCGATCGTGCCGGTCCGGGCCCCGGGCCTGGCCAGGGCGATGTCGTTCAGCTCCTCGTAGGCGTCGGGGTAGGCGTTCATGACGCGGCGGAACACGAGGTGGCTGAAGACGATCGCGTCACCCGGGCGCTCGTTCTGCTTGAGGAACACGCTCAGCTGGCGCATGTCATCGGCGCGGGAGTCCGGCTCGCGGACCTTCAGCTGGGTGGGGATCGTCGCCCCGGCGATCGCGATCACGGCGATGCCCGCGATCCAGGCGGGGAGGCGCCGCAGCGCGAGACCGATCATCAGGGCCACGGCCGGCACGCAGAAGAGCACGTAGCGGAAGACGTAGTTCGGGACGAGCACCGACGTGCCCAGGAGGATGGCGGGCGGCAGGAACAGCCATGCCGCCCCCGCCCAGCGCGGATCGACGGGACCGGCCCGCCGGACGGGCCGGACGAGGGCCAGCAGCACCAGCGCCAGCACCGGAACGATCGACCAGCTGGAGCCCGACAACATCTCCAGCAGGAACTCGATCGCCTTCTGGTCGGGAGCCGGGATCCACTCGACCTGGAGCTTGCGCTGGGGCAGGGCCTCCAGGAGCAGCGGGACGACGGCCAGCAGTGCCGACGCGACGGCGACCGCCCAGCGGCGCAGCAGGAGCCGGACGCGTTCGTGCGCGGTGGTCACCATGACCGCGTGGGCGGGCAGCAGGAGCAGATAGAAGACCTGCAGCCAGCCGAGCACCGCGACCGAGACGGCATAGCCGGCGAACCATCTCCGGTCCCCCTTCTCGGCGGCCCGGACGAGCAGATACGTGCTCACCACCGCCAGCGCGGTCGCCAGCGCGTACTGGCGGGCCTCCTGCGCGTAGCGGGAGATCGCCGGTGAGACCGCCACCAGAACGCCCGCGACCAGGCCCACCCGCGCGTCGGCGAGCCTGGCGCCGAGCAGGGCGGTCATCCCGGCTGCGACGGCCGCGGCCATGACCGATGGAGCGCGCATAGCGATCTCGCCAGGGCCGAAGAGCGTCACGACCGGATGCATCAGGAGGTAGTAGAGCCCGTGCACCGCGTCGATGTGTCCCATGAGCCGGACGATCTCGGCAGGCGAGCGTTCCGCCACGCCGATGGTGACCGTCTCGTCGCGCCAGAAGGCCGGCCCGTCGAGCCGCCACGAGGTCACCAGCACGGCGATGACCATCGGAAGGATGGGAACGAGCCAGGATCGGGGCATCTCCTGGACTGTGCGCATGGGCTTGGCCAAAGAAGTATCCGTGGTCACACATCCCCCGATGTCCATGGAGATCGAAATACTACCGCCGGGAACGACGAAATCCAGGTCGGGCAGAGTTGTCCAGGTAAACCGGTGTGACGGATCGGGCGTCACCTTACTGAAGCACCATGTTCGTGGCCGGAGTTCCGCTCCGGCCCGGATATGCTGCTCGATATGGTCGCGCCTGTCGGCGCGCGTGATGCCCTTTTACATGTTCACGGAGCCGGGTTGAATGACGGTGCCACTACGGTGGGTGCTGACAGAGGGCGACTGTTCAGGATCGTGCGTGGTGGAGGCCGCTTCCTCCTCGCCCATACGCTATTCCTGATCGTCCTCGGCGGGTCGATCGCGGTTCGCCGGATCGTGATGACCGGCTATCCCTCCCCGCTGTGGTTCGGGGATTCGCCCACCTATCTCGACGGGGCTTTGAAGTTCGAGCCCGCGCAGCTGCGTCCCAGCGGCTATTCGGTCTTCCTGTGGCTTCTCAAGCCGTTCCACAGCTTTTCCGTCGTCCTGACCGTGCAGCACGCCCTGGGTGTGCTGACGGGCGTCATGGTCTACGCGCTGGTGTGGCGGGGGATCCGGGCCGGGTGGCCGCGGTGGTGGCTGTGGGTGCCGGGCGTCATCGCGACGCTCGTGACCGTCCCGGTGCTGTACGACGCGTACCAGATCGAGCTCGAGCACCTGCTGATGTCGGACGGCCTCTTCACCTTCCTGCTGGTCGCCGGGATCACGGTGGTGATGTGGCGCCGGCGCATGAGCTGGTGGATGGGCGCGCTGGCCGGGCTGCTGCTGGCGTTCTCCGCGCTGGTGCGGTCCATCGGCCTGCCCCTGCTGCTGGTCGTCCTGCTGTGCATGCTGTTCCGGCGTTCGGGCTGGCGCGCCATCGTGGCCACCGTCGTGACGGCGGCGATCCCGTTCGTCCTCTACATGTCGTGGTTCCAGGACGTGCACGGCAAGTTCGCGCTGACGACCACCGACAAGGTGTGGCTGTACGGCCGGACGGTCGACTTCGCCGACTGCTCCATCATCAAGCCCCGGCCCGAGGTGGCGATCTTCTGCCGCGACGGGCTGCCGCGCGACCCCGCGGTGGCGCCCGCCTTCCAGGCCCTCTGGGGCTGGAACTCCGGCTTCAAGCAGCTGCCCGACAAGATGTACAACCCGGACGCCAACAAGCTCGCGGGCGAGTTCGCCATGGCCGCCATCACCAAGCAGCCCGGCGACTACGTGGCCGTCATCTGGCGCGACACGATGCGCTCGTTCGAGTGGGACCGCACCTACTACCCCACCCGCGGCACGGTCGAGCAGTACGAGTTCCCCGTGGGCGCCTCCCTGACGACGTGGCAGGCCCTGTACGCCTACCCGTACGGCGGCGAGACCACCGATCCCAGGGTCGTCGAACCGCAGGCCAAGTGGGTGCGGGACTACCAGGACCACTACTTCGTGCGCGGGCCCTACCTGGGCGCCCTGATGGCCATAGGTCTCCTCGGCGTCCTCGCCCGGGTCCGCCGTGTGGGCGGCGACGTCCTGCTGCCCTTCGGCGCCTCTCTCGCACTGCTCGTGGTCCCGGCGGCGACCGCCGACTTCGACTACCGCTACATCCTCCCGGCGATCCCCTTCGCCGCCCTGGCCGCGGGCCTGACCCTGGCCCGCCGCCCCCGTCCCGCTGTGGCTCCGCCCGAGCCCGTCTCCCTCGTCAAGCCGGTTTCACTCGTCAAGCGCGTCTCCCTCATCAAGCCCAAGCCTGAGCCGCAGGAGGACGCGCCCCTCGTAACACCGGGGACCGACGCCGACCCCGAGGCTGACGACGGCGCCGACGATGAGACTGACGAGGACGAACGCGCGGACGCGGAGCCGAGCAAGCAGAACGCCGAGGCCTAGAGTCTGCCTCCAAGGGCCTTGACCACCGCGCGAGCGCGTTACCTGGCCGGTGGAGCAATGCCGAAGGCGAGCTTCACCGGACAGATCGCGAAGCGATGTCGCGCTCGCCTGATTCCGGTTAGGGGTGAGCCGCCAGGCGAGCCCCGTGGGCCGGGATTTAGAAACACAGCGCCTCGTCCCACTGGGGGACGAGGCGCTCTGTTGCGAGATCGTCGGGTCAGACGCTGTCGGCGCCTGTCAGTGTGGGCTGGTGGTGTCCGGGAAATCCGGCACGCAGCTCCTCGACCTGCTGCTCCAGCGTGGCGAGGGTGCGGTTGTAGTCGCGGCTGGAGAGCCAGAACTTGTAGATGATGAAGAGCTCGAAGGCCAGCATGCCCGCGCCGGCCAGCGCGGACACCGGGATGATCGCGCCGGAGATCACGGCGGCGACCACCGGGGCGACGATGAAGACGCCCATCTGGAACTCGATGCCGCTGATCAGGTGCGGGCGGATCCGGGTGCGGGTCAGCACGTTGCGGATCCGGGCGTACCAGGGGAACTGCTCGTTGAAGCCCTGCTGGAGGATCGCGGCGGGGGTCGGCTGGTCGCCGACGACCTGGTCCTCCAGGTCGGCCTCGGGGTCGGGGCTCAGCAGCCGGTCGATCGGGTCGATGACCGGGGCGTCCTCGCCGTTGGCGCGCTTGCGGGCCAGTTCGAGGAGCTGGGCCTCCTCCTGGAGGCGGCGGAGCTGGGCGCGCATCTGGGAGCGGACCTTGTAGATCTCCAGGGCGTCCATGTAGCGGAGCATGTCCAGGAAGACGACGCCGAGCGCGGCCCAGATGTAGGCGACGTTGCCGGTGGCCGCGTACTGGCCGCCCATCAGGGCGATCGCGCAGACCAGGACGCGGATGCGGTCGAAGATGTAGTCGAGCCAGGCGCCGAAGACCGAGCCGGTGCCCTTCAGCCGGGCGATCTTGCCGTCCATGCAGTCGAGCGTGAACGACAGGTGGTAGAGCAGCGCACCGAGGAGCAGGTAGGGCCAGGAGGCCATGGCGAAGCTCGCGCCCGCGCCGAGGCCCACGATCAGCGCGCCGACGGTGAGCTGGTTGGGCGTGATGTTGGTGCGGTTCGCGGTGAAGCGGACCAGGCGCGCGGCGGGCGGGTCGACCAGCAGCACCGTCCACCATGCGTCACGCGCTTTGTACGTTCGTTCATGAACGTCATCGAGCGTGAAATTCGACATGGAGAGCTGTCCTTTCATCGCGGATAGATGAGGCTTCCCCTGCACCGCACGGGCGGAACCCCAAGATCATCGCTGTTCATGGTCAGCGTCGTCCCGGGAATCACCGGCTGAGAGGTAAAGATGTTACCTGGCCGCACCGGCGAGGCGGCCGATGTGACCGACTCGTCACCGGCCGTGACCGAGCAGCCGGTCGACGACGCGGGCGGCGGCGTGGCCGTCGTCGTTGGCGCAGTACTTCTCGCGGAACGTCCGGTAGGCCTCCGCGTGCTGGGCGGCGACCGTGTCGAGAGACCGGAGGGCCTCCACGACCTGGTCGTTCTCACGCAGCAGCGGGCCGGGGGCCTCGGTCGTCAGGTCGAAATAGGTGCCGCGGAGCTCGTCCTGGTAGAAGTCGAGGTCCGGGGTGAAGAAGAGGATCGGCCGGCCGGTGGCGGCATAGTCGAACATCACCGAGGAGTAGTCGGTGATGACGACGTCGGCGACCAGGTAGAGCTCGTTGATGTCCGGGTAGCGGGTGACGTCGATGACCTCGGTGCCGATGCCGACGGTGCGGTCGGCGACCATGTGGTGCTGCCGGACGAGCACGGTGTAGTCGTCGCCGAGCGCGTTCGCGACGAGGGTCGTGTCGAGGGCGAGCTCGGCCTGCCTGCCGCCGGTGAGCCAGATGTCCTCGCGCCACGTCGGCACGTACAGCACGGTGCGCCGGCCCGCCGGGATGCCGAGGCGGTCGCGGACGGCCTGGGCCCGCGCCTCCCGGTCGGCGCCGAAGAGCATGTCGTTGCGCGGGTAGCCGGTCTCCAGCACCTCGCCCTCGTACCGGAACGCCCGCCGGAACATCTCGGTGACGTGCGGCGCGGGAGAGATCAGGTAGTCCCAGAGCGGGACGTCCTCCTGGAACCGGCTGAGCTTGGTGGTGCCGCTGGCGATGCGCCCGTTCTGCACCAGGTCGTAGCCGATGTGCTTGTACGGGGTGCCGTGCCACGTCTGCAGGTAGGTCTGGCCGGGACGCTTGGCGTAGCCCTGCATCTGCAGGACGTTGTTGACGACGAAGCGGGCCGACCCGACGAGGTCGTAGTACTCGCGGCTGCCGCGCTGCACGATCCGGGCGTCGCCCGGGACGTGGAACTGCCCGTCGGCGGTCGCCCACACCAGCTCGAATCCGAGGTCGCGCCGCTGCATCTCCTCGTAGATGGCCTGCGGGTTGCAGGAGTACTGGCGGGCGAAGTAGCTCTCGAACACCACCAGGTCGCGGAACGGCGCGGTGCTCGTGGGGGAGAAGTACTTCTGCTGCATGGCGCGCTGGTTGTACTGGCCGCGTTCCTCGTCGGAGAGCGCGGTGCGGATCCACAGGTGCAGCAGCTCGCCGCGGTGCGTGGTGAGCTGGAGCTCGTGCAGCCCGACGAAGCGCGGCTCGGGCAGCCGGTCGCGGCCGGCCCGGTCCATGGCGACGCTGACCTCGTCGCCGCCGGCGCCGGGCGCGTAGAGGTCCCAGCGGCCGCTGGGCAGCGGCAGGAAGCCGTGCGCGGTCTCGCGGTGGGCGCTGAGGAGCGCCGTGAAGTAGGAGCCGTCCCAGCCGAGCGGGATCTCGTGCGAGTCGTTGCTGCGGCGCCGGCGCAGGATGAGCCGGTCGGGCCGGGTCCCCTCCTCGGCGTACGAGCCGGTGAGCCGGACGGTGTCGCCGTCGAGCCAGTCGACGTCGGTCACGACCAGGCGGGGCGTGCGCTCGACGAGGGTCAGGTTGCCGTACTTGGTGGCGATGACGTCGTACTCGTGGCCGGCGACGTGCCCGCGCACGTCCATCAGGTCGGCCGACACCGCGAGCCGGAGCTTGGCGCGCCCCTTCGACCGCATCGACACGTCCCACTCGATGGAGTCGATCGAGGCGGTGGCGTCGCCGGCGCCGGTCTCGGCCGCGAGCTCGGTGAGATCGATGGTGGAGCCGAACTCGACGCGGCCCCCGGGACCCTCGCCGGTGCGGGTGACCGGACGGCGCACCGTGGTCATGCCCTGCCGGAACGCGATCTCCAGATGCCCGTCGTCGACGAACGCGGCGTCCTCGCGCCGGACCCAGCCGCTGAGGTGGACCAGCGGCCCCTCGACGGTCACCTCGGTGACCTGGTTGCGGACCGGCTGCACGCCGATCACGAGGTCGCGGTTGGCGTACTTGGGCTTGACCATGCGGCCCGACTCGACCAGCCGCGCCTTGGGCCACCAGCCCATGCCCTTGGGCCCGGAGAGCGGGCCGCGCCGCTTGACGCCGTGCGTGGTGACGGTGACGAAGACGTGCCGGTTGCCGCCGCCGGTGCCCAGCTTGGCCGGGTCGATCTCGACCACGAACCCCGCCCAGTCGAGGCAGGCGGTGGCCTGCCCGCTGCCGGCGGTGACGTCCGGCCGGCGGACGCGCGTCACGGTGGGCCGCAGGACCTTGGGGATCAGCCGGAACACCCGGCCGCGGATCTCCAACTCGATCTGCGAGTCGGCCTGCGCGGGCGCGTCCAGCCGCTTGATGTAGGCGTGGCCCTCGATGCGCAGCCGGCCCTGGTGCCAGCCGACCTCGTCGATGCCGGTCTTGAGCTCCAGCTCCTCGCCGAGCTCGTAGAGGTCGTCGGGGAAGCGCGGGTCGCCGAGGAACGGGTAGTCGCCGTACCACTTGCCGGGGTGGCCGTCCCGCTGGATCGCGCTGTTGCGCATCGGGTCGCTCTTGGAGAACGAGACGATCTCCAGCAGCTCGGCCGACAGCCGCTGCCGGACCGCGTGGAACTTCAGCCGGTCGATGGCGGGCAGTTCGGCGTAGAGCTTGGGGTCGACGGTGTCGAGGAAGTCGTTGACGAGGTCGAAGAACGTCTCGCGGTAGACGTCGTCGCCCTGGTCGAACACGTTGACGTAGATGCGGATGTCGTCGGACAGCGCGAACCCGTCGTAGGCGTCCTTGAGCTCGGGCGCGTGCTCCTTCAGGAAGGCGGCCGCCGCGCGGACCGAGCGCATGCGGTCTTCGAAGTTGCCGGGCTCGGTGCGGCGCTGGGTGATCGACCTGGCGCCGGTCTCGCGGATGCGCCAGTGGTAGACGACCTCGCGCAGCACGTCGACCTTGCCCGCGAGGACGTGGGCGGGCACGGTCGCAGGGGCGTCCTCGTAGAGGCCGGGCGGGAACTTGAAGTCGTGGGCGTCCCAGAACGACTTGCGGAAGACCTTGTTCCACGCGGTGCGGTCGCGCAGGAGCTCGGGGAACTCCCGGACGTGGGTGGCCTTCCGGTCGATCGGGAAGATCTTCTCGTGCATCGCCGACAGCTGCAGCCCGTTCGCCCCGAACCGGCGCACCCCGCCGCAGGCGATGTCGGACCCGGTCTCCTCCAGCGAGGACACCATCAGGTCGTAGGCGTAGCGGGGAATGATGTCGTCGCTGTCGGCGAAGGCGAGGTACTTGCCGGCGGAGTGCGGCACGCCCGCGTTGCGCGCCGGGCCGAGGCCCTGGTTCTCCTGCTGGACGAGCCGGAAACGGCTGTCCTTGGCGGCGAAGTCCTTGGCGATGGCCGCGCTGCCGTCGGTGGAACCGTCGTCCACCATGACGACCTCGAGATCGCGGAGCGTCTGCCGGGCCAGTGACTCGAGACAGGGCTCGAGGTACAGCTCGACGTTGTAGAACGGCACAACGACGCTCAGCAGCGGTGACACGGTTCTCCTCGGTGTGCGCCGGCGGGGGACGGGCGCTCAGTACGACTGGCGGTCTGGCACGGCCGGCTGTCCTGCCGATGTGGAAGGGTATCCGGCCTGTTCGTGACTGGTCGTGGTTTCGATCTTACTGCCCGTTGTGGGCGCCGATGAAGCATCGCCGGACCCGCCGCGCGACCTGCGGCGCGACTTGCCGCCGGGACGCCTGAGCGGGGTGAAGGCCCAGGTCATCTTGGGTTCGAGGGCCCAGCTCATACAGCGCACGACGGGCGGGCTGCACAGGAACGTGCCCACCACCAGGGCTCCGGCGATCACGACCAGCACGCCGGGGGTGGTGGCCATCCAGTCAAGCTTCCACCAGCCGGCGAAGCTCAGCAACCGCGTCACGAAGCCGTGCAGCAGGTAGGCGTAGAGCGTCGCGGCGCCGAGCGAGGTGAACCACATCCGGCGGCGCGGCACGACCGTCAGGAACGCGAACAGCAGCACGGTCGCGCAGGCGAACATCGCCAGCCGCATCATGCTGCCGGTCACGTTGTCGACGTTGAAGTGCGAGTGCGGGTCGCGCCAGTAGACCCAGCCCTTGGACATCCGGTCCATGGCCAGGTACGCGGCGGCGAGCCCCAGACCCAGCACGGCGAATCCGGCGTACCGGGCCTTCGGCTTCTTGATGAGCTCGAAGTGCTCGGGCTTGAGCATCAGGCCGAGCACGTAGAACGGCAGCAGCCCGATGACGCGGTGGATGTTGAACGTGCCGCCGAGCTCGCTCATGTACGACAGCAGGGAGAAGCCCATGGCCACCGCGAGCGGCCAGCGGATCTGCTGCCAGACCGGCGTGGACAGCCGCCACAGGAAGAGCGCGCACAGGAACCAGGTCAGGTAGTACGGCTTGAGCAGGCTGATCTCCAGCTCGTTGCGCCCGACCAGCCAGTCGTAGGTGGAGTAGGCGAACTCGAACACCACGTACGGCACGCCCACGTTCGTGATCAGCTTGCGCGCCTTGCCGCCGGCGAACGTCCAGTTCCGCGAGAAGTAGCCGGTGATCACGATGAACAGCGGCATGTGGAACATGTAGATGAACAGGTACAGGCCCTTGGCCAGCGGGACGTGCATCAGCCCCGCGATGGAGTGGCCGACCACGACCAGCAGGATCGCCAGGAACTTGGCGTTGTCGAAGAACGGGTCGCGTTCCTTGCGCGGGGGCGCGGCGGCGGGTTCGCCGCCGGCCTGCGCGGCCGCGATCCCGTCGGCCTGCGTGCCGGAGTCGCCGGCGGCCTTCGAGGCCGGGCCGGCGGAGGGGCTGGCGGTGTACGTCATTGATTTCCCGGGGGTCGGGTCAGCTCCCCTTGCAGATGTCGTCGGTCGCGCGGATCTCGCCCTGCTGCTTGGGGATGCCGGCCTTGACGTTCTTGAGCGCGGTCCAGTCCTTGCCGATCACGAGGTCGACGACGCCGGGACTGCCGCCGCTGGTGCGGGCGGTCGCCCTGGGCTTGCTGGGGATCAGCTTGGCGAGGAACGCGGCCTGCTGGTCGGCACCGGAGCCGTACAGCACCTTGGTGGTCGCCGTGCTGCTCATGTTGCCGCCGAGGCTGGCGTGGAAGCCCTGCGACTCCAGCGCCGTGATGACCCGCCCGGCCTGGCCCTGGCTCCCGCTGGCGTTGTAGACGCGCACCCGCACCTGGCTGGGGGAGATCTTGGACGCGCTGGCCTTGGGCTCGCTCGCCACGGTCTTGTCGTTGCGGACCGAACTGAAGAAGGTGTCGGCGGTGGGCTGGGTGAGCGCCACCCGGTTCGGGTCCAGCGGGTCGGGGCCGGACGGCACCGTGACGAACCGCAGCTTGCCGGAGGTCATGCCCTGCATGCCCTGGGCGATCTGCATCATCACCCGGGGGGTCAGGTCCTCGTCGGTGGTCAGCGACTTGGTCGTCGCGTTCAGCAGGGAGAGCAGCTTGCTCGGGTTGCTCAGCACGCCGGCGCTCAGCGCCTTGTTGGCGAGCGACCCCATGAACTTCTGCTGGCGCTTGATGCGGTCGGTGTCGGAACCGTCGCCCAGGCCGTGCCGCACGCGCACGTAGGCCAGCGCGGTCTCGCCCTTGATGGTGTGCTTGCCCTTGCCCAGCTTGAGCCGGGACTGCCGGTCGTTGACGGCCTTGGGCAGGCACACGTCGACGCCGCCGACGGCGTTGGTGATCGACTTGAAGCCGTTGAAGTCGACCTGCATGAAGTGGTCGATCTTGATGTTGGAGATGCCCTCGATCGTCTTGATGACGCAGGAGGCGCCGCCGAGGGTGAACGCGGAGTTGATCTGCCCCCGGCTCGTCGCCGCCGTCGTCCCGTTCTTGGTCTTGCAGGACGGGATCCGGATCATCAGGTCGCGCGGGAAGCTGATGCCCATGGCCTGCCCGCCGCCGGGCGACAGGTGCAGCAGGATCATGGTGTCCGAGCGCGGCGGCTCGTTCTTCATGCTCCGGCCGTACTTGGCGTTGCCGCCGGCGCGGGTGTCCGACCCCAGGATCAGGATGTTGAGCGCGTTGTTGAGCTTCTTGGGCCGGTTGGGGCCGACGTTGGCGTTGACGTCCTCATGGTTGATGTTGCTCATCGTCTTGTAGTAGAGGCCGTACGCCGCGAGGCTGCCCACGACCATGACGGCGGACAGGCCGATCGACACCCATCCGAGGATGCGCCAGCCACGCCGTGCCGGCGCCGGTCCGCTGGGATCGGCGTCGTCGACGTACTCCATGTACATGGGGTTGCTGTTCATCGGCTCCGTGGGTGGGGGCAGGCCCGCGCTCTCAGGGGTCGGGGAAACGAACGTGTCGGTCGGCAAGCAGAGACAGAGACTAGGTCAGGCGAGCCGGCGCACGGACCCGGATTCGTCATTCCATCCGGGCACGCCGGCCACCACCGTCACATGTTCCAGGCTCACTCGTCGATCTAGGGCGTCTTTGTGGAAGTTTCGTTGGATTATGACGGAAGCACCCGAGGCTAGTGGTGCAAGCAGGCCAGTCAGAACCCCCTCGGCTGTGGCGTACGACATGTCGGTCAGGACCCTGTCACGGGCCTCCAAGCCCCATTTCGCGGCCGTCCCGTCCGCCGCACGGACCAGTTCCGCCGCGGTGAATGTGGTCTTTGTCACAGTGCTCGCGTCGGTCATCACGGTCACCGCCGGCAACTGCGGCACCACATCCGGACTTTGGACGAATCGGTCTCCGTAGGCGCGTACCTCCACCGCGTAGTCGACAACGCCGGCGGGGGCCTCCCGGAGCGGTCCTCCCAGCGCGTGCAGCGACAGCCCGATGATCTCCTCCGCCTCCCGGTCGTGGATCACGTCTCCCAGCACCGCCTCGGCGGCCGCCAGGAGGTACGGACCGGACCCCCCGGCCGGTTCGCCGGATCGGACCCGTTCGTGAAATCCGGCGGTGTCCGGATCGAGCACCTCGACGTGGAGCCCGGCCGACCAGCAGGCCATCAGCCACACCGCGCTCTGCCAGTGCGGGGGCAGCGCGAGCACGGCCCGGCCGCCCGCCTCCGCAGCCAGCCCGTCGACCAGCAGGTTCGCCGTCTTGGCCACCCAGTTGTCGAACGTCTTGGCCGACAGCTCCACCCGTTCGCCGGTGTCGTCGTCGTAGAAGGTCACGAATGGGCGCGACGGATCGGCCGCGACCCGCCGCCGGAGCAGGTCCGCGGGTCCGAGGTCGGGCCCCGCGTCGCGTCCCAGGTCAGATCCGAGGTCAGGCATGAGCCAGACAGTACGCGGCGTACGGCGCCGCCCACCCGGCCGCCCGGCGGATCTCGCCGACTCGCCACCGGGTCGCCCCTGGGGGGTGCCTCAGGACCGCTACGCTCCGCATCGACGAACGACGAGCCGGGGGGTGGCGGGGCGAAGCCATGGGGGCACGACAGAGCGGGACGATGAGCGCGGGCCGTCTGCTCGCCAGGATCAGCGTGGCCCCGGCGCTGCTGATCGTGGCGTGGCTGATGGTGTCGCTGCCGTTGCTGCTGGCCGGGGTGTTCCGGCCGGGACCGGCGATCGTGCTGTTCGTGCCCGTGGCCGCCGTCGTCCTCTGGCTGGGCCTGCGGGACCGGCCCGCGGACCCGGATCCGGACGGGGACGAGACCGGGGCCGGGGCCGATGCCGGAGCCGGGGGCGTCCCGCCGGACCGGCTCGGGCAGGTGCCCTGGTGGGTGACGGGGGCGGTGCTGGCGATCACGCTGGCCTTCCTGGTCCTCCAGCTGGCCATGAGCACCGAGCAGATCCTCGTCCGGCGCGACCCGGCCTCGTACGTGCAGTTCGCCACCTGGCTGAACGACCACGGCTCGCTCCCGATCCCGCAGATGCGGTGGGCGTTCGGCGGCGGCGACCCGGCGCTGGAGTACCAGAGCCCGGCCTTCTACCAGCGCGGCGACGTCATCTGGCCCCAGTTCATGGCGGGCCTGCCGATGATCCTCGCGCTCGGCGGCTGGATCGGCGGCACCTACACGCTGCTCGCCATGGGGCCCGTCCTCGGCGCGTGCGCCGTGCTGGCCTTCGCCGGGCTCACCGCCCGGCTGGTCGGCCCGCGCTGGGCCCCGGCCGGCGCCCTGTTCCTCGCGCTGACCCTGCCCATGATGTGGATCTCGCGGTCCACGTTCAGCGAGGCGCCCGCGTTGATCCTGCTGCTGGGCGGGCTGTCGCTGGTGTACGACGTCAGGGGGGAGGCGGCACGGCCTCCGCAGCGAAGCGAGGAAGGCCGTGCACAGCATGCCGGGGGGGACAGGGGGGTCGCCCCTCCTTGGGAACGAACGGGTCTGCCGCAGTCGGCGCGGGTCAAGGCGTTTCTGGCCGGGCTGGCGCTGGGGCTGATCGTGCTCGTCCGGATCGACGGGCTGCGCGACGTGCTGCCGGTGGTGGTGATCGCCGGGCTGCTGATCGCGCGCCGCCGCCGGACCGGCGTGCCGCTGCTGCTCGGCCTGACCATCGGTGTCGGCGCGGGCCTGATCGAGGGTTTCACGCTGTCCCGGCCCTACCTGGACTACCTGCACGCCTCGCTCGATCCGCTGCTGATCGGCACCGGGGTCCTGCTGGCGCTCACCGCCGTCATGGTCGTGGCGCTGCGCGTGCGGCGGACGGGGGAGCGGCTCCGGCGGCTCGGCGCGCGGGTGTCGGCCGGGCGGCTGCCCAACGCGGCGGCGGTGCTGACCGTCCTGGTGATGGTCGTGTTCGCCGTCCGGCCGTACGTGCAGACCGTGCGGCGGGTGCCGACGAATCCCGACGACGAGCTCAACGCCAAGTTCATCGAGTCGACCCAGCGGCTGGCGGGGCTGCCGCTCGACGGCACCCGGCAGTACTCCGAGCTCTCCCTCTACTGGGTGATCTGGTACATCGGCGTTCCGGCGATGCTGCTCGCCACGTTCGGCGCCGCCCTGCTGGTGCGGCGCCTGCTGCGGCGCGGCTCCCCGGAGTGGCTGCTGCCGTACGCGGTGATCGCCTTCACGACGGTGCAGGTGCTGTGGCGTCCCGGCATCACCCCCGACCACCCGTGGGCGACCCGGCGCCTGATCGGGCTGGTCATCCCGGGTCTGCTGCTCATCGCGGTGTGGGGGCTGGCCTGGGCGTTCCGGCGGGTGCGGCGGCTCGGCTACGGACGCGCCGTCACCAACACCGCGGCCGTCGCGGGGGTGCTCGTGCTGGCGGCGCCGATCGCGATCTCCTCCGCCCCGCTCATGCTGGTCAAGACCGACCAGGACGAGGTCGCGGCCGTCCGCGGGATGTGCGAGAAGTTCGGCCCGGGACGCTCGATCGTGGTGGTGGAGACCGTCACCGCGGACCGTTTTCTGCAGCTGATCCGCAGCATGTGCGGCCTGCCCGCCGCCCGCACCGTGGACCGGGCGCGGCCCGCCGACGTCCGGCGGGTGATCGGCAAGATCCGGGCCGCCGGCCGGCGGCCGGTGATCATCGGCGCCGAGGCCGGGCAGGTGGCGCCGTACGGCCGGCCCACCAAGATCGTCGAGTTGCGCACCCGCCAGGACGAGCGGACCCTCGTGGAGTCGCCGAACGGCTCGTGGACCCTCAACGTCTTCGTTTGGATGTCCGAACCGTCCTGATAGGGGTCCCTGTGGCGGATCCTTATCCGGCGGCCGGGGCGGCGAGCGGGGGGTGACCGGCCTCGCGAGGTGCTCAGGGCGAGTATTCTCGCCCTGCGTGAGTACCCAGCCCACCGACAGTGCCGTGCACGTGACGATCGTCCTGCCGTGCTACAACGAGCAGGACCACGTCATCGACGAGGTCGAGCGCATCTCCAAGGCGATGGATGCCAGCGGCAAGAATTACGAGCTGCTGGCCGTCGACGACTGCTCGACCGACGCGACGCTGGCCCGGCTGGAGGAGGCCGCGCCGCGCTTCCCCAACATGCGGATCATCGCGTTCCACCACAACAGCGGCTCGGGCACGGTGCGGCGCATCGGCACCCAGCAGGCCCGCGGCGAGATCGTCGTGTGGACCGACGCCGACATGACCTATCCCAACGAGCGCATCCCCGAGCTCGTCGAGATCCTCGACACCGACCCCTCCGTCGACCAGGTGGTCGGCGCCCGCAAGAGCGAGGAGGGCACGCACAAGCTGCTGCGGGTGCCCGCCAAGTGGTTCATCCGCAAGGTCGCCGAGCGGCTCACCAACACCAGGATCCCCGACCTGAACTCGGGGCTGCGGGCGTTCCGCCGCCAGGTCTCGCTGCCCTATCTGCGGCTGCTGCCGCCCGGGTTCTCGTGCGTCACGACGATCACCATCGCGTTCCTGTCGAACCAGCACGACGTGCGGTACGTGCCGATCGACTACTTCAAGCGGGCGGGCAAGTCCAAGTTCCACTTCACCAAGGACGCCTACCGCTACATCCTGCAGGTGCTGCGGATGGTCATGTACTTCAACCCGCTCAAGGTGCTCATGCCCCCGGCGCTGTGGCTGCTGGTGATCGGCCTGGTCAAGGGCGTGTTCGACATGATCGTGCACTTCGGGTACTTCGCCAACAACACCGTGATGATCTTCATTACCGGCATGCTCATCGCGTCCCTGGCGCTGCTGGCCGACCTCATCGTCCGCTCGCGCAACGACACCTAGGCGGCGGCCCCGATGCGGATCGCGATCATCGGCCCGGCGTTCCCGTACAAGGGCGGCGGCGCGCACCACACCACCGAGCTGGCGCACCGGCTCGCCGCGGCGGGCCACGAGGTCGTCGTCGAGTCGTGGCGCGCCCAGTACCCCGCGTTCCTCTACCCGGGGCAGCAGACGATCTCCGAGCCGGAGGGCGAACCGTTCCCCGGCACCCGGCACGAGCTCGACTGGCGCCGCCCGGACGGCTGGTGGCGCACGGGCCGGTCGCTGCGCGCGTACGACCTCGTGGTGCTGGCGATCCTCAGCCCCGTCCAGGTGCCCTCGTACCTCGGGATCCTGGCGGGCCTCCGGCGCGGGACGCCCGTGGTGGCCCTGTGCCACAACGTGCTTCCGCACGAGCCCAAGCCGTACGACCGTCCGCTCATGAAGGCCTTGCTGCGGCGCGTGGACGGCGTTCTCGTGCACTCTCGGCAGCAGGCCGAGCTGGCCGGGGAGATGACGAGCCGTCCCGTTCGCGTCGCCGAGATGCCCGCTCACCTGCCGACGCCGTCGGGCAGCGGCACCGAACGGGCGCGGGGTGTTCGCAACCGCCTGCTGTTCTTCGGGATCGTCCGGCCCTACAAGGGGCTGGACGTCTTGCTGCGGGCCCTGGCGACGGGTCCTGACGACGTCTCGCTCACCGTGGCCGGAGAGTTCTGGGGCGGCCTCGACGAGACCGAACGGCTGATCTCCGAGCTGGAGCTGACGGGACGGGTGGAAGTGCGGCCGGGATACGTGCCCGCCGCCGACGTGCCCGGCCTGTTCGAGGCGTCGGACGCGCTCGTCCTGCCCTACCGCGCCGCGACGGCCTCACAGAACGTGTGGATGGCCTACGAACACGGGGTGCCGGTCATCGCCACCCGGGTCGGCGGCTTCGCCGGCCAGATCAGGGACGGCGTGGACGGGCTGGTGTGCGAGCCCGACGACGTGGGGTCGCTGGCCGACGCCCTCAAGCGCTTCTACGCGCCGGGCGAGCCAGAGAGGCTCCGCGAGGGCGTCCGCCCCGTCGACCACGAGCCTCTCTGGGCCGCCTATCTCGACGCCCTTACAGGTGCTCGTCGATGAGCTTGAGCAGCGCGCGCTTGGGCTTGGCGCCGACGATCTGCTGGACGACCTCGCCGTTCTTGTAGAGGTTCAGGGTCGGGAGACCCATCACGCCCTGCGAGGCCATCGTGCCGGGGTTGGCGTCCGTGTCGAGCTTGGCGATCGTGAGCTTGCCGTCGTACTCCCGGGCGATCTCCTCCAGGACGGGCGCGATCATCTTGCACGGGCCGCACCACTCCGCCCAGAAGTCCACCAGGACCGGGGTCTCGCTCTTCAGCACCTGCTCGTCGAACGTGGCGTCGGTGATGGTAATCGGGGCGGTCACGATCACTCCTTATTCGGCTGCGTACCCGTGACAAGTGTGCCGGGCACCGGTTCATTCCCGCCGGCCGCGTTCTCGTTGCCTGCGTTCTCGTCGTTCTCGTCGTCCGTGTCCCCGTCGCCGGGGGACCGCTTCGGCGGCCGGCCGCCGATGAGCACGGCGAGCCCGGCGTTCAGGAGGTCGGCCAGCGTCAGCACCACGCGGGAGGCCAGCGCGACCACGATCGGGGCGCCCGCCGGGAGCACCGGCGTCAGCACCAGCACCATGGCCGCCTCGCGGGCGCCGATCCCGCCCGGCGCGATGAAGACCAGGAACCCGGCGACGAACGCGAGCGCGTAGGCGCCGGTCGCGAGGAACGGCAGCCCGCGCCCGTCGCCGCCCACCGCCTCGCACAGCAACCACAGGTGGACGCCGAAGAACACCCAGCCCAGCACCGCCCAGAACGCCCCGAGCAGCGTCTCGGGCAGGCTCACGGGATGTTCGAGCGGCGGCCGCCGCACGAGCTTGAGCAGCGTGTCGAGCGCCCACGTGACGATCCTGGGATGCAGGCAGGCCAGCACCACCGGCGCCAGCAGGAACAACCACCAGTACTGGTCCCGCGCGGCCGCGGACGTCAGCGGCAGCGTGATCGCGGCGATCGCCAGCCCGGTCGCCTGCGAGGCCGCCATGGCCAGCAGCGTGGACCCGAAGCTGCGCGCCCGCGGCACCTTGTACTCGCGGGCGAGCTCCATCTGGGTGACCAGCGCCCACACCTTGCCCGGCACGTACTTGCCGAGCTGGGAGATGGCGGAGATCCGGTACATCGCCTTGACCGGGAGCGGCGAGCCGAGCCCGGCGAGGAAGACCCGCCAGCTCAGGATCCACGCGAGGAGCCCGGCGAGCCCGGCCGCGAACGCGCCGAGCAGCGTCGCCACCGACATCTGCTCGAACGCCCGCACGGTGGCGTCCCACTGGTCGATCAGGCTGTACGCGCAGAACCCGAGCGCGAGCAGGACGAGCAGCACTCGCGCGATCCGCATCGTCACGGCCTTCGAAATCACGTGCCCAAGCGTAGGCCAGCTCACCAGGGGTCCGGCGCTTTCACGGTCCCTCTAGAGTGGTCGGCGATGAAACTCTCGGATGTGGTCGCGTTCATGGGGCACCAGGTGCACGTCTGCCGGTACCGCGAGGCCGGGACGCTGCTCGGCTGGATGGGCCGGAACCTGCGCGGCAAGCGGGTCCTCGACGTCGCCGGCGGCGACGGCTACTGGGCGGGGCAGGCGCGCAAGCGCGGCGCCCACGCCGTCTCGATCGACCTGGCGCGCAAGAAGATGTTGTACGGGCGGACGCTGGCGCATCCGCCCGCGCTGATCGAGTGCGATGCGCTGAAGCTGCCGTTCGGCGAGGGATCGTTCGACGCCATCCTGTCGGTCTGCGCGATCGAGCACTTCGACGACGGCGGCCGGTCGCTCGACGAGATGGCCCGGGTGCTCAAGCCCGGCGGTGAGATCTTCATGTCGGCCGACGTGCTGAGCCGCGCCGACGCCTGGCCCAAGCTGCGCGACGCACACAAGGCCAAGTACCACGTCCAGCACACCTACACGCACGAGACGCTGGGCAAGCTGATGGACGAGCGCGGCCTCGACCTGGTCCGGCACTCCTACCAGTTCCGCACTCCGGCGGCCGAGCGGCTCTACCTGTCGCTGTCGGCCTACGGCGGCAAGGTCGGCTTCAACGCCGCCGCGCCGCTCGCGCCGCTGGTCGCGCTGACCGACCGCCGGGCGCCCAACGAGCGCGGCAGCATCGTCCTGATCCACGCCCGCAAGCGCGCGTGATCCACGCGCGCGAGCGCGCCCGACCCGCCCGCCCGCACCCCACAGACGATGTTGATCCGTGTTGGAGCGCCGGTCTGACTTCCGAAGGGGCACGATCGGCGTAGGCTCTGAGAGGTGGGGGTGATCCCTCCCACACGCCGCGAGATCGGGACACCGAAGGGGGCACCGTGGCGCCTCGGATCCTCGTCGATGCGACAGCCGTACCAGCCGACCGCGGCGGGCTCGGCCGTTACTGTGACGGGCTGCTCGTCGCGCTCGACCGGCTCGGCGCCGACCTGGCGATCGCCTGCCAGCGTTCGGACGAACAGCGTTACGGCACGCTCGCGCCCAACGCCCGGATCGTGGCGGGGCCCGCGGCCCTGGCGCACCGCGACTCCCGGCTGGCGTGGGAGCAGACCGGCCTGCCGTACGTGGCGCAGCAGGTCGGCGCCGACGTCATCCACCTGCCCGCGTACATCCTCCCGACCCGGGCCGGACGGCCCACGGTGGTCACCATCCACGACGTGACGGTGTTCGCCGAGCCCGAGATCCACGATCCGGTGCGTTCGACCTACATCAAGTCCGCGACCCGCACCGCCGCGCGCCGCGCCACCCGGATGATCGCGCCCTCCATGGCGACCCGCGACGAGCTGGTGCGGTTGTTGTCGGCTGACCCCGCGCACATCGACGTGGCCTATCACGGCGTCGACCACGACGTGTTCCACCGGCCCGACGAGATCGAGATCAAGAAGGTGTCCGACCGGCTCGGCCTGCACGGCCGCCCCTACATCGCCTACCTCGGGGCGCTGGAGCCGCGCAAGAACGTGCCCAACCTGATCCGCGGCTGGGCCCGCGCGGTGGCCGACCATCCCGACCCGCCGGTGCTGGTGCTGGCGGGCAGCGGCGGCTGGGACGACGAGATCGACGCGGCGCTCGCGACGGTCCCGCTCAATCTCAAGGTGATCCGCCCCGGCTACCTGCCCTGGTCGTCGCTGCCGGGCTTCTTCGGCGGCGCCCTGGTCGTGGCGCTGCCCAGCCGCGGAGAGGGCTTCGGCCTGCCCGTCCTGGAGGCGATGGCGTGCGGCGCGCCGGTGCTGACCACGCGGCGCGGCCCGCTGCCCGAGGTCGGCGGCGAGGCGGTGGCCTACACCGAGCCGGACGCCTGGGGCGTCTGCCGCGCCCTCTCCAACCTCATCGAGGATCCGGCCTACCGCCGCCGGCTCGCCGACGCCGCCTTCGAACGCTCGCAGCAGTTCAGCTGGAAGGCGTCCGCCGAGGCGCACATGGCCTCGTTCGAGAGAGCCGTCTCAGCACACGCGTCGCCCCGCTAGACCGAGGCCAAGTAGGCTCGCACGACCGTACGGGAGGGGCGCCGGGCGCGGGGCCCGGGGCCATGCGAGAGGGGAGCCTAGTGGAAGCGATTCTTCTGGTCGGGGGCCAGGGAACCCGGCTGCGGCCATTGACGATCTCCACTCCCAAACCGCTGCTCCCCACGGCCGGGGTCGCCTTCCTCGCCCACCAGCTGGCCCGGGCCCGGGCGGCCGGGGTCGACCGCATCGTGTTCGCGACGTCCTACCGCGCGGAGATGTTCGAGGCGGCCTTCGGCACCAGCGCGCACGGCGTCGACCTCACCTACGTCAGCGAGGACCAGCCGCTCGGCACCGGCGGCGCCATCCGCAACGCGGCCCGTGCGCTGACCTGCGACTCCGACGAGCCCGTGCTGATCCTCAACGGCGACATCCTGTCCGGCCACGACGTCGCCGCCCAGGTCAACCTGCACGAGAAATCGTCCGCCGCCGTGACCCTCCACCTGACGAGGGTCGACGACCCGTCCCGCTTCGGGTGCGTCCCCACCGGCCCCGACGGCCGCGTCACCGCGTTCCTGGAGAAGACCCCCCACCCCGTGACCGACCAGATCAACGCCGGCTGCTACGTCTTCCGCCGCTCGGCCATCGACTCCATCCCCGTCGACGAAGTGGTCTCCGTCGAACGCGAGACGTTCCCCTCCCTCATCTCCTCCGGCGCCATCGTGATGGGCTACGTCGAGACCGCCTACTGGCTCGACGTCGGCACCCCCCAGGCGTTCGTCCAGGGGTCCCGCGACCTCGTCCTCGGCAAGATCGCCTCATCGGCCATGCCCGGCGACCCCGGCGAGCGCCTCTGCCTCGACGGCGCGATCGTGTCGCCGGGCGCCGTCGTCCGCGGCGGCACCACCGTCGGCCGCGGCGCCGAGGTCGAGCCCGGCGCCACCGTGATCGGCAGCGTCCTGCAGGACGGCGCGTTCGTCGCCGAAGGCGCCACGGTCCGCGACTCGGTCGTGGGCCGCGGCGCCCGCGTCGGCCCCGGCGCCGTCCTCGACGGCGTCATCCTCGGCGACGGCGCCTCGGTAGGCCCGGGCAACGAACTCCGCGACGGCCTCCGCCTTTGGCCGGGCATCATCCTCCCGCCCACAGCAGTCCGCTTCTCCGCCGACGCCTGACATCGTCAGCCGCTGACCAGGGGCAGGGAGAGGCCCTTGCCGAAGTGGCCTACGCCGTCGGTCTTGCGGGCCGCTTCGATGCGTTCGGGGGAGGGGCGGCCGTACTCGGTCGTGCGTTGCACCGCGGGCCGGCCGGCCGCGGCGGCGATGGCCTCCAGCGAGCTGATGGTCTTGAACGAGCCGTTCTCCGAGCCCGCCATGCGGCTGATGGTCTCCTCCATGAGGGTGCCGCCCAGGTCGTTCACGCCGCCCTGGAGGACGCGGGTGGCGATCTCGTCGCCGAGCTTCACCCATGAGGTCTGGATGTTGTGGATGGCGCCGTGCAGCAGGATGCGGGCCAGCGCGTGCACGGCGATGTTCTCGCGGACGGTGGGGCCGGGGCGGGCCAGGCCGGCCAGGTAGATCGGCGAGTTGTGGTGCACGAAGGGGAGCAGCACGAACTCGGTGAACCCGCCCGTTCGCTCCTGCAGCGAACGCAGCAGCTTGAGGTGCGCGACCCAGTGCGACGGGGTGTCGACGTGGCCGTACATCATCGTCGAGGTGGTCGGCAGGCCCACCTCGTGCGCGGTGGTGACGACCTCGATCCACTGCTCGGTCGGCAGCTTGCCCTTCGTGAGCACCCAGCGGACCTCGTCGTCGAGGATCTCCGCGGCCGTGCCGGGCAGGGAGTCGACGCCGGCGGCCTTGGCCTCCTGCAGCCACTCGCGGATCGACATGTCGGTGCGGGAGGCGCCGTTGACCACTTCCATCGGGCTGTAGGAGTGGAGGTGGATCTCCGGCGCCCGCTTCTTGACCTCGCGGGCGAGGTCGAAGTAGGCGGTGCCCGGCAGGTCGGGGTGGATGCCGCCCTGCATGCAGATCTCGGTGGCGCCTGCCGCCCAGGCCTGGTCGACCCGGTCGCCGACCTGCTCCAGGGAGAGCGTGTAGGCGTCGGCGTCGGTGCGGCGCTGGGCGAACGCGCAGAAGCGGCAGCCCGTGTAACAGACGTTCGTGAAGTTGATGTTGCGCGTCACGACATAGGTGACGTCGTCGCCCACGGCGTCCCGGCGGAGGTCGTCGGCCAGTTTGGTGAGGGTTTCCAGCTCGGGCCCGTCCGCGTGGAGCAGGGCTAGGGCTTCGTCGTTGGAGAGGCTGGTCGGGTCTGTTTCCGCCTTCGCCAGTGCGGCCTTGATGTCGGCGTCGAAGCGCTGTGGTGCCGACATCCGCTCTTTGAGGGCGTCCCAGTCGCCGTAGACCTCGTCGAAGTCGTCCCGCCGGTCGCTGGTGCGGCCGGTGGTGTCGATCTCGACGTGGAGGTCTGTGCGTCCGAACGACTCGAAGCCTCCGTCCGGCTCCTGCCAGGGCCGTCCCTCGGGATTCTTGTCGTCGTCGGCGAGCCCCGAGGGCTCGGCGAGTGCGGCGATGTGTCCCATCATGCGAGGGTCGATCCAGGGCTCGCCGCGCTTGACGTACTCCGGGTAGATCGGCAGGCGCTCCCTGAGCGTGAAGCCCAGCTCCGCTGTCTTGGCCGTCAGCTCGTCGATCTGCGGCCATGGCCGTTCGGGATTCACATGGTCGATGGTGACCGGGGAGACGCCGCCCCAGTCGTCGATCCCGGCCCGGAGCATCAGCGCGAACTCGCCGCCCACCAGGTTGGGCGGAGCCTGAATACGTGCCTTGGGCCCGAGCACGAGCCGCGTCACCGCGATGGTCGCCGCGAGCTCCTCCGGCCCGGCGTCCGGCGTGGCCCGCATCTTGGTGTCGGGCTTGGCGCGGAAGTTCTGGACGATGATCTCCTGGATCGCCCCGTACTCCCGCATCGTCTTCCTGATGGCGAAGATCGAGTCGGCCCGCTCCGCCAGCGTCTCGCCGATCCCGATCAAAATGCCCGTGGTGAACGGGGTATTGGTGCGTCCCGCGTCCTCCAGCACCCGCAACCGCACGGCCGGGTCCTTGTCCGGCGACCCGAAGTGCGCCTCGCCCCGCTCAGTGAACAACCGCGTGGACGTCGTCTCCAGCATCATCCCCATGGACGCCGACACCGGCTTGAGCCGCTGGAAGTCGCGCCAGCTCATCACCCCGGGATTCAGGTGCGGCAGCAGCCCCGTCTCTTCCAGCACCCGGATCGCCATCGCCCGCACGTACGAGATCGTGTCGTCGTACCCGTGCGCGTCGAGCCATTCCCGCGCCGGCTTCCACCGGTCCTCGGGCTTGTCGCCCAGCGTGAACAGCGCCTCCTTGCACCCCAGCGCCGCCCCCTGCCGCGCGATCTCCACGACCTCGTCAGGGCTCAGATAGGGCGATTCCAGCTTGTGCGGCACGGTGGCGAACGTGCAATAGCCGCACCGGTCCCGGCACAACCGCGTCAGGGGAATGAACACCCCGCGGCTGTAAGTGATGATCCCGGGCCGCCCCACGGCCTCCAGCCCGGAGTCCCGCACCCGCGAGGCGTACGTCAGCAGATCGTCGAGCTGCGCACCTCGTGCGTGCAGCAGAGTGGTGGCCTCGGAAACATCGAGCGTCTTGCCGTCCCGCGCGCGGGCCAACGCCCGGCGAAGCGCGGAGTCCGTCACACCAGCGTCCATGCACGCACTCTATGCCAAACGTCATATTGCCCGTCCAGCCGCCCCCACCCGTCCCCTACAGCCCCCGCCCACCCCGTCCTATTCCCCCAAACCCCTCGATAGCATCAGGACGATCTGTTCGCCTCGGCCCTGGACGGCGTTGTGTACTACCTGGTCGGCACCTCCGGTTTCCCGAACTACGGCGACGAGCTGATCGCCGCCCTGTGGTTGCGGTACCTGGCCGAGACGGATCCGGAGACCGAGGTCTGGCTTGACTGCCCCAGCCCGGGACCGGCGGCGGCGCTGCTGGGCGGCATCCACCCCAAGGCCCGCTTCACCGACACGTTCTGGCGGTTGTGCTGGGAGGCGCCGGGCGACGACCCGTGGGAGGTCACCCGCTGGGTGCGGCAGGCGATGCACACGCCGAGCATGGCGGTCCGCTGGGTGGCCGGCATCGACGTGGCCGCGCGGGCGCGGGTGGTGCACATCATCGGCGGGGGCTACATCAACAGGATCTGGCCCAAGCACTACGGGCTGATGGCCGCGGCCGTAGGCGCGGTGCAGCGGTCCGGAGGTCGTGCCGTGATGACCGGCCAGGGACTGTCGCCGCTGCCGGAGTACGTGACGCCGCTGGTACGCGGGCTGGCCTCGCACTTCGAGCTCATCGACGTACGAGACAGGCCCTCCGCGGAGCTGATCGGTGATGCGACGACCGTCAGCCGTACCGGGGACGACATGTTCTTCGGAGTCGGCCCGCATCTCTTCCGGCGTCCTGAGGAGCCGCTGCGCGAGGTGATGTTGTGCCTCCAGTCGGACCTGCTCGACATGCCGCGCGGAGCACTGGCGGCGTTCGTGCTGGAGACACTGAACTCCTGGGGCGTCACAGGCGAACGTGTCGGCATCGTGGAAGGCATCCCTGGCGCCGACAGGGCGGTGTTCGACCTCATCGAGCCGGAGCTGCCAGGCGTGCGCTTCTACCCGTTCGCCGGCGTCTGGCAGCACGGCCTCCCGGCAGGCCCGGGCCAGACGTGGATCTCGACCCGGTTCCACGTGCACATGATGGCCGCGGCTGCCGGAGCGAGCGGCGTCGCGGTGTCGATCAACGCCGACTACTACTCCACCAAGCACGGGTCCCTGATCGAGCGTGGCAGCGGCTGGGCCCTCACCGACGGCCTGACCGTCCCGGAACGTCCGGCGTCCGGTGGCTTCGACGCGGCGGCCCTCCGCTCGTACGCGGAAGCAAAGGCCACGGTCGCCGCCAAGATCTACCCCTGAAGCGCTAGGCGGGGCCTCGGGTGAGACTGGGGCGGGCTTCTACCAGGGCGTCGGCGGACGTGCGGAGGGCCTCCATGACGGCGCGGACGGCGGGGCGGCCGTTGGGGGCGGTCTCGGTGCCCGTGCGGGTCCACATGACCATGCGGCGGAGGACGTCGGCCTCGGCGAGCTCGCGGACGACGATGCCGGCCTCGCGTTCGGCGAGGGCCAGGTCGGGGATGAACGCGACGGCGCCGTGGGCGATCATCGCGAAGATGACCAGGAAGTCGTTGGAGCGGTGCCGGATGTCCGGGCGGAACCCGGCCACGTCCACGCAGGTGCGCACCAGGAGGTCGGAGTGGTTGGTGCCGACGTGCCCGGTCGCCCAGGCGGCCGTGGAGAGGTCGGCCAGGCGGACCGGTGCGCCTGACACGGCGAGCGGGTGCTTCTCGGGGAGCGCGATGCGCATGTGTTCGGTGACGAGCACTTCGGAGGTCAGCTCCGCGCGGTTGGGGCGCGGCAGGTGCGAGTACTCGTCGGTCAGGACGATGTCGATGTCTTGCAGGATGAGGGACTGCTGGACGCGGCTGAACTCCTCGTCGAGGACGTCCACGCAGAGGTCGGGGTAGGTGGCGGAGAGCGTAGGCAGCGCGGGGGCCAGGACGTGCAGGAGTGCTGTCTGGAAACCGACGACTTTGACGGTGCCCGCCACGCGGCCGGCTGCGGCGACGGTGGCCTCTTCGGCGCGCTGGGCTTGGAAGAGCAAGGATTCGGCGTGCTCGGCCAGAACTTCGCCTGCGGCGGTGAGGCGCAGGCGGCGGCCCACCTTCTCGACCAGGGGGACGCCCACTTCTTTCTGCAGCTGGGCGAGTTGCTGGGAGACGGCTGAGGGGCTGTAGGCCAGGGCGTCCGCGACGGCCCCCACGGTCCCGAGCTGCTTGAGCTCGCGCAGTATCCGCAGCCTGACCAGGTCCAGCATAGTGAAGCGATTCTTACACATTCCATGCAGAAAAGGTCGCTGGACCTGAAGGTTCGACTCGGGTCAAACTAGAGGTACACCGCGCGGGAACGTCCCCCGGGCCCCGGCCAGGGCCCACCCATCAAGACCCAAAGGACACTCCCATGGTCACGTTCCTCATCCTCTTCGCCGCACTCGCCGTCCTGGGCCCGATCTTCGGGGCCGACTCCCGCGACAGCCTCGACTGGGCCCGCAACAACTTCTGGATGCGGCGCAGGCAGTCTAGAAGCGGCGATAGTCACGCACAGCGAGACGCGGCCCCCGTCGCGGAGGCCCGGCGCCGGACGATTCCAGCAGCCGGGTGACCCGGTACCGATGTCCCGCGTACGGCTCCAGTAGCTCGAGCATCCCGTCGTCGTCGACCTTGCGGCCGGTGAACGCCCAGCCCACGATCCCGGGCAGGTGGTAGTCGCCGACCGAGACGGCGTCGGGATCGCCGAGCGCCCGCTGCCTGATCTCCGCGGCCGTCCAGACCCCGATGCCGGGGAGCGAACGCAGCTTGCGCTCGGCGGGATCGGCCTCCAGCCGGCCCGCCACCCGGGCGGCGCCGATGATCGTACGAGCCCGTACCGCCTCCGCGCCTGAGCGGTGCCATTCCCACGACGGGATGCGCGCCCACACCTCGGGCGGCGGGGGCACTCGCATGTCCGGGGCGCCGGGCGCGGGCTCCCCGAAGCGCCGCAGCAGGTAGCGCCAAGCCCGGAAGGCCTCCAGGCCCAGGACCTTCTGCTCCAGGACGGCGGGCACGAGCGCCTCGAAGACCCGGCCGGTACGGCTGATCCGCAGGCCGGGGCTCCGCACGATCAGGTCGCGCAGGAGCGGATGATCCGGCATGAACTCCTCGGGAACGTCCCGGGCGCCGAGGAGGTCGGGCACTCCGTCGAGCAGCCAGGTTGCGCCAGGGCCCCAGGCGGCGGCGTGGATCGCTGGGCCGGATTCGCGAAGGCTGAGCGTTCCGGGGCCGTCAGGGGTGAACGAGGTGCGCCGGATCGTGCCGTCGCGTCCGATCTGGAACGCGGGATCGCCGTGGCCCCGGCGGTGCGGCGCCAGCGCCCGCCGGACGTCGATCGGCCAGGGCGGCCGCCATTCCCGTTCCAACATCGCATCGCAAGTGTGCCACCACCCTGACGACGGCGAAGCCGCCTCCGGCCGGGGGCCGCCCGGCCGGAGGCGGCTTCCGTGGCCGCTTCTCCGGGTCAGGTGAAGACGCGGATCGCGTGCGCGGCCAGGTTCTTCTCCGCGGACCTGTCGAAGTCACGGACGCGGACGCTGGTCGTCGTGCGCGGCCACTGGGCCTCGACGATCTTGTCCTTGCCGAGGTACAGCGCGACGTGGGTGGTCTTCCAGCCGTACGAGCCACCGCCCCAGAAGATCAGGTCGCCGCGGCGCAGCTCCTTGTAGGAGACCTTCTCGCCCTTGGTGATCTGGAATCCGGTGGCCGGGCCGATGTCCTTGCCGGCGCCCTTCCAGAACGCGTAGGCCGTGAGGCCCGAGCAGTCGTACCCGTAGCGGTTGTAGTCGTCCGCGCTCTCCCTGAAGTGGCCCTTGGGGTTGCCGCAGCTCGGCCCGCCCAGGCCACCGCCGCCCCACGAGTACGGGAGGTTCTTGCCGGTCTGGGAGAGGGCCGCCGCGACGACCCGCTCGATCTTCTGCTCGGAGGTGCCCTCGGCGGAGCCCTTCACGCTGCTCGCCGCGGCCTTGCCCTGGCGGCCGTGGACCGCACCCGCCTCGGCGCAGCGGGGGTCCTCGAAGACGGGTTTGCCGTGGCCGGGTCCGGCCGTCGGCTTGTCGTCGTCACACTTCGGGACGCCGGGCACGAACTTGCTGTGACCCGTTTTGACGTAGTGGTCGGGGACCCAGAAGCCGTCCGTGGTCTTGTCCCAGATATATGACTCGTAGGCCAGCGTGCCCCAGGCCTGGCACTTGATCCGGATCTTGGCGCCTCTGGCGTACTGCTTGTACCGGGTCGCCTTGAGGTCCTTGACCTTGTGGCCGCCGATGGCCTTGGTGGCCGGGAATTCGCGCGGGTCGTCGGCCGCGGCGCCGACGTTTCCCGCCGTCGCCGAATCGGTCACGGTGCTGAGGACGAGGGCGAGAAGTGCCGCCGCGCCGCAGGTGATGGCCATCGCCGAGGCGATGATGAGTTGTGCTCGCCGCTTCACAAGCAAGAGCGAACTCCTTTCGGGCGCACCGGCATGGCCGCCGCGCCCAGCGGGGGCGAGTGGCGGCGGATCACTCCGCTGCCGCGGATCTCTCCACTGCCGCTCTTATGACAAGCCGGTCGGTCGTCGCCGCCGGCATTACTCGTAATCTTTTGGATGGATCTCTTCGGGGGGCCCGGGGAGGGCCCCAAAAAGATCTTGTCATGCTGGTGCGACGGACGACTACTTCTGGGGCGAATGTGGCGAATGACCGTTTCGGTGCGGGGTCCCCGTCCCGTGGCCGTCGCAGGCTGCCCGTCCTCCTGGCGGTCGGCGCCCTGATCGCCGCCGGCGTGGGCGGCGGTGGCGCCTGGGCGCTCGGCGCGTTCTCCGAGTCGTGCAGCGGCGCTCCGCTGGAGGTGACGATCGCCGCGCAGCCCGAGATCGTCCCGGCGCTGCGGACCATCGCGGATCGTTTCAACGTGGAGTCCCGCCGGGTCGGCGGCCGATGCGTCCGGGCACAGATCACGGCGGTCCGCCCGGCCGACTACGTCTGGTCGTCCGCGCAGCGCCAGCGCAGCGACGCCTGGATCCCCGAGTCGTCGCTGTGGCTCGGCGTCGCGCGCAAGGCGGGCCACACGGCCGTCCCCGCGGGTGCGCCTTCATTCGCCACCTCGGCCGTGGTGCTGGCCACCACCCGTCCCGTCGAAGCCGAGTTCCGCGCCGCCCGCGTGGCCCCCACCTGGCAGCTCCTGCTCGTCCGGAAGGCGAAGGGCATCACGCTGGCGCGCCGCACGACCGATCCGGCGAAGGGCATGACCGGCACCGTCGCGATGATCGCTCTCGGCCAGGTCCAGCGGAGATCGGTGAACGGAAAGCTCGTCGGCGAGTTGCGCCGCGGCGTGGAGGTGACCCCGCTGAACGACCTCGCCGGCATGGAACGCTTCGTCCGCCCCCTCGCGGTCACGTCCGAGCAGGCCGTCGTCGCCTACAACGACGCGCACCGGCCCAACCCCGTGGTGGCGCTGCCGCCCCGGGAGGGGACGCTCATGCTCGACCATCCGTTCGCCATCACGAGCCGGGAGCCGCTCCGGCACGACGGCGCGGCGGCCTTCCTGTCGGCGCTGGGCTCCAGGTCCGCCCGCGAGACGCTGCAACGCTTCGGCTTCCGCACGCCGGAGGGGGCGATGGGGACGGCGTACGCGCGCGAGCACGGCCTCACCGAGGCCGCGCCGCGCGTCCTGCGCCTCCCCACCCAGCAGGAGATCGACCAGGCGCTCCGCTCCTGGTCCCGCCGCTGACGCCGAACCCCGCGGCTAGCGCACCTCGATGAACGCGTCGGCGCTGCGCGGCGGACGGTCGCGCGGCGGCGCGGCGGCGTGCCCGACGCCGACCGCGCCCATCGGGTCCCACTCGTCCGGCAGGTCCAGCGCCTCGCGGACGACGTCGCGGCAGAACATCGTGCTCGACACCCAGCAGGAGCCGAGCCCCTCGACCGCCAGCCCGACCAGCAGGTTCTGCACGCCCGCGCCCGTCGCGACGACGAACATCTCGCGCTCGGCGCCCGCCCGGCGCGCGTCCGGGTAGTCGTGCGAGCCGTCCATCACCAGGCACGGCACGATCAGGTAGGGGGCGCGCCGGAGCACGTCCCCGCGCCGCAGCCGCTTGGTGATCGACTCCTCGGTGAAGCCGTCGCGGCGCAGGTCGGCCTCCCAGGCGTCGCGCATCGCGTCCAGCAACGCGGTCCGGGCGTCCTCGGACTCCAGCAGGACGAAGCGCCAGGGCGTCGTGTGATGCGGCGCGGGCGCGGTGATCGCCGCGGCGACCGCCCGCCGGACCGCCGCCGGATCCACCGCCTGGTCGGTGAACTCCCGGATCGTCCGGCGCGCGTGCAGCACGTCGGCCGAGCCGTACCGGAACATGTCCTCCGACGACGGCCGGACGAGCGCACGCCCCCCCGGGCCGTCCTCCTCGGTGACGAGCCCGCCCATGCCGCGGACGACCGCGATCGGCACGCCGCCGAGCTTGCCCTTGACCAGCTCGGCGGCCGACGCGAGCTCGTCGGCGACCGCAGTGATGGTCGCGTCCAGCCGGTTGCCGTGCGCGTCGTCGCGCCCTCGCAGGTCGTCCAGCGGCGCGAGCCCCGCCACCCCGATCGCGGCGTCGGTCAGGCCGATGCGCCACGGGCGGCCGAGCGTGTCGGACACGATGACGGCGACGTCGACGCCGGTGCGTTCGCGCAGCGCATGACGGATCTTGCGGGCCGACTCGTCCGGGTCGGCGGGCAGCAGCAGGACGGTGCCGGGCGCGGTGTTGGAGGCGTCGACGCCGGCTGCGGCCAGCACGAGCCCCTGCCGGGTCTCGACGATCCGCGTCTCGCCGTGGGCGTGCCTGCGGCGGGCCACCACGCGCACGGTCTCGGCGTCGATGGCCTTCTCGCGGTCGTCGGCGACGAGCACCCGGCCCTCGGCCTTGCTCACGATCTTGGACGTGACGACGAGGACGTCGCCGTCCTCGATCGCGCCGTCCGGGACGAGGGCGGCGATGTCGTCGCCCTCCCGCACCTCCGGCAGGCCCTGGAGCCCGAACACCTCCAGCCTCACGCCAGCTCCTCGGCCAGGTCGAGGGCGGCGCGGGCGATGGCCGCGGTGGCCTCCGGATCGCTCATCAGCAGCGGACGGGACCGCACCTCCATGCCGTCGACCCGTACGCCGGAATCCGCCTCGGCCACCAGCCAGCCGTTCACCAGGTCAGGCCCGTACAGCTCGGCGACGGCCTGCGCGGAGGTCTCCACGCCGATCGCGGTGAGGCACGCGTCGGCCATGCCCCGCACCGGCGCGCCCCCGATGATCGGCGAGACCCCGACGACGGTCTTGGCCGCGACCGCGGCGCGGACGCCCGGCACCGACAGGATCGTGCCGACGCTCACGACCGGGTTGGACGGCGGGAACAGCACGACGTCGGCGGCCTCGATCGCCTCCAGCACGCCCGGCGCGGGCTTGGCGTCCCCGGCGCCGACGAGCGCGATCGACTCCGCCGGGATCGCGGCGCGCAGCCGCACCCACCACTCCTGGAAGTGGATCGCGCGGCGGCCCTGCTCCGGGTCGTCGATCACGACATGCGTCTCGACCTGGTCGTCGGTCATCGGGATCAGCCGCACGCCCGGCTTCCAGCGGTCGCACAGCGCCTCGGTGACGGCCGACAGCGGATAGCCGGCGGCGAGCATCTGCGTGCGCACGATGTGGGTCGCGAAGTCGCGGTCGCCGAGACCGAACCAGCCCGGCCCGACCCCGTACTCCAGCAGCTCCTCCTTGACGGTGAAGCTCTCGCCGGTGCGGCCCCAGCCCTGGTCCTCGTTGATGCCGCCGCCGAGCGTGTACATCACCGTGTCCAGATCGGGACAGACCCGCAGTCCGAACAGCGTGATGTCGTCCCCGGTGTTCCCGATCACAGTGATCTCGGCCGCGGGGGCGGCCGCCTGCAGTCCGCGCAGGAAGCGGGCTCCGCCGATGCCGCCCGCCAGCGCCACGATCCTCATGCGGGCCAGCCTAGGGCGCCCGGGCCCCCGCCTCTGACGCCGGTCCAGCTCTTGGACCGCCCTTGGCCGCCCCGTGGAGCGGCGAGGCGCCCGGCGGGACGCGGCGGAGGAACGAATGAGACATGGCGGGGTACATCCCGGGTAAACACGCCGGTGGATGATCATTGCCGGGCGGACGCCGGGCGGCGCAATGTGCAAAGCTTTGGGTAGGAAACCGATTCCCTCTGTCTGGAGAGATGGTCGTGAATAAGGAAGCCGTCCAGCGTCTGCGTGAACCGGCCGCCTGGGCACTGGTCGCCTCTGCCGGCCTGCAACTGCTCGCCGGGATCATCGGCCTCCTGTCCGGAGACAGCTTCAAGTACAACGCGTTCTCCGAGATCTCCGGGGGGACTTTCACCAGCGTCGCCGTCGTCGGGCTGCTGGTGCTCGCCGTGTTCCTCGTCACCTGGATCGACCCGCCCACCCCGCAGGCGCGCACCATCGTGATGGGCGCCCTCGGCGTGCTCGGCGGCATCGCGCTGTTCACCATCATCGCCTGGCTGGCGGGCATGCTCGCGGGCGGCGACGGCCCGGCCGAGATCAAGATCAGCGCTTCGGCCAAGCTCGCCGCGTTCCTGATGGGCGTGGCCAAGCTCGCCGTGATCGGCATCGGCGGCTGGTTCGTCTTCACGGTCTTCCAGAGCATGCAGCCGGCACGTCCGAAGGCGCCCGCTCCCGGCCAGGTGCCCGGCGCGTACCCCGACTACGGCTACCAGCAGGGCCAGCAGGGCCAGCCGAGCCAGCCGCAGTACGGCCAGCAGCAGGGCTACGGCGACCAGCAGCAGTACGGGCAGCAGGCCGGTTACGACCAGCAGCAGGGCTATGGCCAGCAGCAGTACGGTCAGCAGGCGTACGGCCAGCAGGGCGGCTACGACCAGCCCCAGCAGGGCTACGGCGACCAGCAGCAATACGGTCAGCAGTACGGGCAGCAGGCGGGCTACGACCAGCAGGGCCAGCCAGGTCAGCAGGGCCAGCAGGGCGGCTACGACCAGGGCCAGCAGTACGGCAACCAGGCCGGTTACCAGCAGCAGCCCGCCGCCGAGGAAGAGGGCGCCGGCGAGTGGACGCGGGCCTACGGCGGTTCGTCCGATGAAAGCGGCCAGTCCGGCGGATACGGCCAGCCCGGATACGGACAACAGGGGCAACAGGGTCAGCAGGGCGAGCAGCGCCCCGAAGAGGGCGGCGACTGGTATCGGGACAACCGTCCGCCCCAGTGAATATCTGACGGCCGGAACTGATCATTGGTCAATCTCGATCCGCGTGGTCCCCAAATAGCGTCCTATGTCCCCCCGGAAACTTCTTCCGCTTGACGGACCGGGCACTACACGCGTGTAATTTCGTGCGTGTAGTTCTATGCCTTCTCGGGGGATGGAGCTCGAGGGAAGGCATTGACCAGGGGGCTCCACGGGCTAGGAGGTGCGCTGTGAGCGAGGTAGTGATCCCGCTGGCGCACGGCACAGACGGTGAAGAGTTGGGCTGGCAGGAGCGCGCACTGTGCGCGCAGACGGACCCGGAGGCATTCTTTCCGGAGAAGGGCGGCTCCACTCGCGAGGCCAAGAAGGTGTGCCGGGCATGCGAGGTGCGGGCGGAGTGCTTGGAGTACGCGCTGCAGCACGATGAACGTTTCGGTATTTGGGGGGGACTGTCCGAGCGCGAACGTCGCAAGTTGAAGCGCCAAGCCGTCTGAGAGGGTGAGCTCTGGGCCCTCGGCCGAGGGCGACTCCCCGATCTAGGGGGATCCCAGGGCGGGTCTCCCGGGGCACGCGTACAGTTGGCAGCCGTGCCGGCCATGGGCCGGCACGGCTGCTGACCGTCGACCCCCAACGAGCGTCCCTTGTCGACTCCACTTCCCCGCCCATCCGATCGTCACGTCGTCACGGCGGTCCTCGTCGCGCATGAGGGTGCGCGGTGGCTGCCGGAGACGCTCAAGGCGCTGCTGACCCAGACGAGGCCGGTGCAGCGCCTCGTCGCGGTGGACACCGGCAGCCGCGACCGCGGTCCGGCCGTGCTGGCGGAGGTCGTGGGCGCGGGCAACGTGCTCACGCTGCCCCGGACGACCGGCTACGGCGCGGCGCTGGCCGAGGCGATGCGGCATCCCGCGGCCTCGGTGCCGGTCCCGGACGACGCCCCGGGCGAACCCCGCACCGAATGGATCTGGCTGCTCCATGACGACTCGGCGCCCGCGCACGACGCGCTGGCGCTGCTGCTGCGGGTGGCCGACTCCGACCGCAACGCGACCGTGCTGGGCGCCAAGCTGCGCGACTGGGCCGACCGCAGGGTGCTGCTCGAACTGGGCGTCACCGTCGACGGCGCCGGCCGGCGCGAGACCGGCCTCGATCGCAGCGAGTTCGACCAGGGCCAGCACGACGGCGTCAAGGACGTGCTGTCGGTCGGCAGCGCCGGGATGCTGGTGCGCCGCGACGTCTGGGAACGGCTGGGCGGCTTCGACCCGGAGTTCGGGCTGTTCCGCGACGACCTCGACTTCTGCTGGCGGGCGCACGCCGCCGGGCACCGCGTGGTCGCCGTCAGCGACGCGGTGGTGTTCCACGCCGAGGCGTCCCGCCGCGGTGTGCGCGAGATCGGCCTGTCGGCCGAGTCGCCGCGCCGCCGCGACCGCCGCAACGCGCTCTACACGCTGCTGGGCAACCTGCCCGCGTTCCCGATGGTGCGGGCCCTGGCGCGCAACATCTGGTCGACGTTCGCGCGGGTCCTGTTCCTGCTGGTGGTCAAGCAGCAGCAGGCGGCCAAGGACGAGCTGGCCGCGCTCGGCGACGTCCTGCGCGGCCCACGCCGGTTGAGGCGCGCACGTGCCGCGCGGTCGGACGGCCGCAGGCACGTCTACCACTCCATCAAGCGCTACCAGCCTCGCTTCGTCGCGCTGCGCCGCACCTTCGAGGCGCTGGCGAACCACCTCGCGGCCAAGAGCGCGGCCGGCCGCCGCCACGACGACGAGGACGCCCCGGTCCCGGACAGGCCGAGCGCCGTCCGCCGGTTGCTCGCCCATCCGGGGCTCGTGCTCGTCCTCGGCCTCACCGCCGTCTCGATCGCCGCCGAACGCTCCCTCCTCACGGCCGCCGGGCGGCTGGGCGGCGGCGCGCTCGTGCCGGCCTGGGGCGGCGCGGACGAGCTGTGGGCCCAGTACCTCTCGGGATGGCACCCGGCCGGCCTCGGCTCGGACGCGGGCAGCCCGCCGTACCTGGCCGTGCTGGCGCTGCTCTCCACGCTGACGTTCGGCGAGCCCTGGATCGTCGTCTCGGTGCTCCTGCTCGGCAGCGTCCCGATGGCCGGGGTCACGGCCTATCTCGCCGCGCGGCTCGTCGTCCCCGGCGACCGGGTCTCGGGGCGCCGCGTCCACCATCCGCGCCGCCGCGTCCCCGCGCCGTACGTCCGGGCGTGGTTCGCGGCCGTCTACGCCCTGCTGCCCGCCGCCACCGGCGCCATCGCGGGCGGCCGGCTCGGCACCGCCGTGGTGATCGTGCTGCTCCCGCTGATCGCCGTCCAGGTGGCGCGGATGTACGGCCTCCCCCGGAAGGCGGTGCCCGCCGATCCGGCGCTGCGGCGCAAGCGCGCGGCCCGCGCGGCCTGGAGCGTCGCGCTGCTGCTCACCGTGGCGATGGCGTTCGTCCCGCTGACGTGGCCGCTCGCGCTCATCGCGGGCGCGCTCACCCGGGTGCTCTTCGACGGGCGGGCGCGCGGCCTCGGCCGCCGCAACCTGGCCGTCGCGCTGGCGACACCGCCGCTGCTGCTCCTGCCGTGGACGGTGGGCCTGCTGCTGCACCCGTCCCGGTTCCTGCTCGAAGCCGGGCTGCACACGGCGGCCACGCCCGCCGCCACCGCCCGCGACCTGCTCGCGCTCAACCCCGGCGGTCCCGGCACCCCGGTCCGCTGGACGATGTACGGGCTGCTCCTCATCGCGATCTGCGCCCTCCCGCTCCGCAGCCGCCGGACGGCCGTGCTGGCGGGCTGGATGCTGGCCATCTTCGGCGGCCTCACCGCGATCCTGGTCAGCATGGCCACGGTGCCCAAGGGCGCCGACGAGGCTCCCGCCTGGCCGGGCGTGGCGCTCGTCTTCGCCGCGGCCGGCGTGCTCCTGGCCGCCACCGCGGCCGTCCAGCGCGGTGTGGAGGTCCTCGCCGGCCGGCATCTCACCTACCAGGCGGGCGGAGCGGTGGTCGTCCTCGCCGCCCTCAGCGTGCCCGTCCTCGCCGCCGGCGTCTGGGTCGCCCAGGGGGCCGGCGGCCCGCTCGGCAAGGTCGACGCGGACGTCATCCCCGCGTTCGTGACCGGCCCCACCGCGCCGCGGACCCTGGTCATGCACCGCGAGGGTTCCGGCCGGGTCGCCTACACCGTGCTCCGCGGCCGCGAGCCGATGCTCGGCGAGGCCGAGACGCCGGTGAACGCGACGGCGCGGCGCCGGATGGACGGGTTCGTCGCCGGGCTCGCGGGCGGCCGGATCGGCGACGCCCCGGCGCTCACCCGGATGGGCGTCCAGTACGTCCTCGTGCCCCGGCCCGACCGCGACGCCCTCACCGCCGTCCTCGACGCGAACCCCGAGCTCGGCCGGCTCAGCCGGACGCGCGACTTCGGCGCCTGGCGGCTCCCCTCGGCGTCCGGCCGGCTGATGGTGCTTGACGACGAGGGCGTGACGCCGCTGGCCGTCGGGGAGGCGCCGTCGGTCTCCACGACCGTGACCATCCCCGCCGGCGCTGGGCCGCGGACGTTGCTCCTCGCCGAGCCCGCCGACGGCGGCTGGCGGGCCGAGTTCAACGGCGCCGAGATCAAGTCCAAGACCGTGGACGGCTGGGCCCAGGGCTACGAGCTGCCGGCGGGCGGCGGCGAGTTCGAGCTGTCGCGGGGCATGCTGCTGCGGCATCTGTGGGTCGGAATCCAGGGCGTCGCGGTCCTGCTGGTCGCCGTCTTCGCGCTGCCCGGCGTCCAACTGGAAGGCCAGGTCATCTCGGGCGGGCATGGGCGGCACGGCCGGTCGCGCGGCGGTCGCCGGGCGCGGGCCGCGGCGGGCTCGCTGGCCCGCCGGGCGGAGGGCATCCGCCGCCGTCGCGGCGCCCGGCCGGAGGCCGAGGACGAGCTCGCGGCTGAGGCGACCGGTGGCGTCGTCGTCCCGGCTCCGAGCGAGTCTCCGGAGGCCACGGGCACGGGCCCGATGGAGACCGTCGACTTCCCGCGGATCGAACCCGCCGGACGGGCGGGCACGGGGTCCGAGGAGCGTTCGTAGATGGACAGGATCCTCCGCCTGCTGGGCTCCCGCTACGCCACGGCCGGTCTCGTGCTGGTCGCGCTGCTCGCGCTGTACGGTGCCGCGACCCTGTCCCGTCCCGACGAACGCACGCGGGCCGCGGCCAAGAGCGTCGAGGCGCCGGTCACCTCGGCCTTCCTGGTCTGCCCCTGGGGCGGCGAGGACGGACGCATGAGCCTCCTGACGCCTCCCAAGGACAGCGCGGGAGGCACGTCCGGCGGCCGGGTCGACGTCATCCAGACCACCGACGGCAAGGCGATCGCCTCGGTGCCCACCGCCGGGACGTTCCTGGCCGAGGACGTACGCCGCGCCAAGAACGGCTCGTACACCGTCCGGGGCGGCGGGGGGCTCGCCGCGGGGCTGGAGGCCGAGCGGACCGTCTACTGGGGCAGCGGCCCGGATCGCGGGCTGGCCGGCACCCGATGCGCCCGGCCGGGCACCGACCTGTGGTTCCTCGGCCCGGGACCGGACGCCGCCGAGCGCGTCGACCTCTACCTCACCAATGTGGACGCCCAGCCCGCCTCGGTCGACGTCACCGCGATGTCCGGCGAGGGGCCGCTCGACACCGTGGACGGCCACGGCACCCCCGTCGAGCCGTACAGCACCAAGGTCATCCGCATCGGCGCGTCGGCCGAGGGGCTCGGCGACATCGTGAAGGCGGCGCGCGATCTGGCACTGCACGTCCGTGCCGCGACCGGGCGGGTGGCGGCCTCCGTCCGGGTCCGGATCGGCAAGAAGAAGGGCATCGAGTGGATGCCCCTGTCGCCCGCGCCCGCGACGTCGCTCGTGGTCCCCGGCGTGCCGGGCGGCGGCGGGCGGCGGCAGCTGCTGGTCGGCGTGCCGGGCGAGCAGGACGCCCGGATCCGGATCCAGGTGATCACGGCCAGCGGCGCGTTCGCTCCACAGGGACAGGATGTGCTGGACGCCCCCGCCGAGACGGTGACCCCGTTCGACCTCGACCGTGCCCTCTCGGGCAAGGCCGCCGCGGTCCGGCTCGTCTCGGATCGGCCGATCGTCGCGGGCCTGTCCGCGCAACGCGGCGCCGACGTCGCGCTCGGCACCGCCACGCTCCCGCTCGGCGCGTCCGGCGGCCTGGTCACCGACAACCGTTTCTCCGCGTACGTGCAGCTGACGGCGCCCGCCGCCGCCGCGACCGTCCGGGTCACCTCGGTGGACGCGCAGGGCCAGGGCACCCCGAAGGACGTCCCGATCGGGGCGGGGCGGACGGTGGAGATCAAGCTCGCCGCGCCGCGTCCGGGCGACGCGGGGTACGGCACGCTGATCGTTCCGAGACCCGGCTCGGGGCCCGTGCACGCCGCCCGGACCCTCTCCACGGGCAAGGGCGACAAGGGCCTGTTCACGATCATGCCCATCGGCCCGGCCCTCGGTACCGTCACGCTGCCACCGGTGGGCGACTCGCAGACCGCGCTCATCCCCTGAGCGCGCTGTGAGCCCCGTCCCCTCGGGCGGGGCCCACCGCGGGAGCGAAAAGGGTCGGTCCGCTCCCGTTACCGCGGTCCGCCGTGCTCTCCTTGATCAAGGGATGAACGGGCGAACACGTCAATCATGACGCCAGAGCCGAGTCTCGGGAAAGATGCCCTGGTTCCATTATTGAGTGGTACTGGGGAAGCCGGAGAGAAAGGCGAAGACGCTGCCTCTGGAACGCGCCGAGCCGCAGGTCAACACCTTGTTCTGATCGGTATGGCGGGGCCGCCGGGAGGGGCGGCGGCCCCATTTCACGAGACCCGGACTAGAGCCGTGGCACTATCAGCGGGCGGTCGAGGAAAGTGCGTCGTGCATCAGCCCGAGAGGTCCGGCGCCATTGGTCTGGTTGAGCCAAGTCGTCGCGTAGTCGTCGGTGTACCGGGCCTTCCAGCCGGTGCTTTCGGCGCCCTTGTTCTTCACCGTGCTGTGCTCCAGGCCCTGCCCCGACGCGTAGATCCACTTGTGCTTCGCACGCATCCCGGTCGCCGAGCCGCTGGTGATCATGTCGTCGTCGCTCGCCCCGATGAGGGTCCAGTCGGTGCCGCCGGCGGCCTGCGGGTTCTGGCCGGCCCACGAGAGGAAGCCGCTGCCGGGCCGCATGTCGCTGCACTGCTTCCAACCGCGGAGCGCCGTGCACGTGGTGGCCCAGCCGGTGCCCGTGTGCGGGGCGCTGAACGTGACGACGTCCCGGATCTGGAGACTGTCGGGCCAGTCCGCGTTCTGGCCGTACCGCCGCACGCCCTCGATGGCGGCGCGGACGATCAAGCCGCCCATCGAATGGCCGACCACGTCGACGGGCTCGCCCTGCTTGGTGTGGTTGTCGTGGATGTCCCAGGCGAGCTTGCGGCCCAGCTCCTGGATCCGGGTGTTGAGGGTGCCGTTGAACTTGCGGGTGCAGCGGGTGTCCTTGGCGTAGAAGCCCCAGGTGACCAGGCTCCCGGTCCAGCCCCGGCCGGTGAGCGCGGCCTTGGCCGCCTTCCAGGCGCTCTCGCAGTTGATCTGCGCGTCACCCGCGCTGGAGTGGTTCCAGTCGATTCCATGGACGAAGTAGACGGCTCCGGCCGCCGCGGTGGGTGCCGCGGTCGCGGGCGACGCGGCCTGGGCGGAAGCCGGAACGCTCAGGATGCCGGCCGCGGCCAGCATGGCGATCGCCGACGCGACGGCCTTGCGCGGGGAGGGGGGCATGCGCGGGCCCTTCATGACACGCCATGGCCATGATCCGAATGATCATGACATTGCGGTGATCATGACGGCTGAAACCTGATCGCGCCAGACCCCTGAGCACTACGCGGCGCAGCCCCGGCCTTTTCGCCCGCCTGGCCCCGGCCACACCCGCCCGAGCATTCACTCCGGCCGTCGATCGATCGCTCCAGGCGGCGGGCAGGCGTCCAGCCGATGCGGCAGGGCAGGGCGATCGGCCGAGCGGTCAACCGAGCCGCAGTGCCGGCGGGCGGTCACGCGGCGTTGGCCGGCAGGTGGTCACGCGGCGTTGTCCGGCAGGCGGCCACGACCGCACTGCCGAGCGGGAGGTCAGTCGTCGGGGGTGTCGTAGCTCGGGTCGACGGACTCGGGGGAGAGGCCGAGCAGATCGGCGACCTCCTCGACGAGGAGGTCGCGGATGAGCCTGCCGAGCTCGCGGTCGCCGGTGGCGCGGGCCTCGGCAGGGCGGCGGAAGACCACGATCCGGACGGGACGGCCGTTGTCGCCGGGCACGGTCTGGCCGAGCGGGACGGGCCCGTCGAACCAGGGCTCGAGATCCGGGACGTCCTCGACGGCGAACTCCACCTGGGCGAGCTCGCGGCCCCAGCGCTGCTCCAGCCGGCGCACCTCGTCGCGGACGAGGTCGTCGAAGCGCTCCGCGCGGGTGCGGGAGATCGGCGTCTGAGGGGGTGTCAGAGGGCCACGCAGGCCGCGGCCGTACCGGTCGCGGCGACGCACGCCTGCCACACGGGATCGCACGGGGACCAGACTACCCGCCCGGCCCCCTGGTTCCTCCTTCCCGGCCATTGACAATCGGTCCGGGCCGCCGGGCGTTGACAATTGGTCCAAGGAGAGTTGCGCCCTTTCGTCAGAAATTGAGCTTATTCGTACGATCTTGTTCACGAAGCTATGCCACAGTAGGTCGGCGCGAGGACGACACTCGTTCCTCGCGCTACGGCGCTGCCCGGGGAGAGTGACATGGATGGATCATCCCCCTGGTCCCCGCCGGGCGGTGACCCGGTGTCCCAGCCCCGGCGTAACCATGACCGGCTGACGGTCGCGGCGGCCATCGCGCTGGCGGCCGGGCTGCTGCTCGGCGCGGGCGGCTGGGCGCTCACGCGCGGCGGGCCCGAGTGCGACGGGAACACGCAGTGGCTGGTCGTCACGGTCGATCCGGCCATCGCGCCCGCCGCCACGGCCGTGGCCGGGCGCTACAACGCCGACCGGCGGGCGAAGAAGCAGTGCGCGCTGGTCCGGATCGCCGCGGGCGACTCGGACCGGACGTCGGCGTCCTTCGCGGCCGGCCAGACCCCGCCGGACGCCTGGATCCCCGACTCGTCGTTGTGGATCGACCTCGCGCGCAACAGGGCGAAGCGCACGGCGGTCCCCGGCAAGGAGGCGGTCTCGGTCGCGTCCTCGCCGCTGGTCTTCGCGCTGCCGGCCAAGGCGGACGGCGGCGTCGAGTCGAATCTGGAGAACCTGACCTGGCGCGGGCTCACGGCGGGCGTACGTTCCCGCAAGGCCCGCTCCGACGACGGCGGCAGCGGTGCGGGCGGCGGCAGCGGCGCGGAAGGTGGCAGCGGCCCCGGCGATGACGGTGGCGCTAACGGCATCGGTGCGGGCAAGTCGCTGCGCCTGCGGATGCTCGACCCGGACAGGGCCGGTGCCGGGATGGCGACCCTGCTCGCATTGGAGGAGTGGTCCGGCGGCGTCGACGGCTTCGCCCGGATGCTCCGCACGACCAAGCTTCTGCCGGCGGCAGGGGCCGGAGAACGGATGCGAGCCGAGAACAAGAACGACGGGCACGTGCATGTGGCCGTCCTGCCAGAGCAACTGGTGTGGTCGCAGAACCGCAGCCCTGCCGCGGCCACGAGCAAGATGCGCGCCATCTACCCGCCCGACCGCACGCCCTACCTCGACTACCCGTTCACGGTCGTCACGACCAACCCCGACAAGACGCGGATCGCCCGGGAGTTCCGGACCGCCCTGCGTTCCGCCCAGACCGTCGCGGAGCTTCAGAAAGTGGGCCTGCGCGGCCCCGTGGGCACCGTTCCCGCGTTCAGCGGCGGGCGTGGCCGCAGCTCCCTGCTGATGTCGGGGACGGAGCTCTCGGCGCCCGCGCCCGGCGGCCTGACGGTGACCGGGCCGGGCGCGGCGGCGCGCATCCGGCGGGTCTGGCACGCCTTCGCGCGCGTCACCAACATCCTGGTCGTGGTCGATCCGCCGAAGACCGTCCGACGCGGCACGACCGGCCCGGCGGCGCGGCAGGCCGACCCGGCGGCCGAGCCGCTGACCGAGATGATGACCGCGCTGGGCGCCGGCTTCGCGGCGATGGCCGACCGCAGCGCGTTCGGCCTCTGGACGGTGTCCACCGGCCGCGGCTCCCGCCCGTACGTGCCGCTGGCGCCCGTCCGCGAACTCGGCGACACCGACGCGGACGGCGTGGCCCACCGGCTGCGGCTCCAGGAGGCGCTGCGGCGGCTCCCGGCCCGGCGGGACGGCAGGGCGCGCCTGTACGAGGCGATCCGGGCCGCCCAGTGGGAGGTGACGCGCACCCACGTGCCGGACAAGCTCAACGTCGTGCTGGTGCTCACCTCCGGGGCGGACGAGGGCGGCGGGCCCGCCGGGCCCGCGGTGTTGCAGCAGGTCAAGAGGTCCTACGACCGGAAGCGCCCGGTGAACGTGATCGTCCTGGACTTCGACGGCACGATCGCGCCGGAGCTGCGGTCGGCGGCGGGGGCCACCGGCGGCTGCGCGTTCAAGATCGACAACTTCCGCCGGATCATGGCGCTCTTCCAGCGGTCGGACAGCATGCGCATCGCCGACGGCGACCCGGTGTGCGGCTCATGAGCGTCTCGACGACCTGGGTGCGGCTGGGCGTCGCGTTCCGGCTGCTCGTGTCGCTGCGGCTGCTGACGCTCGCCATGGCGATGGCGCTGATGCCCGCCGGCCGGCTGGACGCGGACCTGGCCCTCACCGCGGCCGGGCTGGCCGTGGCGTCCACCGCGGCCATCTTCGCCTGGCGCCCGGTGTTGTCCTGGCTGGTGCGGTGGCCGATCCTGGCCTGCGTGGACGCCCTCCTGGCCGCCGCCGTTCTCGTGCAGGGCGGCGTCTTCGGGGCGTGCTTCCTCGTCACGGTCTCGACGTCGGCCATCGCCGGGGTCCTGTACTCGTGGCGGCCCGTGCTGGTGGTGTGCGTGACCCAGATCGCCCTGAGCTACATGGCGATCGTGCTGGGCGAGCCGCTCACGGGACGTCCGGGCACGGCGATCCTCGTGTCCGGCTTCTATCCGGTCGCGGCCTGCGCGGGGGTGTGCCTGCGGCGGCTGCTCGACCAGTACGCGGACGCGGAGACGGCGCTGCGGAACGCCAGGACCGCCGCCGCGGCGGCCGAAGAGCGCAACAGGCTGGCCCGCGAGATGCACGACTCGCTGGCCAAGACCCTGCACGGCATCGCGATGTCGGCCACCGCGCTGCCGACCTGGATCCGCCGTTCGCCCGACCGGGCCGAGCACACCGCGCGCGACATCGTCGACGCCCTCCAGGTGGCCACACGCGAGGCGCGGGGGCTCATCGCCGACCTGCGGGACGAGACCTTCACGCTGCCGCTGGACGTGGCGGTGCGGCGGATCACCGCCGAGTGGGGCGCCCGCCACCGGGTCCAGATCCGGCTCGACGTCGTCCCCGGAGCGCCCGGCGACCGCGACGTGCCGCTGATGGTCCGGTACGAGGTCATCTCGATCATGAAGGAGGCCCTCACCAACGTGGCCAGGCACGCGGGCGCACGCCGGGTGGACGTGCGCCTCGCCTGCCTGCCGGAGGGGGTCGAACTGGCCGTGCGGGACGACGGCGGGGGCTTCGCCGTGCCCGTGGGGGAGGGACTCGGCCATTTCTCCCGCGCGGGCCATTACGGGCTGGTCGGAATGGAGGAACGCGCACGGCAGGTGGGCGGCAGGCTCACCGTTCACTCCCGCCCGGGGGACGGGACGACCATTGTGATCACTGTCCCCTCGGCGCCGCCTCCGGTCGCGGAGACGCCCCCGGCAGAAAGACGAGCCTCATGACCTCCAGGGATCCGCGCCCGCTCCGGGTGCTCGTGGTGGACGACAACCCCGTGGTCCGGACGGGCCTGACGACCCTGCTGGAGTCGGGCGGCGTCCAGGTCGTCGGCGAGGCGTCCGACGGGGCCCAGGCGATCGAGCTGGCCCAGCGCGCGCGGCCCGACCTGGTGCTGCTGGACGTGCGCATGCCGGTGATGGACGGCGTGGCCGCGGCGGCGCCGCTGAGCGCGCTGGCCAAGGTGCTCATGCTCTCGTACGACGCGGACGCCGACGTGATCGGCGCCGCGATCCGCAACGGCGCCGCGGGCTACCTCGTGCACGGCTCGTTCGGCGCGGCGGAGCTGGTCGCCGCGATCATGGACACGGTCTCGGAGCGCAGCAGCCCCCTGTCCCCCCAGGCCAGCCGCGCCGTCGTGGCGGCGCTGCGCGAGGGCCCCGGGGACCGGCCGCCGCCGGAACCCGCGCCCGCCGACCGGCGCGCCGAGCTCGGGCTCTCCCGCCGCGAGGCCGAGGTGATGGACCTCATCGCGCGCGGCCGCTCCAACGGCGAGATCGCCGCGCTGCTGGTCGTCTCGGAGTACACGGTCAAGAACCACGTCAACCGGATCTTCGCCAAGCTCGGCGTCCGCGCCCGGGGCGCCGCGATCGCCCGCTGGCTGGGCACCGCCGACGCTCCGCCGCACGCCTGACCATGGGGCGGGCCCGCCGCCGCCGACCCGGAAGCACAGAGCGACGAAGCCCGCACGGTATGTAGTTGTAACGTCGGAAACGGCCCGGTAACGGCGACACGTGCACGCGGGTGGTGGCGGAGGCGGCGGGAGGGGGGTACGGTCGGCCATCGTGAGCCCCGTCCGCATCTGCTCCCGCACCGCCTGCAAGGCGCCTGCAGTCTTCACGCTCACGTACGTCTACCGCGATTCGACCGCGGTACTGGGGCCGCTCGCCACGTACGCCGAGCCGCATTGCTATGACCTGTGCGCGGAGCACTCCGAGCGGCTCACCGCCCCCATGGGGTGGGAGCTCGTCCGGCTGCCCGTCGGCGCCGACACCGAGCCCAGCGACGACGACCTGGAGGCGCTCGCGGACGCGGTCCGGGAGGCCGCCAAGCCCGCGGCCGGCGGCCGTCAGGAGCCCGTCGGGCAGGGCACCGAGGTCGGCCGCCGCGGCCACCTGCGGGTCCTGCGCTCCGACTCGACCGGCACCCCCACCCCGCAGGACTGACCGTTCCCGGTCGTGACCATGCGCCTTGCCCGAGGCGTGGCCGGGCGCGGGGACGCTCACCGGTAGGCTCGGAACACGTACGAGGAGTGCCGTACGCGGCAGACCTTTCGGATAGGGAGCAGGAGTGGGCGACCTCGCCAAGATCTTCAAGGCGTACGACATCCGCGGCATCGTGCCGGAGGAGCTCGACGCCGAGACCGCCGAGGCGATCGGAGCCGCGTTCGTGCGCGTGACCGGCGCCACCGCGGTCGTCACCGCCCACGACATGCGAGAGTCCTCGGGCCCGCTGGCAGAGGCCTTCGCCCGTGGCGCGACCGGTCAGGGCGCGGACGTCATCGAGGCCGGGCTCGGCTCCACCGACCTGCTCTACTACGCCAGCGGCAGCCTCGATCTGCCCGGCGCGATGTTCACCGCCAGCCACAACCCGGCCAAGTACAACGGGCTCAAGCTGTGCCGCGCGGGCGCCAAGCCGATCGGCCGCGACACCGGGCTCACCGAGATCCGCGAGCTGGTCGAGAAGGGCGTGCCCGCCCACGACGGCGAGACCGGCACGGTCACCCAGCGCGACCTGCTCAAGGGCTACGCCGACCACCTCAAGACGCTGGTCGACCTCTCCGGCATCCGTCCGCTCAAGGTCGTGGTCGACGCGGGCAACGGCATGGGCGGCCACACGGTGCCGTCGGTGTTCGAGAGCCTGCCGATCGACCTGGTGCCGCTCTACTTCGAGCTCGACGGCACGTTCCCCAACCACGAGGCCAACCCGATCGAGCCCGAGAACCTGCGCGACCTGCAGGCCAAGGTCCGCGAGACCGGCGCCGACGTCGGCCTGGCCTTCGACGGCGACGCCGACCGCTGCTTCGTGGTGGACGAGCGCGGCGAGATCGTCTCCCCGTCCGCGATCACGGCCCTGGTGGCCACCCGCGAGCTGGCCAAGCACCCCGGCTCCAAGATCGTGCACAACCTGATCACGTCCAAGTCGGTGCCCGAGGTCGTCACCGAGCACGGCGGCACCCCGGTGCGCACGCGGGTCGGCCACTCGTTCATCAAGCAGACGATGGCCGAGACCGGCGCGGTGTTCGGCGGCGAGCACTCGGCCCACTTCTACTTCCGCGACTTCTGGTTCGCCGACTCGGGGATGCTGGCCGCGATGCACGTGCTGGCCGCGCTCGGCGAGCAGGACGGCCCGCTGTCGGCGCTGCTCACCGAGTACGACCGGTACGCGGCGTCCGGCGAGATCAACAGCGAGGTGGCCGACCAGGCCGCCGCCGCCGACCAGGTCCGGGCGGCGTTCGCGGGCCGGCCCGGCGTCACGATCGACGAGCTGGACGGGCTGACCGTCGGCACCGGCGACTGGTGGTTCAACCTGCGGCCCTCCAACACCGAGCCGCTGCTCCGCCTCAACGCCGAGGCCGCCGACGAGCAGACCATGGCGGCCGTGCGTGACGAGGTCCTGGCGATCGTGAGGGGAAAGTGACCGTGAAGCTCGACTCCTGGCTGCTGGAGATCCTGGCCTGCCCCAACTGCGGCGGCGCGCTGCGCGCCGAGGAGCAGGCGGCGGAGCTGGTGTGCACCGGCTCCTGCGGCTACGCCTACCCCGTACGCGACGACATCCCGGTGCTCCTCGTCGACGAGGCCCGCACCCCCGCCTCATGAACGCAGCCGATCCGGCCGCGCTGGACGACGCCACGACCATCGAGGCGGCCGACCCGGGCGGGATGCTCCGCCAGGTCGCGTCGGCGGCGGCGCAGATCCGCGAGGCCCGCCGCACCACTGTCGAAGCGGGCATCGAGAGCCTCGCCGGCGACGGCCGCCCGCGGGCGATCGTGATCACCGGCATGGGCGGCTCGGCCATCTCCGGCGACGTCCTCGCCGCGGTCTGCGGGCCGGGCTGCCCGGTTCCCGTCGTGACCGTCCGCGGCTACCGGCTGCCCGGCTGGGTCGGCGCCGCCGACCTGGTGATCGCGGTGTCGTGCTCGGGCGGGACGGAGGAGACGCTCGCCGTCGCCACCGAGGCCGCCCGCCGGGGCGCCCGGCTGCTCTTCGTGGGCGGTGCCGACTCCCCGCTCGCGGCGATGGCCGCGCAGACCCGGGCGCTGTTCGTCCCGGTGCGCTCGGTGGGCCAGCCCCGCGCGACCTTGTGGGGGCTGACCGTCCCGCTGCTGCTCGCGGCCCGCACGCTCGGGCTGGCCGACGTCCCGGACGAGACCCTGGAGTCGACGGCCACCCTCCTGGAGGACATCTCCCATCGCTGCCGTCCCGCGAGCGAGGCGTTCGTCAACCCGGCCAAGCGCATCGCGCTGGAGCTGTCGGGCGACGTCCCGATGGTGTGGGGCAACTCACCGCTCGCCGGCACCGCCGCGTACCGCTTCTGCTGCCAGCTCAACGAGAACGCCAAATACCCCGGCGTCTACGGCGAGCTGCCCGAGGTCGACCACAACCAGGTCGTGGCCTTCGACGGCTATTTCGGGGGTTCCGGGGGTCGTCCCCCGGGCGGGCACAGCGGAGGGCGTTCTTCGGGAGGGCAGAGCGGGAGTTCCGACGGCGGCTCGGCCGACTCGGACGACCTTGACGACTTCTTCCGCGACCGGGTCGACGATCCCGACCACGGACTCCAGCTGGTCGTGCTGCGCGATCTCGACGAGCATCCGCAGGTGCGCAAGCGCCGCGAGGTCTCGGTCGAGCTGGCCCGCGACCGGGGCGTCGCGGTGACCGAGATCGCGGCCGAGGGGGAGCATCCGCTGGAAAGGATCGCTACGCTGATCGCGCTCGGGGACTATGTCACGGTTTACTTGGCCATCGCGCTGGGCGTGGACCCCACGCCCGTGACGGCCATCCAAGAGCTCAAGGCGAGGATTGCGTAGATGAGTGCAGAAGGCGGAACCAAGGCGATCGTCGCCGCGCTTGCCGCCAACCTGGGGATCGCGACCGCCAAGTTCGTGGCGTTCGGCTTCACGGCGTCGTCGTCGATGCTGGCGGAGGGCATCCACTCGGTCGCCGACTCCGGCAACCAGGGACTGCTGCTCCTGGGCCGCAAGCGCTCGGAACGCGCGCGCACCCCGCAGCACCCGTTCGGCTACGGCCGGGAGCGCTTCTTCTACGCCTTCGTCGTCGCCGTCGTGCTGTTCACGATCGGCGCCGTCTTCTCGCTGTACGAGGGCTATCACAAGATCCACGAGGCGCTCGACGACCCGGACCACAAGATGGAGTCCCCCGCCTGGGCCTTCGGGGTGCTGATCATCGCGATCGCCCTGGAGTCGTTCTCCTTCCGCACCGCCATCAAGGAGTCCAACCACATCCGTGGCGACCACTCCTGGTGGCAGTTCATCCGCCGGGCCAAGGCCCCCGAGCTCCCCGTGGTCCTGCTGGAGGACCTGGGCGCGCTGGTCGGCCTGATCCTCGCGCTCGCCGGCGTCACCATGGCCGTGCTGACCGGCAACCTGGTCTGGGACGGGGTCGGCACGCTCGCGATCGGCGTGCTGCTGGCGATCATCGCGATCATCCTGGCCATCGAGACCAAGAGCCTGCTCATCGGCGAGGGCGCCGGGCCCGAGGCCGAGCAGAAGATCATCGAGGCGCTGGAGTCGGTCGCCGAGGTCGATCACGTCATCCACATCCGGACCGAGTACGTCGGGCCGGAGGAGATGCTGATCGCCGCCAAGATCGCTGTGCACCACGACGACACCGCGGCCGAGGTCGCCCGGGGCATCGACGCCGCCGAGGCCAAGATCAGGGCCCAGTTCCCCGAGGCCCGGCTCATCTACCTGGAGCCCGCCCTCGACGAGGCCGAGCTCAGGAACGCCGCCAAGCCGGAGACCCCGACGCCCTCCTCCTGACCGTTCAGCGAGGTCTGGGGGAGTTGGTCCAGGTGATGGCGTGCCGCAGCGGGTCCGCCGTGCGCCCGTACCAGCCGACGGCACGCACGTGGGACGTTCCGGGCACGCTGGAGAGCGCCCAGACGGCGGCCACGCCGTCCCCGGGATCGTCGCCGCTCGGGTCGGGTACGGGAGGCCGCGACACGTCCCAGCGCCTGCCGTTCCAGTGGGCGAGCAGCGGCCGCCCGGTGGCGAGCTCTCCGGCCGCCCAGATCCCCGTCTTGCCGTCCGAGGCCACCGAGTAGAAGCGGCCCCTGACGCCGGGACCGGGCACGACCCGCCAGGAACGGCCGTTCCAGCGCTGGGCGAGTGGTCTTCCTGACGACACCGAGCCGACCGCCCACGCTTCGGCGGGGCGCAGCGCTACGACGTCGGCCAGAGTCGTCTCTCTGGAGATCTGAGGGCCCGGCAGCGCCTTCCAAGACGTTCCATTCCAGTGCAAGAGGAGCTGCCGGGCAGGAGCCGCCGAACCCACTGCCCAGACGTCGTCAGCCGCACGCGCCGACACGGCCGTGAGCTCGCCAGAGGCGCGCGAACCGCTGCCGACGGCAACGCTGGCCCACGCACGACCGTCCCAACGCCAGACCGCCACCCTGTGCCCACTGCCCGCGACGCCGCCCTCACCCGCGACGCCGCCCCCACCGGCTACGCCCCCACCGGCTACGCCGCCGCCCGCGACGCCGCCACCGGGCGGGACGCCGCGACCGCGCCCGAATCTGTTGCCGCCGCCGACGCTTCCTACGGCCCAGACATCGCTGGGCGTGCGGGCATGGACGGCGCGCGGGACGATCGGTTCGCGGCCCGGGAGAACGCCGGGAGTCCAGGTCCGCCCGTCCCAGTGGACCGTACGAGCCGTGCCGCCGCTTCCGAACCCGACGACCCAGGCGTTCCGCGCGGACGCAGCCGAAACCCCCTCCAGGATCGTGTCGGCAGGCAAGGGGAGCCGGCGCTCGCGCCAGCGGGCCCCGTTCCAGCTCAGCAGCAGCGGGGCGCTGCCCTTGCTCCCCACGGCCCAGCCCGCCCTGGAAGTCGGGGAGGTGACGTCTCCGAGCGTCGTGTCCGGTGGGGCGCCCTCAGGACGCAGGTAGCGCCAGCACCCACATTCAGCCCTCACGGGCGGCGCGGTCAGCGTGGCGGCACAGGTCAGGAGACCGGCAACACCGGCGGTGCGGAGAAAAGCCATGATCGAGCCCCCGGAGAATCGCCGTCCCGCGGACCCGTCCGCCGAAGGGCGAGCCGCGCTGGGAAAGGTCTTCAAGCAGATGTATCAACCTGTGATCTGCCGGGCGCGTTCAGTGAGGCAACGGAATGTCTGGATCAGAAAGGCGGGAGCAAAGCTCGACCGCCGGATGGAGAAGGCGTTTCCCTCGCCGGCCGGCCGTTTCGCGCCGATCGACCCCAGCCCAGGCTTGACCGGCCGTGTCTCGGAGAGACACGCCCACAGTCGACCAGCGAGGGCGCCTTCCCATGCTCCCCGTCCGGACCCCTGAAGCCGGACGGTTCTGGCGTGACCACGGCAGCTCCGCCGAACCCCCTATGTCGGAGGGGCCGCCGCGAGGTCACGGTTAAGACATTACGTTCGCCGGGATCCCCCTTACGTCCCCCAAAAGGAGGGAAACGGAGTCGTCCTCTAGGGGGACATCCGGCCCACGCATAACACCGCACGGTGAGGTGAGCATCGGGGTGAAAGGGACAGTATGGATGAGTGACCAGCGACAACCACCCCGGTAACACCCCGCACCGGACGGGTGGACACCCGCCGCCCGCCGCCGATCCGGCCGCGCGCGGGGAGCAGTCCGCGCCGATGGCCGCCGAGTTCGGCCCGGCGCTCGCCCATCATGCCTGGCGGCTGTCCGGACGGGTCGTCGCCGGCCTGGGCCAGCTCCTGCTGTGGATCATCACCGGTCTCGGCAGGCTCCTCAGCCCGCTCGGGAAGAGCCTCGGCACGAAGCTCTATGGCTCGGGCAGGCGCCAGCAAGGCGCTCCCCAGATGGCCCCGGACGGGACGGCGATCCTGCCGAACTCCGCCACCCACACCGCGCCGCTGCCGCGCTGGATCAACGCCTGGGCGGAGTTCACCACGTCCTGGTACTTCGCGCCCCTCACCGGCCTGGCGTTGACGATCGCCGCCGTCGCCGAGCTCGCGCCGTGTACCGGGTCGCCGTTGAGCGTGGCCGGAGGGTTCGCGGTGGCGGCCACGCTGCCGCTGGTGTGGCGGCAGGAGTACCTGCGGCCGGTGGCGGCGGTGGCGCTCGGGGCGTTCGCCGCGAGCCTGCTGACCGGGCAGGGCCTGCTGATCACCACCACGTTCGCGGCGCTCTACACGCTGTACGCGCTGGGACGGCAGCTTCCGCGCCAGTCCGCGGGGGCGCTCGCGGTGGGCAGCCTGGTCACCGTCGCGGTCGTCTACTTCGCGACCAAGACCCTGGGCGAGATCCCCTGGCCGGCGCCCGTCGTCGCGGTGCTGGCCGCGATCGGGCTCGGGGACGCCCGCCGCGCGGTCGAGAGCGCCGGGCGGACGGAGGCCGAGGCGGCGGAACGCAACAACGAGACCCTCACGCGCCTCACCGCCGTCCAGCGGGAGCAGGCGGTCATGCGGGAACGCGCCCGCATCGCCCGTGAGCTGCACGACGTGGTCGCCCACTCGGTCTCGATGATCGCCGTCCAGGCCGAGACCGCCCCGTACACGATGAACGACCTGTCCCCGGAGGCCCGCGAGGGCTACACCGAGATCGCCAAGACCGCCCGGGACGCGCTGGTGGAGATGCGGCGGCTGCTCAACGTGCTCCGTGCCGACGCCAAGCCGGAACCGGAGTCGCAGACGGCGCCGCAGCCCCGGCTGGACCGGCTGCCGGAGCTGATCGACCAGCACCGCGGCACCGGCGGCCGGGTGGATCTGGAGGTCCACGGCGACCCGCGCACGCTGTCCACCACGGTGGAGCTCTCGGCGTACCGCATCGTCCAGGAGGCCCTCACCAACGCGCGGCGGCACGCGCCCGGCGCGGAGGTGCACGTCGACCTGACCTTCCTGCCGGATCGGCTGGCCGTCCGGGTCCGGGACGACGGCGGCTCGGCCCCGACCATGATTCTGAACCGTGACCCGGCCACCACGCGTAGAGACGGTGGGGAACCCGGCGGCGCGGCGTCGCGTCAGACCGGGCAGACTCGTCTCCAAGCCGCGCCTCCCGCGGACTCCGGCGGCGGACACGGGCTGGTCGGGATGCGGGAACGTGCGACCATGCTGGGCGGACGTTTCTCCGCGGGACCCGCCGTAGCGGGCGGTTTCCTGGTGGAGGCCGAGCTCCCGCTATCGAGGGAAGGGAACCCGACCCGTGATCCCGGTTCTGAGGCACCCCGCCATCGCTGAGCTCCCCCGGGAGCGGACACGATGATCAAGGTGATGATCGTCGATGACCAGACGATCGTGCGCGCGGGCTTCGCCGCGCTCCTGGACGCCCAGCCCGACATCTCCGTCATCGGCGAGGCCGGTGACGGCCGCGAGGCGGTCCACATGGCCGAGGCCAACCGGCCGGACGTCGTGGTCATGGACATCCGGATGCCCGGCATGGACGGCATCGAGGCCACCAAGCGCATCCTGGCCCGGCCGGGCGCCGACGCCGTCCGCGTCCTCGTCCTGACCACGTTCGACGTGGACGAGTACGTCTACGAGGCCCTGTCGGTGGGCGCCAGCGGGTTCCTCCTCAAAGACGCCACCGCCGACGAACTGGTCTCCGCCGTACGGGTCGTGGCCCGCGGCGACTCGCTCCTCGCGCCCCAGGTCACCGGGCGCCTGATCCGGGAGTTCACGACGCAACGCCGCAACCGTCCCCAGGCCCCCGCAGAGCTCTCCACCCTGACCGCCCGCGAGACCGAGGTGCTCGTCCTGATCGCCGGCGGCCTGTCGAACGGCGAGATCGCCGCCCGTCTGGTGGTCAGCGAGCACACCGTCAAGACGCACGTGGCCAGGGTGTTCACCAAGCTGAGCCTGCGCGACCGTGCCCAGGCCGTCATGCTCGCGTACGAGTCGGGCCTGGTGGTGCCCGGAGCCAACAGCACCTGACGCTACGAGCGGCCGCCGCCGGACAGGCGTCGGGCGCTCGCCGCGAGGGCCAGCTCCACCAGATCGCGCGGCCGGCTGCGGAGGCGGCCGGTGAGCTGCTCGATCCGGCGTAGCCGGCTGAGCACGGTGTTGGGGTGGCAGTAGAGCGCCTTCGAGGCCCGGGCCGCCGAGCCGCCCGCGTCCAGCCAGGCGACCAGCGTGTCGAGCAGCTCGTCCCGGTGCGCGGGCCTCATCGCGTCCAGCGCGCCGAGCACCGTCGAGTCCAGGCGGGCCGCGAGCCGGGGTTGTGAGACGAGCAACGACTCCGGCAGCCTCCGATCGAGCACGGCGATCTCGGGCCCGTCCGCGCGGCAGGTGCGCAAGGCCGTCTCCGCGAGGCGGCGGGCGGAACCCGCGTCGGCCAGGGACTCCACGACCGCGCTCACACCCGCGTATTCCAGAACGTACGGCCGCAACACCTCGACCAGCTCATCCAGATCGGCCGAGCCAAGCGAAACAAGAGCGACCTGCCCACGGCCGGACGCCCGCCAGACGAACCGCATCCCGGCCTTCTCCTCCGGACGGAGCGCGGGCCGGCTCAGCACGACCACCGCGTACCGGCCCTGTGCCGGAAGCCCCAGAAGCGACACAGCGCTGGCGAGCACACCGCCGTTCGTGCCGCGTCCTTCAAGAAGTGCGTCGACCACGGCCCGCACCTGCTCCTCACCGCGGCGCAGCATCTCCTGCTCGGCCTGGTGATAGGCGGAGATGATCGCGCCGGACTGCTGGTCGATCGCCTCCCACGTCCGGCTGGTCTCCCGCAACAGGACAGGCACATGCGCCGGGTCGTCCTGGTCGGCCACCTCGACGACCGCCTCCCAGAACACCCGCCCGGCCAGCCGATAAGAACGCAGCAACTGGTCGAGCGGCTGCCCCTGCTCGGCCCGCCGCCGGCCGAGCCGTTCGGCCCACCACAGATCGGCACGCCCGCGGCCGGGATCCAGGATCGTCGCCAGGCTGTGCCCGAGGCCGGTCTCGCAGGCCTCCCGGAGATCGTCGTCACGGCTCCAGGGCCGCTGCCCGCCATCGCGGATCTCAGCGGAGAGCCGGTCCGCGAGTTGCGGAAGGCGGTCCGACAGCCGCAGCACCGCCTCGCGCATGACCGCGCGACCGTCCGTCACCATCGCCCGTCACCTCCACGCACGGTCCGGCTCATGCTGCCATCGTCCGCAATACGGGGCCAGCCCTGTACGGCGAAACGGACAAAAGGTCCGAGATCCAGCTCCTGTCAGAGCGGGGACGGAGGTGCTCGGGCCAATGGAGGTGGCCGAGATTGGACAAAAGCAGCCGCCGCCCTTTGTCTCCCACCATCGGAAAAGGGCCATTTCATGATCGACAGGAGCGGTGAAGGGCGGACGGCGCCCCCCGGTAGTGCCTGGATCCCGACGGCCCGTCGCGCCATCTCGACAGCGGAAAGAATTGTCGGCGTCCTGAGTCAGAGGGCCGCGAAAGCCTTCCTATCTGGCACCTCTTCCTGTTCTGGGCCGGCTGGAAACAGTTGAAGCCGGGAGTAAGCCCGGAGCCGGTTCCTCGGAATTTGATCTTCTTCCGCCCTGACCGGGGGAGGGTGAGCCGTATACCGAACAGTGTTCGGGCCTTACTCGTCCCTTCAGAACATCCTCTTGCGTTCACGATTGCCAGCGGCAACCATGTGGTGCCACCGCTCAGCGCCCGGGGGATTCTGGGCCCATCGGCACGCGTAATGCCGGGCATTCATGTGGGCTCTTGAATGGACGCTGCCCGGACGGTAACGAGCCACCGATCGGGGATGACCGGTTACTCGCACGCCCTTTTGATCATGAGTTCCGTACCGGACGAAAGGCGAAGGTGTTGGGCGCCCCTTGGAGCGGTGGGAGTTGTCGGCGCGGAGGCTCTCGAACACGAAGGGGCGACCGCCGGTGAGACGTGCGAAGGCTGGAAAGACGGCGAACGCGGCCACGGCGCCGAACATGGCGGACGGCGCCGGTGAGACCCCCGCCCCCGCCGCGGCGGACCCACCGGCCGGTCCGTCCCGCGAGCCCCGTCGCCGGCCGGTCTGGCTCCGCATCACGGCCCTGCTCGTGGTGCCCCTGATCTCGCTCATCGCCCTGTGGGCCTTCGCCGCGAATCTCACGCTCGACAACGCCCTCAGCAAGTACGCGGCCCAGCGCGCCAACGACAAGATCGGCCTGCCGGGCTCCCTCCTCGCCACCCAGGTCCAGACCGAGCGGGCGCTGTCGGCGGTGTTCCTCTCGGCCGGCGAGCCGGCGCGCGCCAAGATGGTCGGGCAGCGGGCCCGCACGGACGCCGCCGAGGTGGCCTTCCGCCGTACGGCCCTCGCGTCCGGCGTGCGCGCCGACGCCGGCGCGGCCATCCGCGCGCGGCTCGACGAGGTGTCCGCCAAGCTCGGGGAGTTGCGCGGGCTCCGTGCCTCGATCGACGGCGGCACCATCGGGCGGCTCGACGCGGTCGGCCGCTACAACGGCATCGTCGACTCGGCCATGCACCTGTTCAGCGGCCTGGTGATCGTCAAGGACCTCGGCATCTTCCAGTCGGGCCGGGCGCTGGTCAACATCGGCTGGTCACGCGAGTACATGATGCGCGAGGACTGCCTGATCCTCACCGCGCAGTCCCGGCGCGGGCGGCTGACCGCCGCCGAACGCGGCGAGTTCGCCCGCTGGGCGGGCGCGAGCCGCCAGTTCTACGAGGTCGGCGCCATCGACCTGAACGGCCGGCTCGCCACCGACCTGAGGCGGTTCACCCAGTCTCCCGAATACCGCCGGTACCGGCAGCTCGAGGACACGATCATCAACTCGGGGGGCCGCCCGACCTCCGGTCAGATCGCGGAGTGGACGGCGATGTCCCCGAAGCTCAACGGGAACTGGGCGATGGTCACCGGAGTGGGGGGCGCCCACCTCGTCGAACAGGCCAAGCCGATCGGCCAGGCCATCGCCTTCCAGCTGATCGTCGCCGGCGGCCTCGGCCTCATCGCGGTACTGGTGTCCATCGTCCTGTCCGTGCTCTTCGGCCGGGGCCTCGGCCGGGAGCTGCGCGAGCTGCAGCGGGTCGCCCAGCACCTCGCGCAGGAACGGCTGCCCTCGGTGGTGGCCCGGCTGCGCCGTGGTGAACCGGTGGACGTGAGCGCCGAGGCGCCACCGCTGTCGGTGGGACGCACCGTGGAGGTCGGCCGCGTCGCCGACGCGCTCACCCAGGTGCAGCGCACCGCCGTGGAGAGCGCGGTCGGTGAGGCCAACCTCCGGCAGGGCATCAACCGTGTCTTCGTCAACCTGGCCTGGCGCAACCAGTCGCTCCTCCATCGGCAGCTGCGGCTGCTCGACTCGATGGAGCGCCGTGCCGACTCCGAGGTGCTGGACGACCTGTTCCGCCTCGACCACCTCACCACCCGCATGCGCCGCCACGCCGAGGGCCTGGTCATCCTCTCCGGTGCGTCCCCCGGGCGCGGGTGGAGCCGCCCGCTGCCGATGGTGGACGTGCTGCGCGCCGCCGTGGCCGAGGTGGAGGACTACGCGCGGGTCGAGGTCTCGACGAGCGCGGAGATCTCCCTGATCGGCAACGCCGCCGCCGACATCGTCCACCTGCTGGCCGAGCTCATCGAGAACGCCACCATGTTCTCGCCGCCCAACACCGAGGTGACCGTGCGGGGCGAGCCGGTCGGCAAGGGCTACGCGATCGAGATCGTCGACCGCGGGATCGGGGTGGAGGAGCCCGAACGGACGCGGCTCAACCAGATCCTCGCCCACCCGCCCGAGTTCGACTTCGCCGACACCGACCGGCTCGGCCTGTTCGTCGTCGCCCGGCTGGCCGCGCGGCGCAACGTGCGGGTCGGCCTCCAGGAGTCGTTCTACGGGGGAACGACCGCGATCGTCCTGCTGCCGCACGCGCTCGTGGTGAGCGCGCTCGAACCGGGCGCCGGGCCGCACCACGAGGCGCCGCGTCCCATCGCACCGCCTCCGATCGCACCGCCTCCGCAACCGGTGGCGGCCAACCAGGAAAAGCCCGTTCTCACTCGCCGCCGGCGCATGGAGAACCTGGTGCCCCAGCTGCGGGCGAACGGTGCGCAGGCCCGTGGCACGTCGACGGGATCCGGCCGTTCCTGGGCCGAGGTGGACAAGGAGCCCGCGGAACGGCCGGCGGAAGAATCGCGCGACCTGTGGGGGGCCATCCAGGGCGGATGGCAGCAGGGCCGAGACGACGATGCGGACACCGCGCGCGACGACGCGCCGGGGGAGGGAACGCCATGACGGATTCCGAAGTCGCCGGTGAACTCGGCTGGATGCTCGACGATCTCATCGACCGGGTGGGGGACGTCCGCAAGGCGCTGGTCCTCTCCCGGGACGGTCTGATCATGGCGGCGACGCGCGGGATGAGCCGCGCGGACGCCGAGTTCCTGGCCGCCCTCGCCGCGGGGTTCTTCAGCCTGGCGTCCGGTGCCCGCGCCAACCTCGACTCGGGCGAGGTGCGGCAGGCGGTGATCGAGCTCGAAGACGGCCTGTTCTTCGTCGTGCCCGCCGGGTCCGGCAGCTGCCTGGCGCTGCTCAGCCGGGTGGGCAGCAACGCCGGGCTGGTGAGCTACGAGATGACGATGCTGGTCAAACGTGTCAGCAGGCACCTGGCCGCGCATCCCCGCTCCGCGGGCTCCCCGACCGGCGTGAGGTGACCCCGGATGAGCGGCCATCGTGAGCGATGGCTGGACGAGGACGCCGGTCCCCTCGTCCGCCCCTACGCCATCACGCGCGGCCGGACACGGGCGCGCGGCGCCAAACTGGACCTGGTGACGATCCTGGTCGCCTCCGGCGAGCCCGTACCGCCGCGGCTGTGGCTGTCGCCCGAGCACCAGCGCCTGCTCTGGCTGTGCCGGCTTCAGCACACCCTGGCCGACCTGGCCTCCCGCCTGGAGCTCCCGCTCGGGGTCATCCAGGTGCTGGTGGACGAGCTCATGGAGCACGGTCTGCTCAAAATCGACATGCCCGCGCCGACCGAGCTTCCCGACCTGGCGACGCTGAGGAGGATCCGTGACCAGCTACGAACGATCTGACGGCGCCCCCGCACCGCGTGCCGCCTACAAGATCCTCGTCGCCGGGGGTTTCGGCGCGGGCAAGACCACGATGGTGGGCGCCGTCAGCGAGATCCGTCCCCTCCAGACCGAGGAGTCGCTCACCGAGGCCGGCATCGGCGTCGACGACCTGACCTCCCTGGAACGCAAGACCACCACGACCGTCGCGATGGACTTCGGCCGGATCACCCTGGGCGGCGACCTGTCCATCTACCTCTTCGGCACACCGGGCCAGGAACGTTTCTGGTTCATGTGGGAGGAACTCGCGCGTGGAGCACTGGGCGCCGTGGTGATGGTCGACACCCGCCGCATCACGGCCAGCTTCGCGTCGATCGACTACTTCGAACAGCGCGCCGAGCCGTTCGTCATCGCGGTCAACCGCTTCGACCACTCCATCGACTACACCGAAGACGAGATCCGCACGGCCTTGGACGTCGCCCCCGCCATCCCGATCATCCTTTTCGACGCCCGCGACCGGGAGTCCGCCAAGGCCGTTCTCATCGGACTCTTGGAACACGCGATCCGCCAACCCCGGGAGGCCCCCGCCCGCCTGTGAGCTCCGCGAACCACCGCTGCTCGTGCCGAGTGCTCACTGCGGCCGCTCTCACAGAGACGGGACAGATGGTCGGCCCCGGCCAGCGCCCAAGCGGGGACCGATTCGGTGGGTGCCTAGCGGCGGCGGAGGAGGCGGAGGGCCTTTTCCTTCTCGAAGTCGAGGGCCCGGGTGGGCGGCGCGGAGAGGCGGCCGATTCGTTCGCCCAGTTCTCGTACGCGGGCCTGAACCTCGGGTTCGGCAAGGACGCGGAGGCCGAACGCCAGCTCGGCCGGCCCCACGTCGTAGCGTTTCTCCAAGGCGAGCGCCAAGGCCACCGCGCGCAGTTCGGTGTCGCCGAATCGGCGGTGGCCGCTCTGCTCGCGGGTCGGCGGCAGCAGCCCGAGGGCCTCGCGGTAGCGGAGCATTCGAGGTGAGGTGCCGAGCCGCCGGGCGGCCTCCGTGATGCGCATGGGAGCAATACTGACAAATCTGTGTCAGAAAGTCGCCCTCGGGCGTGCCTTGCCCCCACCGCCCCGCCTAGACTCGCGAAAAGACCGACAGTCACGGGCGCGGTTGGCGCCGATCCACGTGGACGCAAGGAGCATCGTAAGCATGGACTACAAGGTCGCCGATCTGTCGCTAGCCGATTTCGGGCGCCGGGAGATCCGGCTCGCCGAGCACGAGATGCCCGGTCTGATGGCCGTACGCGAGGAGTACGCCGAGACCAGGCCACTGCGCGGGGCCAAGATCATGGGCTCGCTGCACATGACGATCCAGACCGCCGTGCTGATCGAGACGCTGGTGGAGCTGGGCGCCGACGTGCGCTGGGTGTCGTGCAACATCTTCTCCACCCAGGACCACGCCGCGGCCGCCGTCGTCGTGGGCCCCGAGGGCACCGTCGACGACCCGAAGGGCGTGCCGGTGTTCGCCTGGAAGGGCGAGACGCTGGACGAGTACTGGTGGTGCACCGACCAGGCGCTCTCCTGGCCCGACGGCACCCCGCCTAACATGATCCTGGACGACGGCGGCGACGCGACGCTGCTGGTCCACAAGGGCGCCGAGTACGAGAAGCTCGGCGCCGTCCCGTCCGCGGACGAGGGCGACCCCGAGGAGTGGGGCATCGTCCTCGAGACGCTGCGCCGCACGATCGGCGAGCGGCCGGGCCGCTGGACCGAGGCCGCCGCCGCGATCAAGGGCGTCACCGAGGAGACCACGACCGGCGTGCACCGGCTGTACGAGATGGCCAAGGCGGGCACGCTCGCGTTCCCGGCGATCAACGTCAACGACTCGGTCACCAAGTCGAAGTTCGACAACAAGTACGGCTGCCGCCACTCGGTGATCGACGGCCTCAACCGCGCCACCGACGTGCTGATCGGCGGCAAGGTCGCGCTCGTGGCCGGCTACGGCGACGTGGGCAAGGGCTGCGCCGAGGCGCTCAAGGGCCAGGGCGCCCGCGTCATCGTCACCGAGGTCGACCCGATCTGCGCCCTGCAGGCCGCGATGGACGGCTTCCAGGTCGCCACGCTGGACGACGTCGTCGGCACCGTCGACATCTTCGTGACCACGACCGGCAACTTCAACATCATCACGGCCGACCACATGGGCCGGATGAAGCACCAGGCGATCGTGTCCAACATCGGGCACTTCGACAACGAGATCGACATGGCCGGTCTCGCCCGCGTCCCGGGCATCGTCAAGACCGAGATCAAGCCGCAGGTGCACGAGTGGCGCTTCCCCGACGGCCACACCATCCTGGTGCTCGCCGAGGGCCGCCTGATGAACCTGGGCTGCGCCACCGGCCACCCCTCGTTCGTCATGTCCAACTCGTTCACCAACCAGGTGATCGCGCAGATCGAGCTGTTCACCAAGACCGAGGAGTACCCGGTCGGCGTGTACGTGCTGCCCAAGCACCTGGACGAGAAGGTCGCGCGCCTGCACCTGGACGCGCTCGGCGTGAAGCTGACCACGCTCACCAAGGAGCAGGCCGAATACATCGGCGTCGACGTCGAAGGCCCCTACAAGCCCGACCACTACAGGTACTGAAACCACTGACAGGTACTGAAACGGTGTGATTTGCCGCCGGGCGGACTGCATGTCCGCCCGGCGGCTCCTTCTCAAGGATGTTGATGAGCGACATTGCGGACGCCTCGCTGGCGTACGAGGGCGTCAAGCGGATCGAGTGGGCCGACCGGACCATGCCGGTGCTCCGGCAGATCCGGGAACGTTTCACGGCCGAACGGCCGCTCGACGGCTTCAAGATCGCGGCGTGCATGCATGTGACGACCGAGACCGCGAATCTCATCCGCACCCTTCAGGCGGGCGGCGCGAGCGTCGCGCTGGCCGCCTCCAACCCGCTGTCCACGCAGGACGACACGGCCGCTGCTCTTGTCCACGAGTACGGGGCCGAGGTCTTCGCGCGTTCGGGCATCGACCGTGAGGGGTACTACCGGCACATCCACCAGGCGCTGGAGACCGGGCCGGATCTGGTTCTGGACGATGGGTGCGACCTCGTCAACACCCTGCACATCGACCGGACCGACCTGCTCGACACGGTCAAGGGCGGCTGCGAGGAGACCACCACCGGCGTCATCCGGCTCCACCAGATGGCGCGCGAGGGCGTGCTGCGGTTCCCGATGGTGGCGGTGAACGACACCGACACCAAGCACATGTTCGACAACCGTTACGGCACCGGCCAGTCGACTCTGGACGGCATCGTCCGGGCCACCAACACCCTGCTCGCGGGCAAGACGATCGTCATCGCGGGCTTCGGCTACTGCGGCCGGGGGCTGGCCGAGCGAGCCCGTGGTCTCGGTGCCCGTGTGGTCGTGACCGAGATCGATCCCGTGAAGGCGCTGGACGCGGTGTTGCAGGGCTTCGCCGTCCAGCCGATGGCGCAGGCCGCCGAGCACGGCGACGTCTTCATCACCGTCACCGGCAACCGCGAGGTGATCGCCGCCGAGCATCTCGCCGTGATGAAGGACGGCGCCATCCTGGCCAACTCCGGCCACTTCGACGTCGAGATCGACGTCCGCGCCCTGGACGACCTGGCCGTGGAGATCCATCGCAACGTCCGGCCCCAGGCGGACGAGTACGTCCTCGCCGACGGGCGGCGCCTGGTCCTCCTGGCCGAGGGACGGCTGGTCAACCTCGCCGCCGCCGAGGGCCACCCGGCGGCCGTCATGGACATGTCGTTCGCCGACCAGGCCCTCACCTGCGCCTGGCTGGCCAAGGAGCACAGCGGCCTCGCGCCCGCCCTCCACGACGTCCCCAAGGCGATCGACACAGAGGTCGCCCGCCTGAAGCTGGCCTCCATGTCGATCGACATCGACACCCTCACCCCGGACCAGGAGGACTACCTCAGCTCCTGGCGCCTGGGCTCCTGAGGTAACGTCCTTCGCGTGCCGCGCGGAACCTACCTCCACCTCGACGAAGAGCTCGAGGAGCGGTTCCAGTGCGCGCCCGGCGCGGGCGGATGGCGGTACGTGGCCGAGCGCTCCGACGGGGTGCGGCTCGATCTCGTCGTGGACGGACGGTGGCGGCAGATCCGGATGGAACTCGTCGCGCCCGACTGGTGGATCCGGGGCGGCGTGACCGGTCACGAGCTCGCCTGGGTACGGGCGGCCTCCGGCGCTGAGACCGCGACCGAACACGGTGAACGCGCCGCGGCGTTCATCGGGGAGTCGCCCGGCTTCCTCGTCGCGGTGGGCCGCACGCTGCGGCTCCAGAAGGGCGAGCGGGCCGACGTGCGCCTCGTCCGGCTGAGCGGTCCGGCGCTGTCCGCGCTGACCGGCAGCTGGCGCTGGCGGCTGGCGGAGATCGAGGCGCACGAGACCGAGACCGGGCCGCTGCCGGTGGAGCGTTACGAGGTCACCGACCTGGCGACCGGCGAGGTGGAGATGGTGCACCTGGCCGGGGATGTGGTCGTCGCCGCCCCCGGCATCGAGCTGGCCGAGCTCGGCGCACCGCCCAACCTTCCTTGATCACATATTTTCAATGGACGCCGGTGAAATTTCAGTCCGGTTTTGATTGGGACTGAACGCCCCTCTCCAAAAGCATTCTGACCTGCGTTGACAGGCAGTGCGACCTTCTATCGGGTGACGGCGCCCGCCATTGTCAAAGCACGCCGCACCGGTCATCGTGACGGCACCGCGAGCGCTCGTGGACTTCCTGTGGAAACCCCGCACATGCGAATGGCAGGTGTCCCGTCACATGGTGATCCCCCGAAGATTCGCTCTTGTGGCCGCGGTCCTCGCGGCCTTCGTCATGGTTCTGGCCGGCCAGTCGGGCGCCGGCGCCGCCGCCCCCGCGCCAGACTCCCCGTCCAAGCAGTACCTGGTCACCGGTGCGACCACGGCCCAGCAGCGGTCCCGGCTGGCCCGTACGGGCGCCGCGATCGACACCGTGCGCGCCGACGGCTCGGTCGAGGTCAGCGCCATCCCGTCCGAGGTCGCCGCGATCAAGCGGCTGGGCCTCCGGGTCCGCGCGCTGCCCGCCCCGCCGGCCGCCCCGGCGCCCGCGCCGAGCATCGCCGCCACCTCGTACCACACCTACGCCGAGACGCTCGCCGAGCTCGACCAGGTGGTCGCCAACTACCCGCAGATCGCCCGCAAGTTCGTCGCGGGCAAGTCGTACCAGGGCCGCGACATCGTCGGCGTCAAGATCAGTGACAACGTCGCGTCCGACGAGAACGAGCCCGAGGTTCTCTACATCGCCAACATCCACGCGCGCGAGCGGCTGACGAACGAGCAGGCGCTCTACCTGATCGGCATCCTCACCAAGGAGTACAACGCCACCAGCCGCATCACCAACCTGGTGAACAGCCGCGAGATCTGGATCATCCCGATCTCCAACCCCGACGGCCAGGTCTACGACATGACCAGCGACACCTCGGCCGGCCGCATGTGGCGCAAGAACCGGCGCGGGAGCGGCACCGACCTCAACCGCAACTTCGCCTACAACTGGGGCTGCTGCGGCGGCTCGTCGGGCAACACGGCGAGCGAGACCTACCGCGGTCCCTCGGCCGAGTCCGAGCCCGAGACCAAGGTCCTGTCCAACTTCGTGCGCAGCCGCGTGGTGGGCGGCCGGCAGCAGCTGAAGATCTTCCTGGACATCCACTCGTACGCGGCGCTGGTGCTGTGGCCCTTCGGCTACACCTACTCCAACACCGTGCCGGGCGCGATGTCGGCGGACGAGGAGTCGACGCACCGCACCATCGGCCGCCAGCTGGCCGCGTCGAACGGCTACACGCCCGAACAGTCCAGCGACCTCTACATCACCGACGGCACGACCGACGACTGGACGTTCGGCAACCAGCGCATCTTCTCGTTCACGTTCGAACTGGGCGGCAGCAGCTTCTACCCGTCGCCCTCGCAGATCGAAACTCTCACCACCCGGAACCGCGACTCTCTCCTGACGCTGACCGAGTACGCCGACTGCCCCTACCGGGCCATCGGCAAGCAGCAGCAGTACTGCGGCACGCCCTGACCGCGACCGGAAACCCCCGCCGGCCGATTCCCACCGGGGCCACCAGGCCTCCGGTGGGAACGGTCGGCGTGACGTTCGAGCTCAACCCGTAGAAGGAGGCCCCTCGCGCGGCGGCGCCCCGTCCTGCGGTGGCCCCTGCGGGGGATAAGGAGCCTGCCACCCCTGCTGCCCGCTCCCGTACGGATGGGGGTACGGCGGCGGCTGCGGGCTTGCGCCAGGTGGGTACGGGCTTGCGCCAGGTGGGTACGGGCCTGCGCCAGGCTGATGCGCACCCGCACCAGAGGGGTACTGCCCTGTGCCCCAGGCATTCGGTCCTGCGCCTGGTCGAGGCTGAGTCAGGACGTCCTGATACGGGCCAGAGCCGTAGTTCGTGGGCGGCAGGAACGCAGGACGGCCGGGCACCGGGTCGCTGAACGGCGGGGGCGCCGGCGGGCCCTGAGGCGGTGCCGGAACCGGCGCCGCTCCCGCCATGGCCATCGCGGGGGCAGGAGCGGCCTGTCCCGTCCACGGCGTCTGATGCTGTCCGGCGATCCGCATCCGGCGGGCCTTGCGCTCGGCGAGCCGCCATTCGTCGCGGCGGCGCCGCTCGGCGAGGATGGCCGACAGCAGGATCTCGGGCCGTACGCCCGGCGGCGCGGGCGGGCTGACCACGGCGGTGACCTGGTCGGTGATCCGCTGGCCCAGCGCGTCCCGGACCTCGGGAAGCAGGTCCCAGAAGCGGGCGAGGTACTGCCGGGCGGTCATCGCCAGCTCGTCCGACAGCTGCGAGAGCTCCAGGGTCTGCGCCCAGCCGGCCAGGTGCGGCGGCATCACCGCGATCGGACCGTAGATCGAGGTGCCGGACGCGCGTTCCTGGATGACCACGGTGCCCGCGAAGAGATCGCCGAGCCGCTTGCCGCGCTTGCTGAACAGCGACGCGAGCAGCGCGGGGGCGCCGAACAGGACCCAGAACTCCAGGTACCCCGCCAGCGCGCGCACCAGCGCCTGCCGGAACCGGATCGGCCCCCCGTCGTCGGAGACCACCCGCAGGCCCAGCGCGAGCTTGCCGAGCGTGCGGCCCCGGCTCAGGGTCTCGAAGGCGCAGGGATAGCCCACCTGGATCAGGACGGTCATCAGGATGATGAGCCCGGCCTGCCAGGCGTCGTCGGCGACCATCGTCGTCAGATTGGCCAGGACCAGCGCGAAGTTGAGGATCACGAGCTGGATCATCAGGTCCAGCAGCAGCGCGCACGCCCGGCTGGCGAGCCGCGCGACCTTGATCTCGACCGCGACGGCCTCACCGGTGACGAGCTCGGCCATGTGCTCCTCCTGCGTGGGCGCCGGGGAGGTCCATTTTGCCCGGTCGGTGACCGGACACGTTACTCTCCCCAGGTGGACGTCGATGCCTATGTGGCCGCCCATAACGACGAGTGGCAGCGGTTGGAACGGCTGATCAACAAAAGCCGTTCGCTGACCGGCGCCGAGGTCGACGAGCTTGTCGAGCTCTACCAGCGCACCGCGACCCACCTGTCGGTGGTCAGGTCCGGCTCGCCCGACCCGCTGCTCGTCGGCCGCCTGACGTCCCTGGTCGCGCGCGGACGCGCGGCGGTGGCGGGCGCCCAGGCGCCGATGGTGCGGGACTTCTCCCGGTTCTTCACCGTGTCGTTCCCGGCGGCGGCCTACCGGCTGCGCTGGTGGTGGCTCGGCAACGCCCTGCTCGGCAACCTGCTCGCCCTGGCGCTGGCGATCTGGATCGTCAAGAATCCGGAGATCCAGGCCACGCTCGGCACCCCGAGCCAGATCCGCGACATCGTCGACAAGGACTTCGCCAACTACTACACCGAGCACTCGGCGTCGTCGTTCGCCTTCAAGGTCTGGATCAACAACGCCTGGGTCTCCGCGGTCGCCCTGATCTTCGGGATCCTGCTGGGCATCCCGACGATCATGGTGCTGGTGATGAACCAGCTCAATCTCGGCCTGATGGCCGGGCTGATGATCTCCCACGGCAAGGGGGACGTGTTCTTCGGCCTGATCCTCCCGCACGGCCTGCTGGAGCTGACCGCCGTCTACCTGGCCTGTGCCGCCGGGTTGAAGATCGGCTGGACCATCGTCGACCCGGGCCGCCGCCCCCGCGCGCAGGCCCTCGCCGAAGAGGGCCGGGCCATGATGAGCATCGCCCTCGGCCTGATCGTCGTCCTGCTGGTCTCCGGTCTCATCGAGGGCTTCGTGACCGGCTGGGTCCACGTCACCTGGCTGCGCGTCGGCATCGGCGTGGTCGCCGAGGTCACGTTCCTCACGTACGTCATCGTGCTGGGCCGCCGAGCCGTCCGCGAGGGCGAGACAGGCGAAAGCCCCGACCGCCCAGACCACCTGCCCACCGCAGGCTGACCCACCCGCCCCTAGAGGCGGCCGCCTGCCTTCAGGGCCAGGTAGGCGTCGGCCAGGGCGGGCGCCAGCTCTTCTGGAGGGGCGTCTACGACCTCGACTCCGTACTTGCGCAGCTCGGCGGTGAGACGGCGGCGTTCGCCACGGGCGTGTTCGGCGGCGGCCGCGTCGTACACCGCGGCCAGGTCGCCGCGCGAGGCGGCCATCTCGGTGACGCGCGGGTCGGACACCGAGGCGATCATCACCAGGTGGCGCGCGGTGAGCTGCGGCAGGACGGGCAGCAGGCCCTCCTCGATCGCGGCGGTGTTGAGCTCGGTGAGCAGCACCACCAGGCACCGTTGCCGGACGCGCGACATGAGCGTGGAGACCATCCCGGCGGCGTCGCACTCGATCAGCTCGGGTTCGATCGGCGCGAGGGCCTGCACCATGGCGGGCAGCAGGTCGGTGCGCGAGGAGCCCTCGACGCGGGCCCGGACGCGGCGGTCGTAGGCGAGCAGGTCGACGCGGTCGCCGGCGCGGGACGCCAGGGCGCCGAGCAGGAGCGCCGCGTCCATCGAGCAGTCCAGGCGCGGGATGTCGCCGACGCGCCCGGCGGACGTGCGGCCGGTGTCGAGGACGAGGTAGATGCGGCGGTCGCGTTCGGGCCGCCACGTCCGCACGACGACGTCGGCGCGGCGCGCGGTGGCCCGCCAGTCGATCGAGCGCACGTCGTCGCCGTCCACGTACTCGCGCAGCGAGTCGAACTCGGTGCCCTGGCCGCGGATGAGCGCCACGTGCTGCCCCGTCAGCTCGCGCAGCCTGGCCAGCTTGGCGGGCAGGTGGCGGCGGGACGGGAACGCCGGCAGCACCCGCAGCGTCCAGGGCGCGGAACGCGACAGCTGCCGGGCGGCCAGGCCGAGCGGGCCGACCGACCGGACCGTGACGGTCACCGCCTTCCGGTCGCCGCGCCGCGACGGGACGAGCGTCATGTCGACGCGACGCCGTTCCCCTGCGGGCACGTTGATCAGGACCGTGCGCCCGTCACCGGAGCCGTCCGGGGTCGCGTTGGCGCTCGGCGGCCACACGTCGCGCAGGCGTGCCTTCACCCTGCGCTCGCCGAGGTTTTCCACGATGAGGGCGACGTGCGCGGTCTGGCCGAGCCGTACGTTCGTGTCGCCCGTCCTGTGGAAGCGCAGTGCCCGCACATTCCCTGCCAGCGCCAGGTCGAGCACTACCCCGAGCAGCAGAACGCCCCAGATGGCGAGCAGCGTCCACCAGCTCGGCAGGAAGAGCGGGACGACCGCGCCGAGCAGCGCGAGCAGCCCCAGGCGCCCGGTCAGCGCCATCAGCGCGGGGCGGGGACGTGGGCGAGGATGCCCTCCAGCACGCCGTCCGCGGTCGCGCCCTCCAGCTCGGCCTCGGGGCGCAGCTGCGTCCGGTGGCGGAGCGTCGGGCGGGCCAGCGCCTTCACGTCGTCCGGCGTCACGTAGTCACGGCCCGACAGCCACGCCCACGCGCGCGAGGTCGCCAGCAGCGCCGTCGCGCCACGCGGCGAGACGCCCAGCTGGAGCGACGGCGACTGCCGGGTGGCCCGGCAGATGTCCACGACGTAGGCGGCGACCTTCGGATCCAGATGCACGCCGCGCACGGCGGCCCGTCCGGCGGCCAGCTCGGCGGCGCCCGCGACCGCGTTGACCTCCGACAGGTCGCGCGGGTCGAACCCGGCGGCGTGCCGCTGCAACATCGCGATCTCGTCGTCGCGGCCCGGCACCGGAACGGTCAGCTTCAGCAGGAACCGGTCGAGCTGGGCCTCGGGCAGCGGATAGGTGCCCTCGTACTCGATCGGGTTCTGCGTGGCGCAGACGACGAACGGGTCGGGCAGCGGACGGGCGGTGCCCTCGACCGAGACCTGCCGTTCCTCCATCGCCTCCAGCAGCGACGCCTGCGTCTTGGGCGGCGTCCGGTTGATCTCGTCGGCCAGCAGCAGGTTGGTGAACACCGGGCCCTCGCGGAACTCGAACTCCGCGGTCCGGTTGTCGTAGATCAGCGAGCCGGTGACGTCGCCGGGCATCAGGTCGGGCGTGAACTGCACCCGCTTGAAGTCCAGGTCGAGCGCCCGGGAGAGCGTCCGGATCATCAGGGTCTTGGCGGTGCCGGGCACGCCCTCCAGCAGCACGTGACCCCGGCAGAGCAGCGCGATGACCAGCCCGGTCACCACCGAGTCCTGGCCGACGACCGTCTTGGCCACCTCGGCGCGCAGCGCGGTCAGCGCCGCCCGCGCGCTCGCGGTCTGCTCGGGGTCGGCCGCGGGCGGAGCTGCGGCGGATCCCGGCGTGCCGACGGGGGGCCCGCCGTCCTTGGCGAGCTCCACGGGATTGTTCACGATTGGCGAACCTGCCTTTCCAGGTCGTCGAGGACGTCGGTGAGCCACACCAGGTGCGCGTCGTCCTGAGGTTCAGGACCGTACAGCGCCGCGCCGATCGCCGCCTCGCCGGCGTTCGTGCGGCGGGCGATGCCGGTGACGATCTCCTTCGCGGCGGCCGGGTCCTGCGCGGCGCCGCGGGGGAGGCCGAGCAGCGGGACGAGCCGTTCGAGGGCGCCCGCGCGCAGGGCCGCGGCGGCGCGGTCCCGGGCGTGGTGGGCGCGGTAGAGCCGGGCGCGCCCCTCGACGGCCTCGGCGGAACGGACGGCGACGGGCAGCGCCTCGGCCACCACCGGGCCGAGCCGCCGGGCCCGCCAGAGCGCGATCAGCACGACCGCGATGACCAGCTGGAAGAAGAACAGGTTCACGCCGAACGGGATCAGATCGCCGAGCGACTTGTCCCCGCCGGTGCCCGCAGCGGGGAGGTCGGGGATCAGCCAGACCACGGACGTGCGCGCGCCCGCGAGGTTCATCGCCAGCGCCGCGTTGCCCTCCTGGGCGAGGTTCTCGTTGGTGAGCGGCGCGGCCGAGCCGAGGACCGTGACCGTCCGGCCGCCGGTGCTGGTGGGCGGGAGCTGGACGACCCGCGCGTACTCGTCGGCGCGGTAACAGCCGGTCGCGCCGGTCGGGAGCTCGTAGATATCCGAGTTGCCGAAGTCGACCCGGCCCGCGAGCGTGGCGGCCCGCAGTGGGCAGCCGGGCTCGGCGACGTCCTCGAAGCTCTCGGACGCGGGGAAGACGCCGGGCGCCAGGGCCTCCAGGAGCGCCCGGCTCGGCGCCACCAGGAGGACGTCGCCGGCCGCGCCGCGCAGGCGCGCGATGTCGGCGGACGTCAGCCGCTCCGGCCTGGTGACCACGAGGACCGTGGACGAGTTGGTCCGTCCCACGGCGTCGGACGCGCGGCGGGCCACCGTGACGGGCGTGCCGCGCTGCTTGAGGACCTCGACGAGGGCGCGGGTGCCGCGCGGGCCGGGCTCGGTGGGGTCGAGGTACTGCGGCGTGACCGTGGGCCTGAGCGCGGCGAGGATGATCGCCACGATCACCATCGCGAAGACCACGAGGACGATGCCGCGCGACGTCCGCCAGCGGCGCCCGGCGACCTGACGCGCCGTCGCCCCACCGCCGCCGTTGGCGCCGCCGCCGTTGGAACCGTCGCCGCCGCCACTGCTACTGGCGGACGGGGCGGAAGGCGGCGCCGGCGTGCTCGTCGTGTCGGTCATCGCCGCTCACCGCCCGTCTCAGCTGGAACGTAGGGCGACTGCCACGGGCCCGTGCCGGCGTCCGCGCCCTGGAGAACGCCCTGGCCGTCGCCATCGCCGTCGCCGTCGTCGTCCTTGAGCGGGCGGGGCCGGGTGGCCCGTACCCGTTCCTCAAGGGTGGTGAGCGTGGCGTAGCCCTCCGGCGTGCCCGGGCGGTCGCCGTACCAGACGTCATCGAAGATCCGCACGCCCGCGAGCAGGTCGGCGGCCAGCGCCGGCAGCGCGTGCCCGGCCTCGGCGGCCAGCTCGTCGGCGGTACGGCCGGGGCGCGGCCCGAGGATGGCTCGTTCCTCCAGGTCACGGGCGATGGCGCGGAGCCGCTCCCGGATGGCCTGCGCCCACTCGCCCGCGGCTGCGTGCCGTTCGGCCGCGTCGCGGTGGTCGCGCGCGGCCGTGGGCTTGTCCTCAAGGAGCGGAGCCTTGCGGGAACGGCTCAGGCGGATGCCGCGCACGACCCACACGATGATCGCGATCGCCGCCGCCAGGAGCACGCAGATGATGAGAATCGAGATCCACCCGCCGCCGTTGCCGTGCGCCTGCGGCGCCGACGCCTCGTCGAACAGGCCGTTCAGCCAGTCGCTGAAACGGTCCCAGAGCCGTTCGAGCCAGGACGGGTTGTCCTGGTTGTAGACGGGCTTCTCGAGCTCGCGGCGGGCCAGCTCCCGGGCCTCGTCCCGCCCGATCGGATCAATGATCATAAGGAGCCCCGGGGTAGGGAGAGGCGCCGGGCGGAGCCGCGCCGGCGGGATGGCCGTGCGGGGAGTGCCGGACGGCGATCAGGGGACTGGGCCGCCAGAGATCGAAGAACCCGTCGTCCTCGGCCCCGTCCGCGCCTGCCGACCCGCCGTCCACGCCTGCCGGGGCGCCATCGGCGGCGGCCGGGACGGGCTCGGGCGCGGGCACCGGGCTCTCGGCGGGCCGGGTGCGCAGTTCGAGGTCCAGGCCCTCGCGCCGCATCCGGCGGTCGAAGTAGAGCAGCGCGATCACGCCCGCGTCGAACGGCACCACCACCGACCAGCTGACGATGCGGCCGACCGTGTCCAGGGCGATCTTCAGGACCAGCTCGACGCCGTGCGGGTCCCGGTCGAAGAAGATCATGTCGACGACCAGGAACGGGATCCGCAGCGCGAAGAACCCCATGAAGAACGTGATCATCATGGTGAGCAGCAGCGTGCCGCAGGTCCGCCACCAGCGGCCCCGGGACAGCGCGGTGGCGCGCCGCAGGGCCCCGGTGAACGTCTGCCGCTCCAGCACCACGGCGGGCCCGGCCAGCACGAGCAGGATGTACAGCCAGACCATGAGGGCGATGCCCGCCGGGATCGCGATGACGCCGGCCAGCACGGTCAGCGCCGGGTGCTGCTCGGTGACGACGAGCAGGGCGAACGGGGCCAGCGGCAGGACCAGGCCGAGCAGCGCGGCGAGGATGATCACGGCCGAGACGGCGGCGAGGCGGCCGAGCCGGGGCCGCGTGTCCCGCCAGGCCTGCCGCAACGAGGCGGGCCGTTCGAACATGCTGCGCCCGAGGACCGGGCCGAGGAACCCCGACATCAGGACGATCCCGTACGCCGACAGGGTCATGCCGAGCGCGCCGAGCCAGAGCTGGGTGCCGACCTCCTGCCAGAACCTGCTGCGCGTGACGCCGCCGCTCGCCTCGGGCCCCACCAGGTAGTACGCGGTGAGCGAGCCGATCACCTGGATCACCGTGGTCACGGCCACCGAGATGCCCAGCGCGGCCCGCGGATGGCGGCGGATCCCGGCGATGGCGCCGTCCATCATCTCCGAGATCGACATCGGCCGGAGCGGGACGTCGCCACCCAGCAGCGGGGCGTCGTCAGGCTCCCAGCCTTTCGGTCCCGGCATCTCTCTGCCCCCAGTGCGCGGCGAACGTGCGAACGGACGACCCGGCGTGCGAACGAACGGCCAGTCGAAGTTCTCGTCATCCTGTCATGAGCCCAGTGAAGCTTGTCCGCTTAATAGGGTCGGTGGACGGACATGCGCTGCCAGGAAACACGTCTCGGAAGAAGGCGCCGGGACAACGGGCGGCAAATCCAGGTCAACCGAGGGTGTGGTTCAGGAGTCTCTGTTGACGATCCGGCCTCTGCGCACCCGGCAATACGGGCATGGCGGGTGTCCGGTGACCGGGAGGGGTCATGTGCCAGGCAAACGCAGGTAACCTTGCACGCCAAGGTGTAATTCTCACCACCCCACTCCACCGAACCCCGACTTTGTGACGATGAGGGCCATGAGAGGACGTGTACTGGTCGTCGATGACGACCTCGCGCTCGCCGAAATGCTTGGCATCGTGCTGAGGGGCGAGGGCTTCGAGCCGTCGTTCGTGCACGACGGCGACAAGGCGCTCGAAGCGTTCCGGGAGACGCGGCCCGATCTCGTGCTGCTCGACCTGATGCTTCCCGGCGCGGACGGCATCGACGTGTGCCGCCAGATCCGGGCCGAATCGGGCATCCCGATCGTCATGCTGACGGCCAAGAGCGACACCGTCGACGTGGTCCTCGGTCTCGAATCGGGTGCCGACGACTACATCGTCAAGCCGTTCAAGCCCAAGGAACTGGTGGCGCGCGTCCGCGCCCGCCTGCGGCGCACCGACGAGCCCGCGCCCGAGACCCTGCTGATCGGCGACATCACGATCGACGTGGCCGGGCACTCGGTGAAGCGCGGCGACAAGCACATCCCGCTCACCCCGCTGGAGTTCGACCTGCTGGTCGCCCTGGCCCGCAAGCCGCGCCAGGTGTTCACCCGCGAGGTGCTGCTGGAGCAGGTGTGGGGCTACCGGCACGCCGCCGACACCCGGCTGGTGAACGTGCACGTGCAGCGGCTCCGCGCCAAGATCGAGAAGGACCCGGAGCGGCCGGAGATCGTCGTCACCGTCCGCGGCGTCGGCTACAAGGCCGGCCCGGCCTAGCCGGCCGAGCGCGGATCCCCGGTGAGCGGCAGGAAACCACGGCCATGGCGGCCATGACCGCGATCAACATGACGGCGATCAGGCGGAACGTGCGGCGCGGGCTCGTCACGTTCCGCCGGGTCGTGCGCGGTGTGACGCGCCGGCTCTACGCGCGGTGGCGCCGCTCCATCCAGGTCCGGGTGGTCACGTCCACGCTGGTCATCTCGGTGATCGTGGTGGCCGTCCTCGGTGTCTTCCTGCAGTTGCGGATCACCGCGGCGCTCATGGAGGCCAAGACCAAGACGGCGAGCGGCCAGCTCGACGAGGGCCTCGCCGCGGTCCGGCGCGACCTGGCCAACTCCGCCGAGACCGGCAGCGTCCAGAGCGTGGTCAACGGCCTGCGGGCGCGCAGCGGCCCGTCCGGGCTGTACGAGGTCTACATCCGTGACACGTCCAACGAGTTCGTCGACGGCTGGGTCACCAACGGGCTGGAGGCCAAGAGCGTGCCGCGGCGCCTGCGCGAGGAGCTCAGGCAGGCGTCGGCCAACTCCCAGTTCACCACCGCCAGCACGTACGGCACGCTGACCTACACCGACCGCGAACGCCCGTCGCAGCGCGGCCTCATCGTGGGCGGCACGGCCGGGAAGTTCGAGCTCTACTACCTGTTCCCGCTCACCCAGGAGCAGCGGACGCTGACCGACGTCCAGCGGACGCTGGTCGGCGTCGGCGCCGTCCTGGTGCTGCTGCTGGCGGCGATCGCCTCGCTGGTCACGCGGCAGGTGGTCATCCCGGTGCGGCTGGCGGCCCAGGGCGCCCAGCGGCTGGCGGCCGGGCGGCTCGAAGAGCGGATGCGGGTGCGCGGCGAGGACGATCTGGCCCGCCTCGCCACCTCGTTCAACGACATGGCCGCCAACCTCCAAGACAAGATCGGCGAGCTGGAGGACCTGTCGCAGGTGCAGCGGCAGTTCGTGTCGGACGTGTCGCACGAGCTGCGCACGCCGCTGACCACGATCCGCATCGCCGCCGACATGCTCTACGAGCACCGCGACACCTTCGACGACCCGTCGGTGGGACGCTCCGCGGAGCTGCTGCAGAGCCAGCTCGAACGGTTCGAGTCGCTGCTGGCCGACCTGCTGGAGATCAGCCGCCACGACGCCGGGGCGGCGACCCTGGACGCCGAGTCGGTGGACGTCCGCGACCTGGTGCTGCGCGCCGTGGGCGACTCCCAGACGCTGGCCGAGCGCAAGGGCAGCAAGGTGGTGCTCCAGCTGCCGGGCGAGCCCTGCATGGCCGAGGTCGACAGCCGGCGGGTGGAACGCATCCTGCGGAACCTCCTCGTCAACGCGGTCGAGCACGGCGAGGGCGAGGACATCGTGGTCTCGGTGGCCGCCGACCGCGACGCGGTCGCGGTGTCCGTGCGCGACCACGGCGTCGGGCTGAGACCAGGGGAGGGGCAGATGGTGTTCGACCGTTTCTGGCGCGCCGACCCCGCCCGCGCCCGCACCACCGGCGGCACCGGCCTGGGCCTGTCGATCTCGCGTGAGGACGCGCAGCTGCATGGCGGCTGGCTGCAGGCCTGGGGCGAGCCCGGCGTGGGCTCGCAGTTCCGCCTGTCGCTGCCGCGTACCGCCGGCGCCGAGCTGCGCGGCTCGCCGCTGCCGCTCGTCCCGCCAGGTGCAGGCAACTCGCGCCCGCTGTTCGCCGAGCTGGAGGTAGGCGAATGACCGGCTCCCCACGCATCCCGCGCCGTCCGGGCGGTCCAGGCGTCCCGGGCGCGGACGCTCCAAGCCACCCGCCCGTATCGAGCGTTTCGCGCTGGGCGCGCATACCGAGCGTTTCGCGCCGGGCGCAGCGGCCACGCGGTTCCGCTCTCGCGGCGGGGGCGGTCCTGATGGCTTGCGTGAGCATGGCTTGCGTGAGCGCTTGCGCGACGGTGCCCAGTGGCGGGCGGGTCATGTCGGGTCAGCCCGCCGACCGGGCCGAGCAGGCCGACGACCCGTACGTCCGGCTCATCCCGGTCCGCCCGCGCACGGGCTGGACGCCGGAGCAGATCGTCTCGGGCTTCCTCTACGCCTCGGCGAGCTTCGACGACGGCCACCGGGTGGCGCGGGAGTACCTGGCCGGCGCCACCGGCTGGCAACCCGCCGCCCGGCCCGCGGTCACCGTCTTCCAGGACCCGAAGTTCGTGCCGCGGCCCGAGAAGCAGAGCGACACGCAGGCCACCGTCCGGCTGACGGGCAGCCAGCTCGGCGTGATCAGCACCGACGGCCAGTACACCGCCGATCCCAAGCAGGTCGTCGTCAACTTCCAGCTCACCCGCACGCGGCCGGGGACATGGCGGATCACCGGGCTGCCCACGGAGGCACGGACCAACCTGCTGCTCACCAAGGCCGACGTCGACCGCGCGTTCCGCTCGACGAACCTCTACTTCTTCACGCCCGACCAGAAGCAGCTCGTCCCCAACGGGATCTTCCTGCCGCTGGCCAACCGGCGGCATCTGCCCACCCACCTGGTCCGCGCGTTGCTCGCCGGGCCCACGTCCTGGCTGAGCCCGGCGGTCAAGAGCGCCTTCCCTGCCGGCACCAAGCTGCTCGGGGACGTCGACGTCGACAAGGACGACGTCGCCACGGTCAACCTCAGCCGCGAGGCCCGCGGCGGCAATCCGGAACGCATGTCGGCCCAGCTCAGCTGGACGTTGCGGCAGCTCTCCGAGATCAAGCAATGGCGATTGAAGATCGACGGTGACGAGGTCGCGCCCGAGGGCCACGACGCCACCCAGCCGATCCGGTCCTGGCAGGAGTACGCGCCGGACCCGGGGAGCGAGGAGAAGCAGAAGGCCGAGACCCCCTACTTCATCGGGTCCAAGGGCCTGTTGAGCGGGCTGTTGTCAGGCAAGGAGAACCCGCTCACCCAGAGCCTCGCCTACCGTCTCGTCCGTCCCGCGGTCGCGCCGGACAGGCTGGAGGCGGCCGGCCTGAGCCCGGATCACGGCCAGGTGCTGCTGACCAAAGGCCTGCTCGACACGCACGAAGTGCAGACGATGCTGACGCGCCAGCATTCCGGTTCGCGTTTCACCGCGCCCACCTGGGACCGCAACAACCAGTTGTGGGTCGTGGAGACCGCCAAGAACAAGTCCTGGCTCTGGGTACGCAAACGCGGCCAGCCGTTCCAGCGCGTCGGGCACTGGGGGATCGAAGGCCGTGAGGTGCTCGCCCTGCGGGTCGCCCGCGACGGCGTCCGCGCCGCCGCGATCGTCAAGGTCGGCAACCGTGCCCAGGTGCAACTGGGGCGCATCGCCTACGACGCCAAGGGCGCCATCGACGCGGGCACCTTTCTGCCGGTCAGCTCCGAGCTGGAAGAAGCCATCGACCTGGCCTGGCGTGACTACGGCACGCTGGCCGTGCTCGGGCGCCGGCGATCGGAATCCCAGATCCTCCCGTACCTGGTCCCGGTCAGCGGCAGCGCGATCAGCCCCCTCGGCGGCGGCATCCAGGGCGAGCCCAGGTCCATCGCCGCCGCGCCCGGCACCCCCGTCTTCATCGGCACCCGCAACGGCCAGCGCAACGTGATCTGCCACCAGCAGTCGGCCCGCGACCAGTTCAGCGAGTGGACCTGCCCGATCAACGGCTCCGATCCCAACTACGCCCGCTGAGAGTCATCCACAGTTCGCCGGCCCTCTAGCCCTGGGCCGAGCCGTCGGGCATCGTCGCCCGCATGCGCTTACTCGAAACACTCCTGGACCTGGTCCTGCCCCAGCGCTGCGCCGGATGCGGCGCCCGCGCCTCCTCGCTCTGCCACCCCTGCGCGGCCCGCCTCGCAGCCGCCGCACACCGGGTCTGGCCATCTCCCGTCCGGGGCCTGCCCACGCCCTGGACCGTCGCCACCTACGAGGGCCCCGTCCGAGCCGTGATCGTCGCCCACAAGGAACGAGGCCGCCTGGCTCTGGCCCGCCCACTGGGCCTCGCCCTGGCCAAGAGCATCCGCGCCGCCCTGAACACCGGCCCTCCGGACGATGGGGCGGGTGTGGGCGGCTCTCAGCGGGGCGTGGAAGGCGTGGGGGTGCCGATCGTGGTGCCGGTGCCGTCTTCTGCCGAGGCGGTGCGCGAGAGGGGACATGACGCGACCAGGCGGATGGTCGCGGTGGCGGTCCGCGAGATTCGGCGGACGGGGGTGCGGGCCGTACGGGCGGACGCGTTACGGCATCGGCGGCGGGTGGCCGATCAGGCGGGGCTGTCGGCGGCGGCGCGCACGGTCAATCTCGTGGGGGCGTTCGAGGTGGTGGCGCGGGTGGCCGGCAGGCGGGTCGTGGTGGCCGACGATGTGATCACCAGTGGGGCGACCCTGGCGGAGGCGGCGCGGGCTCTGCGGGCCGCCGGCGCCGACGTCGTGGGTGTCGCCACCGTCGCCGCGACGCCACGAAGATGGTGACCACCTGGGCATGGTGACTTTCTTCACTGAAGTCCACCGGGGCGGCAACTAGTAACCCACAGTCACCGATCCTCGCCTGAGATGTCGCGTTAGGGCGAGATAGTTGCGGTATCAACAGTCACGAGTAGTCATCACGCCGGTCGGAATTTCTCAAACTCACCAACCGGCTAGATGCCCGTGACCTGCGGACGCGGCTGGCGACGAGGACTCGCGGATGCCCTGCGCACACGAGGGTTCACGCCCCGTGAGCGGGGTCGAGGGGGCGTTCGAGAGTGCCGGTGTGACCTCGGGCGATGACGGTCTGTGAGTTTTTCCTCCGTTCACCCCCCTGACATTCGTGGCGTAAGGGGTTAGCGTTCCTGACATGGCACCCGCCCGGGTCCGTGGTTGCGTCGGATCGCAGTGCTCTGTGAGAGCACGGCAGGCGGTCCGGCTAGCCGATGCCAGGCGCAGGCGAAACGGCCCACGTAAGGCGACTTCTCGTCGACCGATCACGGTGCGCCTTAGAGGTAAGTCCTGCCTCGCCGGGAGATCAGATATCCCCCCAAGCGAGAGAAGGGCAGTAGTGGCGATAGCGCCGCGAGCCCCTCGGCAGGCGGATGTGGGGACGAAGACCAGGTCGGCCGGGCGGGTGCGACCCCGAACAACGGGAGCCCGTATTTCCGGGAGAAGGGGGGGTCCCGCGTGGACATCATCGTGAAGGGCCGCCGTACGGACGTCAACGAGAGGTTCCGGCGGCATGTCGACAACAAGCTGGCCAAGATCGAGAAGCTGAACCAGAAGGTCATCCGCGTCGATGTGGAGGTGTCGCAAGAGCGCAATCCCCGCCAGGCCGACCGACGGGAGAAGGTCGAGCTCACCATCCATCAGAGCGGGCCGGTCATCCGGGCCGAGGCCGCTGCCGACGATCGGTACGGCGCCCTCGACCTGGCCCTCGACAAGCTCGAGTCCCGCCTGCGGCGCGACAGCGACCGGCGCAAGGTCCACAAAGCCCATCACGGCAAGTCCCCGGCGAAGCTGGCCACCATGGAGCAGCTGCCGCCCGAGCCCATGGTCGAGCCGCCGGCCGCCACCACCGCGACGAAGGTCGCCGAGTCCGACCAGGAGCTCGACGGCTACGAGCCCGCCGACCTCGCGGCGGACGAGCATCTCGTCCCGATCACCATGGAGGGCGACGGCCCCATCGTCGTCCGCGAGAAGTTCCACAAGGCCGAGCCCATGGGCATTGAGCAGGCGCTCTTCGAGATGGAGCTGGTCGGCCACGACTTCTTCCTCTTCCGCGACAAGGCCAGCGGGCAGCCCTCGGTCGTCTACCGCCGGCGGGGCTGGGACTACGGCGTCATCCGCCTAGTCGAAGAGTGATATGACACTTGCGTCACGTCACCGCGCCGAGCATGTCATGATCTAGAAGGCATCAGACAGCAAGCCGCGGACGCGTGGTCCGGGGGCCGTCCCGGCGGGACGGCCCCCGGCTCCCGCAGCGCTCCACATGACCCAAGATCACGCACAGTGAAGGGGGGAAGCGGCGTCTCCTCCACGTCGCGACTCAGGTGAGCGAGAACCCCGAGACTCGCGGCGCCGCGGCGGTACCCCGTCAGGCGGCCGCCGGCGACTCCGCCGCGTCGCGCCGCAGCGCGGGCGAGGCCGACAGCGAGCCCGCCGCCGACCCGATCAGGGTCCTCATCGTCGACGACCACGCCCTCTTCCGGCGCGGGCTGGAGATGGTCCTGCAGGGCGAGCCCGACATCGAGGTCATCGGCGAGGGCGGCGACGGCCACGAGGCCGTCCAGATGGCCGGCGACCTGCTCCCGGACATCGTGCTGATGGACATCCGCATGCCGCGCCGGTCCGGCATCGAGGCCTGCACGGCGATCAAGGACGCGGCGCCCAGCGCCAAGATAGTGATGCTGACCATCAGCGACGAGGAGGAGGACCTCTTCGAGGCGATCAAGGCGGGGGCCAGCGGCTACCTGCTCAAGGAGATCTCCATCGACGAGGTCCCGCAGGCGGTGCGCGCCGTGCACGGCGGCCAGTCGCTGATCAGCCCCTCGATGGCGTCCAAGCTGATCACCGAGTTCGCCTCCCTCGCCAAGCGCAGCGAGGAGCGCACCCAGCAGGTGCCGGCCCCCCGGCTCACCGAACGCGAGATGGAGGTGCTCCGCCTGGTGGCCCGCGGCCTGGGCAACCGGGAGATCGCCAAGGAGCTGTTCATCTCCGAGAACACCGTCAAGAACCACGTGCGCAACATCCTGGAGAAGCTCCAGTTGCACTCCCGGATGGAGGCCGTGGTCTACGCCGTCCGCGAGAAGCTCCTAGAGATCACGTGAGCACCGCCGAAGGCGTTTTGTCGGTGTCGTGTCCTACGATCGCGGCGTGAGCCACGTTCAACTGACCGCCGCCGAGGCCCGCCGTATTCAGCTGCGCGCTCAGGGGCTGCTGGGCGCCGCGGGGCAGGGCCGTCGCGACGCCGGAGTCCCGGCGCTCCTGGAGCATCTGGGCGCCGTCCAGCTCGACACGATCTCCGTTCTCGCGCGTTCCCACGAGCTCGTCCCGTACGCCCGCCTCGGGCCGGTCGGGCGCGCCGCCGTCGAGGACGCCTACTGGGGCGACGGGGCGGCCTTCGAATACTGGGCCCACGCCGCCAGCATCCTGCCCATCTCCGAGTGGCCCTCGTTCGCCTTCCGCCGCCGCGCGTTCCGCGCCCGGGGAGTGCGCTGGCACAAGGTGCCGGAGGGCGCCTGCGAAGAGCTCCTCAAACGCCTGCGCGCCGACGGCCCGCTCACCACCAAGGAGCTCGGCGGCGCCAAGTCGGGCGGCGACTGGTGGCAGTGGAGCGACGCCAAGATCGCGATCGAGTGGTTGCTGGACATCGGCGAGGTGGTCTGCGTGCGGCGCGTCGGCTGGCGGCGCGTCTACGACCTGGCCGAACGGGCCGTCCCCGCCGATCTCCTCGCACAAGACCCTGACGACCGGACCTGCCTGACCCGCCTCGTCTCCCACGCCGGCCGTGCCCTGGGCGTCGCCACCCGCGCCGACCTGGCCGACTACTACCGCGTCAAGAACGACCAGGTGGCGTCCGTCATCGAGGCCACAGGACTCGTCCCGGTCGAGGTCCAAGGCTGGAAGAACCCCGCCTGGGCCGACCCCGAGGCCCTGGCCACCCCGCCCCGCGGCAGGCACGCCACCACTCTGCTGTCCCCGTTCGACTCCGTCGTCTGGGACCGTGCCCGCACTTCGCGCGTCTTCGGCTTCGACCACCGCCTTGAGGCCTACACGCCCAAGGCCAAGCGCGTGCACGGCTACTTCGCCATGCCCCTCCTGGCCGGCGGCCGCCTCCTGGGCCGCGTCGACCCCGCCCGCGAAGGCACGACCCTGATCGCACGCCAGGTCTCCCTCGAACCTTGGGCGACGGCCACCCCCGCCCGCACCGCGACCACCCTCCAGGCACTCCGCACCGCTCTCTGGCAGGCCGCCGCCTGGGTCGCCTGCGACAACGTCCAGGTAGAAAAGCTAGACCCGCCCCACCGCCAAGCCCTCGACCTGACCCCGCCCACATAGCCCAGCTGGATGGCGGGAAATCGGGGATGCAGAAAGCCCGCCTTGCTTCAGTGGCAAGACGGGCTGCTGAGCAGGACGGGAGTCCGGCGGGTGTGTCGGGCGGATTATCAGCCGTGCGGCGTTTGGTGAGGATCGGTCGCCTTCGGCTTGTCCAGGGTCTCGCCCGCCAGGCCGCCGCGGCGCTTGTCGCCGCGGCTTCCGAAGAGCGAGTAGTCCACGATCTCCGGAATGACGCGCGGGGCGTCCACGACCACGTCGGAGAAGATGTGGACGGCGCCCATCAGCACGCTGCCGACCGCCACGATCGCGACGCCGGCCCAGAAGACGATCCAGTTGGGACCTATGGTCAGGGCCACCCCACCGACCACGAAACCGATGAAGACCACCGCGACGGCGACCCACGAGCCGGGCCGGCCGGCATGCGATCCGAGCGATTCATCAGACATCTAGCGCCTCCCCTCAGGTGCACTGTAGATCTTCCGCGTAGCGCGCCGGTCAAACAGAACGCGGCCTGGATTGCGCCGTCGCGTGAGCTAGACCATCCTTGGACTCGCCTACGATGGCATCGTACGTGTGGTGTGCGTGCCGCTGGTCGCGGTGAACCACGATCTGCAAGGAGCCTCCGAGAGTGCCGCCAGTCATCGATAAGATCCTTCGCGCGGGCGAAGGCAAGACCCTGCGCAAGCTCAAGAAGCTCGCGGATCAGGTCAACTCGATCGAGGAAGACTTCCTCGAGATGAGCGACGCCGAGTTGCGCGAGCTGACAGACAAGTACCGGGAGCGCCTCGCCGACGGCGAGACCCTGGACTCGCTGCTGCCCGAGGCGTTCGCGACGGCTCGTGAAGCCGCCAAGCGCGTGCTCGGCCAGCGCCACTATGACGTTCAGATCATGGGTGGCGCCGCGCTGCATCTGGGCAACATCGCAGAGATGAAGACCGGTGAGGGCAAGACCCTCACCTGTGTGCTCCCCGCCTACCTGAACGCGCTGTCCGGCGACGGCGTCCACGTGGTCACGGTGAACGACTACCTGGCCAAGCGCGACGCCGAGTGGATGGGCCGTGTGCACCAGTTCCTCGGGCTCGAGGTCGGCGTCATCCTCCCGCAGATGACCCCCGACGAGCGCCAGGCGGCGTACAACGCCGACATCACCTACGGGACCAACAACGAGTTCGGTTTCGACTACCTGCGCGACAACATGGCGTGGAGCCTGGAGGAGTGCGTCCAGCGCGGCCACAACTTCGCCATCGTCGACGAGGTCGACTCGATCCTGATCGACGAGGCCCGGACGCCGCTGATCATCTCCGGCCCGGCCGAGCAGAACTCCAAGTGGTTCGGCGAGTTCGCCAAGATCACGCCCCGCCTCAAGCGCGCCGAGCTGATCAGCACCGCCGGCCAGGTCGACGAGTACGGGCCCGGCGACTACGAGGTGAACGAGAAGAAGCGCACGGTCGGCATCACCGAGGCCGGTGTCGAGAAGGTCGAGGACTGGCTCGGCATCGACAACCTCTACGCCCCGGAGAACACTCCGCTCGTCTCGTTCCTCAACAACGCGCTCAAGGCCAAGGAGCTCTACAAGAAGGACAAGGACTACGTCGTCATGAACGGCGAAGTCCTCATCGTCGACGAGTTCACCGGCCGCATCCTGCACGGGCGCCGCTACAACGAGGGCATGCACCAGGCCATCGAGGCCAAGGAGGGGGTGGCGATCAAGGACGAGAACCAGACGCTCGCCACGATCACCCTCCAGAACTACTTCCGCCTCTACGGCAAGCTGTCCGGCATGACCGGCACGGCCGACACCGAGGCGGCCGAGTTCAACAAGACCTACAAGGTCAACGTCGTGCCGATCCCGACGAACAAGCCGATGATCCGCGAGGACGTCGCCGACGTCGTCTACAAGACCGAGCAGGCCAAGTTCGAGGCGTGCGTCGAGGACATCGCCGAGCGGCACGAGAAGGGCCAGCCGGTCCTGGTCGGCACCACCTCGGTCGAGAAGTCCGAGCGCCTGTCCAAGATGCTCAAGCGGCGCGGCATCCCGCACCAGGTGCTGAACGCCAAGCACCACGAGCAGGAGTCGGCCATCGTCGCCGAGGCGGGCCGCAAGGGCGCCGTCACCGTCGCCACCAACATGGCCGGTCGAGGCACCGACATCATGCTCGGCGGCAACCCCGACTTCCGGGCCGACCTCGAGCTGCACCAGCGCGGGCTGTCCCCGCTGGAGACGCCCGACGAGTACGAGGCCGCCTGGCCCGAGGCGCTCGACAAGGCCAAGGAGGACGTCAAGGGCGAGCACGAGGAGGTCGTCGAGGCGGGCGGGCTCTACGTGCTGGCCACCGAGCGGCACGAGTCGCGCCGCATCGACAACCAGCTGCGCGGTCGTTCCGGCCGCCAGGGCGACCCGGGCGAGTCCCGCTTCTACCTGTCCCTCGAGGACGACCTGATGCGGCTGTTCAACTCCGCCCGCGTCGAGTCGATCATGACGCGGCTCAACATCCCGGACGACGTCCCGATCGAATCCAAGATCGTCTCCAATGCGATCCGGTCGGCGCAGGGCCAGGTCGAGCAGCAGAACTTCGAGATGCGCAAGAACGTCCTGAAGTACGACGAGGTGCTCAACCGGCAGCGCAAGGTCATCTACGCCGAGCGCCGCCGCGTGCTCGAGGGCGCCGACCTGCACGAGCAGGTCCGCCGGATGGTCAACGAGGTCGTCGACGGCTACGTCGCGGGCGCCACCGGCGAGGGCTTCGCCGAGGAGTGGGACCTCGACAAGCTGTGGAAGGCGTTCAAGCAGCTCTACCCGATCTCCATCACGGTCGAGGAGCTGACCGAGGAGGTCGGCGGCGACATCTCCGGCCTGGACGCCGAGACGCTGGCCGAGCGCATCCGCGAGGACGCCAACGCCTCGTACGACAAGCGCGAAGAGGAGCTCGGCGGCGAGGTCATGCGCGAGCTGGAGCGCCGCGTGGTGCTCTCCGTCCTCGACCGCAAGTGGCGCGAGCACCTCTACGAGATGGACTACCTCCAGGAGGGCATCGGCCTGCGGGCCATGGCGCAGCGCGACCCGCTGGTCGAGTACCAGCGCGAGGGCTTCGACATGTTCAACGCGATGCTCGACGGCATCAAGGAGGAGTCGGTCGGCTACCTCTTCAACCTCGAGGTCGAGGTCGACGACCAGCCCGAGACGCCCACCGTCGGCGCCGCCCCGGTCGAGATCTCCAAGACCGCCGCGCCGGTGGACGACGTCGAGGTGGACGACGTTCCCGAGGAAGACGACGCGCCGCACATCAAGGCGAAGGGACTCGACGAGCCCAAGCGCCCGGCCAAGCTCGACTACTCCGGCCCCACCGTCGACGGTGAGGGCGGCGTGGAGCACCACAGCGAGGACGCCGAGGACGAGTACGCCGGTGTCTCGCGCAACGACCCGTGCCCCTGCGGCTCGGGCAAGAAGTTCAAGCGCTGCCACGGCGACCCGCGCAACAAGTAACGCACGCCGAAGCGGCCTCCCGGTTTCCGGGAGGCCGCTTCGCTGTTCACGGGAACACCAGCGCCGTGCCGCCGTCAGTGGTCTCGATGCTCACACAGCGCCAACGTGCCCGCTGATACTCCAAACGCAGTGCCAGCGCTCGCGCCCGTCCGCCGATGACGACGACCGCACCCGTCTCGGCCGCGCCCGCCGTGGGCTGCTGCAACCACGACGTCAGGATGCGCGGCGGAACGATCCGCACCCCGGCGGCCACCGGGGCCCGGTACGCGGCGACCGCCAGGCAGACCTCGGGCAGCGCGCGCCGAGCCAGCCGCCGCACGGGCTGAGCCCCGGCCAGCACCTCCGCGACCAGCCGTAACGTCGCCTCCGCGGTATGCCGAAGCTCCGGCGCCCCCACCATGACGCGCACGTCGGAACGCAACGCCAGCGCCCCATCGACCGCGTACCCGCTCGCCGGAACGGCCTGGCTTCGGATGTAGCGCCGAGTCATGCGGTGACCTCCTGTCGTCGGCATCGACAACAAGAGCCCCACCGCCGCTTCCAGATACACCCTGGCCACCTACGGCCCTCGCTGTAACACCAGGTCAACCGACAAACCGGAACGAGACGGGCAAACCGACGGCCGAGAGGCGGACGGCAAGGTCGTAGTGACAAAAGAGCGGCGGGGGGGGGGGGGGGGGGGGGGGCGCCCCCCCCGGGGGGGGGGGGCGGGGGGGGGGGGGGGGGGGGCCCGGGGCC
>NZ_JBICUD010000005.1:319487-394133 GCF_043198015.1 Spirillospora sp. NPDC048911 | reverse complement strand
CCCCACCCCAAACACCCCCCCCCCCCCCCCCCCCCGCGCGGCGCCCGCCGGCGCGCCCCCCCCCCCCCCCCCCCGGGGGGGGGGGGGGGCGGCCCCCGCCCCCCCCCCCCCCCCCCCGCGGGGGTGAGTCCTCTCAGGGGGGGCCAGGAGGGGACTCGGATTGGGGGACCTGTGGGCTGGGGTCCCGGAGGGGTTACGTGGCCGGTGTGTCCGCCGCCTCGCTCTCGCGGCGGGACCGGGTCTTCTTCTCGCCGGCGGCGAGCTCGGGGTCGGCGGCCGGGTCGGCGGCCACCGACTCCTCGCCCTCGGGCTCGCGGCCCGGGGTGGCGAGGTTGAACTTCTTGATCATGAACGTGAAGAGCGCGTAGTAGATGACCGCGTAGATCAGGCCCATGATGATCAACGGGATCAGCTTGTGGGTGTTGTCCTTGGACCCGTTGATCACCATGTCGATCGCGCCCGCCGAGAAGCTGAAGCCCAGCTTCATGCCGAGCGCGTCGGCGACCGCCATGGAGATGCCGGTCAGGATCGCGTGGATCCCGTACAGCACGGGCGCGATGAAGACGAACGCGAACTCGATCGGCTCGGTGATGCCGGTCACGAACGCGGTCAGGGCGGCGGAGATCATGATGCCGCCGACGGCCGGGCGGCGGTGCTTCGGAGCCGCCCGCCACATCGCGATCGCGGCGGCCGGAAGACCGAACATCAGCACGGGGAAGTAGCCGGTCATGGACCAGCCGGTGTCCTGGGCGCCCGCCAGGTAGCAGAGCAGGTCGCCGCTGTAGTTCTTGCCGCCCACCGTGCAGTCGGGGATCTGGGTCCAGACCACGTTGTTGGGGATGTGGTGGAGGCCGAACGGGAGCAGCAGGCGGTTGATGACGCCGTACACGCCCGCGCCGATCGTGCTGTTCTCCGACATCCACTCACCGAACTTGGCGAGCCACTCGCCGATCACCGGCCAGACGAAGCCGAAGATCAGGCCCAGGAACAGCGCGACGACGGAGGTGATGATCGGCACGAACCGGCGGCCGCCGAAGAACGCCAGCCAGGTCGGCAGCTTGATGCGGTAGTACCGCTGGTAGAGCAGCGCCGCCGTGATGCCGATGACGATGCCGCCGAGCACCTTCGTCGGGTTGGAGGTCGCCAGGTCGAGCGCCACCTTCGGCTTGCCCGGGTTGTCCGGATCGAACAGCTGCTTGGTGATCTTCGCGAAGACCGCGCTGTCCTTGTCGAAGGTGTGGAAGAACGTCGTCATGCTGACGTAGTGGAAGACCAGGTAGCCCACCACGGCGGCCAGCGCGGTCGAGCCGTCGGACTTCTTGGCGAAGCCGACCGCCACGCCCACCGCGAACAGCAGCGGCAGCCAGTCGAAGATCGCTCCACCGGCGGAGGCGAAGATCTCGGCCACCCGGTCGGCACCGGAGAAGTTGAGCCACGCGTCGTCGTTCTCGCCGATCACGTCAGGCTGACCGAGCCGGAAGAGCAGTCCGGCCGCGGGCATGACGGCGATCGGCAGCATGAGGCTGCGGCCGATGCGCTGGAGAATCGCCAGCGTCTTGGAGCTGCCGCCGGGCACGCTGCCCACGGCGGTTGTCGAACTCATCAGGGGTTCCTCCTCGATTTACCGGGGGGCTGCGCGCTAGGAGCGCGTCGTCGGGGGGTTTCCGAGGGCCGTATGGATCTGGTAGCGGTCGGCCCGGTAGGTCGACACGCCCAGTTCCGCGCAGACGCCCCCGGCGTAGGAGCGCCGCTGGAGGAGCAGCACGGCGCTGCCTCGGGGGATGTGGAGTTGTTTGGCCTCGGTCGCGTCGGCGACCGCGGCGTCGATGGTCTGGTCGCCGGCGTCGAAGACCAGCCCGTACACGGCTTCGAGCACGCCGTAGAGGGAGCGGTCCGCGAGTCGCCGGTCGAGCAGGTCGGGGGCGAAGGAGGCGAGGATGTGTGAACGTTCCAACGCCATCGGCTCGCCGTCGGCGGTCCGGAGGCGTTCGATCACGTGGATGGCGGTACCGGCCTCGACCTCGAAGAGGCGGGCCAGCCGTGCGTCGGCCGCGACGGTGCGCCGGGCCAGGTCGATCGCCCCCGGCCGCAGGCCGCGGCTGAGCATGTCCTCGGTGAACGAGACGAGCCGGAGCGGCATCTCGATCTTGGGGCGGGCGACGAACGTGCCCTTGCCGGGCACCCGGTAGAGGCGTCCCTCGGTCACCAGCTGGTCGACGCCCTGGCGCACGGTCATCCGGGACAGCCCGTACTCGGCGCACAGTTCCCGCTCGGACGGGATCGGCGCGTCGACGGGCAGCTCCGCCGTCTCGATCAGGTCGAGCAGGATGGCGCGGAGCTGGAAGTACTTCGGTACGGGACTGTGCGGATCGATCGTTGTCACGGGAATCCTCGGGGCCGGGGAGTCCGGTCGGAGTACTGGTCACGTCAGGTCAGTACTGGTCTAGGCCGGACTAGACCACACAAAATTAACGTCTGTCAATGCACAGATGAATAACGGCCGCATTACGTCACGGTCAGCAAACCCGCAGGTCAGGCCGCTGGAAGATCAAAAAGCCGGGGCGGCGGGGCACCTTCGCGCGCCGCTGCCCCGGCCCGGTCGCGACCCCCTCCGAGCAGTGCTTTCCGAGGTCAGCTCCTAGACCAGTGGTCAATCCCCGGTGCCGCCGGACGGCTGGTCGACCAGACCGCCCATGGTGCCGTCGGCGGCCGCGGCGTCCTCGCGCTCGCGGCCCGGAGTGGGCAGGTTGAACCTCGTGATCACGAAGTAGAAGATCGCGAAGTACAGGAAGAAATACACCACGCCCAGGCCGATGATGGCCCCGAGATGTCGGGTGTTGCTCTTCGTCGCGTTCAGCAGCAGGTCGATCAGGCCGGCCGAGAACGCGAAGCCGAGCTGGGCGTCGATCGCCGCCAGCACGTACATCGAGACTCCGGTCAGTACCACGTGGATGCCGTAGAGCACCGGCGCCACGAACATGAACGAGAACTCGATCGGCTCGGTCACGCCGCAGATGAACGCCGTCAGCCCCGCCGACACCATGAGGCCGCCGACCGCGCTCCGCTTGGCCTTCGGCGCGGCCAGCCAGATCGCCATCGCCGCGCCGGGCAGGCCGAACATCAGGACCGGGAAGAATCCGGCCAGGAAGGTGCCCGCCGTCGGGTCGCCCGCCAGATAGCGGTTGATCTCACCGTGCGAGACGACCCCGTCGGGCGCCTTGTACGAGCCGAACGTGAACCACACCAGCGTGTTGAGGATGTGGTGCAGGCCGAACGGCAGCAGCAGCCGGTTGGAGATCCCGTAGACCCCGGCGCCGGCGGCCCCGAGCCCGGTGATCCAGTCGCCGAAGTCGTCGATCCAGCCGCCCAGCGTCGGCCAGAGGAACCCGAACAGCACGCCCAGCAGCAGCGCGCACGCCGCGCTGATGATCGGCACGAACCGGCGGCCGCCGAAGAACGCCAGCCAGGTCGGCAGCTTGATCCGGTAGAAGCGCTGGTAGAGCAGGGCGACCATGATGCCGACGACGATCCCGCCCAGCACCTGGGTCGGGTTCTTGGCCCCGAGGTTGATGGATTCCTTGGCCGCGCCGTCCTGCATCACCGTCTGGACGACGTTCGCCTTCAGTGTGCCGGTGTGCGCGAACATCACCTTGGAGACCCGGTCGAACACCAGGTAGGCGACGACCGCCGACAGCGCCGTCGAGCCGTCGGCCTTCCTCGCGAAGCCGATCGCGACGCCCACCGCGAAGAGGATCGCCAGGTTGTCGAGCAGGGCGCCGCCGGCGGCCGCGAAGACCTCGGCGACGCGGTTCCATTCGAGGCCGTCCTGGCCGAGCAGATCGTCCTGGCCGAGGCGGAGCAGGATGCCGGCCGCGGGCAACACCGCGATCGGGAGCATCAGGCTCCGGCCGATGCGCTGCAGTATCGCGAACGTGGCCGACCAGGCGCCGCGCGCCCCGCCGCCCGCGCCGCGCCCGGCGCCGCGTCCCTCGCCGCGCGCGCCGCCGCCGGTCGCGGCTGCCGTGGAACTCATGAGCGGATGACCTCCCCCGAGTGGGCCCGATCACATGAAGTTCGGCCCGACATCTTCGCTCTATCCGATGTGTGGAGTATGGTTCGTACTGGTCTAGTCCGGACTAGACCAGTTGCCGTACGACAGCAGAGATCGCCGTACGACAGCAGAGAGCGGCTCAAGCATCACGGAGAGTACGCACGCATGGCAGCACTTCTGATCACCGCGAACAACTTGATCACAGCCCCCGCCGACGGTGGTCCTACCCGCGTACTGTCTCCGGGATTCGTCCGCATCGAGAACGGCGTGCTCGCCGAGGTCGGTGAGGGCCGTCCGGACACGGCTCCTGACCTGGACCTTCGTGACGGCTGGCTCGCCCCCGGGCTGGTCGATCTTCAGGTCAACGGGTTCTTCGGGCACGACCTGGTCGACGCGGACGAGGACGGCTGGCACGCCGTCGTGCGCCGCCTGCCCAGGACCGGCGTGACCTCGTTCCTCCCCACGTTCATCACCGCCCCCGTCGACGTCCAGGCCAAGGCCCTGCGGCACGCCCAGGAGCTGCTGCCCCGCCTGCCCGTCCCCGGCGCCAAGGTCCTCGGCGTCCACCTCGAAGGCCCGTTCCTCTCCGCGAAGCGCAAGGGCGCGCACAACGCCGGCCTTCTCACCGACCCGGCGCCCGACGCGATCGCGACGCTGCTGGAGACCGGCCTCGTCAAGCTCGTGACGCTGGCCCCCGAACGGGACGGCGCGCTGACGGCGATCGAGACCCTGACCGCCGGCGGCGTGCTGGTCAGCGTCGGTCACAGCGACGCCACCGCCGAGCAGGCCGAACGCGCCGCCGACGCGGGCGCCCGCATGGTCACCCACATCTTCAACGCCCAGAGCGGTGTCGACCACCGCGCTCCCGGCGTCGCCGTGCAGGCGCTCATCGACCATCGCCTGCACCCCGGCCTCATCGTCGACCTCCACCACGTCGCGCCGGCCGTCTGCAAGCTGGTCTTCCAGGCCGCGCCCGGACGCGTCGTGCTCGTCACCGACGCCGCCGCCTCGGCCGGGATGCCGCCCGGCACCTACGAGCTGGGCGGCGAACCCATCGAGATGCCCGAGTCCGGCCCGCCGCTGCGCGCCGACGGCACGATCGCCGGTTCCGGCCTGCGCCTGGACGAGGCGATCGCCAACGCGGTACGCATCGGTATCGACCTCGTCACCGCCGTGGACGCCGCGACCCGCGTCCCGGCCGACCTCATCGAACGTACCGACCTCGGCCGCATCGCCCCCGGCGCCGCCGCCGATCTCGTCTGGCTCGGAGATGACCTCCGGGCGCGTACGACCTGGATCAACGGGCAGAAAGCCTTCTGAGGGGGATCATGACCACCAGCCGAATGCGGGCTGAGATCGGTGAGCAGCCCGAGGCGCTGCGCCGCACTCTCGAGGCCCTGCTGCCGCGGACGGCCGACGTCGCGCGGCTCGCGCGCGAGACGCGCCAGGTGCTGTTCATCGCGCGCGGATCGTCCGACAACGCCGCCGTCTACGGGCGGTACCTGGTCGAGTCGCACGCCGGGCGGCTCGCCACGCTGGCCGCGCCGTCCATCGCGACCACCTACCGGCGCGAGGTCGACCTGTCCGGCGTGCTCGCCGTCGCGATCAGCCAGTCCGGCAAGACCGAGGAGATCGTCGAAACCCTGGACTGGGCCGCCGGCAACGGCGCCCGGACCGTCGCGATCACCAACGGCGCCGGCTCGCCGCTCGCCGAGGCCGCCGAGGTCGCGCTGGTCACCCAGGCCGGCGACGAGCTCGCCGTGCCGGCCACCAAGACCTACACCACCCAGCTGGCCGCGCTGTCGGTGCTCGGTCTCGGGCTCGGCGCCGACGTCGAGCTGGACGACCTGCGCGGCGTGCCGGACGAGGTGCAGCGGCTCATCGCGATCACCGAGTCGGCCCCGGCGCTGCCCGAGATCGTCGAGGAGCTCGCCCAGGTGCCGGGCGCCGTCGTTTCCGGCCGAGGCATCGCCTTCGGCACCGCGCTGGAGCTGGCCCTCAAGATCAAGGAAGCGTGCTACCTGCACGCCATGGGCCTCTCGTACGCCGACCTGCTGCACGGCCCGATCGCGGTGGTGGACGACCAGACGCCCGCGCTGCTGGTCGCCGCCGAGGAGGGCCCGACCCTGTCCGGCACCATCGCGCTCGCCCGCCGGGTCAAGAGCGCCGGTGCGCGCGCGTACGGCATCGGCGGCGGCGCCGGCCTGGCCGAGGCGTCCTCGCTGGCGCTGCCCGGTCCCGCGCTGCCCGAGTGGGTCGCGCCGCTCGGCCTCATCGTGCCCGGCCAGATCCTGGTCGAGAACCTGGCCCGCCGGCTCGGCCTCGACCCCGACGTACCGCGCGGGCTCAACAAGGTCACCCAGACCGACTGACCCGGCCGAACCCCACGGCACCCCACACGGCATCGTCAGACCCCACAGCACCCCCACCGAACAGACCGAAGGCAGGAACTGACCATGGACAAGGCCGAAGCCATCATCGCGGCGCTGGGCGGCGCCGACAACATCGACGAGATCGAGCCGTGCGCCACCCGGCTGCGCACCGAGGTCAAGGACGCGGGCAAGGTCAACGAGGCCGCGCTCAAGGCCGCCGGCGCGTTCGGCGTCATGCGCAGCGGCACCGTCGTCCAGGTCGTCGTGGGCCCGGAGGCCGACACCATCGCCAGCGACATCGAGGACATCCTCGACTGACGCCCGACCACGCCTCGCAAAGGAGTGTTCCCATGACGCGAGTTCTGTCGCCCGTGAGCGGGCGCGTCGTCGGGCTTGCCGGCGTGCCGGACCCGGTGTTCGCCCAGGCCATGGTGGGCCCGGGCACCGCGGTCGATCCCGAGCGCGCGCCCGGGCAGGCGATCGCCCCGGTCACGGGCACGATCGTCAAGATGCACCCGCACGCGTTCGTGGTCGTCGACGGCGAGGGCCACGGCGTGCTGGTGCATCTCGGCATCGACACCGTCCAGCTCAAGGGCGAGGGCTTCGAGCTCCTGGCCGCCGAGGGCGACGCGGTGACGGCCGGGCAGCCGCTCGTCGGCTGGAACCCCGCCGCGATCGAGGCGGGCGGGCGCTCGCCGATCTGCGCGGTGGTGGCGCTGGACGCGAACGCCGACGCCCTGTCCGACGTGGTCGAGTCCGGTGACGTCGACACGGGGGCCGAGCTCTTCACATGGAGCTGACCGACCCCGGTTCCGCCGGGCCGGGCCGCGGCGGCCTCAAGGCCGCCGTCTTCGACCTCGACGGAACGCTGATCGACACCGAGCCGCGCAACCGCGAGATGTGGGTCCGGATGTTCACCGCGAACGGCATCGCCCACGACGAGGCGCTGATCGCCTCGTTCGCCGGGCGGCGCGGCCGGGAGGTGCTCGCCGAGTTGCTGCACCTGTTTCCCGGGCGCACGGTCGAGGACCTGTTCCACGAGGTCGTCTCGTACGAGACGGGCCCGGGCATGCCGCCGGTCAAGCCGGTGCCGGGCGCGGTCGAACTCGTCCGGGCGCTGCACGCCGCGGCCGTCCCGGTCGCGGTCGTGACCTCGGGCGTCCGGGGGTACGCGGAGGGCCTGCTCGACGGGCTCGGCATCAAGGAGCTGCTGGACGTGCTGGTCACGGCCGATGACGTGGCCAACGGGAAGCCCGACCCGGAAGGTTTCCTGGCGGCCTGCGACGCCCTCGGGGTGGCACCGCGGGACGCGCTCGGGTTCGAGGACGCTCCCGCCGGAGTGGCCGCGGTGAAGGCCGCGGGTATGACTTGCGTGGGGATCACCACCACCCAGCCCGCCGCGGCGCTGGCCGCGGCGGACCGGGTGGTGGCCGACATGACCGAAGTCGACCTCCGTGCCTGGGGACTCCCGGCGCGGGGTGAACATGAGGAGTAGTTCAGTGACGCAGCGTAACGTCAAGATCGAGTCCAGGGTCGGCCTGCACGCCCGTCCTGCCGCGATGTTCGTCCAGGCCGCGGCCAAGGCCGACGGCGAGGTCACCGTGGGCAAGCGCGGCGGCGACCCGGTCAACGCCAAGAGCATCCTGTCCGTGCTCGGCCTGGACGCCCGGCACGGCGAGGAGGTCGTCATCTCCGCCGACGGCGACGGCGCCGACGCCCTCCTCGACGAGCTCGAAGCGCTCCTCTCCGAGCCCGAGCCCGAGAAGGCCTGAGCCGGCGCACTGGCACAAACCGGCCTGAGAACGGCCTTGAGCCGGCCGCACGACAGGCCGGAGAGTCGGCCTGAGTAGGCACAACTGGACTGAGCAGGGTTCCTGACCCGAATTCGATCGCCGGAGGTCGCGCGTGATGAGTCCCAGCGTGTTGCGGGGAGCCGGGGTCAGCCCGGGCGTCGGTGCCGGGCCGGTACGCGCCGTCGCGGGCGCCGTGCCCGAGCCCGATCGAGATTCGCGCCATGCGGGGGACGCGGCGGCGGAGACCGAGCGGGCGCTCGGCGCGCTCGCCGCCGTGGCCGATGACCTGGAGGCGCGCGGCGTCCGCGCCGCCGGCGCCGGCAACAAGGAGGGTCAGGACGTGCTCGACGCCCAGGCCCTGATGGCCCGAGACCCCGGCCTCGCCGACGGCGTCAAGGCCAAGGTCGCCGAGGGCGTCGGAGGCGCCCGCGCCGTCTTCGAGGCGTTCGGCGTCTACCGGGAGATGCTGGCCGGGGCCGGCGAGTACCTGGCCGCGCGGGTGACCGACCTCGACGACATCCGGGACCGGACGGTCGCGCGCCTGCTCGACCTGCCGATGCCGGGCGTACCGGAGTCGGACGAGCCGTTCGTCCTCGTCGCCCGGGATCTGGCGCCCGCCGACACCGCCGTGCTCGACCCCCGGCTGGTGGTCGCGTTCGTCACCGAGGAGGGCGGTCCGACCAGCCACACGGCGATCATCGCCCGCACGATGGGCGTGCCCGCGGTGGTCGCCCTGCCCGGCGCCACCGGCCTCGCCGACGGAACCCACGTCCTCGTCGACGGCGCCGCGGGCACCGTCCAGGTCGATCCGACCGAGACCGAGGTGACGGCGGCCCTGGCCGCCGCGGCGGCCAGGGCGGCGGCGCTCGGCGAGTCCACCGGCCCGGGCGCCACGAAGGACGGCCACAAGGTCCCGCTGCTGGCCAACATCGGCGGCCCCAAAGACCTCGAGGCCGCGCTGGCCAACGGCGCCGAGGGCGTGGGCCTCTACCGGACCGAGTTCCTCTTCCTCGACCGTTCGACGCCGCCGGCCGACGACGAGCAGGAAGAGGCGTACCGCAAGGTTCTCGAAGCGTTCCCCTCCGGCCGCGTGGTCGTGCGCACGCTCGACGCCGGTGCCGACAAGCCCCTGGCGTTCCTGCCGCCCCCCGGCGAGGAGCCCAACCCGGCCCTCGGTGAACGCGGCCTGCGAATGATGCGCCGCCACCCCGACGTCCAGTCAGCCCAGCTCGGCGCCCTCGCCCGCGCTGCCGCGGGCCAGCCGGCCAAGCTGGAGGTCATGGCGCCGATGGTGACCGACGCGGAGGAGGCCGCCTACTTCGCCCAGGCCTGCCGCGCCGCCGGCATCGACTACCCCGGCATCATGATCGAGGTGCCCGCAGCCGCGCTGCGCGCCCGTGACCTGGCGTCCGAGGTGGAGTTCTTCAGCCTCGGCACCAACGACCTCACGCAGTACGCCTGCGCCGCCGACCGCCAGATCGGGGGCCTCTCGCACCTGCAAGACCCCTGGCAGCCCGCCGTGCTCGACCTCATAGCGATCACAGCCGATGCCGCCGCCGACGCCGGCAAGAGCTGCGGCGTCTGCGGCGAAGCCGGGGGAGACCCAGCCCTGGCCTGCGTCCTCACGGGCCTGGGTGTCACGTCCCTCTCCATGAGCGCCCCGTCGCTGCCCCTGGTACGCGCCGCCCTGGCCCGCCACACTCTGGCCGAATGCCGCCAAGCGGCCGAAGCCGCCCGCTCCGCCCGCACGGCCCAGGACGCCAGAGAAGCAGCCCGAACCCACCTCCCAGCCCTCACAGACCTAGGCCTCTGACCACCCCACCGCTGTCACCTGGCCGGCGCCGCCGCGTCAAGGACGCCGCGGGCGCTGCCGTTCACCTGCGGTCGAGCTCGCCGAAGACGGCGGAAACAGGGAAGGGCACATTGAGCTCAAGCTCGTCCTCATGGGCGGCGACGAGCTGGTAGGCCAGCCCGGACCAGTCGAGCCTGTACTCGCGGACGACCTTCACATAGAGCTTCTCGTCGAGAGTCACGACGAGATAGACCGGAATCTGCTCGCGGGCGTATTCGGCCACCTTCTGAACGGTGTCGGTGTGCTCGCTGCCAGGGGAGACGATCTCGATGACGGCGAGCGCGTCCCGGCTGGTGAGCTTGCTTCCGCGCTCCAGACAGCGGTGCACCGTGACGTCCGGCCGGCGGAATGAGAGCCAGTTCCCTTCGACGTCGCGACGCCGCTGGCGGAAGTGCATGTCCACATCGGTGCTCACCTCGACACACCGGTCGACGGGGCGCGAGCGTTCGATGATGTCGGCCAGCCGGCGCGCCACCCGCGAATGCTCGGGTGATCCCGAGTGTAAGAAGACCACGTGATTGTCGATGACCTCGATCGACCTGCGTACGTGGTCGGGAAGTTTCTCGTACTGATCCTCTGTGAGCAGCAAGGACTGAGGATCTGTGGCCCAGCTCGGCAAGGACATGGGTGGCACCTCCCTTCTCCACGCCAAGTTATCGGTTGGGCTCAGTAGGTGAGGCCTGTGCCTGGGGGTTTGCCGGCGGCTGGGACCGGGAGTTTGCCGGTGGGCTTGATCTTGCCTGCGAGTGCCTTGGCGAGGGCCGTGAGGGCGGGTGTGCCGGAGGAGTAGGTGGCCAGGGCCGCCTTGGCCCCGCCGGCCTTGTCGAGGTCGTAGGGGCGGCCGAGGGCGGCGACGATCACCGGTTGGGACGTGAGCGTGCGGACTCTGGTGGCGGTGGTGCTCGCGCCCGCGTTGAGCGTGGTGAGGACGGTGGCGTCGGCGGCGCCGGCCGAGCCGACGGTGCGGACGCCTTCGCGGCGCAGGGCGGCGGCGAGCACGTCGCTGCGGGGGCCGGAGACGTAGACGCGCCCCTGCTTGAGCGGCAGGACGCCCTCGTTGCGGACGAGCGTGACGGCGTGCTCGGCGACCTGCCGGACCGTGGCGCGGTTGTCTTTGGAGCCGATGATCCGGCTCGCGCGGGCGGGGTCGACGCGGGTGCCGCGGAACAGGCCGCGCTGCTCCTTGAGCCGCAGGATGCGCGACACCGCGTCGTCCAGGCGCTGCTTGGAGATCTTGCCGCTCTGGACGGCCTTCAACACCGCGTCGTAGGCACGCGGCAGGCTCGGCGGCATGAGGAGCTGGTCGGCACCGGCGTTGATCGCCCGCACGGGGGTCGCCGAGTCGCCGTACTTCTTGCGCGCGCCCTCCATCTGCAGGGAGTCGGTGACGATGACGCCCTTGAAGCCGAGGGTGTCGCGGAGTAGGCCGGTCAGCACCTTGCGCGACAACGTGGACGGGTCGCCGGAGCCGTCGAGCTTCGGCACCACGATGTGCGCGGACATGATGGCGTCGACGTCGCTCGCGATCGCGGCCTTGAACGGGGGCGCGTCCAGCCTCTCCCACTCCGCGCGCGAGTGGTTGATCACCGGCAGGCCGGTGTGGCTGTCGGTGTCGGTGTCGCCGTGCCCCGGGAAGTGCTTGGCGGTGGCCGCGACGCCCGCTGCCTGGTAGCCCTCGATGGCGGCTTGCAGCATCCGCGACACCAGCGCCGGATCCGAGCCGAACGACCGGACGCCGATCACCGGATTGGCCGGGTTGACGTTGACGTCGGCCACCGGCGCGTAGTTCTGGTTGATGCCGACCGCGCGCAGCTCGGTTCCGGTGACCCGGGCGGCCGCGCGGGCGTCTTCGGGCCGGCGGGTGGCGCCGAGCGCCATGTTGCCGGGGAACGAGGTGATGAACGGGGTACGCGAGACGATGCCCTGCTCCTCGTCCACGCCCAGCAGCAGCGGGACCTTGGACGATCGCTGCAGCGCGTTGGACTGCGCCGCCGTCTGCGCCGGGGTGCGCATGTTGCCGGGGAAGTAGATGAGCCCGCCGACCTTGTACCGCTTGATCATCGACTGTGCCGCGCCCTGGCCGGCGAACGTCGGCACGAAGAGCTGCCCGACCTTCTCGGCCGGGCTCATGCCGGCGACGAAGGCGGGGATCCAGGAGGCCTTCGGGCTGGCGGGCGCCGGGGCGCCGGACGTGCCGCCCGTCCGCCGCCCGCCGTCCGGCGAGCCCGGCTTGGCGGGGTCGCCGCCGCACCCCGCGGCGAGCGGCACGGCGATGGCCGCCGCGGCCATCGCGAACGCGGATGAACGTGGAGCACGCACCGGACCAGGCTCCCCGACGTGGTCACTGTTACGGTCTTGTGATCTGACCCAGCGACGGTAGCCGGTCCCGGGCGAGCTGTCGACTCACGGTGTCGGCGTGCTGCCGGCTCGCGGCCGCGGGCTGCCGACCCGTGGCTCGGGCACACCGCCGAGCCGTGCTTTCAGGCAGGCCGGCGTCTTGCGGTTGGCGGGCAGGTCGCAGAACTGCTTGAGCCTGGCGTCGGCAGGCGGCGCCGTCGGCGCGGCCGAGGATCCGGGGGGCTCGGTGGTCTTGCCCGTCCAGTCCATGGCCTGGCCGGTGAAGAGGGGCTCGGTGAACGGCTCGTACGTCATCTTCCGGGCCACCTTGCTCATGAACGAGCGCCAGACGTTCGCGGGGGTCGTCTCCCCGGAGACCGTGCCGCGCTGCCCGGCCAGTCCTTTCAGCGGCTTGCCCGAGGTGTCGGTCATCATGACGGCGGTCGACAGTTGCGGGACGTAGCCGACGAACCACGCCGCACGGTTCTTGTCCGTGGTGCCCGTCTTTCCCGCGACCTCGAACTGGGGCATGGCCGCGCGGCGGCCGGTCCCCGTCCGGACGGTCTCCCGGAGCGCGTAGGTCACCTGGGCGGCCTGCTCGGTGGTGAGCACGCGACTTTCCTGCCGTCGCCATGGCAGCGGGACCTCCCGGCCCCAGGCATCGACGATCTTCGTGATGAGGTGCGGCTTGACCACCCGGCCGCCGTTGGCGAACGCCGCGTACCCCGCGGCCTGGTCCGCCGCCGGGATGGTGGCGGTGCCCAGCGCGACCCCGGCCTGGCCCTTGAACGGGGCGAGGGCGGAGCGCTGGACCCCGAAGTCCTCGGCCGTCTGGATGACGTTGGCCACCCCCGTCTCGAAGGCCAGCTTGACGTAGCCGGTGTTCACCGAGAGCGCGGTCGCCTTCACCAGGTCGACGTCGCCGAGCGAGCCGATCTTCTCGTCGTTCGACACGAGGTAGCCCGGCGCGGTCATCGGGGTCAGCTGGCCGTCCGGCGCGAACTTCAGCGGGGACTTGCCGCTCACGATCGACCGGACGTTGTAGCCGCGCTTGAGCGCCGCCGCCAGCACGTAGGGCTTGAACGTGGAGCCGGCCTGCGCCACGGGGTTGAAGACGCTGTCGTACTGGCTGCGCTTCAGATCGCCGCCGTAGAACGCCTTCACGGCGCCGTCCTGCGGATCCACCGCGATCAGCCCGGCACGGACGTTCCGGGGCCACCGCGGTTCCTTGGCCTCCTTCATCGCCTGCTCCGCGTAGCGCATCCAGGTCTGGTCGAGGCCCGTGTAAATCTTCAGCTTCCCGTTCACGACGCTCTCCATGGGGATGTTGAGCTGCCGCAGCTCCTCCTGGATGCGTTGCCGGACGAGCACCGTCTGCCCCGAGACGCCCACGCCGCGCCACTCGTCCCTGGTCTGCGGGAACCGTTCCCGGTCGGCCTGGGCCCGGCTCAGCTTGCCCAGCGTGACCAGGCCGTCGATCACGTACCGCCACCTGGCCCGCAGGGCGCGGGCCGGCGCGTCGTCGCCCTGGGTGTGGAAGTACACGGGACGCTGGATCATGGCGGCGAGCAGCGCCCCCTCGGCCACCGTCAGCTCCCAGACGTCCTTGTCGAAGTACGCCCGCGCCGCGGCCTGGATCCCGGAGGTCTGGCGGCCGAAGAAGACGGTGTTGAGGTAGAGCGTCAGGATCTCCTTCTTGCTCCGGTGCTCGTCCAGTTTGAGCGAGACGAAGATCTCCTTGAACTTGCGGTCGAAGCTCCGTTCCTGGCTGAGCCCCTTGTAGTAGTTGCGGGCCAGTTGCTGGGTGATCGTGGATCCGCCCTGGGTCTCGCCCCCGGACGCGCCCTTGACCAGGGCCCGGGCCATTCCCATCGGCGAGATGCCGTGGCCTTCGTAGAAGCCGCGGTCCTCGGCCGCGATGACCGCCCAGCGCACGTGCTCCGGGATCTGGTCGAAACGGACCACTTCCCGGTTGGCCCCCAGCCGGAACGCGGGGGTGCGGCCGTCGGCGTAGTAGACCGCCGAGCCCTCGTCCGTCACCCCGTCCTGCGGCTCGGTCGGCAGCGGCGTCCGCACGTACGTGACGACGAACGTCACGGTCGCCAGGAGGCAGAACACGAGGAACGTGGAGAGAAGGCCGCGCTTCCCCCGGAACATCATCGGCCGTTTGTTCCAGAACGCGGCCGGACCGCGCAGGACGCGGCGCAGGCCCCGGCGAAGCCGCCGGGGCTTCAGACGGTGGCGGGAAGCCGTCAGGGGGTCGCGTGCGGACGTCAGAGGATCGCGGGAAGGCGTCAGGAGATCGCGGGAGGGCGCCTGCCGATCACTAGGGGACGTCAGGCGGTGGCGGGACGGCGTTCGGCGACGCATGCAGCCTCATTCGACGTGGGTGTACGGAATTGGCCGTCACCGGGGTGCCTGGGTGCGTCGAGGATCCTCACGGCATGGCGGAGGACACGCTGGGACCCACCGCGAAACGGGTCGCGGAAGAGGGCGGGCCTGGTGACGCTGCGGAGTAACGCAGCCAAAATCGGTACATGCCACGTTTGTGGCCAGTGGTACCACCGGGGCCGGATCCGCGAAGGCGCATCCGCCCGGTGGAGATCGCTCCACCGTTGATCACAGCTTAATCACGGCGGAGCCGTTACGCGCAACCGACTCGCGATTTACGTGATCTTGGACACATCGCGCCGGCCGGGTCGCGGAGTTACGGCAGAGCGTGCCCGAGGCGGCGCAGGGCCAGTTCGGCGGCGCCCACGGCGCCGTCGCCGGCCCGGCGCGGGTCGGCGGCGAACCGGTCGCGCAACCCGTTCCGGACGGCCTCGGCGACCGGTCCGTCGCGGAGCACGGAACCGTGCATCACGACCGGGGCGTACGGGTCGGTCAGCGCGGGCCGCACCGCGTCGACGTCCCGCAGCAGCCACTGGGCCGCCTCCTCGGTGATCCGCCGGGCCACGGGATCACCCGCGGCCGCGGCGGCCGCGACGACGGGGCCGAGCCGGCCCAGTGCCGCGGGCGGGCGGCCGTACACCTCCTTGATGATCGCTTGGGCGAGCTGGGGATTCGGCGTCGCCCGGGCGGGCGGCGGGGGATCGGGCTCCGGATAGAACGTCGCCGTCACCGCCCCGGGCGGGGCGGGTCTGGGGACGGTCGCCGGAGTGCTCCTGGCCGCGGGCCGCGGGTCGGGTGCGGATCTCTGGGCGAGAGCGGGTGCGCCTGCCAGCGCGAGCGGCCGGTCGTGCCGGGGCCGCGGAAGGCTGGAGTTGATCTCCGTGACGACGGCCGCGCCGAGCAGCGCGTGCGGCACCGACTCGGTGAGCAGGGTCGGTGACCCCCGTCCGTCGTAGGCCGCCAGAGCGGCCCGGACCGCCTCCCGGCCCAGCCACACGGCCGAGCCCTCGTCGCCGACCAGCCAGCCGTAGCCGTCGGCGCGCTGCACGATCGCGCCGTCGCTGATCACCGCGGCGCCGGCACCGGTACCGGAGAACACCACGATGCCCTTCGGCGCGCTGGTGCCCGCGGCGAAGGCCACCGCGATGTCGGTGACGACGGCGGGCGAGCCGCGCAGCCCGACGGCCTGCCAGGCCCGCCGCGCCGCGCTGACGGCGGCGGGCCGGCCGGCCGAGCCGGCCCCGGCGATCCCGAAGACGCCGGCGAGGATGTGGGTACGGTCCAGGTCACCGAGCGCCGTCCGGAGAGCGGTGGTGAGCGCACCCGCGGTATCGCCGCCGGAGTTGGGGTTGGCTCCGGGACCGGTTCCGCAACCGGCCAGAGCTCCCCCGAGCGTTAGTACGACACAGCGGGTCTTCGTGCCACCCGCGTCTATGCCGATCACGTAAGGACCGGCCAATTGGGTCAACACATGGCGACCGTAGCCTTTTCTACCGTTGACGTGACATCCGACAAGTAAGAAAATTTCCATCATGAGGAAACCCACCGGCTCAGAGCCAGGGGGCATAGGGGAGACCGGGGCACCCAGGGTCGACGCGGCCGTCAAGGAGACGACGCCGCTGAGCACCGTGGTGCGGGTGCGTTCACTGCTTCCTTCGCTTCCCCCAGCAGAGCGGCGCGTCGCGCAACGCGTCATCGACGATCCCGAAGGGGTCGCCAATTCCACCATCACCGAACTCGCCCAAACCTGTGGCACCTCAGAGACCACGGTCATCAGGTTCTGCCGGGCGATCGGGTTTCATGGATACCCAGAGCTGCGGTTGACCCTGGCGACGGAGGCGGGGAGGGCACAGAGCGCCTCCGGCGGCCGGGTCATCGGCAGCGACATCAGTCCTGACGACTCTCTCGAACAGATCGTGGAGAAGGTGACCTTCGCCGACGCCCGGGCCGTGGAGGAGACGGCGGCCCAGCTCGACATCAAGGTGCTCGAGCAGGTCGTCGACGCGGTCGTGGGCGCGGAACGGACCGACGTCTACGGCGTCGGTGCCAGCGCCTTCGTCGCCAAGGACTTCCAGCAGAAGATGCATCGCATCGGAAGAGTCTGCTACGCCTGGTCGGACGGCCACATCATGCTGACCAGCGCCGCGGTGCTGGGCAGCGGGGACGTCGCGATCGGGATCTCGCACACGGGCGCGACGGTGGAGACCATCGACGCGCTGGAGGTAGCCAAGAGCAAGGGGGTGACGACGGTAGCCCTGACCAATTTCCCCAAGTCCCCGATAGCCGAGGTAGCCGATCTGATTCTGACGACGGCGGCACGGGAGACCACGTTCCGATCGGGCGCGACCGCCAGCCGGCTGGCGCAGTTGACCGTGGTCGACTGCGTCTTCGTCGGGGTGGGGCAGCGGACCTTCGGGCAGACCCGTAAGGCCCTCGAGGCCACGTACGAGGCGGTCCGTGGGCGGACCGTGCGACCCGACCGGAGGCGTCGGTGATCGACTGCGAACTCCCCACAGAGGGGCGGAACCCACGGACCATCGATGTCGACACGCTGCCCACCCTGGAGGTGCTCCGCCGGATCAACACCGAGGACGCCTCCGTCCACCTGGTCGTCGCCGCCGTGCTGCCCGAACTGGCACGGCTGGTCGACCTCGCGGTGGACTCGCTGCGGGCGGGCGGCAGAGTGCACTACTTCGGCGCCGGAACGTCCGGACGGCTCGCCGCGCTCGACGCGGCCGAGCTTCCCCCGACGTTCGGCATCTGGGGCCGGGTCGTCGCACACCACGCGGGCGGACCGCGCGCGCTGTCCCAAGCCGTCTCGGAGGTCGAGGACGACCACGAGCAGGGCGCCCGGGACGCCGCCGAGGTCCAGCCCGGCGATGTCGCCATCGGCATCGCCGCGAGCGGCCGCACCCCCTACGTCGTCGGCGCGCTGCGCGCCGCCACGGCCGCCGGGGCGCACACGGCGCTCATCAGCTGCAATCCCCTCACACCGTACGGCGACGAGGTCGACGTGCACATCGGGCTGGCCACCGGACCCGAGGTGATCAGCGGCTCCACCCGGATGAAGGCGGGCACCGCCACCAAGCTGGTGCTGAACTCCTTCTCCACCACCCTGATGATCAGGCTGGGCAGGACCTACTCCAACCTGATGGTCAGCGTGAACGCGCTCAACGCCAAGCTCCGCGCCCGGCTGGTGCGCATTCTCACCGAGGCGACCGGTCTGGACGCCCTCACCTGTGAGAACGCGCTCTCCGAAGCCGGGGGCGACACCCGCGTCGCCCTGGTCTCGCTCCTGGGCGAGGTCCCGGCCGCGCGCGCCACGGTCGCGTTGGAGGAGTCCCACGGAGGAGTACGAGAGGCGCTACAGCGTCTGAGATCCGCATAGCCCGGCCTGGCCAGCGCGCGTACCCCGCGCGCGTGCCGGCCGCGGCGCCCCTCCGCGCTCCCTGATCCCCGCTCCGACTGTCCCTGCGATCCGAACGCTCTCGACTCCGAACGCTCCCGACCCGAGGTTCCCAGCCCGGTGATCATGCGATCGGCCCTCCCATCGCATGATCACATCGGGCCGGGGCCGATCGGCCAGTCCCCAGAACGCCATTCGGTCAGTGGCCCCGGGATCACCTACGATCGGGGCCGTGACCGTCAAAGCTGTGATCACCGACTGGGGCGGCGTGCTGACCTCGCCGCTCAACGACTCCGTCGCCGCCTGGCTGGCCGCCGACCAGATCGACGCCGGCAACTACCGGACGGTGATGCGCGCCTGGGTGCGGCAGGCGTACGAGGGGGAGGGGACCAACCCGATCCACGGCTTGGAGGACGGCACCCTCGACCCCGCCGAGTTCGAGCGCCTGCTGGCGGCCGAGCTGCTCACCGTGGCCGGCGGCCCGGTCGTGGCGGAGGGCCTCATCGCGCGCATGTTCGCCGCGTTCACCCCGGTCGAGCCGATGTACGACGCGCTGCGCGGCCTGCGCGCCGGCGGCACCCGTACCGCCCTGCTGTCCAACTCCTGGGGCAACGACTACCCGCGCGACCTCTTCGCGGACCTGTTCGACGCGGTCGTCATCTCCTGCGAGGTGGGGCTGCGCAAGCCGGACGAGGCGATCTTCCAGTACGCCGTCGACCTCCTGCGCCTGACGCCCGCCGACTGCGTCTTCATCGACGACATCGAATCCAACGTCACCGCCGCCGAGAACCTGGGCATGCGCGGGATCCTGCACACCGCTCCGGCGGAGACCATCGCCGCCCTCCGCGGCCTGGGCCTGTCGGTCTGACCCCGGGCGTCCCGGGTCTGGCAGACTGGCTGATCGTCATGCGCGTCTACCTGCCGTCCACCCTCGCCGGACTCGCCCGCCTCCTGGAGGCCCGCGAGGCCGGTCCCGCGCCGCTCGCCGCCTACGCGGTGACGCCCGGCCTCCGCGAGTGGTACGCCGGGGGCGACCTGGAGGAGCTGGAGTACGCGGCGATGACCGCCGCGGCCCGCGCCTCGCTGCGGCTGCTCGCCGACGCTCCCGGCCTGCCGGCGCGCCGGGTGGTGCTGGCCGCCGAGGTGCCCGACCAGCAGGTCGAATGGGCCCGCGGCGACGCCTCCCTCGCCGACGACTCCCGGGCGCTGGTCCGGGTCACCGCGGCCGTTCCCTGGCAGAAGATCGCTTCCGGGCACGTGGACGATCCCGACGCCGAGGCCGACGTCCGCGCGGCCGCCGGGGCACTGTCCGCCGCCGACGCGGGCGACGACGACGCCCGGTTCACGGTCGACGGCGCCGAGGGGCACGAGCTCATGTGGTACGCCACGCAAGAGCTGGGCGATCTGACCATCTAATCGCCGAATCAGGCGAATTGGGCAAGTTCCCCTACGCTGCTGATAGTGCGCCGCCGTCCAGCGGGTAGATCTCGATGGTCGAGGCCACGGCAAGACCTCGTCCCATGCGACGATGCGGTGCGTATCGACAACGATGTCGGATTTTCTGGGAGCGATCACATGGATGCCGTCACCAACGTCCCCGTGCCGGTGAACGAGCCGATCAAGGGCTACGCGCCCGGCAGCGGCGAGCGGGCCGCGCTCGAAGCCAAGATCAAGGAACTCGGCGGCGAGCAGATCGACCTGACCATGACGATCGGCGGCGAGCAGCGCCTCGGCGGCGGCGCGCCCATCGACGTGGTGCAGCCCCACAACCGCGCGCACGTGCTCGGCCAGCTCAAGAACGCGACCGACGACGACGTCCGGGCCGCGATCGACGCCGCGCGCGAGGCCGCCCCCGGCTGGCGCGCGATGTCGTTCGACGACCGCGCCGCGATCCTGCTCAAGGCGGCCGACCTGCTGGCGGGGCCGTGGCGGGCGACGCTGAACGCCGCGACCGTCATGGGCCAGTCCAAGTCGACGCAGCAGGCGGAGATCGACGCCGCCTGCGAGATGATCGACTTCTGGCGCTACAACGTCGACTTCGCGCGGCAGCTCTACACCCAGCAGCCGGTCTCCTCGCCCGGCGTATGGAACCGGATGGAGTACCGCCCGCTCGAGGGCTTCGTGCTGGCGATCACCCCGTTCAACTTCACCGCCATCGCGGGCAACCTGCCCACCTGCGTCGCCCTGATGGGCAACGTCGTGATCTGGAAGCCGTCCCCGACCCAGCAGTTCTCCGCGCACTTCACGATGCGGCTGCTCGAAGAGGCGGGCCTGCCGCCCGGCGTGATCAACCTGGTCACCGGTGACGGCCAGGCGGTGTCGAACGTGGCGCTGACCCACCCCGAGCTCGCCGGCATCCACTTCACCGGCAGCACCGGGACGTTCCAGCATCTCTGGCGCACCGTCGGCGAGAACATCTCCGGCTACAAGGGCTACCCGCGCCTGGTGGGGGAGACCGGCGGCAAGGACTTCGTCGTGGCGCACCCGTCGGCCGACATCGGGGTGCTCAGGACGGCGATGGTGCGCGGCGCGTTCGAGTACCAGGGCCAGAAGTGCTCGGCCGCCTCGCGCGCGTACGTGCCGCGGTCGATCTGGGAGCGGATGCGCGACGAGTTCTGCGACGAGGTCGAGGCGCTCACCATGGGCAACGTCGCCGAGGATCTGTCGGCGTTCATGGGCGCGGTCATCGACGACCGGGCGTTCGCCAAGCACCGGGAGGCGATCGAGCGGGCCCGCGGCCTCGACTCGATCAAGATCCTGGCGGGCGGCGACGTGGACGACTCCGAGGGCTGGTTCGTGCGCCCGACCGTGCTGGAGTCCGCCGACCCGGCCGACGACCTCTTCACCAAGGAGTACTTCGGTCCCATCCTCGGCGTGCACGTCTACGAGGACCGTGACTACGACACGATGCTCGGCCAGATGGAGAGCATCGCCGAGTACGCGCTCACCGGCGCGATCATCTCGCAGGACCGGGCCGCGACGGCCGCGGCGGCGCGGAGGCTGCGGTTCGCGGCAGGCAACCTCTACATCAACGACAAGCCCACCGGCGCGGTCGTCGGCCAGCAGCCCTTCGGCGGCGCGCGGGCCAGCGGCACCAACGACAAGGCGGGCTCCATCTTCAACCTGATCCGCTGGGTCAACACCCGGTCGATCAAGGAGACGTTCGTCCCCCCGACGGACTACCGCTACCCCCACATGGGCTGACGGCCCGCGGAGGCGACACCGCCCGCCCGGCCGCCGCCCACGGCCCCGCCGGGCGGGCCCCGCCAGGTGATCGGTAAGGCGATCAGCCATGCCGTGCGTGGCCGGACCGGGGAGGCGAGCGTGTCCTCGCCGCCACCGAGGGCTGGGCACGGACGGTGGCCGGTCGGCTTGCGGGGAACGGGGCGGAGGGCCGACGATTAGCTCGCCCGCACCGGCGGGCGGACCGTGTGCGACGGGTCCCCCGACGTCGAGCAAGGAACGGGATGGCAACGCTGAACCGCCTGGTGCTGTGGAACATCGATCACACGCTGGTGGACGTGGGGCGGCTCACGCGGGAGGCCTACGCCGAGGCGTTCCAGCGCACCACCGGCCGGCCGCTGGTAAGGCTGGCCCCCACCCCCGGCCGGACCGAGTCGGAGATCATCTTCGAGACGCTCGCGTTCAACGACATCGTCACCACCGACGATCACCTCCCCGCGTTCATGTCCGCGCTCGCCGAGGCCTTCGGGGCGCGGCGCGCGGACCTCAAGGCCCACGGGCGGGTGCTGCCGGGCGCCCGCGAGGCCCTCGCCGCCCTCTCCCGGCTCCCCGGCACCGTCCAGTCCGTGCTGACCGGCTCCATCCAGCCGAACGCCGTCCTGAAGGTCACCGAGCTCGGCCTCGCCGATCACCTCGACCTGGAGGTCGGCGGCTACGAGAACGGTGTCTACAGCAAGGCCGCCCTGCTGGAGCTGGCACGCACCCGCGCGGGGGAGAAGCACGGCGCCCGTTTCACCGAGTCGACCAGCGTCTTCATCGCCGACTCCCCGCGCGACGTCCAGGCCGCCCACATCGCGGGTTCGCCGATCATCGCGGTGGCCACCGGCAGCGCCACCGAGGCCGAGTTGCGCTCCGCGGGCGCCGAGGTGGTCCTGCCGACCCTCGGCGACACCGACGCGGTACTGCGCGCGGTGACGGCCCTGGCCGAGGGGCCCGCGGCAGCGCGCTAGGTCCGTGTCAACCGTCCTGACGGACACAGAAACCGGCGGCGGCGTAGGGCCGCGGACCACTCCGTGGCCGCAGGTGAACGCGGCGATCGGCTTCGCCGACCCCGGTTTCGAGCCGGGTTGCAGCGGCGTGCATGCTGGCCTGATGCTGGGGAAACCCCGCGGCGCGGGAACGAATGAGGAGGCCGGTCCAATGTCGCGAGACGAGCTGACCCCCGAGGGAGCTCCGCTCTGGGAGCCGTCCGAAGAAGTGGTCGCCAACGCGAAGGTGACGCACTACCTGCACTGGCTGTGGGATCGCGGAATTCTCGCCGAGACGTACGACGAGCTCTGGCGCTGGTCGGTCACCGAGGTCGACGCGTTCTGGGACTCGATCTGGGACTACTTCAAGGTGGTGGGCCACCGCGGCGACGGCCCGGTCCGCTCCGAGGGCCGCATGCCGGTGGACGGGCTGCGCTGGTTCGACGGGGCCACCGTCAACTACGCCGCCAACGCCCTCCGCCGCGCCGACGAGACCCCCGACGAGACCGCCGTCGTCTTCCGCTCCGAGGCGGGCGGCCACCGCATCCTGAGCTACCGCGAGCTGGCGCTGCACGTGGCGGAGGTACGGGCCGGGCTGGCGGAGCTGGGCGTCGGCAAGGGCGACCGGGTCGCGGCGTACCTGCCCAACATCCCCGAGGCGCTGATCTGTTTCCTGGCCACCGCGTCGCTCGGCGCCATCTGGTCGTCCTGCTCCCCGGACTTCGGCTCGTCCAGCGTCATCGACCGCTTCGCGCAGATCGAGCCCAAGGTCCTCATCGCCGTCGACGGCTACGCCTACAACGGCAAGCTCTTCAACCGCCTCGACACCGTCCGCGAGATCGAGGACCAGCTCCCGACCCTCGCCGCGACCGTCCTCATCCCTTACCTCGACCCGGCCTCGTCGCCCGACGACCTGCGCGTGGGCGTCGCCTACAGCGACCTGCCCCGCGACGGCCATCCCCTCGCCTTCGAGGACGTCCCGTTCGACCACCCGCTCTGGGTGGTCTACTCCTCGGGCACGACCGGCCTCCCCAAGCCGATCGTCCATGGCCACGGCGGAGTCGTCCTGGAGCACCTGAAGGCGCTCTCGTTCCACCAGGACCTCGGCCACGGCGACGTGTTCTTCTGGTTCACCACGACCGGCTGGATGATGTGGAACTACCTCATCGGCGGCCTGCTCGTGGGCTCCAGCATCGTCATGTACGACGGCGCGCCCAACGACCTCTGGAAGCTGGCGGCCGACACCAACGTCACGTACTTCGGCGTGGGCGCGCCGTACATCATGGCGTCGCTCAAGGCAGGCGAGGAGCCGGGCAAGACTCTCGACCTGTCAGCCCTGCGAGGCATCGGCTCCACCGGCTCCCCCCTCCCGCCCGAAGGCTTCACCTGGGTCTACGAGGCGATCGGCAAGGACCTCCTCCTGGGCTCGTTCTCGGGCGGCACCGACATCTGCACGGGCTTCGTCGGGCCCTCCGTACTCCAGCCCCTCCGCGCCGGTGTCATCCAGTGCCGCGGCCTGGGCGCCAAGGTCGAGGCCTACGGAGACGACGGCAAGGCCGTTCTCAACGAGGTCGGCGAACTCGTCCTCACCGAGCCCATGCCGTCCATGCCCGTCTTCTTCTGGAACGACCCGGACAAGGCGCGCTACAGCGAGTCCTATTTCGACATGTACCCGGGCATCTGGCGCCACGGCGACTGGATCAAAATCCTCGACGACGGCTCCTGCGTCATCTACGGCCGTTCCGACTCCACCCTCAACCGCGGCGGCATCCGCATGGGGACCTCCGACTTCTACCGGGTCGTCGAGGCCTTCGACGAGATCGCCGACAGCCTGGTCATCGACACCGGCCGGCTGGGCCAGGAGGGCCGCCTGCTCCTCTACGTCCAGCTCGCCGAGAACGCGACCCTGACCGACGACCTGGTCGGCCGTCTCAGGTCGTCCCTCCGCTCGGCCCTCTCCCCGCGCCACGTCCCGGACGAGATCCACGAGGTTCCCGGCATCCCGCGCACCCTCTCCGGCAAGAAGCTCGAAGTCCCCGTCCGCAAGATCCTCCTGGGCACCCCCGTCGACCAAGCGGCCAATCCCGACTCCATGGCCAACCCCGACGTTCTCCGCCACTACACCCCGTTGGACGGGTGAGGTCGCATTTCCGCCAGCCTCACAACACCGGCCTGCCTAGCGTCACCGATGTGACTCAAGAGAACCGGGACGTCGTCCAGAACGCGTGGCGGGTCTTCGCCGGCCACGACGCCGACCAGATCGCGGCCTTCTTCACCGAGGACGCCGAGTGGCTGGCCCCACCGGGCAACGCGACCGCTGTGGCGCTGGGCGTTCCCGATCACATGGTCGGCAAGAGGGCGATCGCCGCGTTCATCGCCGAGGACTTCCCCCGGCTCTTCGCACGAGACGTCACGATCACCTTCCACGGCGTCTACGCGGACGGTGACCGCGTGGTCGTGGAGGAGACGATGACCGCGACGCTGGCAAGCGGGAACACCTACGCCAACGACTACTGCTTCGTCTTCGAACTGCGGGAGGGGCTGATCCATCGCGTCCGCGAGTACATGGACACCGCACGCGGGCACCGCATGGTCTTCAGCTGATCAGCACCTTGCCGGACGCGGCGTCGATCTTCACTTCGCGTTTGGCGCCGCCGGAGTCCTCCAGATCGCCTTCCCAGACGGTGGTGCCACGGTAGGTGTCCAGATTGAGTTCGGCGATGGAGGAGTTGGGCACCGCCGAGTGCATCTGGTTGGCGGCGGCGCGATAGTCCAGCTTGGCGGCCTTGACGCGCTTGCGGTGCTCGTCCTTGCCGGCCGGGCCTTCCCGCTTGACGTCGTTCCGGACGGCCCGGTCCCCGTTGGCGCTGACCATCAGCTCATGCTCGGTGCCGTCGGCGGTCACGACCTGGACCTCCCAGCCGGGCCCCTCCGTCTCGATGGAGGTCAGCGTGCCGCCCGGCACGGTCTTCAGCGCCGTCCTCGCCGCCGGTTCTAGGCGCCCGGCCAGCGCGACGGCCGATTCCGGGACGGGCGCCACCGACATGGCCTCGGGTTCGCTCCCGCATGCGCCTGCCCCGACCGAGACCGCCGCAACCAGCATCAACGCAGAGATCTTCATGACCCAGCCCTACCCGGCCCACAACCCGCTTACCCTGCCGCGATTACTACAAGTACCCAATCGGATACCGCATAGGGCTCTAGGGGGTGCGGTCCTTGGTTGCGCCGTAGGTCTCTATGTCGCGGCGGCGGTAGAGGCGGCGGACCCGGCCGCCTGCCAAGGGCTGTTCTTCGGCGGGTTGAGGCCAGCCGGCGGGCGGGCGTTTGGCGTAGACGGTGGCGCTCGACTGGGCCAGGCCCAGGATGCGGGCCGCCTCGGCGAGGGTGACCAGGTCGTCGGGATCCTCGGCCGGGCTCTGGGCGGCGTACGACTCGTACCAGGCGAGCCACTCGGACTCGTTCCAGTAGAGGGCCTTGCCGGCACGGTGGGCGGGCTCGGGATGGCCGTTGCCGGCGCGGTCGGTCCAGAGCTTCTTGAGGGTATGGCGGGAGAAGCCGTGCTTGGCGATCAGGTCGTCGCGCGTGACGAGGCCTGGAGGCACACCGTCGCCGCGGGACGCGTACCAGCGGTCCCAGTCCTCGGCGTCCCAGGCGAGCTGGGAGCCGATCGTTCCGGCGGGTTCGGGGTGGCCGTTGGAGGCGCGTTCCCGATACCACTTCTCCAGGGTGCTGCGGCCGAGGCCGTACGCCTCCATGAGGTCGGCGCGGGTGTGGACGCGGCGCCCGTCGAGAGTGGTCATGCGGTCATTGTGCCGAACGTGCGCCGGCCCGGTCCGGCGCACGTCCGGCGTTGTTCAGTGGATCCTTTCCGGGATGGCCGGCAGCGGCTTCCACGCGGGACGCACGGCCCCGACGTAGCTCGCGCGGTAGTGGCCGCTCAGCCGCTCGACGCTGATCCGGCGGCCGGTGCGCGGCGCGTGGATGAACCGCGACTTGCCGAGATAGAGGCCGACGTGGCCGAGCCCGTGGAAGAAGACCAGGTCTCCGGGCCGCAGTTTGTTGCGCGCGACCCGGTTGCGGATCCTCTGGTACTGGGCGGCGGCCACGCGCGGCACGGACACTCCCGCGCGGCGCCACGCCTGCTGGACGAGACCGGAACAGTCGAAGCCGCGGCGGCCGGTGTCGCCGTAGACGTAGGGACGGCCACGCTGGTCGAGCGCGAACCTGACGGCGCGGTTCGCCCGCTGTTGCCATTGGGCCTCCATCCGCGCCCGCTTCGCGCGGACGGCCTGTTGCATCGACGCCAGGAGCTCGGCTTTGCCGAGGCGTGTGCCGCCTTGCCGTCCGCCCATCGGCCGGCCGGCGGCCTCGGCGGCCTGCTCCCGCTTCGGAACCCGCTGCTTTCGCGCCGGGATGCGCGCCTGGCTCGATGCCCGGGCCACGCCGAGCTCGGTAGTGGCCCGTGCCTCGGCGACCTGGTTGGATAGTGTCAGCCGGCTGGACGCCTCGACGGCGCCGACCTGGTCGGCGGCCAGGGCGGGGTGGACCCCGCCGGGCGCGACCGGAGCCGGGATCTTGTCTGAGTGCTCGGCCGCCTCGGCGATGCCCGGGGCCATTGCGAGCGCGACCGTGGTCGCGCAACAGGCGGTCTTTAACGGAATGGACATGCCTGTCTAACCCTCCTCACAACGAAGATCGTCAGGCGGCGATCTACCCGGCGCGGCCGAAACACACTCATGAAATTCGCGAAAAACCGCGCTCCTGCCTGCGGATTCGCGTGTTTTGGATGCTTCGTGCCGGTATCGCGGAAGGGGTGTACGGGACTAGGCTGGCCGTCCGCGTCAAATGTGACCGGAGAGGGAGCGGCCCGGGCAGATCACACCGTAGGGTCGCTGAGCCGGGTCAACTTTTCCTGGGTTTGGGGCGTCCCACAAGCGGGAGGTCGGTCTGCGCCGTTTCGGCGCGCGGCCCGGTTGGTCCGACCAGATCAGAGAGGGGCTGTTCCACGCATGGAGGTTGGGGCGCTGCGATCCGGGGATCCGGAGCGACTGGGGTCGTACGCCCTGATAGGCCGCGTCGGTGAGGGTGGTCAGGGCACCGTCTTCCTGGGCGCGGCGGACGACGGCAAACGCGTCGCCATCAAGCTCCTCCACGCCGAGCTCACCTCCGACGACAAGGCGCGCGCCCGATTCCTGCGCGAGCTGTCGGTCGCCAAGCGGGTCGCGCCGTTCTGCACCGCGCAGGTCATCGACGCCGACGCGGACGGCGAGCGTCCCTACATCGTCAGCGAGTACGTGCCGGGCCCCTCGCTCAACCAGCTGGTGACCCGGGAGGGCCCGCTCGGCGGCGCCGCCCTCGAACGCCTGGCCGTCGGCACCGCGACCGCGCTGTCCGCGATCCACCAGGCGAAGATCATTCACCGTGACTTCAAGCCGCACAACGTGCTGATCGGCCCCGACGGCCCGCGCGTGATCGACTTCGGTGTGGCCCGGGCCATCAGCGGCTCCACCACGCTGACCAGCAAGGTCATCGGCACCCCCTCGTACATGGCGCCCGAGCAGCTCCAGGGCGACGAGATCGGCACCGCCGCGGACGTGTTCTGCTGGGCGGCCACTCTGGTGTTCGCGGCGACCGGCGAGGCCCCGTTCGGCCAGGACACCATCCCCGCCGTGATCAACCGGATCCTGCACCAGGAGCCCCGGCTGGGACCCCTGGAAGGGCCGCTGCGCGACCTGGTGAGCGACTGCCTCAGCAAGGACCCGGCCGCCCGCCCGCAGGCGCGCCACGTGCTGATGCGGCTGCTCGGCCATGAGGAGATCACCGGCCCCACCCCGATCGTCGCGGATCCCGCCGTCGAGGAGGATGACGGCACCGCGATCCTGGCCGTGGGCAGCGTCCTGGCCGCCGAGCTCGGCGACGATGACGGGCAGCCGGCGACCGGACGAGCGGACGACGGCGAGGCCGCCACGGTGGCGGACGAGCCCGCCGAGACCCAGGCCGTACAGATCATCGAGGACGAGCCCGAGGGGGCCGAGGCGGAGTACACGCCGGCGCCTCGGCCGGAGCCCGTGCCGGAACGGCTCCCGGAGCGCCTGCCCACTCCCGCCGAGTTCATCGCGGACAACGCGGCGGCCTTCGGCGAGCGGACCGTCCCGGGCGCTCCCGGTGGTGTGGCGGCCACGGCCAAGCGCCGGAGCCCGCAGGGTTTGCGCAGGGTGCCCGCCAAGGCCGCCGCGCTGTGCGCCGTCGCGGCCGTCCTGATCGCCGTGGCGGTCACCTCGATCGCCCTCGCGCTCGGCGGCGGTGAGAGCCCGGCCAACCCGGCGAGCAACCCCGCCGAGAACATCCCGGCCGACATGCCCGCCGACTCCGGCACTCCGGACGAGTCGCCGACCCGCACGGTGCCGCGCCCGCAGCAGTCGACGCGCACCACCGACCCGTCGCCGACCCGTTCCCCGTCGTCGACGCCGACCACGCCGCCGACGACGCCCCCCACCACCCCGCCGACCACGCCTCCCACGACGCCCCCCACCACCCCGCCGACGACGCCGCCGACCACTCCGCCGACGACGCCGCCCACCACCCCGTCGGCCGACCCGGGCGACACCGGCGGGAAGACGACGGGGACGGCCGCGGGCACCATGATCCGGCCCCGGACACTGAACTGATCTTTCTGGGCGAAGAAGCCGACGGCGGGGGCGTCGAGCAGGGAAAATCAGCAGCGGAATCGCGCACCGGCCGGCTGGCCGGCCGGTAGGCGACGCCGCGACCGGGTCGCGGCCCCCGCCGGTCGGCTTTGCGGCGATTCCTGGCTACGCTGACGCAGTGAGCGGCGCCACAAAGAGGTGGCGAAGGGTCTCTAGGGGAGTATTGATGGGCGGCAAGCTCGATCAGGCGAAGGACGACCTGCTCCGGCGGGCGGCGGAGACATGGGCACAGGGGACCGGCGCCCGTGGCGGCGACCTCGAGGAGGCGGTCGCGTACCTCCGGTTGTACTACCGGCACGTCGCCCCCGAGGACCTGCTCTCCCGCGACCCGGCCGACATCTGCGGCCCCGCGATGGCGCACCGGGTGCTGGGCGAGGAGCGTCCGCAGGGACGTGCCAAGGTCAGGGTCTTCACGCCCACACTTGAGGAGTTCGGCTGGGACCCCGGCCACACGGTCGTCCAGGTCGTGACCGACGACATGCCGTTCCTCGTCGACAGCGTGACGATGGAGCTGACCCGGCACGAGCTGACGGCCCATCTGATCGTCCACCCGTTGCTGGGCGTCGACCGCGACGTGGCGGGCCATATGAAGGCCTTCCGCGGCAAGCTCGACAGCGACACCGACATCGACGAGTCGTGGATCCACATCGAGGTCGACCGCACGAGCGACCGCGCCCGGCTGGAGCAGGTCGAGCAGGATCTGCTGCGGGTGCTGCAGGACGTGCGGGTCGCGGTCGAGGACGAGCCGAAGATGCGCTCCCGGGCCGGCGAGATCGCGCTGGAGATCCGCGACACCGAGCCGCCGCTGCCCGAGAAGGAGCTCGCCGAGGGCGTCGAGCTGCTCGACTGGCTGTCCGACGGGCATTTCACGTTCCTGGGCTACCGCGACTACACGCTGACCGAGAACGGCACGGTCCTGCGTCCCGAGCCGGGCACGGGCCTCGGCATCCTGCGCAGTGACAAGCGCGAGTCCGACAGCTTCGCCGCGCTGCCGCCCGAGGTGCGGGAGAAGGCCACCGAGAAGCACCTGCTGGTCCTCACCAAGGCCAACTCGCGGTCGACGGTGCACCGTCCGCTCTACCTCGACTACATCGGGGTGAAGAAGTTCGACGACGGCGGCGAGGTCGTCGGCGAGCGCCGGTTCCTCGGCCTGTTCACGCACGTGGCCTACAGCGAGTCGATCGCGCACGTCCCGGTGCTCAAGCGCAAGCTCGAAGAGGTCCTGGAGCTCGCCGGGTTCACCCCCGACAGCTACGACGGCCAGGACATCATCGAGATACTGGAGAGCTACCCGCGCGACGAGCTCTTCCAGATCTCCGTCGACGATCTGCTGCCCATAGCGCTGGGCGTGCTCCGGCTGCGCGAGCGCCGCCAGCTCAAGCTGTTCCTGCGCAAGGACATGTACGGCCGTTACATGTCGTGCATGGTCTACCTGCCGCGCGACCGCTACACCACCAAGGTGCGGCTGCGCATCCAGGAGATACTGCGCCGGGCGTTCGACGGCGTGAGCGTCGACTACAGCGCGAACGTGACGGAGTCGATGCTCGCCAGGCTGCACGTGGTGGTGCGCGGCGAGCGCGGCCGTCCCCTCCCGGACGTCGACGCCGACGAACTGGAGGCCCGGCTCGCCGCCGCGACCCGTTCGTGGGAGGACGACCTGGCCGACGCGATCGTCGAGCAGTGCGGCGAGGAGCGTTCGGGCGCCCTGGCCCGCCGCTACGGCGACGCCTTCCCCGAGGGCTACAAGGCCGACTTCCCGGCGCGCACGGCGGTCGCCGACCTCAAGCGGCTGGAGGAGCTCACCGCCGACGGCGAGACGTGCATCAACCTGTACGAGCCGTTCAGCGCCGAGCCGGGCGAGCGCCGCCTCAAGATCTACCGGCTGGGCCCGCCGATCTCGCTGTCGCGCGTGCTGCCGCTGCTGACCAACATGGGCGTCGAGGTCGTCGACGAGCGCCCGTACGAGATCAAGACGAGCGAGCCGGGCCGGTCCTACTGGATCTATGACCTGGGCCTGCGCTACAAGCCGCCGGCGGGCGTGGCCGAGGACGACATCAAGGGCCTGTTCCAGGACGCGTTCAGCGCGCTCTGGCGGGGCGACATCGAGAACGACGGCTTCAACGCCCTGGTGCTCCACGTCGGCCTCAACTGGCGGCAGGCGATGGTGCTGCGCGCGTACGCGCTCTACCTGCGCCAGACGGGCACCACGTTCAGCAAGCGCTACATCGAGCAGGTGCTGCTCGGCAACGCCTCGATCACCCGGCTGCTGATCCGGCTCTGGGAGAGCCGGCTCGACCCGGCGCTGGCGGGCGGCGAGGAGGAGCGCAGCGCTGGCATCGCCGAGGAGCTGGGCGGCAAGCTCGACGAGGTCGCCAGCCTCGACGAGGACCGCATCCTGCGCGCCTACCTGTCGATGATCATGGCGACGCTGCGCACCAACCACTACCAGCGCAAGCCCTACCTGTCGCTGAAGTTCGACCCCGAGCGCATTCCGGACCTGCCGCTGCCCCGGCCCAAGTACGAGATCTTCGTGTACTCGCCGAAGGTCGAGGGCGTGCACCTGCGGTTCGGCGCCGTGGCCCGCGGCGGTCTGCGCTGGTCCGACCGGCGGGAGGACTTCCGCACCGAGATCCTCGGCCTGGCCAAGGCGCAGGCCGTCAAGAACACCGTCATCGTCCCCGCCGGCGCCAAGGGCGGTTTCGTCGGCAAGCAGCTGCCCGATCCGGGTGCCGACCGCGAGACGTTCATGCAGGCGGGCATCGCCTGCTACAAGGACTTCATCTCCGGCCTGCTCGACGTCACCGACAACCTGGTCGACGGCAAGGTCGTGCCGCCGCCCAACGTCGTCCGGCACGACGGCGACGACACCTACCTGGTGGTCGCCGCCGACAAGGGCACCGCGACGTTCTCCGACATCGCCAACGAGGTGGCCGCCTCGTACGGCTTCTGGCTCGGCGACGCGTTCGCCTCCGGCGGCTCGGTCGGCTACGACCACAAGGCGATGGGGATCACCGCGCGCGGTGCCTGGGAGTCGGTGAAGTACCACTTCCGCTCCCTCGGCAAGGACATCCAGAACGAGGACTTCACGGTCGTCGGCATCGGCGACATGTCCGGGGACGTCTTCGGCAACGGGATGCTCCTCAGCGAGCACATCAAGCTGGTCGCCGCGTTCGACCACCGGCACATCTTCATCGACCCCGACCCCGACCCGGCGGTGTCGTTCCGGGAGCGCGAGCGCATGTTCGCGCTGCCGCGCAGCTCGTGGGGCGACTACAACACCCAGCTGCTGTCGCGCGGCGGGGGGATCTTCCCGCGCACGCAGAAGTCGATCAAGCTGACGCCGGAGATCCGGGCGGCCCTCGGCATCGCCGGCGACGTCATGGCGATGACCCCGTTCGAGCTGATCCACGCCGCGCTCCTCGCGCCCGTCGACCTGCTCTGGAACGGCGGCATCGGCACCTACGTCAAGGCCGCGGCGGAGAACAACGCCGAGGTCGGCGACAAGGCCAACGACCCGGTCCGGGTGGACGGCGCCGAGCTGCGCTGCAAGGTGATCGGCGAGGGCGGCAACCTGGGCGTCACCCAGCTCGGCCGCATCGAGTACGCCCGCGCCGGCGGCCTGGTCAACACCGACTTCATCGACAACTCGGCCGGGGTCGACACCTCCGACCACGAGGTCAACATCAAGATCCTGCTGGACCAGGTCGTCCGCGACGGAGAGCTGACCGGCAAGCAGCGCGACAACCTGCTGTACGAGATGACCGACGAGGTCGGCGACCTCGTGCTCAACGACAACTACGCGCAGAACGTGACCCTCGCCGGCGCCCGCGCCCAGGCGCCCGCGATGCTGCACGTCCACGCCCGCTACATGCGCAAGCTGGAACGGGCCGGACGGCTCAAACGACGGCTGGAGTTCCTGCCCGCCGACAAGGCGCTGGCCGAACGCCGCCAGTCCGGCCGCGGGCTGACCGGGCCCGAGTTCTCGGTGCTGCTGGCCTACTCCAAGCTCACCCTCGACGAGGACCTGGTCGCCTCCGACCTGCCCGACGACCCGTACCTGCGGTCCTGGCTGGTCGACTACTTCCCGACCCCGCTGCGCGACCGGTTCCGCGACTACATGGACCGGCACCCGCTGCGCCGCGAGATCATCACCACCACCGTGGTGAACGACGTGGTCAACAACAGCGGCATCACGTTCATGTTCCGCATGAACGAGGAGACCGGCGCCTCACCGCAGGACGTGGCGCGCGCCTACCTGGTCGCCCGCGAGGTCTTCGACATGCCGCGGTTCTGGCAGTCGGTCGAGGCCCTGTCCTACCAGGTGGACGAGTCGACCCAGATCGCGATGCTGCTGGAGGCGCGCAAGCTCACCGAGCGCGGCGCCCGCTGGCTGCTGCACAACCGGCGGCCCCCGTTCGACATCCGCGACTCGATCGACTTCTTCGCCGCCGGGGCCTACACCCTCGGCGCCCAGCTGCCCAAGCTGCTCGCCGGTCTCGACCTGCAGGGCTTCGAGCAGCGCCGCGACGGTTTCGCCGAACGCGGCGTGCCGGACGAGCTGGCCGAGCGGGCCGCGATGATGGTGCCCGCCTACTCCACGTTCGACCTGGTCAGCGTCGCGCACGAGACCGGGCGCGCGGTGGAGGAGGTGGCCGAGGTCTACTTCGACCTGGCCGACCGGCTCCAGCTCAGCCGCCTGCGCGAGCGCATCATCGCGCTCCCGCGCGACGACCGCTGGCGCTCGATGGCGCGTTCCGCGCTCCGCGACGACCTGTACGCGGCGCACGCGGCCCTCACCCGCGACGTCCTGGTCGCCAGCATGCCCGGCGCCCAGCCCGAGGAGCGCCTCGCCAACTGGGTCCAGAAGAACCAGACCGCCGTCCTCCGCGCCCAGCAGACCCTCTCCGAAATCTGGGAGAGCGACAGCTTCGACCTGGCCACCCTGTCGGTAGCCCTAGGCGCCATCCGCACCTTGGTAACCGCCAGCGCCCTCCCAAGCACCGAAGCGTAATCAACAGCTGCCCCCGAGCCATCAGGCGCGGGGGCAGTGTGTTATCCCCTCACCCACTGACGAGCACGTACCTGCCAACCCTGGCCTTCGCGCGGCAGCTCAACAGGCCCAGCCCGCACGCGAGCGCGCTAACGGGTCGTGAAGCCAGCCGAAGGCGAAGCTTCACGAGAGATCGCGAAGCGATGTCGCGCTCGCCGCTTTTGCGGTTCAGGTCCGAGCCTCCAGGCGAGGGGCTGAGGCCGCGAAAGCCATGAACACAGTCAGCGGGCGGTTGTGAGGGAGACTGATTCGCCGAGGACGGTGCCTTTGCCGGTTGCGGGGGCGTAGCCGATGGCCAGCCATTGCCAGCCGGCCTCGACGGTGCGGCCGGGGTTTCTCTTGGCCCTGGTCAGGTAGTTGCGGACGTCGGTGGGCAGCGACCGCTCGGTTCCGCCGGTGAGCCTGCGCTGCTGGGTGAGGCCGTACCAGACCAGCGAGCCGCCGTCCTTGGTGCGGAGGGCCCAGGAGGTGCCGGGGCCGGGCGCGATGCGGCCGGCGCCGGCTTTCCAGTCGCCGTACGAGGCGGTGCGGGCCCGGAGGGTGTAGGCGTCGGGGGTGAACGCCGACCGGTCGCCGGAGGTCAGGAAGGCCGCGTGGGCGGCGGGCAGGCCGCGGTCGGGCGCCGGGATGGCGTAACCCTGCGCGTCGTACGCCAGTTCGGGTGGTTTGCCCTTGAACGTCAGCCAGTGGGCGGCCCGCCACGGGTCGTTGGCGGCGGGACGGACGAAGAGCGCGAGGATCTGCTGTTCCTTGCCGCCCGACCGCTGGAGGGCGGCGACCGCGAACCACTTGGCGTCACCGGTCTGTCTCGGCACGTACAGGACCGGGTTGAGCAGGGTGATGCGCGTCGAGGCGGGGAGCCGCCCGTACGTGCGGACCCGGGCGCTGACCGGGGCCGCCAGGCCGCCGGTGACCGCGGCCCGCCAGAGCCGCTCGTCCCCGGACGTGACCGCCTTGTTGTGCCGGGCCGTCCAGTCCCTGAGGATCCTGTCGGCCTCGGCCGCGGTGACCATGGGCTTGTCGCCGGGCTCGACCCGGGCCGCCGGGATCTCCGACTTGGCGGAGCAGGCCGTGGCGAGCGCGCCCCCGGCGAGCACCAGGGCCAGCAGTCGGAGCACTTCCCACCTCGGCGGACGATTCGGAACTATGCCGCGTCAGTGTAGAAGACGGTGAAGGTCCGAAGGGTGCCGGAGCGGTCCCACTGCAGCGGTCAGGAAGAAGCGGGACCGCTCCGGCACCCGACGGAGATCAGGAAGCCGCCGCCGAGGCGGCTCTGGCGGCCGGGCCGACAAGATCACCGGTCACTGGGACCCTGCCCCGCCTGGGCGGGGAGTACGCCTCGCTCCGCCGCGCGGCGTACCAGCGTACAGGCGGCGGGAGGACGAGGTCGCGCACGGACATGGTGGATCCCATGGAAGAAGGGTGGTGGTGCGATCGCTTTCATCATCGCAGGGTGACCGCAAGGTCACGCAGCGAATCCGGAATGTGTGCCAGGTCGTGCTCGCAGGCGCGGAACGGGCGCGGGACGACTCTCGCACGGGCGGTTAGGAGCCCGCCGTCTCCTGCTGGCGCATCCAGCGGATCTCGGCCTCGATGAAGTCGTCGATGTCGCCGTCCAGCACCGAGGTCGGGTTGCCGGCCTCCACGCCGGTGCGCAGGTCCTTGACGATCTGGTACGGATGCAGCACGTAGTTGCGGATCTGCGTGCCCCAGCTGCTGGTGCCCTCGCCACGCAGGGCGGACATCTTCTCCGCCTCTTCCTGGCGCTTGCGCTCCAGCAGCTTGGCCTGCAGCACGTTCATCGCGGTGGCCTTGTTCTGGAGCTGGCTGCGCTCGTTCTGGCAGGAGACGACGATGCCGGTCGGGAGGTGGGTGATCCGCACCGCCGAGTCGGTGGTGTTGACGCCCTGCCCGCCGGGCCCGGAGGACCGGTAGACGTCGATCCGCAGGTCGCTCTCGTCGATCTCGACGTGGTCGCTCTGCTCGACGACCGGGACCACGTCCAGGCCGGCGAACGACGTCTGGCGGCGGCCCTGGTTGTCGAACGGCGAGATGCGCACCAGCCGGTGCGTGCCGTGCTCACCGCGCAGCGTGCCGTAGGCGTAGGGGGCCTTGACCGTGAACGTGGTCGACTTGATCCCGGCCTCTTCGGCGTAGGACGTCTCGTAGACCTCGGTCGGGTAGCCGTGGCGCTCGGCCCAGCGCAGGTACATCCGCTGCAGCTGCTCGGCCCAGTCGGCCGCGTCGACCCCGCCCGCCTGGGCGTTGATGGTGACGAGCGCCTCGCGGGCGTCGTACTCGCCCGACATGAGGGTCCGGACCTCGAGCTGCTGGACGGCCTTGTCGAGCGCGGCCAGCTCGTCGCCGGCCTCCTTGCGGGTGTCCTCGTCGTCCATCTCCGCGGCCATCTCGTAGAGCGTGACCACGTCCTCGTGCCGCTGGCGAAGGCCCTCGACCCTGCCAAGCTCGGCTTCGAGGTACGACAGGCGGCGCGTCACGGACTGGGCGCGCTCCTGGTCGTTCCACAGGTCAGGGTCGGCCGACTGCTCGCGCAGCTCGGCGATGTCGCGCCGCATGCCGTCGAGGTCCAGCACCTGCTCGATGCCGGCGAGGGTCGAGCCGAGCTCCTTGAGCTGTTCTTCGGGTTCGATGCCTGCCACACGTCGAGCTTATCGCCGTCCCGGTAGTGCCCGAACGCCCGGTCATACCCCGGCTGATGGCAGAATCACGGGTCAGCAAGAGATGCTCGAGAAGGATCCAGGGGGCGAGGGCGGGTGCTGAGGGTCTCGCGGACGGCGGCGGCGCTGCTGCTGGCCGTGCCGTTCGCCGCCGGCTGCGCCGGTGGCGAGGAGCCCGCGGCCCGGCCGGCCAAGGCGACGGTCACGACCGCGGCGCCGGCCCCCGAGCCGCTCACCCCGCAGGCCGCCGAACGCCAGTTCCGCACGTTCACCATCGACGACAACGTGGCGAGGGCCGCCGGCGACGAGCGCCTGGCGCTGAGCTGGGTCACCGACGGCCAGTCCATGCTCACCGCCGCCGAATACCGGCGGGCCGTCTTCGACGGCGACCCCGTCCGGGAGTACGAGTACGGCAAGCCGAAGCTGTACGTGCCGAAGCTGACGTCCTATCCCCACTGGTTCGTGGTCCAGGTGCCCCGGACGGTCAAGGGCGACAAGAAGAGCACCCGCGAGGCCTATCTGGCGTTCGTCCGCCGCGGCCCCGCCGAGGGCTGGAAGCTGAGCCTGAGCACGCTGCTCGCGCCCAAGGCGCGCGCGCCCAGGGTGGCCCTGGACGCGGAGGGCTACGCGACGGCCCTGGCGACGACCGACTCGTCGGTGCTGATCCAGCCGCGGGCGCTGCCCGGCATCCAGGCCACGCTCGCCGCGGAGGGCCCCGACAGCGTGGCGGCCAAGGTCATGAAGGCCGGGCCGTTCACCACCGGCTACTACTCGCAGACCCGCAAGGACCGCCGCAAGGGCAAGGACCACGGCCTCGTCCTGGAGGCGGTCTTCGTGGCCACGCCCTTCCCCTTCTTCCCGCTGCGCACCGAGAACGGCAGCGGCCTGGTGCTCTACGCGCTGTCGCGCAACAGCGTCATCAAGGGCAAGGAGAAGGACAAGGCCAAGCCGCCCATCCCGCCCGACGTCGCGCATCTGCTGGACGGCACCGTCAAGGGCTCCGAGATCCACACCACGGACATCTTCCAGTTCGCCGCCTACGACCCGGTGAAGGCCGGCGGGGACGGCAAGGCGCAGGGCAAGGCGGACGTGATGGCCGAGGCCGGTGCCCTGGCCCGCGCCGCCACCCCGCCCCCCAAGTGACGAGCCGGTCAGCCGGCCACGCGCTGGAGGACGAGGGCCACGAACAGGAGTGCCACCAGGCCCGCCAGCACGAGGGCCGGTGGCACGGACGGCCCGTGGCGGTGCATCTCGTCCCGGGCGATCCGGCAGGTCGGGCACCTGCCCTCGACCACCGGGCCCGAGCATCGAGCGCAGATCAGATGTTCGCAGCTCATCTCAGTGGGCCCCTATCTCCGTGCAATTCGCCATCATCCAGCGTAGCCGGACTGTATGGTCGTTCCGGCAAGTCCGAGAGCTCAAAGGGCACGAACCGGCGTACGTCGGGAGTCGTCAGGTATGGAAGGCACTCGTTTCTCCGGGGCCGACACGCCGTGCCCCATGGCGCTTCCGGCCCCGTCAGACCGCCTCGTACGGGTCGGGGCAGTCGACCGTCCCCTCTATAGTGCTCGGAAGCCACCTGGTCACCCGGCCGGATGGCGCAGCGGAGTCGCTCCCGTCCCGGATCCGTCCGGGGTTCCCGGCGTCACCGTTCTCAGACCCCTAGACTGAACCGCCGTGATGCAGCCGTGATCCATTTCGACAACGTCACCAAGGTCTACAAGACCCAGAACCGGCCGGCCCTCCAGCACGTGAACGTCGCCATCGAAAAGGGCGAGTTCCTGTTCCTGGTGGGTCCGTCGGGCTCCGGCAAGTCGACCTTCCTGCGCCTCGTCCTCAAGGAGGAGCGTCCTACCCAGGGTCACGTGCACGTGGCGGGCAAGGACCTCAGCCGGCTGACCAACTGGAAGGTGCCGCACCTGCGGCGCCGGATCGGTTGCGTCTTCCAGGACTTCCGGCTCCTCCCCAACAAGAACGTCTTCGAGAACGTCGCGTTCGCCCTCGAGGTGATCGGCAAGCCGCGCCGCTTCATCGGCAAGGTGGTGCCCGAGGTCATCGATCTCGTCGGGCTCGAAGGCAAGGCCAACCGGATGCCGGACGAGTTGTCCGGCGGCGAGCAGCAGCGCGTCGCCATCGCCCGCGCGTTCGTCAACCGGCCGATGATCCTGCTGGCCGACGAGCCGACCGGGAACATCGACCCGGCGACCTCGATCGGCATCATGAAGGTCCTCGACCGGATCAACCGCACCGGAACGACCGTGGTGATGGCCACCCACGACGCCGCGATCGTGGACGCCTTCCGTAAGCGCGTCGTCGAACTGGAGGACGGCCGGGTCGTCCGCGACCAGTCGCGCGGCGTGTACGGCCAGGCCTACTGAGGCCGGCCCCCCAGTTATCACGCTCCAGCCGGGGCACACGCGACCAAGGGACAGCGAGGCATGCGCGCACAGTTCGTTCTTCAGGAGATCTGGATCGGTCTCCGCCGGAACCTCACGATGACGATCTCCCTCGTCATCACCGTCGCCATCGCCATGGCGCTCTTGGGCACGGGTCTGCTGCTCAGGACTCAGGTCGAATCCTCCAAGAGCTACTGGTACGACAAGATCGAGGTCTCGGTCTTCCTGTGCGCCAAGACGAGCTCCAACCCCACCTGTGGCCGGAAGGACATCACGTCGCAGCAGCGCGACGCCCTCAAGGCCGACCTCGACAAGCTCCCGCAGGTGGCGAAGGTCGAGTACGAGAGCAAGGAGCAGGCGTACGCGCGGTTCAAGGACCGGTTCGCCAGCACTCCGGGCTTCGTGCAGAGCGCCAAGTCGGGCGACATCCCCGACTCGTTCCGGATCCGGCTCAAGGACCCCGAGCAGTACAAGCAGGTCGCGCAGGCCGTGCTGGGACGGCAGGGCGTCGACCAGGTCATCAACGAGCAGGAGATCCTGAAGAAGTTCTTCAAGATCCTCGGTGGGCTGCAGTGGGCCGCGCTGATGATCGCGCTCATCCAGGTGGTCGCCGCGGTGCTGCTGGTGGCCAACACCGTCCGGCTGTCGGCCTTCAACCGCCGCCGCGAGACGGGGATCATGCGCCTGGTCGGCGCGTCCAACACCTATATCCAGCTGCCCTTCATCATGGAGGGCGCGATCGCGGGCCTGATCGGTGGCCTGTTCTCGGCGTTCCTCCTGGTCGGCAGCAAGGTACTGCTGATCGACCGGCTGGCCGGCAACATCGGCTTCGCCAGCCAGCTCAACTGGGGCACCGTGGTCCTCGTGATCGTCGCCACGATCTGCTTCGGTGTGCTGCTGTGCGCCCTGGCCTCGTTCCTCACCCTGCGCCGCTACCTGCGCATCTGAGGACGTCCTCCGAGCCCGTGCCCGCCGGTCCATGCGAGTGCCCATGAGAGCGCCTGTGCGGGTGACGAAGGCCGCGCCCCCGCCGGTGCGGCGGTGTCTACACTTGGCCGCATGTTCCGGTTCAGCGGTCGTGCGTTGCGTGCCGCCGTCGTGACCGTCGCGGTCATCTGCGCGTACGCCGCCGGAGTGATCACTGGTGGCGGAGCCGAGGAGCGCACCGTGCCCGTCGGGCGATCCCTGCTGGACGAGGCGGCCGCCAAGATCCGCCAGGAGGCCGCGGAGCCGGTCGATCCGGGCGAGCTCGACGACGCCGCGATCGACGCCATGCTGAGGCGCCTCGGGGACAAATGGGCCCGTTACTACTCGGCCCGGGAGTACGACGACTTCCGCGGCCGGCTCAACGGCCGCTACAGCGGCGTCGGGCTCTGGCTGGGCGCCGCCGACGACGCGAAGGCGACCGACAAGCGGGTCCGGGTGGCCAGCGTCCAGCCCGGCTCGGCCGCGGCCCGCGCGGGCGTCCGCGTCGGCGACGTGATCACCTGGGTGGGCGACGACCGGGTCGAGGGCTGGGACGTCACCAGGGTCGCGATGGCGCTGCGCGGCGCCCCGGACGCCGGGGTGCGGCTGACCGTCGACCGCGGCAGCCGGGAGCACCGGTTCACCCTCGTCCGGACGGCGGTGAGCAACGGCGACGTGTCCGCGGCGCCGCTCGACGACCACATGCAGATCATCCGTGTCGGCGCGTTCACCCGCGGGGTGGGCCGCCAGGTGCGCGGCGCCCTCACCGCGACACCCGACCGGCATCGCGGCGGTGTGCTCCTCGACCTGCGCGGCAATCCGGGCGGGCTGCTGCGCGAGGCGGTCGAGACGGCCTCGGCGTTCCTGCCGGACGGTCTCGTCGTGACGTACGAGCGGCAGGGCCGCCCCGCCGAGCGGATGACCGTGACGGAGGCCGGCGACACGCGCACCCCGCTGGTCGTGCTGGTCGACGCGGGCACGGCGAGCGCCGCGGAGGTGGTCGCGGGCTCCCTGCGCGACCGCGACCGCGCGGTGATCGTAGGATCGCGTACGTTCGGGAAAGGGTCGGTACAGGAGCCGATCCGGCTGGCCGACGGTTCGGCCATCGAGCTGACCGTGGGTCGCTACCGAACCCCCAGCGGCCGTAACCTCGATGGTGTCGGGATCGACCCGGATGTGGCGGTCTCCGCCGACCGTCCGCCCCTGGCGGCCGAGCAGCGGGCTCAGGCGGTGCTGCGGGGGTTGTTGGCGACGCTGCCAGAGGTGGGCTCGGGCGGCGTGACAGATAGAGACCGAGGCTGATTGCGTGCCACGTGAGACAGGGCGGAAGAACATCGCCCAGAACAAGCGTGCCCGTTACGACTACCACATCGACGACACGTGGGAAGCGGGCATGGTGCTGCTCGGCACCGAGGTCAAGGCCCTGCGCGCGGGCCGGGCCTCCCTCGTCGACGGCTACGCCACCGTGCGCGACGGCGAGGTGTGGCTCGACAACGTGCACATTCCCCAGTACGTGCAGGGCACCTGGACCAACCACGCCGAGAAGCGCCCGCGCAAGCTGCTGCTGCACAAGCGCGAGATCCAGAAGATCATCATCAAGTCCCAGGAGCCGGGCTGGACGCTGATCCCGCTGGCCCTGTATTTCAAGGACGGGAAGGCCAAGGTCGAGATCGGCCTGGCGCGTGGTAAGAAGTCGTACGACAAGCGGCAGGCCATCGCGAAGCGGGAAGCCGACCGGGAGATGCAGCGCGCGAACTCGGCCCGGTTCAGGAGACGGTGAAGGGTGTCCATGAGCAACCGAGGCCGCAAGGGCGTGCCGACGGTGCGGCGCCGAGTGATCTCGGTGGCGGCCTGCGTGGTGCTGGTGGGCGCCGGTACCTCCGCCTGTTTCGCCGAGCAGTCGGCGATGCCGACCGTGCGCGACTTCCTCGTCGCCTGGCAGGTCGAGAACTACGACGCCGCGGCCAAGCACACGGTCGGCGCCGACCAGGCCCAGGTGGCGCGCGCCCTCGCCGGGCTGCGCAACCAGCTCGACGCGGCCTCGATGAAGCTGGCGCTGGGCCAGCCGGTCCCGGCCGGCAAGAAGCCCGGCCGGGCCATCGTCAAGAACGGGGAGACCGCCGAGGCCCGGTTCGCGGTCAAGATCGACCTGGGTGAGAACGGCGAGCCCTGGACCTACACCGGCGTGATGAAGCTCAGGCGCGTCAAGGGGAAGTGGAAGGTCGTCTGGGATCCGTCGATCATCCACCCGCGGCTCAAGGCCGGCCAGCGGCTCGCCGTGGTCTCCGAGACGCCCCGGCGGAGCCCGATCCAGGACTCCCGGGGCAAGTCGATGCTGCGCACCGTCCCGACGAGCATCATCGGCGTCGTCCCCGGCCAGCTGGCCGACCCGCAGAAGACCGTCCAGCAGATGGTCAGATCGCTGCGGTTCGGTGCCAACCGGACCCTCGACACCCAGCGGCTCCTGGGGCGCATCCGGTCCGCGCCGCCGGAGAAGTTCCTGCCGCTGCTCACGATGGAGACGTCGTCGGCGGGTGTCGTCGACCAGCAGCTCAGCCAGCTCAGCCAGGTCTCCGGGCTGCAGGTGAAGCCCACCAAGGCGGCCATCGACCCCGTGGCGGCGCCCGAGTTCGTCGGCAGCCTCGGCCCGGCCACCAACGACCGGCTCCAGCAGGTCGGCGCCCCGTACCAGCCGGGCGACACGATCGGCGTCAGCGGCCTGCAGCTCCTCATGCAGCGCCGGCTCGCCGGCACCCCCACCGTCCGGGTGATCGCGCAGGACGCCACGGGCCGCGACCAGGAGGAACTGCGCGCCTGGCCCGGCTCCCCTTCGGACCCCGTCCAGACGACGCTGGACTGGCGGGTTCAGGCACGGGCGGACCACGCCCTCGCGAGACTGCCGTACGTGGCCTCGATGGCGGTCGTCAACCCGGCCAGCGGCGCCGTCCAGGCCGTCGCCAACCATCGCACCGGCGGCCAGAACAGGGCCCTCGAAGGGCGTTACCCGCCCGGGCTCACCTTCGGCATCGTCGCCGCGGAGGCGCTGCTCAACAGCGGCGTGGCCAAGGACACCGAGACCGACTGCCCGGCCTCGGTCCAGGTGGGCGGCCGCACGTTCACCAACCCGTACCCCGCCCAGGGCAAGGGCACGTTCGAGTCGAATTTCACCGCCTCCTGCGCCACCACGCTCGCCGCCCTCAGCACCCGCCTGAACGCCCAGGCCCTCACCGCCGCGGCCACGAGGTTCGGTCTCGGCAAGGACTGGGGCATGGCGGTCCCGGGATTCCCCGGCTCGGTGCCCGTTCCGGCGAACGACGCCGACAAGGCCTCGATGATGATCGGCGAGGGCGGTCTCCAGGTGAGCCCGCTGTCCATGGCCCTGGCCGCGAGCGCCGCCGCGAACGGCTACTGGCGTCCCGGCTTCACGCTGACCAACCCCAGGGACACCCAGGGCGGGGTCACGGTCCCGCCGCTGGCCGCCACCGCGGTCCTCGACCTGAAGTCCCTGCTCCGCTCCTCGATCATTCGCGGCCCGGCCAAGGCGGCCAACGTCGGCGGCGTGTCCGGCGTCGGCGCCACCGTCACCGTCAACGGCAAGACCGTCTCGTGGTTCGTGGGCTCCCGCACCGAGTACGCCTTCGCGATCGCCGTCGAAGGCAGGGTCGACGCCGCCGCCCTGGTCAAGCGGTTCCTGGCGCCCGCCGCCACGATCCCCGGCCTGAACCGCGCCGCCCCCTGATCGAGCCCCCGCCGCCACAGAACGTTACAGCTTTGTTATCTCTTTACATCGAGGCCGCAACCTTCCCCTACCCCCCGTGCGTCTTTATGGGTGACTGAGACACCGCTGGGGGGGTTGCGGACTCAGTCGCCGTGATGAGACCAGAGCCTCGTCTCGGGGGAGGCTCTGCCGTCCGGACCGGCCCGACCCTGCCGGTCGGCCCCGGTGGGCGCGACGAGATCGTCGCCCACCGGGGCGTCACTTCTTTCCGGCCCCTGGGCCCCCCGGGAATCACGTTGGCATCACCCGCGTTATCCATGTAGCGTCTTGTTACGGACGTCCAGGCGTCCGTTTGACAACTCAACATGGGGGTGACCGGCTTCGACTTCGGTAGGTCGAGCCAGGGGAAGCGGGTCGAGGGTTGCTGTCGTGACCTCGTAAATCCTGTGACAGCAAACCAATAACTGCCAACAAGAAGCAGTCCGAGTTCGCTCTCGCCGCCTGAGGCGAGTAGCGACTCTGTCAGCCCGGGTGAGTCTCCGCCCCGGGGTCTGGCATCGCTAGGAGACTCCACCTGTAATCCCGGCCGCGGGGATTACGGGAACATCTAACAGTGGCTGAGCCCGTCGGCGACTTGCCTGCGTGAGTGCCGGGGCTGAGAAAACGACGAGCAGGCTGCGCCCGGAGAAGCCCTGACTCATCATCGAAGGACGCGGGTTCGATTCCCGCCACCTCCACGATCTAGGGAGCCGCTGGCCAGGCAAGTTCTGGTCGGCGGCTCCTGGCGTCTGCGCCCACTTTACGCCCACTCTTCACGCCTCCCGGTGGAGGATCTCGGCCGCCTGGGCGGACGCCACATTGCGCCCCATGTACACGTCCTGGGTCATTGACGGCTTGGCGTGCCCGAGGTGATCGGCGATCGCCCGAGCACTCAGGCCGGCATCGTCGAGCCGGGTCGCCACCGTCTTGCGGAACGTGTGCGTCGTCACCCACCCAAACGCCTCCGTGTCCACACGCGTGAGGACTTCCCGGACGTCCCGGTTGGCGTTGCTTGGGTTCCGCACGCCTCCGAGCAGGCCCGGGAAGAGCAGGCCCACCTCGCCAGCCTTCTGCTCGTAGGCCATGCCGTCGGCGGTGACCATGGTGATCGGGCGATCGCCGTGCGGCCAGACTTTCGCGATGCGTCGGCGGCAGAGCTCGACGACATGGCCGGGCAGGGCGATGATCCGCCAGCCCGCCTCCGACTTCGGCCGCAGCTGCAACACAGTGCCCTTGCCCTTGAGCCTGATGGCGGTCGCGTTGACCTCCAGGACTCCGGCCTCCAGATCGACGACATCGGCCCGTACACCGAGCACCTCGCCGATGCGCATCCCGGTGCCGTCCAAGAACTCCACCAGGTCCGGGACATCAGCTTCGCGTGCCAGTTCGTCCCCCGAGACCTTCGCCAGCATGGCCGTCTCCTCTGCGGCCGTGAGGGCCCGTGGCCGTGCCCGCCGTCCGGTCGAGATCTTCGCGGTCTCACGCACAGGGTTGGTGTCCAGGGCGCCGTGCCGCACCGCTAGGCCCAGAAGGAGGGAGAGTACAGACTTGGTCGTCTTGGCGGCTGAGGGGCCGTGAGCCTTCCGGACAGCCTTGATGAAGCGGTCACACGTGGGGACGTCGAGCTCGCGCATGAGGAGACCGCCCAGGGCCTTCACGACCCGCGCCAGCGCGCGTTCATAGATCTCCTTGGTCTGCTGGGACAGGTTCTCGGCGTCCTTGATCTCCGCCCACCACATTTCCGATGCGTCACGGAGCCGGGTGTCTGCGGTGATCTCGCCGTCAGCCGGCGGGCCAGAGCGGTCGCGCAGCGCTTCCTTCAGCCGACGCTCGGCTGCGGTCTGGGTAGGGCCAAACCTGGTGACCTCGCGGGTCTCGCCGTCGTAGTCACGGACGTTTACCCGGGCACGTACGCGCTGCTTCCCGAGCTTCTGGAAGCGGATCTTTCCAGCGGTGCCCACGGGGAGAGGGGGGCGCCCCATGGCTACTCCCTTTTGTCCGCGCTAGAAGTGGCCTCTGACGAATCGTGGCCGGATGAATCGGATGGCCGATGTAGATGCGCCTCAGGCTCCGTGCTCGACTCGGAGCTCCCCTGATAGCGCTTAATCATCTCCGTGGCTCTCTGAAGAGCTTCCCATTGGCTTCTCTTGATTCCTTCGATCTCCGTTTGGGCAAGAGAACCTGGACGCGGCCTGCTCGATTTGCCTTCAAAGCTGAGGGCTGCCTGCTCGATTGCATGGTCGAGAGCCGTCCGCTGTAGCTGACCCCGACCAAAATCCCAACTTCGCTGGATGACATCCCCATCCAGTTCGGGGTGTAGGTACAGGGCACGTTGCGCGGAGTCAAGCTCTCGCTCAAGGCGGCCTCGTATCATCCATAGCTCGTGAATGCTTTTGATGACGTTCCGGAAGGCTGCGCTGTTCTCCCGCCCTAGATGGCGAATTGCATAGGCGTGTCGGGTGTCACGGGGGGAGAGAATCAGCATATCTATGGTGGTATCAAGCGCGCGCGCTAGTTGCACGGCTTCGGCTAGGCGTACCGGCCTAGAGCCGGATTCGATTTTTGCAATGGTCTGCTGGTGCATGGGGTAGCCAGCCTCAGACATCAGTCGGGCCAATTCAGCCTGGGACAATCCTCGGCGCTCTCGGTGCTGACGAAGGTTGGTGGCGAACCGCTCGTCTGGCGTGGTTGTGGGGATCTCGGGCTCCCCTTCGACGGCTTCCTCTGGTGGTTCTTCTGGCATGGTCGCACGCTACAACAATTTGGTGTGAGGGCCAACGGTTGCCAACGCTAGGACGTTGTGACACTCTGATCGTGTAGGGAGGCCGCCTGGCCACACCAGGATCGGGTGAGTGGATCGATACTTGTTGTGCCTGCTGTATCACGTTATGTGAAGGCAAGGATGGAGGCGTGTCCACGCCTCGATTCTTCTCTCAGCAAGGTGCACAAGGCTCTGAACTGCAACTTTGGGAGGAAAGATCTGGAGGTGCTGGTTGTCTACAGGGTCAAAACGGTCAAACCGCATCCGTGGTCCACAGGGGATCCACAGCTCTCTCCACAGATCACGTTGCGGGCTGCGGAGCGCCTCAGCCATCCTCAACCCATCGAACACACTGTCGTCCGTTGGGGCGCAACGACGTTGCAGCTCTCCAGGAGGTCAGTCATTGTTGATCTACTAGACCAAAGCGGCCTCGCCAGGAGTCAGCCGGCAAGCAAGGCTCCTGACGAGGCCATCAAGACCGCCCATCACCGTGCTCACAGTTAAGGCAGGTCATGCCGAAGGGTACCAACGCCAGTCAACGCCACCTCAGCATGGGTGACATCAAGGTCTCGCCGAAGGCAGCTCAGCAGAGCGAGGAGGTCGGGGTCACGGCCGCCGTCTCGTCGCAGGTCGACCGTACCGGGGACCGCCTTCTCCAGCTCGACCAGATGGCCGAGATCACCACATTGAGCGAGGCCACCCTGCGATGGCTCCGCCACCGAGGTGAAGGTCCGCCGATGTTTAAACTCGGCCGCCGCCTCGTGTGCTGGGAGCGGGACCTGCACGCCTGGATCGCGGCCGAGGCCGCCAAGGACCAGACTCACAGCGCATGAACGCGCCCGTGCTGCAGGTTGGCACCCTTATCGAGCTGCAGGCCAGCCGGGACGGATTCCTCGCCGAGCGCGACGTCTACCAGACGTGCTTCGGCCTGGCCGCCACGAGCGGCCCCGCCGTCGTCCTGATCCGCGGCCAGGTCAGCTCCGGTAACGCCTCTGCGGGCGCCGCCCGTCACCTCGGCGCCGCCCTCGCCGACGCGGACGACATCACTGTGCTCGGCTCCGGGCCCGGCCAGCTCGACTTTGCCGCGCTCGTCCAGGCTGCCGCCGTCGAGGAATGTTCCTTCCGCGCACGCCCCGCCTGAACGCAGCCGACTCGTCTGACCTCGGGGGTTCCCCGCACCCCCGAGCCCAACTACTTCGACGCGCGGTGGATCTTCCCCCGGCTTGGCCGCCGCGTACCCACATATCGAGCACCACGGAGTGCCTCATGGACGACGAGAAGTCGGGGCCGCGGCAGCCTGCGCGCGACCGCAACACCGCCCGCGCTACCGACCGAGAACGGGAAGCCCGCTACGCCAACACCCTGAAGTTCCTCGGCGAGGAACTGGCCGAGCTGGTCGACCTTCGCGGCCGGATCGCCCGAGCCAAGGCCGTCCTTGGTCGCGGAGGCGACCGGCAGGACGCCATCGACGCGCTCGACGGGCGGGTGCGGTGAGCGTCGCGCGGCGCGCCAGCGCCGTCGGCCACACCGTCCGCGGGTGGGCCGTATTCCCCTGCGGCACTCCCACCGACGACCACGGCCACCCGGCCGGCTCCGCCTCTGACTGCGAGCGGTGCAAGGCCGAGAAGGCCCCACGCCGCGGTTGGAAGTGGAAGGAACGCAACAGCAACGACCGCGCCGTCATCAGCGCCCACTGGCCCAAGGACGACCCGAACCTCGGCGTCGCGTGCCGCGCGTCCGGCCTGGTCGTAGTCGACCTCGACACGGCCGCGCACGGCGCCGTCATCCCGCCGGACTGGGCGGCCAAGGGCGGTATCCACGAGGGCGCCGACGTCCTGGCGTACCGGGCCGAGGAGGCCGGGCAGCCGTACCCGTTCGAGACCTACACCGTCCGCACGAGCTCGGGCGGCTGGCATCTGTACTTCCAGGCGCCGCCTGACCGGGCGATCCCCAACTCGGCGGGCAAGATCGGCCCGATGGTCGACGTGCGCGGTACCGCCAACGCAGACGGACAGCCGGGCGGCGGTTACGTGCTCGGCGCCGGGTCGATCGTCGGCGGCGCGCAGTACACCGTGCTTCACGACGTGCCGCCGATGCCGCTGCCCGGCTGGATCGCTGACCTGGCCGCGCCGACGCGACCCGTCCCGGCTGTGCGTCGCCCGATCCCGGCGCGCAGCAACGGGGAGGGCCGCCCGCACTCGAGGTTCGTCGGGCTGCTCGACACCGTGCTGTCCGCGCCGAACGGGCAGCGCAACAACGTCTTGCACTGGGCCGCGTGCCGCGCGGCCGACATGGTCGCCGAGGGCATCGTCGACCAGGCCGCCGCTGTGACGGCGCTGGAACGGGCGGGCGAGTCCATCGGCCTCGGCCAGCGTGAGGCAAGCGCCACGATCGGCTCGGCGTTCAGGACGGCCGCATGAGCCGCCGCGCCGAGGCCGAGCAGATCGCGGCCGACGCGGGTATCCCGCCGGACCCAGAGGTCGAGGACGAGCCGGTCGAGTGGGAAGAACTCGTCCCGCTCGGCTCCCGCCGCACGCTGCCCACCTTCCCCGTGGACGCCTTCCCCGGCTGGGTGAAGGACATGGTGCTGGGCGTCGCCGAGGAGACCCAGGTGCCCGCCGACATCCCGGCAGGTCTGGCCCTGGGCGCGCTCGCAACCGCCGCCGGCGGCAAGGCCGAGGTGCGGGTGCGAGGCGTCTGGAGCGAGCCGACGAACCTGTTCCTGGCCGTCGTCGCCGAGCCCGGCACCCGCAAGTCCGCCAACTTCCGCGCGATCACCACGCCGCTGTACGAGGCGGAGAAGGCCCTCAATGCCGAGTCCAAGGACAAACGGCGTGAGGCCGAGATCAGGCGTTCCCAGTTGGAGAAGGAAGACCGGGAGGCGCGCGCCAAGGCCAAGGACGGCAAGGCCGAGAACCTCGTGGAGGCGGTGGAGGCCGCCGCGGCACTGGAGAAGGCCGAGGCCGAGATGCCCGCCGAGCTACAGCTGATCGCCAAGAACGTCACCCCCGAAGAGTGCTCCACCCTGCTGGCCGAGCAGGGCGGCAGGCTGGCCATCCAGAGCGCGGAGGGCGACATCTTCGACATCATCTCGGGCCGCTACTCCAACGGCGCCCCGGCGCTGTCGCCGTTCCTGGAGGGCCATGCCGGGGACGTGCTGAAGGTCAACCGGCGCGGCCGCGCCGAGTACATCGAGAACCCCGCCTTGACGATCGCGGTGTGCATCCAGCCTGCCGTGCTGACATTCATCGCCGAGAAGCCGCGGCTGCGCGGGCAGGGCCTGCTCGCGCGGTTCCTGTACGCGGTGCCGCCGGACAAGGTCGGTCACCGCGCTGCCGAGCCCGAGCTGATCGCCGAGGACGTGCGCACCTCCTACAACACCAAGATGAAGGCCCTGGTGTTGTCGCTGGCCGGCTGGGACTCACCGTTCACGCTCACCCTGGACGAGCCCGCCCGCAAGCTGGTCACCGAGTTCATGGCAGAGCTGGAGCCGCGGCTGCAGCGGGGTACTCCGCTGGAGCCGCTACGCGACTGGGCCAGCAAGCTCACCGGCGCCATCGTCCGCATCGCCGGACTGCTGCACCTGGCCGAGCACCTCGACAACGGGTACCGCCGCCCCGTCGATGAGGCCACCGTCCGGAACGCCATCGAGATCGGCCGCTACTACGAGGCCCACGCCATCGGCGCGTTCGGGACCATGCGCGAGGACCCCGGGCTGGGGATCGCCCGGCGCGCCCTGGAGTGGCTGACCCGCCGCCCCGAAGACAAGCGCGAGGTGGTGACCCAGCGCGATATGCACCGTGCGCTGCAGTCCCACCTGGACAAGGCCGCCAGCGTCCGCCCCGTTCTCGCACTGCTGGCCGCGCACGGCTACCTGCGCGAGCAACCCGCCCCGCCGAAGTCGAGCAAGGGCGGCCGGGCGGCCTCTCCGCGCTACGACATCAACCCCCAGATTTACGAGACCGCTGACACAACTGACACAACCCGGTGACCTGCGAAAACTCGGTGACAGAAGGGGTGACAGAACGATGACAGAACTTGCAGCCGATGACACAACCCTCGCCGTAACCGGCCTCGGCCGTCGAGGTTCTGTCATTCCCAGGCAGTTCTGTCACGGTTCCGTCAGCGTTCTGTCATCCACCAAAGCCCCAGCTCAGACCGCACATTCGCGGTTCTGTCATTTCTGTCACTCGATCCCCAGAAGGGGAAGGACCGACACCTTGACGACCAAGCAGATCATTCGCTGCCGCTACCTGCGCCGCTCCGGTGAACAGTGCACCGGCGAGGCTGCCGACCCCGCGGCCGACGTCCTGCTCTGTCTCAAGCACATGGCGCGGGTCGTCGAGCATGCCCGCGCCACCTACAACCGGTTCCGGCGGGAGGCCACCCGGTGAGCCTCGACCAACGGCCGCGGTCGGTCGCTCGCGACGCGCGCCGGAATCTGCCCGCAGTGGATCGTGCGTTGCGGGATCTGGCCGAGGCCGCCGAGCTGGTGACCAGCCTCGCGCTGTTGCGCGATCCGGCGGCTTACCGGCCGTGGCGGGAACCGGCGCTCACCCCCGACCAGCGCGCCGAGCTCGACCACGCCGCTCGTGCCGAGCGAGCCGAACGTGTCGCAGACGCGCCGGGCGAACACACCGACGCCGCCCGGCCGGAGATCCTCGACGCGCTGTCGGGAGTGCTGTGGCGGGCTGAAAGCCTGGCCTGGCATCTGTCGCGTGCGGCATGGTGCCCGGTGCTTCCTCTGGCCGCAGCAGATGCCGACCCGCGTCCTTACCTGGCTCGCGCGGTCTCGGTGCTGCCCACGGCCGTGACGGGCTGGCAGAACGGCACAGAGATTGCCTGGTGGGCCGCCGATGAAGCCGCTGCGATGCTTGCCGATCTCGCCGCCACGCTCGGGCTGATGACGGACGGGCAACACCTGCGCCTTGTGTGCCCGTGGTGCGGCGGCCGTACCGAGCAAGTACCGACCGGCGGTGCGTGGACGTGGCGTGTTCGGCATCTGCCCGGCGACCTGGTCGCGATCGTGTGCGAGGGCGGGATGTGCGAGCCGCCGTCCAAGGACGTCGGCACGTGGTGGCGTGGCTGCCCGGCCTGGCCGCTGGCGGAGTGGGAATGGCTCGCTCGCCGTATCGAACGAAACGAGAGGATGGCGTCATGAGTGAACGTGTCGAGGTCCGGGTGCTGCTGCTGCTCGGCGACCAGGCCGACCTGACCACGCCCGACCACGGGCCGCACAACGCCCTGCGGATGCCGGCCGCCGACATCGCGCGTGACGCCGGCCTGCCCGCCAACGAGCTGCCAGGCCGGCGCCTGACCGCGATCCGCGACGGCGACAGCTTCCGGGACTTCCAGCTCGTCGACGACCCCCGTATCTAGCCGGTGTGCGCGCGCCGCGTGGCGCGTAGTTCCTCGACCTCGGTCCGGCGCCAGTGTGGCAGTCCGTGCACCATCACAGCATCCGGCATCCGTCCCACGTTGCGGTCCTTGCGCACAGTGGCGTAGGCGACACCGAGGACCTCGGCCGTCTCATGCTCGTCGAGCAGGTCGTCAGCGTCACCCGGTGCGGGCAAATCTGGAATCAGCCGCCCGGCGCGGTACGCCTCGACCTGTGCAAGGTCATAGAGCAGCTTGCGGCGGCCCGGGTTGACCGGAGCGGGAAAGCCTTCCTCGTGCGGGACGCCCCGGTTGCGGAACGTCTGGTAGGCCATGCCGAGAACGGCGGCCGCGCCCGCTCCATCGACCACCGGCCGACCATGCGGGATCACTGCGGGCCTCCGGTGCCGAGCCCGGCCGCCGTGACGCTCTCGTACGGGCGACCCACGTCGGGTGTGTAGGTCAGCCACGCCACCGGCTGCCCCTCCTGACGGATCTCGAAGTCGTACCGCTGTGCGGGGCTTGTGCCGTCGGCGACCGTCTGCAGGTAGCGCTGGCGACACGCGCGATCAAGCTCATCTTGGGCGTCCTCGAACGTGGCCTTGCTGGCGAGTGCTCTCGACGCGGTCACGTCCCATACCTCGAACATGCATACCTCCCTTGTTCTGCTTCCTGGTTGGTTACTTCACTGTGAACCCGGCGGCGCGTCGGCGGGAAGCTTCGCCGCGGTCTGTGGATAACCCCCAGAAGGGGGCGGGCCTCGCGCCCGCCCCCTGGGGCTAATCCGACAGCTTGCGGTCCTGGCGGTTGGCGACCTTGGCCTCGACCCGCGCGGCGAGTGTGTCCGGGGCCAACCCGCCCGGCCAAAGCTGGTAGGCCAGCTCATACGCCTGGCGCCATGCCTGGAACTGGCTGTCCCAGGCGAACCGATCGTCACAGACGATCGTCAGGGCCCCGACACGTACGACCACCTGGCCACGTCCGCTCGGGCTGTGTACCGGCACCTTCCCGAAGATCACCGGCTCGGGTTGCTTCCCGCTGATGCGGACCGCCGCCGTGACCGTCTGCGCCGGGGCCTGGTAGGACCGCGCAGGCCAGGTCTCGCGGAACGTCCGGCGGCTCATGAGCCGACCCTCGATCCATGCGCTGTAGAGCGCTCTGGCCGCCGTCAGGTCGGTGAGCGTGATCACCGCGCCGGGGAGCATCACCTGGATCATCCGGCCGACCAGCTCGACCATCACGGTGTGCGGTCCAGCGAGCCGGACTACCAGCGATGCTTCGTGATGAGCACGTTGCGCCATCATTCCGGGTTCCTCTCTGGAGTTGTCAATCTGCGAGTGCCGAGGTTCGGGGTCTCACTCCCTCGCCCTGACATCTAGAACTCTACCACAGTTCTGTACCTCTACTTCACCAATTTCCATGAAAGAAAAATGCCTTGCGATGCCTTGTGTCGGTACAGAACTGTGGTAGAGTTTGTGTTGTCGGCAAGGGGAGTGAGACCCCCGAGCCGCACAACCGCAGATTGACAACTCCAGAGAGGAAGTCCGAAATGGACGACAACAGCGAACGGCGCGACGTGGTAGCGCTGGGGATGATCGCCGCATACGGCGTGATTCTCAAGGTCCTGGCGGCACTGCCGGTGCCGATCGCGCTCCCGGAACTCATGGGCAGCATGTTCGCCGACGAGGTTCACGAGGCCCTCGTTCGCGCCCACCAGGTCATCGAAGACGTCCCGATGGACGAGGATGCGATGGAGGGAGCGAAAAGGACGCTCGTCGACTGGATCGCAGCCAGCGAAATGATGTTCTCCGACGCAGAAGACCCCGAGACCTGGAAGGTCCACTTCATCGAAATCCAGGTCACCCGGATCCTCAGCACAGGAAAGGCCGTGATCGCAATACTCCGTAAGGAGTGAGTAGCCGCCGCCCCCGGCAACCAGCCGGGGGCGGTCGCCCCTCCAGCGTGGCCAAGCCGAGCAAAGGCTTGGGGCCGGTGAGTACAGGCTTGCGCCTGGTGAGACACCCACCGGCCCCGTGCAGATTGACCCTCCAAGAGGGCACTGCCCATCGTACGCGCCGACCCGCACGAGTCCAGTTGACAGTGGGCCTGTGGATAACTCATGATCTGAGGCATCTTCAGCATGCCCTGAAACAGCCCGGCCAGCGCGCCGGGCTTTCGCATGTCCAGGGGGTGCCAATGGGGGTACGGCGCCCCGAGTTGGGATCTCGCCCCTACCGCCGTCGCCGCGCGCAGATGCTGGCCGAGTCGGACGTGTGCCACTGGTGTGGGCACGCTGGCGCCGATGCCGCTGACCATCTGACCTCACCGCTCAAGGGCGGCAGCCGTGACGATCCCGACAACCTGATGCCCATCCACGGCGTGGCCGGGTGTCCGACATGCGGGCGCAAGTGCAACAACGAGAAGGGCGACGGCGGCATGTCGGGCAGGCTCGTCACCTCGCGCGACTGGTACGGCCCGCTGCCCTGACTGCAGTTGGATTGATGGTGACGGAGGTGTCCTGGCTCGGCCACGCTGTGACGGACTCTGGATCCGCATCGTGACGTAGGTTCAGGCTCATGGCCCGTGGCTCGATCCGCCAGCGTTCCGAGCGGCTGAGCCGATTGCACCACCAGCGCAGGCGAAGGCCAGTGTCATCACCTGACTTGTCGCCCAGGCCCTGGATAGCTGCGGTTGCTGCGATCGCCAGCGCATTAATTACAGGAATATTCGGGTTGATGACCGCAGTCATGGTCACCGGCGGCACCCCCAGCGATTCGGTTGGCCAGGTGCCGAGCGACCGCCCGATGCCTCTCCGAGTAACCGTGACCGTGACTCCTACACCTCGCAGCGCTCGCCCAACTCCTACCCGGCCCACGCCCAACCCATCGAGAACCACACGGCTCAGGCCCACAACGACATTCATTCCGACTTCGACAGACCGTTGGGAAAATGCGGCCCCCAGCGACGAATCAGACAGCGTTCGTAGGGCGTTCTTGGTTCTAACGACCATCGGAGTTGCGGTGGCTGGCGTTGGAACGGTTGCCAGTGTGATCGCCCTGGTCAGGTGGAGACGTCGCGCCAGACACAAGGATCACCGCACGTGACCGCAGCCCGCTGCACGGGAGCCTTTTGATCAAGAGGAGCCGGATGGCCTCGCGCCCAGCTTTTCTTTTTCTCCCCCCGGGCCGAATGCCACGGGAACGATCATGATCGGGGGTCGCTGTGGGGAGCGTTGCAGGCCCGGTCGAGAAGGCCGTGCGCGATGACGTCGAGCAGCTGGGCGACCTGGTGGGGGTCGAGCCGTCGCTGTCGGAGATGGCCTACCGGCTGGCGCGTGAGATCGACCAGGGCGGCGGCGAGGACGGGCGGCAGTTGCCGCAGCTGAATCGGGAGCTGCGCCAGACGCTCGCGCAGCTGCTGGAGGGCCGGGCCGCGGAGGAGGACGATGACGACCTCGGTGACCTGGCGGCCCCCGAGTGAGTTCGCCGCCCAGTGCCGGGAGTTGTACGGCCTGGAGTGCCCGCCGCGGTGGGGCACGCCGCGGCGGCCTGAGTACCCGACGCTGGGCGGCCGGGCCGCGCGGGTCATGGAGGCGCTGGGATATCCGCCGATGCCCTGGCAGCGGTACGTGCTGGACGTCGCGCTGGAGATCGATCCGGCCACCGGGTTGTTTGCGCATCGCGAGGTGGGCCTGTCGGTGCCGCGCCAGCAGGGCAAGACCCAGCAGATCCTCGGCGTGATGGTGCACCGGGTGATGGCCTGGTCGCGGCAGAACGTGGTGTACGCCGCCCAGACGCGCGGGATGGCGCGCACCCGCTGGGAAGACGAGTTCCTGGTCACGCTGGACGAGTCGAAACTGACCGGCAAGTACCGGGTCCGCAAGACCAACGGCAACGAGGCGGTCTTGTGGCGCGCGACCCGTTCGAAGCTGGGGATCACCTCCAACACCGAGAAGGCCGGCCACGGTCCGCCGCTGGATCTGGGCGTGATCGACGAGGCGTTCGCGCACGAGGACGACCGGCTGGAGCAGGCATTCTCTCCGGCGATGCTGACGCGACCCATGGCGCAGCTGTGGTGGGCGTCGGCGGGCGGCACCGAGAAGTCGGTGTGGCTGAACAAGAAACGCGCGGCCGGTCGAGCGCTGATCGAGGAGCTGTGGCAGACGCGCGTGCACCCGGCCGCGGCCTACTTCGAGTGGTTCGCGCCGGAGGAGATGCCGCGTGATGACCCGGCGACGTGGCGGGCGTGCATGCCGGCGCTCGGGCACACGGTGTCGGAGGCGATCGTCCGCGCCGAGCTGGAGAAGCTGGACCCCGCCGAGTTCGATCGCGCGTACCTGAACCGCACCCGCAAGGCGACGCCGCCCGAGGACCCCAACGTCCCCAAGGACCGCTGGCCGCGCCTCGTCGACACCGCCTCGCAGCCCGGCCAGGACCTGGCGCTGGCGGTGGACGTGGCGCCGCTACGGGACTGGGCGTCCATCGGCGTCGCGTCGCTGCGCACCGACGGCCGGATCCATGTCGAGCTGGTCGACCGGCGGACGGGGACGGACTGGATCGTCCCGGCGCTGGAGCGGCTGGTGAAGCTGTGGGATCCGGTGGCGGTGGCGCTGGACGCCAAGGGCCCGGTTGGGTCGCTGCTGGACGACCTGGCGGCGCGGGACATCAGGCCGCCGGACGATCCCGAGCAGCCCAAGCGTGGTGATCTGGCGGTGCCGCGGGTCGGGGAAGTGGTCGCGGCGTGTGGCCAGTTCGCCGACGCGATGCGCCAGGGCGAGCTGGCGCACCTGGATCAGGTGCCGCTGACGGCGGCCGTCAACGGGGCCCGCACCCGGCCCCTGGGGGACGCGTGGGCCTGGCATCGCCGCTCGGCGCAGGTGGATATCTCCCCGCTGGTCGCCGTCACCCTCGCGCGGTGGGCGCTGCTGACCCGGCTGGCGGTACTGCAGGACGACTACGACGTCGCGGACTCGTTCGGCTGAGGGGTGGACACATGACCTGGTGGTCGAAGGTGCGGACCGCGTTCACCCGCGAGGCCCAGCTGACCAGCCCCGAGGAGTTGCTGGCGGCCCAGCGGGCACTGCGGACCCAGTCCGGTGTGGCCGTCACCCGCGACACGGCACTGCGCCACTCGGCGGTTTGGGCGTGCCTGCGGCTGCGCGCCGACCTGGTCTCGACGATGCCGGTGGACGTCTACCGGCGCGTCAACGGCATCCAGGTCCAGGTGCCCACACCGCCGGTGCTGGTCACCCCCGGCGGTGAGACGGTCGGCATCCAGGAGTGGCTGTACTCCACCCAGGTCGACCTGGACCGCGCCGGCAACGCGTTCGGGCTGATCACTGAGCGGTCCGGGGTGGTCGGGCCGGACGGCCGCGGGCTGCCGGGACGGATCGAGTTGCTGTCGCTGGGCGATGTGGCGGTGCGCGCCAAGGGCGCGCAGATCACCAAGTACGTCGTGGCCGGCAAAGAACACGACCCCTGGGACGTGTGGCATGAGAAGCAGTTCACCGTCGCCGGGCTGCCGATGGGACTGTCGCCCGTGGCCTACGCCGCGTGGTCCATCGAAGAGTCGCTGAACGCGCAGAAGTTCGCGCGCGAGTGGTTCGGCGGCGGCGCCGTCCCGCTGGCCGAGCTGAAGAACACCGCCAAGACCATCAACAAGGCCGAGGCGAAGATCGCCAAGGACAACTTTCGGGCCGCCGTGCAGACCGGCGACCTGTTCGTACACGGCGTCGACTGGGAGTACAAGCCGATCCAGGCGGTGGCGCAGCAGTCGGCGTTCATCGAAGCGCGCGAGTTCGGGCTGACCGACATCGCGCGGTTCTTCGGCTGCCCCGCCGACATGATCGACGCCGCCGTGTCGACCGGCTCGATCACCTACGCCAGCATCACCCAGCGGAACCTGCAGTTCCTGATCATGAACCTGGGTCCAGCGGTCAGCCGCCGCGAGACCGCGCTCAGCCGCGGACTCACCCCCGGTCCCCGCTACGTCAAGCTCAACCGGTCGGCGCTGCTGGCGATGGACCCCGAGGCCCGCGCCCGCACCATCCAGACCCGCATCGCCTCCCGGACGCTGGCGCCATCGGAGGCACGGGCACTGGAGGACCTGCCGCCGTTCACGCCCGAGCAACTGGCCGAGTTCGACGTGCTGTTCGGCGCGCCGCGCATCCAGCCCACGACCGCGACCTCTTCGGGAGCCGCTTCATGACCGCGACCTCGCGTGCCGCCGCGGCGGCCGCCCGCGCCCAGCACATCCGCCAGCGCGCCGACCGCCCCTCGCAGCGCCGCTCCGCCGAGCCGCCGGCCTCCCGCGCGGTCGCCCGGGTGCGCGCCCGAATCGAGCTGCGCGAGGCCGGCGACGGCGGGCTGCTGGAGTTCGTCGGGCACGCCTCTGCCTACGAGCAGGGCTATGAGATGTGGGACTACTACGGCCCGTACACCGAGATCGTGTCGGCCGGCGCCGGCGCCGAGTCGCTGGCCCGCGCCGACCTGGACGTGCCGTTCGTCCTCGGGCATGACCAGCTGCGCCGCATGGCCCGCACCACCACCGGCACCCTGGTCCTGGCCGAGGACGACACCGGCCTGTCGGTGCACGCGCCGCAGCTGGACCCCGCCGACCATGACGTCGCCTACATCGCGCCCAAGTTGCGCGCCGGCCTCATCGATGAGATGAGCTTCGCGTTCCGGATCGAGGCCGGGCAATGGTCGCCGGACTACATGGAGTACCGGATCACCCGCTACGACATCCACCGCGGCGACGTCGCGATCGTCGGGTACGGCGCCAACCCCGCCACCGACGCCGCCCTGCGCAAGCAGCCCGCTGCGCCGTCCAGCCGGGCCCGCGCGCTGCTGGAGATCGCGCTCGCCCGCTGACCGGCCCCGACCGGCCTCCGCAGGCCGGTCCCACTGACCACCCGCACCGGTGTGCGGGTTGTTTGCCCTGCGCTCTGCGCGCACGAGCCCACCCGGCGCCATGGCCTCGGGTGGCCGTCTGTCTGGACCGGGGCGCCTGAGTGACAACGACGACCAAGGGAGGACGAGCCGTGACGCTCGCCGAACTGATCGCCCAGGCGCGCACCGCGCTGGACACCGCGATCACCGCACGCACCCAAGAGCAGGACGCGCTGATGGCGCTGCGCTCGGAGGAGAACCTGACCGAGGAGGCCGTGACTGCCCAGGTCGCCCGCCGCGACGCCGCGGACGCCGAGGTCACCCGCCGCCAGCAGGCGCTGGATGAGCTGGAGGCCGAGCAGACCCGCGAGGCCGAGATCGCCGCCCTGCAGGCTCGCACCACGCCCACCGGGCAGCGCACCCCGGCCTATGACCGGGTCGCCCGGGTCGGCGCCGAGGAGCGCACCTACCGGCCGGACGAGGACCCGCGCGGCGGCGCCTTCCAGCGCGACGTCGCCGCGGCGTTCCTGGGCGACTACGACGCCCGTGACCGGCTGGCCCGGCACATGCGCGAGGAGCGCACCGAACGCGGCGACCAGATCCGCCAGGAAACCCGCGCGGTCGGCACCGGCGCGTTCGGCGGCCTGGTGATCCCGCAGTACCTCACCGACATGTACGCGCCGCTGGCGCGCGCGAACCGGCCGTTCGCCGACGCCTGCCGCCGCCATGTGCTGCCGCCCACGGGCATGACGGTGGAGATCTCCCGCATCACGACCGGCACCAACGTCGACAACCAGGCGTCGGAGAACACCAACGTCGCCGAGCAAGACATGGACGACACCGCCCTGTCGATCCCGGTGCGCACCGCCGCGGGCCGCCAGACCGCCTCCCGGCAGTCGATCGAACGTGGCACCGGCGTCGAGGACGTCATCCTCGACGACCTGTTCCGCGCCTACGGCTCGCGGCTGGACACCACGATGATCAACGTCGCGTCCGTCGGTCTGTCGGCGGCGGCGACGGTGGTGACCTACACCGACGGCACCCCGACCACGGCCGAGCTGTACCCGAAGGTGATCGAGGGCCTGTCGGGAGTCGAGGGCGCGCTGCTGGACCAGGCGTCCGGCGACAACCTCGCGGTCATGCACTCGCGGCGCTGGTACTGGATGCAGAACGCGATGGGCACCGCCTACCCGCTGATCACTCAGCCGGGCGTGGTCGCCCAGACCCTGGGCGCCAACTACGCCGAAGCCTACGGCCGCGGCGTGCGCGGCATTCTGCCCAACGGCACCCCGGTCATCGTCGACAACAACATCGCGGTGAACCTCGGCGCCAACACCAACGAGGACGAGATCTACCTGGTGGACCGGCAGGAATGCCACCTGTGGGAAGACCCGGACGCGCCGGTCTACATCCGCGCCGAGCAGGCCAAGGTCGAATCGCTCGGCGTCGTGCTCGTGGTCTACGGCTACTACGCCTTCACCTTCCAGCGTCAGCCGCACGCCCGCAAGATCAGCGGCACCGGCCTGGTCGCGCCCACCTTCACCGGCGCCTGATCCGGCGCCCATCCAGCCAGCGCCGGGGACCCGCCGTACCGCGGCGGGCCCCGGTGCGCCACCCACAGGGAGGACACGATGACCGACCAGCCGACTCCGCCGGACACTCACGCCGAGGTGGACACCGAACCGCAGGACGAGCCCCAGGCGCTGGACCCGATGGTCGCGGCGCTGCTGCGGGAACGCGAGGGTTACGTGCAGCGCGGCATGGATGACCGGGTCGCCCAGGTCGACGAGCAGCTGCGGATCCGCGGCCACCAGCCGCCCGCTGTCCCGGCGAAGACGGGCAAGGGCTCGCGCTCCAGCTCGGCGCAGCCCAAGGGCCGGCAGGCGCCGGGCAAGGCCACCACGTAGGGCTGCCCGGTGGCCAACGAGTACATCGAGCTGGACACCCTGAAGGTGGCGCTGAAGATCGCGCTGGACGACAACACCCGCGACCTGCTGCTGAACCAGGCGCGGGCGTCGGCGTCCCGCTCGATCGACCAGGCCACCGGCCGCCGGTTCTGGCTCGACCCCGGCCCCGTGCAGCGCGTCTACACCCCGGCCGGGCGGGTGGCGTGCAACGACGACGGGGACCTGCTGCTGGTCGACGACATCGGCGACACCTCCGGCCTGGTCGTCGAGGTCGGATCGGGCGGCACCTGGACCGCGGTCACCGACGTCGAGACCCAGCCCGACAACGCGCTGGCCGACGGCGTGGCTGTGACCGGGCTGCGCCGGCGGCCGGGCGGCTGGAGCGGCCTGGCGTCCAGCACGCGGGTGCGGGTCACCACCCGGTTCGGCTGGCCCGCCTTCCCCGACCCCATCGTCCAGGCGGCCCTGATCCAGTCCGGGCGGCTGTTCAAGCGCAAGGACAGCCCCGAGGGCGTCACCAGTAGTGCGGAGTGGGGCGTCGTGCGGCTGTCGCGCCGTGACCCGGACGTGTGGGCGCTGATCGAGCCCTACGTCCTGCCCGGGTTCGGATAGGGGGCACCGTGCAGATCTCCGCCGTACGTGAGGCGATCGCCGACGCGGCCCGAGCCGTGGTGCTGCCCGCCGGGGTCGGCAAACTGACGTCCTCGGGGTTCGTGCCCGACGACGTGACCGAGCCGCACTTCTTCACGGCCGAATACAGCGTCGAGTACGACAAGGCGTTCGGCCGCGGCCTGGACCAGATCGAGCTGACGTGCCGGGTGCTGGTCGGCCGCGCCGACGACCAGGCCGCGCAGAAGATCCTGGACGCGCTGCTGTCCGGGTCGGGTCCGGCGTCGCTCAAGACCGCGATCGAGGCAGCCCGCGGCGCGCCCGGCGGAGCGGCGCTGGGCGGGCTGGCCGACGACCTGCACGTGATGCGGGTGCAGGGCTACCGCTGGTACGAGCACGCCGGCACCCAGTACGTCGGCGCCGAGCTGGTCATCAAGGTCATCGGAGACGGGAGCTGACATGGCCAAGCAGGTACTGACCGACGTCAGGTTGTTCGCCGTCGGCGCCGACCTGTCCGGCGCCTCCAACAAGGTCGAGATCTCCGGGGAGCACGAGGTCAAGGACGTCACCAACTACCGCTCGGGCGGGTGGAAAGAGGTCCTGGCAGGGTTGGCGTCAGCGGAGCTCACTGGAGAAGGGCAGTGGGAGGCCGGCGACCCGAGCCTGGTCGACGATGCCTCTTGGGCGCAGCTGGGCGGGATCGGGCCGTGGACGGTCGGGCCTGCCGGTGACACCGTCGGCAGCCTGGCCTACCTGACCCAGGCGCTGCGCGCGGACTACTCACTAGGCGGGCAGATCGGCGACGTCGCGCCGTGGAAAGGCAAGGCGTCCTCGGCCTGGCCACTGGTGCGCGGCCAGTTCGCGCATCCGCCCGGCACCGCGCGCACCTCCTCGGGCAGCGGCACCGCGCTCAATCTCGGCGCCGTCACCGCGGGCAAGCGGCTGTATGCGGCGCTGCATGTGCTGTCGGTGGCCGGCACCGCCACCCCCTCCATTACGGCCCGGGTGGAGAGCGACGACGGGCCAGGGTTCGCCTCGCCCACCACCAGGCTGACGTTCACCGCGGCGACCGCGGCGGGAGGGCAGACGCTGCGCACCGACGGGACCGCTATCACCGACACCTGGTGGCGGGTCGCCTGGACCATCTCTGGCACCACGCCGTCGTTCATGTTCGTTTCCTCAATCGGGATCAGGTGATCAACCATGGCCAAGATGGTCCTGCTCGCGCAGTACCTCAGCATCAACGCCAACGCTCTGGCCGAGTACTGCAACAAGGCCGAACTGAGCGTCGAGGTGGAAGAGAAGGACATCACCAGCTACGCCAGCCTCGGCTGGAAGGAGGTGCTGGGCGGACTCAAGAGCGCAGAGCTGGCGTGCGAGTTCAAGCAGGACTTCGCCGCGACCAAGCTCGACAGCATCATGTGGCCGCTGCTGGGCACCGTGGTGCCGTTCGAGGTGCGGGCTGACCAAGCCGCCGTCGGCGCCTCCAACCCCAAGTACACCGGCTCCATCCTGATCAAGGGGTGGAACCCGCTGGAGGGGTCGGTGGGCGACGACGCGTCGGCCAAGATGTCCTTCCCGACGTCGGGCGTCGTGACCCGCGCCGTCGCCTGAGCAGCTCGGCTCATGCCTCGCGACGCGATCAGCATGCGGATTCAGCACGAGGGGCTGGAGTGGCTGGTCACCGCGATCCGCGCCGAGGAGGATGGCAAGCAGCTGCGCCGCGAGTTGGCCAAGGAGCTGCGCGACACGCTCAAGCCTGCGGCGGCTCAGGCCAAATCCGGGATCATGGCGATGTCGTCGGCGGGCCCCGGCACCTCACCCGCGCTGCGGCCGTCGATCGCCAAGCGCATCCGCCCCGAGGTCAAGCTCGGCGGCCGGTGGACCGGCGCGCGCATCAAGGCCCGCAAGACCCCCAACATCCGGGGGTTCGCCAACGCCCCCAAGCGCACCCAAAGCCGTAAAGGTTGGCGCACCGACACCTTCGGCCGTGACAACTGGCGCGTCCAGTTCGGCCGCGTCGAGTGGTTCGACCGCGCCGTCGCCGCCGACGCCGACAGCTACCGGCGCGCGTGCCAGCAGGCGCTGGACGACATGGCGGCCCGGATCGCCGCCCGAGCACGCGGCTGATTCTCCCAACCCAGCAGAGGAGACCCACCTTGTATCTGGTCTACCAGCCCGAAGGGTCCGACGAGCCGACCCGCTGGCGGTACAACCCCAACAAGCTCATGTCGGCCGAGCGGGAAATGCTCGAGCGCCGCACGGGCCGCAACTTCGCCGAGTTCACCCAGGACGTGGTGAAGGGCGGCGCGCTGAGCCGCCGCGCGCTGCTGTTCATGTTCCTCAAGCGCGACCATCCCACCACCAAGTGGGACGACGTGGATTTCGCGTGGGACGAGCTGCGGTTGGAGTTCTCCCGCGGGGAGTACGCCGAGATGCGCGAGGCGATCGCCGGGCAGCTGACCGGCGCCGACTTGGCCGCGGCGCTGGAACAGATCGACGCCGAGATGGCCGACGCCTACGACGATGAGATCGAGGAGACGGGAAAAGCCCGGCTGCCGATCGTCGGCTGAACGCGCTCGGCGATGCGGCACATCTGCTCGGCGTCCGCCCATGGGAGTGGCGGCTGCTGACCGTCGAGGACGAAGAGCAACTGCTGGCCTGGCTGGACGCCTACCGCGAGCAGATGCGAAAGGCCCAGGAAGAAATGGAGCGCTGACCACACAGCGCCGTCCTACATAACTGCAGATCAGAGGGAGGTGCCTGGTGGCCTCGGACACCTCCCTGATCTTCAACCTGATCGCCAAGGAGAAGGTCAGCCGCGTTCTCAAGAACGTCCGCGACAAGTTCGCCACCGCTGGGACCGTCGCCACCAAGGCGTTCGCCGGGTTGTCGGCGGGAATCGCGCCGGCCAGTGCCGCCGCCGTCGCGCTCGCTGGAGTGGCCGCCTCGTTCGCCGCGGCCGGCGCGGCCGGGCAAGCGTTCAAGCTCGCGGTCCAGCCGCAGATGACCGCGGTCACCGAGGCGGCCGACCTGTACGCCAAGGCACAGGAGGCCGCGGCCGAGGGCGGCAAGAAGGCCGCCGAGGCGACCAAGGCGTACAAGAACGCGCTGGCGGACATGTCGCCGGCGACCCGCGCCACCGCGCTGGCGTTCGTCGGCCTCAAGAACGATTACAAGCAATGGTCGGATTCGCTGGCACCCAAGACGATGCCGGTGGTCACCTCCGGGATCCAGTTGCTGCGGTCGCTGCTGCCCACCCTCACGCCGTTCGTGCACGCCGCCGCCGGCGCCATGCACTCTTTCCTCGGCGAAGTACGGACCGGGGTGCAGTCGGCCGGGTTCAAGGAGTGGACGGCCGATATGTCGCAGGCTGCGGGCCCGGCGCTGACGAACCTGCTGACCACCGTCAAGAACCTCGCCATCGGCCTCGGCGGCCTGGTGGCCGCGCTGCTGCCGGCCAACACCGGCATGGGAGACCTGACCGGCGGCATGGTCGCCGGCTCGGAGGCGTTCGCGAAATGGGGCGCCGGGCTGAAGCACTCCGAAGGGTTCGCCAAGTTCGGTGAGCTGGCTCGCCAGGGCGGCCAAGAACTGGGCACGTTCGCGCTCGCGGCCGGGCAGCTGCTGATCGCGCTCGCGCCGCTGCTGGGCGCCTCCACCGCCGTCGCGCTCACGCTCGCCAAGATCGTGTCCGCGGTGCCGGTCCCGGTGCTCACCACGCTGGCGGCCATCCTCGGTGTCATCACCATCGGCCTGAAACTGTGGGCGCTCTACCAGGCGATCGCCACCACCGCGACCACGGTCGCCACGGGCGTGCAGTGGGCATGGAACGCCGCCATGGCAGCCAACCCGATCGGGCTGATCATCATCGCCGTAGTCGCGCTGGTGGCCGGGCTGGTGCTGCTGTGGAAGAAGTCGGAGACGTTCCGCGACATCGTCAAGGGCGCCTTCAACATCGTGTGGCAAGCGATCAAGGGCGTGTGGGACTGGACCAAGAAGAACTGGCCCCTGCTGCTGGCGATCCTCGCCGGCCCGATCGGCTGGGCCACCCTGGCGATCGTCAAGAACTGGGGAAAGATCAAAAACGGCGGCGTCACCGTCTGGAACTGGATCAAGACCCTGCCGAACAAGATCGGCGGGGCGCTGTCCCAGATCGGATCGATCATCATGGCGCCGTTCAAGGCCGGGTTCAACGGGATCTCGTGGCTGTGGAACAACACCGTCGGCAGGCTGTCGTTCTGGGTGCCGGGCATGGGCGGCGCCGGGTTCTCCATGCCGAAACTGCCCTACCTGGCCAAGGGCGGGCACATCACCGGCGCCGGGTTCGCCGTCGTCGGAGAGGCCGGTCCGGAGATGGTGCATCTGCCGCAGGGCGCGGCGGTGCGGCCGCTGGGCCGGGTCGGTGGCGGCGGGATGGTCCGCGTCGTGCTGGACACCCGCGGCGCCGACGCCGAACTGCTGCGGCTGCTGCGCAAGATGGTGCGGATCGAGGGCCGTGGCAACGTGCAGCTGGCGTTCGGCACGGGGAGCGTGTGACGTGGCCTTCCCCGCCGATCCGCTGGATGTACTGGTCGAGCTGTCCATCGGCGGCCAGTGGACCGACATCACCGAAGACGTGTACCTGCGGGACCTGATCACCATCGGGCGGGGCCGCGCCGACGAGGGCAGCCGCGTGGGCCCCGGGTCATGCACGCTGACGATCAACAACCGGCACGGCAAGTACAGCGCCCGTAACCCGCTCAGCCCGTACTTCGGGAAGATCGGCCGCAACACGCCGATCCGGGTCAGCGTCCCGGCCGCCGGCACCGCCCTGTATCTGCCGGGGACGACCGGGAACGCCACCACCCCCGACCATGCCTCCCTCGACATCGTCGGAGACCTGGACGTACGCGTCGAGGCCACCGTCGAGGAGTGGGGCAACACCAGCGCCGGGCTAGTGTCCAAGTGGCTCGACGGCGGCCAGCTGTCATGGACGCTGTGGCTCAACGAGAACGGCACCCTCACGCTCTTCTGGTCGACGACCGGCGTCAACGTGCTCGCCGCTACCTCGACCGTGCGAGTCCCGGCTGAGCTACGCCACCAGGCCCTGCGCGCTACCCTGGACGTCAACAACGGCTCCGGCGGGTGGACGTGCACCTTCTACACCGCGGCGACGATCGGCGGCTCGTGGACCCAGCTCGGCGCCGCAGTCACCGGCGCCGGCGTCACCTCCATCTTCTCCTCGACGGCGCCGCTCCAAGTCGGCGAGCTGCTGGGCGCCGAGGTCCGCAGCCACGTCCAGGCCGCCGAGGTCCGTTCCGGCATTAACGGCGCCCTGGTCGCCGCGCCGGTGTTCTCTGCCCAGCCGCCCGGGGCGACGTCGTTCACCGACTCGGCCGGGCGGGTCTGGTCGCTGACCGGCGACGCCGCGATCACCGACCGCGCGTACCGTTTCCACGGCGAGGTGTCGTCGTGGCCGCCGCGCTGGGACGTGTCAGGGGAGGACAAGTACGTCCCCATCGTGGCCGCCGGAATCCTGCGCCGCCTGGGCCAGGGCAAGAAGCCGATCTCAACCGCGCTGCGCCGCTCCATCGGCGGCGCCAGCCCGGCCTACTCGGCGTGGTGGCCGCTGGAGGACGCCGCCGAGGCGACCCAGGCCGCGCCCGGCTACCCCCGCTTGGCACCGATGCGCATGGTCGGCGAGGTCAACTTCGGGCAGGAGCTGACCGGCGCGATCGGCACCGGCATCTCGGTGGGCGAGACCGGCAGGCTGTTCGGCGCCGTGCCCAGCACGGGGATGACCGAGTGGACCATCGCGGTGTGGCTGGACCTGCCCGCCGACATGGGCGCCAACGGACTGAGCCCGGTGCTGCAATGGCGGACGCCGGGCAGCCCCGGTTCGGTGGCCTGGTCCATCTACACCGGCACCGCCATCAACGGCAGACTGCTGCTGGAGTCGGGCCAGGTCGGCGGCGGCATCGTCATCAGCGCGGGCGGCAACACCGACCTGCGCGGCCGCGGCCCCGTCCAGGTACTGGTCAGCGGCGCCCAAGTCGGTGCCGACGTGGTCGCCACGGTCAAGGTCGACGGCGTCAACGACTTCTCCGCGGCCTCGGCCGGCGACACCATCGCCCCCATCACCGCCGCCGGCATCAACATGTCGACGTCCTCGGCCGGATTCGACCAAGCAGGGATCGTCACGCACCTGATCGTCGCGCCGCGCTCGCGCGAGAACGCCATCCTCGGCCACGTCGCTGCCGGGCGCGGCTACACCGCCGAGCAGACCGCCACCCGGATCAGCCGCCTGGCGCGCGAGGAGGGCATCACCGTCGGCCTCATCGGAACCGCCAGCGACACCGCGCTGCTCGGGCCGCAGCGGCCCCGGCCGGTACTGGACCTGCTGGAGGAGTCCGGCGACGCCGACGGCGGCACGCTGCACGAGCAACGAGACTGGCCCGCGTTGCGGTACCGGTCCCGCGCCAGCGACTACAACCGCGTCCCGCTGCTCACGCTGGACTTCCTCACCAACCTGGCCGCGCCGTTCGAGCCGGACGACGATGACCAGACCGTCCGCAACGACATGACGATCAGCCGCGAGGGTGGGTCGTCGGCCCAGGTGGTCCGGGAGGACGGGCCGCTGTCGATCCAGCCTCCGCCCGCCGGCGTCGGCAAGTACGACGAGGCGCTCACTCTCAACCTGGCCGATGACTCGGTGCTGCGTGACCACGCCGGGTGGCGGGTGCACCTGGGCACCTGGGACGAGCTGCGTTACCCCGTCGTTGGCGTCTGGCTGCATCGCGACCCTGACCTCATCGAGCCCGCTACTGCGGTTGACATCCGGTCACCGATCCGGGTGACCGGCCTGCCCGCCGGGATGCCGCCCGGTGACGTCGACCTGCTGGTCGACGGCTACACCGAGGTCCTGGGCATGCACGAGTGGACTATCGCCTACAACACCGTCCCCGCTGGGCCGTGGACGATCGGGGTCCTGGACGATCCCTTGCTCGGCCGACTGGACACCGGCGGTAGCCACCTCGCAGCGACCGTCGACACCGATGACACGACCCTGCTGGTGTCCACGACCGCTGGCGGGTACTGGAGTGCTGACCCTGCCGACGTCCCCTTCGACATCCAGATCGGCGGGGAAAAGTGCACAGTCACCGGCGTCGCAGACGGAGTGGTCGACGGGTTCGCCCGGACCGTCGCGTCCGGCTGGGGCAGCACCCCCGAGGGCTTGGCCTGGACGACTTTCGGGTCGAGTGCTGCGACCTCTGTATCGTCCGACGCCGGGCGCATAGCCATATCGGCGCGGGACGCGGCAGGGTTCGCCCACCTGCCCAGCGGCTGGGAAAGCCAGGACATCGAGATCGCGTTCACCTCGCCCGCGGCCACCATCACCGGCGATCACCTGTACGTGCTGCTGATGGCGTGCGTCAGTCCGACCATCTCCAACTACTACACATGCCGCGCCGTGCTGCGCACCACAGGCACGATCAGCCTCCAGATCGAGCGCCGCGACCCAGCCATCACCGTACTCGCCGCCGACATGGTGATCCCGGGGCTGACCGTCGGCGCCGGGACGACGTACAGGATGCGTCTGGCCGTGCAGGACGGATGGGTGTCAGCCAAAGTGTGGTCGGCGCCCTCGGCTGAGCCGGACTGGCAGATGCGCGCCTACGACACGACCTACGCCGCCGGGATGGCCGGGCTGCACTGCTACGTGCCGGCAGCCAACACCAACGCGTTCCCGGTCACCTTCCAGATCACCGAAGTGCGCTTGCACAACCCGCAGCGTCTCACGGTCACCCGGTCGGTCAACGGCATCGCCAAAGCGCACCTCACCGACGCCGACGTGCGTCTGGCTCACCCCACGATCGTGGCCCTGTAGGAGGCGACCCTTGCCCTACCCCACATTCACCGCCGGTCAGCGCCTCACCGCCGCCCTGCTCGCCGCGATGCAGCCGCTGGAGGCGATCAAGACTTCGGACCAGGTCGTCACCAACAGCGTGGTCCTGGTGGACGACACCCAGCTTGCGCTGCCGTTGGTGGGCGGCGCGAGCTACCGCGGCCGGCTGGTCCTCTACTACTCCGCCGAGGACACCGGCGACCTCGACTATGCCTGGGCCGTGCCCGCCGGCACGATCGGCCGCCGCGGGCTGATCGGCCCGGATCCGACTTCAGGCGTCGGCGTAAGCCTGATCGCCGCGCAATCGCGCGTATCCGGGTCGTTCGCCACCGAATTCACCCTCGGCGGCGCCGACGCAGTCCACCGCGTCGCCATCGAAAACATCCTGATCACCCCAGGCGTGAGCGGCAACCTGCAGCTCCGCTTCGCCCAAGGCACGGCCGCGGCCGGCACCAACGCCACCGTGCTGGCCAACTCGAACCTGACACTGTGGCGGACCGCCTGATGCCCGACCCCGACGCCGCCCTGGCACTGAGCGAGTTCCGGCGCGAGGTCGGCATCGGCCTGGCCCGCATCGAGGGCGACGTGCGTCTCCTCCTCCAGCGCGCCGAGACCGGCGACCGACGCGCCGACGCCCTCGACAACAAGGTCGACGGCCTCGACGGACGCCTCGACAACCTCGAACGCATCACCATCACCCGCGACGAGCTCGACGAGCGCGACAAACGCCTCCAGGAGCGGCTCGACGAGCAGGCCCGCCGCCGCCTGACCATCACGGCCATCGTCCTGACGATCGTGTTCGGCGCCCTGACCGCAGGCATCGCCGTCATCTCGATCATCGCCAACTAGATCGGAGACCCCTCTATGGCCTCAATCCACCTCCCCGACCCCGAGGCGCCCGCGACCGAGCTCGACGAGGACCAGGTCCTCGTCGAGCTCTACGGCGAGCCGAACGAGGACGGTGTATTCCGCGGGGACGGTGCCTGATGGGCACCGCTGCGGCGATGATCGCCGAGGCTCGTAAGTGGCTGGGCACCTCCGGCCGGCCCAACGCACTCACCCGTGCATACGCGTCACGCCACGGCGACGCGTTCCTCCGCGCCGCCTGGTGCGACATCGCGGTCACCGAATGGGCCCGCCGCTCCGGCAACGCCGACGCCGTGCTCCCCGTCGGAGACCGCGCGTACACCGTCTGGCACGCCGAGGACTTCCGCAAGGCCAGGCGCTGGTACGGCGGCACCGCCGCGAACGTCGCCAAGTGCCGGCCCGGCGACATCGTGTTCTTCGACTGGGGAGCCACCAACCAACTCGACGCGATCGACCACGTCGGCATCGTCGAGAGGGTGCTGCCCGACGGCCGGGTCCAGACCATCGAAGGCAACACCAGCGACTCGTGCCGCCGCCGCGTCCGCTCCGCCAGCTCGATCGCCGGATACGGCCGGCCCGCCTACGACAACGCGCCGATGCCGAGCAAACCGCCCAAGCCCGCGGACAAGGCGCCGCGCTGGCCGGGCCGCAACATCACCCAGCCACCCACCATGACGGGCTCAGACGTCCGCACGTGGCAGACGCAGATGCGCAAACGCGGCTGGCGCCTCACAGCCGACGGCGCGTATGGCCCGGACTCCGAGGCTGTGTGCCGTGCTTTCCAGGCCGAGAAGGGCCTCACCGTGGACGGCGTCGTCGGCCCGGCTACCTGGGCCGCGGCCTGGACCGCCCGCATCACCTGACCCGCTCCAACCCCCTGTCGCCCCGGCCGATCGGTCCGGGGCTTTCGCATGTCTGGAGGCATGATGCTCAACTCGATCATCCGTACCGTGGTCTCGAAGGTCGTCGGTGCGCTGCTCGGCCTGGCCCTCGCGGTCGGCGTCGTCGTCCCCGCCCACCTGACCGAGATGCTCACCGTCGTCCTGGCCGCCGCGGTGGTCGGCCTCGTCGAGGTCGCGTACTACGTGCTCGGCCGCGTCATCGAGCAGCGGTTCCCCACGGCGGGAAAGGTCGTGCTGTCGCTAGGGATGGCCAAGGGCACGCCGGTGTACGTCCGCCGGTAACCTGTGATCGTCGGCGGGTGGGGAAGCCCGACCGGCGAGCCGCCATGACTTCGCGGTCTTGGCCGGAGCGGCTCGTCCTCCTTTGGGAGGGCGGGCCGTTTCGTCATTCCGGTGCCGGCTGGCCGGTCTCGATACCACCGTCGCGGGGCGTCGGGTGTGGCGCTGGGGGTCGGGCGGGGGGTGGCGGCCGTGTTTGCAGGGCCTCTTTCATGGTGAGGTGGATGGTCAGGCGCTGATCCAGGTTGGTGATGCGCAAGACGCGGGCGACGTTGAGGGCCAGCGGGCCGGACAGGCACGCGCTGCCACCTCGGGCTTCGGCGCTCAGGTACACCTTGAGCAGCAGATTCAGCCCTACCGAGTCCAGGAACGTCAGGAACGCCAGATCCAAGATCAGGTACTCGCCGTGCTTAACCGGCCGGGCCATGATGTCGAGCTCGGCCTGTTCCACCGTGGGCAGCCACAGCTCCCCGACCAGCGCGATCACCGTGAACGAGCCGTGGTCCTCGCACTGCACCACGCACCGCGACGCCATACCCGATCCCGTCACCCGTTTGCGGTCACTGGCCTAACCATCTAATCAGATCGAGTTCAGGCAGATCTCCGCTCTTCCTGTTCCCGACCCTGACCATAGGCTCGATAAGACTCCGCAACCGAAACCGGCCCTCCTCCTTCGGGGAGAGCGGGCCGTCTTCGTCGTTCAGCGCGCCATCCGGTAGAGGGCCCAGTGCTGGGCAGCCCGTACGACTGCTCGGGCCCATGGGTGGGTGTAGGACCAGAAGGCTTGCAGCCACGCGACCGCGACCGTCCGGGCGTAGTGGTCAACGGCTTCCGGTTCGGCGTCACGCCACGCGGCCACTTCGTGAACTACGGCCTCGGCTTCGGCCGGTGCGTGTCCGCAGGCGATCAGGTTGAGCACGAGGTCGGCGGGGTTGACAAAGGCCGCGCCGCGGCTGGCCATGGCCCAGTCGACCACGGTGACGGTCTGCGGGCCGACGAGGAGATTGCCGGGGTTGAGGTCGGTGTGCAAGACGGCGGTGCCGGCCAGGACCGCAAGTTGGCGGGGGTCGGCTGCATAGGTCGACCAGCGGGCGTCGAACCACTTCAACGGGACCTCATCCGGGCACGACAAAGTGTCCAAGGCCGTAACCGCTTCTACTACCGCAGGCAGGTCCGGGGAGCCTGGCGCGTAGTTCGCGCGCCGCCCCTCAACGTAGTCGAAGGCCAGAAGCCGCCAGCCCGCTGCGGTGACGTCACACACCAGCTCGGGCGCGATAGCGGTCACATACGGAGCGATGGCGGCCTCGCGGTCCAGGTCCCCGACCGACCGCGCATTGTCGATCGGAGCGCCCTTCAGGAACAGGCGCTGTCCGGCTCGGGTGTGGACGGTGGCAGCGAGGGCTGACCGCCGCCCTTCAGGGCTGGGCTCGGCCTTGATCACTGGGCCGATGTGGTCTTGTACCGCATCGTGCAGCGTCGGCGGCAGGCTCCCCCACTCGATTCGGTCCATGTGGGAGAGCCTGCCATCCGATCGTGATTCACCAGGCACGTACAACGCTCCGTGTCCTAGCTGACGTCCTCCTCTTGGGTGGCGGCGAGACACGGGTCGGGCGGACAGCAGGGGTACAGGGCCCCGGTCCAGAACGACTCCTCGACCTCGTAGCCGGTGGCGTGCAGGGCCGGGAGCGTGCGCGCGATCGTTTCGGCGTCCATGACGTTCCCGGGCGCGGGCGGGACGTGGTGGAAGTAGCAGCCGAACCGCTCCTGGCAGAACGCCGTGTACTCCTGGCTGTGCAGGATGAACGCATGCCAGCCAGGGTCGACCGACTCACTCATTCCCAGCCGGACGGTGGGGTACTCGGCGCACGCGTTGAGCCAGACGAGCGTCTGCTCGATCACGCTCTCGGCGTACGGGCGGGTGATGGCCTGGTGCTTCTCCACGTAGGCGGAGAGCGTCTCGAACAGTTCGGGGGTGACCAGATCCCGGCCTTTCTTCTGGTCGGTGGTCACCCGTTCAGGGGCGATGGTCATGTGAGACTCCTCCTCACGGAACCGGGTGGTCCCTTCTTGTTGGGGGCGGGTGCGGAGGTCGCGGTCTGTTGGGGACGAACCCGCGACTGGCACACGCCTTGCCCGCGACCTCGGGGACGGGGAAGTTCGCCCGAGATCGCGGGGGTCTACATGGCGGAAAGCTCCTTGTCGATCAAGTCCGCCGCATGCGGCACGTCTTTCACAGGTGCGATCGGCGCCCCGATGTAGCTCCCCTGCTGCCAGACGAAGTCGCCGCCGATGACAGTGATCTCGCGTCCAGGCCCCAGGAATTGCTTTGCGGCCCATATCGCGGTGCCGCGGTCGGACACGTGCCGACCACGCGCCCTCAGCTCGTCGGTCAGCAGCCGCACCAGCCGCCGCCTCCGGTTGACCTCCTCGATCGGCAGCAGCACCGGTTTAGGCGGCTCCGCGGAAAAATGGGCCATCACCGCGCCCTCCCGGCCAAGATCTCACGCCACCACTTCAGCGCGATCTTGTGGCTGGTCGGGGGCGTCTCATGCACCCACGGCCAACCGGGATGGCTGGTGCGCCGGATCAGATACACCCCGCGGCGCGTCGCCAACTCGTAAACCGGCTCGATCTCCGACTCGCTCGTCCGGTCCAGCACCCGCACCGGATCCGACACCTCCAACAGCGTCCAGTACAACCGCCTCGGGTTGTAGGGGATCGGCAGACGCCAGCCGCCATCGGCGTCCCTGACCGGGCGCGTGTCCGGACTCATCGCCCCGCCCCCCGCCATGCGACTCCGGTCCCGGTCTGCTCGGCTTCGCCGATGACCTCAAGATCGACGTAGGGGCCGTTTCCCGCACCGTTGACGGCGACCTTCCGGACCTTGCCGAAGGCGCCAGCCGCAGCCCGACGCAATGCCTTCTGGACGTGAGCTACCGCCTCAGCCTGACTCCGGCTCACGCCCGCCTCGGACCGGTCGGCCTGATCGACCAAGTGAACGTCCCACGCATACCGGGGCTCACCGACATACGAACTGGTGGTCTCAGTGGTCATGGCGCTGCCTTTGCTGGGGGCGGGGGGGGGGGGGCCGGGGGGGGCCCCCCCCCCCCCCCCCGCGGGGCCGCCCCCCCCCCCCCCCCCCGCCCCCCCCCCCCCCCCCCCCCCGGGGGCGGCCCCCCGGGGGGGCGCCACACCCCCCC
>NZ_JBICUD010000005.1:197796-319477 GCF_043198015.1 Spirillospora sp. NPDC048911 | reverse complement strand
GCGGGGGCCCCCCCCATGTTGGTTGGGGGGGGGGGGGGGGTGGGGGGGGGGGTGGGGGGGGGGGGGGGGGGGGGGGGGGGGGGGCGCCCCCCCCCCCCCCGCCAGTCTGTACGGCCACCGGGACCCACTCCGGCGCCCCTTGCTCAATCGCGGCGGAGGCCGGCCGAGAGGGGGCGCTCAACTCCGCCAGCCGCCGCCCCAACGCCGCCGGCGACCTGGCCTCGATCAGTCGGGTACGGTCCCGCGTGACCGCCCACCACCGGCCCGTGAACTCCCCGAACCACGCCCACACCCCAGGGAACCGACGCCGCAACTCCCGCGCGAACACCTCGGGATCGACATCCATGCCCGCCCACGGCGGATGTTCGGTTACCTTGCCCATAGCCCGACCTCCGATCGGGTCAGGCCCCGGAAAACGGCCGGTGTTCGCGCACCGGCACCGGGGCCGCTTGGCGTCTACGGGCGGGACGCACACCAGGTGAAGCAGTCGGACCACACGGGAACTTCAGTGGCTTGGTGCACGCCCCGCTGTCGCTCAGTCAAACCGCGTCACATGCCACAGCTGAACGGGGAGAATGGGGGGAGAGAGGGGGAGACGCACATCTCCCCATCCCGAGCCGGAAGGGTTGCGACGCGATGAGCGATGACGACCGCCCCGCATGGGCTCACCGGCTCCAAGCCGAGCGCAGAACCCGCGGCTGGGGAACGCACATCATGGCCCGCCGTCTTCTCGCGGCCATCGGCATCAGCGGCCCCGACCCTAAGCAGATCAAGAGCATCGCCCGGCAGATCCTCGACTGGGAGAAGGGCAAGCACTTCCCACGAGATTGGGCCGATGCCTACGTCACTGCGTTCGACACCACATGGGCCGATCTATTTGGGGATCGGGTGCACAACTGGGCATCCTCCATAAATGAGCCTTCCATCGACCTTGAGGACGACGTGAGACGGCGCGAGCTGCTACAGCTCGGCGCGATGGGCGTCCTTGCCGGATCGACCAGCGACCTCGTACGCCATTCGCTTGAACACGTCCTTGACGCCACCGAGACCAACCAGGCCGAAGACTGGAACCTCGCCTACCTCGACCACGCACACAGCATCCTGACCAGCCCGCCGACCGCAGTACACCGCGCGCTCATCCTCGACCTAGCCGCACTGCGCCAGCAGCTCACACGCGCCCCGAAGGACCGCGACCTGAAACGCGCTGCTGCCAAACTCTCAGCGCTGTCCGGCAACGTTCTGACTCGCATGGGCTCATACGACGAGGCCCGCCGTTGGTGGTCGACCGCCCGGCATATGGCCGATGTCTCCGGCGACGTGGACCTGTCGGCATGGGTACGCGGGATTGAGGCTGCATTCGCCTTGTACGCGCCCCGGCCTCTGCGATCCGCTGTGGTGCTGGCCGACGCCGCGCGGGATAAAGCTGGCGACCGCCCCTCGGCCGGCCTGTTGTGCGCCATGGGCGTCCAAGCCCAAGCCCTGGCCACCCTCGGCAGAGCCGAAGAGGCGCACAGGACCCTGGAGGAGCTGACCGACCAAGCCGAACGCACCAACGACGGCGACGGGTACGGCTGGACACCTGACTCCCTCGCGTACGTGGGGAGCTGGGTGCACGCCTACACAAGCTCTCCCGACGACGGAGTGGACGCACGCGCCCAAGTGATGCAGCTCTCGGAGTCGTATCAGAACATCGCGAACGCTCGGCTTCACGAGGCGATCGCCGTTGGCCGCAACGGCGGACACCGCGAAGCGCTCCGGACGGCGAGCGACGTCATCGGCGGCATGGAGCCGGCGTACCGGACGAGGATGATCGTCCGCACGGCTCAGCGTGTGCTGGAGGTCCTCCCGGCGGAGCGTCGCCAGGACGACACTGCGCAGGAATTCAAGGCGCTCCTGGAGATCCCAGCGGGCGGAGGTCAGCGCAGCGGCAGCACGTAGAGATCGAAGTGGGGGACAGGTGCGTCCGAGGCCGCGGGGACCCTGCCAGCCTTCCGCCATCCCCACCGCTCGTACATCTTCTGGACGTCGGCTTCCCGAGGGTCTGTCGCCAGAGTCGCCCGTTCCTCGTCCCGACGCGCAAGCAGCTCGTCGACCAGAAGCCGCCCGAGTCCCTTCTTCCGATGCTCAGGCAGGACGGCCAACTCGATGAGGGCGAAGGTGCGAACACCAGTTTCCTCCGTGAATCCCTGTTCCGGGGCCGGTTCGAGCCCTCGCCACCATCCCGACCCAGCGCGAAGAGTTAGGCCGTAGGCAAACCCGACGAGGTCGCCGTCGACTCGAACGGTGACCAGATCGAAGCCTGCTCCCTGGAACTGGGCAGCCCCACGAGCCCGGAAGTTCGCGAAGTCCTCTTCGGTCTGCGACTCGGCGTACACCGTGACGTACACATTGACGATCTCGTCGAAGACCTCGGCCGCCTGGCTCGTGCTGAGGTGCTGAAGTTGGGGGCTCGCCATGCCAGAAGCGTACGGGCCCCGGCTGCTTTGCTGAAGCCGCAATGAGGCGCGGATAGTTTCGTGTACCCCGAAACCGGTTTCACCCCCGGTATCGGCCGTGGCCTGCGACGTTTCGGGTTTCGGGGGGCACCGAAGCACCCCCCGAACCCGCCCCATCATGGCCTCTGAGTGAGCGCCAGATCGAAACCGGTCAGCCGCCGAGAGGCACTGCCTGCCTCGTCGGCAGGTCCTCCAACCGGAGGCCCTTCGCGCCGCCGCCGGCGCCGCGCCGGTTGATCTGCCGGGTCGCCACGCCGTACGGCTTGAGCGCGTTCGCGAGCATTGTGGATGCCGCCGCGCGGGCCTCTCGCGTTTGCGCCTCATCGAGCCCTTCGACGTTCAGCCACGCCCCGTAGGCGTCGGGCCGATAGGCCGCGAGCGCCTCGACGAGCCGGGCCGAATGCACCGCGTCCTCGCCCGCCGGCCACACCTCGCGCAGGTGGTCGATCAGATCGCTTCGGTCGACCGGCTCGGGTGCCTGGCCCGCGGCCTGGCCGGTCAGCGTCCCCGCTGCGATGCGCAGCGCGAGCGCCCGCTTGCCGATCTGCTCGGCCTCGGTCTGCTTGATGAACGCGGCCCGCACCGTGCCGCCCTCACGGCCGCGCACCAGGATGCCGGTGCCCTGCTCACTCGCGGAGATCTCGGTCGCGCGCAACCCGCGCTCGTGGGCGCCGGTGCCGAGCACGTTGTTGTTCGCGCGCCAGTCCATCACCGCCAGGCACAGCCGCGTTCCGACGCTGGACGACACCGACGACGGCAGTGACGGAGCATCGGGGTTCTGCGTGAGCAGGATCAGGATGATGCCGTATGCGCGGCCCTTCTTGATCAGCCGCGTACACAGGTCCGCGGCCTCGTCCTTGTACTCGGGGTGGGTGAACAGCTCCTGCGCTTCGTCGACCACGATGACGCGCGGCCCGAGGTTCTGCTCGGGGTAGCGCTCGGCCAGGGCCCGGGTGACGCGGCGGCCCTCGACGGTTTGGGAGGACGGAAGGCTCTTGATGAACGCGGCGCGGCGCTTCTGCTCGGCGATGCCCGCGCGCAGTCCATCCAGGGCGGCCTGCAAATCCTCGTCATCGTCGCCAGAGACGTACCGGTGGCAGACCGGCCGCACTGAGTCCAGGTCACCCGACCCCTTCAACTCGAAGACGTGCAACTCGGCGCTCGGGTCGAGCGCGACACCGAGCACGATCGCCAGCGCGCAGGACGTCTTGCCCGAGCCGGGAATGCCTCCGACCAGCAGGTTGGAGTACATGAGAGTGACCGTGACGAGGTTGCCGCGCGGGTCGAACCCGAACGGCAGCGGCTCGAACACATCGGCCTGGCCCTCGCGCATGAGCGGCCACAGCTTCCGCTTGGCCTTGGCGGGATCCTCACGCGCCACCCACAGCACCAGACGGCCAGGGTGGGCGTCACGATCGCCCTCGGGCCAGACGGTCGAGATCGGACGCCGCATCGCCGCGGCGAGGTCCTCCCGCTTCTCCAGCACCTTGTTCACGGTGATGCCCCGCGGCAGGTCGAGCTCAGCGCGCCAGCCGGGCCCGTCGGCGACGATCGGCGCGGTGAAGTCGACGGCACCCTTGATCCCGATCGCCTCCAGCGCCCGCTCGATCTCGCCAGAGTCCGGCCGCCGCTGCAACTGGACCGCGACGTACCGCTTGATGATCGGCCTGTCGGCGTCCTGCTCGGCCAACCCGAGCACCGACGCGAGCCCGGCGCCGACCATCGCGAGCGCCCAGCCGGGCAGGAACACCGCAGCGAGCGTGACGGCCAGCGCGACCGGCACCGCCACGACCACCGACAGGCGTCGCCGCGGCCCGGTGCGGTTGGTCTGCATCGCAACGAACTTCATCCACGTCTCGGGGTCGCCGGCCGCCGCCTTGGCCTGGACAGGCCGGGCCTCGGCGTCGTTGACCCACCGCCACCACCGGTAGATCAGCCGGGCAACCCCGCGCGGTGAGCGGCCCCACAGGCGACCCACGTAGACCGGCGACCGCAACGCGTAGAACGCGGTCTCCCGCGAGTAATACCGGGCCACGAACGAGGCAGTGTCGACGAACTGGCCGCGGTCGCGCACCCAGTCGGGGACAACCTGCGGCGCCTCGGCCAGCCATGCGCGGCGCTCGGCCAGCCAGTCCGACGGCTCGGCCGGACCGTCGACTGGGATAGCGGCCTCGGGCTCCTGGACGAGCTCCCCGTTGACGAGCTCGCCTTCGACGAGGTCGACGTCATCGGGGAGCTTGCCCAGGAAGACCGGCCGCACATCGCCGGTCACGCAGCCCCTTCGGTCAGGGCCGCATGGATGCGCTTGGCGCGCGGGTGACCGACTCGCAGCTCCCGGCGGATGCGCCGTACGGACGGCACGGTGCCGGCGGCGAGGTCGTCGGCGTACCGGTCGCGAGCGGTCGCGACCACCGGCGCCAGGTCAGCGTCGACCTTCTCCGGTTCGGGCTTGATGGTGTCCCACAGGTCGTACCCGACCGGGCTCTGATCTGCGGACTCAAGCTCGGGGAGCGGCCACCGTACCGGCGAGAGCGTCTCGGGTTCCGTCGCGGTCTCGGGAGGCGCTTCCGTGGTGACGAGGCGGTGCAGGGTACGCAGCAGGACCAGCAGGCCGAGCATGCTCGCGACCGGTGGTACCGCCGCGGTCGCTTGGTCGGCGAAGTCGTGGCCGACCGCGCCCACGTTGAACACCAGCGACACCCCCCAGCCGGCCGAGGCGATGCCGAACGGCAGCGCCACGTCGGCCCAGGAGAGACCACTCTTGCGGAGCCGGTGTCCTTCGAGTGCGAGCGCGAACAAGCCCAGCTCACCGACGGCGATGAACAGGTCGACCAGCAGCGGGAAGCTCTCGGCCTTCCAACCGGTCAGGTCGTGCTCGATCGCCCAGCGGTAGAGCCCGGCGTAGGACTGGGCGAACCCGTCACCCGTGGCGACCAGGACGGCCACAGCCATCAGGATGACGGTGGCGCGGTGCGCGAGGAAGGTGGGGCGCGTCATTCGCTGGTCACCTCGCCAGCGTGCGCGCGGAGCACGAGACCGACGATCACGGCGACCGTCTCGGGCTCCCAGATCGTGAGCCATGCCAAGATGCGCTGGTCGTAATCACCCAGCTCGACGCCGGCCGCCTCGCATGCGGCCAGCAGACGCTCCTGGTTGCACTTTGCGAGTGTGCCGCGCGGCCCGAGACGCGACAGCTGGTAGAACTCGCGGACGGTTTCGGCGGCCTGCTCGGCCGTCTCGTACGGCCCGACGTCGGACGGTAGGTTCTTCACGGGTTCGACCTCCACGGGGTCGGATCAAGGTCTCCGCCGGGCGTTGCAGTCGCACCGGCGGAGGCCGCCTCGGTCTATTCGATGGACGGGTTCGTTTCATGACGGGGATGTCGGAGATCGAGCTCGGGGGGCGGCGCGCGCAAGGGGGCAGGACCGCCGCGGAGCGAATGATCCGACCCGGCCCAACGCGTCCGCTTTACGCCCGGAATATGACCGGCAGAAGCCAATCGCAACCAACTTCAGTCGATCACCAGAACGCCCGCTTAGGCAGGTCAGGCAACATCTACCAACAAGCGCCAGTGATCGCCGATCATGGAGTCTGGAAGGACGCGGGTTCGATTCCCGCCACCTCCACTCGTGGGAGAACTGTGCCTGAAAGCCTTCGGCTTTCAGGCCGTTCTCGTTTCGGCATGCCCACCTGGGGGGCGACCCCCAGACCCCCGATGCGGGGGCTCCGCCCCCGCACCCCCTCGGGGCTCCGCCCCTTTTTGGGGCTCCGCCCCTTGCCCCCCTCGGGGCTCCGCCCCTTGCCCTCTCGGGGCTTCGCCTTTTTCTGGGGCTTCGCCCCTTGCCCCCTTTTTTGGGCTTTGCCCCTGCCTCGCTTCGCGAGGCTTTTTTGTGTTCGGGGTGAGAAGGGTTTGGGGGGCTTCGGACAAGTAGGGATGTGACCGTACTCTTCTATGGCCGACCTCCTGAGGCGGGAGCCCCCTTCCATGGCTGACGGGGCCGAGTCCGATGCCGAGATCATCGAGCAGTCGCGCCGGGATCCCGTGCGGTTCGCTGAGATCTTCAACCGGCATTACCAGGAGATCCAGCGCTACGTGGACCGGCGGCTCGGTGGAGAGGGCGCCGACGACATCGCCGCTGAGACGTTTCTGATCGCCTTTCGTGGGCGCGGGCGGTTCGATGTGGAGCAGGGGTCCGCCAGGCCGTGGCTCTACGGCATCGCGACAAAGCTGGTCGGCAGGCATCGCCGCGACGAGCTTCGGCGTTACCGCGCTCTGGCTCGCCTTGACAGGGGTGGCGTTCTGGAAGGCCATGAGGAGCGTGTCACTTCCGCTGTGGCCGCGGCCAACGCCGGGCTCGGAGCCGCTCTGGCGGACCTGTCACGGGGTGACCGGGACGTGCTGATGCTGGTCGCTCTGGCCGAGCTCAGCTACCCGGAGGTCGCCGCCGCGCTCGGCATCAAATACGGGACCGTCTGCTCCCGGCTCAGCCGCGCGCGGCGGCAGATCCGGGCCGCGCTGGAGCCCGCCGACGTCAAGGGAGGCAGCCATGGATGAGCTGGCCAAGGTCGGCGAGCTGCTGACCGCCGATCACCCGTCGACCGTCCATGCGATCGAGAAGAGCCGGCGACGGCTGCTGAACGAGGCGACCCGTGCCCATCGTTGGCATCCTCGGCGGTCCGTGACCAGGATGCCGAGGCGGCAGGTCGCGCTGGTCGTGGTCGTGACCGTTGTGATCACGCTCGTGGGCGGCTGGGGCGCTCGCGCGTGGTGGACGCGGCCGCTTTATCGCCCTGAGCCGCTGGCGGGGCAGACCGGTCCGGCCGCGTCCTTCCTGCTCTCCGCCGCTGACGGTTCGGCGCGCCGTGTCGCGACTGGGGCGCACTGGTATCTGGAGGCGCTGAACGGCATCACCGTCGTGGTCAAGTCGCCGACGCGGCCGAACGTCCGGTACACCGTCGAGATAAGCCGGAGTACATATGCGCTGGCGGTGGATGCGAGGAAGGAGCGTCAGGGCAAGTGGGCCCAGTGGGACGGGGACGACGTCGTCGTCCGACCTCTCAGCGACGCTGATCGAGCTGCCTGGACGGCGGACGGAGAGCCCGACGCCTTCGCCCTCAACGCGGAGCTGCCCGCACGCCTGGACGGACCGGACACGCAGGAAGGCGGGTACTTCGACATCGGCCCCGCCGAGGCGCGTGAGCTGCCGGCCGACCCGTCCGAGCTGCGGGCCTACATCCTGAACTACGCGACCAAGTTCGATCATGAGCGGCTGCGGGAGCCGGATCTCTATCTGTTCGTCTACGCGCCGCTGCTGCTCGCCGAGCTGCCCGTCTCCGATCGTGTCCGCATCGCGACGTACCGCATCCTGGCCAGCCTGAAGGGGGTGCGGATGGTCAACGCCACCGACGCCGTCGGCCGGAGTGGGAGAGCCGTCTCGATGCGCCAGACAACGCGGGACTACGGAACGATCGACTGGCAGCTCTTCATCGACCCGTGGAGTGGACGGCTCACCGCGAGCCAGGGGGTCGTCGTCACTCCGGGCGCCAAGAACGCCGGAGTTCCGCCGGGATCCCGCCAGTTCTTCCAGGTGGTGAGGAAGGCCGATTGGACGAACGAGCCTCCTCCGGAATGAGAACCGGGAACCGCCGTTTGACTGGCTTCGGCCGGCGTCTACCGTTCAGGGGTGACGTGGAGAGGGCCGACATATCGGCTGGTGGATGGTGAACGGATCGACGGGGTGTGGAGCCACGTCTGGGTCAGGAGCTACTCGGCTCATTACGTGGACGACTTGTTCGTGTTCGCGGACGGGGCGATTCGTTGTGGTGGGGTGACGGACGTTCAGGGGCTCGGGCGATGGCTTGAATCCGGGAAGGTCGCCGTCAGTGACCCGGAGCAGGTGGTTCCGGCGGCGGCGGAGGGGCCGCGCTGGTCGGCGCGGTACCCCGAGCCCCTGACGAACGAGGGATTCCTGGGGGAGGTCCGCGACCAGATCGAGACGCTGAACGGCCGGCCCACGAGCTCGGATCTGTGCTGGGATGCCATCAGGGCCTACCAGCGGGAGCCCACGGAGGCCAACCGGCTGCTGGTGAAGGCGGCGTATCTCGCGATCCCGGCTCACCGGCGCGTCTACGTGCTGGGCGACATGGATCGGCAGGACGTTCCGTTGCGGCAGCTGGTCACCGACCTCGGCCAGCCGGTCGGGGGCGATGGGCCGATCGCCACGACGGAGATGTACCGGGAGGTGCTGGAGTACTTCGAGGCGGGTGATCGGGGGGAGGAACGCGAACGGGAGGGTTACGCCGTCCTGCACGCCGACGACCCGGTGCAGGGTTCGCCTGCGATCACGTTGCACGAGCGGCTCAATCCGCCGGTGGAGGCTCCTGCAACGTTCGACCTGGAGGCGCTTCGCAACGAGTTCCCGACTCCGTTCTCCTATGGCGGCCAGATGTACCCCACCGTCCTGCATGGATATTGGGCGATCGCGGCGGCCGATCGTTCCGACCACGATCGCGTCCGTACGGCGGCGACCGTCAGGGAGGCGCATGAGGCCGGTGGCTGCGCGGAGCTGCGGCCCGACTGGGCCCATGTGCGCGTGGCCGTGATGGCCGCCTTGCTGCGCGCCAAGTTCACCCAGCATCCCGAGCTGGCCGAGCTGTTGACCTCCACGGGGGATGCGCGGATCAGCTACACCGGGATCTCCGAGTCGCCCCATTGGACGGACCGCGGCCCCAGGGAAGGACGCAATTGGGTGGGGCGCCTGCTCGAACTGGTCCGGGCTGAGCTAAGCCTCGGTGACCAGGCCTAGCAGAAGACCGGAAGGCCTGTCGGGCTGGGCGGTTTACGTCAAGATGAGGGTTCCGACTGTTCCGGGCTTCTCCCTGGAACGACTTCCCCTCGGAATGGAGCCCTCCTATGACGGGTGAGCAGCCCTACTCGAACCTTTCGGACAGGATCGACACCTCGGTCCCGCATTCGGCGCGGATCTGGAACTACTGGCTCGGCGGCAAGGACAACTACCCGGTCGACCGGGCCGCCGGCGACCAGTACCTGGAAACGTTTCCGGGCGTCGCCGACGTCGCCCGCGCGTCCCGGGGGTTCCTCACGCGGTCGGTGACCTATCTGGCGGCCGAGGCCGGCATCCGGCAGTTCCTCGACGTCGGCACCGGCCTGCCCACGGTGGACAACACCCACGAGGTCGCGCAGCGGGCCGCCCCGTCCGCCCGGATCGTCTACGTGGACAACGACCCGCTGGTGCTGGTGCACGCGCGGGCGCTGCTCAACAGCCACCCCGAGGGCGCGACGGACTACGTCGACGCGGATCTGCACGAGCCGGAGAACGTGCTCCAGGCCGCGGGCAAGACGCTGGACTTCACGCAGCCCATCGGGCTCATCCTGAGCGGGATCATGGGCCATGTCGCGGACGGCGACCGGGCGCGCTCGATCGTGCGGACGCTTCTGGAGGCCCTGCCGTCCGGCAGCTACCTCTCCCTCAACGACGGCTCCAGCGTCGTCTCCGGTGAGGCGGTCGAGGAGGCGCAGGAGGACTACAACGAGGGCGGGGCCGTGCCCTACACCCTGCGCAGCCCCGAAGAGATCACGCGCTTCTTCGACGGTCTCGAACTCGTCGAGCCCGGTGTGGTCTCCTGCCCGTTCTGGCGTCCCGAGCCGACGGAGATCGGCTCGCCGCAGCCCAGCGACGCCTACGGCGGTGTGGGCCGCAAGCCCTGACCCGCCGCGTTCCGGGACGGCCCCGCTCGCGCGGGGTCAGTCCTTGCGGGACTGGTTGAAGCGCAGGAGGTTGCCGGACGGGTCGCGGAAGGCGCAGTCGCGGACGCCGTAGGGCTGGTCCATCGGCTCCTGGAGCACCTCGGCGCCCGAGGCGGCGATCCGCTCGAACGTCGCGTCGCAGTCGTCCGTGCGGAAGATGACGCCGCGCAGCAGGCCCTTGGCCATCAGGTCCGTGATGGCCTGGTGGTCGGCCGCGGAGGCGTTCGGGTCCGCGTTCGGCGGCTCCAGGACGATCTCCACCTCGGGCTGGGCGGGCGGCGTCAACGTGACCCAGCGCATCTCCTCGAACGAGACATCGGTCTTGACCTTGAGGCCGAGCACGTCGCGGTAGAAGGCGAGCGCCTGGTCATGGTCGTGCACGGCGATGAAACAGTGGGAGAGGGTGAGGTCCATGGCGGTCAGGCTATGACCCGGAGCCGGGCCTGGCCACCCCGCCCCGGACCGGCCGCGTGTAGATCTTGGCGAAGCACGCCGGGATGTCGATGCCCTCGTCATGGTCGCGTGCGCGGTAGGCGCTGGGGCTCTCGCCGACGAGCTCGGTGAAGCGGGTGCTGAACGAGCCGAGCGACGTACAGCCGACCTCCATGCAGACCTCGGTGACCGTGAGGTCGCCTCGCCGCAGGAGCGCCTTGGCGCGTTCGATGCGGCGCGTCATCAGGTAGCTGTAGGGCGTCTCGCCGAACGCGGCGCGGAAGCTGCGCGAGAAGTGGCCCGGTGACATGAGCGCCGCCTGGGCCAGCGCCGTGACGTCGAGCGGCTGCGCGTAGTCGCGGTCCATCGTGTCGCGGGCCCGGCGCAGCAGTACAAGGTCTTCTGGGGTCATCATGCCCTCGCGTACGCGGCCGGCGAGGTGCCGACCGTGGCGGTGAAGTCGCGGGTCAGGTGGGACTGGTCGGAGTAGCCGAGGTCGGCGGCGAGCTCGGCCCAGTCGACGGTGCCGCCCCGGTCGGCGCGGGCCGCGGCCTCGTGGAGGCGGGCCCGGCGCAGCACCCATTTGGGGCTCGCGCCGACGTACTCGGCGAAGAGGCGCTGGAGCGTGCGGGTCGAGACGCCGAGGGTGCGGGCGGCCTGCGCGACCCGGGTGAGCGACGGGTCGTCGGTGATCCGGCCGACCATCTCCGCGACCTCTCCGGCCAGCGGGTCGGGCTCGGCGGGAAGGCGGGGGAGGAGGAACGCCTCGGCCCGCGCCGCCGGGTCGCCGGAGCCGAGCACGGCCTCGTTGACGTCCGCGATCTCGGCGCCGAAGAAGTGGCGGGCGGGCACGCGGCGGTCGGCGAGGTCGATCACGGGCCCGCCGGCGAACGACCGGAACCCGCCTGGCGTGAACTTGATGCCCAGGACGTGCCCCTCTCCCTCGATCCGCCGGACGAACAATCCGCGGTCCACGCCGTAGACGAGCGGTTCGGGCTCCTCGAAGACGAGATGCACGTTCGGGTGGGCGAGCACCTTGGTGTCGTACGGCTCCGGCGCCCGCCAGCGGACGTGCCAGTAGAACACCACGAACGGGGCCGCCGCCGGGGCCGGCGCGTGCGTGGCCGAGGTCGCGTACGAGGCGTTCTCGTCCGGGTTCAGGAGACCTCGCGGGTGCATCCGCCCAGGGTACTTGGCGCGTTTCTTCAAGAGCGAGATCGGTCTGTCTACCTAGGGTTTTCCACATGAACGAACTCCACACCCACATGAAGGAATGCGCCGCCGAAGCCGCCCGGATCGCGCGCGGTGTCAAGGCGGACCAGCTGGCCGGCGCCACCCCGTGCGCGGAGTTCGACGTCCGGACGCTCGTCAACCACTGGGTGCTCTACACCTCGCACGGCCTGGAATGCCGCGCCCAGCGGCGTCCGATCCCCGAGGCGCTGACCGAACGGGACTTCGCGGGCGAAAAGGGCTGGGCCGAGGCGTACGCGGCGCAGCTCGACCGGGCCGTCGCGGCCTGGTCGGACCCGGCGGTCTGGGAGGGCGAGATCGACCTCGGCTTCGCCACGTCCCCGGCGCGTGAGATCGCACAGCTGATCATCAAGGAGACGGCGGTGCACGGCTGGGACGTCGCGAAGGCCACCGGCCAGGAGTTCCGCGTCTCCGTCGCGGTCGGCGAGATGCTGCTGAAGGTCGTCGACGAGCACGCCGAGATGTACCGCCAGTACGACGGCTTCGCCGATCCCGTGCCGCTGGAGTCGGGCACCGCGTTCGAGCGCGCGCTGGCGCTGTCCGGCCGCGACCCCCACTGGACCCCATGAGCCCACTGGCCCCATGAGAAAGAGGGCCGCCTCGGCGGCCCTCTTTCCTTGCGCCCTCCTGGAATCAGGAGGTCAGAGCGGTGGGAGCATCAGACGCGCTCAATGCTCTCGCCTCCATAGCCCCACGTGGCGCTGATCGCCCAGATCGTGTAGCAGGCGGGCTTGAACCACACTTTGCCGTCGGGGCCGAGTGGTCCGCTCAACTCGAGGTCAACAGTGACATTCTCGCCGTCACCACACTTGGTGGTGAAGTACCTCCAGCCTTCGACGCTGGAGCCGTACATGAGCGCTGCTTTCCCCCCGCGCCCATACGGGCACTTGCTGTGCAGGCTGCCCTTGATGTGGTAGGAGTTGCCTTCTCTCCATACCTCGCCGTAGCCACCGACCTTCCAATCACCGGGAATGGTGGTCTCTTGGTAGCTGACACCCCAGTTCTCTTTTTTGGGTTCGGGGTCTGCCGTCGCCGAAGTAGCGGTGCCGCCCATCAGCGCCATTGCCGCGATGAGTGCCGCGAGGGTGTACGTAGCGGGCCGCTGTGGCCTGGCATGCCTGCGCAGGGCTCCTGCGGGGGCGCGCGGCGCCGTTGGTTCGCTCATCGAGTCTCCTGGAGGTTGCGCCGGCAGGGCTACTTCAGGGCCGCGGAGGCCGCGGCGCCGCCGCCGCTGACGGCGTCGGAGCCGGTGTTGGCCAGCCCTTGGACGGCGGAGTTGGCCGTGTCCTTGAGCTCGGTCGCCGCGCCCGGCTCACGCGGCGTGGTCTGGGAGGACGCGCCCGAGGACTGCTCGGAGGAGGAGCCGGAGCCGGAGGAGGAGCTGGAGCCCTTGGGGTCGTACTGGTAGGTGTCGGTCTCCTTGTGCTCGGTGGTGATCAGGCCGGGAGCCGGCCAGGTGATCTGGCCCGGCAGGCCGGCCGGGTGGTCGTCGGCGAACGCCGCCGTCGACTGTCCCACGACCGCGGTGGCCGCGGCGGTGATGAGGAGGGCCGCTGCTACGCGACTACGCATCGAAGACACAGGTATGACCCTTCGGTTGGGGGGACGACGGCTGCACCTGGGCGGAGCCGTCACTGTCACTCTGGGCAGTCATACAATTACCAAGGGTCATGATGCTTTGGCAAGGTTTCACGGCTGCCCGTCCGGGCCTTGCAGCCCGATAGCGTGGGGCGGGTGAACCAACCGTACGAGCCTGGCCGCCCCCCGCCACCTGGCCCTCCGCCGTACTCCGGACGTCCCCCGGCTCCCGCCGGCGGCCCGCCGGTCTCGGGTCGGCCGCCGGTCCCAGGTCAGTCGCCGATGCCCGGTCAGCAGGCGCCGCCGCAGGCGTACGGGCCGCCGCCGCAGGAAGTGCTGCCGCCCAAGCGGGGATTGGCGGCCTTCTTCGCCGGCATCGGCTACCTCTTTCGCGGGCTCGGCTGGGTGGCGAGGCGGCCGGGGCAGTGGCTGTTCGGGCTCATCCCGGCGCTGATCGTGCTGATCGTCTACGTGGCGGGGCTGGCGGCCCTGGGCTGGAACCTGGACGGGCTGGCCTCCTGGGTGACGCCCTTCGCCGACGACTGGTCCGAGAGCGCGCGGTCGTCCGTCCGGGTGATCGCCGGGATCGCGATCTTCGGAGCGGCGACCTTCCTGGCGATCATCACGTTCACGGCGATCACGCTGCTCGTCGGAGAGCCGTTCTACGAGCGCATCGCGGTGAACGTGGAGGAGTCGCAGGGCGGCGCGCCGCCCGAGCCGGACGAGTCGCTGATGGTGCAGATCGGGCGGGCGATCAGGGACGCGCTGCTGCTGGGCGCGGTGGCGCTCTGCTTCGCGGTCGTCTTCTTCCTGTGCGGCTTCCTGCCGATCATCGGCCAGACCGTGGTGCCGGTCATCGCCGCGTGTGTTTCCGGTTACTTTCTCGCGGGCGAGCTCACGTCCATCGCGCTCGAACGGCGTGGCATCCGCCGCAGGGAGCGGTTCGCGATCCTGAAGCAGAACCGCCTGATGGCGGTCGGGTTCGGCGCGGCCACATTTGTGGTCTTCCTCATCCCCCTCGGGGCCGTTCTCGCCATGCCGGGCGCCGTGGCGGGCGGAACCTTGCTGGCCAGGGAGCGTCTGGCGATCAATCCGCTGGTCACGGGGGGTGACAGTGGGGTCCCCGGACATCACTGAGGCGATAGAAAGATGTGTCCTGAGCGTGATTACCGGCCGGTCCGCAAATCTCGATCTTCGCGTAACGTGTGCCGCATGTCCGATCAGGGGGAGCGCGTCATGCGCTGGACCGAGATGAGTGATGATGCCGGCGGGCGTGACCGTGAGGTGGACGGGGCCGAGGACACGACGGCCGTGACCGGTGCCGAGGAGCCTCCGGTCCGGATGTCGTTCCCCGAGACCGAGGCCAAGATGCCCGAGGTGGTGGGTCCCCCTCCGGCCGAGGCCGCCGCCGGGGCCCCGCACGACGTGTGGGGCAAGGTCGAGTCGTCCGGCGATTCCGGTGACGCCGTCGCCGGGGCCGCATCGGAGGCCTCGCTCGCCGACTCCCGGCTGCCGGACGCCGATGACATCAAGGTCGCGCCCGTGCCGTCCGCTGACGACGACCTCGCGGGTGCGCCCTCCTCGTTCGCCGCGGAGCCCGGGCCCGCAGTGCCTGCTCCCGCCGAGCCCGGCGAGACCGACCTGCCGGTCGCGGGTTCCTCCGTTCCGGCGCCGGACGCCGCGAGCGGGCCGCCCGCCGCCGGTGGCCAGCAGGCCTGGGAAGGTTCGCTGTTCGACGGCCAGGGCGGCGACAGCGGCGCCGGCAACGACCTGTACGCGCCGGTCACGCCGACCGGACCGGCCACCCCGCCCAAGCCGGGCAAGCCGAGTTCCGGCAACTGGCAGATGCCGGACTGGATGGACGACGAAGAGTCCGCCGACGCCATGCTCGGCACCGGCGATGACGGCGGCAAGCGCAGCCGGTTCGGCCGGTCCGGACGTTCGGAGCGAGCGAGCGCGGCCGGCGTCACCGAGGCCGAGCCCTCTCAGCCCTCCCAGCCGTCCGGCCGGTCTGGCCCGTCCGCCCCGGCCGACCGCGCGAGCGGCGTGCCCGCGCCTCCCGTGCCGCCTCGCCACGACGTGATCGAGGACGAGGGCGGCCGGTCCCGGCTCGTCCTGATCGGCGGGGTGGGGCTGCTCGCGGTGGCCGTGATCGCCGCCGGCGGCGTCTACTTCCTGAAGGGCCGCGACAGCACCGGCCCCGCCGCCTCGGAGGGCAAGCCCGGCCGCCCGGCCGCGGGAAACCCCGGGCCCCAGGACGAGCCGAAGGTCCAGCTCCCGCCGGACAAGGTGCTCAAGAGGTTCGCCGGCCGGCCGAGCAGGATGCTCGGCCGGGTCCCCGACGCGCACTCGGGCCTGTCCTACCCGCGGCTCGCCGCGCCCTGGCAGGTGCCGACCAAGAAGAACAAGCTCGGCGTCACGGGCTGGTCCGGCCAGCAGATCCTCGTCACCGAGAAGCGCGCCGGGCAGATGTGGTACGGCCAGTTGCTCACCGGCACGCTGGTCCCGACGCTGCGGGGCGCCTACAAGGGGCCCGAGAGCGTCAAGCCGGTCGCCGCGCTCGCCGCCACCGGGTTCGAGCAGAGCTACTACGGCTTCCCGCACAAGACGACGCCGCTGGCCTCGCAGCCGCTGGCGATCGGCGGCCGCAAGGGCTGGCTCATCGCCTCGTACCTCACCTACAAGCGCGCGGGGGTGCGGGCCACCGGCGAGGTCGTCGTGACCGCGATCATCGACACCGGCCGCCCGTCCCCGGGCGTGGTGTTCGCCTCGCTGCCCAACACCCACCGCCGGTTGTGGCCGGACCTCAACCAGTTCGTGGCGCAGCTCAAGGTCGTGCCCTGAGCCGAACCTGAACCGGGGCCGCCACCGAATCTCGTTCTAATAAGCTGTGACTTACCCGAGGAGAGGGGCGAGTCATGGCGATCGGCTTGACCGAGGAGCACGAGGCGCTGGCGGCGGCCGTACGCGGGTTCGCGGAGCGGCACCTCACGCCGGCGGCCGTCCGGGCGGCGGTCGGTCCCGCCGATCGGGGCGAGCCGCCCGCGCCGCCGGAGTTCTGGCCCGCCCTCGCCGGTCAGGGCCTGCTCGGCCTGCACCTGCCCGAGGAGTACGGCGGGCAGGGCTTCGGCCTCCTCGCCCAGGCCGTGGCGCTCGAAGAGCTGGGCCGGTCACTCGCGCCCGGCTCGTACGTGCCCACCGTCCTGGCCGCCGCGCTCATCGAGGCGGGCGGTTCCGGCAAGCTCAAGAGTGAGCTGCTGCCCGGTCTCGCCGATGGTTCCCGTACCGCCGCGGTCGCTCTCACCGAGGGCCCCGGCGCGCTCGCCGAACGGGACGGACGGCTCTCCGGCACCGTCCAGCCGGTGCTCGGCGCGCAGCTCGCCGATCTCCTCGTCCTCCCGGTCGAGGAGGGCCGCTGGGCGGTCCTCGACGCCACGGACACCACGATCGAACCACTCGAAGCACTCGATCTCACGCGCCCGATCGGCGCGGTCGCCGTCACCGACGCGCCCGCCGCCGAACGGCTGCTCACCGGCGTCGACGCCCGTCCCCTCGCCGTGGTGCTCCTCGGCGCCGAGGCGTGCGGCGTCGCCGGGCGGGCCCTGGACGAGGCCGTCGCGTACGCCAAGCTGCGCGAGCAGTTCGGCCGTCCGATCGGCCAGTTCCAGGGTGTCAAGCACAAGTGCGGCCGCATGCTCATCGCTCTCGAACGGGCCCGCGCCGCCGTCTGGGACGCCGCGCGCTCGCTCGCCGAGCCGGACGAGCGGCAGCGCGCGTACGCCGTGGGCGTGGCCGCCGCCCTGGCCGCCGACGCCGCCGTCGAGTGCGCGGAAGGCGCCATCCAGGTGCACGGCGGCATCGGCTACACGTTCGAGCACGACGCCCATCTGCTCTATCGCCGCGCGCTGACGCTGCGAGCCCTGCTCGGCCGCACGTCCGCCGCCCATGCCGAGGTGGCCGCGCTCGCCCTCGCGGGCCTCCGGCGTCCGATGGACGTCGAGGTGACCGGAGCCGGCGCCGCGCCGCTGCGGGAGCGGATCCGCGCCCAGGTCGCCGAGCTGGCCGCGATGGACATGGCCGCCCAGCGCGCGGCGATGGCGTCGGGCGGGTGGGTGACGCCGCACCTGCCCGAGCCGTGGGGGAGGGCCGCCGGGCCGCTGGAGCAGATCGTGATCCAGCAGGAGCTCAGGGCCGCGAAGGTCCGGCCCGTCCCGCTCATGATCGCCGCCTGGGTGGTGCCCTCCCTCGTCCAGTACGGCACGGCCGAGCAGCAAGAACGTTTCCTGCCGCCGACGCTGCGCGGCGAGATCATCTGGTGCCAGCTGTTCAGCGAGCCGGGCGCCGGGTCCGACCTGGCCGGACTGACCACCCGCGCCCAGCGGGCCGAAGGGGGCTGGCGGATCAGCGGGCAGAAGGTCTGGACGTCGCTCGCCCGCGACGCCCAGTGGGGGATCTGCATCGCCCGTACCGGCCCCGGCCGGCCCAAGCACGATGGCATCACCTACTTCGTGGTCGACATGGCGTCGCCGGGCATCGACGTCCGTCCCCTCCGCGAGTGCACCGGCGACGCCGTCTTCAACGAGGTCTTCCTCGACGAGGTCTTCGTGCCCGACGAGCTCGTGGTGGGTCCCGTCAACGAGGGCTGGCGGGTCGCCCGCAACACCCTGGCGAACGAGCGGGTCGGCCTGACCAGCTCGTTCCAGCTCGGCGGCGACGTGCCCAAGCTGATCGAGCTCGCCACCGAGCTGGGCCTCGCCGACGATCCGCTCGTCCGTGACGATCTCGGCCGCCTCGCCTGTGACGAGCACGCGTTCGCCCTGCTCGGCCTCCGCGCCACCCTCAAGCAGCTGTCGGGCACCGATCCGGGCGCGACGGCGAACGTGCGCAAGCTGGTCGCGATGGAGCACGGGCAGCAGGTCACCGAATACGGCTTCGGCCTGCTCGGGCCGGAAGGGGCCCTGACGGGCGGCTGGCGGTCCGGCCTTCGCCGCCGATGGACCCGCTACCTGCTCGCCTCCCGCGCGATGACGATCGGCGGCGGCACGACGGAGGTCAACCTCAACGTCATCGGCGAACGCATCCTCGGCCTGCCCCGCGACCCCGAGGCCTAGCCGGAACGACCCGCCGAAAAAATCTTGAAGTCGTGTGTCGAATCCGCCGTTCCCCGTTCGAGGCCTAGAAAGAACCTCGAAAGCAAGGGAGCGAACGATGGCCACGATCAGCACGAACACCGGCAGCACGAGCAGCACGAACACCGGCACCGTCCCGGCCGCCCGCGTCACCAGGGCCCTCCTGGCGGCGGGCGCCGTCGCCGGTCCGCTCTACGTCCTCGTGTCGGTCGCGCAGGGCCTGACGCGCGACGGATTCGACTTCTCCCGCCACGCCTGGAGCCTGCTCGCCAACGGTGACCTCGGCTGGATCCAGGTGACCAACCTCGTGGTGGCAGGCGTGCTCAGCCTGGCCCTGGCCGCCGCCCTGCGCCGCCTGCCGGACCTCGGCGGCTGGGCGCCGCGCCTGATCGCGGTGTACGGCGCGAGCCTGATCGCCTCCGGGGTCTTCCGCGCCGACCCCGCCCTGGGGTTTCCGGCGGGCACTCCGGACGAGACGGCGGAGGTCAGCTGGCACGGCATGCTGCACTTCGTCTCCGGCGGGATCGGGTTCGCCTGCCTGATCGCGGCGTGCTTCGTGCTCGGCCGCCGCTTCGCCGCCGAGGGCCGCCGCGGGTGGGCGGCGTTCTCCCGCACGACCGGCGCGCTCTTCCTGGCCGGCTTCGTCGGCATGGCCGCGGGGGCCGGCAGCTCCGTCGCCAACCTTGCCTTCACCGCCGCGATCCTGCTGGTCTGGGCCTGGCTGAGTGCCGTCGCGGTCCATCTCCACCACCGTCTTCCGAACGCCTAGACCCCGAGACCCCGAGACCCTGAGACCCCGAGACCCCGAGAATCCGAGAGTCAGAGAGAAGGAGAAGGCCGATGCGATACCTGGCGACCATGAAGGACAGCCGCCCCGGGACCCCGCCGCCGCCCGAGCTGATGGAGGCGATCATGAAGCTCGGCGAGGAGGCGGCCAAGGCGGGCGTGCTGCTCGACCAGGGCGGGCTGGCGCCCAGCGCGCTGGGCGCCCGGATCGAGGTGGCGGCGGGCGCGCTGAACGTCACCGACGGGCCGTTCGCCGAGTCCAAGGAAATGATCAGCTACGCGGTCTACCAGGTGCGGTCGAAGGAGGAGGCCGTCGAGTGGTGCTCCCGCTTCATGAAGCTGCACCAGGAGCTGTGGCCAGGCTGGGAGGGCGAGAGCGAGGTGCTCCAGATCTTCGGCCCGGAGGACTTCCAGTAACGCCGCGCCGGTGAGGTGGTTGAATCGGTGGCCATGGCGGCCACCGATTCCTCCCATCGGGCCATCGAGGCGATCTGGCGGATCGAGTCGGCCCGCGTCATCGCCGGGCTCACCCGCATGGTGGGCGATGTCGGGCTCGCCGAGGAGCTCGCCCAGGACGCGTTCGTCATCGCGCTCGAACAGTGGCCGGACGAGGGTGTCCCGCCCAATCCCGGCGGCTGGCTGATGTCGACCGCCAAGCACCGGGCGATCGATCTCGTGCGGCGGCGCGCCACCTACGAGCGCAAGCTCCAGCAGCTCGGGCACGAGATTCCGGCGCACCACGAGCCCGACCTGGACGCGGCGCTCGACGACCACATCGGCGACGACCTGCTCCAGCTGATCTTCATGGCCTGCCATCCGGTGCTGTCCGCCGAGGCCCGCGCGGCGCTCACGCTGCGGCTGCTCTGCGGGCTCGGCACGGACGAGATCGCGCGGGCGTTCCTCACCGCCGAGCCGACCATCGGGCAACGGATCTTCCGCGCCAAGCGCGCCCTCGCCACGAAGGGCGTGCGCTTCGAGATGCCCGCGCCGGTGGACCTCCCGGCCCGGCTCTCCTCCGTTCTGGAGATCATCTACCTGGTCTTCAACGAGGGGTACTCGGCGACGGCGGGCGACGACTGGACGCGCCCGGCGCTGTGCGAGGAGGCGCTCCGCCTGGGCCGGGTGCTCGCCGGTCTCCTGCCCGCCGAGCCCGAGGCGCACGGCCTGGTGGCGCTGATGGAGCTCCAGGCCTCCCGGCTCCCCGCCCGCACCGCGCCCTCGGGTGAGCCCGTGCTGCTCCTCGACCAGGACCGCGCCCGCTGGGATCGCCTCCTGATCCGCCGCGGCCTGGCGGCGCTCGAACGGGCCGAGACCTTGGCGGGCACGATCGGCCCGTACACCCTCCAGGCCGCGATCGCCGCCTGCCACGCTCGCGCGACGGCCCCGGAGGACACCGACTGGGAACGGATCGCGGCCCTCTACACGGTCCTCGCGCACGTGACGCCGTCGCCGGTCGTCGACCTCAACCGCGGCATCGCCGTCGGCATGGCCTACGGCGCCGCCAAGGGGCTGGAGATCCTCGACACGCTCACGCTCGACGGCTACGCCCAGCTCCCCGCCGCCCGCGGCGACCTGCTGGCCAAGCTGGGACGCGCCGCCGAGGCCCGCGCCGAGTTCGGCCGTGCCGCGGCCATGACCCGCAACGAACGCGAGCGCGCCATCTTCGAGCGCAGGGCGGCGGAGCTCAGTCCAGCACCTCCCGCAGGGCCCGGGCGAAGGCCTCCGGATGAGCGGTGAAACTGCCGTGGTCTCCCGGGAAGTCCACGATCGCCGTGCCCAGCTCGGTGGCCGCCGCGGCCGCCGCCCGGTGGGCGATCTCGCCCTTGGACTCGATGCCGCCGGCTATGACGACCTTCGCGGAGCCCGCCCGCAGCGCCGCGAAGTCGGGCACGAACCCGCGTAGCGCCGGGTAGATCCGCCCGTAGAAGACGTCGATGTCCTTCTCCATCATCAGCATCCACGGCTCGGGCTCGCCTCCGGCGTCCTCGGCGAAGCCCGCCCCCACCATGAACGCCCGCATGGCGGCGATCGGACCCTTCTCCTCGTAGACGGCCTTCACCCGCTCGCTCTCGGCCCGGTACTCCTCGCGTTCGGGCAACAGTTCGACGACCGGCGGTTCGTGGGCCACGAGGGTGCGGACGGCCTCGGGATGCCTGGCGGCCAGGCTGAGCCCGTTGATCGCTCCGTTGCTCGTCCCGAAGACGTGCGCCGGACCGTCCGAGACCGCCGCGATGAGGTGCCGGACGTCGTCCGCCAGCACCTCCGGCGGCATCTCCCCGGGCCCGTCGACCGTGCTCAGCGCCAGCCCGCGCGGGTCGTACCTCACGACCGTGTAGTCCCGCGCCAGCCGGGGCACCACGCCCCCGAAGGCGCTCGCGCCCATGAAGGCCGCCGGGATCAGCACCAGCACGGGCCCGGACCCTTGGACCTCGTAGTGAAGCGTCGCACCCGGAACCCGCAGGCTGTTCTCGGGCATGCCGAACTCCTCTCGCTCGCTCTCACCCGTACAGACCCCCGCCGGAGCCAAAAGTCATCGCGCGAACGGGGGCACGCGGTCCATCCGGTAGCGTCCAAGCGCGATGATGGGGCGCGGGCGGCATGGGGTGGCCGCATTCACCGGCTTGGTGCTGGGACTTCTGGCGATCGGGCCGGGTCTGGCGCCCGGCTTCGTGCTGTCGTTCGACATGGTGTTCGTGCCCGATCCCGCGTTCTCGAAGATGACGTTCGGACTGACCGGGACGGTGCCGCGGCACGTGCCCAGCGACGCCTTCGTCACCGCGCTGGCCACGGTCGTCCCGGCGCACGCCGTGCAGAAGCTGGTGCTGCTCTCGATCTTCGTGATGGCGTGCGCGTCGGCCGCGTCGCTGGTGCCGTCGGAGCGCCTCGCGCCCAGGCTGGCGGCGGGCGTCCTCTACGCCTGGAATCCCTTCGTCGCCGAGCGGCTGCTGCTGGGCCACTGGGCCTTCCTGCTGGGGTACGCGGCGTTGCCCTGGGTGGTGGGGGCGGCGTCGCGGGTGGCGGAGCCGGGAGGCGGAAAACGGCTCGTTCGGGCGCTGCTGCCGGCGGCGATCGGCGGTTTCGCGGCGATCATGATATCCGCGCTGACCGCCCTCGTCGTCGCGGCGGCGGGCAGGGAGCGGGGACGTGCGCTGGGCCGGACGGTCGCGGCGCTCGTCGTGCTGAGCTTGCCCTGGCTGGTGACCGGCTGGTTGCGGCCGTCGGGCATTCCCGGTGACGCGGCGGGCGTGGCCGCCTTCGCGGCGCGCGCCGACACCCCGTTCGGCGCGCTCGGGAGCCTCCTCCTGCTGGGCGGCGCGTGGAACCGGGAGACGGTTCCCGCCGGTTACGGCGCGCCGATCACCGCGTTCGCCTGGCTGCTCGTCGTCGTGGCCGCCGTCTTCGCGTACGGGCGGTGGTGCCGGACGGCATGGACCCGGGGCGTGGCGCTCGCGGCGGGGATCGGCTTCGTGCTGGCGGCCTCGGGGGCGGTCGTGCCGGGCCTGCTGCGGTGGGCGATCGGGCTCTGGACCGGCTTCGCGATGCTGCGGGACGGGCAGCAGTACGTGGCGCCGCTGGCCGTGCTGGTGGCCGTGGGCTCGGGTGTCCTGGTCGAACGGTTCACGAGGCGGCGGGCGGACACCGCCGGGGTCGCTCTGGCGATCTTCGCGATCCTCGCGCCCGTCGTCCTGCTGCCCTCGCTGGCCTGGGGCGCGGCGGGCCGTCTCAAGGCCGTGGACTATCCGGCGGAGTGGGCCGCCGCACGGAAGATCATCGCGGCGGACGGGGTGCCCGGCGACGTGCTGGTGCTGCCGTGGGCGACGTACCGCTCGTATTCCTGGAACGGCGGGCGGACGAGCCTGGACGCCCTGCCGCGCTATCTCGGCCGCCGGGTGATCATCAGCGACGCGGTGATGATCGGCTCGCTGACCATCCGGGCGGAGGATCCGCGGGCCCGGCGGCTGGACGAGGTGGTGCGGTCCGGCGGGCCGCTCACGGCGGGCCTGCGGGCGGCGGGCATCCGGTACGTGGCGCTGGACGCGGAGACCTCGGCGGCGAATCCGGTCCGGGGGAGGCTCGCCGGGGCGGAGCCGGTGCTCGACCGGCCGGACCTGGTGCTCTACCGGATCGAGGGGCCCGCGAAGGCCGAAGACGGCGGCGCGCCGGTGTGGTCGGCGGTGCTGGCGTGGTCAATCGTGATAAGCGTGATTCTCTGGTCATTTTTCGTACCAGCCAGTACGCTAACCACTTACTTTCCCCGCAGCATCCGACGTAGAAGGACCTCCTGATGCGCATTGCGATCGCGGCCGTGGTCGGCATCGTGCTGGCCGCCCTCACGTCGGTGAGCGTCGTGCAGATATCGAACGCTTCGCAGAGCGACCCGGTCATCAAGCCGCTCTACAACTACGGCTCTCGCTGAGCGACGCCCTCCGGGCGTCACCGCAGGTCTCATGGACGCAGCCGAGCCCTCCCTCCTGGAGATCGTGGTCCCCGCGTACAACGAGGCGGCCCGGCTCCCGGGCGGCCTGGCCCGGCTCAGCGCCGCCCTGGACGCGCTGCCCTTTCCCGCCGGCGTGATCGTCGTCGACAACGCCAGCAGCGACGCCACCCCGCAGATCGTCCGTGACTGGACGGGCCCCGTGCCGGTACGGCTGATCGGCTGCGCGCGCCGGGGCAAGGGCGCGGCCGTGCGGGAGGGGCTGCTCGCCACCAGTGCCCCCTACGTCGGATTCTGCGACGCCGACATGGCCACCGGGCTGGAGGCGCTGGAGACCGCGGTCGGCCTGCTGCGCGCGGGCCATCCCGTCGTCGTCGGCTCCCGCCGCCATCCGCGGTCGCGCGTCGAGGACTACAGCCATCCGCTGCGCAAGTTCGGGGCCGTCACGTTCAACCTGCTGATCCGCGACCTCGCGGGCGGGGTGACCGACACCCAGTGCGGCTTCAAGTTCTTCGCCGGGCCGCTGGCCCGGGCCGCCGCGGCCGACCTGCGCACGGCGGGGTTCGCGTTCGACGTCGAGCTGCTGATGCACTGCGTCCGGCGCGGCGCCGCGATCATCGATCTGCCGGTGGAGTGGCGGGACGTTCCCGGCACCACGTTCTCGGTCCGCCGGCACTCCTTCCCCTGCCTCCGCGATTTGGCCCGGATCCGCTTCAAGACCGCGCGTGAACTCTCCTGGCCCGTCCCCCCGCCATGGGTGACGGCGGAGCGGCCCGCGTTGCCGGTCGCGCCCGTCCTGCCCGTGGCGCCCGCGCTGCCTGGCGCGCACGTGTTCCCCGTCACCGAGACCAGCCGATCCGGGCCGGGATGACCGGCGGCGTCTCCGGCCGCCGGCTGGCGATCGTCAACTGGCGGGACCCCTGGCACCCCTCGGCGGGGGGTGCCGAACGCTATGCCTGGGAGCTGGCCAGGCGCCTGGCGGCGCGGGGCGTCCGGGTGACGTACCTGACCTGCCGCGCGCCCGGGCAGGAGCGCCGGGAACGGGTCGAGGGCGTGGACTTCGTCCGCGCCGGCGGCCGGTTCACGGTCTACCCGCTGGTGCTGCTGTGGCTGCTGCTCCGGCGGCGCCGGTTCGACGCGGTGATCGACTGCCAGAACGGCATCCCGTTCTTCACCCCCTGGGTGCTGCCGCGCCGGGTGCCGGTCTTCTGCTCGATCTTCCATGTGCACGACGAGCAGTTCGGCCTCTACTTCCCCGCCTGGCTCGCATGGGTGGGACGCATGCTCGAAGGCCCGGTCGCGCGCTGGACGTACCGAAGGCACGCGTGCACGGCCATCTCCCTCACCACGATGACCGCCCTCCGGGAGCGGCTGGCCTGGACGGGCCCGATCTACCTGGTGCCCGTCGGCGTCACCATCCCCGACGAGGTTGTTGAGGCCGAGCCGGTGGGGGCTCCCGAGCTGGTGTGCGTGACCCGGCTGGTGCCGCACAAGCGGGTCGGCCGGGTGCTCGACCTCGCCGAGCGGCTGCTTCCGCAGTGGCCGGATCTGCGGATCGGCATCGTCGGGCGCGGCCCCGAGCACGACCGGCTCGCCGCCGAGATCACCGCGCGCGGCCTCGGCAGGACGGTCGTCCTGCACGGTTTCGTGTCGGAGGAGGAGAAGGCGGCCCTGGTCGGTCGTGCCGATCTCCATCTGAGCGCCTCGCAGGGCGAGGGCTGGGGGCTGTGCGTCGCCGAGGCCGCCGCGCTGGGCGTGCCGACCGTCGCCTACGACGTGGACGGCCTGCGCGACGCGATCCGCGACGGCGTGACCGGCTGGCTGGTCCCCGACGAGGAGGAGCTCGCCGGCACCGTCGAACGGGTGCTCAAGGAGCTGGACGATCCCGAGCGCCGGGCGCGGGTGGCCGCCGACTGCCGCGCCTGGGCGGCGGAGTTCGACTGGGCGCGCACCGCCGACCGGATGGGCGAGCTGATCGCGGCGGCGGTGCGCGCGGGCACCAGTGCCACCGGAGACGCCGACGCACACGTCGTACGCGGGTACGGTGACGAGCATCCCCGCGTCGTCGAGGGTCCGGTGAGGGACGAATTGCTCCGCGACCGCGGCGGCGTGCTCGACGTACGGATCGCCACCCCGGCGGAGCGGCTGCTCGGCCGCGCCGACGAGAGCGTCCGTGCCGCCGAGGACGTCCGTTCGGGCGAGGACGTCTCCGCCGGCGACGGTTCGGTCCGCTGAGTCGCACCCGATCCGCGCGCGGACGGACGGGATCCAGGGCAGGGAGGAGGGGCGAGCGGCATGGCTACCGGCACCGGTGCGTGGGCCGACCGGCTGGCGCGCCGCCTCTCCGACGCCGACCGTGACCCCGCCCGGCGGCCCGAGCAGCCTGATCACGGCGGGGAGGGCCTCGACGAACGGCTGCGCGAACGGTTCCGGAGCGCGATCTGCTGCCTGGCCCTGATCGTCCTGGTGACGTCCACCCGGCCGGGCCGGATCCTCGCCGACACCAAGATCGACATGGCGGTCAACCCGCTCGGTTTCCTCGGCCGGGCGCTGCACCTGTGGGATCCCGAGCAGTTCGGCCAGCTCCAGAACCAGGCGGCCGGCTACTTCTTCCCGATGGGCCCGTTCTACGCCCTCGGCGACCTGATCGGGCTGCCCGCGTGGATCACCCAGCGCCTGTGGTTGTCGCTGCTGCTCTGCGCGGCCTTCCTGGGCGCCAGACGGCTGGCCGAACGGTTCGGGATCGGTGGCCCGGTCAGCCGGCTCGTGGGCGCGATGGCGTACGCCCTCGGGCCGCACGGGCTCTCGGCCCTCGGCCAGAACTCCTGGGAGTACCTCCCGCTCGCGATGTTGCCGTGGATCGTCCTCCCGCTGACGTCGGCCGGTGACGGGCGCGGCTCCCGGATCCGGGCCGCCGCGCGGTCCGGCGTCGCCGTGGCGCTGTGCGGCGGGATCAACGGCACCGCGACGATCGCCGTGCTCGCCGTCCCCGCGATCTACCTCCTCACCCGGCGCCGCGGCGTGCCGGGACGGATCCGGCTGATGATCTGGTGGGGCGTCGCCGTCGTGCTCGCCACGGCCTGGTGGCTGGCGCCGCTGGTCCTGACCGGGCGGTACGGCTTCTCCTGGCTCGGCTACACCGAGAAGTCCGACACCACGACCGGGCCGACCGGGCTGATCGACGTGCTGCGGGGCGCCGAACGCTGGATCAACTATCTCGACCCCTTCTCGCTTCCGGTCGGGTTCCAGCTGTCCACCGGCACGTTCCTGATCATCGTGACCGCGATGCTGGCCGCGCTCGGCCTGGCCGGGTTGGCCCGCCGCGACCTGCCCGAACGCACGTTCCTGCTGCTCGTCCTGTTCGCCGGGCTCGCGATCATCGCGGCCGGGCACGCGAGCCGGATCGAGGGGCCGCTGGCCGCGCCGATGCGCGAGCTGCTGGACGGGCCGCTGGCGCCGCTGCGCAACCTCTACAAGTTCGACGGCCTGGTGAGGCTGCCGCTCGCGCTCGGGCTCGTCCACCTGCCGGGGACGCTGCGGCGGCCACGGGCGCGGCTGAGCCTCTTCGCGGTCTCGGGTGCCACGCTGGCGGCGGTGTCATTCCCCGCGCTCACCAACGGCCTGGCTGGGCCAGGCGACTTTCCGGCCGTTCCGCAGTACTGGCAGCAGGCCGCCAACTGGCTGAACGGGCGGGCCGGGCAGCAGGCCGTGCTCGCCGTGCCGGGCGCCCGCTTCGGGGAGTACACCTGGGGCCGTCCCATGGACGACATCGTCCAGCCGTTGCTCAGCACTCGCTGGGGCGCGCGGCAGCTCGTCCCGCAGGGCTCGCCGGGTTACGCGCGGCTGATGGACGCCATCGACCAGCGCGTCGCGGCCGGGCGCGGCTCCGCGGGGCTGACCGAGGTGCTGGCGCGGATGGGCGTGCGCTTCCTGCTCGTGCGCAACGATCTCAGCCGGTCGGATCTGCGCGGCGCCTGGCCCGCCCGGATCCACGAGGCCCTGGAGACCTCGCCCGGCATCAAGCGCGTCGCCTCGTTCGGTGACCAGCCGGTCGGCGGCTGGGGCGACGACGAGGCGGTCGGCTCCTTCGACCAGCGCTACCCGCCGGTCGAGATCTACGAGGTGGGCGAGGCCGACGACGTCGTGAGCATGCTCGACGCGAGCCGGGCCGTCCGGATGTACGGGGCGCCGGAGGGGCTGCTGTCGCTCGCCGACAACGGCGCCCTCAAGGGCCGTCCGGTGCTGCTCGACGACGACGATCCGGCGGCTCCGGCCCAGCGCGTCGTGTCGGACGCCATGCGCTGGCGCGACCGCAACATCGGGGAGATCCGCAGCCAGATCTCCCCGACGAAGACGGCCGACGGGACGCGGTCGGACACGCGCGGCCAGGGCGCCGATCCGGAAGAGCCCGAGTGGCTGCGCTACCGCACGACCGCCGCGTACGACGGGATCAAGAGCGTCACGGCCTCGTCCTCGGCCGCCGATCCCGGCGCGCTCACCGGGTTCGACGACCCGGGCGCCCTGCCGTCGGCGGCCCTCGACAACGACCCGCGCACCCACTGGACGACGGGCGGCTGGAACGGGCCGCTCCAGCAGTGGTTGCGCGTGGACTTCAAGGAGTCCCGGGAGGTCGGCCAGGGCGTCGACGTGTCCTTCGTCCAGAACGACTTCCTCGGCCCGTCGCCGGCGCGCGTCGCGGTCGACACCCAGGCGGGCACGATCGAGCAGGACCTGCGGCCGACCGCCGAGGCGCAGCGGCTGCGGGCCCCGGCGGGGCCGACGGGATGGATCCGGATCCGCATCCTGAAGCTCGCCAAGGAGCCGGTGTCGCCCGCCGCCGCGCGGGTGGCCGTCTCCGAGCTCACGATCCCGGGCGTGCGGGCGTCCCGCTACCTCCGCATGCCCGCGGTGCCGAGCGGACAGGCCGCGGTGGCGGGCAGGCAGGCCAAGTCCGCCGGCCAGGCGCCCGCTCAGCTGATGGCGCGATCGGTGCCGCGGCGGTCGGAGTGCATGCGCGGCTCGTCCCGCTGGGTCTGCTCGCCCGACCTGGGCAAGGACGACGAAGAGGGCAACACGTTCAACAGGGTCTTCCCTTCGCCGGCCGAGGCGAGCGCCAAGATCAGCGGAAACGCGGTGCTCACCGAGCCGGGGCTGATCGACCGGCTCACCCGGTTCGGGTCCAAGGTCACCGTCGGCGCGAGCTCGACCTGGACGCGCGAACCGGCGGGCCTGCCGCGGTCGGCGTTCGACGGCAACCCGGCGACGACCTGGCTGGCCGCCGGCGACGACCGCGCGCCCACCCTCAAGATCGCCTGGGGCCGGGCGGGGCGGCTCGGCGAGGTGACGATCGCCCGGCCCGCCGGAGCGTCGGCGGCGCTGCGCGTCACCGTGACCGGGGCGCGCGGCGAGGTCCGCGAGGGCCTGGTCGACAAGAACGGGCGGCTGCGGTTCTCCCCGATCTGGACCGACCGCATCACGCTCAGGTTCACGTCCTCTCAGGTGCCCCTCCAGATCAGCGACGTCACCGTGCCGGGGGTGCAGCCGCTGACGGCGTCGGGGTTCAAGCCGTTCACCACGCCCTGCGGATACGGGCCGACCGTCCAGGTCAACGGCACCTCCAGCCGGACGCGGCTCAGCGGGACCGTGGACGACGTGCTGGGCGGGCGGCTCATGCGGTTCCAGACCTGCGAGCCGGTACGGGTCGTCGCGGGCGACAACCGGATCGGCGCCGGTGGCACCGCCTACCGGGTCGACTCGATGGTCGTCGACCCGGGCGGCGAGCTGGGCGCGGCCAAGCCCCAGGCGAGCCAGCCGGTGCAGGTCCGGGGCTGGGACAAGGGCGCGCGTGAGGTGGAGGTCGACACCCAAGGGCGCTCGTACCTCGTCGTGAACGAGAACTACAACGTCGGCTGGAAGGCCGTGGTCGACGGCCAGGAGTTGCGCCCCGTCCGTCTCGACGGCTGGCGGCAGGCGTGGGAGGTCCCGGCGGGCACGGCGGGCGTGGTCAAGCTGACCTACGAACCCGACGGGCTCTACCGGATCGCGCTCTTCGCCGGCCTCAACCTCCTGCTCGTGCTCTTCCTCGTGGCGTTCTGGCGGCGGCAGGCTCCCGTCAGGGCGGCGGCTCCCGCGCCCACGGGAACACCGGGATTCGCGGCCCGCTTCGCGGCGCTCGGGCTGGCCGCCGGGCTCGGCTTCTGGCTGGCGGGCCTCGTCGGCCTGGGCGTGACCGTGGTCGTGGCGCTGGTGACGCACTGGGCGCAGCGCCATGGCTCCGCTCCCGTCCGCCGGCTGCGTTCGTCCTGGGTGATCGCGATGCCGATGGTGGCCGGCGGCGCGTGCGTCGCCGCCGGTACGTGGATGGCGCGCCAGGGCGACGAGGGCACCGTGCCGGACGTGCTCCGGGACGTCGTGCCGCAGGTGCTCGGCCTCGTGGTGGTGGGCTACCTGGCGGCCATGCTCGCCGCATCGCGCGAGCCGGACATCTGGCTCCCCGGCGGGGGAGAGCTGCGCTGGGTACCCGTCAGCCCAGCAGAGACAAACCCGCCGGACGCAGGCGTGCCGGAGACAGGTGTGCCGGAGACAGGTGTGCCAGAGGCAAGTCGGGCGGAGACAGGTGGGGCAGAGGTAGGGCGGGCGGAGGCACGTCCGCCGGAGGGTGGGCCCTCCGAGGGTGGGCCTTCACCCAGGGAGACCCTCCCCGACGGGCTTCCGGCCAACGGGCTTCCGGCGTCCCGTTCCCAGGCGCCGGGCGGGGCTTTCGATCAGGTAGTAGCTCAGAGCCGACACCCCGACCGTGAGTAGCGCGCAGACGGGGAAGTCGACGAGCAGGTTGCCGGTGAACGGCGGGTGGTCCGTGATGTCGAACCAGACGTAGATGACCACGAACTGCCACAGGAAGATGCTGTAGGAGATCTTGCCGAGGAACGCCATCACCCGGTTGCCCAGGATCTGCCGTATCGCCGGATGGCCGGCCGGGGCCAGCGCCACCGGGGCGATCAGGAACGCGGCGACGAGGCCGTACAGCACGATGTGCAGCTCGGTCGTCCAGGCGCTCGCGGCGATGAAGCGGGACACCCCGGTGAGCGGCGTCGAGGCCACGCAGTAGAGCAGCGCGGCCGTGATCCAGCACATGCCCCACGAGGCCGCGACCGTCCGGCAGAACCGGCCCACCGGCCCGCCGTCGCTTTCGGCGTGGGCCCAGACCGACACCACGGCCAGGGCCATCCCCACCGCGAACCAGGCCAGGTAGCGGGGCAGCCAGTTGCCGTAGAAACCCTCGTTCGAGGTGAACGAGACCCCGAGCGCGTAGATCCCGGAGATCAGCGAATAGCCGCCCAGCCCGTACAGGAGCCGCCGGGCGCGCGCGCCGACGTCCGCACCGGCCCGCTGTGCCCAGAGCCGGAGCAGGAGTGCGAGCAGCGGCAGCGCCACGTAGAACGCGGCCTCGACCGTAAGGCTCCAGATCTGGCCCATTCCGTTGGGGCCGAGGTAGTTGTTCCACCAGGGGTGAGGGTCGTAGCTGTAGGTGAGGGTCCCTAGCGAGATCCAGGTCCAGACGTCCGTGAGGTGATCTTCGGCGTACATCACCATCGTCACCGCGACCAGCGCCCAGTAGGCGGGCAGCAGCCGCAGCGCGCGCTTCCAGAGGTAGCCGATCGTCCCGGGCGGCGGACGGAGCCCGAGCGCCGCCGCGGCCCAGGGCCGGTAGAGGAGCAGGCCGGACAGCGTGAAGAAGATCGGCACGCCGATCTCGCCCCGCGACAGCAGCGAGGGCAGCGCGCCCTGGCGGGTGAGGTAGCCCGTGCTCGCCGCGACATGGAAGAGCAGCACCATGAGCGCCGCCACGGCGCGGAGACCGTCGAGCGCGGCGTGGTGCCCGGAGATCGTGGGGAGCCGATCGTCCCGGCCCGCGTGGGGTCGGGGGGCCTGGGGTCGGGGAGCTGCGAGTGTCACGGTGGCCGAAGGGTATCCGAGCGGGATCCGCGGAGCAGGCCCAGCGCCTCGGAGATCTTGAGCGCGACCAGCCCGGCCACGAGGTGGGGCGCGCCCTGCCGCAGGAGTGCCCGCACCGACCGCGGGCGGTTGAACGACCGGGCGTGCGGGCGGGATCGGTAGGCGGGAAGCCAGCGGCCGTAATAGAGGCGCTTGTGGTACGCGGAACGCAGCGTGATGCGGCCTTCGTCGTGCCAGACGACCGCCGTCACCCGGCCGATGCGGAACCCGCCGGCGGCCACCCGGTCGGCGAGGTCCCAGTCCTCGAAGGCGCTCAGCTCCTCGTCGTAGCCGCCGGCCCGCTCCAGGGCCGAACGGCGGAAGACGCGGGCGGCCTCGACCGTCTCGTCGCCGAGGTAGGACCGCTTCTCGACGGCCCGGCAGCGGGCCAGGAATCCCTCGCCGAACGAGAGTTCCGGGATGACGAGGCCGCCGAGGTCGGGCTCGGTGGCGAAGATCTTGACCGCCTGCTCGACGACCTCGGGTTCCAGGACCATGTCGGAGTCGACGAAGGCGATGATCTCGCCGGTGCCGGTCCGCCAGCCGTGGTTGCGCTGGGCGCTGCGTTCGGGCCCGTGGCCCGCCACCACGTCGGCGTGCGCCGCCGCGATCGCGGGGGTCGCGTCGGTGGAGGCGTTGTCGACGACGACCAGCTCCACCGCCTGCGTCTGCGCCCGGACGGAGGCCAGGCACCGCTCCAGCGTGCGGGCGGAGTTCCGGGTCGGGACCACGACGGTCACGCGCGTCGGCGTCAGCGCGGCCTCCCCTCCGGTCGGCGTGGAGTCTCGACGGTGTCGCTGAAGGGTAGTTGGCCGGGTTCGTCCGATGCGATACGTCTCGGTAGCAAACCGGAGAGTACGGCGGCGAGCAGCAACGCCGCCGAGCTGAACGCCAGGGCCCGCGGGGTCCCGTCCGGGGAGATGGCGACCGGGGCCTTGGCGGCACCGAAATAGAGGAGCCCGGCCGCGGCGACGCCCAGGACGCCGCCGAGCTGGGTGACGGAGTTGAAGACGCCCGAGGCCGCCCCGGCGCTGTGGTGGGGCACGTCGCTGATCACCGCGTTCGCCAGGATCGGGAGCGCGAAGCCCATCCCCAGCCCGGCGACGAACAGCCACGGGACCATCGGCCAGGGCGTCAGGCCGCGGCCGGCCGCGGCGGTGAGGACGCTGAGACCGGCCAGCCCGAAGGCCATGATCAGCGTGCCGGCGCCGACCAGGCGGCGGGCGTGGCGGTGGCCGTGCCGGTGCGTGTACTGGGCCGTGCACGCGACCCCGGCGGGCCAGGCCAAGCCGGTCAGGGCCACCCGCATCGGCGACCAGCCGAGGCCGAACTGCAGGCCCCACGTGAGCGTGATGAAGCACGCGGCGACGCCGGCGAAGAGGGCCAGCGTGAGGATCAGCCCGGCGGTGAAGGGGCGCCGGGCGAACAATTGCGGCGGGACGAGGGGGCTCGTGCTCCGCCGCTCGTACGCCGCGAACAAGATCAGGACGGGCAGGGTGCATACGAGGAGCGCCACGGACCACCACGGCCAGCCGTACTCCCGTCCCTGCACGAGAGGGAACATCAACAGCAGCGACGCGACGCTGATCAGCGCCACCCCGATCAGGTCGAGCCGAGGCGGCGGCTTGGCGCGCGAGTCGTCCATCCACCGCGCGGCGCCGGCCAGCGCGACCAGGCCCACCGGAATGTTGACGTAGAAGATCGCCCGCCAGCCCAGCGCGCCGAAGACGCCGTGCTGGGTGAGCAGCCCGCCCAGGATCGGCCCGCCGACCTGGGCCACGCCGAGCAGCCCCCCGTACAGGCTGAACGCCAGCGTGCGCTCGCGGCCGGGCGCGAACTGCACGGTGATCACCGACAGCGCCTGCGGCACCATGATCCCGGCGAACGCGCCCTGGGCCGCGCGGGCACCGATCAGCATGCCGGGGGAGACCGCCGCCCCCGCCACCGCCGACGCGACCGTGAACCCGATGATCCCGGCCAGGAAGACCCGCCGCCGCCCGAGGATGTCGCCGAGGCGTCCGCCCGTGATCAACAGCAGCGCGTAACCGAGCGCGTAGACCGCGGCCATCCACTGCCCGGCGGCGTAACCGGCGTGCAGCTCCCGCTGGATCGCCGGCAGCGCCACGTTCACGATCGTCACGTCCACGAGGTCCATGAACGTGGCGAGCAGCACCGCGCCGAGCGCCAGCCAGCGGCGGCCCGGAAGGGCGAGCCGGGCGCGGCCCGGAGGCCCCGGCCGGCGCCGGCCCGAGGTGCGGATACCGGTGTTCACAAGGGCGCCTTCTGCGGAATCGGCTTATTGGATGACCGGTTTCAGTGGTCCTGTAGGGTAACGCGCACACGCCGGGGTCGGCCCCTCGTGCTCGTGAAACGACGTGTCGTGAGACGCCCTGCGGGAGGTTGGACATGCGCCGGACGTTCGGCCTGGTCCTGGTCGTTTTCGGGGCGTTCTTCCTCGCGATGGCGCCGCTCGTCCGGTTCTATGTCGCCGACCAGATGGTGCGCGCGCCGCTCAACCGCTACCAGCGCACGCAGCTCCAGGCCCAGAACGCCGCCTACTTCGACACGGCGACGCTCAAGATGCGCAAGAACGTCACGCTCGTCGCCGAGAACACCGTGCGCGGCGACGTCCGCGCCAACAACGGCGACAACGACATCGCCGTCTGGGACTCGTCGACCAACATCTACGACAAGGCCCACCCGGACAAGATGATCGAGGTCCAGGGGTACCGGATCGCCTTCGACCGGCGGTCCGCGCAGCTGGTCAACTGCTGCGGCGTCAACATCGGCGGCGACACCAAGGTGCAGATGAGCGGCTACGGCCTGCTCTTCCCGCTGGCGAACGTGGAGAAGCGCGACTACCCGTTCTTCGACATGACCACCCGCCGCTCGGTCCCGATGCGCTTCGAGGCCGAGGAGACGGTGCAGGGCATCACCGCGTACAAGTTCACCCGGCAGGTCCCGGTCACGATGACCCAGAAGGTCACCTTCAAGATGCCGGGCGAGTGGCTCGGGCTGGGCAAGAAGAGCCCCGCCCAGAAGGTCGACCGCTACTTCCAGTCGACGATCACCCAGTGGGTCGACCCGCGCACCGGCGTCCCGGTCAAGGTCCGGCAGGCGATCCACAGCTTCGTCCAGACCCCGGACGGCCGGGGCAAGATGACGGTCGCGTCGGCCGACCTGCGGACCACCGAGCAGGGCGAGAAGAGCCTGGTCTCCCAGGCCGACGCCTACGCCTTGAAGATCGCCGCCGTCCGGGTCTACGTGCCGGTCGGCTCGCTCTTCCTGGGTGTGATCATGCTCCTGCTGGGCGCCATCTCGGGCATGGTGGCCGACCGCAAGGCCGCGCGGCCGCCGAAGAAGCCGGTCCGGCGGGCGGACGGCAAGTTCGGCGAGGTGCAGCCCGGCGAGCCGGTCAAGCGCTCCTGACCTCCCCCTTCCCAGCGATCCCGTGGCGGCGCCACGGGGTCTCTGATACGTGTTCTAACCACCGACCTCAACAACCTGCCCCTCCAGCCGAATCCCCAAAGTAGAACATGTTGCAGTTTGCTGATCGGGGGCCTATCGTTCGGGGTGTGCGGACACGAGTCACCGAACTATTCGGCATCGAGTACCCGATCTTCGCGTTCAGTCACTGCCGCGACGTCGTCGCGGCCGTGAGCCGCGCCGGCGGCATGGGCGTGCTTGGCGCGCTGTACTTCACCCCTGAGGAGCTCGAGCTCGAGCTCAAATGGATCGACGAGAACGTCGGCGGCAAGCCGTACGGCGTGGACGTGGTCATGCCCGCCAAGTACGAGGGCGCCGACCTCGGCGACGCCGACGAGCTGCTCGGCAAGCTGCAGGGCATGATCCCGCAGGAGCACCGGACCTTCCTGGAGGACCTCCTCGCCGAGCACGGCGTCGAGCCGTCCACCGAGAAGGCGAACAAAGCCCTGCTCGGCTGGACCGACCAGACCGCCCGCCCGCAGGTCGAGGTCGCCCTCAAGCACCCCATCGCCCTGCTGGCCAACGCCCTCGGCCCGCCCCCGGCCGACGTCGTGGAGCTGGCCCACCAGCACGGCGTCAAGGTCGCGGGCCTCGCCTCCACGGCCCGCCACGCCCGCAAGCAGGTCGCGGTCGGCGTCGACATCATCGTGGCGCAGGGCACCGAGGCGGGCGGCCACACCGGCGAGGTCTCGACGATGGTCCTGATCCCCGAGGTCGTGGACGCGGTCGGCGAGGAGACGATCGTCCTGGCCGCCGGCGGCATCGGCCGCGGCCGCCAGCTCGCGGCGGGCATGGCCCTCGGCGCCGACGGCGCCTGGACCGGCTCGATCTGGCTGACGGTCGACGAGGCCGACACCCCCGAAAGAGCGATGCCTAAACTCCTGAACGCGACCTCCCGCGACACCGTGCGCTCCCGGGCCTGGACGGGCAAGCCCGCCCGCTTCCTCAAGACCGCGTGGACCGAGGCCTGGGAGAGCGAGAAGTCGCCCGGCTACCTCCCGATGCCCATGCAGTTCATGCTGGTCGCCGACGCCCTGCCCCGCATCGCCCGCTCCGGCGACGGCGAGCTGGTCACCTTCCCGGTAGGCCAGATCGTCGGCTCGATGAACCAGGTCAAGCCCGCCGCCCAGGTCGTCTACGACCTGATCGAGGAGTACGTCGAGGCGATCGAACGCCTCAACACCATCACCGAAGCCTGACCGAAGAGCGCTCCGGCCGCCCACCCGGCCGGAGCGTTCTTCGTTACGGCATGGCCGAGTAGGCCTCGGTCAGGCGGATGTTGTTGCCGGAGGGGTCGCGGAACGCCGAATCGATCCCGTACGGGCGTTCGTCGGGCTCTTCGGTGAACTCCACACCCCGTTCGGTGAGCTCCTTGAACGCGGCGCGGCAGTCGTCGGTGACCAGGAAGACGGTCCCCGCGAAGCCCTTCGCCACCAGCTCCCGCACCTGCCCGCTCGTGGCGTCGTCCATCAGGGGCCGCCCGGGGATCGCCATGAGGACGATCGCGACGTCCGGCTGGCCGACCGGCCCGACGGTGAGCCAGCGGAAGCCCATCTCGGGGATGGTGGCGTCGACGCGCACCTCCATGCCGAGCTTCTGCGTGTAGAACGCGAGAGCCTCGTCCTGGTCGTGCACCCACAACTGCGCGTTGGCGATCTTGATCATCGGGTCCTCCCTCGTCGGTCGCCACCGACGCTAATCAGCGAGGCCGCGCGGCGTCTTCTCGAAACGTCCGGTTTCGCGGACGCCCATATGCACGCAGGACGCACGCGGGTATCAGCGCGAAGTCAACAGCGGGCGGGTATGAGGCGCGGTAGGCCGTCGGTGACATCCCGTACACGCGGCTGAAGCTGGTCGTGAACGAGCCGATGCTCTGAAGCCCCACGCCCACACAGATGTCCGCCACCGAGCGGTCGGTCGTCCGAAGCATGGCCGCGGCCCGTTCCAGCCGCCGAGTCAACAGATACGCATGCGGCGTCTCCCCGAACGCCCTGCGAAACTCCGCACTGAAATGCCCCCGCGAAAGCCCCGCCGCCCGCGCGAGGTCGTCCACGGTCAGCGGCTCGAAATACCGCGCGTCAGCGAGGTCCTTGGCACGCACCAGATGCCGCGCAGGCGGAACAGAGGCCACCCGCCCATTATGTGCATCTTCTCTGCTATTCACGCGCGTCCGAGCAGCGGCGTTCGTCTGTTCATCGAAGGAGAGATCGTCGTGTCGCCGCCCCCGGGGGAGACCATGAGGGAGTCCTGTCCTCCATCGGCCGGCAGGTCGCCAGGCGCTCCACAACACGAAGAACTATCTAGTTCCGGACGGTGTCTTCGCGCCGATGGACCTGGATCTGTTCGCCGGGGCCGAGCCTTGGATGCCTTCAGTTGGTGTCGCGATGGTGGTCGAGGTGACCTCCGGCAAGCCCGAGATGGACCGCTGGATCAAGCGGCACTGCTATGCGAAGGCGGGCATTCCGCTCTACCTGCTGGCAGACCGCGTGGACAGGACGCTGTGCCTGTTCAGCGAGCCTGACCGTGACGCGGGGGACTACCGCGAGGACATCCGGTTGGGCTTCGGCAAGGGGATCGACCTGCCTGAGCCGTTCGGCTTCATGTTGGAGACGGGCGAGTTCCAATAGCCATCGTCGCCGCTGCTAGGAGTGCGAGGAAATCGGCCAGGGCCAGCACGGTCATGAGGCCGCACAAGATTGTGTTCGCCGGTCGATCCGGCCACTGGCTACGGTCACGGCGGGTGCTGCGACCGCCGAGACGAAGCCCGGGACGGTCATCGTGAGGCCCGCTGTCCCGGCCGAGATTTCGAAGCCGTCCGCGATCGACGGGAGCAGGCCGATCGGGAGGATCTCCGTGGTGACGATGGAGAAGATCCCCAGCGTGACCGCGACGACGCCGAGCCGGGGCGCCGAGTTGATCGTTGTGGTCATGCCCCAAGTCGATCAAGGGGCCACGGGTTCGAGCTGGCAGGTTTCCGCCGTCTACCGGTGACATGCTGAACGACCCGCGGATGACGGGGGTGCGCGGGCCGTTCAGGAGCTGGAGCGGCGCGCCTGCTCAGTTCTGAGCGGGTGTCGGCAGGCGCGCCGACGATCAGAAGCGGATCAGCCAGGAGACGACCCGCGCCATCGCGTAGTAGACGGCGGCGGCGATCCCCCAGTTGAGGTAGAGCTGGTGCTCGGGGTTGGAACGGGTGAACGCGTCGTGGAACGGGGTCGCCAGCCAGCGTCCGGCGTCGAGGGTCGAGTCGACGAGGGTGTTGCCCGGGTTGGCGTCGCCCAGGGTGAGCAGCATCCCGAGCACGAGGATCAGGACGGCCGCCCAGCCCGCGCCCATGACCATCGAGCTGACGGGGTTGGGCCGATGACGGGGCCACCGGCGCGGCTTGCGCTCGACGACGACGGTGCGCGTGGGGGTCTGCGTGGCCTCGGCGGTCGTGCGCCGGGGCCACAGGCGCTCTCGCAGGGGCGGGCGCCGCTCCTCCGCGACGGGCGCGTCCTGTCGCTTGCGTCCTATGTTCAGTGCCATGATCCGGTCGCTCCTCCTCTGACACATGCGTCCGGTGCCATAGCCACGGGAAGAGCCGGCAATCAACATGGGTGTTTCCGGATGTGACCTAATGAGGGTTAGGGATCACTTGCCCCGGTAGACGGCGGGACGCTTCTCCTTGAATGCCTTGGAGCCTTCCTTGGCGTCCTCGGAGCCGATGACGGGCCAGCCGATCTCGTCGGAGATCTTGAGGGCCTCCTCTTCGGAGAGGTGCTGCGTCTCGCGGTAGGTGCGGAGGATGCCCTGGACGGCGAGGGGCCCGCATTCGGCGATCTGGTCGGCGAGCTCGCGGGCGGCCTGGAGGGCGGTGCCGGACGGGACGACCTTGTTGATGAGGCCCATGGCGAGGGCCTCCTGCGGGGTCACCGAACGGGCGGTGAGGAGGATGTCCATCGCGGCGGCGTAGCCGATCTGGCGGGGGAGCCGGATCGCGGAGCCGCCCATGGGGAAGAGGCCGCGCTTCGCCTCGTACAGGCCGAGGGTGGCGTCTTCCGCCACTACGCGGAGGTCGGTGCCGACGAGGAGTTCGGTGCCGCCGGCCACGGCGTAGCCCTCGATCGCGCAGATGAGCGGTTTGGTCGGCTGGCCCTCGCGAAGCAGTCCCTTCCAGTGGAAGTTCGGGATCTGCTGCATGCGCTCCTGGACCTTGGGGTCGGAGGGCGGGGTGCCCATCGCCTTCAGGTCGGCGCCCGCGCAGAACTGGCCCTCGGCGCCGGTGAGGATGCCCACGCGCACCTCGGGCGTCTCGGACATGTAGGCCCAGGCGTCGGCGAGACCGACGAGCATGGCCGAGCTCAGCGCGTTGCGGGCCTCGGGACGGTTCATCGTCGCGATGACGACGTGACCGTCCCGCTCGACGGTGCAGTGCTCGGTGCTGATCGGCAGCCGTTCCAACGCGTCCTCCCAGGCAGAAAGAAACAAGAACAGATTCTAGTGGGGAGATCGGCGCGTCAACAGGTCTTGCCCCAGAAAACGAGAACGTGATCTACTTTGGCATTCCGGGGTGAGTGCGACGCTGCTCATCGACCGTGCGACCAACGAGGAGATCCGATGGGATCGTTGGGATTTTGGCGGCTGGCGCAGGCCGATCCGGAGTGGATCGCGGCCGTCGACCCGGAGGGGATCGAGTACACCGCGGGTGACCTGCTCGCCCGTGCCAACCGTGTCGTGCACGGGTTGCGGGGCCTCGGGCTCAAGACCGGCGACGGATTCTGCGGGCTGGTGCCGAACGGCGTCGAGGGCCTGGTGCTCTATCTGGCCGCGTTGCAGGCGGGCTGGTACTACACGCCGATCAACTGGCATCTGACCGGCCCCGAGATCGGCTACATCGTGGCCGACAGCGAGGCCAAGGCGTTCTTCGTGCACGAGCGGTACGCCGAGGAAGGCGTGCGCGGTGCCGGGGAGTCGGGGATCGAGGCGCATCGGCGGTTCGGCTTCGGTGCCGTCGAGGGGTTCCGGCCGTTCGGCGAGCTGGTCGACGGGCAGCCCGACACGTTGCCGGACGACCGCAGCAACGGCGCGACCATGCACTACACGTCCGGCACCACCGGGCGGCCCAAGGGCGTCAAGCGCAAGCTGGCGGGCATCGATCCCGACGACAGCGCCGAGCTGATGACGTTCCTGCTGTCGCTGTTCGGCATGCAGGCCGGGCGTCCCGCCGGGAACGAACCGCAGGCGCACCTGGTGACCTCGCCGAACTACCACACCGCGGTCACCCAGTTCGGCGGCACGGCGCTGCAGATGGGCCACACACTGGTCTACGTCGACAAGTGGGACGCCGAGGAGACGCTCCGGCTGATCGAGCGCTACAAGATCACCAACACGCACATGGTGCCGACGCACTTCAAGCGGCTGCTCGGCCTGCCGGACGACGTCAAGAAGCGCTACGACGTCTCGTCCATGAAGTGGGCCATCCACGCGGCCGCGCCGTGCCCGGTGCCGATCAAGCAGCGGATGCTCGAATGGTGGGGCGACTGCATCTGGGAGTACTACGCGGCCACCGAGGGCGGCGGCACGATCGCCTCGCCCGCGGACTGGCGCGCCCACCCGGGCACGGTCGGCAAGGCCTGGCCGATCAGCGAGCTGCTCATCGTGGACGACGACGGGCAGCCGGTGCCGGCGGGGACGCCGGGCACGATCTACATGAAGATGGCCGGCACGACGTTCGAGTACAAGGGCGACAAGGAGAAGACGGAGAAGAACCGGCTCGACGACCACTTCACGGTCGGCGACATCGGCTACCTCACCGAGGACGGCTTTCTTTTCCTGTCCGACCGCAAGTCCGACATGATCATTTCCGGCGGCGCGAACATCTACCCCGCCGAGATCGAGAACGAGATCACGCTCCACCCCAAGGTCGCCGACGTGGCAGTCTTCGGCATCCCCGACGACGAGTGGGGCGAGCAGATCAAGGCCATCGTCGAGCCCGCGGCGGGCGTCGCGCCGGGGCCGGAGCTGGCCGCCGAGATCCTCTCCTCACTGGAGGGCCGGCTGGCCAAGATGAAGTGGCCACGGTCGATCGACTTCATCGAGACCATGCCGCGCGAGCCCAACGGCAAGCTCCTCAAGAGGAAGCTCCGCGACCCGTACTGGAAGGACCGCGAGAGTGCCATCTGAAGCCCCCAACCACGTCCTCGAGTTCCCCGGCGGTTACACGCGGTCGGTCGGGCCGGTCATCGGCCGGTTCCTGAGCGAGCTGCGCGACGGGCGCCTGGTGGGCGTGCGCACCCAGGCAGGGAAGGTGCTCTTCCCGCCGCTGGAATACGACCCCGACACCGGCGAGGCGGTGACGGACGAGTACGTCGAGGTCGGGCCCGCCGGCACCGTCCAGAGCTGGTCGTGGGTGTCCCGGCCGCTGAAGGTGCATCCCCTCGACCGCCCGTTCGCCTGGGCGCTGATCCAGCCGGACGGCGCCGACACCGCGCTGCTGCACGCGCTCGACGTGGGCGTGCTGGACGAGGGCGCGGACGCCCCGCGCTTCCTCAAGACGGGCATGCGCGTCCGGCCCAAGTTCCGCGGCCGGGGCAAGCGGGCCGGGTCGATCGGCGACATCGAGTGCTTCGAGCCCGAGGTCACGATGATCAACGCGCCGTCGCGGCTGGAGTACGACCTGCGGGGCGGCCGGGCGCTCGACCGCTTCCTGGAGGGCGTGTCGCAGGGCAAGCTCATCGGCCACCGGTGCCCGGTCTGCGAGCAGGTCATCGTCCCGATGAAGGGCCTGTGCCCCAAGGACGGAGTGCCCACCACCGAAGAGGTCGAGGTCGCCGACACCGGCACCGTCACCACGTTCGCGGTGAACAACCTGCCCGACCCGCGCGCCCCCGAGGTGCCGTTCGTGTCGGCCTACATCCTGCTGGACGGCGCCGGGCTCACCATGCTCGCCCTCGTCGCGGGCATCCCGGCGGACCAGGTCCGGATGGGCATGCGGGTCAAGGCGGCCTGGAAGCCCCGCGAGGAGTGGGGCAAGACCATGGCCAACATCAAGTGGTTCGAGCCGCTCGACGAGCCCGACGTCCCCTTCGACGCGATCAAGGACTACCTGTGAGTGCGCCGCCGCCCGGCGGCCGGACCGAGGAGCCAGGGACGAGCGACGAGGGAAGCCGCCGGGTCGAAGCGGCGGCGCACCGTGAGCGGAGCGAACAATGAGCAGAGATGTGGCCGTCGTCGCGTTCGTCCAGACGCGGCACACCGCCGAGGACACCGGGCAGGCCGAGGTCGAGCTCCTCGCGCCGGTCATCACCGAGATCAAGGAACGCACCGGGGTGAAGCGCTTCGGCTTCACCTGCTCGGGGTCGTGCGACTACCTCGCCGGCGCGCCGTTCTCGTTCGTGTCCGCGCTCGACGCGGTCGGCGCCTGGCCGCCGATCATGGAGTCGCACGTCGAGATGGACGCGGCGTGGGCGCTGTACGAGGCGTGGGTCAAGCTCCAGCACGGCGAGATCGACACCGCGCTGGTGTACGGCTTCGGCAAGCCCTCGCAGGGAACGCTGCGCGAGATCATGACCCAGCAGTTCGACCCGTACTACCTGGCGCCGCTCGGGGTCGACCAGGTGTCGCTCGCGGCCCTCCAGGCCCGCGCCTACCTGGAACGGTCGGGCGCCAAGGAGGACGATCTGCGCGCCGTCGCCGCCCGGTCCCGCGCGGCCGGCCGCGACAACCCGTTCGCCCTCCACCTCGACGAGCCCGGCGACTCCGGTTACGACGTCGCGCCGCTCCGCCCGCACGACATCGCGGCGGACGCCGACGGCGCGGCGGCGATCGTGCTGGCCGCCGGCGACAAGGCTCGCGAGCTGTGCGAACGGCCCGCCTGGATCACCGGGATCGACCATCGCAGCGAGGCCCATCTTCCCGGCGTACGCGACCTGACCCGCTCGGAGTCGGCCCGGATCGCAGGCGAGAAGGCCGGCGCCACCGGCATCGAGGTCGCCGAGCTGCACGCCCAGTTCACCCACGAGGAGCTGATCCTCCGGGAGGCGCTGGGCCTCGGCGACGACGTGACGGTCAACCCTTCGGGCGGCGCGCTGTCGGCCAACCCGGTGATGGCCACCGGCCTGATCCGCATCGGCGAGGCCGCCGCCCGCATCGCCGACGGCACCGCCACGCGCGTGCTCGCGCACGCCACGTCCGGCCCGTGCCTCCAGCAGAACCTCGTCTGCGTCCTTTCGGGAGAGAACAATGGGTAACCCGTGCGCGATCATCGGCGTGGGTCAGACGGCGTACAAGACCAAGCGGCTGGACGTCTCGATCGCCGGGCTGGTCCGTGAGGCGGCGCAGCGCGCGCTCGACGACGCCGGGCTGACCTGGAACGACATCGACGCGGTGGTCATCGGCAAGGCGCCCGACCTCTTCGAGGGCGTCATGATGCCGGAGGCCTACCTCGCCGACGCGCTCGGCGCGCGCGGCAAGCCGATGATGCGCGTGCACACGGCGGGCTCGGTCGGCGGCTCGACCGCGAACGTCGCGGCGAGCCTCATCCAGAGCGGCGTGCACGACCGGGTCCTCACCGTGGCGTGGGAGAAGCAGTCGGAGTCCAACGCCACCTGGGCGCTCACCGTCAACACCCCCTACTCGACCTCGCTGGTCGTCGGGGCGGGCGGTTACTTCGCCCCGCACATCCGCGCGTACATGCGGCGTTCCGGCGCCCCCGACCACATCGGCACGCTCGTCGCGGTCAAGGACCGGGAGAACGCGCTGAAGAACCCGTACGCGCACCTCAAGATCCCGGGCATCTCGCGCGAGATGGTCGAGTCGACGCCGATGCTCTGGGAGCCGATCCGCTACCTGGAGACCTGCCCGTCGTCCGACGGCGCGTGCGCGATGGTGCTCGCGTCCGAGGAGGCCGCGCGCAAGACCCCCAACAAGCCGGCCTGGGTGCACGGCACCACGATGCGGTCCGAGCCGATCTTCTTCGCGGGCCGCGACACGGTGAACCCGCAGGGCGGCATGGACGCCGCGGCCGACGTCTACCGGCAGGCCGGCATCGCCGACCCGCGCAGCGAGCTCGACGTCGCCGAGGTGTACGTGCCGTTCTCCTGGTACGAGCCGATGTGGCTGGAGAACCTCGGCTTTTGCGGCGAGGGCGAGGGCTGGAAGCTCACCGAGTCGGGCGCCACCGCGCTCGACGGCGACATTCCGTGGAACGCCTCCGGCGGCGTGCTCTCGTCCAACCCGATCGGCGCCTCCGGCATGATCCGGTTCGCCGAGGCGGCCCTCCAGGTCCGCGGCCTCGCCGGGGAGCACCAGGTCGAGGGGGCCCGCCGGGCCCTCGGCCACGCCTACGGCGGCGGGGCCCAGTTCTTCGCCATGTGGATCGTCGGCAGCGACAAACCGTAGTTCTCCACCCGGGGCGAAGGCGCGCGCCCCGGGCACCCACCCACTTCCCGCCCCTCCGGAGGAAGAAGCCCGATGGAGTTCAATTACGCGGACATGTTCGAGGGAGTCGCCGACGCGATCGGGGACCGCGTCGCGCTCGTCTGCGGCGATCGGCGGCTCACCTACGCCGAGCTGGACGCCGAGGCCAACCGGCTCGCGCACCATCTGGACGGCGCCGGCGTGGCGCCCGGGCAGCACGTCGCGATCCAGCTCTACAACGGGATCGAGTACGCGGTCGCGCTGCTGGCCGCGCTGAAGATCCGGGCCGTGCCGATCAACGTCAACTACCGCTACGTCGAGTCGGAGCTGCTCTACGTCTACCGCGACTCCGACAGCGTCGCGCTGCTCTACGACGCCGAGTTCGACGAGCGGGTGGCGGCGACGGCCCCGCAGGTGCCGGCCATCCGGCATCTGATCGCGGTGGCGGGCCCGTCCACGGTCCCCGGCGCCGTCGCCTACGAGGAGGCCATCGCCGCCCAGCCCGCCACGCGCGGCTTCCCGGCGAGGTCGGCCGATGACACCTACATCATCTACACCGGCGGCACGACCGGCATGCCCAAGGGCGTGATGTGGGGCATGGAGGACATGCTCCTCGCGTTCTGGAACCCCACCTTCCCCCGCCCGGGCAAGCCGCAGGACGTCGTCGACCAGGCCGTGAACGCCGGGCACGTCACCATGATGCCGATCGCGCCGCTGATGCACGGCGCCGCGCAGATGGCCACGTTCATCTCCTGGTGGATGGGCGCCACGGTCGTCTACGTCCGCAAGTTCGAGGCGGCGGAGGTGTGGCGGACGATCGAGCGGGAGAAGGTCAACTCCGTCACGATCACCGGCGACGCCATGGCCATCCCCATGGTGGAGGAGCTGGAACGGCCGGGCGCCTCGTACGACGTGTCCAGCCTGTTCGCCTACGTCTCCACCGGCGCCATCCTCTCCGGCACCGTCAGCGACCGCCTGGCCCGCGCGTTGCCCAACGTCATGATCCTGGACCGGTTCGGCTCCACCGAGTCCGGCTCGACCGCCGCGGCCGTCGCGGGCTCGACCCCCGAGAAGGGCCTGCGGTTCGCGCCGGACGTGGAGAACGTGACGGTCCTCGACGACGCCCTCAAGGTGGTCCAGCCGGGCTCGGGCGTGGTGGGCCAGGTGGCCCGCTCCGGCTGGATCGCGCGCGGCTACTACAACGACCCCGAGAAGACGGCCCGGACGTTCCCCGAGGTGGACGGCAAGCGCTGGCTCCTGACCGGTGACATCGCCACCGTCGAGGAGGACGGCTCGATCGCCGTGTACGGCCGGGGCTCGCAGGCCATCAACACGGGCGGCGAGAAGGTCTTCCCCGAGGAGATCGAGGCGGTCCTCAAGGGCCATCCCGCGGTCTACGACGCCGTGGTCACGGGCATTCCGGACGAACGCTGGGGCAGCCGCGTGGCCGCCGTCATCCAGCCGCAGGGCGAGCCCCCGTCCCCCGACGAGCTCGACGCGCACTGCCGCAAGGAGCTGTCGGGCTACAAGGTCCCGCGCACCTACGCGTTCGTCGACGAGATGAAGCGCTCGCCCGCCGGCAAGGCCGACTACCGCTGGGCCAAACAAATAGCCCAGGAGGCCTGACAGAGCCGTCGCCCGCCTGCCCTGGTAGAATCTCTCGGTATAAGAGAGAATTGGGGTGGGTGCGTGTCGAACCCGGAACGGGCGCGGATGGAGCGGGAGCTGCAGCTGGCGATCCAGCGCAGCACCATGTGGACGGTGCTGCTGCACCACACCACCGCGAGCAAGGCCGGCATGAACGTCACGGACGCGCAGTGCATCAACGCGCTGACGCTGGACGGGCCGCAGACGCCGGGGCAGCTCGCGCAGCTCATGGGCATCACGACCGGGGGAGCGATCACCGCCGTCATCGACCGGCTGGAGAAGGCCGGGTTCGTCAGGCGCACCCGGGATCCGGACGACCGGCGGCGGGTGATCATCGAGCTGGTGCCGGAGAGCATCGGGCGCTTCGCTCGGTACTTCGAGCCGATCGCGCGGGCCTTCGGCGAGAAACTGGACGGCTTCACCGACGAGCAGCTGGGATTCCTGCTCGGGTATGTGAGCGACAACAACACGATCATGCCGCGGGTGATCGAGCAGGTCCGCGAGATGCCCTAGGGTGCTGATCCCGGCATTCCAGGAGCGGTACGGCATGAACATCCCCGGCTACGAGCTCGTCGAGACGCTGGGCGCGGGCGGGTTCGGCACCGTCTACCGCGCCCGCCAGCTCTCGGTGCGGCGCGAGGTGGCGCTGAAGGTCGACAGCCGCTCGCTCACGTCCGAGCGCGATCAGCGGCGGTTCATGCGCGAGGTCACCGCCGCCGGGCGGTTGTCCGGCCACCCGCACGTCGTCGCTGTTTACGACGCGGGCGTGCTGCCGGACGGGCGGCCGTACATGGTCCTGGAGCTCTGTCCGGGCGGCTCGCTGAACGACCGGCTCCGGGAGCGTGGCCCCTTCCAGCCGCCGGAGGTGCGCGACATCGGCGTCAACATCGCCGACGCGCTGGCCGCCGCGCATGCCGCCGGGGTCCTGCACCGCGACGTCAAGCCCGCCAACATCTTGGTGGACCAGTACGGCAACCCCGGGCTCGCGGACTTCGGGCTGGCGAGCATGCCCACGCCCGGAATGGAGTCATCGGCCACGCGCGAGGCGCTGACGCCCGCGTACGCGCCGCCGGAGGCGTTCCGGCTGGACGAGCCGGGCCCGGCGGGCGACGTCTATTCTCTCGCGGCCTCTTTGTACGCGCTTTTGTCCGGCCGGCCGCCGCACTTCCCGCCTGATCGCCAGCTGAGCATCGCGGCCCTGATGGCGGCGCAGCAGCAGCCCGTTCCCGATCTCCCCGGCGTACCGACGTCGCTGACCGGGGTGCTCCGGCAGGCCATGGCGTTCGACCGGAACGCCCGCATTCCCACCGCCGACGCCTTCCGGGACGCGCTGGCCGGTGTCGACATGCAATCACCGACGCCGCTGCGCACCGTGATGGCGCCGCCCATGACGATCGGCGGGCACACGACCGAGCCTGCGGTTGCTCCCGCCGGGCAGTCGCGGGGGTTGTCGCAGGGCCTCATTCTCGGAGCCGCGGCGCTGGTGGGTGCCGGCATCCTCGGCGCGGGCGCGCTGGTCGCGTTCGCGCCCGATTCGGGCTCCGATTCGGGCTCCGATTCGGGCAAGGGCTCCGGCCCCGGCAAGTCCGGCACTTCGCAGCAGGGCGGTGGAACCACGCCGGGAAAGGGCTCCGGCAACGCCAATACGGCGGCCGCTGACAAGAAGCTCTACGGCGTGGAGACCGTCACCGCGAACTGCCCGGCCGCGCTCGTGCCCGGCGCCCGGGCCCGCTGCACCCGCACGGCGGAGTGCTGGGGAGGCGGTGTCTGGGTGAACGGCTGGATCCTGTCGATGAGCAGGTTCGACTGCAAGGAGCCGCACGGCCGCCAGGTCTTCGCGATCGCCCTCATGCCGCCCGACGGCGAGACCGGCGACCGGGACCTGCTGGCCAAGAACCCGACCGTGCGCAAGGTCTGCAACAAGAACGTCCTGCGGCGGTCGCTGCAGGGCCGGGCGGCCAAGTACCGGTCGCTGCGGTGGGACGTGGGCTTGATCCCGCCTTCGCAGAGCCGGTTCGAACAGGGCGACCGCATGTACCGCTGCGTGGGCGAGGTGCCCTACGGCAAGAAGCTGATCGGCGGCGTCTTCCGTCCCCGTTAGCCCGCGAGGCGGCCGCGCAGGAGGTCCATCAGGGTGGCGTGGACGTCGGCGAGCGGGCGTTCCGGCTGGAGCGTGCGCCAGTCGAGCGCGACCGTGAAGACCATGCCGAAGACCGCGGACGCGGCGATGCCGATGTCGAGGTCCTCGCGCAGCTCACCGGCGGTGACGGCGGCGCGCAGCACGTCGGCGATCACGCCGATCGCCTGCTCGCGGATGAGCCGGGCGGCGTGCCGCCAGTCGCCGCCGCCCGACCGCCAGGTCTCGGCGATCAGCAGCCGGGCGAACGACTCGTGCTCGCCGATGAACGCCAGCTCCGCGCCGACGACCGCCTCAAGCGCCGCCAGCGGTTTGCGCCCTCGCGACGCCTCCCGCAGCGTGGCCGAGAGTCGCTCGATGCCGTAGTCGAGCAGCGCCGTGAACAGTGCGGCCTTGCTGCCGAAGTTGTAGTAGACCGTTCCCTTGGCGACGCCCGCCGCGTCCGCGATCTGGTCGACGGTGGTCGCCGTGAAGCCCTGCGCGGCGATCAGCTCGATCGCCGCCGCGAACAGCCGCTCGCGGGTCGCCGTCCTGCCCATGGGCCTCACAGTTTCAGTACGGGGTGGAGCCGCTTCATCGTCCACACGCGGTTCTGCCGGGCGGCCAGGGACGTGAGCGCGAGCCCGCCTGCCAGGAAGGCCGCCAGCACCGCACCACCCTGCCACACCGGGAGCAGGCTGCCGCCACTGATCAGATGACGGACGGCGGTGACCACCCACGGCATGGGCAGGTACGGCTGGATCGCCTGGAAGAATCCCGGGCTCGTCTCGATGGGATAGGTACCCGCCGCGGACGTCAGCTGCAACATCAGCAGGGCGAGCGCGAGGATGCGCCCGACCGGCCCGAAGCGCGCGTTCACCCACTGGATCACGGCCAGGAACGCGGCGGACGCGAGCGACAGGAAGGCGATCAGCCCCGCCCAGTGCTTGGCCTCCAGTCCCAGGCCGAAGTGCAGCACGGCCAGCACGACCCCTGCCTGCGCGACCCCGATCGCGGCGGCCGGAAGCCAGCCCGCCAGCGCGACGCGCCAGCCGGGCGCGGTCCCGGCGAGAGCCCGCGGGTTGAGCGGGCGCAGCATCATGTAGATGACCATCCCGCCGACCCACAGCGCGAGCGGCACGAAGAACGGCGCGAAGCCGGTGCCGTAGTTCGGTGCCTTGTTGTCGGTGGTGCTGGCCAGCCGCACCGGGCTGCTCATCATGTCGGCGCGGTCGTTCCGCTCGCCCTTGCTGTACGAGGGAACCTGCTTCACGCCGTCCTCAAGCCCCTGGGCGAGGTCGTTGCTTCCTTGGGAGATCTGCAGCAGTGCGGTGTCGAGAGTTACGGCGCCCTCCGAAAGCTGCCCGAGCCCACTGGTCAGCTTGGACGTCCCAGTGAACGCCTTGCCGGTGCCAGCATCGACCTGAGCGGCGCCGGAGGCGACCTGGCGGGCGCCGTTGTTCAGGCGGTCCACGTTCCGCCGAGCCGCCTCGACCTTGCCCGCGAGAGTGGGCGCGTTCGCGGCGACCTTGCGTGCGAGCCGCTCGGCCTCGCGGGCGTCGGCGGCGAGCTTCTTGAGGTCGGCCGTGTGCGTCTGGATGTACCTGTCGACCTGGCGTGCCACCGACACGACCTGGCCGGCGGCCTGCGTCAGCCTGTGCCGGACGTTCGGCGGGATCTCCGGGTGGGCGGCGAGGTAGCGGTCGAGCTGGGCCTGAGCCGCCTCCGCGGCCCGGACGGCCTCGCGTGACTGAGCGGGAAGGGTCCCGGCGGCATCGGCCAGACGGTCGGCTCCCTTCGCCACCAGCAAGGCGGCGGAACGGATCTGCGGGGCGTTCTCGCGCAGCAGCGGCACGACCGCGTCCGCCGCCCTGTCGACCGTCGCCGTCAATTGCCGCATGCCGTCGGACACCTGCCTGCTGCCGTCGGCAAGCTCGCCGGTGCCGTCGTGCAGTGTGCCGAGCCCAGAGGTCAGCTGCTCACCGGCCGAGTGCGCCTGGCCGAGCTTGCCTGCCAGCTTGCCTGCGCCGTCATGCGCCTTGCCGGAACCGTCCGCGAGCTGCCCGGCGCCATCCGCGGCCTTGTCGAGCTCACCGTGCAGCTTGCCGAACGAGACGAAGATCTGGTCGAAGTAGCCGCGCACCGCGTCGCTCCCGGCCGCCGTGCTGACCTCCTTGAACGCGGCCTGGGCGAGCGTCCCGACCACGTAGTTGTTGGCGTCGTTCATCTGCAGCTTCAAGGCCGCCGCCTGGGGCGCCCCGGAGCCGCTCGGCGAGACGATCCGCGAGCTGAAGTCGGAGGGGATGGTGAGCGACATGTAGTACTTGCCGGACCGCACGCCGTCGTCCGCCGCGTCCTGGCTGACCGTGTGCCAGTCGAAGACCTTGCGCTTCTCCAGCTCGGCGGCGAGATCCGCACCGGCCTGGACCGTCTTCCCGTCCGCCTTGGCGGGCTTGTCGTCGACGACGAGCGCGACCGGTACGTGGGAGAGGCGGGCGTAGGGGTCCCAGAACGACCAGAGGTAGAGGCCCGCGTACAGCAGTGGCAGGAGGACGAGTCCGGCCACCGCGATCCGGGTCAGCCGGTTCCGCCCGAAGCGCCGTAGCTCCAGGCCGCCCGACGTCAGCGCGGGAAGTCTCATCGGGAGGGCTCCAATTCGATGATCTGGGCGACGTCTTCGGCAGGGGCGGGGTCGTGGCACGTCGCGACGACGGTCACGCCGGAGTCGGCGATGGCGCGCAGCCGCCGCCACAGCTCGTGCTGCCGGTCGGAGGGCAGGCCCTCGTCCACGTCGTCGAGGAGCAGCAGGCCGGGCTCGCCGATCAGGCCGAGCGCCGCTCCGAGCAGCTGGGCCTCGTCGGGGGCCAGATCCTGGACGAGGGTTCCCGGATCGACGTCCAGCCCGACCCGGCCGAGCGCCTCACCGATGCGCGCCTTCCGTCCCCGCCATCTGCCGAAGATCCCTTCGTGCAGGTCGAGGGCCTCGCTGACGTGCTCCCGTACCGTCAGCGAGGGGTCGAGCTCGGTGACCCCGGCGATCACGCCGAGGGCGGCGACGCGCTGGACGCCGCGCCCCAGTTGCCGATCGCCGATCATGCCGATGCCGCCGGTGGGTTCCATCCGGCCGCCGAGGGTGAGCAATAGGGCCGTGCGCCCGGAACCCGCGATGCCGCTCACCGCCGCCAGGCCCCCCGCCGGGACGGTCGCCGTCACGTCGCGGAAGACCCACCCGCGTGAGCCGCGGAGGGAGAGTCCTCGGGTTTCCATCCGGAGTGCCATCGCCGCCACATTCCTATTTGAACTGACCAGTCAGTACAAAAACCAATGTAGCCCCGCCGGATGGTGATCTGCCCGTTCTGCCAGACTCGGCGCATGTCTGATTCGTCACGTACGGCTCGCCGGCTGGCCGCGTTCCTGGCCACCATGGGCACGACGCACTTCCTCGTGCCGCGGCCCTTCGACGCGATCGTCCCCGCACGTCTGCCGGGCAAGGCGCGGACGTGGACGCACCTCAGCGGCGTCGCCGAACTGGGCGTCGCGGCCGCGGTCGCCTACCCGAAGACGCGCCGCAAGGGCGCGCTCGCGGCGGCGGCGCTCTTCGCCGCGGTCTTCCCGGCGAACGTGAAGATGGCCCGCGACTGGCGGCACCGCCCGCTCCCGCTGCGCGCCGTCGTGTACGGGCGCCTGCCGATCCAGGCCCCGCTGATCGGCTGGGCCCTGCTGGTCGCCCGCAACGCGGGAACCCACAACGCGGGAACCCACAACAAGGGCGCCCGCGACACGGGCACCCGAGACAAGGGCGCCCGCAGCGCGGACTAAAGCGTCAGCGAACGGTGATGATGGCCGAGCCGTGGCCGAAGAGGCCCTGGTTGACGGCGATGCCGGCGCGCGCGTCCTCGACCTGACGGCCCTCGGCCTGCCCCCGCAGCTGCCAGGTCAGCTCGCAGACCTGGGCGATGGCCTGCGCGGGGATGGCCTCGCCGAAGGAGGCCAGGCCTCCGGAGGCGTTCACAGGGATGCTGCCGCCCAGGGCCGTGGCGCCGGACCGGAGCAGCTCCTCCGCCCCGCCGACCTCGCAGAGGCCGATGTCCTCGTACCAGTCCAGCTCCAGGGCGGTCGACAGGTCGTACACCTCGGCCAGGGAGAGGTCTTCGGGCCCGATGCCCGCCTCCTCGTACGCGGCGTGCGCGATGGCGGAGCGGAACGGCCGCTCCGGCTCGGGGACGGTCATCGCGGAGTCGGTCGCGAAGTCGGGCAGGTCGATCACGGTCTTGGGGAACGTCGGCGTCACCGTCGACAACGCCGGGATGCGGACCGGATCACTGACGCCGTGCCGCCGCGCGAAGTCCATCGACGACAGCACCAGGGCCGCGCCGCCGTCGCTGGTCGCGCAGATGTCCAGGAGCCGCAGCGGGTCGGCGACCACGGCCGACTCGGCCACGTCCTCCGCCGTGACCTCCTTGCGGTACCGGGCGTTGGGGTTGGCCAGCCCGTGCCGCGCGTTCTTCACCTTGACCGCGGCGAAGTCGTCCAGCGTGGCGCCGTGCAGGGCCATCCGGCGGCGCGCCGCGAGGGCGAAGTAGATCGGGTTGGTCGCGCCGAGGAGCCGGAAGCGAAGCCAGTCGGGGTCATCGGGACGGTCGCCGCCGACCGGCTTGAAGAACCCCTTCGGCGCGGCGTCGGCACCGACGACGAGGGCGACGTCGCACAGCCCCGCGAGGATCTGGGCACGGGCGTTGCCGATCGCCTGCGCGCCCGACGCGCAGGCGGCGTAACAACTGGAGACGCGGGCCCCGGACCAGCCGAGCGCCTGGGCGAACGTCGCGCCCGCGATGAAGCCCGGGTAGCCGTTGCGGATGGTGTCGGCCCCGGCGACGTACTGGACGTCGGGCCACGACAGCCCGGCGTCGGCGAGCGCGGCGCGGGCGGCGGCCAGGCCGTATTCGACGAAGTTGCGCCCCCACTTGCCCCACGGGTGCATCCCGGCCCCGAGGACGGCGATCTCCTTGGTCGCGCTCCCGCTAGTCACTGGGCCTCCACATCCACACGGTGTACTCGGCCTCGTCGTCCTCGAAGAGGGTGCCGGTGGTCAGCTCGACCTCCATGCCGACCTCCAGGTCGGCGACGCCGACGCCCGGCACCGTCTGCCCGAGGACGACGATGCGTTCCTCGGTGAGCTCCACGGCGGCGATGGTGTAGGGGACGAAGGGGTCGGGGGAGACGTAGGGCGGCGGCGGCTTGTAACGGGCGTCCGCGTACGACCAGATCGTGCCGCGGTTGGAGAGCGCGTGCTCCTCCAGCTCCGAGCCGTCCTTCGGACCTCCGCAGCCGGGGTTGCGGCAGGCCAGCTCGTTCCGGGGGAAGTAGGGGGTGCCGCAGCTCGTGCAACGCGTGCCCAGCAGCCGGACGTCCCCTGAATCCGTGGTGAACCAGCCGTCGACGGCGGGGCGCCGTTCCTTCATGGTGCTCACCGGGGCAGCTTACCAACCAAGCGACCGCTCAAATCAAGACGCGCGGCCCGGGCCCGCCCACCTCCCGCGAACGCGGCCGCGGCCAGCCCGATCGCGAGCAGGACCAGCACGTACGCGCCGGTACCCGCCCAGTGCGCCCGCTCGTACGCGAGCCCGCCCGCCGCGCCGCCGATGCTGCTGCCCAGGTAATACGAGAAGAGGTACAGCGCCGACGCCTGGGCCCGTGCCGTGGTGGCGATCGATCCGACCCAGCCGCTGGCCACGGCGTGCGCGGCGAGGAACCCGCCGGTGAACAGCAGCAGTCCGAGCCCGATGAGCGGGAGCGACGGCGGCAGCGTGAGCAGCAGCCCCAGCGCCGACACCAGGATCGCGCCGAGCAGCACCGGGCGCCGGCCGGCGCGGTCGGCGAGGGTCCCGGCCCACGCGGAGGTGAACGATCCCGCAAGGTTGGCCACCGCGATGAGGCTGACCACGGCCTGCGGCAGCCCGAACGGAGCGTCCAGGAGCCGGAACGGCAGGAAGTTGAACGTGGTCACGAACCCGGCCATCAGCACGAGGGCCACCAGGTAGAGCCGCCGGAGCCCCGGCACGCCGAGATGGCCGAGCAGCGCACGGTGGTCGGCCCGGCCCGGACGGAAGTTCCGGGACGGCGGCAGCAGCGCCCAGAAGAGGACCGTGAACCCGAGGCAGGCGATCATGGTCACGGTGAAGGCCCACCGCCAGCCGGCGAGATCGGTCACGACGCCGGGGACGAGCCGTCCCATGACCCCGCCGATGGCGGTCCCCGCCACATACCGTCCCATGGCCCCGCCCAGCGACGCGGGCGGCACCTCGTCGGCGAGATAGGCCATCGCGACGGCGGGCACCCCTGCCAGGGCGAGCCCCTGGAGGGCGCGCACGACCGCCAGCGCCTCGAACGAGGGGCACAGCGGCAGCAGCAGGCCGACGCCCACGGACACGGCGGACGAGGTGAGCATCACGCGCGTCCGTCCGTGCCGTTCCGACAGCGAGCTCACCGGGATGATCGCCAAGGCGAGCGCGCCGGTGGCCAGCGACACCAGCAGGCTCGCTTGGGAAGGCGTGACGTCGAAGTCACGGGAGAGTTCGGGGAGCAGCACCTGCGCGCAGTAGAGCGACATGAACGTGCTGAGCCCCGCGGCGAAGAGCGCGAGATCCCTTTTCCGGGCGGGTGTCATGTCCCGATAGGTTCGTCCTCTGCCGCTCATGCGTCCAATGAATCTTTTCATTCAAAACGATGCGCGATATGCATGAGGGCATGGATCTGACGACGCTGCGCTGGTTCCTCGTGGTCGCCGAGCTCGGGCATGTGACGAACGCCGCCGCCGAACTGCGCGTCTCGCAGCCCGGGTTGTCGCGCGCGATCGCCCGGCTGGAAGGGGAACTGGACGTCCCCCTGTTCGACCGCGAGGGACGCGGCGTCCGGCTCAGCGGCTACGGCCGGATCTTCGCCGAGCACGCGCGCCGCCTGGTCGCCGAGGAGGAGGCGGCCCGCCGCGCGCTCGCCCAGGCGGCCGACCCCGAACACGGCGAGGTCGTGCTCGCGTTCCTCCACACCCAGGGCGTCTGGCTGGTGCCCGAGCTGCTGCGCGGCTTCCGGCAGCACCATCCGCAGGTCACCGTCCGGCTCATCCAGGATCGCGCGGTCACGCTGGAGGAGGCGGTCCGCGAGGGCCGGGCCGACGTGGCGATCACCAGCCCGCGACCGGCGGCGGCCGGGCTGGCCTGGGCGCCGCTGATCACCGAGCGGCTCCAGCTCGCCGTGCCCGCCGACCACCGGCTGGCGGGCCGCCGCCGGGTGCGGATGGCCGAGCTGGCCGGCGAGCCGTTCGTGGGGATCAAGCGGGGCGGCGGGCTGCGCACGATCCTGGACGACCTGGCCGCCGGGGCCGGGTTCCGGCCGGAGATCGCGTTCGAGGGCGAGGAGCTCCAGACCGTGCGCGGCCTGGTCGCGGCGGGTCTCGGCGTGGCGCTGGTGTCCCCGGCGCCCCCGGGGAACGAGCCGCACGAGGGGGTGCGGCACCTCGGGATCGCCGACGCGGGCGCCACCCGGACCATCGGGCTGACCTGGGTGGAGGCCAGGACCCGCCCGCCGGTGGTGGACGGCTTCCGGCGCTTCGTACTCTCGCGGGTGGAGGAGCTGTCCGGGGCACCCGGATATAACTGACTCGTCAGTCACTTCGGTACAGTGAAACCGAGCCGGATTCTGTTAGGGGCTCCCAGCGCGACACGCGCGAGACGGTGCGACACAAGGAGTACGAATGCGGACTGGACTGCAGGGGAAGACGGCCCTGATCACGGGGGCGTCCCGCGGCATCGGCAAGGCGATCGCGGCCGCGCTGGCGGCCGAGGGCGCGAACGTCGTGCTGTCGTCGCGCAAGCAGGAGGGGCTCGACGAGGCGGCCAAGGAGATCCAGGCCGCGTACCCGGCGGCCGGCGTCCTGGCCAAGGCCGCCCACGTGGGCGACGCCGAGCAGGCCGCCGCGTGCTTCGACGCCGCGATCGCCGAGTTCGGCGGCGTGGACGTGCTGATCAACAACGCCGGGACCAGCCCCTACTTCGGCCCCATGGTCGACATCGAGCCCGCCGCCGCCGAGAAGACCGTCCAGGTCAACCAGTTCGCGGTCGTCCAGTGGACGCAGCTGGCCTGGAAGAAGTCCATGCAGGAGCACGGTGGCTCGATCATCAACATCGCGTCGGTCGGCGGCATGGTCACCGAGCACGGCATCGGCTACTACAACGCCACCAAGGCCGCCGTGATCCACCTGTCGCGGCAGTTCGCCATGGAACTGGCGCCGAAGGTCCGCGTCAACTGCATCGCGCCGGGCCTGGTCAAGACCGCCCTCGCCCGCGCGCTGTGGGAGAACAACGAGGAAGCGATCAGCAAGTTCATGCCGCTCGCCCGCATCGGCGAGCCCGAGGACATCGCCAACGCCGCGGTGTTCCTGGCCGGCGACACCGCCTCCTGGCTGACCGGCCAGACCCTCGTCGTCGACGGCGGCGCCACCATCCGCCCCTCCATCGCCTGAGGTGACCTGAATCCATGTCGCGCTGGGGACTGACCATTCCGCTCACCGGTGTCTCGCTGGCCGAGCATCAGGAGATCGTGACCTCGCTGCCCTCCCTGGGCTACACCGACGCGTGGTCCGCCGAGACCAACGGCACCGACGCGTTCACCCCACTGGCCCTCGCCTCGCAGTGGGCCCCGGATCTGCGCCTCGGCCCGGCCATCGTGCCGGTCTACACGCGCGGTCCCGCCCTGCTCGCCCAGCAGGCCGCCACGCTCGCCGAGCTGGCACCCGGCCGGTTCGTGATGGGCATCGGCACCTCCTCCGACACGATCGTCGAGCGCTGGAACGGCATCCCGTTCGAGGAGCCGTACAAGCGCACCCGTGACACGCTGCGCTTCCTGCGCCGCGCCCTCGGCGGGGAGAAGGTGAAGGAGGAGTACGACACCTTCACCGTCAAGGGCTTCAAGCTGGAGAAGGCGCCGGAGACCCCGCCGCCGATCGTGCTGGCCGCGCTGCGTCCCGGCATGCTGCGGCTGGCCGCCCGCGAGGCCGACGGCGCCATCACCAACTGGCTGGCGCCCAAGGACGTCCGGACCGTCCGGTCCGAGCTCGGGGACGAGCCGGAGCTGATCGCCCGCCTGTTCGTGTGCCCGACCGAGGACGCCGACGAGGCCCGCGCGATCGGGCGCTGGATGATCGCCGCGTACATGACGGTCCCGGTCTACAAGGCCTTCCACGAGTGGCTGGGCCGCGGCGAGGCGCTCAAGCCGATGAACGACGCCTGGGCGGCCGGTGACCGCAAGAAGGCCCTCGAAGTGATCCCGGACGAGGTCGTCGACGACCTCATCGTGCACGGCTCGCCCGAGACCTGCCGTGCCCGCGTCCGCGAGTACGTGGCGAACGGGCTCACCACTCCGGTACTCGCGATCGTGCCCGGAGGCGGCCTGTCCGCTATCGACGCGGTGCGCGCGCTGGCACCGAACACCTGATCACAATCGGTTTCCACTCGGGTGTTTACCGCTGGGATTCGCGGGGAGGGTGGGTCGGGTCAATCCACCCGACCTGCGAAAACCCGGAGGAGCTGATCGTGCTCACACTGACCAGCGGTGCCGTTCAGGTGATACGGACCGTGACCGCCAACCCCGAACTGCCGCCGGAGACGGGCATCCGCATCGAGCCCGGCACCGAGGGGGCCGACGCCCTGCAGCTGTCGGTCGCCCCGGCGCCCGAGGTGGGCGACCAGGTCGTCGAGGAGGAGGGCGCCCGGGTCTACCTGGAGTCCAACGTCGCCGAGCTCCTGGACGACAAGACCCTCGACGCGGCGGTCGACCCCCAGGGTGACGTCTCCTTCACCATCGCCGAGGGGACGGCCCACTAGCCCCGCGGGCACGCACGCTTCGCGAAGGGGCGCCGGTCCACCTGGACCGGCGCCCCTTCCGCGTTCGGGATGCGAGACTGGGCGGCGTGACGTCTCCCCCTGCCGACGAACCGGCCGCTGACGGACCGGCCGGCGGCGGGCCGGCGCGGGAGGAGCTCGATCAGCAGGTGCGCGACCACTACGGGACCTGGCGGGACCAGCCCAAGGGCGTGGCCTGCGCGGTGATCGCCGCGTTCTTCGTGCTGACCACCGTGGCCTTCGGGCTGGCCGTTCTCGCCGCCGTCCTCGCCGTCCGCTGAGCCGCTGAGCTATTCGGGGAAGCTCGGGTGCGGGCCGAGCGCCCAGTACTCGTAGAGGCCGTAGCCGGTGCCGGCGGCCGTGGGGGCCGAGCCGTCCGCGTACTCGTAGCGCCCGACGGCGTCGACCAGGCCCCACATGCGGGCGGCGTCCTCCTCCTTGCGGGTGTCGTAGGCGACGCCCTCCACCTTGAGCTCCGGGCCCTGGTACATGCCGTGCTTCCAGTCGGGCTCCAGGCCGTACCCGGTGCCGACCATCAGATGGACGGGCAGGATCGGCGTCGCCCGTATCTCGAACGGCTTCCCGCCCGGCGGGCTGAACGCCAGCGTCGCGGTGACGACGTCGCGCGTGCCCTCCGAGTACACCGGCGTGTAGTCGAGACGGCCGAGGTACTCGGGGTCGCGCGACTCGTCCGGCCAGACGCGGACGGCCTCCTCCATGAGCCGGCGGCCCTTCTCGTCCTCCTGGACCATGCCGAGGATCGCGTGGTCCTCGAACTGGATCGGCGTGTAGAGCCAGTAGAACGTGCCCGCGTTCTTCACCTGGATGCCGGGCGGCTCCGGCTCGCCGACCGGGCGGACGCCCCACGAACGGTCCCGCGAGCCCCACCAGCGGTCGGGGGTGACGTCGATGCTCTCGCCGTCCACGACGATCGTGCCGGTCCAGCGGCCGGTCTGGGCGAGCCGCTGGGTGTTGAAGGTGAGGCGCTCCTGCCAGCGCAGGTAGTGCCGCGGTTCGAGCTGGGCGGGGATCGCGCCCTCCCAGGTGAGGTCGAACGCGAGGCCGTGCTCGTTCTCGTCCAGGACGACGCGCAGCTTCTTGAGGCCCTCGATCACCTCGACGTGGAACGGGCCGACGTTGGTGTCCATCCGGTCCAGCCCGAGCTCGCGCGAGGCCCGGACGACCTTGTGCAGGGGGCCGCGCCGCACGACCGCGAACGCGTCGGTGACGCCGAGGTTCGGGTACTGCCCGACGCCGATGATCAGCATCAGCTCGTCGGAGCAGGCGTGCACGTTGAAGTAGTAGCGGTCGTAGAAGTTGCGGTCGGAGGTGGTGACGTGCCGCATGACCTCCGGCGCCTGGTGGATCGGGTAGTCGTCGAGGGGGGAGAGCGTCACTGGAGTCCTCCGAGGATGCGCGCCAGGAGCTGGGTGCAGTTGTTGTCGTGCGGGAAGGTGTTGCCGGGCTCGATCCAGCCGAAGTCGATCATCGCCTGCCCGATCCGGGCCATGATCACTGAGAACTTGAAGCCGGACAGGATCTCGTAGTAGTCCAGGTGCCGCATCGGCCGCCCGAGCAGCGCCTCGTACCGCGCCACCGTGTCCGCGTAGGAGGGGAAGCCCGCCAGCCTCGGCACGCCGATGCCCTCGGAGTGGTGCCGGTCCAGGAACATGTACCAGGCCAGATCCTCCTCGGGGGCGCCCAGCATCGCGGTCTCCCAGTCGAGGACGGCGCGGGGCTCGCCCTTCTGGAAGATGATGTTGCCGATGCGGGCGTCGCCCCACAGCACGGCGGGCGGGTCGGGCTCGTCGACCTGGTTGGCCCGCAGCCACTCCAGCGCCCGGAGCGCCGTCTCCTGCGGCCCCTCGTACGCCCAGTGCAGGTAGTGCTCGTAGTAGTTGAGGCGCTGGTCGAGCCCCGTGGCGCCCCAGGCCGGCTGATCGAGGAAGCCGAGGTCGAGCGCGGCCACGTCCAGCGTGTGCAGCTCCGCGAGGATCTCCAGCGGCGACCACCACATCGCCGCGCGCTCCTCGGGCGGGACGTGGGTGACCCAGCCGTCCTGGTGGTACGGCGGCATGTCGGTCGGCACGTCGCCGTCGATCCGGCCCATCACGAAGAACGGGGCGCCGAGCGGCTCGGCGGACGGCTCGTACCAGCGGATGGGCGGCACGGGGACGCCGGTGCGCTCGTCGAGGATCCGCATCAGGCGGTACTGCTCCTCGAACCGCGGCTCGGGGAAGATCTGGTAGTGCACGGGCGCCACGCGGACGACGAACGGCTCGTGCCGCTCCGCACCGCCGTCCGTGCCCTCGCCCGCGTCGCCGCCCTCGGTCCAGGACGCGTCGAACAGCAGGGTCTCGCTGGAGAATCCGCTGGTCTTGGGCGTCTCGATCATGGGAATGCGGACGCCGGGAAGATGCCGGTTCAGCCATCGGGTGAGGATCGCGCGGGTGAGCTCGGGATCTCGCTGGTCGGGAACGGGCATCGCCGCCTCCAAGACTGAAAGTGAAACGTGTTCTATCAATCTCGCGTGGGACGGTCAATTGGCCAAGCGCTCGTTTCGTCCCGGGCCGTGGAAGTGCCGCCGCGGCGGCGTGAAAAAATCGTCCGATGCGCCTCACCAAGTTCGGACACGCGTGCGTACGGCTGGAGAAGGACGACCGGACCCTCGTCATCGACCCGGGTGCCTTCAGCGAGTCCTCCGCCCTCACCGGCGCCGACGCGGTACTGATCACCCACGAGCATTTCGACCACTTCAACCCCGACGTGCTGCGCGAGGCCATGGCCGACGACCCGCTGCTGGAGGTGTGGACCTCCCGCGTCGTCGCCGAGAACCTGGCGGACCTCGGAAGCCGCGTGCACCAGGTCGGGCACGGCGACGCGGTGACGGCCGCCGGCTTCGAGCTCCACGTCTACGGCGAGGACCACGAGATCCTCCACCCCGACGTCCCGCCGATCCCCAACGTCGGCTTCCTCGTGGACGGCGAGGTCTTCCACCCCGGAGACGCCCTGACCGTCCCGTCCGAGCCGGTTCCGACGCTCTGCCTGCCCGGCAACGCGCCCTGGATGAAGGTCCGGGAGTTCTACGACTACGCGCGGACGGTCGCGCCGGAGCGGGCGTTCATCATCCACGACGGGCTGCTGAACGAGAACGGGATCATGGTCATGGAGAGCGGGCTCGCGCGCGCCGCCCAGGACCGCGACCCGGGCGTCGACTACCGCCGCCTCAAGCCGGGCGAGTCGGTGGAGCTGTGAAGATCGAGGCCGTCTTCTTCGACATCGGCGAGACCCTGATCAACGAGGGTGAGATCTACGGCCGCTGGGCCGACTGGCTCGGCGTGCCCCGGCACACGTTCCTGACCAAGCTCGGCGCCGTCCTCGCCACCGGCGGCACCCACATGGACCTCTTCGAGTACTTCCGGCCGGGCTTCGACCTGGTCGTCGAGGAGAAGAAGCGGGCCGAGGCGGGCGTCGCCAACGGCTTCGGCGCGGACGACCTCTACCCGGACGCGCGCGACTGCCTGGCCCGCCTCCACGCCCAGGGCCTGTTCGTGGGCATCGCGGGCAACCAGCCCGCCGAGGCCGCCGAGCAGCTGGAGGCCCTCCGCCTCGACGCCGACGTCATCGGGATCTCGGAGGTCTGGGGCGTCGAGAAGCCCTCCCACGAGTTCTTCGAACGGTGTGCGCAACTGGCGGATCTGCTCCCCGAACGGGTCCTCTACGTGGGCGACCGCATCGACAACGACGTGCGCCCGGCCCTCGCGTTCGGCATGCAGGTCGCCTTCCTCCGGCGCGGCCCGTGGGGGCACATCCAAGAGGACGACGAGGCCCTCGCGCGGTGCCGATTCGTCCTTGACGATCTGACCGGGCTTCCCGCCCTGGTAGCCCCCTAAGGGTGATCCCCTAATCCGGGAGTATGGGGCGGAACAAGCCGTTCGGCCGATACATGACTGCCTTCCCGATTCGTAGTGTGGACCACGTAACCGCAGATCAGCGGGTACCTACGGATCAACCTGAAACGGGGAGAACGACATGAACGGCCTTTACCGTCCGCGCGACGGCCGGATGATCGGCGGAGTCTGCGCGGCCCTCGCACGGCGGTTCGGGATGAGCGCCGGGGCCGTCCGCCTGCTCGCCCTGCTCTCCTGCTTGCTGCCCGGCCCCCAGTTCGTGGTCTACCTCGTCCTCTGGGTCATGCTGCCGAGCGAGGACAGGCACCACGCGCGGGCGTCCTACTGATCAAAGGACCGGGGGACCACTTGGAACAGGGCATTCCGGGGTGTTAGATCGGTGCACATAGTTCGCTTCGGGCGAGAGGTGTGTGACCGTGCCGGACCAGGGCCCGCTCCGCGAGCCTCCCGGGCCGCACTCCCGGCCGGGGGGCGGGCGGCGCCATCGCGACATGCCGTGGCCGCCCCCCGGGGCGCCCGGGGTCCCGCAGCAGGCCGCCGGGCCGCCCCCGGCGGCCTCCAGGCCGTTCTACCGTGCGGCTGCGGCAGACCGCCCACGCCCACCTGAGAACGGCCGCCCGTCCGAGCCGCCCGAGCCGGACGACATCGCCGAGCCGTCCGAGATCGAGGGCACTGTCGCACCGCCGCGCGAGGCGGTCCGGGCGTCGCGCGACGCCGGCCGCGAGCCGGGGGAGACGCGGGTCGGGCTTCACGGCGGTATCGGAGCCGGGGTGGCCCGCGAAGAGCACGGCCCGTTGCAGGAGGCGACCGATCTTCTGCGCTACCTGCGTGACTTGGCCCGGGCACGGCGTGGGGTGGCGCGCGACGTCGACGCCTACGGGCAGGTCCACTGGCTGGCGGAGTTGCCCGGCGACGTCTATGTCGAGGCCGAGGCGGGTCCGGGGGAGGTGCTGTTCAGCGTCCCGGTGATCCCGCTGTCGCCGCCCGCCGTGATCGAGGAGTTCGACGGCTGGCTGGCGATGCGGCACTGGTACCGGACGCTGCGCGATCTCGCCGCGCAGGGCCAGGAACTGGTCCTGGCCACCGGGCTGCTGAGCTGGCAGCCCGGAACCGGGCCGGGGATCCGCGACCATCTGCTGACCACGCCCGTCCGGATCGTGGTGGACGAGCGGACCGAGCGGGTGGACGTGGTGCTCACCGGCCACACCTCCCTGCGCGATCGTGAGCTGCTCGGCGGCCTGTCCGGCTTCCGGCCCGCGCGGACCGACTGGGTGTGGGACGCCGTGCAGGCCGGACAGGGGTTCGGGCTGCGCGCCTCGGTCTCCGACGTCCTCCGCAAGTGGTGCACGGTCGCGTTCACCGGCACCGATGTCGCGGCCGTCTTCCGTGAGGACTGGGCGTCCGGGCAGGGCGCGGCGCCCATCCCGCAGTTGCGCCTGGCGCCCGCGATCGTCGTGCGGCCGCCCGATCGCGGCGGGCTGGCCGACCACTACGACAAGCTGCTGGCGTGGCTGGCCCGGCCGGGGGCGCGCGTGCCCGGCGGGATCGCCCGGTTCCTGGCCCCCGGATCCAACACGCGCATCCTGCATGTCCCAGATCGCACGCCTCGGACGTCGGCCGATCTGCTGACCGGGCTGCTGACGCGCGGCCGGCGGGTGCTCGTCGCCAGTCCCGAGGCCGACCGGCTGCACGCGGCGCTGCCGGCGGAGATCGGGATGCTGTGCGCGACGACCGACGAGGCCGACGTCCTCGAACGGCTGAGGTCGCGGGGCGTCGCGCACGATCCGCGGCGCCACCGTGCCTGGCAGGAGAATCTCGCCGAACGGGGCGCCGCCGCCGACCGGACGGTGAACGAGCTGCGCGAGCGGCTGGCGCTGACCGAGGCGACCGACGTGGTCGATCTGGCGCCGGGCTACCGCGGCGCCCGCGCCGAGCTGGAACGGCGGCTGGCGGCCGAGGCCCCGGAGCACTCCTGGCTGCCGCCGCTGACGGGCATGCCGGAGCGGCCGCCCGTCAACGGGGCCCAGGCGGCCGAGCTCCAGCGGCTGCTGGGCGAGGAGACGCCGCGCCGGCGCGCCCGCACCGGCCAGCGGGACGTCGATCCCGGCTCGCTGCCGAGCGCCGCCTACGTCCGGACGCTGATCGACGCGGAGGCCGTGGCCGCCGAACGGGCCGAGCGGTCGCAGACCGAGCTGTCGCGGCGGCTGCGGCAGTGCGACGTCGCGTTCCTCGCCCGGCTCGACGGATGCGCAGCCACCGTGACCGCCGCCCTGGAGGAACTGGGGCTCGCGGGCCATCCGAGGGAATGGGACCCGGGCGATCCGGCCGCCCGCGCGTTCAGCGACGCGCTGAGCAACCGCCGCCCGACGCTCTGGGCGCGGGTCGCCGAGATGGCGCCGCAGGCCGAGTGGGCGCGGCACGCCCTCGCGTCGATCGCGGGCCGCGACGTCCGGCTGCCGCCCGGCGAGCTGCACCTCAGGCAGCTCGCGGCGGCCGCGCAGGAGCTGCGCAACCACCTGGCCGACGGCGGCGTGCTCAAGCGCGGCCCCCTGCGCTCAGCCGCGCAGCGCGCGGCCGAGCCGCTGCTGACGGGCGCCAGGGTCGACGGTCATCCGCCGACCACGCCGGAACTGCTGGACGTCGTCTTCGTCCATCTGATGATCCGCATGTCGTCGCAGGAGCTGCAGTACGTGTGGGAGGCGGTCGGCGCGACGTTCCCGGACGCGCCGGCGGAGAAGCGGGTCGTGTTCTTCGCCCGGGCCCACGACCGTCTCGCCGTCATCCGGCGGGTGCTGCCCTCCATCGAGGAGTCGTGCGGGCTGCTGGCGGGCATCGGCGTGCAGGTCACCCATCCGGTCCAGTGGCACGGCTACGTGATCGCGCTGGAGAACGCGCTGCTCGGCCTGAAGGTCAACCGCGCCACCGCCGACCTGACCGCGCTCCGCGACTCGATCGGCGTCCTTCCCGAGGGCTCGCCCCCCGAACTGGTCGCCGCCGTGAACGCCATCGACGAGCGCGACGCCGCCGCGTACGCGTCCGCCTTGTCGGCGCTGGCCGAGGTCCGGCATGAGCGTGCGCTCCAAGTCCGCTGCGAAGGCCTGTACGAGCGTCTTCGCGCGGCTCACCCCGAGCTCGCCGGACTCCTCGCCGGAGGCCCGCCCGTACGGCGCTGGGAGCAGGCGTGGGCGTGGGCGTACGCCTCGTCGCGGCTCGCCGAGCTGCCCAGGTCCGCCGCCGAGAGCCGCCTCCGGACCGCGCTCGCCGAGGCCGAGGCGCAGCTGGAGGGCCTCACGGACGCGCTCGCCGGAGCGCAGGCGTGGGAGGCCTGCCTGACACGGTTCGACCCGGAGGCGCCCGCCGTCCCGGCCTGGATCGCTCCCCTCTGGCAGATCCCCGCCCTCGTCTCGGCCGAGCCCGACGCGTTCGACGTCGTCATCATCGACGGCGAGCACGAGGCGGGCGCCGAGGCGCTCTTCCTCCTCTGGCCGGCGCCGCGCGTGATCCTCGTCGGCCAGAGCGGCGACGCGCTGCCCGCGCCGGCGGACGAGGTGCCCGCCGACCTCCTCGCCGACGACCTGCGCGAGCTCGTCACGCCGACGGCGCCACTGTTCGAGATCCTCCTGACGCGCTTCGTCCCGCCGGCGCCCGGCGCGCTCCAGGCCGCCCCCGAGCCGCCACCCGCACCGGAGCAGCCCGTTCCCGCCGGGCCGGTCACCGTGGAACGCGGCCGGTCGATCGTCTCCTACAAGCGGCCGGAGCTCATCCAGATCGTGCGCCGGCTCGCCGCGAGCGAGCCCGGCCTGTCCGACGACCGGCTGCTCGAACGGGCCCGCGAACTGCTCGGCTGTCCCGAGGACGAGGACCTGCTCGTCGGAGCGCGGCTCCGGTACGCCGTGGAGGCCTACCGGGAAGAGGCGGATCGCGCGGCCGAATAATCGGGATGCCCGGTGTCGTAGGCATAAGGCATGATCCGTGCCGTGGAGACGATCGAGATGGTCGACGTGTGGCGGCGCGTCATCGTGGGCGACGAGAAGTCCTGGGTGCTGTTCGAGAACGACACCTGCGTGATCCTCATGGAGCCCGAGGAGGACCTGGCCGCGCAGGCCACCGAGATCCTGCGGGAGTACGGTCCCGTGCACCCCGGCAGTGCGGCGGGCGACTTCGGCACCATCGACCTGGAGGCCGCGCCCGGCTGGGTCGTCTACGGGCACCACAACGACGTGCTCACCTACGTCGCCCCTGACGAGGTCACGGCCCCGGAGGAGCTGGCGGTCGGGCTGGTCGGCAGGTCCAAGCGCGACCAGGACGGGCACGAGCTCACGGTGGTCCACGTCGAGGACAAGCGCCCGGGCCGGTGAATTTCCCCACAACTCATCGCGTGTCACCGGGGTTCTGTACAAAGGACTCGTGACCGACTGGGACGAGGGCGCGCTGGGCGGGCTGCGCGCCGCGGCGAGCCTGGGGAGCGGCGCGGCGGGGGCCGAGCTGGTGCGCACGCGGCCGCTGGAGCCGGTGCTGCAGTACGCGGGTGACGTCCTCGTGGCCGCGGTCGGCCAGTCCGTTCCGGGCGCGCAGCCGCTGGCCGAGAAGTGCGTACAGGCGCTCAACGCGCGTGGCGAGGCGGGCGACCGCGAGCTCGCGGACGAGCTGGCGCAGGCGCTGGGCGGCGCCGACGACGGGTTCGCCCGGGTGCCGGTCGATCTGGGGGAGCTCGCGGGGGCGCTGCACGGACGGCTCGGTGACGGCCCGTTCGTCATCGACCTGGCGCGCGGCGACGTGCTGCCACTGTCCGAGGCGCCCGACGAGGCGTCCGGTGAGCTGGGCCCTGACGACGACCGCGAGCGCTGGCTGACGTTGGTGCCCGAGGCCGCCGGCCCCGCCGCCGACGAGCCGCCGGACGATCCGTTCGTCCGCGAGGAGCGCGAGCGCGGCAAGGCCCGGCTGTGGCTCGCCGCGTACGGCCTCCGTCCGTCCCCGCGCGGTCTCTGAGCCCGCGAGCCCCGATCAGGAGCCGGGGCGGACGAGGGGGAACGGGATCGTCTCGCGGATGCTGCGTCCCGTGAGCGTGATCAGGAGCCGGTCGATGCCCATGCCCATGCCGCCCGCCGGAGGCATGGCGTATTCGAGGGCGCGCAGGAAGTCCTCGTCCAGCTCCATCGCCTCCGGGTCGCCGCCGGCCGCCTGGAGGGACTGCTCGGTGAGGCGGCGGCGCTGGAGCACCGGGTCGATCAGCTCCGAGTAGGCGGTGCCGAGTTCGAGGCCGAAGACGATGAGGTCCCACTTCTCCGCGAGCCGGGGATCGTCGCGGTGCGGCCGGGTGAGGGGAGAGGTCTCGGCCGGGTAGTCGCGGACGAACGTCGGCGCCTTGAGCTCCTCCTCGACCAGGGCCTCGAAGAGCTCCTGGACGACCTTGCCCTGGCCCCATTCGGAGTTGAAGTTGAGCCCGGCCTTCTCGGCGAGGCGGTGGACGGCGGGAAGGGCGGTGTCGGGCGTGATCTCCTCGCCGAGGACCTCCGACACCGAGCCGTAGACGGTGATCTCCTGCCAGGGCTCGGCGAGGTCGTACTCCACGCCGTCGCGCACCACCACGGTCGTGCCGAGCGAGGCCTCGGCCGCGTCCCTGACGAGGCTGCGGGTGAGCTCGGCCATGGTGTCGTAGTCGCCGTACGGCTCGTACGCCTCCAGCATCGTGAACTCGGGGTTGTGCTTCTGCGAGACGCCCTCGTTGCGGAAGTTGCGGTTGAGCTCGAAGACCTTGCCGACCCCGCCGACCAGCAGCCGCTTGAGGTACAGCTCCGGCGCGATCCGCAAGTAGAGCTGCATGTTGTAGGCGTTGATCCGCGTGGTGAACGGGCGGGCCGCCGCGCCGCCGTGGATCGGCTGCAACATCGGCGTCTCGACCTCGAGGTAGCCGCGGTCGCGCAGCCCGTCCCGCACGGCGGCGACGGCGTCCCCGCGCATTCGCAACATCTTGCGGGAGTCGTCGTTGACGATGAAGTCGACGTACCGCTGCCGGACCTTGGCCTCGGGGTCGGACAGGCCGCTGCGCTTGTTGGGGAGCGGCCGCAGGCACTTGGCGGTGAGCCGCCAGTCGGACGCCAGCAGCGACAGCTCCCCGCGCTTGGACGTGACGACCTCGCCGCGCACCCCCACCTGGTCACCGAGGTCGATCAGCGACTTCCAGGACCGCAGCGACTCGGTGCCGAGCGCGTCGGCGGTCAGCATGACCTGCAGGTCGGCGGTCTCGTCGCGCAGCGTCACGAAGATCAGCTTGCCGTGCTGGCGGGCCAGCACCACCCGGCCGGCGATCGCGGCGGTCGTGCCCGTGCGGGTGTCGGGCGCCAGCTCGGCGAACCGCTCGCGGATGCCGGCGGCATAGTCGGTGCGCTCGAAGCCCAGCGGATAGGCCTCCATGCCGGCCTCGTGGATCTTCGCCAGCTTGGCGTGCCGGACCCGCTCCTGCTCCGACAGGCGGCGCTGCGGCGCGCGGGCGGCGTCGGCGGCCTCCTCGATCTCCTTGATCTTGGAGACGAGCGAGGCGGGCGGCGCGGCGTTGGCGACCCGTTCCAGCTTGGGCCGGTTGAAGGAGGGCACGAAGCCCTCGGCGCGCGCGTACGCCAGGCCGAGCCGCACCATGTCGCGGCTCTGCATGTAGCAGATGAAGCGCGGGTACCAGTGCGGGTTGTACTTGGAGTTGGAGATGTAGAGCGACTCCAGCTGCCAGAACTTCGAGGCGAACGACAACATCCGGTAGTAGACGCGGGCGATCGGCCCGGCGCCGATCTGCGAGCCGCGTTCGAACGCCGACCGGAGCATCGCGAAGTTGAGCGACAGCTGCTGGGCCCCGACGGTCGCGGCCCGCTCGGCCAGCTTGGCGACCATGAACTCGTTGAGGCCGTTCTCCGCCGACCGGTCGCGGCGCATGAGGTCCAGCGAGAGCCCCGTCCGGCCCCAGGGCACGAAGCTGAGCAGGCCGCGCAGCTCGCCCTTGGCGTCGAACGCCTCCAGCATCACGCAGCGGCCGTCGGTCGGGTCGCCCAGCCGCCCCAGCGCCATGGAGAATCCGCGTTCGGTGTTCTCCCCGCGCCAGGCGTCGGCGCTGCGGATGAGCTTGGCCATCTCCCAGTCGGGGATCTGCGAGTGCCGCCGGATCCGGACCGTGTAATTGGCCCGCTCGACGCGGCGCACCGCCTGGCGGACCTGCCGCATCTCGCGGCCGTCGAGGTTGAAGTCGGTGAGGTCGATGATCGCCTCGTCGCCCAGCTCCAGCGCGTCGAACCCGTGCCGCCGGTAGGCCTGCGCCCCGCGCTCGCTGACGCTCACCGCGCCGGGGATCCACGCGTGGTTGCGGCACTCGCCCAGCCACGCCTCGATCGCCTGGTCCCAGGACTCCGGGTCGCCGAGCGGATCGCCGCTGGCGAGCGAGACCGAGCCCTCGACCCGGTAGGCGATGCCCGCCTTGCCGTTGGGGGCGGTGATGAAGTCCTTGTCGCGCCGCAGGGCGAAGTAGCCCAGCGAGTCCTGGTCGCCGTACTCGGCCAGCAGCGCCCGCGCCGGAAGCTCCTCCTCAGGGCTCAGCACAGCGTCGCGGCTGCCCGGCTTGAACAACGCCCAGAGCGTGATCAGCAGCAGGCCGGTGCCCAGCACCCACAGGATCCCGTCGACCCACATCGGGACCGAGACGGAGATCGGCGCGCCGGTGACCCGGGGTCCCAGGACCGTCTGCGCCAGCACGTACAGCGGATGGGTCCAGAAGCCGCCCTTGGGGTTCTTGTCCGTCAGGGTGACGAGCATGGTGCCGATGCCGCCGGTGACGATCAGCAGCAGCGAGAAGACGATCGCCGCCATCCGCCGGTTGGCCCGGTCGGGCACCGTCGTGAACTGCCCGCGCGCGGCGATCAGCAGCGCCACGACCAGCGCGTAGAGCACGGCGGTGACGAACAGGGCCACCAGCTTGGGCTGATCGGGGTCCTCGCTGGCGCCCAGCAGGCTCGACAGCACCCCGAGGGCGCTCACGGCCGCGAAGAAGCCGTACATCAGCATCAGGATCCGCCAGGCGGCCTTCTTGCGCCGCCGCACGCCCATCGAGAGCAGGATCCACATGAGCGCGACCGGCACGCTCGGCATGATGAAGAGGAAGTTGAGCCACCGCAGGGCCCAGAACTCCAGCAGGTCGACGATCAGGCCGTAGGAGACCCACGAGATCAGCGACAGGATTCCCGACAGGCGCGTGTACCAGAAGAAACCGGTCGGCACCGCCTCGATGAGGCGCCGCCACCCGTCACGCAGGCCCGTGTCCGCCATCGTCCCCCCGTCGCGGCTCTGCCTTGGTCTCTTATTTGTACCGGTTGTCACGGGCATCACGCTTCTGTCGCTCGTCCAGTGCCCGTGAACCCCTGGGGCGGTACGGGCGTCATAGTGAAAGAGTGAGGGGACTCGGCCCGCGGGCCGGGTAAAAGATTGTCAGCAAAACTCGGTATGGTCGCGGATATGCCGAATGACACCACCGGGGAGCGGTTGCTCGCAGGCCGTTACCGTCTGGGGACCCAGGTCGGTCGCGGTGGCATGGGCACGGTCTGGCAGGCTCACGATGAGGTCCTCGGTCGTGACGTTGCGGTGAAGGAGGTCATCCTGCCGCATGGTCTCACCGATGAGGAACGCAGCGTCCAATACAAGCGCACTTTCCGTGAGGCGCGCACCGCCGCGCGGCTGGGCCACCCCGGCGTCGTCACCGTCTACGACGTCGTGGAGGAGGACGGCCGGCCGTGGATCATCATGGAGCTCATCCACGCCCGCTCCCTCGACCAGGTCATCAAGCAGGAGGGGCCGCTGGAGCCCCGCCGCGCCGCCGAGATCGGCCGCCAGATGCTCGCGGCCCTGCACGCCGCCCACGACGCCGGCGTCCTGCACCGCGACGTCAAGCCGAGCAACGTCCTCATCACCCGCGGTGACCGCGCCGTCCTGACCGACTTCGGCATCGCCACCGCGTCCGGCGACGCCACCCTCACCCAGACCGGCCTGGTCATGGGCTCGCCCGCGTACATCGCCCCGGAGCGCGCCCGCGGCCGCATCGCCGGCCCGGCCTCCGACCTGTGGTCCCTGGGCGTCACGCTCTACGCGATGGTCGAGGGCAAGTCCCCGTTCGAACGCGCCGAGCCCATGGCCGCCCTCGTCGCGATCATCTCCGACGACCCGATGCCCTCGGCCAACGCCGGTCCCCTGACGCCCGTCATCGAGGGCCTGCTCACCAAGAACCCCGACCAGCGCATGGACGCCATCGAGGCGGGCGCCCTCCTCGACGAGATCGTCCGCCGCGAGACCGTCGACACCCAGCGCACCCTCGCCGTGGAGGTCGCCCTCGAAGACCTCATGGCCGAGGAGACCGCCGCCGACCCCACCTACGCCGAGCAGGCGTACGACGAGCAGGCATATGACGAGCAGGCGTACAGCGAGCCCGCCTACAACGAACCGGCGTACAACGAGTCCGCCCGCGGCGAGCCCGCGCACAACGAGCCCGCGTACAACGAGACTCCCCCCGAGCCCGAGATCCGCCTCAACCTCATGCCGGAGCGGCACGACCTTCCCCCGGCGACCGAGCCGGTCTCGCAGCCTCCCGCGACCGGCGGGTCCGCCCTCCCGCTGAGCCGCAACACCCTGATCATCGCCGGCGTCGTGGTGGTCCTCCTGGTCGCCATCATCGGCATCGCCCTCGCCCAGTCGGGCGGCGACGACGAGCCCGGCCCCACCCCGACGACCAGCAAGTCCACGCCCAAGCAGACCTCCCCGTCCACCCCGGCCACCGCCACCAAGGCCAAGGCCAAGAACGACGTCCCCGCGGGCTTCCGCCGCCACAAGGACGGGAGCGGATACGAGATCGTCGTCCCCGACGACTGGAGCGGGCCCGAAAGCAAGTCGGGCGGTGACTTCTTCTACTCGCCCGACCGGGGCACCTACATTCAGATCGACCAGACCGACGATCCGAGCTCCAGCGCCCTGGCCGACTGGCGGGAGCAGGAAGGAGGCGGCGCACGCTTCAGCGGCTACAAGCTCCTCCGGATGGAGAAGACGGGCAACAAGCCGCCGGTTCCGGACACCGGCGACGGCTCCAAGTCCGCGGACTGGGAGTTCACCCACGAGACCTCTCGGGGGAAGGTCCGCGTGCTCAACCGCGGCTTTGTGGCGAACGGCCACGGCTACGCCATCCTGATCTGCGCCCCCGCTGACGACTGGGACGAGACCATCGACAAGCTGGCGCCGGTCTACGAGCACTTCAAGCCCGCGAAATGACGGGTGGCGCGCCGTACCTGTTCCGATCTGTTGTTCTAGGTCGGTAAGGTCGCGAACCGGGGGACGGGTGGAGACGTCCCAGATACAACAGTTGTCGGTGAGGTGTGCGGGGGGCGTTCCTCTAGGCAGCGCTCCGTGCGACGGGGGACCATTTAGCCATGGGAGAGGGTCATCTGCTCGGCAACCGCTACCGGCTGGAGTCGGTGGTGGGCCGCGGCGGGATGGGCACGGTGTGGCGCGCGTACGACGTCATGCTGGATCGCGAGGTCGCGGTCAAGGAGGTCGTGCTCCCGCCGGGGCTGAGCGTGCCCGAGCGCGATGTCCTGTACGAGCGCACGTTCCGGGAGGCCCGCGCGTCGGCGCGGCTCACCCATCCGGGTGTCGTCACCGTGCACGACGTGGTCGAGGAGGGCGGGCGGCCCTGGATCGTGATGGAGCTGGTCCGGGCGCGGTCGCTGCAGGACGTCATCGAGCAGGGGCTGCTGACGCCGCGGCGGACGGCCGAGATCGGGCTGCAGATGCTGGCGGCGCTGCGGCACGCCCATGAGAAGGGCATCCTGCACCGTGACGTCAAGCCCAGCAACGTGCTGATCACCGATGCCGGGCGGGTGGTGCTGACCGACTTCGGCATCGCGCAGGTGGAGGGCGACGCGACGCTGACGCAGACGGGCCTGGTGATGGGCTCGCCCGCCTACATCCCGCCGGAACGGGCGCAGGGCGAGCGGGCGGTCCCCGCGTCCGACCTGTGGGCGCTGGGGGCGACGTTGTACGCGGCGGTCGAGGGCCGGTCGCCGTACGAGCGGTCCGACGCGATGTCGTCCCTGGCCGCGGCCCTGAGCGAGCCGGTGCCGCCGCCGCGCAACGCCGGGCCGCTGTCGAGGGTGCTGGAAGGGCTGCTGGCGCGGGAGCCGAGGCACCGGATCACCGGCCCGCAGGCGTTGCCGCTGCTGACCGAGGTCGCCACGATGCCGGTGGCGGCGCCGGTGGACGAGACCGTGCTGGACGAGCCGAGCCGGCTCCCCGCGGCCGAGACCGTGCTCGACTCCGCGCGGTTCGAGGCCGCCACCCGTGAGGACTCGGGCGGATACCCGCGCAGCGGCCCGCAGTGGCAGCCGGGCAACGGGTCCGGTGGGCCCTACCGGCCACCCGAGCCGGAGGTGCGGCGGCCCCCCGAGCCGGAGGTGCGAACGCTCGCGGAGACGGAGTGGACGCCGCCGCCGGACCACGGCGCGCGGTCGCCCTGGGAGGCGCAGCCAGCGAAGTGGTCGCAGCCGATCGAGATGCCGCAGGGGCGCCCGCGTGAACGGACGAAGACGATCGTGATCGTCGCGATAGCGGTGATCCTGGTGGTGGCGGCCGTCCTCGCCGGCGCGTTCATCCTGCGCCAGAAGCGGAACGGGACGGCGATGCCGGTCCAGCAGCACGGGTCGGTGCTGGTCCTCTAGGCCCGGAGCTCAGGCCCGGACGCCGAGGCCGTCGATCTCGGCGCCCCCGGCCCGTACCGCGCACTGCTCCGACACCAGGTCCGTCATGACCATGATCGGCAGCGTCAGCGGCGGCGGCCGCTCGGGGGTGAACGTGAGCGGGACGCCGAGCAGCTTGGCCGACATTCTGGTGGTGAACATCACCACGCCGTCGTTCAGGGTGAGGCTCGGGGTCGTGAGCCCGCTCCTCACCGTCGCCTGGTCGACGTTCTTGAGGACGGCCTTGCTCATGCTGAACTTCAGCGCGCGCACGGTGCCGGTCCTGGTGGTGAGCTCGGCGACGCCGTCATAGCTCAGCCCGGACATCGTCAGCGAGCTCGCGCGGAGCGTGGACGGGTCGGTGTACGTCTGGAAGCCCCCGGCGGACTTGGCCTTGCCTGAAGCTGGGCAGTCCTCGAGCTTCTGGAGCAGCTTGGCCGCCTCGCCCTGCGAGAGGCCGGAGGTGCCGGCCGGGACCTCAGGGCACGCCTTGCCGCTCGGCGTGGGCGTCACGGGCGGGGACGCCGTCGAGGTCGGCGAAGGAGAAGCCGAAGGGGACGCCGACGGGCTCGCCGTTGAGGTGGCCTGCGGTGATGGGGCCGGGCCGAGGAACTGCACGCCGAGCACCGCGGGCAGCAGCGCGGGCGCCGCGAACGCCATCAGCTTGCGGTGGCGCGGGGCCGCGTGGACCTCCCGTCCCAGGACCTCGCCCGGGAAGACCGGCTTGGGCTCCACGACGGGGGCCCCGGGCGCCGGAGCGTCCGACCGGGACGGGAGCGGCGACCAGGCGAAGCCCATCGTGCCGCCGATGAGGCCGAACAGCATTCCGGCCGCGAAGCCCCCGAAGTTGGACGTGAGGAACGACGCCAGCGACAGCAGCACGATGAGGATGCCGTAGAAGCTGCGCTGGGCGGGCTGGAACCACAGCAGGCCACCGGCCACGATGAGGAGCGCGCCGAGCAGCCAGCTGGCGACTCCGGCCATGCCCTGGTGGACCGTCACCGGCATGGGCGCCAGGGGGATCGCGATCAGCTCGACGCCGCCGGCGGCGGCGAACACGCCGCCCCAGAAGGGACGTGTCCGCCTCCACAGGCGGAACCCGTGCGGTTCAGCGTTCTTCATAGATCCTCAGAAGCACTCGTCGCCGAGCTTCATGCTGAGGTCGCTCAGCCTGAAGGTGCCGGCGGTGGTCGCCCAGGCGGTCTGCCGGACGTTCTTGAGGTGGATCTCGTCGGCCTGCTGGCCGAACATGCCCGCGGCGCCCTTGCCCGGGCCCTTGTCGAGGGTGCTGGCGTCGCGGCCGATCTCGATGTTCCTGAACACCGCGTCGGCGTCGAGCTGCGCCACGTCCAGCGTGAGGTTCTCGGCGGTGACCGGGGTCTTGCCGGTGCCCGCGGTGAGCCGCAGGGTGAACGGGCCGACCTTCACCGACTGGCACATGTTGCGGATCGTGGCCTCGGTGATGCCCGACACCTGCACCGGGTGCTTGGTGCCGTCGCCCTGGTGGTCGACGCCGCCGTACTGCACGAACCCGTTCCCGTCGAGCGAGTCGGCGCTGACCTTGAAGCTGCTGCCGGAGACGGCGAAGGACGACGCGATCGTGCCCTGAGCGGTCATGAAGATCAGCGCACCGGCGCCGAGGGTCGCGGGCGCGGCGATCGCGGCGAGCCGCTTCCAGCGCACCCGGCCGAGGGGGGCCTCGGGGGTCTTGCTCATGTGCACTCCAGGGGGAGAACGTCCGAACCGGACACAGGTGACGCCCGCCACTTACGTGACGAACTGCTGCGAAGTTACCCCCAAGTACTTACTTGCGCAAAACCCAAACCGGGGTGCCGACCGTAAAGATCTTGAGTCGCTGACCTGCAAAGATGCTCGATCTGTCGCTGGTGCAGCAGATTTCGGGCATGCCGAAAGTGACTACTTACGGTGATGAGCACAAAGATCGAGAGGCCTTGTGAGAGGACGAGAAGGGAGTCCGGAAAGCTCAGGCTCCGGCGACCAGTGCGTCCAGCGTCGCGCGGAGTTCGGCGGCGTTGGTCTCCAGGCTTTTGAGGGACTCGACGGGCATGTCCGGCGGTGTCTCGGCGCGGACGCGGGCCAGGTCGTCCTCGATCAGGGCGATCCGCTGGTGGAGGTTCTTGAGCAGCTGCTCGCAGGAGGGGAGGCCGGTGTCCTCGGCGATGGCGTGGCGGAGCGCCGCGGCCTGCCGGTGCAGCTGGAGGTTGCGCTGGTGCAGCTCGACGAAGACCGAGACCTTGGCGCGCAGCAGCCACGGGTCGAACGGCTTGGTCAGGTAGTCGACGGCGCCCGCCTCGTAGCCGCGGAACGCCTGGTCGCCGTCCGAGCCGGCGGCGGTGAGGAAGATGATCGGGATCTCGCGGGTGCGGGCCCGGCCCTTGATGTGCCCGGCGGTCTCGAAGCCGTCCATCTCGGGCATCACGACGTCCAGCAGGATCAGGGCGAACTCGTCTCGCAGCAGCTCGCGCAGGGCCTCATGGCCCGAGGCGGCGGGCACGACGGTGACCGGCAGCGAGTCGAGCACGGCGGACAGCGCGACCAGATTCTCCTCGCGATCGTCCACTGCGAGGATCTTCGTGGTGTGCGGCACCGAGCGCCTCCTCTCGTTGCCGTCAGTGTGCATTTCGGAACCTACCCTGTCATGCCCTTGCCGTCCGTGACAGTGAATCCTCGCAGAGTCACCGAATTTCCACGTAGGGTGATTATGTCAGGAAAGCCAGCCTGGTTTGACGAGGCCGGACTCGTAGGCGAAGACGACCAGCTGTGCCCGGTCGCGGGCGCCGAGCTTCACCATCGTCCGGCTGACGTGGGTCTTCGCCGTCGCCGGGCTGACGACCAGCCGTGCCGCGATCTCCTCGTTGGTGAGGCCCTCGCCGACCAGGGTCATGACCTCGCGCTCACGCTCGGTGAGCGCGTTGAGCCGCGGTGAGGGCGCCGGTTCCTTGGCCCGGGTGGCGAACTCGGAGATCAGCCGCCGGGTGACGCTGGGCGAGAGCAGCGCGTCGCCCGCCGCCACGGCCCGGACGGCGTGGATCAGCTCGACCGGCTCGGTGTCCTTGACGAGGAACCCGCCGGCGCCGCCGCGCAGGGCCTCGAAGACGTACTCGTCCAGCTCGAACGTGGTGAGGATGACGATGCGCACCCCGTTCAGCCGCTCGTCGGCGGCGATCCGCCGGGTGGCGCTGAGCCCGTCCAGGCCCGGCATCCGGATGTCCATCAGGATCACGTCCGGGTGCAGGCGGCGGGCCTGCGCGACGGCCTCCTCGCCGTCGCTCGCCTCGCCGACGACCTCGATGTCGGGCTGGGCGTCCAGGAGGGCCCGGAACCCGGCCCGGACGAGGACCTGGTCGTCGGCCAGCAGCACCTTGATCATTGAACTTCCCTCTCGGGCTCGGCCGCGATGGGCAGTGTCACGCGGACGCCGAAGCCGCCGCCCGGCCGGGGCCCGGCGGTGAACGAGCCGCCGAGCGCCGTGGCCCGCTCCCGCATGCCGCGGATGCCGCTGCCGGTGCCCGCGTGATCGTCCAGCAAGGAGACACCTCGGCCGTCGTCGTCGATCTGTACGGAGATCTCCCGCTCACCGTAGGCGATCCGGACCTCGGCCGTCACCGGGCCGGGACCGGCGTGCCGGCTGACGTTGGTGAGCGACTCCTGCACGATCCGGTAGGCGGCCAGGTCGGCCCCGGCGGGCAGCGGCCGCCGGTCGCCCTCGATCTCGGCCGTGACCGGCAGCCCGGCGTTGCGGGCGCGGTCGAGCAGCTCTTCGAGCCGGGCCAGCCCGGCGGTGGGGGAGCGCGGCGCGGTCTCGCCCTGCGAGCGCAGCGCGCCGATCACCGAGCGCATCTCGGTGAGCGCCTCCTTGCTGGCGTCCTTGATCGCCGCGAGCGCGGTCCTCGCCTGCTGCGGGTCGTCGTCCATCAGATGGAGCGCGACCCCGGCCTGCACGTTGATCATCGAGATGTTGTGGGCGAGCACGTCGTGCAGTTCGCGGGCCATCCGCAGCCGTTCCTCGCTGGCCTGGCGTCTGGCCTCCTCGGCCTGCGTCCGGGCCCGTTCGGCGAGCTGGGCGCTGCGCATCCGGACCAGCTCCGCGCCGGTGAGCACGACCAGGGCCCAGCCGACCACCATCGTCGAGGCGCCCCAGCCGGGCCTGCTCACGGGCAGCGGGTCGTCGCCGCCGAACAGCCAGGCGACCGCCAGCATCCCCGCGAGCGACACGACCGTGCCGGCCCAGGCCACCAGCCGGTGCCCGGCCACGACCGCCGCGACGAGCGCCACGCAGAGCGAGATGAAGACCGGCCCGGGGACGAAGCGGCTCAGCGCGTAGGTCGCCGTGACCGCCGCGACGCCGAGGAGCGTCTCGCGCGGATACCGGCGGCGGAGCAGCAGCAAGACCGGTCCGGCGATCAGCAGCGCGACGCCCAGCACGCCCAGATGGGTGAAGTCGTCCCCCGAGCCCGCGCCTCCCCCGTCGGACCCGTCCTGGGCCCAGGGCGGGCCGTGCCCGTCCGACCTCTGCGCGCCGAACGACCCGATGACCTGGATCGGCAGGATCAGCAGCGGGACGACCCAGACCGGCCATTGCGCGGGCCGCGGCCAGTGCGGCTGGTGCGGCGTGGAGGTGCTCATTCCTGCACGTTAGGCCACCGCTTCCCGGTATGGCGTCGGCTCAGAGGCGCGTTCGCGGATACTCCCCCAGGCGTACGCCGAACCCGGTTCACTGGTCGGTCCGGAGGTGCCGGACCAGCCAGTCGGCGACGTGCGGGACGTGGCCCTGCCAGCCCTGGAGGGTCTCGGGCGAGACCGCGAGCACCAGCTGCTGGGCCGTCATCGGCGGCCGGACGAGCCTCACGAACTGGGCGGCCTGCTGGATCGTCCTCGGGTCGGCCTTCCCCGCCGCGGCCAGGAACGCGATCGGCGGGGTGGGCAGGTTCTTGAGGCGCCACAACAGGTCGTTGTCCTGTTGGTAGACCCTGCTGCCGCCATAGAACGGGCCCTGTGCGGCCGTGAAGACGCCGGAGATGCTCGCCGCCGCCGCGAAGCGGTCTGAGTGCAGCATGGCCAGGCGGGTCGCGCACTGGCCGCTCGCGCCGAACCCGGCGATCCCCCATCCCTGGCGTGACTGAGGCAGCCGGTACGTGTCGCCGAGTGCGACCGGGAGGTCTTGGGCATAGAACGTCTCTGCGCGGCCGCCACGTTGCCCTGGCACGTCCAGGCAGGCGGTGGGGCGACCGACGACGGGTTTCCCTCGGTGGGGGAGACCCTTGCCCGCCTCAGGGCCGGCAGGCGGCTGCTTCACCGGGGAGAGGCCCTGCGGCGAACGGATCATCACGGAGATCATCGGGGGGCCGGAGGCGCCCTCGACGGCGCTCCGGGGCAGCCGGGCCTGCTTGATCCAGGCCAGCCTGTCGTCGGACGGCGCCCCGGACATGAAGATCGTGACCGGCAGCCGTTTGGCCGCGTACTCGGGCCTGAAGTACTCCGGCGGGAGGTAGACGTACGCCTCGCCGCGCAGGCCGCTCCGCGCGCCCGTGATGTCGAGCCGGTCGACCTGGCCGTCCTTCACCGGATCGTGCTTGCGCCCCCGCCGCGACGGCCCGAGGCCGGTCGTGGTCCGCCGGACGAGGACGGCCGGGTCGGCCTCCGCGCCCTTGCTCTGCTGCACCTGCTTGACCTTCACGTTCACCCGGTCGCTGCCGAGCAGGTCCTTCCAGGTGGCGTAGAAGACGAAGTAGCGGTTGGAGATCAGGACGATCGCCGCCGTCAGCAGCACCTGGCAGGTGAGCAGCAGGCCGGAGCGGGCCAGCAGCGGCAGCGGGCCGCGCCCGGTGAGCCGCGGCCACCGCCGTACCGACAGCACGAAGGCGACGGCGGCCAGCAGGCAGACGGGGAGGATGAGTCCCGCGCTCGTGGGCTCCAGCGAGGTCACTGGCCTTCTCCTCGCAGGTGCGTGCTCAGCCATTCGATGGTGGGCGGGATGTACTTGCGGAACGTCTTGAAGTTGTGGCCGCCGGTGGGCAGCAGCACCTTGTCGACCAGCAGCGGCGGCCGCGCCAGTTGCATGAACGTCTTCGCCTGCGCGTAGGTCTTCTCGCCGACGTCGGCCGAGGCCACGAGGACGGAGATCGGCGGCTGGGGCAGGTTCCGCATCCTCCAGAGCAGGTCGTTGTCCTGCCTCAGCTGCTTGCTGCGGTCGTAGAGCTCACGCGTCGTGGTGTCGAGGATCGCGTGGAAATGCCCGGCGAGGCTGGCCGCGGCGGTGAACCGGTCGGAGTGCAGCATCGCCAGCTTGACGGCGCAGTAGCCGCCCGCCGAGTAGCCCGCGACGCCCCAGCCCTGGCGGGACCGCGCCGCCCGGTAGGTGTCGAGGATCGCCTCGGGCACGTCCTGGGTGAAGAACGTCTCGACCTTGGGGCCGCCCGGCACGTCCGTGCACTCGGTGTCCCAGCCCGGCTCGACCGTCGGCCGCATCATCACGTAGATCATCGGCTGGATCCCGCCGGCCGCCCGCTGCCTCGCGACCTCCTCGGGGAGATGGCCCTTCTCGATCCAGACCAGCCGGTCCCGCGAGGGGTAGCCGGCGATGAAGAGCGCGACCGGGAACCGCTTGACCGCGTGCTGCGGCTGGAAGTACTCCGGCGGCAGGTAGACGTACGCCTCGGAGGTGATGCCGCTCCGCACGCCGCTGATCTCCAGGTGCTGCACCTGCCCGTCGCGGACGGGCTTCGCACCGTCGCGGGGGCCGAGCTTGGCCTGCACCGTCCTGACCACCCGCGTGGCCGCGGCGGCGCCCGGCCCGGTCACCGGCCGCGGATGCTGCCGGACCTGCGCCTTGCCGCCCGCCGCCCCCACCAGGTCGGTCCAGGTGCCGTAGAAGAGGTAGTAGGCGTTGACCCACACCAGCAGGGTGAGAACGATCAGCACCTGGCCGCCGAACAGCAGCCCCGCGCGCGCCGCCGTGGTCTTGATCCCGGCGGCCGCCAGCCGCGGCCAGGCCCACACCGTGCCCGCCAGGCACACCGCCGTGATCAGGGAGAGCACCCCGAGCAGGCCCCAGCTCGTCAGTCCCACGACCCTGCACTCCTCGTCCGATGAACCCTGCCCCCGACGGCCGGGCGCGCCACTCAGCTGATCGACACCAGCCGAAGTGACAACTCAGCGGGCATTCAGGAGAGTTCCAGCGACTCTGCGGCAAACGATCAAGAACCTAACGGACCGGGCGTCTCCGGCACGTCTCCGGAATGCCGTGTCGTGCCACGGCCGGGCATTCATCGCGATGTGGGCGCCGTGCCGTGAGGTACGCAGCGGACGCGAGGGACGGCTCAGATGGCCGGAACCGGCCGGTCGGTCAGTCGGGCCGTCGTCACTCGGGCCGTCGTCATTCCGGCCGTCGTCATTCCGGCGCCCAGCGGACCGGCAGGTGCTCGAAGCCGTGCCGGGCGGTGGACCGGAGCCGGACGGGCTCGCCGGCGAGCTCCAGCCGGCCGGGCCGGTCGAGGATCGCGAGGATCATCGCGCGCAGGTGGACGCGCGCCAGATGCCCGCCGAGGCAGACCCGGGCGCCGTGGCCGAAGCTCAGATGCCGCTCGCTGCCGGAGACGAACCGTTCGGGCAGGAACCGGCCGGGCTGGACGTAGACCTCGTCGTCGTGATTGGCCGCCGTGAGCCACAGCGCCACCTGCTCACCGGTCCGCAACGGCACGCCGCCCATCTTCGTGCTGCGCCGGACGAGCCGCCGTACCTGCATCACCGGGGTCCACCAGCGCAGCATCTCCTCGACCGCGCTGTCGAGGAGGGTCTCGTCGGCACGGCCCGCGCGCAGCCGCGCGTACTGCTCGGGGTGCCGGACCAGGGCGTACGCGCCGCCGGCCACCGTGTTGCGCAACGTCTCGGGCATCTCGTTGAGGACGCCCGTGATGAGGTCGGCGCTCTCTTGCCCGATCCGGCTGAGCAGGGCCTGCGCCTGCGGGTCCATGTCGATGGGCGTCCCCGCGGCCGCCCCGCCTCCGTCGTCGGCCGCCGTACCTCCGGTGTCGATCGGCATCCCGTCATGTGCCGAGCCCCGCACGACGGGACCGTGCAGGGTCTCCAAGGGGATGGGGGAGAACAGTTCGGGCCGGGACAGCGCTCGCCGCACGTCCGTGTACCTCAGGACCGCCCACGAACCCGGCTCGCCCGCGAAGCGCCCGTCCAGCCACACCACCGGCGTCTTGCCGCGCAGGCGGTCGAGGCAGTCGTAGGGGACGCCGCGGGCGTAGGTGTCCGGACAGTTGAGGACCTCGGTGTCGGAGATGGGCAGCGCGCCTCGTCGTTGAGGCATGGGGACCTCCTGCTCTTCCTATGCGGAAGTTAACGCGTCCCGGCTCTCCCCTCTATGTCCGGTTTCGGTCGTGTCGAACGCGCAACTGCCGCGATGCCTCGGGCGTCCGGTCAGCCGACCAGCCATTCGCCGGTCTCGACGCTCACCAGGCCGTGCCGCGCGGCCTCGATCACGGCCTCGCGCTGGGAGTGCACGCCGAGCTTGCTCAGCACGCTCTGCACGTGGCTGCGGGCGGTGCTGCGCGTGACGCCCATCGCCTTGGCGAGCGCCTGGGTGGACTCGCCCCGGGCCAGCCTGGTGAGCACCTCGCGCTCGCGCGGGGTGAGGAACTGCGCGACCTTCTGCGCCTGGCTGCGCGGCCGGACGTCCAGGGCGTCCCGGCGGGTGCCCTGGTCGATCACGACCTCGCCGCCGGCGACGCGCCGCAGCACGGTCAGGATGTCGCCGGCCTGCTGCCCCTTGTGCGCGAACCCGCGGACGCCGGCGGCGATGCCCGCGTCCAGGACCGCCCGGTCGAGGTAGCCGGTCAGCACCACGAACATGGTCTCGGGCGCGGCGGCGCGCAGCCGCGGCATCCACTCCAGGATCGTGCCGCCCGGGAAGTGCAGGTCGATCAGGCAGACATCTGCCCGCCTGCCCCGCAGCACGGGGAGCACGTCGTCGGGGGAGTACGCCACCCCCACGACGACGTGTCCCGCGTCGTTGAGCACCAGCGACAACGAGTCGGCGAAGACGGCGTGGTCGTCGCAGATGATGACCCTCACGGATGGAGCCGCCAGTCGTCCTTCGTCATGTCCGTCATCTCCACGGGCGGGGCCGAGGGCAGCAGCATGCGCACGCGCGCGCCGCCCATCTCGCAGGTACGGATCTCCAGGCTGCCGCCGTAACCCGAGATCAGGTCGTGCACGATGCCGAGCCCCAGCGAGGCCAGCCCGCCCGTGCCCGCGCCGAATCCCGGTCCGTCGTCGTCCACCTGGATGGTGACCCAGCCCTGGTCGACGCCGACACGGACGTCGACCCGGCCGGCGGCCACCCGGCAGGCGTTGTCGAGGACGTTCCGGAGCGCCCGCCACAGCGCCACCGGGTCCATGTGCGCCCAGGCCGCGGTGCCCTCGAACGCCACCTCGTGCGAGGTGGCGAGGCGCATGCCGGTGACGACCTCGGCGGTGAGGCCGTCGACCTGGATGCGTTCCGGGCAGACCATGGGCTGGGTGGTGATGTCGTCGTCGTTGTCCTCGTCGAGCTGGCGGATCAGATGGTCGAGCCACCGCGTCTCGCCGAGCAGCTGCTCGATGCGCTCGCGGCTGCCGGCGCCGATGTCGTCGGCCACGACCACCGCCGAGGCGAGCATGATGATCGTTCCGAGTTCGTGCCTGATGTCGTGCCGTAGCCGCCGCCGCCACAGGGCCGAGTCCCCCGGCTCGGGCCCCCGCGGGCTCACCCCGGTGAGCGTCGCGGCGTATTCGGGCGTGTCCAACGGTGATGACCGAGACTGCCCGTTTTTCATGGATGGACCCCCGTCCGTAATACCAGCACCATGATGACCGTCACCCGAAACGCCACCTCTGTCCAGACAATTGACCGCAACCGACCGAGCCATGACCGGAAGTGGACATAGCCGAGTTGAGGTAAACCCTCCCCATTGTCGGGGCGTCCAAGCCAAGATTGTCGGTTTTGCTCTCGCCATTTCTTTCATGCCTACGGCGTAGTTACCTTGCGCATTCCGGTGGGTGTGAACGCCATCCCCCGGAGCGACAGTCTTGGTATGCCGACGGTCACCTTTCTCGGACATGCAGGGCTGGCGGTCGACGGGGACGCGTTCCACCTGCTCGCGGACCCGTGGCTCGCTCCAACGGGTGCGTTTCTCGGGGCCTGGCACCAGTACCCGAGAAACGATCATCTTGACGTTCCCGCGTTGCTCGATGCCGACTGGATCGCCGTGTCCCACGAGCATCTAGATCATTTCGATCCCTGGGTCATCGCGCGCCTTCCCGAACGGGCCAGAATCCTCATTCCGCGTTACCCCGGACCCGCCTTCCGGGAACGGATGCAGGAGGCCGCGGGAGCCCGTCAGGTAATCGAGATCCCGGCCTGGGAGAAATTCCCTCTCGACAATCGCGGATCATGGATCACCGCGATTCCAGAGCTGTCCCCAATGTGTCATGACGCGGCATTTCTGATAGTTGCCGACGGGCGCGGGATCCTGCACTGCAACGACGCCCGGCTGACCGCGGCACAGGCCCGCCGCGCCAAGCATCAGGCGGGCGGGCGGCTCGACCTCATGGCCCTGCAGACCGCGGGCGCCTCCTGGCATCCGATCTGCTACGAGTACCCGCCGGAGGAGATGGCCAAGGTCTCCATGGACAAGCGCGTGGCCAAGCTGCGCGCGGCCCAGCGGCTCGTCCGGCAGACCGCGCCCGAGCTGGCGGTGCCGTTCGCCGGGCCGCCGTGCTTCCTGGGCGAGGAGGTCGAGCGGCTCAACTGGGTGCTCGACCAGGCGGACGGCGCGTTCTGCGACGCGTCGGTCGCCACCGGATGGCTGCGCGAACACCTCCCCGCCCAGCGCTGGGAGTACTTCAAGCCGGGCGACACCATCGACCTGGACACGGGCGAGATCACGCTCGACCCCACGTCGGCCGCGTTCGAGTTCGGCGACGAGGCCAGGCCGGACTACCTCGCCCGCTACACCGCCGACCGCGCCGCGCACATCGAGGAGGTCCTCGCCGAGTACCCGGTGCCCGACGCGGGGCTCTTCGATCGCTTCGTCGCCCACTTCGAGTACCTGGGCGGCCTGAGCGACTACTTCCTGCGCCAGATCGGCATGCTGGTCCGCTTCGAGATCACCGGGCCGAACGGGGGCGTCTGGGACGTCGACTTCTCCCCGGACGGGCTCACGGTGGGAGTGGCCCGCCAGGGCACGCGCCCGCACTACCGGATCACCACCGCGGGACGCTGGGTGGACGGCATCCTCAAGGGCCGGCTCGCCTGGGAGGATCTGCTGATCTCGTTCCGGCTCAGCCTCTACCGCGACCCCGACGTCTACAACGACTATCTGGTCGGCCTCCTCAAGCACGCCAACGCGCCCGCGCTGCAGGCCGTCGAGGCGTACGAGACGGGCCGCGACGAGTCGGAGCGCATCGTGGTGGAGTCGGCCGGCCACTCCTACGACATCCCGCGGTACTGCCCGCACGCCGGAGAGGACCTCGCGGTCGGCGCCGTCATCCGCGACGGGCGGCTGCACTGCCTCGCCCACAACTTCGCGTTCGACCTCACCACCGGCGTGTGCATCAACGCCCGGTCGGCCAACCTGACCAGCCGCCGGCTGGCCTGAGCCCGGCAAGATCACGTTTTGGTACCCTGGTCACTCTCCCCCATGTCCGTAACGGTAAGGTTTGCCTTTGCTTTGAACGGGTTTCGGGGGGAGTGTCGGGGAATGGCGGGCAAGAAGGCCGAGCTGGCGAGCAGGCTGGCGGCCGTGTTCGGGAAGCTGGACGCGCTGAACACACCGAAGCGGATCGGCGTGCTCATCGTCGCGTTCGTCGTGATGGTCGGCCTGCTCGAAGTGGCCGCGCTCCAGCTGGGCCACGTGCAGGTGCCGCTCCTCGGCGGCGACGACGGGGGCACCGCGGCCGGCGGCTGATCACCCGGTCACCGCTGATTCGGCCACTCATCTCGCGTTGTGCTCCTTGAGGAGCGACTGCAGGTCGGGATGCCCGTTCCGGCCGTCGGCGTCGGCGAGCGTCGGGCAGGCCCACTCGCCCTGGTGTCCCCACGAGTACGCGATGTCGAGCGGGGGCCGCGGGACGAGCCGGTCCCAGCGCCGCAGCAGCTCCCGGAACTGGCCCGCGGTCGGCAGCCAGTAGTGCCGGGGGCCGTCTGAGCACTCCGTGCCGAACGTCTGGAAGACCGGCACGATCACGCGCCGCGGGATGCCCGCGTCGTCGGCCATGCGCACCATGCGGTCGATCGCGTCGATGTTGCACTCCGCGCGGGCCTTCGAGGCGCCCTTGCATGGGTAGGGATCGAGGCCGACGAGATCGACGTTCACCTTCTTCGGGGTGACCGGCTTCATCGGGAAGTCGGTCAGCGAGATGAACGTGACCTGCCCGGGGGCGTGCCGCTTCACGTAGTCGGCGCGGCGGCGGATGTCACCGGCGATCTTGGGGCACGTGCCGGGATCGGGCTCGTCCGACAGATACCAGCCGTACACCTTGGGATGGCTGCCGTACTTCCGGACGGCGGCGGTGAACTCGTCGTACGACAGCTCGAAGTCGTCGCACTGGAAGTTGCCGGCCCAGAGCAGCGCCCGCATGCCCTCGGGCAGCGCGGCGAGATCGCCGTCGTCGGGCTTGACGTCGACGAGGTCGTAGCCGAGCTCCTTGAGCCGCGGATGGTCGCCCGGCTTGGTGTTGAGCGTGATGTGCAGGGTCATGCCGGGACTGGTGGCGGCCACGCCGGGGCTGGCGAGTGGCCCGCGGTACGGCTCGTGGGTGTCGGAGGCGCTGCGCTGCACATAGAAGAGGAAGCCCGCGACGAGCACCACCGTGGCGACCACGGCCGAGACCTTGAAGCGGATGTCCATCGACGATGTCCTTCCCCGGGGCGGAACGTCAGGCGGCCGAGCCCGGCTCCTCCACCCGCTGGCCGTCGGCCTGGTGCAGTGGTGCGGGTGACCGGGGCGCGGGCGCGGGCCGTTGCGCCACGGTGCCGTCCGCGGTGACCTGCAGCGGCGGGATCTGGAAGCCGAGTATGTGCCGCACGGTGTCCCAGAGCGCGCGGAAGGTGGCGCGCATCGACGGGTGGCTCAGGTAGATCGCGTCGACCTGGACGCGAGCCGGGACGATGCGTTCGATGTAGTTGACGAGATCGACCTCCTCGCCCGGCGGCAGCACGTCGAAGTCGCGGAAGCGCACCTCCGAGACGCCGGTGAGGCCGGGCCGGTGGTCGAAGATCCAGCGGCAGTGCGCGTCGTAGTGCACGGCCAGGTCGTACGTCTCGGGCCGCGGCCCGACCAGCGTCATGTGGCCGCGCAGCACGTTCACCAGTTGCGGCAGCTCGTCCAGCGACCATTCCCGCATCAGCTTGCCGACCTTGGTCAGCCGCGGGTCGCAGTTGGCGGTGACGGTCAGCCCGCCGACGCCCTCGCGCATGGTGCGGAACTTGTACATGACGAACGGCCGCCCGCCCTGCCCGACCCGCGTCTGCCTGAAGATCCCCGGCCCCGGGCTCGTCATCTTCACGAGCAGGTAGAGGCAGAGCAGCGGCACGCTCAGCAGCACCAGACCGGCGAGCGCCCCGGCGATGTCGAGGACGCGGCGTCCCCTGGAGGGCGCGATGCCGTCCGACGGATCGACCGAACGCGTCTCGAGTTCTTTGGGAGGTCCGAACTCCTTCTCGGCGGACATGCGGTCACCCCTTCTTCTCGGGGAGCTGCTTCTTCTGGAGGCGCGCGACGTGGAAGAACCACGCCAGCAACGCGGCGGTGGTGGCGACGAAGGAGAGCGCGGTGGCGATCGCGGCGCCCTCGGCCTCGTACGACGGGATCAGCAGCACGCCGGAGAGGACGACCACCACGAGGCCGATCGCCTGCCCGGTGGAGGCGGCGCCGGGCCGGCCGACGCCGTACAGGTACGCCATGATCAGCCCGGTGACGCCGAAGGTGACGACCCCGGCGAGCCGGATGTAGGTCGGCACCACCGCGTCGTCGAAGACGTCGCCGAACACCCACGGCAGCGCCGTTCCCGCGATGGCCGCGAGCGGCAGCGCGGCCAGCACCGAGACGCCGAACGCGGGGAGGATGAGTTTGCGCGTGCGGCGGGTGGCCTCCGCCCGGCTCTCCTTGGCGAAGTCGGGATAGAGGACGTAGTTGACCGCCAGCCCTGGCAGTTGCACGAGCTCGGCGAACTTGCTGGCGACCGTGTAGACGCCCAGGACCTTCGGCCCCGCGAGCGCGCCGAGCAGGGCCATGTCGAAGCGCAGTTGCAGCAGGTCGATGAGCTGGCCGAGGTAGCCGCGGAAGCCGTAGCCGGAGACGGTGCGCGCCAGCCGCAGGTCGGGGCGGCCCCATCCGGTGAAGAACTCGCGTCGTGCGAGCCGGACCGCGATCCAGGCGGCCGCGGCCACGTCCGCGAGCACCAGCCCGGTGATCAGTGCGCCCGGCCCGTACCAGCCGAGCAGGATGACCAGGTAGATCGGCAGGAAGACGAACTCCTCGACCGCGATCGCCAAGCTCGCGCCGCGCATGTCGTCGGTGCCCTGAAGCAGCCCCTTGCCGACCGAGACGAACCCCTGGGTGAACGCGGGGACCGTCGCGGCGAGCACCACCCAGTAGCCGAACGACTTGAAGAACCCGAGGTAGATCAGCGGGCTGAGGCCGAGCCAGGAGAGCCCGCCGATCAGCGCGCCCACGACGGTCAGCCACGCCAGCGTCGGCCGGACCCGCGACTGGTCGTACTCCTTGCCTGCGAGGAAGTACGGCGCGGCTGCGGGGAGCCCTGCGTTCGACAGGTGGCAGAGCAGCCCCGGCAGGATCCGGACGAGCGTGAACGCGCCGACCAGGGCGGGCCCGCCGATCCGCGCCACCATGACGGTCGCGATGCCGAGCGAGGCCAGCGCGCCCACGCGGCCGGCCATGTTCCCCGCCATCAGCGCGACGAGCCTGCCGGTGATCGTGCGCGCCGGTGCCGGTGCCGGTGCCGCCGCCGGCGCGGCGGCAGGCGTCTGGGCGCCGGGGGTCTGCGTACCGGGGGTCTGCGTGTCGGTCATGCGGCGTCCCTCCGGCCGAAGAGGTCCAGGGCGGCGATCAGGCCGAAGAACGCCCAGCCGTGGCGGTAGTGCAACGTCTCGTAGAAGAGCCCGGAGATGAGGAACACCGCGACGAGCGCGCCGAAGAGCTCGGGTCTCGGCACCAGCCGGGCGTACTCGGGCTTGAGCGCGTCACGCCGCGCGATGCGCGTGCACTTGAGCAGCAGGACGAAGATGAGCACGATCAGCGCGATGCCGCCGAGGAAGCCGCGTTCCAGTACCGCCGCGATGTAGTCGTTGTGCGCCTCGCGGACGTAGGTCTCCTGGTTGACGAGCATCGCCTTCTCGGTGTGCCCCGGGCCGATGCCCCACGGATGCGGCTGCTCCTCCATCATCCGGACCGTGGTGCCGAAGACCGTGCTGCGCGATTCGGTGCTCTCCCCGGTGGTCCTGCCGATCGAGTCGCGCAGGATGGGCGAGGTCGCGCTCGCGCGGTCGAGGAGCGGCTGGATGTCGACGACCGAGAGCAGGGCCACGCCGCCGCCGCCGAGGAACACCGCCAGCGTGCCCGTGGCGAGCGCCTGGTGCGCCTTGCCCTCCCGGAACAGCCGGAAGAGGTGGCCGAGCACGATCGCGCAGCCGAGCGCCAGCGCGCCGCCGTTGGAGCCGGTCAGCACCTCGGCGACCAGGAGGATGCCGCAGATCGCGTACCGGTGCGCGTTCCGCTCCGGGAACCGGCAGGCACGCGAGACGAAGAAGACGCAGATGAACCAGTTCGAGGCGTAGTTGGCGTCGCCGAACGTGAACATCGCCCGCTCGCCGTCGATCTGCTTGCCCGACAGCGTGTCGTTCCCGATCACGAAGCCGAAGATCATGACCAGCGCGTAGAAGGTGCCGATCCACACCCAGGACTTGATGGCGACGCGGAGCAGCGCCGGGTCACGGCCGAGGTTGGCGAGGCTGACCGCCCACAGCAGCACGAACAGGTCCTTGACCAGCGTCAGCGCGCCGATGCCCTCGTTCGCGATCGAGGCGATGCCGCCCGCGATGATGGTGAGCAGGGTGGGGATGAGGAACGGCCAGCGGATCGCCTGCTTGCGCGAGCCCGCCCACAGCAGCACGACCGCCGTCACCACGATCAGCGCGGCGTCCGGCAGCCCGGTGTTGCCCGGTCCCGGGCCCATCCCGAACGGCATCAGCATCGGCAGCGACGCGATGCCGAACACCGTGACGATGGCGGCCAGCGACCGGCGGCGCCGCAGTTCCGGCTGAGGCGCGGGTCCCGGCGCGGGCGCCGGGTCGGACGTGACCGTCGCCGCCGCGGCCGGCGGCGGTTCGACCCGCGGAGCCTTGGTGGTCGGCGACATCATCACTCTCCCGCTCACTTCTGGAACGGCCGCTTGGAGTTCCCCCGGTAGGTGTCGTCGAGCACGTCGCCGAGGTAGCCGGGGGAGAACCAGTCGCCGACCCGGTCCCGGGCGCGCTCGGCCATCCGGGCCGCCGCCGCCGGGTTGTCGAGGAGGTGCGCGATGGCGCGGCCCAGCTGCCCCGCGTCCTGCGGCGGCACGAGCAGGCCGGTCTCCCCGGCGAGCACGAGGTCCTGGTTGGACGGCACGGCGGTGGCGACCAGCGGGATGCCCGCGCTGATCGCCTCGACCAGCACGCACGGCAGGCCCTCCCAGCGGCTGGCCATCGCCATGAGGTCGAACGCGGGCAGCACGTCGGCGACGTCGTCGCGGTGGCCGAGCCAGCGCATCCTGTCCTCGACGCCGAGCTTGGCCGTCAGATCGGCGAGCTTGCCGGCCATCGGACCGCCGCCGACCCACAGCCCGAACACGTCGTCGGGCAATCCGGCCAGCGCCCGGACGAAGATCTCCGGCCCCTTCTGGAACGTGAGCCGGCCGACCGAGCCGACGACCTTCACGCCGAGCGGCAGATCGAGGCGCCGCCGCGCCTGCGCGCGCGAGCCCGGCATGGTCGTGTACGCGGCGGTGTCGACGGCGGGCCAGGACAGCCGCACCCGCTCCGGCGTGGTCAGGCCGAGGCGCAGCGCGGTGGTGATCGTCTCGGAGCCGATGGCCAGGAAGGCGTCGGTGTGCTTGGCCGCGACGCGTTCGAGCGCGATGTAGGCGCGGCGCCGCGCCCACGACTGGAACTCGTTGAAGGGGAAGCCGTGCCAGGTGTGCACGATCCGCGGCACCCCGGCGCGCGCCGCCGCGACCCGGCCGATGACGCCGCCCTTCGCGCTGTGGGTGTGCACCACGTCGTACCGGCCCTCGGCCAGGACGTGGGTGAGCGTGCGCAGCGCGGCCAGGTCGTCGCGCGGCGAGATCTGCGGGACGAGGGACCGCACCTGGACGATCTCCATGCCGGCCGCCCGGGCGCGCGGGGTGAGGTCGCCGGCGGCCGCGTTGGCCACCGCCTCGTCCCCGTACAGCACGCTCGCCGCCGCTTCACCGCCCGCCCCGCCGGCCTTGCTGTCGATGCCGACGCCGCCGGTGATGACGGCGCGTTCGTAGTCGCCGGGCGGCAGGGCGAGTGCGCCGTTCAGCGCCACCTGACCGGCGCCGCCGTTGAACCGCGTGATCACGGTGGCCACTCTGAGCTTGCGGCTTGTACCCATGGAGCACCTCACAGGCCGGGTGGATCGGGGCTGCAGCCCGCGTCGCAGAGCGGCGGGTCGCCGCCCGGCTCGCGCTGGGGGCGCGGGCGTCGTACGGGGTGATACTCGGGGAGCAGCCGCCGCAGCAGCAGGCGCACCTCGTCGTCGTCGCCGGTGCCGGCGGCGTCGCACAGGGCGTCGAGCAGCTGCGGGAGCCCGGCGGGGGGCGGCGCGGGCCGGGTGGCCCAGATCTTGGGATGCGCGGTGCGGATCCGCCGCTCGGAGTCGGCGAAGGTCTTCTCGGCGAGCTTCTCGCCCGGCCCGAGCCCGCTGAACCGGATGGTCACCTCGGGCAGCCGGAGCTGCTCGGCGTACCGGTGCACGAGCTCGATCACCGGGACGGGGCTGCCCATGTCGAGCACGAACGTCTCGGCCTCCTCGGCGAGCGCGGCCGCCTCCAGGAGCAGCCCGGCCGCCTCGTCCACGGTCATGAAGTGGCGGGCGACCTCCGGATGGGTGATCGTGACGACCTCGCCCGAGGAGATGCGGTGCGCGAGCGTGCTCAGCAGCGCGCCCGGCTCACCGATGATGTTGCCGATCCGGACGGCGGCGAAGCGGGTCGGGCCGCCGGTCGCGCTCTGCGTGAGCAGCTCGCCCAGCCGCATCGTCGCGCCGAACACCGACGTCGGGTCGGCGGCCTTGTCGGACGAGACGAACACCATGCGCGTCACGTCGTGCTGGACGGAGGCGGCCACCACATGCCGGGTGCCGACCACGTTGGCGGTGACGCCCCGGCACGGCTCCGACTCGACCTTGGCGAGCTCGTTCTGCCCCGCCGTGTGGAACACCAGGTCGGGCCGGGCGGTGCGGAAGACGTCGTCGACGGCGGCCCGGTCGCTCACGTCGGTCTCGGCGAGGGTGATCCGTTCCGCGTCGAGGCGGCCCGTCATCTCGTGCCCGAGCCGGCTCAGCCGCGGGCCGTCCCGGTCGACGAGGCACAGCGCGGCCGGGCCGAGGTTCTTCACCTGGTGGCAGAAGGCAGACCCGAGCGTTCCGCAGGCGCCGGTGACCAGCACCCGCCGGCCCGCGACGAGCCGGTGGCCGCGCAGCCCGGTCAGGACGACCTCGTCCCGGCCCATCAGCCGGGCCAGCGGGCTCACCTCGGCGGGCGGCGCCGGGGCGAGGGGCTCGCCCGGGCGGCGGAGCCGCCACGCGGGGCGCGGGGGGTCCTCGCCCCTCGGGCGGGACAGCGGGCCGCGCCGCAGGAACCTGGGCACGGTCAGCCTCGTGTCCGCAGAGCCTCGGTGATCGCGGCGACGACGCGGTCCTGGGCGGCGGCGGGCAGGCCGGGATAGAGCGGCAGCGAGAGCAGCTCGTCGGCCACCCGGTCGGTGACCGGGACCGTCGCGCACTCCTCGGGGCCGAGGATCGACCGGTAGGAGGTCATGTGATGGGCCGGGATGAAGTGCACGGACGTGCCGACGCCCGCCGTCTCCAGCTCGGCGATGATGGCGTCCCTGTCCGGTACGCGTATCTGGTAGAGATGCCAGGCGTGCTGGACGCCGTCCAGGTGGCGCTGGGGAAGCGTCAGGTTGGGCAGGCCGGACAGGGCCTCGTCATAGCGGGCGACGAGCTCGGCGCGTTCCCGCTGCCATGCGGGCAGGGCGGCGAGCTGGGCGCGGCCGATGACAGCCTGGACGTCGGTCATGTTGCCTTTGAGGCCGACGTTCTTCACGTCGTAGCGCCAGCTGCCACCCGGAAGGTAACGGCGCCAGGAGTCTTTGCTCATACCGTGCAACCGCATGGACTTGACGCGGTCGGCGAGCTCCTGGTCGCTGGTGGCGACCGCGCCGCCCTCACCGATCGGCATGTTCTTGGTGGCATAGAAAGAGAAACAGGCCGCGAAGGAGTGGGCGCCGACCGGGACGCCGTCGCGGGCCGCGCCCGGCCCGTGCGCCGCGTCCTCGATCACCCTCGTGCGGTCCAGGCCCGCCGCCTCGGTGAGCGCCGCCACGTCGACCGGGTAACCGCCCTGGTTCTGCGTGACCATCGCGGCGGGCGCGACGCGGGCGGCGGCCGCGGCGACCGTCTCGGGGCTCGCGACGAGGGTGTCCTCGTCGATGTCGGCCAGGACGGGCCGGTGCCCCGCGTGCAGGATGGCGTTGATCGCTCCGCAGAACGTCAGGCTCGGCGTGAGCACCGCCGATCCGGGCGGCAGGTTCATCGCGCGCAGGCACAGCTCCAGCGCGGCGGTGCAGGAGGAGACCGCCACGACGTGCGTGGCGCCCAGGAATCCGGCGAAGTCCTGCTCGAACGCGGCGGTCTGCGGGCCGGTCGTGATCCAGCCCGAGCCGAGCACCTTCGCGACGGCGTCCGGCACCCCGGCGGCCACGGTCGGAACGGCGAACGGGATCGTGGACTTCTCGGTGCCGGATTTCTCGGTGCTGGATTTCTCGCTGGTGGTGGTCATGTCGGCTACCCCTTCGTCTTCCGTGCCGTGGCGGCGACCCCGAGCAGCGGCCAGCCGGACGCGGTGATCAGATCGCGGACCGACTCCAGGCCGGTGAGCAGGGTCACCGGCCCGGCCACCGCGACCACGCCGACCTCGTCGTCGGCGCCCGGGTCGATGTCTTCGAAGGCGTGCACGTGGCAGGTGGCGCGCACCGGGATCTGCAGCGGCTGCGTCAGCTCGCTGGGGGAGACGGCCTCGCTGCCGGACGGCTTGGGCTTGAGCGCGGTGCCGCTGCCCGCCCGTACGACCGACGTGCCGCTTGAGGAGGACGTGCCGTCGCTCTTGCCGGCGCCCTTGTCCTTGCCCGTGTCCGTGACCTTGCCGTTCGCCGCGGCGTTGGTGCTGCCGTCGCCGCCGGGCTTGCCGGGCGCGGGCTTCGCGGCGCTGGGGCGGGCCGTCGTGACGACCTTGGTCTCGTCGCCGTACACCGCGGCGGCCACCTTGGAGACCAGCTCCGGGGGCAGCGGCTCCTTGCCGGTCCCGACGAGCGTCACCCGCGTGACCCCGGCGCGCTTGGAGGCCAGGCGGATCCGGCGGCCCAGGTCGACGAGCTCGGCGTCGGTGCGGTCGGCCCAGCCCAGCAGCGGCACGCCGAGCCGCCTGGCCACCCGGCTCTGGCCGGGGATCGTGGGCCGGAACATCTCGGTCACCACCGCGACGAGGATGCCGAAGATCAGCCCGACCAGCCCGGCGATGGCCGACATCATGACCACCGGGTTGGACTGCGGCGCAAGGACGGCCGGCTGGACCACCGAGGCGGTCCCGGCCGCGGTGAGCTGGGTGCGCAGGTCGGTGCGGTTGGAGCGCAGATCGGTCAGCTCGGCCTGGACGCGTTCGCGCTCGTTGGCAGCGCTGATGCTGGGGTTCGGCACGGCACCGGCCTGGCGCGACAGCGGACCCAGGCGCTTCTCCAGCTCCCGGATGCGCTTGTCGAGCTCCTTGATCTGGCGGGTGATCGCGCCCTGGTTCGACTCGTTGATCTCGTCGACGACGGCGGTCCCGATGGCGTCGGTGAGCTTGCGCGCCACGTCGGGGTCGGCATCCTTGACCGACATCTCGACGATCGTCGATGTGCCCAAGCCGGTGACCCCGATCTGCTTGGCGAGCTTCTCCGGGTCGCGGTTGACGTTCTGCGCCCGCAGCACCCGCAGCAGCAGGGTGTGGCTGGTCGCGAACGCCTTGACCTGGCTCACCACGATGCTCACGCCCGCGTCCCCTGCGGCCGCGTCGGTGGCGCGGCTGCTGGCCTGGATCCGCGACTTGGCGACGTGCGGCGGCTCCTGGCCGCTCATCACGTACCCGACGAGCAGCAGCGGGAGGACCGTCATGACCAGCAGGAGCGCCCAGTAACTCCGGATGACGCGCGCCGCGACCTCGTCGATCTCCACGATCTTCCCTCCAGCGCCCCGCTCGTGGGCTCGCTCCGCGCATCGTGGCGCGGCTGTACGTTGGCCCGAGCGTAGGAAGGGCTGGCGGAGGTCGAATCGCCCATCGAGACGATGGCCCGCTACGTCGTTTGCACCACAGGCCCCGAGGGCCCTAGTCGCGGCGTACCGGGCGCATGCCGGCCCGCATCGCGAGCGTGATCGCTTCCAGGGCCGAGTGCATGTCCAGCTTGGCCAGCAGGTTCTGCGTGTGCGTGCGGACCGTGTTGGCGGACAGGCCGAGCCGGTCGGCGATCTCCGCCCGGTTGAGGCCGTCGACCATGCACTGGAGCACCTCGCGCTCGCGCGGCGTGAGGTCGGCGAGCAGCTGGGCGCCGCCGTTCGGCTCCGGATCGTCGCCGAGGAGCCGGCGCAGCACGTCGCCGAGGACGTCCGGCGGGATCCAGCCGCCGCGCCGGGCCGCGCTCCGGATCACCTGCGCCACGAGGTCGGCGCTCTCGGTCTTGGACAGCCAGCCGACCGCGCCGCGCCGGATCGCCTGCACGATCGCGTCCACGTCGCTCATCGCGGTGAGGCACACCACCCGGACGTCCGGATGGTGCTCGCGGACCCGGTCGAGCACGTCCAGGCCGTTCTCGGGCCCCAGCGTCAGATCGAGCACGATCACTTGCGGCCGTTCGGTCGCGGTGAGCGCGAGGGCGCGCCGGACGTCGGCGGCCACCGGCAGGATCACCAGGTCGGGCTCGCGGCCGAGGCGGGCGGACAGGGCCTCGGCGAACAGTGCGTGATCGTCCACGATGAGGACGCGGATGTGCTGCATGCCCACGACGATGACGCGTCCGGCGCCGGAACGGATCCTCCAAACGCTGTACGCCGTGGACCGGAGACCGGTCCACGCCGCGGGACGGGAGCCGAATCCACCGCTCCGGTACGTCCGTATCCCGTCCCGGGTGGGTGGGAGCGTGCCCGCATGGTCGAATCACGCGCGGACGCCCGGCGCTCCGCGTTGGTTGACGCGAGTCCGGAGCCGGTCAACCTGGACGACGCGGCGTTGACCGTCCACCACTGCCTGTTGATCCTGTGCGTACAGATTCAGGGGAGCTCATCGGATTTCAGGGGAACACCGTGAAAGTCCTGATCACTGGGGGCGCCGGGTTCATCGGGAGCACGATCGCCTCGGCCTTCGCCGAGCGGGGTGTCACTCCCGTCGTGCTCGACAGCCTCATCACCGGCCGGCCGGAATTCACCGAAGGAAAGATCTTCTATCAGGGCGACATCGCGGACGGCGACCTGGTCGACCAGATCTTCCGCGACCACCCGGACATCACCGTCACCGTGCACTGCGCGGCGCTCATCGTCGTGCCCGACTCCATGACCGACCCGCTGCGGTACTACCGGGTCAACCTGGCCAAGACGCTCGAACTGGCCGGGCACCTGCACCGCAACTCGTGCGATCGGATGATCTTCGCGTCCACCGCCGGCATGTACCGGCCCGAGGCCGACCTGTCGGTCACGGAGGACTCCGGCCTGGACCCGCAGAATCCGTACACGCGCTCGAAGATGATGGCCGAGGAGATGCTCCACGACTTCGCGACCGCGTACGGGCTGCGCGTCATCTCGCTGCGCTACCTCAACCCGATCGGCGCCGACCCGCAGCTGCGCACCGGCCTGCAGAACAGCAAGCCCACGCACGCGCTCGGCAAGATGATCGAGTCGTACCAGCTCGGCGTCCCGTTCAAGATCACCGGCGTGGACTGGGAGACCCGCGACGGCACCGCGATCCGCGACTACATCCACGTCTGGGACATCGCGCGCGCCTTCTACGAGGCGGCGAGCCGCTTCGACGCGATCGTGCCGGCGCTCCGGCCGGCCGGCCGGCAGCGGGCCTACCAGGTCATCAACCTCGGCACCGGCGACGGCACCACGGTACGGGAGCTGGTCACCGCGTTCCGGGACGTCGTCGGCGACGGCTTCCTGGCCGAGGAGGCCCCGGCCCGTCCCGGCGACGTGGTCGGCGCCTTCGTCAGGCCGGCCAAGGCCCGGGCCCTGCTCGGCTGGCAGCCCGAGTACACGATCGAGGACGCCATCCGTCACTCGCTGCTCTGGGCCGAACGCCGCCGCGAACTCGACGTCGCATAGGTCAGGGCCCGGGCGTAGTCCGGCTTGCCCGCCGTCATGGGCGGCTCCGCGGGGTGAGGGAGATGGGGAACTCGTTCACCCCGCGGAAGAAGGCGTTGCGGAAGAAGCGCGGCCCCTCGGCGTCGGCCCATCCGGCGGTGCCGACGCGGGCGAGGTACTCCTCGAAGAAGACGCGGAGCTCCAGCCGTGCGAGCGAGGCGCCGAGGCAGAAGTGGGCGCCGAGGCCGAACGCGATGTGGTCGCCCGGCGTGCGTGTCACGTCGAACGTGTCGGGTGCCTCGAAGACGGTCTCGTCGCGGTTGGCGGACCCGTACATCAGGAGCACCTGCTCGCCCGCCGGGATGGTCACGCCGTGGAGCTCGGTGTCGTGCTTGGGGACGCGGCACATGTTGAGGATGGGCGTCGTCCAGCGGATGAACTCCTCCACCGCGTCCGGGATGAGCGACGGATCGTCGCGGAGGAGCTCCCACTGGGCCGGATGCCGGATGAGCGCGTCGATCGCGGTGGCGATGACCGTCCTGGTCGTCTCGGCGCCCCCGACGAGCAGCAGCAGCGCCTCATGGGCGAGGTGCTCGTCGTCGTACTCGGGCTGGCCGGGGCCCACGTTCGACCAGATGGACAGCAGGTCGTCGGTCGGGCAGGCGCGGCGTTCCTTCGCCATCTCCAGCGCGGCCAGCGCGAACTCGCCGGCCGCGATGGTCGCCTCGTCGGTGATGTAGCGGCGGCCGCCGCCCGCGAGGCCCGCCGTCTCCGACCAGTGCACGATCTTCGGCCAGGCGTCCTCGGGAAAGCCCAGCAGCCAGCCGATGACGCGGGCGGGCAGCGGCGCGGCGAGCCCGGCGACGGCGTCGACCGTGCCCTTCGCCAGCGCGGTGTCGACGCAGTCGATCGCGGTGGCGCGGATCCGGTCCTCGTAGCGGGCCACCCCGCGCGGGGTGAAGCGGTCGTAGACGAGCCGGCGCCGGCGCATGTGCTCGGGATCGTCCTGGCCGATCATGGACGGGTCGGCGGGGAGCTGCGGGCGGTAGCCGCCGGCGTTGCTCCACAGCCTGGCGTCGCGCTCGATCGCGAAGACGTCGGCGTGCCGGGAGATCCCGAAGAGGCCGTTCGCGGCGTCGTGGTAGACGGGCGCCTCGGCGCGCAGCCGCGCGTACACCGACCAGGGGTCGGTCGCGTACATCTCCCCGTCGAGCAGATCCACGTTGAGGTCGGTCATCGGCGTGCTCCTAGGGCGCTTCGGGTCCGGGCACTTCGGGGACGCCGTCGAGGGCGCCGGCGCCGAACATGGGCTCGAACATGGCGCGGAGGTCGGGGCCGCGGCGCAGATGGTGGCCGCCGTCGACGTTGATGACCTGGCCGGTCATCCAGGACGAGTCCGGGCCGGCGAGGAATCGGGCTGCCGCCGCGATGTCCTCCGGCTCGCCCACGCGGCCGAGCGGCATGCAGGCCAGGTAGTCGTCGAGGATCGGGCCGGGTTCGGCGATCCCGCCGACGAGCTCGGTCCGGACGAGGCCGGGCCGGATGCCGTTGACGCGGATCCCGGCGCCGCCGAGCTCGTCGGCGGCGAGCGCGACGAGATGGTCGACGGCGGCCTTGGAGACGCCGTACGCGCCGAACCAGCGGTGCGTGTTGGAGCTCGCGATCGACGAGATGGCCACGAAGGCGCCGCCGCCGGTGCGCGCCATCTGGTTCGCGGCGTGCTTGAGCGTGAGCATCGTGCCGGTCGCGTTGAGTTCGAGGGTCGCGCGCCAGGCGTCGGTGTCGAGCCCGCCGATCGGGCCGATCGAGGTGGAGCCGCCCGCGCTGTGGACGACGGCGCGCAGCGGCGCGGGCTCGGCGGCGAACGCGACGGCGGCCGCGATCTGCTCCTCGTCGGTGACGTCCGCGACGATGTGCCGGACCTCGATGTTCCTGGCGCCGATGTCGATGGCGCCGATCTCCTTGGTGCTGATCTCCTTGGCGGCCCGGGCGAGGCGTTCCTCCGTCCGGCCGCAGAGGGTCACGATCGCGCCGTCCGCGGCGAGGCGGCGCGCGCAGGCGAGGCCGATGCCGCTGCCGCCGCCGGTGACGAGCGCGGCGGTTCCGGCGAGGGATGTGCTCATGGGGCCTCCATCAGTGGTCCACCGCGGTGGTGCCGCCGTCGACGGTGAGGTGCGTGCCGGTGATGAACGAGGCCTCGTCGCTCATGAGGAAGCGCACGGCCCTGGCGACCTCGGCCGGATCGCCGAGGCGGCCGAGCACGGCCTTGGTGGAGTAGCGCGCGATGTATTCGGCGGGCGCGGAGCCGCGCAGCATCGGGGTGTCGATGTAGCCGGGGCAGACCGCGTTCACCCGGACGCCGTCGCCGCCGAGCAGGTGGGCGAGGGATCGGGTGAGGCCGAGCAGCCCCGCCTTGGACGAGCAGTAGGCCGGGATGAACGCCTGGCCGAGGAACGCCTCGATGGAGGAGATGCCGACGATCGCGGAGCCGGGGTGGGTCTTGAGGTCGGCGAGGAGCTCCTGGGCGAGAAGGGCCTGGGCGCGCAGGTTGACGTCGAGGACGGAGTCCCAGCGTTCCTCGGTCAGGTCGCCGACCGGATGCGGCCCGGGCCTGCCGGCGGCGTGCACGAGGCCGCCGATGGTGCCGAGGGCGGTACGGCTCGCGGCGACGGCGGCGGGGAGGGCGGCGGTGTCGGTGACGTCGATGGTGACGGGATGGGTGGCGACGCCGTACTTCTCGGCGATCTCCTTGGCGAGCGTCGCGGGGTCGGCCAGGTCCCAGAGCGCGACAGGGCGGCCGGCTTCGGCGAGAGCGCGGGCGCTGGCGGCCCCGATGCCGGAGGCGCCGCCGGTGACGATGACGCCGGTCGAGGGGGAGGGGTGCTGCATGGGCGGCTCCCGGGGAGTGAGACTCCGGTCTAGGCTAGCGTCGCGGAACGGTCAAACCAAGCAAGCGGTAGGCCAAGCCTCCTGCCATCCTGACGTCCCGCGAGATGGGCGGCAAGTGCCGGGGCTCATGTGCGCCGCGCGCCGGTGCGGGCGCCGTGAAGCGGCGGCCGGTTGTGGTCGTGCGGTCGTGTCCGCGAAGGGCGTTTTCGCTTACTGACTCGCAATGTGCGACCGGGTTGTAACAAATGTGCGAGAGAATGGGCGCGGCCACATATAGGAGGCGACACTTGACCGGCGATGTGCGGATCACCGTCACGCGGACGCTGAGCAAGGACCAGCAGGCACGGCGGGAACGGCTGCTCGACGCCGCCCGCGACCTCGCGCACGAGGGCGGCTACCCGGCCGTCACCATGCACGACGTGGCCGACCGCGCGGGCGTCGCGAGGGCGACGGTCTACCGCTACTTCGCCACCAAGGACCACCTGCTCACCGAGGTCGCCGCCACCTGGGCGCACCGGGTCACCCACGACGTCGACGCGCTGGCCATCGGCGACACCCCGGCCGAGCGGCTCACCACGATGCTCGAGCGCATCGTCGAGGTCGCGGCCGGCGAGCTCACGCTCACGTCGGCCATCATCCAGGCGGTCACCTCGGACGACTCCAGCGTGGACGACGCCCGCACGGTGCTGTTCCTGTTCGTCCGTGACCGCCTGTCGGCGGCGATCGGCGACCCCGTGCCCGACCTCGACGACGTCGAGATCGTGCTCGGGCACATCCTGCTCGCCGCCCTGGTCAGCCTCACCGCGCTGCGGCGGCCGACCGAGGAGGTCACGCGCATGGTCCGCACGTCCGGGCGGCTCGTGCTCGCGGGCGCCCTGGCCGTCGGCCCGGCGCCCGCCGGAGCCTGATCGCGCGGTCCGTTTGGTCCACGTCAGCTGTGGCGGTTTGGCCCTACTCGGGGTCCAGAACGACCCCGTAACGTCCGAGACGTGACGAATCCACTGCTCTTTCTGCTCGCGGCGACGACCCTGATCGTCATCCCCGGGCCGAACCACCTCTACATCACCACGCGCAGCATCGCCGAGGGCCGGCGCGCGGGCATCGCGTCCGCGCTCGGCGTCGAGACCGGCACGATCGTGCACATGGCGGCCGCGGCGGCGGGCCTGTCGGCGGTGATCGCGGCCTCCTCGACCGCGTTCGGGATCGTGCGCTACGCGGGCGCCGCGTACCTGGTCTACATGGCGATCCGTACGTTCCGCAGCCGCGGCGACCACGGCGCGCCCGACCTCAAGCCGCAGTCACTGGGCCGCGTCTACCTGGACGGCGCGCTGGTCAACGTCCTCAACCCCAAGGTCATCCTCTTCTTCCTCGCGTTCCTGCCGCAGTTCGTGGACCAGAAGGCGGGCGCGGTGCCCATGCAGATCCTGGTCATGGGGCTGATCACGGGACTGATCGGGCTGGTCAGCGACATCCTGTACGCGCTCGCGGCCGACTCGATCGCCGGCTGGCTGCGAGCCAGACCGACGTTCCAGCGGCGCCAGCGCTTCGCCACCGGCGTCATCTATCTGGGGCTCGGCGCGGCGGCGGTCTTCGCCGGTCCGGGCCACCGGCGCGCCTGAACGCACCTTGTCACCCAGGTGACAATTCGACGGGCTCTTTGCTTCATGGGCGGTGCAGTGCTTTCGATCACTCCGAGGTAACTTCCGAACCCCCGCGTTCCCGGTGCGGGGGCTGGAGGTGCGGACGTGACGACGGCGATCGAGGAGCCTTCGCCCCGCAAGCCCTGGGCCGGTGTCCCCGGCGAGCTCTCCGACATCTTCCGGCCCCATCTCGCCGAGCTGGCCGACGAGATGATCGAGGAGATCCTCGCCGGCATCCCGGAGTACGACCGGCCGCAGGACGAGGAGTACGCCCGGCTGGTGCGGCTCGCGGTGGAGGGGGCGCTGCGGCAGTTCGTGGACCTGATCGTCGACCCGAACGCGTCCTGGGAGCCGGTCGCCGCGGTCTACCGGGAGATCGGCTGGGCGGAGGCCCGGGAGGGCCGCAACCTCGACGTGCTTCAGGGCACGCTGCGGCTGGGCGCCCGGGTGGCGTGGCGGCGGCTGGCGGCGGAGTCGGAGCAGATGAACGTCTCGCGCCGCCACCTGGCGGGCCTCGCCGAGGCCATCTTCGCGTTTCTCGACGAGATCGCGCGCGCCGCGACCGAGGGGTACACCAAGGCACGCGAGCAGGAGGCCGGCGAGCTCGAACACCGGCGCCGCCGTCTGCTGGACCTGCTGCTGGCCGAGCCGCCCGCGTCACCGCAGGCGATCGCCGACCTCGCGCGGCTCGCCCAATGGCGCGTTCCGCGCACGGTCGCCGCGGTCGTGCTGTACGAGCGGGGCCACCATCCGTTCTCCCACCCGTCGCTGCCGCCCGACGTGCTCGCCGACGTCAACCGGCGCGAGCCGTGCCTGGTCGTCCCGGACCCGGAAGGGCCCGGGCGCGGCCGCCTGCTCGACTCGTCCCTGCGCAACTGGGTCGCCGCGATGGGCCCGACGGTGCGCACCGAGGACGCGTCCAAGTCGCTCCGCTGGGCACGCGAGGCGCTGCCGCTCGCCCGGCGCGGCATCCTCCCGTCCGACCAGCTGATCCGCTGCTCGGACCACATGCCGACGCTCGTCGTCTTCAAGGACGAGGAACTCGTCCGCGCCGTGGCCGACCTGCGCTTGGCGCCGCTGCGCACCGTGCGGCCACGCCATCGCGAACGGCTCGCCCACACTTTGCTGGCGTGCCTGCAGAGCGGGTTCAACGCCACGGAGGTGGCGACGCGCCTGCACGTCCACCCCCAGACGGTCCGCTACCGGCTGCACCAGCTGGAGGAGCTCTTCGGCGAGAGCCTCTACGACCCGGAGAACCGCCTGGAGATGGAGATGGTGCTCACCGTGTGGCTCACCACTCCCGTGGACCGCCCGCCCGACCCGTCCTAGTCGGCCAGGCGGACGAGCCGCTTGATGATCGCCGGTTCGGTCAGCTCCGCGCCCAGCACCAGCGGGACGCGCGACGCGCCCGCCGACACCGTGCCCACCTGCGTGCCCTGCGCGGCCTCGTGCGGCGCGGTCGCCTTGACCGTCACCGGCACCGTGAGCCCGGGCCAGCCGATCACGGTCAGCGGGGTCTTCGCGGTCAGCGGCGTCGTGCCGCCCAGGCCGTCGTCGACCTCCGCGACCTGCTGGCCCGCCGGGGCCAGCGTGGCCGAGACGAGCGCGTTCTCCGCACCGGCGACCAGGTTCTTGGCCGCGTCGATGGCGCCGACCGCGCTCGCCGAGCGCTGGCCCATCACCGCGCCGACGATGAGGGCGTTGACGTCGCCGACCCGCTTGCGCGCGGCGAAGATGTAGTTGCCGCCCGCCGCGTCCGTGTAGCCGGTCTTGCCGCCGACGACGCCCAGCTGGCCTAGCAGCATGTTGCCGCCCACCCGCGTCACGCCGCCGTTGTCGGGCACATACATCCGCTTGCCGACGATCTCGGCGAACGCGGGGATGCGCATCGCCGCGCGCAGCAGCTTCACCTGGTCCGCCGCCGTGCTGACCGTGCGGGAGTCGTAGCCGCTCGGATCCGTATAACGGGTGCTGGTCATGCCCAGCTGCCTGGCCGCCGCGTTCATCTTCGCGACGAACGCCTGCGGGTTGCCCGCGTCCCACCGGGCCAGCTCGTGCGCCACGTCGTTCGCCGAAATGATCATCAGCGCCTCGAGGGCCTTGCGCTCGGTGAGCCGCTGCCCCATCTTGACGTCCAGCAACGACTCGCCGCGCCGCTTCTGCCCGGGGAGCCGCATCGCGGCCTCCCTGGAGATCGTGTACGTCGGGCCAGGCTGCCCGCTGGCCAGCGGATGGCTCTTGAGGAAGACGTACGCGGTCATCGTCTTGGCCACGCTGGCCGTGGGAATCGGCGTCGAACCGCCTGCCGAGCCCATCGTCCCGACGCCGTCGACGAACAACGCCGACTGGCCCTGGGCGGGCCAGGCCAGCACGGGCTTGGCCCCGGCGAAGGTGTGACTGGTCTTGGCCATGGTCAACGTGACCGTGGGCTTGGGCAGCGGCCGCAGCAACTGGCCCGCCACCGCCCCGCCGGCCAGCAGCACGACCACCAGAACGGTCGCGATGAGCCAGCCGCGCCGCTTCTTCTTGGGCGGTGCTTCGGCTTCTTCTTGACCCGCCCACGGAACCGCCCACTGACCGGAATCCGTGGACGTGGGCTGGGGCGCATGCGAGAGCGGAGTCTCGACAGTCGGGGCGGCGCTGCGCCTAGGCAGATCAGTCTGAGTCGTCGAGGCCTGGTCAGCCGCGGCCCCCCAGCCCTCTTGGAAGGACTGATCGGGCTGAACGGCAGGAGGGCTGCCCCAAGCCTGGCTGGGCTCAGGAACATCCGTCCGGGGCGGCGCGACCGCCGCCCTCCACTCCGTGACCTGCCTGAGCGTCGGCGGCTGATCCTTGGTCGTCTCGTCCGGATCGACAGGCGCCGGTGCCCCGGCCCCCCACTCCACCGTCGCCCCCCACGAGGACGGACCCCCCTGTGGAGAGGCAGGCGGAGCAGGCGGCTGCGGGGCATGCGCTGGAGGCGCGGGCGGTGCGGCATGCCTTCCCGGCGCGGGCGGCGGTGCGGCGGGCGCCGGTGGCGCGGACGCCGACGAGCTGTGCGCCGGTGCGGGAGCCTGTGGCGCGGGAGCTGCCGGTGCGGATGCCTGTGGTGCGGGCGCTGCGGGCGCGGATGGTGGTGAGGCAGGCGGCTGCGGTGCCGGTGCGGGAGACGGGGGCGCCGACGAGGTCTGCGCTGGCGGTGTGAGCGCCTCCGGTTCAGGGGCCGGTGAGGCGGGCGCGGCCGGTCCAGGTTCCTGCGCTGCAGGCGTGGGCGCTGACTCCGCCGACGTGGGTTCGGGTGCAGCTGGTTCAGCCACTGCCGGAGCGGGCGGTGCGGTGGGCGTCTGCGGCGCGGGTGCTTCCGGTTCTGGGGTCGGTTCAGCGGGTGCCGCGGGCGTCTCCGGGGTGGGGGCGGACGCTGCTGCCTCGGACTCCGGTGCGGACGCCTCCGGCTCGGGCGCGTCCGGCGGGGAGGCCTGCAGAACGGGGTCGGTCGCCGTATGGTCCGGATCGACGGTCTGCGGGGCGTTGTCGGCCAAGACCTCGTCCAGCGCGGCTGTGACGCCGGGGTCCTCGATGGTCCACGATCCGCGATCAGGATCGGTGTCGGGGGCGGAGGACCTGGGCTCTTCGGCGGCCGTGGGGGCTTCGGCCTCGGCGGGCTCGGCTTCGGCTTCCGCGGGCTCGGGCTCGGCGGGCTCCGGCTCGGTCTCCTCGGGCGCGCTCGCCTCGGCCTCGGCGGGCGCCTCCTCGGGCTCCGGGGTGGCGGGGACGCCGAGGATGGCCGAGAGCGCCTCGCCGTCCGGGGTCACCTCGTCCGGGCCGGCGGGGGCCTCGTCCGCCGGGGCGGGCTGGGGGAGGGGGAACTCGGCCGTGTCCGTACGGTCAGGGGCGTCGCCGACCGAGTCCGTGACGGGCTCTGTGGGGTCGGCGGCCTTGTCCGCAGACTCCGGCTCGTGCCGGGTTTCCTTCACCGCGCGACCTCCTCGACGACTGTTCCGGGACAGGCGGACGGAGCGGCCTCGCCGGCGACCCCCCGTGCACCATTGAGGATGCGCAGCTTAGCCCGAAAGTTCACGCCGTGATGCATTGGTGATCAAAGTCGTCGCTGGTCAGGGACGGCGGGTCCAGTGCGCGTCGATGGTGCCGAAGTCCGGCGCGGCCCGGCCGGACGGGCGGTTGGAACCCTGATCGCACCCGAAAGGGGCCGTTGAGCTGGACCGCTACCGGTGCGAGGCGCCTTCCAGGGCGTGCCAGCCGGCCGGGCCGGGCAGCCGTTCCGCCGCCGCGGGGCCGTCGGTGCCGGGCTTGTACGGCTCGGGCGGGTCCGGCGCGTCGAGGATGCCCTGGACGATCCGCCACGACTCCTCGACGAGGTCGAAGCGGGTGAACAGCTCCGGTTCGCCGTTCACCGCGGCGCTGAGGATGTGCTCGTACGGCATCTCGCCGGGCCCGAGCACGTCGGAGAAGTCCACGGCGAGCGGGACGGGCACGGGCCGGTCCTCGTTCCCCGGCTGCTCGACGAGGAGGTCGAAGGTCATCCCGGCCTTGGGTTCGAGGCGGAACCGGAGGAGGTTGGGCGGTGCGGTGCCGTCGGGCGTCCGGAAGAGCGTGACCGGCGGCCGCCGCAGCTCCACGATGACCTCGGTGGAGGTGACCGACATGCACTTGCCGGAACGGACATGGAAGGGGACGCCCGCCCAGCGCCAGTTGTCGACGAACATCCGCAGCGCGATGAACGTCTCGGTCGTGGAGCCCGGCTCGACGCCCTCGACGTCCTGGTAGCCCGCGTACTGCCCGCGCACCACGTCGGAGGGGTCGATGGCGCGCGCCGCGCTGAGGGCCCGCCACTTCTCGTTCAGCAACGACCCGGGATCGGAGTCGGCCGGCGGCTCCATGAGCAGGTAGGCGAGGACCTGGAGGAGGTGGTTCTGGACGACGTCGCGCAGCGCCCCGACCGAGTCGTAGAACGAGCCGCGGTCGGCGACGTCGAAGTCCTCCGAGAGCGTGATCTGCACGTTGTCCACGTACGACCGGTTCCAGACCGGTTCGATCAGCGTGTTGGCGAACCGCGCGATCATCAGCCCGTCGACCGGCTCGCTGCCGAGGAAGTGGTCGACCCGGAACAGGCGGTCCTCGTCGAAGTACTTCTGGAGCTCGGCGTTGAGCGCGCGTGCCGACTCCAGGTCATGGCCGAACGGCTTCTCCACCACGAGCCGGGCGTTCTCGTTCAGCCCCGCCGCGGCGATCGCCTCCGCCACGGTCTCGAACAGCGACGGCGGGATCGCCAGGTAGTGCGTCAGGAACCCGAGGTCCTTGACGGCCTCGCGGAGCCGGTCGAACGTCGCGCCGTCCTTGTAGTCGCCGGTCACGATGCTCAGCCGCTCCGCGAGCCGCCCGAAGACCTCGTCGTCGATCTCGTGGACGGCGGCGATCGCCTCGCGCGCGTGGGAACGGAGCGCCTCGTCGTCCCAGTCGGACTTGGCCACCCCGATGACCGGCACGTCCAGCTCGCCGCGGGCGGTCAGCCGGTAGAGCGCGGGCAGCAGCATCTTCTTGGCGAGGTCGCCCGTGATGCCGAAGAGGACGAGCGCGCCGGCCCGCTGGTCGTTGACGTTCATGCTCGGGTCCTTCCCGGCATCCCGCCGCCGATCCATGGCGGAGAGCGAGACTTTGCCAATTTGTGCGTGAACCCGGATCGGGGGTTGTGGCGATACATCCGCGAACGAATCCCCCCATGACGGTAAGGCCGGTCTTCATGCAATGGTGTCCGCGATGACCGCTCCACCCACCGGTGCCCGAACCGGTGTTCCCGCAGCCTCTCCGGCCGGCGGCACCGCCACCGCCGATGCCGGTCCCGCCGCGGGTGACGCGGACCTGATCGAACGGTCGCGCACGGATCCGGAGGCGTTCGCCGCGCTGTTCGACCGCTACAGCGGCATGCTCTACCGGTACGTCTCGCGGCGGCTCGGGCCCGAGGTGGCCGAGGACCTCGTCGGCGAGACCTTTCTCGTCGCGTTCAGCCGCCGGAACCGGTACGACCTGAGCCACGCGGACGCGCGGCCGTGGCTGTTCGGGATCATCACCAAGCTCGTCTCCCGCCATCACCGCGGCGAGGCCGCGCGCTACCGGGCGCTGCGCCGCAGCCCCGTGGAGAGCCAGGTCGAGGGGCCCGCCGACCGGGTGGCCGCCGGCGTGACGGCGTCGGCGTCGCGGCCGTTGCTGGCCGAGGCGCTCGCCGGGCTCCCGCGCCGCGACCGGGACGTGCTGTTGCTGGTGGCGTGGGGCGATCTGGCGTACGAGGAGGTCGCGCGGGCGCTCGGCATCCCGGTCGGGACGGTCCGTTCGCGCCTGAACCGCGCCCGCCGCAAGGTCCGGGCCGTCCTGGGCGACACCAACCCGATGAACGAGGAGGAGTGACCATGGACGACCTCGACCTGCTTCGCGACCTGGGTCACGACCTCGAACACGAACCTCCCGCCACGCTCGTCCGGCAGCGGCACCGCCTGCTGGAGACGGCCGCCGGGCGGACCGGCCGCCGGCGCGGCCGGAGCCGGCTCGTGATCGGCGTGGCCGCGGCGGTGACGGCCGCGCTCATCCTCGTGCCGACGGTGCTGCTGCGGGGCGGCGACCCCGGCGAGCCCGGCGCCGACGGCCCCACGCCGTCGCCAGGAGCGGGGAAGGCGTTCAACATCCTGGTGCTCGGCTCCGACGCCCGCAACGGCTCGAACGCCCGCGGTGGCTCCGATGCCCACGGGGGCCGCGGCGGCGTCTCGCCGCGGTCGGACACGATCGTGCTGGTGCACGTGCCCCGCGACCGCAAGCGGGTCTCGGCGGTCAGCATCCCGCGCGACCTGATGATGACGCTGCCGTCCTGCCGGACGCCTTCCGGCGACGTCGGGAAGGCCGGGATCGGGCAGATCAACTCCGCGTACAGCATGGGCGGCCTGAGCTGCTCGCTCAAGGCGATCGAGACCCTCACCCACGTCCGTGTCGATCACGCGCTGTCGATCGACTTCGCCGGGTTCACGTCGATGGTGAACGCGCTCGGCGGGGTGGAGGTCGTGGTGCCGAAGGCGGTGTCGGACTCCAAGTCGGGGTTGCGGCTGAGCGCCGGCCGCCACGTCGTCCGAGGGGATCAGGCGCTGGCGTACGTCCGGGCCAGGCATGGTCTCGGGGACGGCTCGGACCTGGACCGGATCGAACGGCAGCAGCTGTTCATGGCCTCCATGCTGCGCCGGGCCCAGGAACTGGGGATCGGTGACGCGCCGAAGCTGGCGGCGTTCGTCAAGGCGGCGACCGGCTCGATCACGAGCACCGGACCGCTCGACATGACGGTGCTGCGGGAGCTGGCCCGGAGCGTCGAACGGACAGGGCCGGACGCGGCGCGGTTCAGCACCGTTCCCGTACGCCCGTACCCGGCCGACCCCAACCGGCTGGCCCTGGACGAGCCGGCCGCCCGCAAGCTCTTCCAGACGTTCAGGGTCTAGAGAGCACGGGTCTGGGGGAGCGCGGCCAGGAGGCGGTCCAGTTCGTCCTCGGTGTTGTAGTAGTGCACCGAGGCTCGTACGGCGGACGGGACCGCGTGCGGGTCGAAGCGCTGGTGGGCGTTGTCGGTGGCGCTGACGTTGATGCCGCGCTCGCGCAGGGCGAGCTTGACCGCCATCGAGTCGTGCCCGTCCACGGTGAACGTGACGACGCCGGAGCGCCGCTCGCCCCGGTCCAGGATCGTGATGCCGGGACGGGCGGCGAGCTCGCCGCGCAGAAGGGTGGCGAGGCCCGTCACCCGTTCCTCGATCACGTCCATGCCGAGCGCGGCGGCGTAGTCGGCCGCGACGCCCAGGCCGACCTGCCCGGCGACGAAGCGCTCCCACGTCTCGAAGCGGCGCGCGTCGTCGTGCACCTCGTAGGTCTCGGGCGTGATCCAGTCGGCGGCCTGCAGGTCGAGGAACGGCGGCTCCAGCGACTGCACGACGTCGCGCCGCACGTACAGGAACCCGGTGCCGCGCGGGCCGCGCAGGTACTTGCGGCCGGTCGCCGACAGCATGTCGCAGCCGATCTCGCGGACGTCGACGGCGAGCTGGCCGACCGACTGGCAGGCGTCCAGCAGGTAGAGCGCGCCCGCCTCCCGGGCGAGCCGCCCGACCGCGGCGGCCGGGTTGATCAGGCCGTTGTGGGTCGGGATGTGGTTGATCGCGACGAGCCGGACCCCGCCCCTGGAGAGCTCGGTGGCGAGCGCCTCCAGCGAGATCTGCCCATGCTCGTCGTCGGGGACGACCTCGACGCTCAACCCGCGCGCGGCCGCGATCTGGCGGTAGGCGATGGCGTTGCTGGCGTACTCGCTCGTCGTGGTCAGGATGCGGTCGCCGCGTTCGAACGGGATGGCGTAGAAGGCCATGTCCCAGGCCCGGGTGGCGTTCTCCACGTACGCGATCTCTTCGGGAACCGCACCGATCAGCTCCGCCACCGCGCCGTAGAAGCGGGCGATCGCGGCGGCGTTCCGGTCGGCGGCCTCGTAGCCGCCGATCGTCGCCTCGAGTTCGAGGTGCGCGAGGACGGAATCGGTCACCGGACGGGGAGGAAGCGCGGCCCCGGCGTTGTTGAGGTGGACGACGCCCGCGCTGCCGGGAGTCTCGGCGCGGACCTGGTCGATGTCGATTCCCATGATCACAGGCTGCCCGATGAGTTTCGGCGGCGCAAAGTGTCAGACCTGTGGGAGACCCTGAGGGCGGCCTCGGGGTTGACCTCAATCAATGTTGAGGTTGCATCCTGATCATCAGGTCGCCGGCCGGCGGCCGCCGAGGCTCTCTGACAAGCGACGGTGTGTGCACATGGATATGGAAGTGACCGCGTGGATGTCCTTGCACCACGCGATGAACGCGCAAGATGACAAACGGCCGTTCTCCAAGGCCACGTTCAAGCGCATCTGGGCGTTCGCGCGCCCGCACCGCGCCCAGCTCGGCTGGTTCCTGCTGCTCAGCGTGGTCACCGCCGTCCTCGCGGTGGCGACCCCCGTGCTGGCGGGCCGGGTGGTCGACGCGATCGTCAAGGGCTCGTCCTCCTCGACGGTGGTCTGGCTGGCCGTGATCATCGCGATCATCGCCCTGGCCGAGGGCGGGCTGGCGCTGCTCAACCGCTGGCTGTCGGCCAGCATCGGCGAGGGGCTGATCCTCGACCTGCGCACCGCCGTCTTCGACCACGTCCAGCGCATGCCGGTCGCGTTCTTCACCCGCACCCGCACCGGCGCGCTCGTCAGCCGTCTCAACAATGACGTCATCGGGGCCCAGCGCGCGTTCAGCGACACCCTCTCCGGCGTCGTCGGCAACCTGGTGACCCTCCTCCTCACCTTGATCGTCATGATGGGCATCTCCTGGCAGATCACCGTGCTGGCCCTGGTCCTCCTCCCCGTCTTCGTCCTCCCCGCCCGCCGCATGGGCTCCCGGCTCGCCCGGCTCCAGCGCGAGGCGGCCGCCCACGACTCGGCGATGAGCACCCAGATGACCGAGCGCTTCTCGGCGCCCGGCGCGACCCTGGTCAAGCTGTTCGGCCGCCCCGCCCGCGAGTCGGAGGAGTTCGCCAGCCGCGCCCGCCGCGTCCGCGACATCGGCGTGCGCACCGCGATGGTGCAGTACGTCTTCATCACGGCGCTCACAGTGGTCTCGGCCCTGGCCCTGGCGCTGGTCTACGGCCTGGGCGGCTTCTTCGCCCTCAAGGGCAACCTCGACGCGGGCGCGGTCGTGGCGATGTCATTCCTCCTGGTCCGTCTCTACGCGCCCCTCACCGCCCTGGCCAGCGCCCGGGTCGAGGTCATGAGCGCCCTGGTGAGCTTCGAGCGGGTCTTCGAGGTCCTCGACCTCAAGCCGCTGGTGGCCGAGAAGCCCGAGACCGCGCCCGTCCCCGAGGGCCCCGTCTCGGTCGAGTTCAGTGACGTCCGCTTCAGCTACCCCTCCGCCGACAAGGTCTCCCTCGCCTCCCTCGAAGAAGTGGCGACCCTCGACACCCGCGGCGGCGTAGAGGTTCTGCACGACGTCTCGTTCAAGGCGGAGCCCGGCCAGATGATCGCCCTCGTGGGTTCGTCCGGCGCGGGCAAGTCCACCATCGCCCAGCTGCTCCCGCGCCTCTACGACGTCGACGAGGGCGCCGTGCGCCTGGGCGGCGTCGACGTGCGCGACCTGAGCTTCGACACCATCCGCGCCACCCTCGGGATGGTCACCCAGGACGGCCATCTCTTCCACGAGTCCATCCGCGACAACCTCCTGCTGGCCCGCCCCGAGGCCACCGAGCCCGACCTGTGGGACGTCCTGCGCCGCGCCCGCCTGGACGACCTCATCAGATCGCTCCCCGACGGCCTCGACACGATCGTCGGTGAGCGCGGCTACCGCCTCTCCGGCGGCGAACGCCAGCGCCTCACCATCGCCCGCCTCCTCCTGGCCCGCCCCCGGGTGGTGATCCTGGACGAGGCCACCGCGCACCTCGACTCCACCTCCGAGGCCGCCGTGCAGGAGGCCCTCACCGAGGCGCTCGACGGCCGCACCGCCGTCGTCATCGCCCACCGCCTGTCCACGGTCCGGGCCGCCGACCAGATCCTGGTGGTCGAGTCCGGCCGCATCGTCGAGCGCGGCACCCACGACGACCTCCTGGCCGCGAACGGGCGCTACACCGAGCTCTACCGCACCCAGTTCGACGAGCAAGACAGCCCGTCCCAGCCCCGCACCGAAGAACTCGAAGCGATCGCCTGAATCGTCGTTGCCCTGCCCCGGAGGTTCCGTGGCAGGGCAACGCCATGGTTCCTCGCTCCGCTCGGTGCCGCGGCTCGGCCGCGCGAGCTCCGATCGCGCCGGCCGTCCGAAGCCGCGGGTCACGCGGGTGCAGACCCATCCCTCGCGCTGTGCGGAGCGGGGGCGGTCAGATTCGGGCTGTGGTCATCGGGCGTTTCCTGTGGTGGTGCTCTCCAGATCGGACGCGGCGTCAAGGACGGCTCTGGCCAACTCGGACGGCGCGGGGATCGGGCCGGAGGCCGGCCTGTCCTGTGCGGGGTGCCCGGCTTGCGCGGCCTCTGCCGGCTGGACGACCTCTGCCGGTTGGGCGGCCTCTGCCGGTTGGGCGGCCTCTGCGGCCTGTCCGGCCTGTGCGGGCCTCGGCGTTTCCGCGGACTGCCGGGCGGCGCGGGCGGATTCGAGAGCGGTTCGGAAATCGGCCTGATCGACGTGGAACCGTCCGGCGCGCAGGGCGCGGGTCGCCGCCTCGATGACGGCCTTCTTGATCTCGCGGCCGGAGACGCCGTCGAGCTCGGCCAGGGCCGCGCACGACACGTCCTCCGCCAGTGGAAGCCCCGGCGGGAGGTGGGCGCGCCAGATGGCCTCGCGGGCGGGCGCGTCGGGGAGCGGGATCTCCACATGCCTCACGCGGGTGTGGACGGCGGGGTCGTAGCTGCTCGCCGAGTTGGTGGCGAAGACGGCCAGGCCCTCGAAGGCGTCCAGGGCCATGAGCAGGGCGCTGCGCAGGGTGTTGACGGCGTGCTCCGAACCCTGGCTGGTGGCCTCGAAGCGCCGGTGGAGCAGGGCGTCGGCCTCGTCGAGGAACAGGACCGCGTCGTGCGCGAGGGCGGCGGCGAACATGGCGTGGAGGTTCTTGGTGCCGTCACCGTGGTACTTGGACTCCAGCTGCGCGTAGTCGGCCAGGATGATCTTCTTGCCGAGCCGGTGGGCGATCGCGTGGGCCGCCATCGTCTTGCCCGTCCCCGAGGGGCCGTGCAGGCTGATCGCGGCGTTGGGGTGCGGTTCGATCATCCCCAGGTTCCAGCGCTCGAACAGCTGCGCCCGATGCTCCATCGTCGTGATCGCGAGCATCAGCTGCTCCCGGGTCGCGGCGGGCAGGATGAGCCGGTCGAAGTCGTACTCGGGTTCGATGGGACGGAACCGCGCCGGCGGCTCCTCGTCCTCGTCCTCGGGCCCTCCGCCGAACGGCGTCCGGGTGGACAGGCGCAGCGTCAGCCCGTCCAGTGCCTCGGTGTCGAGGAAATCGCCGACCGCCTTGCCGAGCCTGCTGGTGAGCAGGGCCACGGCGGTCGCCCCGGCGTTCTCGGGGATGCCCGAGATGTGGAGGGGGCGGGTCTTCTGGCGCAGGAGCCGCTGGAATCCGGTCTCGGCGTACATGGCGATCCTTAGGTGTACAGGCGGAATTGATGGGCGGTGCCGAACGCGGCGTTCAGGTCGGTCGCCACCGGCCCTGTCCAGGACTTGGAGGCGACCTGGTGCCCGTACGCGGTGAGCCCGATCGAGACGACGTTGACCTGGCCGTTGGCGAGGTGCCGGCGGATGATGTCGGCGTAGGCGGCGGTGCTGTGGTGGCCCAGCCAGTTGCGGATCGCTTGGAGCGTCACCGTGACCAGGGTGCGGGCGGCCTGGTGGACGGACATGCGCGGCGCGTAAGCGGGTGTCTGTCGCGTGTAGGTCTCGGGCTCGTCGAAGAAGAGCTTCTTCACACCCCAGCCGACGGCGGCGCCGATGAGGATGAACGTGAGCACCACGGCCGTCACGTCCAGACCGCGACGCGGTTGCCGCTGTGCAGCCACGAGACCTGCGGGTCGGCCGAGCCCGCCCGGACGCGTCGCGGCTGGCCGACGAAGTTCCCCGTGTACTGGTCGAAGATGCCCTGGACGACGGCGAAGTCGCCGGAGCGCAGGCTCTCGGCCACGGTGACGGCCATGCGGTTCGGGTTGCCGGCGACCTGCGCCTGCCGGCTGACGAACCACTCGGCGAGCCGGGCGAACGCCAGATGCAGCAGCTGGACCACCACGTCGATGACGATCTGGGCGACGGCGGTGAGGATGAGCAGAGTGAGCGGGTCCATGGATTCGGGATCTCCTGCCCTCGTGATGTTTCAGGAGAAGTCGTGTCTCAGGTGAAGAGGACGACCTGGTGCGCGCCGAAGCTCTCGTCGAGTTCGGGGTCGAGCGAGTTCGCCACGTAGGCGCGGGCGGGCTTGGCGAGGGGCCGCCCCGCGGCGTCCACGAAGCCGAGCCACAGCAACTGCCCGCGCGGGTCCGGCCGGCGTACGGCGACCGCGGCGACGGCCCCCTTCGCTTCGTCGCGGTGCTCGACGAAGAACCCGACCACCTCCCCCATGGTGATCGTGTCGACGACCGGCGGCCCGCCCGCCCTGATCGACTCGTGCGTCCTGGTGAGCAGGGTGACCAGCCGGGAGATCTCCACGAGACTTCGCGCGACGCCGTCGGCGGGCGCCGCCATCTCCCGCGTCTCCGCCGTCTCCGCACCGCCCCGCCGCCGGAAGATGCCCGCCATCACCGTCGCGGCTCCTTCGATCGGCCGGTGCCGCCGGCCCGCCGCCCCATGCGTGCCTCATCGAGTACCTCGACCAGCTCAAGCCAGCCGGCGAACGCGTGCTCGACCCCGTCGGCGTCGCGGGCGCGTCCCCGGATGGGCTCGACGCCGGGGACGAAGTCGAGCTCCACCCGCAACATCTCGCTGTTCGTGTCAGTCATGGATACGACGATGACCCGATCGGCGCCGGATGGCCTCGTGGTGGCCACCGAAATGTTCTGCCCCGCCCGCACCGCGGTCCCCGTTTCGGTGGGGCGGCTCATCGGCCAGGAGGGTGGATCCGTCGGTCCGGGGGCGGATCGGCGATCATCGCCCGCAGCTGCCGCCTGCCCTGGATCTTCAGCTTGCGGTAGGTGCTGGTGAGGTGGACCTCGACGGTCCGCGTCGTCACGAACAGGGTCTGCGCGATCTCGCGGTTGGTCGCGCCGTCGGCGGCCAGCCGGGCGACTCTCAGTTCACTCGCGGTCAGCGCGTCGCGCCCGGACAGGGCGTCCCTGCGCGGCCGGGCACCGGCGGCGTGCAGCTCCTGCCTGGCCCGTTCCGCCAGGCCGCCCGCACCGCAGCGGACGGCCAGGTCGAGCCCGTGACGCAGGTGGTCGAGAGCGCGAGTGCGCTGCCCGGCACGGCGCAGCGCCGATCCGTAGCCGACCAGGCAGTGGGCGTGCTCCAGCTCGGAGGGCGAACCGGCCAGCAGGTCGACGGCCTCGGCGAGCAACGCCGGCCCGCGTTCCCCGCGTTCGACCTGCGCCATGGTGCGGAGCGCCCGCGCCGTCGAACGCGGGGCACCGAAACTCCGGGCGAGTTCGAGATTCTCCGACGCCAGCGCCGCGGCCGCTTCGGTCTGACCGAGCGCGAGGTGGGCCCCGACGGCGTCGCTGCGCCATTCGGCGAAGCCGGGATAGAGGTACCCCGCGTCCACGAGGAACTTGCCGACGCCGAGGAGATCGGCCAGTGCGGCGGCCGGCTCACCGGACCGGAGCCTGAGCCGGCCGCGGGCCATCGGGATGAAGTGCATGATCAGTGTGCCCGCCGGCTGGTCGCCGCCGATGCCGTACTCGTCGAGCACCCGCCGGGCCTCGTCGAGCTCGCCGCGTTCGACCAGCGCGTCGACCAGCACGGCCGCCGCGAGCGGCGTGCTGGGCGTGCTGGGCTCCCCGGGCACCCTCTCCAGCGCGGCGCGCGCGTCGCCCTCGGCTTCGATCAGGCGGCCCGCGTACCAGGCGGTATGGGACCGGAGCGTCGACAGATAGCGGAAATCCCCGGCGTTGCCCAGCTCACGTGCGCCCTCCAGGCCCCGGTCGAGCAGCTCCAGCGCCTCGGCATGGTGATCGGTGAGCCCCAGCGCCGCACTCGCGAGGTTGACCAGGATCCATGCGCCGCGCGCGGGAAGGGGACCCGCCGCGGCACGCAGGGCCAGTTCGGCGGTCCGGGCGGCCGGACGGAGGCCGGCGGTGGCCCATCCGTACGCCAGCACCGACAGCAGCATCCGGTCGTCGTCGCTCGTGCCGGTCAGCCGGGACGCGATCGCCTCCACGCGGTCGAGCACCGCCGCGGGCGGCCGCAGGGTCACGAGGTCGAGCGTGACGAACTCCGCGTACAGCCCGACGGGCAGCTCGGCGTCGTCGGTGACCATGCCGCGGGCCATCGCGGCGACCTCGCCCGCCTCGTCGGCGCGGCCCGTCTGCGTCAGCAGGAGGCCCAGGTCGATCGCCAGCCGCAATCGCTCGGCCGGCGGCTCGGTGAGCGTGATCGCCTCGCGCAGCACGACCGCGGCCTCGTCCGGCCGCGCCGCCATGGCGAGGGTCCGGCCCAGCAGCGCGGCGAGGGGGCCCCGCCGGGCCGCCGGCGGCGGCTCGGCGCGAGCCCGGCGCAGATACACGGCCGCGGACTCCGGCGCGCCGTGCCCGATCGCGGACGTGGCCGCCGCGTGCAGCGAGTCGACCACCCACGGATCGGACTCCGGCTCGGCGGCCAGCAGGTGCGGCGCGAGCCGCTCGGGCTCGGCGTCCTCCTCGGCGAGCACCCGTGCCGCCCGCTTGTGCTGGCTCGCCCGCAGCAGGCTGCTCGCGTCGAGATAGACGGCCGTCCGCAACAGCGGATGCACGAACCCGATCGGGCGGTCGGCGGTCACGATGGCCTCCCGCGCCAGCACGTCGGCGACGGAGGCGGCCGCGTCGACCGACAACCCGGCCAAGGCGGCCACATGCCGCGGCTGCGCCGCCGACCCGAACACGGCCAGCGCCCTGGCGAACCGGACGGCGTCGGGCCCCAGCCGCGCGATCCGGGCGAGCACGGCCCGCGAGAGGGTCTCGGCCCGCAGGTGCTCAAGCCGATGCGCCTCGGCCGCGACCGGCCTCGTCCCGGCCGCCCGCAGCTGGGTCAGCGCCTCCGTGAGCAGGAACGGATTGCCCCCGCTCGCGACCGCGCACGCGTGGCAGAACTCCTCGTCGGCGTCGAGAGACAACTCCTGGCGCACCACGACGCGCACCGCTTCCTCGGTCAGCGGCCTCAACCGGATCACCTGCGGCGCGAACGCGCTCCCGTCGAAGGGACGACCGGCCAGCAACAACAGCACCGGCAAATCCGAGACGCGCCGCGACAGATACGACAGAAACCGCAGAGAGGCGTCGTCGGCCCAGTGGACATCGTCCACCGCCAGCAACAGCGGCCCGTCCTCCGCCAGATTGGCGCACAGCCAGTACAGCCCGTAAACGGCATCCGACAGATCCCGCTTCTCGCGGTAACCGAACACCGGCGACGCCAGCCCCGCCGCCCCGGCGAGCAACTCTGCCCGCCTCGCCGCCGAAGCCGCCCGCAACGGCGGCTCGAACAACTGCCGCACGATGGCGAAGGGCAGATCACGCTCCAGTTCTCCGCCCACCGACGCCAGCGCCCGCACGTCCGAACTCGCCGCACGCTCGCGCACGGCCGCGAGCAGAGCCGTCTTCCCGATGCCCGGTGCCCCCTCCACCAGCACCGTCACACCTCGCCCCGTCCCGACCCCGCCAAGCAGATCAAGAATCGCCCGCACATCCCGATCCCGCTCGACCAGCGCCATACTCAAACGCTAGAGACCCGACCCCCGCGCACAGGCCACCGCACGCCACTCAGCCAAGGCCACCATCGGTCAAAGTGAATCAACCCACCGATCACCCGGCCCCAAAACCCCCGAAAATGGGCCGGCGAAGACGGGTGAGCGTGCGGAGTTCGGATTTATGCGCGCGACTCTCTCCGGTTGCCGCGATTGACGATCCGTCAGTTCTCATGAGCGGCGGCGGTTTGGTAGGCGAGGACTGCGGCCCCGTGCATGGCGGCTTCGGGGCCTAGCTGGGCGGGGACCAACGGCGGAGGCGGACGGAGGGGGAGGCGGTCCGTCAGGCGGGTCGTCAGGGGAGTGAAGAGACGTTCTCCAGCCTCGGCCAGGCCACCGCCTATGACGATTATCGAGGGGTCCAGGAGCATGGTCGCGGTGGCCAAGGCGTCGGCGAGGGTGTCCAGGGCTTCGGTCCAGACCCGTTCGGCTACGGGGTCGCCGGCTTCGGCGCGTTCGATGACCGTTTCGGCGGGGACGGGGGGCTCGGCGAGCGGGGGCTCGGTCTCCCAGATGCCGATGGACGAGCGGGCCGGGGCGGCGTAGCGGCGGGAGATGGAGGCGGCGGAGGCGTAGGTCTCCAGGCAGCCGTGGGCCCCGCACGCGCAGGGCTCGCCGCCCGGGCGGACGACGATGTGCCCTATCTCGCCGCCCCAGGACGTGGCGCCGGCGTAGGGAGCGCCGTCGATCATTACGGCGGCGGCGATGCCGGTGCCGATGGGGAGGAAGAGGAAGTCGGTGGTGTCGCGACCGGCGCCGCGGACGGCTTCGCCGATGCCGCCCGTCCGGACGTCGTGGGCGATGGCGACCGGGACGTCCAGGCGTTCGGCGGCCAGCTTGCGGATCGGGACGTTCTCCCAGCCGATGTTGGCGGAGCGGACGGCGGTGCCGGTGGCGTCGTCCACGACGCCGGGCAGGGCGAGGCCGGCGGCCACAGGGGGTTCGCCGCGGTTGACGGCGCGGGTCTTGAGGTCGGCGGCGAAGTCCAGGATGGCGTCCACGACGACTTCGGGGCCGCGTTCGCGGTCGGTCGGGCGGCGTTCGGTCTCCAGCACGGTGTCGCCCGAGACGATCGCGCCCTTCATGGAGGTGCCGCCGACGTCGAGGGCGATGACGGTCATTTGACCGACCCAGCGGTCAGGCCGCCGATGAGGTAGCGCTCGATGAAGATGAAGAGGATCACCACAGGCACGATAGCGATCAGGGACGTGGCGAACAGGAATTGCCAGTGTTCCTGATATTGGGTGACGAAGGAGGGGATCGCGACCGTGAGCGGGCGGCGGTTGGGGGAGGCCGTCACGGTGAGCGCGACGATGTACTCGTTCCACGCCGAGATGAACGTGTAGACGACGGCCGTCACCACGCCGGGCATCGAGATGGGGAGGGTGACGCGGGTGAGGGCGCCCACCCGGCCGGCGCCGTCCAGGAACGCGGCCTCTTCGAGCTCCTTGGGGATGCTGGAGAAGTAGCCGTGCAGGATCCACACGCAGAACGGCAGGTTGAACGCCGCGTTCACCAGGATGAGCGCCAGCAGGGTGTCGGTCAGGTCGAGCGCCACCATCTCCCGGTAGATGCCGATCACGAGGGCCGTGGGCGCGAACATCTGGGTGATGAGCACCATCAGGAGGAACACGTTGCGGCCGCGGAAACGGTTGCGGGCCGTGTAGTAGGCGGCGGGCAGCGCGCAGACGAGGGTGACCAGGGTGGCCGCGGCGGCGACGACCAGGGAGACCTGCATGTTCTGCCAGATCGGCTGCGACGACCAGACGTCGATGAAGTTCGACCACTTCCAGTCGCCCGGCAGGTAGGTGCCGGGCGACTTGGTGAGCTCGTTCTCGGGTTTGAGCGAGGTCAGCAACATCTGGAGGTACGGGAGCAGGAACAGCAGCCCGACCAGCCAGCCGACGCCGGTGAGGATGACCGTGCGGGGCCTCATCGGACCTCCTCCCGCCAGCGCGAGGCGCGCAGATAGAGCAGCACCATGACGAGGACGAGCACGAAGTTGACCACGGCCATGGCGGCCGACTCGCCCACGTTCTGGTCGAAGAAAGCGATCTTGTACATGAACGTCGTGGTGGTGTCGGTGGCGTGGCCCGGGCCGCCGCCGGTCATCGCCCAGATGATCGGGAACGAGTTGAAGACGTTGATCACGTTCACGATCGACGCGATCAGGATGGCGGGCCGCAGCAGCGGCAGCGTGATCTGGAAGTAGGTGCGGAGCGGGGTCGCCCCGTCCACCCGCGCCGCCTCGTACAGCTCGCCGGGGATGGTCTGCAGGCCGGCCAGGATCACGAACGAGGTGAACGGCAGCGACACGAACACCGCCACCCACATCATCCACACCATCGCCTGGCCGGGGTGGGCGAGCCAGTTGACCGGCTCGTCCAGGACGCCGAGGTCGAGCAGGACGCGGTTGACCAGGCCGGAGTAGTTGTCGAGCATCCACTTCCAGATCAGCGCCGTCATCAGCACCGACGCCGCCCACGGCACGATCACCGCCCATCGCACGACGCGCCGCCCGGGGAAGCGGGCGTTCAGCAACTGCCCCAGCGCCAGCGACAGCACCATCGTGACGGCCACGACGCCGACGACCCAGAACAGCGTCCGGCCCAGCACCGGGATCAGGTCGTCCTCGGCGAACAGGTCGGAGTAGTTGACGGTGCCGTTCGACCCGAGCGTGACGCCCGAAGAGCTGATCTTCAGCGTGGACGTGCGGACCATCTCGACGACCGGCCACAGCACCACGACCGCGATGAGCACGATCGACGGGCCGAGCCACAGCAGCGGCGTCAGCGCGCGGCCGAGCCGCCGCCCGAGCGTGGAACGTGGTGGCCGGGGGGGGGCCCCCCCCCCCCCCCCGGGGGGGGGGGGCGGCGGCCCCCCCCCCCCCCGCCCCCCCCCCCCCATTGTCAACCACAAGAAAAAAAAAATATTGGCCGGCACACAGGGGGGCCAGCCCCGCGCGG
>NZ_JBICUD010000005.1:0-197786 GCF_043198015.1 Spirillospora sp. NPDC048911 | reverse complement strand
GCCGCTCGGGGGGGGGGGCGCGCCCCGGGGGGGGGGGGGCCGGGGGGGGCGGGGGGGGCCGGGGGGGGGCCCCCCCCCCCCCGGGGGGGGGGGGGGGGGGGGGGGGGGCCCCCCCCCCCCCCCCACGGGTCTCGAGGTCCTGCAACTCAGCCGCTCTTCTCGGCGGTCTTCTGGATGTCGTTGAGGACCTTCTTCGGGTCCTCGGTCGACACCGCGGTGCCGAGGCTCTGCTTCACGGCACCGGCCACCGCGCTCCACGCCGGGTTGCTGGTCGGCGCGAACTTCGACGTTGGCAGCGCGTCCACGAACTGCTTGAAGTACGGGTCGGCGCTCAGCGCGTCGCCGGCGGACTTGGTCACCGGCAGGAAGCCCTCCAGCTTGAGGAACTTGGAGGTGTTCTCCGCCTGGTAGAAGTGGTTGAGGAACTTGGTGACGGCTTCCTTGTTCTTGCCGTCGCTCTTCTTGAACGCGGCGAGCACGTCCATGACGCCGAGCGTGTTGTGCTCGGCGCCGGTCTTGCTCGGCAGCGAGGTGACGCCGAACGGCAGGTCCTTGTTCGCCTTGTTGATGAACGCCTCACGGGTGAACGGGCCGCCGATGGCCATGCCGATCTTGCCCTGGGCGAACTGGTTGAACACCGTCTTGCGGTCGGTGGTCTCCGGGTTCGGCTGCGTCAGCCCCGACTTGGTGAGGTCGCGCAGGTAGTTGAGGGTGTCGACGTTGGCCTTCTGGTTGATGACCCACTTGCCGGACGAGTCGACCCAGCCGCCGCCGTTGTTCATCGCCCAGGAGTAGAACTCCGCCTGCGACTCCTCCGGGCCCAGCGGCAGCCCGTACCCGATCGTCCCGCCCGCCTTGATCTTCTGTGCGGCGGTCTTGACCTCGGCCCAGGTCTTCGGCGGCTCCTTGATCCCGGCCTTGGAGAGCAGGTCCTTGTTGTAGAACAGCAGCCGCGCGCTGCTGATGAACGGCAGGCCGTACTGCTCGCCCTGGTACTTGGCCTGCTCGACGAACGTCGGCGTGAAGTCGCCCAGCACCTGCGGCGAGGTGACCTCGGCGGCCTTGTAGATCAGGCCGTCCCGCGCGAAGTCGGAGAACGCGTTGTAGTTGAGGATGTCGGGGACCTGCTTGGTCTGGACGTAGGTCTTGACCTTGGCGTCCATCTGCGTCCAGTCGACCATCTCGAGCTGGACCTTGTAACCGGAGTTCTTGGACTCGAAATCCTTGATGAGGCCGTCCCAAAAACCCTTGGTGTTGTCGTCGTAGATCGCCGCGACGAACGTGATGGTCTTGCCGTCGGAGTCGCCGTCGCCCGACGAGCTTCCCTTGCTGCATCCGCTCACGCCGAGGGCCAATGCCAGGCCCATCGCCATGGCGCCCGTGAGGTGCCGCTTCATCTGTCCCCGCCTTCTCCGGCGTCTGTGAGGCGCGAACGCGCCCTGGTCCGCTTGTCCGCCAACCCCCCGGTCCTTGGCGTGGTCCCTGCGCGGCCGGAAAGCCGCCGCCACCCCCTTTTTCGGACGTGAAAAATTGCGCGCGAGGCGAGTGCCCAACGAGCAGAATCGCGCGTGGCCACGAAGATAAGAGCCGGTCCGTACCAGTTCAAGGGGACAGTTAGATAGGAGTCTTAACTGTTACCCGCCGGGCCTTCCCCACAGAACCTCCACGCCACCGCCCTGGCCACCCCGGCCGATCACCGTCCGTGCGCCGCGACGGCAAGCCCCGGCTACTCCCCGCACATCGCGCAACCACCCACGCGTTCGTTCGCCATCCCGCCCCCGGCCGCAAATGCCGCGTCTGCCGGACCGTCTTCGTGATCAATCGGCCGTGCGGGGGCGCGATGGCTGGCGTTGCGCTGGTATTCAGCGTCGCCACCTGCGCTGAATGGTCCAGGCAGGCGCACTTTCATGGCATCTGACTATTTGCGAAAAACGCTTCATGCGTGAACATGGAACGGATTCGCTCAGCATTATGCGGCGATTCGCTCGGGTGCCCGGGCCTCGGTCGGAGGCAAGGGAATCGTTCTGACACCTAGCGTGACGGAGGGTTCACCAGAGGTGTGGGCGACGGTGGGCCGGGGTGACGGAACCCGGTCATTGGCGCAGGGTTTGTTGATCTTGGCGAGCGTGCACATAATCGTGCACAAGCGAATATGCGCAACGCCGCGCCGGGGTCGAAACGCATGTGGGAGCTGATCGGCGTGGCAGGTCGCGTGAACGAGCTCGAATGGCCCGAAAGTCTCGATGTCAGCGCGTTGCTGGCCGGCGGCTGGCGGCCCGTACCGTTCCGGCAGTTCGTCCTGAAGCTGCACAGCCGGTGCAACCTGGCCTGCGACTACTGCTACATGTACGAGATGGCCGACCAGGGCTGGCGCAACCAGCCCCGGAGCATGGCGCCCGCCGTCATCGACAGGGTGGCCGAGCGGATCGCCGAGCATGCGCGGGCGCACGAGCTCGACGAGATCGAGCTGGTCCTGCACGGCGGCGAGCCGCTGCTCGCGGGGCCCGAGCTGGTGCGCCGGACGGTGACGGCGGTGCGATCGGCCACCGGCGCGACCGTCCACGCGCGCGTCCAGACCAACGGCGTGCTGATCGACGACGAGTTCCTGGGGCTGTTCGACGAACTGGGCATCCGGGTCGGGGTGAGCCTGGACGGCGACGCGTCCGGCCACGATCTGCACCGCCGCCACGCTGACGGGCGGGGCAGTTTCGAAGAGACGCGCAAGGGGCTCGAACGGCTCACCGCCCCCGGCCGCCGGCACCTCTTCTCGGGCCTGCTGAGCACGATCGACCTGCGCAACGACCCGTCCGCCACCTTCGACGCGCTGGTGTCCTTCGGGCCGCCGGCGATCGACTTCCTCCTGCCGCACGGCAACTGGGACACCCCGCCGCCAGGACGCGATCCCGCCGATCCGGCGACGCCCTACGGGGACTGGCTGGTCGCGGTGTTCGACCGCTGGTACGGGGCGCCGGTACGGGAGACGCGCGTCCGGCTGTTCGGCGAGATCATCCAGATGTTGCTGGGCGGACGGTCGCGAACGGAGTCGGTGGGGCTGTCCCCGGTCGCCCTGGCGGTCGTGGAGACCGACGGGAGCATCGAGCAGGTCGACACGCTCAAGTCAGCCTACGACGGCGCGGCCGCGACCGGGCTTCACCTCTTCCGGGACGGGTTCGACGCGGCGCTGGCCCTGCCCTCGGTCGCCGCCAGGCAGATCGGTGAACGCGCTCTGTCGCGGACGTGCCGAGCCTGCCCGGTCCGCAAGGTCTGCGGCGGAGGGATGTACGCGCACCGCTACAAGTCGGGCTCCGGCTTCTCGAATCCGTCCGTCTACTGCCGGGACCTCTCCCGGCTCATCACCCACGTCCACCGCAGAGTCGCCGACGACCTGAGGGAAGGGCGCCGATGAGACGCCACCGGATGCCGGGAAAGGTGTTCGCCGCGCTCGCCGCCGGCAGCGGCGGGGCCCATGCGATCGGCCATCTGCAGGCCGCGCAGTACAGCAAGCGCCTGCTCCTTCTGCGCGGTGTTCGGGACGCGGCCAAGTCCGAGGAACCCGCTCGCGCCCGGCGGGCCCGCCAGGCCTACGCCGTGCTCGCCGAAATCCAGGAACGCGCACCCGATGCGGTCGACGCGGTCATCCGGTACCCGTCCGTAGGGGCGTGGGCGCGCGACGTCCTCATGGGCAAGGGCGACTCAGGAGGATTGGCCTCTCTCACCGCTGCGGCTGCCATCCAGGCCGGGTTCTCCCGTCCCATAGAGGTGCCTTCCGACAACGGCACCGTCGTACTGCCGTCCCTGGGCCGAGCCTTCGTTCCCTCCGGAAGCCCTGCGATGGTTAGGCCGGACGTCGCCGAAGTGACCGTCCCAGGGGCGAGCGTGCGCATCCCACCAGACCCGCACCGGGACGCCCCTGGCTGGCAGGGCGTGCGCCGCCTGAACGCGGAGTATCACGGCCTGGCGATCGCGTTGTCGTTCGACGAGGGCGACCCCTACCGGATGCCCGGCGGCGACGTTCCGGACAGGCGCCTGACCGACGCCGAGATCGAATCATGGCGCGCCATGCTGCGCCGCGCCTGGCGCCTGCTCGTGCGCCGGCACTGGACGACCGCCGAGGAGATCGCCGCCGCCGTCTCGGTCGTGACCCCGCTCGCGCCCTCGGCCCAGGCCGGTGAGCACACCAGCGCCACCGCGCACCAGACGTTCGGCAGCATCGCCATGTCACTGCCGCCGGACGAACACGCCATGGCGGTGACGCTGGCACACGAGCTACAGCACACCAAGCTCGGCGCCCTCATGGACATCGTTCCGCTGGTGCTGCCAGACGACGGCAGCCGCCACTACGCCCCCTGGCGAGACGATCCACGCCCCATCGGCGGCCTCCTCCACGGGGTGTACGCCCACCTAGGCATCGCCGGATTCTGGCGCCGCCAGCGCGCCCACGAACGAGGCGAGACAGCTTTGCGTGCGCACACCGAATTCGCCCGCTGGCGCGACGCGTCGGCTTTGGGCGCGCGAACGCTCGCCTCCAGCGGACGGCTCACCGACGCAGGCGAACTGTTCGTAGCCGAGATGACCCGGACGCTGCGAACGTGGCGCCGAGAACCAGTCCCGGTCGAGGCCCTCGACCGCGCCCGCACCTTCGCCGAAACCCACAAGGCACGCTGGCGCGCCAACAACGGCACACCTTCCGTCGCCGACACGAGTGACTAGATCGGCGCGGGGTCGAAGTCGCAGTCCAGGTGGCGTTTTTCGTAGGCGACGATGGCGTCGGGGTGGTCGAGGCTGAGTGTCCTCGTGTACTGGTCGATGGTCTGGTTGAACAGCTCGGTGCCCTCGTCCTCGATGCCGTCGGCGATCATGTCGGCGGCGAGGTTGGCGGTGCAGGCCAGGGTCATCGGGTGCATTTCGCCGAGCACCGTGATGAGCCGTCGGCGGGTGCCGGCGCCGAGGCGGCGGGCGGACTCCAGGTCGCCGAGGGCGGCCAGGTCGCTGGCGAGGTTGGTGGCCACGGTCAGCGAGAAGTGATGGTCACGGCCGAGCCTGGCCTCGAGCCCGGCGAGCGCGGCCTCGTTACGCTGCCGTGCCTCGGCCACCTCACTGCGGACGCGGAGGAGGATCGCCAGGTTTCCCGCGCAGCCGTGGATGTAAGGGTGGTCCGGCCCGTACATCTTCGGGTAGAGGTCCAGCGTCTTGACGGCGAGTTCGTAGGCGTCGTCGAGTTGGCCGATGCTCCGCCAGGCGTTGGCCAGGCACATGGCGGACGCCAGCGAGTCGGGGTGGTTGAGCCCGAAGAGGCGCTCGTATCGGCTGTGGCAGTCGAGGGCGAGTTCGAGTGCCTCTTCGAAGTCCCCGGCGCGGCGTCGAGCGATGGCCAGGTCCTTCATGGTGCGCAGTGTCAGGGGGTGGTCGGCGCCAAGCTCCTCCACGCCGAACGCGAGGGCCTCGGCGCCGGCGTCGCTGGCGGCCTGGTACTCACCGCACAGGCGGACGGCGCGGGCCAGCCCGTTCCAGGAGTTGAGGATGTCGCCACGGCCGATGCCGCTGGTCGTCCGCATTCCGAGATAGCTCAGCTTGTGGCTCTGCCTGGCCTCCTCGTACTTGCTGATCAGGCCGAGGTCGAGCGCCAGGTTGTTGGTCACGAGCAGGGTGCGCGGGTGGTCGGGGCCGTAAGCCTCCGTGTGGAGGTGCAAGGACCTCTCGTCGTGTTCCTGCGCGTCGATGAACCTGCCACGGGCTCGCAGGTCGGCGCCGATGCTGTTGAGAAGGAGGAGTCTTGACTCCTGGAAGCCGGGATCTGTGCTGCTGACGCCGTCCATCCGCGACAGAGTCTCCTGGTTGAGCTCGTACGCCTCGCTGTATTGCCCCAGCTCGCGCACGATGATGCCGCGATGGCGGCGGGCGTTCAGCACGTCGACGCTCTTCGGGCCGAGCGATGTCTCCCAGAGCTTCTCGAAGTTCTCCACGAGAAGGCGAGCGGATCGGTAGTCACCGGAGACGTAGAGGTAACGCACGTAGTCGAGGGCGAGCGAACGCATCTGCGGATCGCGGCTTTCGGCCACTCCAGAGGAGACGACGTGTGCGAGAAGACCGGCGTAGCGAGGCCAGTTGGAGGTGTTGTCGGGAGCCTTGGGAGTGGCGGCGGCCAGGAGCCGGCGGACGTCGTCGCGGAAGCGGTCCTTCTCCCACTCGGGCAGGTCGTCGCGGACGAGCGCCTGGATCAGCCGGTGCACCTGGATGGTCCGGTTGGCGGTGTCGACGCGGGCCAGTGCGAAGCGGCCCAGTTCGCCGATGGCGCGACTGAACTCGATGGGATCGCGCAGCAGCGACGCCAGCCGCTCGCCGATGTTCTCGGGGCCGCGGTCGAAGACGGCCCGCGGGATGGCCTCGGGACCGAAGAAGGCGCAGCAGCGCAGCAGTTCCTCGGCCTCGGGCAGCTTGCGCTTGAGGTTGGTGACCGACAGGCCCCACGCGGCGGTCATCGACGCGGGATATTCGGTCGGCTTGCCCTCCGCCAGCAGCGACGCCGTCCGCTCCTTGAGCAGCCGAAGGTACTCCTCGACCGGCATTCCCGTCTCGGCCTGCAGCGCGCCCGCCTGCTCCAGCGCGAGCGGAAGGTCACCGAGTTCCTGCGCCAGCTCGTCGGCCTGCTTGTCGTTGATCGCGCGCGGCACCCGCTTGCTGAGGAACTCCACCGATTCCGAGCGGGTGAAGACGTCGATCGAGATCGCGTTGGCCTCGGCGTCCCACCTGGGGTTGCGTGAGGTGATCAGGACATGGCCGGGGCCGCCCGCCGGGATGATGTCCTTGATCTCCTCGGGCTGGTCGGCGTTGTCGAAGATGAGGAGCCAGTCGCGGAACGGCTCGCCCAGCCGCAGCGCGTTCAGGACCGCTCGCGCGGCGTCCTCGATGCCCGTGGCGGTCGCCGGCGGCAGGCCGAGATCGACCGCGAGGCTGGCCAGCGTCGATCGGACGAGGACGGGCTGGTCCGAGGGGATCCAGCAGACGAGGTCGTAGTCGCCGCGATATCGCCAGGCGTACTCCACGACCAGCATGGTCTTGCCGACACCGCCCATTCCGTGGAGAGCGTGCGGTTCGGGCTGCGAGACGACCGCGGTGACGTCGCCCGCGATGCTGGCCCGGAGCTCGGCGAGCAGTTGCTCGCGGCCGGTGAAGTTGCGGTTGCGCGGAGGGACGTTCTCCCAGACCTTGGGGGCCCTTCCCAGCGGTTGTGGCTGATGCGCAAAATTCGTCACAGGAACCGCCTCCGCGTCAATAAGTGTCAATCTAGAGGTGGAGACATCTTATGCCGCAAAACGATTGATGTGAGAGAAGGGAATTCAAGATCCCCGAAACGGGAGGTCCGGCCATCCCCGCGATCTTCGGTCGAGATCTTTGAGGCGACTCCGGACTTCCGTATTATGGGCGTTGTTCAGGTCCGTAATTGATTTCCGGGTGATTTGATGGTATGTCCATAGATGGGTCATTGTCCGTGGCCGCGCCCGTCATCCTCTGGTGCGATCCGGACGGGTGCGCCCGGCAGCAGATGGGGAACACCTGGTCTCAGGGCCGGTCGGCGCTGAGCGGAGGAGGGCGGATGCTCCAGGAGACCGAATTCGGCGGCGATCTCGTCGATCTGTCGGAGCTTTCACTGCGAGATCTGGGCGAGCTGAGCGAGTCGGCGCTGGCGCACGAGCTGCAAGAACGCCTTGACCCGCAAGTCTGGGAGGGCGACGTCGTCGCCAGTTTCGGCTCCGCCATGTGAATAGCGCACACACGCGGTCTGTATCCGAATGGTCACTCCCGGTCTGAAAGGCGCGGAGCGGCCGAGGTGACCTGACGTGGCCATGGAGGGGTGATTGCCATGAAAACATCTCCCGCTCCCGTGGTTTATTGGCGATTTCGTCCACGCTCGCCCAGGAATGCCGTACTGTGCGTAGGCCCCAGAACGAAAGGGCCGTCACCGCTGAGGTCCGCTCTCGCTGCGGAGGCGACCTTGTGAGAGCCGTCAGCAGATTCCTGGACCGGCAGCCCGGGCCCCCTCCGATTCCTTACGTGGGGCAACGCCCGCTCACCGAGAACGATCATCGGTGGTTCTGCGGCCGGGACGCGGAGATCGAGGAGTTGGCCGCGCAATGGCGTGACGATCGGCTCACGGTGCTCTACGGCGCTTCCGGTGTGGGCAAGACGTCATTGTTGCGGGCAGGGGTCTTCCCGATGCTGGCGGCGATGCGTGCCGACGTGCTTCCCATCGGCCGGGTCTCGCACAGTTCGACGTTTCCGATGGCCGCCCTGCCGGACCAGAACCCCTACACGCTGGCCTTGCTGGCGTCGTGGTGGCCGGAGCAGTCGGCGGCCAGGGTCTCACCCTTGTCGATCTCCGGCTTCCTGAGCCGCCGTGAACCACCGGATCGCCACGGCCGGACGGGCCCGACGCTGGTGGCGATCGATCAGGCCGAGCGGCTCTTCACGTCCGCCGACCAGCGGCATCGCCTCCGTTTCGTCGACGAGTTGCAGGAGGCGATGGAGACACGGCCGCGCACCCATCTCCTGCTCTCCGTTCGTTCGGACCATCTCGACGACGTGCTGCGGATCGCGAAGGCGTTCGACGGTGACATGGGTCCGCCGTTCCCGGTGCGTCCCCTCGATCGCGAAAGTGCGATCCAGGCGGTGTCAGGACCTGCGCAGGCCGCCGGACGGGCCTTCGAGCCGGACGCCGCCGGACGGCTGGTGGACGCGTTGTCGGCACGCGAGGCCGGCGCACCGTCCGCGGCGGTCGATCCAGAGCCTCCAGCCATGGTCGAACCGGTCCTCCTGCAAGCGGTGTGCCGCAGAATGTGGGACGAACTCCCTGACGAAGGCGATATCTCGGCGGGGTTGCTGCCGGACGTCGATCTGGCGCTCGCCGATTTCTGCGCGCGGACGCTGGCGGCGGTCGCCGCCGACCACGACGCCCGGCCCGGCGATCTGCTCTCGTGGTTGCGCGGTTTCCTCCCGCGCGGCTCTGGCCCGGCTGAGCGGCACTCCACCGAGCAGCGCGGGGCCGAGTTGCCGGATTCGGTGATCCGGGCGTTGGAGGACCAGCACCTGATCAAAATGCGGTCGGACGGCTCCAGGGAGTACGAGCTTCTCCATCCGCTGCTCGTCACCGCGATCCGGCGGCTGGGGCATGGTCAATGGCCCGTGCACCAGTCCGAGCCCGAGGCCCTGCTGCGGGCGGCCGAGGTCGCGCTGTCCTCGGGGGAACCCGACCTGGCCGAGAGACGTGCCGCCGAAGCCGTGCGGAGCTTCGATTCGGACGATATGCGCGCCCACGCGGAGGCGGTCTCGTTCCTGGGGAACGTGGCCCTGCAGCAAGGCAGGCCCGACGACGCGGCCGAGCACTACGGCAGGGCCGCGGCGATGTTCGAGGCGCTCCGCGACACCGAGTCGGTCGGGTGGCTGCTGGCGGCGGTCGGCATGCTCAGGCTCGGTCAGGGCGATCACGCGGCCGCCGTCGACAAGCTGAGCGCCGCGGCGGCGCGCATGCCCAACGATCCGATGATCCAGACGGAGCTGGGCCGGGCGTTGTGGCAGGCAGGAGAGTCGGCCGCCGCGCTCGCCGTGCTCGGGGACGTCCTCGCCCATCACGGGGACACCTACGAGGCGCTGCGGGCACGGGCCGAGATCCGCGCCGATCTGGGTTATGCGGAGTCGCTCAAGAGCGACGCCGAGTCCGCCCGGGGCGATGTCGATTCGGCGCGGGCGCACGAGCAGTCCGCGAGGGCGTACGCCGACTCCGCGTTGCGCGACCTCGAACGGATAGGGAAGCACGCGCGGCCGGCCGCGCGGGCGGCACGGGCGCTGGCGCTCGCCACCCGTTCGGACGTGGACGCGGCGCGGCGGGAGCTCAACGCGGTGATCGCCGAGGCGGCCGACAGCGGCCCCGTTCTCTTCCGGGCGGCGCAGGTGCAGCGCCTCAGCAGGAACGTCGGCGCCGCCACTGAGCTGGCCTCACGCGCGGTGCGCGCCACTGACCCGCCGTTGCCGCGCCACCAGAAGGACGAGGTTCTGAGACTTCTTCGGGAAATGTGATGCGTGGCACTGTCACTACCCCCTGTCACGCTTCATCCTGACGGCATGCAGGACACCGCGCTGGTCGCACTGTTCACCGGGACCTCGTCCGCCATCGTGCTCGCGCTGGCCGGAGGCTGGCAGTTGCTCGGTGAGAGCCGCCGGGCCGCCCACGAGCGCCGCCGCGTCGCGGACGCACGCGAGGCGAAACGGACGGCCAACGTGGAACGGCGGCTGCGCCGGGCGCTCGCCGAGACGAGATCCGCCGTGTTCCGGCTGGTCGTGACCGTCAGGGTGTGCATGGACATTCGCCAAGGTTCGGCGGTCGCGCGCTACAGCGCGAGCGACCTCCCGGACGCGCTGACCCGTGCCAGGACGGAATACCTGGACGCGAACGTGGCGATCGAAGCGCTCTGGACCCTGACCAGTGACGACGAGACGGCCAAGGTCGCGATCGACAAGCTCCAGGCGGAGGTCGCCACGGCCTACGGACATGTGAGCACGGCGGGCAGCGAACGTGGCGATCCGGACGAGGTGGAACGACGGGTGCGTGCGGCGCTGCGCTCGGTGAGCCGGACGGTGTGCCCGCCGACTCCGGCGCAGGACGAGTCGGCAGGGGACGCAGGCGATGGTCCGGCTCAGCTGGCGACCAGATCGTTGCGCCGTCCCTTCTCGCGCCGTCGATCGGCCCTGGCGGAGTCCGCCGATGCGCCGGTGCCCGATGGATCGGTCGCGTCGGGCAACGGCCCGGTGTCCGGAGGGGCGTCGGGAACGGGCGTTCGCCTCAGGTGACATCTCAGGTTCCGGCGGTCTTGCTTCTCCGCCTGCCGCTTCTGGCTGAGAAGGTCCCATCGCCGCTGCTCTTCGAGTTGCTGTCGCTGCTGTTCCTGGTCCTTGCGCAGGCGTTCCTCACGTTGCTGCTTCTGGCGTTCCCGGCTCAGCCACCGTCGATCTTGGCGCTCCAGTTCCCGGGCGAGTTTCTTCTGGTAGCGGCGGCGCTGACGTCTTCTGCGGGCCTGTTCTCTGCTCTGCTTCACCTGGAGCGTCTTCGTCCGGAGCTTCGGCCTCGGCTGCCGTACCTGCTGCTGGAGGCGGTCGCCCTCGGCCGGAGGAGACAGGAGTCGCCGGTAGAACGTCACGACTAACGCCAGGACCAGGATCGTGAGGGCGACCGCCACCGCCGTGGGCTTGGTCCCCACGGCCGAGATGACGTAACCGGCGCAGACCGTGCCGAGCGGAACCGCGCCCAGCGAGAGCAGCCGGTTGGCGCCGACGACGCGTCCCAGCAGCCACAGCGGTGTCGTCTCGGCCTGGCGGGTGGCGATCGCGACGTTGATGTGGGCGCCGGTCAGGCCCACCCCGCTCCAGGCGAACAACCACAGCCAGGGGTGCGACGACACGGCGATGATCGCGACCAGGCCGAACCACGCCCAGACGCAGGTCACCACCACCCTTTGCGGCCCATGCCTCCTGAGCACCCTGGGCGCCGCCATCGACCCGAGGATCCCGCCGAACCCGGGGGCCGCCAGCAGCACGCCGATCAGGGTGGTCGACACGCCCTGGCCCTGGGCGAGGACCACCAGCAACAGGATGATCGCCTGGAAGAGGAAATTGGTGATGGTGCAGATGATCAGAGAGGTCCGGAGGAATCCGTCGCTCCACAGGCGGGCCAGGCCCTTGCCCATCTCCTGGGTCAGCGACCCGGCATGACCCGTGGTGCGGGTCGTGGGCTTGCGGAAACGTTCCGTCCGGATCATTCCGATCGTGTACACGGACAGCAGGCACGAGACCGCGTCGACGGCGTAGGGCAGCGCCCGGCTGAACCCGAACAGCAGCCCGCCGAGCGGCCGGCCGATGAGCAGGGCCAGATGGCTGCGCGCCTCGTTCGTGCTCATCGCGCCCGCGAGCCGGTCCCGCCGCACGATCATCGGCACGGCACTGACCTCGGCCACGCCGTGGAGCGTCACGCAACCGCCGGAGACGATCGCCGCCGCCACCACCAGCCACACCGTCACATCGCCGATCGAGAGCAGCACCGCGACGGTCGCCGCGACCACGACCCGGAGCACCAGGCTGATCACCATCGCCCGCCGCGTCCCGATGCGGTCGACCCACAGGCCGGCCGGTATGTGGAGCAGAAGCTGGGGCAGCGTGCCGGCGGCCACGACCCAGCCGGCGCTGACGGCCGACCCGGTCAGCGACAGTGCGAGCAGCGGAGCGGCGACGGTGGCGCTCATCCCGCTCAGCAACGAGGTCGCGGAGCCGCTCCACAACAACATGAAGTCGCGCTGCCATGAGGCGCCGGATATCGGCCGGATGCGCCGCCGGGACAATGGTGGAGTCGTCATCGTTTCTGCGATTACCCTGACTGCGGTCCGGTGAACTGGGGTTTGCTGGAAATGAGCAAGACCCATGCGATGACGAGGATGTCCGTCATCGCACGGGCCTGGTGTTTCAGGGAATTCCGGCGGCCCGGTGCCGAGCACATGAAAGCCCTTGTGGCAAGGGCTTTGGGACCGCCGCACGTCACCGTACATTGGACCGGCCGATCACGCCCGCGACACGGCAAAGATCGTTCTAGGCGGGGGCCGGAGCAGGTGCGAACGCCTGCCCTGAACGGCGCGGAGAATGCTCCGGTGACCGGTTTCTAACGACGCGTCGCCGCTCACATCCATGGTCTCTCCGATGAGCCCGTGGCCGGCGTCCCCCGCCCGCCCCCTGATTTAGAGCATCACCGGCACCGGGGGGTTCGTGTCAATGATCAATTGGCGATGACCGCATGAGGCCCCGAAATCGGGAACAGCCGTCCGGGCCCTGTCAGCGCCGGGTCAGATCCAGCCGGCTTCGCGGGCTATGCGGGCGGCGTCGGTGCGGTTGCGGGCGTTGAGCTTGGTGACGACGGCGGTCAGGTAGTTGCGCACCGTGCCGGCGGTGAGGTGGAGGCGCTCGGCGATCTCGGGGGCCTCGGCGCCCTCGGCGGCCAGCCGCAGGACGTCGGTCTCGCGCGGGGTGAGCGGGTTGTCGGTGACGTCCCAGGCGGTGAGGGCGAGGCTCGGATCGAGGACGCGCCGGCCCGCGGCGACGGCGCGGATCGCGGCGACCAGGTCGTCCGGGGGAGCGGTCTTCAGGAGGAAGCCGTTGACGTGGGCGGCCAGGGCGCGGCGCAGGTGGCCGGGCTTGCCGTGGCCGGTGAGGATGAGGACGCGGCAGGAGGGAAACTCGGTGTGCAGGTCGGCGGCGGCGGCCAGGCCGTCGAGCCCGGGCATGTCGACATCCAGGACGGCCACGTCGGGACGGTACGAGCGGGCGGCGGCGACCACCTTGTCACCCGCGTCGACCTGGGCCACCACGGTCAGATCGGGCTCCAGGTCGAGCAGCGCGGCGAGGGCGCCGCGCACGACGTGGTGGTCATCGGCGAGCAGCACCTTGATCACGGCTCATGTCTATCAAACCGCCCCAGGCCCGTCCGCCGCCGAGCCGCCGTTACAAGATCAGCAATTGCGGACGTAGGGCGTAATGGTGCAATAGTGTGCTAAACCTCCCATGATCATTACGTGTGCAGGAGCCGTCTCCCATGCCCGACGCTGAGCCCCTACTCCCGGACGATCCCAGGGAGGTCGGGCCGTACCGGCTCACCGGGCGGCTGGGGATGGGCGGCCAGGGCGTGGTCTACCTCGGTGCCGTAACCGGGGGTGCGCCGGTGGCGGTCAAGCTGCTGCGTGAGGAGCTCGCCGCCGATCCGCGTGTGCGTGAGCGGTTCATGAAGGAGATCGCGGCCGCCCGGCGGGTCGACCCGTTCTGTATCGCGCAGGTCCTGGACGCATCGCTGGAGGGACCGCGTCCGTACATCGTCACCGAGTACATCGAGGGGCCGTCGCTGCAGCAGGCCGGGGCGCGGGAGAGCGCGGCGGCTGTTCAGCGGCTCGCGGTCGCGACCGCTACGGCGCTCGCGGCGATCCACGGTGCCGGGATCGTGCACCGCGACTTCAAGCCGTCCAACGTGCTGCTCGGCAGTGATGGCCCGCGTGTCATCGACTTCGGGATCGCCCGCGACAGCGCGGCGCCGTTGACGATGACCAGCAGCATCATCGGCACCCCGGCCTACATGGCGCCCGAGCAGTTCGCGGGAGAAGTCGTCGGGCCTGCGGCCGACGTCTTCGCTTGGGGAGCCGTCGTGGCCTATGCCGCCACCGGGCACCCGCCGTTCGGCGCCGACACCCTCCCGGCGATCATGCACCGCGTCCTGCAAGGCGAGCCGCGGCTCGGCGACTTGTCCGAGCCGCTGCGGTCCCTGGTGCTGGCTTGTTTGGCGAAGGACCCGGCCCAGCGGCCCACGATGCAGGACGTGGTGTTGCGCCTGCTCAGCACCCGTCCGGCACCGGGTGGCGTGATGGAATCTCCGGCCGCGGTGACTCGGGTGCAGGGTGGGACCGCGTCGCCGCCGCTTCCTCTGCCGATGGGGGCTTCTGGTCCCCGGCAGCGCAGGCAGGGCTCGCCGGGGCAGAATCTCGTCGTCGCCCTGGGGGTCGCCGCCGCCGTCGTTCTGGCTATGGCCGTCGTCACCGCCGGGGTCATCTTCTGGCCCGAGCAGTCGGACGCCTCCAACTCGGCCAAGGGCAACGGCTCCGGCGCTGATGGAGGGGCAGGGCAGCAGAACGGCAAGGGCGCGGTTCCCAACGCGGGCAATGCCGGAGGCGGCAAGGGCAAGCCGTCGACCACTCCCACCTCGCCGAAGAAGGGCCGCGAGCCGGGCGCGAGCACCAATCCGAAGCCGGGCTCGGGCGGTAAACCACGTGACCAAGAGCCCGACGACCCGGACCCCGCTCCCGAACCGCCGCCATCAGGCGGCGGTGGTGGGGGCGGCGGCGGTGACAGCCTCGGGATGATCACGCTCTCCGGCGGTTGCAGCGGTAGCCGGTACGGCTACCAGTACCAGATCAAGGAGCCTTCGGGCCGTCCCACCGCCTTCTCGTACACCATCTACGAGAACGGTTCGTGGACCCACAAGGGCAACCACATCAAGGGCACCAGACCCGTGACCGGATCCGCCTCGGGCGAATTCGGCTCGAAGCCGACGGTGGTCGTCACCATCCAGGTCAGCGGCGCCGTGAGCGCCCGGCAGAGCGTCACGATCAGGAAGTGCTGACGTTCCGCTCCAAGATCAGCGAATTACGGACGTAGATCGTGAAGGTGCAATAGTGTGCTAAACCTCCCATGATCATTACGTGTGCAGGAGCCGTCTCCCATGCTCGAAGCTGATCCGCTGCACCCGGACGATCCCAGGGAGGTCGGGCCGTACCGGCTGACCCGGCGGCTGGGGATGGGCGGCCAGGGCGTGGTCTACCTCGGCTCCACGGCTGGGGGCGAGCCTGTAGCGGTCAAATTGCTGCGTGAGGAGCTCGCCGCCGATCCGCGTGTGCGTGAGCGGTTCATGAAGGAGATCGCGGCCGCCCGGCGGGTCGACCCGTTCTGTATCGCGCAGGTCCTGGACGCATCGCTGGAGGGACCGCGTCCGTACATCGTCACCGAGTACATCGAGGGGCCGTCGCTGCAGCAGGCCGGGGCGCGGGAGAGCGCGGCGGCTGTTCAGCGGCTCGCGGTGGCCACCGCTACGGCGCTCGCGGCGATCCACGGTGCCGGGATCGTGCACCGCGACTTCAAGCCGTCCAACGTGCTGCTCGGCAGTGATGGCCCGCGTGTCATCGACTTCGGGATCGCCCGCGACAGCGCGGCGCCGTTGACGATGACCAGCAGCATCATCGGCACCCCGGCCTACATGGCGCCCGAGCAGTTCGCGGGAGAAGTCGTCGGGCCTGCGGCCGACGTCTTCGCTTGGGGAGCCGTCGTGGCCTATGCCGCCACCGGGCACCCGCCGTTCGGCGCCGACACCCTCCCGGCGATCATGCACCGCGTCCTGCAAGGCGAGCCGCGGCTCGGCGACTTGTCCGAGCCGCTGCGATCTCTGGTGCTGGCTTGTTTGGCGAAGGATCCCGCTCAGCGGCCCACGATGCAGGACGTGGTGTTGCGCCTGCTCAGCGCCCGTGCGGTATCGACTGCTCCCCAGCAGCCCATCCCGGCTCCCGATCCTGGCCCTCCGCAGCCGCCGGTCACCGTGGCGGAGTCGCCCGTCCCAGGCCCGCAGCCGCCGCTGGGGACCGGTCCGCAACCGCCGGCCGCTGTGACACGGCCTCCAGGGGCCGCTTCGCCGCCGCTCCCCATGCCGATGGGCGCCCCCGGCGCGCGGCAGGGCAAGCAAGGCAAGCAGGGTTCTTCGGCGCAGAACCGCGTTCTCGTCCTGGCGGTCGCCGCCGCCGTCGCGCTCGCGGCGGTGCTCGTCACCACTGGGATCATCTTCTGGCCCGAGCAGTCGGACGCCTCCAACTCGGCCAAGGGCAACGGCTCTGGCGCTGACAGCGGTACGGCGGGCACGCAGAACGGCACCAACGCCGGGCCCAACGCGGGCAAGGCTGGAAACGGCGGGAAGGGCAGCCCGTCCGGCAGCACGTCCCCGAGCGCCAGTGGCAAGCCCAGCGCGAGCGGCAAACCGAGGGCGGGCTCCGGCGGGAGTGGCGATCAGGGGCCGGACGCCCCCGGTCCCAAGCCTTCGAGCGGCGGAGGCGGCGGGGGCGGCAGCGGCGGTGGCGGTGGAGGTAGCGGCGGCGGCGGAGGAGGCGGAAGCGACGGTGGAGGCGGTGGCGGTGGCGGGGGCGGCGGCACCGGCAGCGTCGACCTGATCTCGCTGAACGGTGACTGCAACAGTGCCCGCTACTACTACGGCTTCGCGATCAGAGAGCCGAGCGGCGGCGCCGGCTTTGACTGGGGCGTGTACGTGGACGGCGCGCGGGTCGACGGCGGCAGCCACAGCAAGGGCGGCTCCGCGGCGGAGGGGCAGGGCAACGGATCGATGAACGGCAAGGCGAGGGTCACGGTCACCGTGAAGGTGTCCGGCGGCGTCTCCGACTCGGAGAGCTTCGAGATCTGGACCTGCTGACGTCCCGCCGCTGACGCCCGGTCATGCCCGCTTCCGGTACGCCAGGCGCAGCTCGAACATGTAGCGCTTGGTGATCCGCCCGCGGAAGCGGTCGTCGATGAGCCGCCCGATGCAGTCGAGCAGCTCGGTCCGCGTTTCGGCCGGCAGGGCACGGTGCCCTGAGTAGGTGCTGAGCACGTCGAGGTATTCGGACGTCGTGTACGAGAGGTCCAGTTCGTGCCGCCGGAACATCGCCGTTCCGAAGAGCCCTGAGCGGTCCACCTCCGCGCTGTCGCGCGGCACCTCGTACGCCGCCGGGAGGCGCAGCCCCTTGGGCGTCTCCGCGTCGTACCGCTCGTAGCAGTCCTGGACCTCGGCGAAGAACGCCTCCGTTCCGCCCGCCACGTGGTGGGTCTCGACGGTGGCCAGCGCGCCGCCGGGCCGGAGCGCGGCGGCGGCCTTCGGCACCCGCACCTCCGGGTCGACCCAGGTGAACGCGGTCGCCGCGAACACCACGTCGAACGGCTCCGCGGGCAGCGGCCACTCCTCGAACGTCGCGTGCACCACCTCGGCCGAGGGAAACCTCTTCAGGTTGTGGCGCGCCGCCTCGGCCATCTCCGCGCCCAGCTCGACGGCGACGATCTCGCAGCCCCGGGCGGCCAGCGGCACCGTCGCCTGGCCGGTACCGCAGCCGATCTCCAGTACGCGGCAGCCCGGTCCGATGCCCGCCAGCGCCGCCAGATCGTTGAAGATCCCGGGCGGGTAGTGCGGCCGGGCCCGGTCGTAGCGGGCGGCGTCTTGGGTGAACGTCGTGCGCAGCGTTCGGCGGTCGGCCATGTGAGAAGGCTATCCCGCCGCCCAGGAGGTGGGTTTCGCTAAAGAACTGACTCCGTTAGAGTGCGGGTCGAGGGAGGTCGCGATGACGATGGCCGAGCACGGAACCGGAGCGGCGGGCGCGGGACGGGCGGCGGGCGGTCCGGCGGCGGGGGAGTGGCGGTCGAGCGCCTGCATCCTGTGCGAGTGCAACTGCGGGATCGAGATTCTGGTGGGCCCCGGCGGCAGGTCGTTCGACAAGATCCGCGGCGACAAGGCGCACCCCGCCTCGCACGGCTACACCTGCAACAAGGCGCTGCGCCTCGATCACTATCAGAACGGCCGCTCGGGGCGGCTCACCCGGCCGCTGCGCCGCCGTCCCGACGGCACCTTCGAGGAGATCGACTGGGACACCGCGATCTCCGAGGTGGCCGCGCGGTTCAAGGAGATCGAGGCGGCCCACGGCGGCAAGACGATCTTCTACTACGGCGGTGGCGGCCAGGGGAACCATCTCGGCGGCGCCTACGCGCCCGCGACGATGCGCGCGTTCGGCATGCGCTACCGCTCCAGCGCGCTCGCGCAGGAGAAGACCGGCGAGTTCTGGGTGAACGCGCGGATGCTCGGCCTCCCCAACCGCGCCGATGTCGAGCATTGCGAGGTCGCGCTGTTCGTCGGCAAGAACCCCTACCAGTCGCACGGCTTCCCGCGGGCCCGGTCGGTGCTCAAGGAGATCGCCAAGGATCCGGGCCGCTCGATGATCGTGATCGACCCGGTCCGGACCGAGACCGCCGAGCTGGCCGACTTCCACCTCCAGGTGCGGCCCGGCACCGACCTCTACCTGCTGACCGCGCTGGCGGCGATCCTCGTGCGGGAGGGCCTGATCGCGACGGACTGGCTCGCCGAGCACGCCGACGGCCTGGCGGCGGTGACCGCCGTGCTGAACGAGGTGGACGTCGCCGGTTACTGCGAGATCGCCGACGTGGACGAGGCGCTCGTCCGGGCCGCCGCTCGCAGGCTCGCGGGCGCGTCCTCGGTTGCGGTCCTCGAAGACCTCGGCGTGCAGATGAACCGCGACTCCACGCTCGTCAGCTACGTCGAGAAGCTGATCTGGCTGCTGACCGGCAACCTCGGCAAGGAGGGCGCGCAGTACGTCTTCTCCAGCATGGCGCCGATCGGCCGGGACCGCGGCCACCCCGCGGACGAGGGGCCCCGGAGCCCGGTGGCCGGAGCGAAGATCATCGGCGGGCTCGTGCCGTGCAACGTCATCGCCGAGGAGATCCTCACCGACCACCCCGGCCGTTACCGGGCGATGCTCGTCGAGAGCGCCAATCCCGCCCACTCGCTCGCCGACTCGGCGCGCATGCGCGAGGCGCTCGACGCCCTCGACCTCGTCGTCGTCATCGACGTGGCGATGACCGAGACCGCGCGCCTCGCCGACTACGTCCTGCCCGCGCCCACGCAGTACGAGAAGTACGAGGCGACGTTCTTCAACTTCGACTTCCCGCGCAACATCTTCCATCTGCGCCAGCCAGTGGTGGACGCCCCCGAGGGCGTCCTGCCGGAGCCTGAGATCCACGCGCGCCTGGTCGAGGCCGCGGGCGCGCTGAGCGAGGACGACTACGCCCCACTGCGCGAAGCCGCCGCCAAGGGGCGGCAGGCATTCGCAGAGGCGTTCCTAGGCGCGCTCGGCGAGAAACCGAAGCTCATGAGGCTGGCCTCTGTCCTGCTCTACAGGACACTTGGCCCGACCCTCCCGAACGGTGCCGCGTCCGCAGCCGCGCTCTGGGCGCTCGCGCACAAGTGTGCCCAGGACAACCCCGCAGGGGTGAAGCGCGCAGGTTACGGCGAGGGGCTGGAAGCGGGCGAACGTCTCTTCGACGCCATCGTGACGAACCCGCACGGCGTGGTCATCACCGACGACGAGCAGGACGAGACCTGGCGGCGCCTCGGCGGCCGGCGCATCCAACTGGACGTGCCCGAGCTCCTCACCGAGGTCGCCGGGCTCGCCGCGCGCCCGCGCCCGGACCTCGCGCCGGAGTGGCCGTTCGTCCTCTCGGCGGGCGAGCGCCGCGCGTTCACCGCCAACACGATCATCCGCGACCCCGGCTGGCGCCACCGCGACCCCGAGGGCACGCTGCGGATGAACGAGACGGACGCCGAGCGGCTGGGCGTGGTCGCGGGCGATCGGGTCCGGCTGACGACGCGGCGCGGGAGCACCGAGGTCACCGTCGATCCGACCGACCGGATGCGCCCGGGGCACATCTCGCTGCCGAACGGCCTGGGCCTCGCGGTACAGGGCCCCGGCGAGGACGGCGCGCCGGTGATCACCGGGGTCGCGCCGAACGAGCTCACCGCGGCCGAGGACCGCGACGAGTTCGCGGGCACGCCGTGGCACAAGCACGTGCCGGCGCGCGTGTCGGCTCTCTCAGGCGTCGCCGGCGGTGCGGGCGCCGTCGCCGGCGAAGCGGGGTAGCTCCTCGGCCCGCTCGCGCAGGCGTTCGGGGAAGCCCGGCCCGAGCTCGGGCATGACGTTGTCGTGCCCGAGCGGTTCGCCGCACTCCGAGCAGACGATCTCGGCGTGCGCGGCGTGGCCGCAGGTCGTGTGCCGCATCAGGACGGGCGGGCCGCCGTCGCCGGCCATCCACTTGTCGCCCCACCGCGTCATCGCCATGAGCACGGGGAAGAAGTCGCGGCCCTTCTCCGTGAGGCGGTACTCGTTGCGGACGGGACGCTCCTGGTAGGGCACCCGTTCGAGCAGCCCCTCCTCGACGAGGCGGTTGAGGCGCTGCGTCAGGACGTTGCGTCCGATCCCCAGGCTCTTGGCGAAGTCATCGAAACGCGTCACGCCGTAGAACGCCTCGCGCAGGACAAGCGGCGTCCACCAGTCGCCCAGGATGTCGACGGTGCGGGCGACGGAGCAGGGCCAGCGGGAGAACGGGGTGCGTTTCACCCCGTCGATCCTAGTCGGTTGCCCTATCGAACCGACCGGTCACTGGAGCTCGCTGCCCTTCTTCCATTTGCTCCACGGCATCTCCCAGAACGACCACCCGTTGTCCCAGGAGAGGTCGCGCCGCGTGCCGGTGACCACCACGACGTCGCCGGGCTGGACGGTGCGGTAGAACCACACCGCGTCCTTGTCGGGCTGGCGGACACAGCCGTGGCTGCAGTTCGCATTGCCGAGGCAGCCGTACTCGCCGGCGGTCTGGTGCAGGTACTCGCCGCTGTTGGAGATCCGGACCGCGTAGTTGATCAGCAGGTCGTAGTAGCCCGGGTCGCCCTTCTTGCGGCCCGGAGAGATCATCCGCGTCGGGTTGTCCTTCTCCATCGCCAGGTGGACGCCGCTGGTGGTCGTGTACTCGAGCGTGCTGCCGTTGCCGCCGCTCACCGGGACCGAGCGCACCTTCTTGCCGTCGACCTTGACGGTCATCTTGTGCTTCTTGAGGTTGACGGTCGAGATCCGGGACGCCCCGATCTTGAACGTGCGGGTCAGGTCCTTCGTCCCGTACACGCCCTTGGCCGCCCGGACTCCGGCAAGGTGGGCGATGAGGGTGACCTTCTGGTGCGCGGGCCAGTAGTTCTTGGTGCGGTAGACGACCTGCTGGTCGCCGATCCACCGCCAGGCGCCCTCGACCGGCTTCTCGGCCTTGACCTCCAGCGCCTTCTCGACCTGGTCCTTGTTGCGGACCTCACGGTCGAAGTTGAGGATGATCGGCGTTCCGACCCCGTACTTCTTGCCCCGGTTGCCTTCGAGGACCCAGTCCAGCTCGGCCGAGACGGTCTCGTCGGGCTTGAGGGTCTTGAACTTGCTGCTGGCCTGCGCGGCGACGCCGTCGGCGTTCTTGGCGCTCGCGGCCACCTCGTAGGAGGTGCTCGGGGCGAGCGTCCACGTCGACTTCCACTCGGTGCGGGCGGCGTTGAACGTGCCGGCGACGTCCTTGGAGCCCGCCTTGACGCTGACCGTGTCGAGCTTGCCGCCGGCCGCCGTCACCGTGACGCCGCTGTCGGGCCGCGCCTTCTTGGTGTCGGCCGCCGGGGTGATGGTCACCTTGGCCGGGGCCGCCTTCGCGCCCCCACCGCCGCCGCCCCCGCCGGACCCGTCCGAACCGGACTGGCACGCGGACACGGCCAGACCGGCGGCCAGCAGGACTCCAAGGAACCGAGATCGCTTGCTCACACGCAACGTTGCCATCCTGCTGACCGGCCCGGGGCACCGGCCCGGGGGAGCCGAAAGAGAGAAAGCCTGTTCAGCTTTGATGGCAAGTTACCCGGTTTGGTTCGTACGACTCCAGGGTCAATTCACTATGGCCTTGAGGTAAACCCAGGCTCCCTCGTGGCGGACGAACCGGCTCACCTCGTGCATTTCCCCGCCCTGGCCGCCCTTTCCGGCGTACGCGGCGCGGAATTCGACCGTCCCCTTCGTGTGGAACGGTGTGCCCTCTCTCACGTCCAGGATGTCGAGGCGTTCCCACCGCATTCCGGGCTCGAAGTCGATCGAGGGCGGCCGGGTCGCCGGGTGCCAGCTCTTGATCAGGTACGCGGCGTCCTGGACGGCGAACGCGCTGAACCGCGACCGCATGAGCTGCTCGGCCGTCGCCGCCTGCGCCTCGCCGCGGTGCAGCCGCCCGCAGCAGTCCCGGTAGGAGGTGGGCAGCCCGCACGGGCAGGGAGCGGCGTCGCGGCGTTTGGACATGCTCCTATTCTGGGTCAGAACGTCTCAGGCCGTTCACTGGATCTTGTGAAGGCGGCCCGTGCCCTCGTTGTTCACCGTTGTGTACGAGTAGCCGAGCGTCCCGTCCTTCTCGGCCGACAGCGTGATGGTCACGACCGGCGTGCAGGAGCCCTGGCCGATGGTCTCCGTGCCCCGCAGCGCCTCGCCGGTCATGTCGATCAGCTTCAGGGCGCCGTTGCAGTTGAGCGAGGCGTAGTCGCTGGTGCCGACGATCTGCCCCGGCCTGCCCCGCTCGATCGTCAGGGTCGCCTCGAAGGTGGAGACGACCTTGCCTCCGCGCCGGTGGTCGACGCTGCCGGTCCACATTCCGACGTACCGCGCGTAGGCGTCACCGCCCGCCGGGGGCGTACCGTCCCAGGGCCGGATGATCAGTGCCGCGATCGCGGTGACGGCGACGAAGACCAGGGCCGCCACGCCACCGATCGCCATCACCCCTGAACGAGCCGGCCGCGTGGTCGAAGGCGCGGCGCCGGACCGCGGGCGTCCCGCGAGGAGTTCGAGCAGCTCGGGCACCGACGGCCGGTCCGCCGGATCTTTGGCGAGCGCGGCCTCCACCACCTCGCGCAGCGCGGGGTCGAGCCCGTCGAGCCCGGGTCGCTCGTGCACGACCTTGTAGAGGATCTCGGGAACGAGCTGGCCCTCGAACGGGCTGTGCCCCGTCCCGGCGAAGGCCACGACTCGTCGGCGTCGGGCCACTCGCCCTCGACGTAGGGCCAGAGCGAGAGCGGCCTGCCGTCCGCCCGCACGACCGTGCCGCCCGCGGAGGTACGGAGGGGAGCGACGGCCTCGGGCATGACGGTCGCGGCGTGCAAGGCGATCGAGTGGCACCACTCCGCCTCGGCGCCGCCACGCCAGGACGGCCCCACCCGCACCACGACGTCGCCGATCCGGTACGCCGCGGACTCCTCGCCGCCGAACAGCCGCACGGCCTCGCCCTCGGCGCCGAATCCCCACGCCTCCTCGATCGCGAGGCGCATGGACTCGGTCAGCGGAGTCTCGACGTACAGCACGCGATCAACCTACCGGCGTCCGGCGCGGACGGGCCGGTGCCGGCGGTGTCATCGCGGGTCGCGCGAAACCGCCGGCCGGGGCCATGGTGCCGGGGATCGATGGTCAGGCGTTGATCGGGAAGTTGCCGCGGAAGGTGCCGAGGGGGTCGCGGTCGCGCTTGATGTCGCGGAGCCTGGTCAGGGTGGCGGGGGAGAACGCGCTCACGGCCTTCTCGCCCGGGGCCAGGAACGTGTACGGCTTGCGTCCGCTGGTGGACGCCGTGAGGGCGGTGGCGATCTCGGCCTGGCGGGCGCGCACGGCCGCGCCGCGTTCCGGGGTGGTGGGGATCCCGAACAGGTAGAGCAAGTAGGGCTCGGTGATCCGGCCGCTGGCGCCCGCGTCGCCGTCCGGGCGGGCCAGCGCGCCGCCGAGGTGGCGGAGCTGGACGCTGAGCAGCGGGTCGATCGGCTTCTCCAGCAGCGTCGCCGCCACGTCGTCGGTCAGCTCGGTCAGGAGCTCGGCGCGGGAGCAGCCGGGGGCGGGGTCGGTGGGCTCGGCGGTGATGGAGCCGAGCTCGGCCACCGGGAGGACGCGGCGGCTGTCGTTGAGAACGCCCTCGATCTTGTCGAACGGGCTGAGCAGCGCGGCGGCGTCCGTCGCGTCCCCCAGGTACGTCGAGTCAACGGCGACCAGCGGGGCAGCGCCGGGGAACTGCAGCAGGTCGAACCAGACGGAGAGCTCGTCAGGCGCGGTGGACGTGACCTCCCTGAACGCCGCCAGCACCTCGGGCGCCTTTGCGGCGGGCCACATCAACCGGCCGCCGTAGAGCCGGGGAGCGGGGAAGAGGTCGAACTCGATGGCCGTGACCATGGCGAAGTCGCCGCTGCCGCCGCGCAGCGCCCAGAAGAGGTCGGGGTCGGAGTCGGCGGTCACGCGCGCCTTGTCGCCGCCCGCGTCCACGATGTCGAACGCGCGGACGGCGTCGGCGCCGAAGCCGTGCGTCCGGCTGAACCAGCTGAGCCCGCCGCCCAGCGTGTAGCCCGTCACGCTCACGACGGGAGAGCTGCCGGCGAGGCCCGTGAGGCCGTGCGGGCTCGCGGCCGCCAGCACCCGGCCCCACTTCACCCCGGCGCCCACCCGGGCCATCCGCTCGGCGGGCCGGACGTCGAGCTCGTCGAGGCGGCCGGTGCGCAGCAGGATCGCGCCCTCGACGTCGCCGGTGGCGCCGTGGCCGCTCGGCTGGGCCAGGACGGTCCGCCCGTTCAGCCGGGCGTAGCGGACGAGCGCGGCCACGTCGTCGGCGTCGGCCGCGTCCACGACGGCGTCCACCGGCTGGGCCACCGCGACGTTCCAGGGCCGGGTGGCCTGCTCGAAGCCCTCGTCGCCCGCCGCCAGAACCCGGCCCTTGATCGTGTCGCGCAGGTCGTATGCGATGTTCATTGTCTTTCCCTCCGTGTCGATGGCCCTAGCTTCGGGCGAACTGTCTGGGGTTGAGCTGGGATCGAGCTGAGGTCCGAGCTGAGGTCGGTCCTATGCTGTGGACGCTCGGCTCTCAATGGACTTCGGGGTGGACATGTCAGCAGGCCTGTCGATCGGGCTCTTCGGCCCGCTGGAGGTCGCTGACGGCTCGGGGACCCGTCTCGACCTGGGCACCCGCAAGCAGCGCGCCCTCGTCGCGATGCTGGCCCTGGAGCCCGGCCGGGTGGTGTCGCTGGACCGGCTGATCCAGGAGCTGTGGGCCGGGGAGCCGCCCGCAGGGGCCACCCGCACGCTCCAGGCCTACATCGCCCATCTGCGCAAGGTGCTGGAGCCGGACCGCGCACCGCGCACACCGCCGCAGGTGCTGCTCACCCGCGAGCCCGGCTATCTGCTCGCCGTCGCTCCGGGTCAGGTCGATCTCGAACGCTTCGCCGCGTGGGCCGAGGAGGGACGCCGGGCGCTGGCCCGGGGAGCGCACGCCGAGACGCTCCAGATCCTGGACCGCGCCCTCGATCTCTGGCGCGGGGAGCCGCTGGGGGAGTTCGCCGACCAGGAGTTCGCGCAGCCGGTGATCGCGAAGCTCACCGAGGTACGGGCGGTGGCGCGGGAAGACCGCCTGGAGGCCCGGCTCGCGCTCGGCGAGGCCGCGACGTCCGTTCCCGAACTCGAAGCCCTCGTCGAGGAACATCCCTACCGGGAACGCGCCTGGGCGCTGCTCGTCCTCGCCCTCTACCGATCGGGCCGCCAGGCCGACGCGCTCGCCGCGCTGCGCCGCGTCCGCACCCGGCTGGACGCCGACCTCGGCCTGCAGCCGGGCCCTGAGCTGCGCCGCTTGGAGCAGGCGGTCTTCGATCAGTCGGCCGACCTGGAGGTCCCGGCCGTCGAGCGTCCGGCGCCGGCGGAGCAGCCCCCTGGGCGGGAACGGAGGGCCGCGTCCGGCGGGCTCATCGGCAGGGCGGGCCAGCTGTCCCGGGCGGACGAGCGGCTCGGCGAAGTGCGGCGCGGCCGCGGCGGGGTGCTGCTGGTGACCGGCGAGGCCGGGATCGGGAAGTCCAGGCTCGCCCGGGAGATCGCCGAACAGGCGGTGGCCCGCGGCTTCCGGGTCGCCCAGGGCGGATGCGTGGACGGCACCGCTCCCGCGTTCTGGCCCTGGATCCAGGTGCTGCGCGACGCGGACGCCGACCCCGCCCTGCTGTCGGCCGAGAGGAAGTCCGCCGACCCTGACGCGGCGCTGTACGAGGTGTACGAACGGGTCGTCGCGGCGCTGACGGGATCGGGTGACGGCGCGCCGCTGATGGTGCTCCTGGAAGACCTGCACTGGGCGGACGTGTCGTCGCTGCGGCTGCTCGCGTACGTGGCGGACGCGGTCGTCCGGCGGCCCGTGCTCATCGTCGCCACGTTGCGCGCGGAGCCCGGCGACCACCCGGACCAGTTGCGCGCCGTCCTCGGCTCGCTGTCCCGGCTGGAGGGCACCGAGTACGCCGAGATGTCCCCGTTCGACGCCGGCGAGGTGTCGGCCTACCTCCGGGCGCGCGGGATCGCCGAACAGCCGGGGCTGGTGGACGTCCTGCTGGAACGGACCGGCGGCAACCCGTTCTACCTGGGCGAAGTGCTCCGCCTGCGCGAGAGCGAGCGCGGCCTGCCGGACGCCGTCCCGCAGGGCGCGCGCGAGGTGATCGAACGCAGGGTCACCAAGCTCCCGGAGGAGACCCGGCGGCTGTTGCGGGCCGCGGCGGTCGTCGGCGCCGAGGCCGACATCGATCTCCTTGAGGCCGTCACGGAGACCACGGCCGAGGAGGTGATGGCGGCGCTCGAACCGGCGGTCGCGGCAGGGCTGCTCACCGAACCCCCGGCCACGTCGTTCGGGGCGGCCGACTACCGCTTCAGCCACGGGCTCGTGCGCCAGGCGCTCTACGCGGGGCTGAGCCGCCTCGAAAGATCGCGGCTGCACCTGAAGGTGGGCGAGGCGCTGGAGCCCGTCCTGCCCATGGCCGAGTCGGCCACGCTGGCGCGGCACTTCGGCGGGGCGGCGAGGGTCGGCGGCGCGGCCAGGGCGGTGGAGTACGCGTCGCGCGCGGCCCGGCACGCCACCGGGCAGCTCGCGTACACCGAGGCGGTGGAGTTCTGGGAGCTGGCGCTGACCGCGCTCGGCCCGGCCGACGAGCCGGAGCGGGCCCGCCTGCTCACCGAGCTGGGGAAGGCGCGCCGTGCCGTGGGCGACGCCGCGGGGGCCGGCCGGGACCTGGACGAGGCGTTCGACCTGGCCCGGCGGTCCGGCGACGAGGAGGCGCTGGTCGGCGTCCTCACCGCCTTCAGCGGGCCGACGTTGTGGACGTGGCGCCCGTTCGGCGTGGTCAAGCAGCCCGTCGTCGACGTGATCGAGGAACTCCTGGCCCGTCCTCTGGCCGACCGCGACCGCGCCGGGCTCCTCGGGGCGCTCGGCGTGGAGCTGTACTACGGCCCGCGCCGGGCCGAGGGAGAACGCCACGCGGCGGCGGGCGTCGAGCTCGCCCGCGCGGTCGGCGACCCGGCGCTGCGGGCGCAGACCCTCAACAATCTGCTGCTCGCCGCGTTCGTCCCCGGCGGTACCGCGACGATGCGCCGGGCGGCCGAGGAGATGGCGGCGCTGCCGGACATCCCCCGGTCCACCGAGCTCATCGCGCGCATCTTCCTCCTCTCCTGCCTGCTGCGGTCCGGGGACCTGGCCGGATGGGACCGCGAGATGGCGCGGTGCCGCGCGCTGCTGGGCGAACGGCCGCGACCCGAGCTGGAGTCGATGGTGCGGATCGCCGAAACGGCCCGGGCCACGCTCGACGCCCGGTGGGAGGACGTCCAGGCGCTCGTCGGCGCGTACACGACCCTGCGCTTCGGTTCGGTGCCGTGGGGCCCGCAGTTCCGGATGTTGCTGGCCACGTACACGCGCAGGCGTGGTCAGGGCGCCGGAGCCGAGATGGTCGACGACCTCGTGGCGGCCGCCGACGCGCCGGACCTGGTGCCCCTCCGGCCCGTCGCCGTCCTGGCCGCCGCCGAGGCGGGCCGCACCGGCCTCGCCCGCGAGCTGATCGCGCGCTGGGGGACCGAGATCGCCGAGACCTGGATCGCCGACTTCCTGATCCCGGTCTGGGGCCTGGTCGCCGCCCGGCTCGGCGTCCCGGACCCGCAAGATCTGTACGACCGGCTGGCGCCGGCGGCCGGCCAGCTGATGATCGCCGGGATGGGCACCGCCGGCTGGGGATCGAACCACCAGGTCCTCGCCGAGCTCGCCGCACGCCTCGGACGCGCGGACCGGGCGATCGAGCACGCCGAAGCCGCCCTGGCCGCGCACCGGCGCCTCGGCCTCACCCACTGGGAGCGGCAGAGCGCCGAACTCCTGACCACGCTCAAGGAAACGTCGGGCCGCGAATAGGGCAGCAGACAGGGCCGCAACGCTCAGCCGAGCCATTCGGCGAACGTGGGACCGCCGAGGGTCGCGTGCGGGCCGGGAAGCAGCCCGCCGTTCTCGTAGGCCACCTGGTCGGGGTCGTCGAGGTCGCCGACGCCCTGGACCCGCGCCGGACCGCCGCGACGGCGGGCGAGGAGCGCCGCCATCTCGACCAGGTCCTCGGCGCGCGGACCGGCGATCTCGGGGAACGGGCCGTCGACGATCCCGCCGGCCGCCGGGGCGAGGGCGAGATCGACCAGCGTCTGCGCGACCGTGCGGGCGGCGACCAGCTGGGTCCGCATCCGGGGGACGTAGGCGACGTCGCCCTGGGTGCCCCACTGCACCATCTGCTCGACGAACTCGTGGAACTGCGCCGCGCGCAGGATCTGGACCGGGACCGGCCCCTCCTGCAGGGCCCTCTCGTGGGCGAGCTTGGCGACGTTGTAGCCGGACTTGAACTTCTCGATGCCGATGATGGACACGGCGACGATGCGCTGCACCCCGGCCCGGTAACCGGCTTCCTGGAGGTTGCGTGCCGCCGTGGTGAAGAAGGCGGTGGCCTCCTTCTCGTCCGGGGACGGCGTGCTCGCGACGTCGATGACGACCTCCACACCTTCCAGGGCCGTCGCCAGACCATCGCCGGTGACGATGTCCACGCCCCCGGCCCGGGACATCGCCACGACGTCGTGCCCGGCGGCGGTGAGGATGTCGACGACATGCCGCCCGACCCGCCCGGTCGCCCCGGCCACCGCGATCTTCTTGGTCTCGCTCATCACTGCGCTCCCTGCTCGGTGTTCCGTCTTCAATCACTGCACTGACGGATCGCGTCGCGGAGATGTGACAGCCCGGCGGAGATCGATTCCGCATCACGTACCGGCTGGAACCTCACGGCCTTGAACTTCGCGCCCTTGAACTTCACACCAATGTCAGGGCTGAGCATTCGTCGCATGCGATCCACGAAGAGGGCCGCCCAGGCGGCCGAGACCCCAGACGCCCGTACGGCCGGAACCCAGAACGGCGGGCTTCCGCTCCTGTCGCTGCTGGCCCTGGCCACGGCCGTCTTCATCACCAGCCTGACCGAGACGCTGCCCGCCGGGGTGCTGCCCGCGATGAGCGGTGACCTGCGGGTCGGCGAGTCCGCGATGGGCCAGTCGGTGACGATCTACGCGGTCGGGACCGCGCTCACCGCGATCCCGCTGTCGGCCGCCACCGCCGGGTGGCGGCGCAAGCGGCTCCTGCTGGCCGCGATGGGCGCCTTCGCCGTCGCCAACACGGTCACGGCGGCCTCCGCGAACTACCCGCTGACCATGGCCGCCCGGTTCGTCGCCGGGGTGGCGGCGGGCGTGGCCTGGGCGCTGCTGGCCGGATACGCCCGGCGGATGGCCCCCGTCCACCTCCAGGGCAAGGCGATCGCGATCGTCATGACCGGCATTCCGATCGCGCTGTCGCTGGGCGTGCCCGCGGGCACGTTCCTGGGGAAGGCGCTCGGCTGGCGCGTCACGTTCTCCCTCATGACCGTGCTCACCCTCGTCCTCATCGCCTGGATCATCGCGCTGGTGCCGGACCACCCCGGGCAGCGGCGCGAGGGACGGACCCAGATCCTGCGGGCGCTCACGGTTCCAGGGGTGGGTCCGGTGCTGTTCGTGACCCTGGTCTTCGTACTGGCCCACACGATCCTCTACACCTACATCGCGACGTTCCTCGACCGGCTCGGCATGGGCGGTTCGACGGATCTCGTGCTGCTCGTCTTCGGCGCCGCCTCGCTGGCGAGCATCTGGATCGTGGGCGCGCACATCGACCGGCGCCTGCGCGGCCTGACCATCGCGAGCACCGTTCTGCTCGCCGTGGCCGCCGCGCTCCTCGCGCTCTTCGCGGACAGCCCTGCCCTGGTGTACGTGGCGGTGACGTTGTGGGGGCTCGGCTGGGGCGGCGCCCCCACGTTGCTGCAGACGGCGGTGGCGGACGCGGGAGGCGACCAGGCCGACGGCGCGCAGGCCATGCTCGTCACCCTCTGGAACGTGGCGATGGCAGGCGGAGGGGTCGTCGGGGGCGTCCTCCTGGATGTGTTCGGACCCACCGCGTTCCCATGGAGCGTCCTGGCGCTAGCCGCACCCGTCCTTGTCACCGTGGTCGCCGCCCGCACCCACGCCTTCCCCGATCAGTCGGCGGCGGATTCGGGGAGGCCGTAGCGACGCTGGTCGGAGGCACGCGGCGCCTCCGGCCCGTCGCGGCCGAGCCGGAGCATCCGGGAGACGCGGATGGTGCGGAACCGGCGCCCCAGCACGGTGAAGTCGTGCCCGTTCGTCGCCTCGATCCGCTCGGCGGCGGCCGCCCACTCGGCGAGTTCGGCGGTGGTCGCCGGATCGCCCTGGAACTCGCGCAGCCCCGGCAGCAGGTCCGAGAAGTAGCCGGCGAGGCGGCGGCGCGCCTCACCCGGATCCCGGCCGCCGGTGATCGGCTTCGCCTTGGTGCCGATGATCTCCAGCACGGTGAACGCGGGCGGGAGCAGGAGCACCCCGGCGTGCGTACGGATCGCGTGGCGCGCCTCGGCCATGATCTCGTCCGGCAGGTCGCCCGGCCGGGGGATGTACCCGACGAGGTTCAGCCTCAGCTGGGCCTCCCACTGGCCGGCGGGGGCGCGCGGTTCGAGGAGGTAGTCGCGCAGGAGCGAGTCCTCTTCGGGGTTGTCGGTGTCGGTGAGGCGAGGCGGTTCCATCACGCCCTGGTTGATCAGCGTGAACTTCTCGATCCGGATCACCCGGTAACGATGGTCGCCGATCTCCCACTCGTCCTTGGGCAACTGCTCGCCCTCGGCCGGATCGAGCCGTTCGGCCGCCGCCCGCAAGGCGCGGACGACCTCGGCGTCCTTCTCGTACTCCGCCTCCAGCCGCAGGTTGCGGGCCAGGTCGTACCGTGCCCCCGACGGGTCGGACGCGCCGGTGCAGCCGATGCGCCACTCCGTCTTCGTCTGCACGGCGAAGCCGAAGTCGGGTGACCCGGCCGGGATGAGCTTGGGAAACCGGCGGATCCGCTCGCCGGTCTCCTCATCCCGCACTGCCGCGACCGGATCGAGGTCGGCGACCAGATTGATGTGGTCGTATCCAGGCATCAACGGGAAGGCCATGCGTCCATCCTGGCGATGGGCGCCTTCGTCACGCATGGTATTCGGCTGATTCCACGATTGCGGCGTGCCGAATGCGCCGCCACGTCCGGTCACATTCACAGGGGGACGCCGCCACCCGGGTGAGTGGCGGCGCCGCCCGTGTCTTCCGCGGCCGGCTCAGCGGCTGGTCTGCGGCTCCTTCTCGGGCTTCTTCTCCGAAGACGATGAGGCCGACGACGACGCCTTCTTGTCGCCGCCCTTCTCTCCGGTCTTCTCTCCGGTCTTCTCGGAGGCGGACGTCCTGCCGGACTCCCGGTCGTAGGACTCCTCGTACTGGTCGGAGCCCTCCTGCTGCGCCTTCTCCTCGGCGGCGAGGCCCTCCTCGTGGGTCATGACGACCTCGCTGTCACGGATCTCGCCGCGCCAGCCCTCGATCTCGTCGGCCTTCAGCAGGCTCTGGGTCATCACGTGCCGGCGGAAGTGCTTGAGCTCCAGCCGGGCGCGGCGGCCCTGGGCGCGCCACAGGTTGCCGGTGCGCTCGAACAGCCCCTGCGGGTGGTACTCGAGGACGAGCAGCACGCGCGTGAGGTTCGGCGCCACCCGGTGGAAGGACACCGCGCCGTCGACGTGGCCCTTCGGTGCCTTCGAGCGCCACACGATGCGCTTGTCCGGCAGTTGCTCGATGATGGTGGACTCCCAGGTCCGGTTGGACCAGAAGATCTTGGCCTTCCAGTTGAGCTTCTCCTCGGAGGCCTGGTCGACGCTGATGACCTTCTTCATGAAGGTGGGGAAGTCCTGGAACTGCGTCCACTGGTCGTACACCAGCCGCCGGGGCGCGCCGACGTCGATCTCCTCGACGATGTTGGTGACCTTGATCTTCTTGCCACCACCGCCTCCGCCGCCGCGCTTGAACAGCTTGGCGAGGATGCCCTTCTTCTCGCCACCGTCGCCCTGGTCGGACTGGTCGGCCTTGTCGGGCTGGTCGCTCTGCTTCTTCGCGACCTCGCTTCCCGAGGACTTGTTCTCTGAGGACTTCGGGTTGCCAGAGGACTTGGGGTTGCCGGAGGACTTGCCCTCGGAGGACGACGACTCGTCGTCCGAAGACGAGTTCCGCCGCTCGTTCCTCATGCGGCTGACGGCCTGGGTGGCCGCGACGGCCGCTCCGGCGCCGACCAGCGCGCCGCCCGCGGCGCCGGTGGCCTTGCCGCCCGGCAGGTTCTTGAGCGCGCCGGTGGGCACGTTCTTCGTGATGCGGCTCAGGGTCGACTGTTTCCGGCCCGGTAGCCGCTTGGCGATGTCTCCCACGGGGAGTTTCATGGTGCTTGTACCTCCGCCTCTCTCGGCGTCATGAAGTGTTCTGTGAGGACGTGACGACCTGGCTGTCGCGGATCTCGCCGCGCCAGCCCTGGACTTCTTCGGGGTGCGACAGGGATTCGGTCATCACGTGCCGTCTGAAGTGCTTGAGCTCCAGCCGGGCGCGGCGGCCTTGCGCGCGCCACAGGTTGCCGGTGCGTTCGAAGAGACCCCTGGGGTGGTACTCGAGGACGAGCAGCACGCGGGTCATGTCCGGGGCGACCTCGTGGAAGCTCACGCTCCCGTCGACGTGTCCCTTGGGGGCCTTCGAGCGCCACACGATGTGCTCATCGGGCAGTTGCTCGATGATGGTGGACTCCCAGGTCCGGTTGGACCAGAAGATCTTGGCCTTCCAGTTGAGCTTCTCCTCGGAGGGCTGGTCGACGCTGATGACCTTCTTCATGAAGGTGGGGAAGTCCTGGAACTGCGTCCACTGGTCGTAGACCAGCCGCCGGGGCGCGCCGATGTCGATCTGCTCGACGATCGACGTCGGCTTGACCTTCTTGCGGCCGCCGAAGATGCCCGCCAGGACGGCCTTGACGACCGCCCACCCGGCGCTCAGCACCGCGCGGATCGGCGACTTGCCGTCCGCGAGCGCCTTGGCGCCCGCGAGGGCGCCCTTGACCAGCGGCCCGCCGGTCTCCGCCTTGGCGGTGAGCCGGCGCACCAGCCGGTCGAGCTTCGCCTCGTACCGGGCGACGAGTGCCTTCAGCAGGCGCCCGCGCCATCGTTGGACGGCCGCCCGGGCGGCCAGGTAGCCCGTGGCGCCGACGGCCACGCCGGTCCTGAATTTCATCGGCACTTCACCTCGTCGTAGGCCGTGGTCCTAGCGCGGGTTACCCGCACAAAGGTGGACAAAACGAGAGGCCGGACCCGGCCACGCCGAGCATCACTCCCGGCTCGCGGGCTCCGCGGCGGGGGAGTGCCCGGGCTATGGGTGAAGGACGATCAGTGGCGTCTGCGGCGTGGAGGGTTTCGGCAGGCCGCCAGCAGTGTCTGCGCCTGGACGGTCGCCTCGGCGGTGGGCCCGAGCGTGGTCGTTCCCGAGCACCCTCGCCTGCGTCGCGGCGAGGTCGTACACCGCGGCGAGCGCCTCGTCGTTGCGGTCGAGCATGTGCAGCGTCCAGGCCAGCGTGCTGCGGCTCTCCAGCGTGGCGGGGGCTTCGGGGCCCAGCGTGAGCTGCCGGTCGGCGGTGACGCCCGCCGCGATGGGCAGCGCCTCCGCGTACCGGCCGAGCATGTAGAGCGTGGTCGCCAGCAGATGCCGGCTGTCGAGCGTGTCGGCGTGGCGCTGGCCCAGCACCCGCGACCTGGCGTGCGCGACCGCCTGGATGACGGGCACGGCCTCCATCTCCCGGTCGAGCTGGTAGAGAGCCAGGCCGACCAGGTGGCGCGCGGTCAGCGTGTCGGGATGGTCGACGCCGAGCAGCCGTCCCCGCTCCCGCGCCGCGTGATCGGCCAGCGGCAGGTAGAGCAGCCCGTCGTCCTCGTCGATGTCGTGGACGACGGTGATGCCGGGATGCGTCTCCAACCGGTAGCGGCCGCCCAGCACACGTCCTTCGTGCACCGCCTCTCCCTCCACGCCAGATCCGTCCAGCGCCTCCCCAACCCTTAGCCCCTGAGCACCGAAAGCACAAACCCCCCGATGACCGGGATCACGGGGGGTGTCGTGCCGATCGTGGTGAGCGGGTCAGCCCCAGCGCCTATCGGGCCGCCGCCGAACTGACGTCTCGCACGTCCGGCGCGGCACCGGCAGGAGCATCCGCCAGGAATCCGGCAAGAGTTGATCATGGGGTCCCGGTGATCGGCCGCGCCGGGCGGCGTACGCTGTGAGCCCGGAGTCAGTAGGCGCGGCTGGTAAGGAGAATCGGTGGCAAGCGAGCGGCCGCGGCCGAGCGAGTTCGACCCGAACGTGCCGAACATCGCCCGGATGTACGACTACTACCTCGGCGGCAAGGACCACTACCAGGTCGACCGCGAACGTGCCGAGGAGGCGCTCGTCGCCGACCCCACCCTGCTGACCCTGATCAGGGAGAACCGCGCCTTCCTCGGCCGCGCGGTGCGGTACCTCGCCGAGCAGGGCATCGATCAGTTCCTCGACATCGGCACCGGCCTGCCCACCCAGCAGAACGTGCACCAGATCGCGCACTCGGTGAACCCCGCCGCCCGGGTCGTCTACGTCGACTACGACGAGCAGGTCGTCGCGCACGGGCGGGCGCTGCTCGCCGAATCGCGGGAGACCAGGATGGTGCAGGCCGACCTGCGCCGCCCCCAGGAGATCCTCGACCACCCCGACGTCAACCGGATGCTCGACTTCAGCAAGCCGGTGGCGCTGCTGCTGGTGGCCACCCTCCATTTCATCCCCGACGAGGACGATCCGCACGGCATCATGGCCCAGCTGCGCGACGCGCTCGCGCCGGGCAGCCACCTGGCGCTGACCCATGCCTCCGCCGACGGCGTCCCCGACGTGGTCGCCAAGGTCGTCGAGGTCTACAAGAGGACGTCCGCGCCCGGCACGCCGCGTACCCAAGACCAGGTGACGGGCCTGTTCGGCGACTTCGGCATGCTCGACCCCGGCCTGGTGTGGGCGCCGTTGTGGCGTCCCGGGCGTCCGGTCAGCCTGGAAGAGGCCGTGCGCGTCTGGTTCTACGCGGGCGTGGGCCGCAAGTCCTGAGTTTCCGGGGCCCTGAGGTCTTGGCAAGGCCGCCCCGGATCAGTGATCGTCTATGGATCACCGGGGCGAGGGAGGACCACATGGGGGCGACGGTCGGGGGCGCGCTTGAGGACGCGGCGGCGCGCGGCAAGGCGTTCCTCTACGACGGCGACGACACCGTCACGTACCGGGAGTTCGACGAGCTGACCGACCGGGTCGCGGCCGGGTTGCTGGCCCGCGGCATCCGGCGGGGCGACCGGATCGGGCTGCTGGGGCTCAACACGCCGCAGTGGCTGGCGGCGTTCTTCGGCGCGGCGCGGATCGGCGCCGTCGTCGTCCCGCTCAACGTGCGGTACCGGGAGCGGGAGTTGTCGCACATGCTCGGCCAGAGCGGCGCCCGGATGGTCATCAGCCTCGACGCCGTCCCGGACTTCGACTTCGCGGCGTTCTTCGAGGAGTTCGGGCCGCAGGTCCCCGGCGTGACCGACTACGTGTTCTTCGGTGGCGCCGCCCGGGCGGGCAGGACGTCGTTCGACGAGCTGACCGCGACGCCGGCCGACCCGGCGGAGCTGATGGCGGCGCGCCAGGCGGTGGACGCGGCGGACCCGCTGGTGATCCTCTACACCTCGGGCACGACCGGCCGGCCCAAGGGCGCGATGCTCACGCACCGCAGCATCCTGGCCTCGGCGTCGGCGCAGGCGGACCACCTGGCGATGGACGACCACGACGTGCTGCTCGGGCACCTGCCGTTCAACCACGTCGGCGGCCTCACCTGCACCGTCCTGGCCACGCTGGTCAGCGGCGGCTCCGTGGCGCTGCTGCCCGCGTTCAGCCCGGACGCCGCGCTGCGTGCCATCGAGCGTTACAAGGTGACCTTCCTCGGCGCGGTGCCGACGATGTACGTGCTGATGCTCGGCCGGAAGGACTTCGCCGACCACGACGTCTCGTCCGTGCGGATGTGCACGGCGGGCGGGTCCAACGTGGAGCCGGCGCTGGCCGAGGCGATCCGCCGCGCCTTCCCTGGGGCGCCGCTGTACGGGCTGTACGGCCTGTCGGAGTGCTCGGGGGCGTGCGTGCTGTCGAGGCGGGACGACGACCCGGAGACGGTGTCGCGCACGCTGGGCGTGATGATCGGCGATTTCGAGGCCCGGGTGGCCGGGCCGGACGGGACCGTCCTGCCGCCCGGCGAGACCGGCGAGCTCCAGATCCGCGGCGACTGCGTGGTCTCCGGGTACTGGGACCTGCCGGCGGAGACCGCCGAGGTCTTCCTGCCGGACGGCTGGCTGGCCACCGGCGACATGGTCGCCATGGAGCCGGACGGGCACCTGGTGCTGCGCGGCCGCAAGAAGGAGATGTACATCCAGGGCGGCTTCAACGTCTACCCGGTCGAGATCGAGAACGTGCTGGCCACGCACCCGAAGGTCGCCATGGCCGCCGGGATCGGCGTGCCCGACGAGGTGCTCGGCGAGGTCGGCCGGTTCTACGTGGTGCCGCGCCCGGACACCGAGCCGCCCACCGCGGCGGAGCTGACCGACTACTGCCGGGACCGGCTGGCCGACTACAAGGTGCCCCGGCAGTTCGTCGTCACCGTCGAGGTGCCGCTGACCCCGGTCGGAAAGATTCACAAGGCCCTGCTGAAGGAGCGCTACGAGCCGGACGGCTAGCGCCGGAGGCCTGACGGCCAGACGGCTACCAGCCGGTGGCCGACAGCCGCGCCGGCCACAGGTCATTGGTCGCGGCAGAGGGCGTGATCGGTGAGGTCGTTGGCGGCGGTCAGCTGCGCCAGCTTCGCCTTCTCCTCGCCGGGCTGGGTGGGCAGCATGATCTCCACGCTGGTGCGGCCGTCGGCGGAGACGGAGTTGACGCTGGCGACACCGAACATGCTGCCGCCGTGGTACCAGGCCCACGTGCCGCACGAGGTGCGCCGTTTGGCCAGGCCCAGTCCGTAGCCGGCCTCCTTGTAGAGGATCTGCCATTCCTTGGCCGGCACGGTGTCCTTCATCTGCGCCATCAGCGCCGGGGACAGCAGCCTGCCGCCGAGCAGGGCCCGCAGGAACCGGTTCATGTCGTCGGTGGTGCTGATCAGCCCGCCGTCGGCATGGCCGTCGGAGAAGATCGACACGTCCACCAGCGGACCGCCGGGTGTGAACCGCTCGTAGAAGACGGGTCGCGGCTGCGGCGCGTAAGCGGAAGTGCCAGGGCTGTAGGTGTGCTGGAGGCCGAGCGGCGCGATGATCCGCTCATGGACCTCGTGCTCCCAGGGGTTGCCGGTCGCCTTCGCGATGATCATCCCGGCGAGGATGTAGTTGGTGTTGGAGTAGTTCCAGCGCCGCTCGTCCGGCGGGAACTCGGGCGCGTGCCGCATCGCCATCTCGACGAGCTGTCGCGCCTGATAGGACCGGAACCGCACCTTGCGGTAGGTCTCGGGGGTGTGCGACACGTCCTGCGGCAGGTAGTAGCTGTAGTCGTACAGGCCGCTGGTCTGCCGCAGCAGGTGCCGCACCGTGATCTTGGTGCCGTCGTTTCCGTTGCCCTTGACCAGGCCGGGCAGCCAGCGCTCCACGGTGTCGGTCAGCTTGACCTTCCCCTCGCCCACCAGCTGCAGCATCACGGTGGCGACGAACGTCTTGGTGTTGCTGCCAACGCGGTAGTAGCTGTCCCAGGGAACGGGCTGCCGTGTACGGAGGTCCGCGACACCGCTACGCGCTTTCAGGCTTCGCCCGTTGTGATTGACCTGCGCCAGCACTCCGGTCGTCCCCGTGTCACGGATCGCGTCGACGTCGCGTTGCAGCTGTTCCCGCGAATAGCTCGGCGACCCTGAGGCGGGGGAGACGAGGAACGGCGCGAAAAGCGCGGCCACGCTGACCCCGGCGGCGCAGAAGGCAAGTCTCTTGACCATGTGGACTCCGCATCATCGATGATCGTCCACGCTAGGAATCCGCGCCGCCCGGGGCGATCGGGCCACCACCAGAACGGCGGTGGGGGGAGCCTCACCTCCGGGCCCCGGGCATCCCCCACCGCGCGGTCACTCCGTCCGGGCGGGGCAGCGGCGGCGGCCGGGGAGGACCAGCGCCACCAGCATGGTCCCGGCGGCGAGGACGATGCCGCCGACCAGGCTGGTGTGGGCGACCGCGTCGGTGAAGGCGTGGTTGGCGGCGTCGATGAGGAGCTGTGCCTGCTGGGAGCCGCCCGCCGGATTGTGGGCGACCTGCTGCGCGACGGCCAAGGCCCCGCCGATGGAGTCCTTCGCGGTGTCGACGGCCGCGGCCGGGAGGCGGCCGGTGAGCGCTCCGCCGATCCGGTCCTCATAAGTGGTGGCGAGAATCGAACCGAGGACGGCGATGCCCAGTGAGCCGCCGAGCTCAAGCGCGGTGTCGTTGATGCCGCCGCCGACGCCGAGCTCGGACTCGGGGAACGCGCCCATGATGGTGTCGGTGCAGGGGGCGGTGCTGAGGCCGATGGCGAAGCCGAGCAGCACCAGCGTGGGCACGAAGTCCACGTACGTGGAACCGTCGTCGATTCGCGTCAGCAGAAGGATGGCGATCGTGCCGAGCGCCATGCCCGTGATGACAACGGGCTTCATGCCGAACCGCGGTGTCAGCCGACCGGTGATCGCGGCGCCGGCGAACACGGCGCCGGCAAGCGGCAACAACCGCACTCCGGTGGTCAGGGGCTCGTAGCCGAGGACGAACTGGAGGTCCTGGGTGGCGTAGTAGATGGTGCCGAACGTCCCCAGGAAGAACAGCAGCACGGCCAGCACCGCGCCGGCGACCTCACGGTCGCGGAAGATCGCCAGATTCAGGAGCGGACGCGGGTGCCGCAGCTCCCAGGCCACGAACGCGACCAGCCCGAGGACGGCGACGATCGCGGCGGTGATCGCGGCGGTTCCCCACCCGAAGTGCGGCCCCTCAATGATCATGTAGACGAGCGAGCCGACCGTGATCACTGAGAGCAGCCCGCCCATGAGGTCCAGGCGCCCCATGCTGGTGGCCCGCGACGGCGGCACCAGCACCACCGCCGCCACGACCGCCACCAGCGCGATCGGCACGTTGATCAGGAACGTCGAGCCCCAGGCGTGGTCCTCCAGCAGCCATCCGGCGAGCAGCGGCCCGAGCGCGATGGCCAGCCCGGACGTGGCCGTCCACGCGGTGATGGCGCGGGCACGTTCGTCCCGCGGGAACATCGCGACCAGCAGTGACAAGGTCGCGGGCATGACGGTCGCCGCACCGACGCCCATCACGGCGCGGGCGGCGATGACCGTCCCCGCGCTGCCGGCCAGGCTCCCGGCGACCGCGCCGACGGCGAACACCACCAAGCCCACGATCAGGGCCCCGCGTCGGCTGTACTTGTCGCCCACCGCGCCCAGCACCAGCATCAGCGCCGCGTAGGGGACGGTGTAGCCGTCGATGACCCACTGCAGATCACTACTGCTCAGCCTCAGATCCCGGGTCATATCAGGCGCCGCGACGATCAGCGCCGTATTCGCCATCACCACGATCAGCAGGCTCAGGCACAGCACCAGCAGCCCCCACCACCGACGGCTGTAGGGCCCCTCCATCCGTTCCACCGGCGTGGACGCGAGCATGGTCATGATCCTTGCCTTCCTGCTCAGCCTATAAACTTGCACATCACTGTGCAACATACGTTCGTGCACACCGATGTGCAACTATGGAAGGGTCGAGTGTGAGCAAGGAGACTTTGACCATGCAGCGCAGCCACGCCCGTTCCAACCGCGCCCGCATCCTGTCGGCCGCGCGGCAGGAGTTGGCGCGCGACCCGGAGGCGAGCCTGGCGGAGGTAGCCCGTGCCGCCGGAGTAGCCCGCCGCACCCTGTATGGGCACTTCGCGAACCGCCAGGCACTGCTCGACGCCCTGGCAGAAGAGGCTCGGGGGGCTCTAGAAGAGGCGTTCGCCCAAGCCCGACTCGACGCGCCCCCACTCACGGCGCTGGCACGCATGACACTGGCGGCATGGGGAGTAGGCGACCGCTATCGCATGCTGCTCTCGCTCGCCCGCCGAGACCTGGGAGAAGCCCGGGTCCGGGAGATCCTCACTCCCGCCCGCCAGGAAGCCGCGTCAATCCTCGAACGTGGCATGCGCGAGGGCGTCTTCGTAGACCACCTACCGGCACCAGTCCTAGCCCACGCACTGGAGTCGCTGACCCTCGCCCTCGTAGAGCACGCCGACGCCCCCGACTGGCCAGACCCCACAGGCGAAGCCGCAGCAGCCACAGTCCTCATGGCCGCCGGAGTAGCCCCTCCAGAAGCCCACCACCACGCAAAAGCAGCCCAGACCCCTAGCCGCTCTCGCCTCCCGAACCAAATTCTCGACGGCAACGATTGACCCGTGACGGCGTACCCGTCGGCCCGGATATCGCAGACCCTGAAGGCGTCGTCACTATCGATATGAGTGATGGACCCGTAGACATTTGTCGCCGTCTTGTCGGTGGCCCGCGCGGTACCCATTCCGCACAGTCAATGATTCTGGTGGCGGGAGTGGAATGCCGGCGACCGGCGTGCCTGGCCGTAGACGCACAAAACCCCGGCGACCATTGCCATCTCTGGTCGACCGGGTTCTTGGAGGGTGCCCCCTGGGCGGAGCCACACAGCCCCCTGCACCCCCGGCACCCACACCCGGTTTGCACGGTCGTGATCGCCAACACCTACGACCTGGGCTGACAGCGGGTTTTAAGCGCCTTGAGGACCGGGCATCCCGGGACGGATGCGCTTTGGAGTTCTCAGGGCGTCGGCCTGACGGCTGTCAGAGGGGCTCGCTGAGCCAGCGCCAGCCTTTGTCGTCTCGTTCGGGACGGACGAGACGCGCGCCGCTGGAGTCGGCGAGTTCGGCGACGGTCTGGAGCAGGCGGCGGTGGAAGTCGCCGGGCGGATGCCCGGTGCCGCCTCCGTCGAGCAGGGTCACGGTGACCTTGGCATCGTCGCGGAGTTGGGCGGTGAGTCTGCCCGTCATGTCGAGGCGGAGGAGCACGATGGCGTCGGCGCGGATCATGTCGTGGCCGTCGTTGCCGGCGATCCAGATCTCAGTAGCGGTACTCGGCATCGTGCTCACCTCGGCCTTGACGGTCGCGCTCGAAGGTCCTGCGCGTGCTGCGCGTCCTGCGCGTACTGTCCGTCTTGCGCGTACTGTGCGTCCCGTATGAGCCGGAGGACCGGTGGCCGAGCGGGTCCGGGGGTCCGCCGGCGGACGGTGGAGATGTCGCAAGTCGCGAGTATCTCCTGTGGCCGGCGGCTGTCGATCCCGTCGGCGGCCCTGCTCAGCGCGGTCAGCGCGGCCGGTTCTGGAGCTTCCGGGGGAACGACCAGCAACAGGTAGTCGTCCGCCACGCCCAGCGTCACGACGATCAGGTTGTGGAGATCGGAAAGTCGGCCCACCGCGACCGTTCGTCCGCCGGCGGTGATCTGGGGCGGGACGTCGTCCCAGTCGTCGAAGTCGACGATCAGGTGGGTCACCGTGCCCAGGGATCCGCCCAGCGTCTCCGCCAGCCCGGTCAGCTCGGTGACCGCCTCGCGCGAGTGCGGCCACCAGCCTCCGTCCAGCGCGCCGCGACGTTCCGGGCCGACGGCCAGCTTGATCCGCGTGGTGAGCGGCGGCGGCGCGGGCAGGGCGAACTCGGCGGGTACGGGCAATGGCAGGATGGACGCGAATCGTTCGTGGTCACCGGGCATGTCGTGGGCCCCATTCCCGATCCCGCAGCGGGACCGGATCGTCGTGGATCGGATGATCAGCCAGAACGGGCCGAACGGACCGGCGGGCGCCCGCGCAGGGGCTCCCTTTCCCGAAGGTGCCCCGGCCGCGGATACTGAAGGCAGGCGGCTGCGATATGGCAGAACCGTGCATCGGCGGATCCTCACGGGACGATGGCGCAGACGGATCATGCGCCGGCCGGGACTCCGCCCGGGAGTGACCAGGTGAAGGCGTGGGTGTACCACGTCACCGTGCCGTTGCGTGCGGGGCGGTGCCCGTAGGTGAGGGCGATGATGCTGCGGCCTCTGTTTCCGGTGGGGAACCGCTCATCGGGGGCGGTGCTCTGGATCTCCCCCAGCAGCAGGCGATCGGCCGCGCGTAGTTCCAGACGCAGTTCGAGCGGGCCTCGGGTGGGGACGCGGGTGGTGAGGTCCTGGAGGAGGGACGCCATCTGATTGGTGAGGGTGTCTGCGGCAGGGCCCAGTCCCCACCGCCGCAGGGCGGCATGGATCGTCCGTCGGGCGTGGGCGGCCGTGGACCGTCCGTCGGGCAGTTGCCATCTGCCGATGCAGGGCGCTGCCCGTGGTGCGACTGTCTCGGGGGTGTCGGCGCCGTGGTCGCGCGGGCGCTCGATGGTCACGGAATCCTCCCGGCAGGTTCGCCGCGACGGTCGGGGCCCGCGGACAGGGGATGGAGGGTGGGGTGGACGATGGTGAGCACGCGGTCCAGGCCGGTGATGCCCAGCAGCTTGGTGACCTGCGGACGGGGATTGGCCAGGCGCAGCGAGACGCCGAGTCCGGTGGCGCGGCGCTGGGCGCCGATCAGCACGGCCAGTCCGGCGGCGTCGCAGAACGCCACCTCGCCCAGGTCGATGGTCAGGAGACCGGCGCTGTGGTGCAGGGCGCCGATCAGAAGCACGCGCAATGCTGGGGCGGACGCGATGTCGAGGTCGCCGTGCAGGGCGACGATGGTGTGGCCGGGACGCCTGTGGGCGGGCAGGACCGACTTGCCCGCGGCTCGTGGCCGGCGGGCGGCCTGGGGCTTGCCTGCGGCTTGGGGCCGGCGGGCGGCGGTGAAGCCGCCGTACCCCAAGTGCCGGCCGGATTTGGTGGCGGGGGTGGTCGTCATGGTCATGGCGATCTCCGATCGCAGAGGGTGGACGTGGGGCTCGGTCCCTGGGGGCCGGGCGGCGGGTCAATGCGCGACAGCGTGGTGTCCTAGGTGTCCGCCCTCTGATTCCCAGGCGCCGTGGTCAGCACTTTCCGCCGCGGCCAGGGCGTCCGGACCGGTCGGTGCGGTGAGCGCGGCCAGCAGTTCGGAAGGCCGCAGGTTGTTGGTGGGGTGGGCCGCCAACTCCAGCCCCGCGATAGCCGCCGCATGGCCGGTGCCGGACGGGACGGTGAACAGGTCGACGCGGCGGCCGTCGGCGTAGATCGCGGTGAGCAGCCCGGCGGGCAGGGTGTCGAACCAGCTCAGACGCACCACCCGGGTATCGGCAGGGCCGTCGACGCGCAGCCGGCGAGGCCGGCCGTCCCAGTCGGACGCCCGCAGCATGACGTGGGCGATGAGCCGGTGGTCGTCGGCGGGGCCGTTCTCTTGGAGCGCCAGGATCAGCCCGGGCAACTCGGCGACCGGGTCGGCCGAGCGGGGCCACCAGCCGCCGTCCAGCGGCGTCCGGGGCGATCCCGTCGCGGGCGCCGGCCGGAGCCGCAGCCGGGGGGTCGAGGGTTGCGAGAGGCTGATCGTTGTTCTTCGTTCAGTTGTCGTCCACATGGGGGCGATGCCCCTTTCCCCCGGGCCGCCCGGAGGCGGTCTCGGGGAGAATGCGTGATCAGGACGGGTCAGATCGTCAGTGGTGTCCCCGCAGATGCGGGGTGAGGCGGCGTAGCCGGGAGAGCCATTGGGTCCCGGTCACCAGGGTGACCAGGATCGTCGCGGCCACCGCGGTCGCCAGCGCCATGACAACTGCCATCAGCAGGTCGACCTGTACGAGGAACACGATGAGCACGAGCACCGTGGCCAGCGCGATCACAGCAGGCCAAGCCTGGTGCGTCCAGGTGGCGGACCGGCCGGGGGCCATCGCTGGTCGGCCGGATCGACGAGCGCGATCGAAGGTCGGCATGAACATCCCCCTTGTCGGGGTGAGCCGGTGTGGCGGGTCAGCCTCAGGATGGGATGTCGTCGTTGCCGGATGTCTTGAGTCTACGCGGCGCAACTTCCGATATCTACGAATATCTGAATTAACCTGAGCGAGTGGCTTCCGATACCTCTCCCTCAGCGGAATCTCGGCCCCCTCGGGCGGCTTCCGATACTTCGCGGCGCCTGCCAGGTGAGACGCCGTCACCGAGCAGACGGCGGGGCCGGCGAGGCGCCCGGCCGACCCCGCTGCCGGCGGATCTGCGGTCGATTTTCGCCGAGTACGAGCGCGACGTCGCCAAGCCGGGCAGCCCACTGGACGCCGACACCGTCCGCGCGTACGCCTCGAGGGTCCGCCAGTACCTGGCCTGGCTCGCCGCCGCCTCAGCCGACGGGCCGGCGGGCGGCGACCCGCTGGCCGATCCCGGCGCCCGCGACATGGCGGCCCGCCACTACCGCGCCCACCTGGAGACCGTGGCCAGGCGCAAACCCGCCACCGTCAACGCGCACCTGACGGCGGTCGATGACTTCTACCGCCGTCGCGGACTGGGACCGGCCGCCACCGAACGCGCCGACCGGTCCCCCGCCGCCCCCCGCGCCCTGGACGAACGCGACCAGATCCGACTGTTGCGCGAGGCCGACCGCGCCGCGCTGCGTGACAAGGCGATCGCGTTCACCGCCTTCTACGCCGGCACCCGCATCAGCGAGACCACCGGCCTGGACACCGGCGATGTCCACCTGACGGCCCGCGAGGGCCACCTGGACGTCTGCTACGGCAAGAACGGCAGATACCGCGAGATTCCCTTGCACCCCAAGCTCCGCACCGTGCTGGAGGAATGGCTGCGCGAACGCTCCACCTGGAAGGGCGCCGACGCCACCCCCGCACTGTTCCTCAACCGGCGCGGCGGCCGGCTCTCGGCCCGTTCGGCCTACACCGTTCTGCGCACCATCGCGGACGCCGCAGGCCTGCCGTTGGGCCGCGACGGCCTGTTCACCTCGCACGTCCTGCGGCACACCGCCGGTACCACCATGACCCGCCAGGGCACCGACATCGTCATCGTCGCCGAACTCCTCGGCCAGTCCGTCGAAACCGCCCGCCGCTACAGCCTGCCCACCCGCGAAGACCGGCAGAAGGCCATCGAACGACTCACCAACGACCAGTCACCCCATCAGTCGTGACCTGAGACGGGGTGGCCACCGATGACCAGGCAAGATGACCAGAAACAGCCCGCCGAGCCCCCGCCCGGGGCGACTCCTCCGGCCAGAACCTTCGGTGGTCGGCGTGGCCGCCGCCTGGCGGAACGGTTGGCGGAACGGGCGCGGCAAGGGGGGCGGCTGGCCCGTCGAACCGTCGCGCAGGCATGGTCGGACCGGGTGCTGGGCCTGTCGGCCGAGGCCGGCTTCTGGGCGCTGCTGTCGCTGACTCCGCTGCTGGTGGTGCTGGTCGCCTGCATCGGCTACCTCACCCCGCTGTTCGGCACCGACGTGGTCGCCGACGTGGAGAGCCGGATCCTGGCGGCTGCCGAGCAGGTCCTGGCCCCCTCAGCCGTGCGGGAGGTCGTCAAACCCGTCCTGGCCGACGTGCTGCGGCACGGCAGCGGCGGCATCGTGTCGGCCGGATTCATCCTGGCGCTGTGGACCGGATCGGCGGCGATGAGCACCTACGTCAACGCCATCACCATCGCCTACGGAATGCGAGACGTGCGATCGGCGGTGCGGGCCCGCGCATTGGCCTTCGCGCTCTACCTGGGGGCCCTGGCCACCGGCGTCATCACACTCCCCGTCCTGGTAGCCGCCCCAGGCTGGATCATCGCCGCCACCCCGGCCGGGGCACGCCCCGCCCTCACCCCGCTGGTGCGCTACGGATACTGGCCCTTCCTGATCGTCGTCTGCACCGGCCTGCTGGTGACCCTCTACCACCTCGCCACCCCCGTACGCCGCCGATGGCACCGCGACCTGCCCGGCGCGATCGTGGCCATGCTGCTATGGCTGGGCGGCAGCCTCGCGCTGCGATGGTTCCTGTCAGCGGCGATCACCCACAACCCCGCCTACGGCGTCCTGGCCGCACCCGCCGCGGCACTCCTGTTCCTCTACGTCACCGCACTGGCCGTCCTACTCGGCGCCGAACTCAACGCCCAACTCGACCGCCCCGCGCGGTGACAGCGCCGGTCGCACCCGGCGGCCCGCCCCGATGAGCCGCGCCGAATTGGACGGCCATGTGTGCAGAAAAGGGCCCGGGAATGAATTCCCTGGCGTATCGGCCACGGAGAGGTAAGCTGCACAAGGAGATAGTGACCGTCACCGACGGTGATCTTTCCCTCATCGATCCGTGTGTCGTCCAGACCTTGCGCCGCACCCAACCGCTATTCCGGCTGGCTGCCGCCGCACCGTCTCACCTGAGTGAACGAGGCGCCTTCGCAGACCGGGCAGTTCAGCTCATCACGGGTGGAGGTACTGGTCGTGGGCGTGTCGACGTCATCGGGCGTGCTGTGTCTGTCCAACCACCGGAATGGCCACACGGTGACCGTCACGATCACCGGGGAGTTGGACGTCGCCACCGCCGATCGCCTTCTTCGTCATGTCGATCGGACATTGCGCGGTGACGTGACCGGCGTGGTCCTGGACATGACCGAGGTGTCGTTCATCGCCGCGGCCGGATTGGGCGTCCTCGTGGCGTTGGCCGAGTCGGCGGCCGAGCATGACACCATGTTGCGGCTGGGCGACGTGTCGCCGATGGTAGCCAGGCTGCTCGACATCACGGGCCTGACCCAACGATTTCCGGTGGAGCGAGCAGTCGCCGGGCTCCGCGACATGGGTTCTGGGCCCGGATGATCGAGTCACCGCGGACGGTTCGTTCGTGAGGAGCGGTCGGATGGCGGGCGAATGTGGTGGATGAGGCCCGGATGCTTCGGGTGTGGTCGCAGATCAACGCTTGCGCCGGTACCGAGGGCGTGCCGGTCTCAGTCGGGCACGCCTGCATCGCCGCCGCCCACTCCATCGGCGCGTTCGGTGCGGGGTTGTCGATGAGCCGCGGCGACGGGCTCCGGGAGCCGATGTTCACCACCGGCGGGCGCAGCGAAGAGGTGAGCGATTTGCAGTTCACGCTGGGCGAGGGACCCTGTCTGGACGCGTTGAGGACGAACGACACGATCCTGGTCGCGGATATGGCCTCCGAGAGCAACCGCCGGCGCTGGCCGGGGTTCGCCCCGGCCGCCGCCCGGATGGGAGTGGGCGGACTGTTCTCGATCCCCGTCCGGGCCGGCGCCGTCAGGATGGGAGTGCTCGACCTCTACCGTGGACGGCCCGGCCCGCTGACCGGGGAGGAGTTGGCCGATGTGCTGGCCTACGCCGACGCTCTGCTGGTACTCGCGCTCGACCGGCGTGTCGGGATCAGCCCGGGGATGGGAGCCTTCCTTGACGCCGAGTTCACCGAGCGGCGGGCCGAGGTCCACCAGGCGACCGGGATGATCAGCGTGCAGCTCGGAGTCGGGATGTCCGAGGCGCTGGCCCGGCTCCGCGCCCATGCCTACGCTCACGATCGGCGGCTGGCGGACGTATCGGCCGATGTCGTGGCGCGGCGGTTGCAGTTCCATCCGGAGAGGGACGGCCGCACTGATGCCCGCATACACGGCGGTGGGGCGAACGCCGCCGCGGACGGCCGGGTGGGGGCCGTTGGCGATCCACCCGGAGAGCAGAACAATGGGAGTAAGGACACCGGTCCCCTGCCAGGTACCGACACGACAGGTGAGGAGGGGGCGGAGTGAGCACGGCGGTGAACCGGCGGGTGCGCGCCACCTTTGTGGAACTGGCCGACACCTTGGTGGACGACTACGACGTCATCGACTTCCTGGACACCCTTGCCCAGCGGGTGGTGGAACTGCTGGACGTCGCGGCGTGCGGGGTTCTGCTGGCCGACCATCGCGGCAACCTGAATCTGCTGGCCGCCTCCTCCCAACAGTCCAGGCTGCTGGAGCTGTTCCAATTGCAGAGCTCACAGGGCCCCTGCCTGGAGTGCTTTCGGAGCGGTCGCAGCGTTCAGTGCGACGACCTCACCAAGGCCGACTCAAGGTGGCCGCTTTTCGCCCCGGCCTCCGTCGCCAGCGGCTACGCCGCCGTCCACGCCCTCCCGATGCGCCTGCGCGAAGAGATCATCGGAGCGATGAACCTGTTCAGCGCCACACCAGGCCCGATGACGCGTGACGACCTCGAACTCGGGCAGGCACTGGCGGACACGGCGACGATCGGGATCCTGCACGAAAGGACCGTTCGGCGCCACGAAGAGGTGGCCGACCAGCTTCAGGCCGCTCTCAACAGCCGGATCCTGATCGAGCAGGCGAAGGGCGTTCTCGCCCAGCGCCTGGACATCACCGTCGACGAGGCCTTCACCGCCCTGCGCGGCCATGCCCGCAGCACCAACACCAAGATCACCAAGATCGCCGGCGCCGTCATCGACGGCAGCCTCCGCATTCCGCCTCTGGTGCGGCGACCCGAACGAGACCACGACGCCGGGACGTTGGACGACGAAGCCTGATCGCCCGCGCCTTGTGGCGGATCCCGCGAGGCGTATGGTGGCGGCGAACGCAACATCCCATCGGACGCGTGAGCGTGCCGGTGGCGATGGCCTGTCGCTCCGGACCAGGCGGCATCCCACCCGGCCGATGCCCGGCCGGATCAAGGGGTCGCAGAACATGAACCCGGCGCCCGTTCCCGAATCACCCACGTCCGCCACTCCGGCGGCCGCGCCACCCGCCGCGACCTTCGAGGGACTGTTCGCCGTGCTGGAAGCAGCCGCCCTGGCCAACAAACGGCAAGCGACGAGCAGGCCAGGCCCATTCTCAATCCCCTCGATCAGAGCAGACCCGCCGCGAGCGTGCCTCGGCACGATGACCCGCCGCCTTCCGCCGTGACACCGACCGGCGGCACCCCACCACCCGACCCGGCGGACGTGCTCCTCAACAAACTGTTCGCCATCGGGCTGGACCTCCACGCAACCCTGACCCTCACCCGGACCATCACGTCATCGACAGGCTCGACCAAGCCGTCGACGACCTCCGCACCTTGGCGTGGACAGTGGAATCCGCGCAGACCTCCGGCCCAACACCGAGCAACTCAACGGCGACCTCTTCGCCTCGCCCCTGAACAACACCGGACGCACGGCGGACAGGCAACGTCAAGGAGGCGTAGTCGCCGCAGAACGTCACTCCGGAAACGCCGATGACGATCAGCGAACTCGTGGCGCAAGGCGTTTTCGCCGAGGGTTCACAAAGGACGGGCCGGACGATAGCGAACTCCCACACGGGTGGCGCAGCGTGCGGAGGTGTCTCGCATTTTGTCGTCCGGATTATACAAGACCTGCTCGCTGAGGCGGAGCGTCCGAATCGGTGCTTCGATGCGGTGATCTGCGAATCGATCGACCGCCATACCTACATCGGCACTCTCATCGAGAACCGTCTCGAAGGGGCCGGCGTACTCCTGCTCGCGGCCGACGAGCCGATCAACCTGGACGGCAAACGTGCATCGCAGATCCTCACCCGGCGCGTCAAGCAAGGCGTAGCCGAGTGGTACGTGCTGGAGTTGCTGGAGAAGTCCTGGGGCGGGTTCGAGGCCCACGCCGAGCAGGGCTTCAACGTCGGCAAGCCTCCGTACGGCCACATCGCCAAGAAGGTCCCGCACCCAGTCCCCGCCCGTCGGGCCGAGGGTGCGTCCAAGCACCTGCTGCAACCCGACCCGGTGCGCGGGCCGGTCGTCACCACCATCTTCATGTGGCGGGTGACCGAATGTCTGGGATACCAGGCGATCGCCGTTCGGCGAGAACCGCTGTTACCGGTTGTCGAGCCTCCTGGCGGAGGCGAACAGCCGGGCGTACGCAGACCACCAGGCGTCCATCGCAGCGGTCCGCAGGGCGCTGGCCCGACGCCGCGAGGTCCTGATCGCCAGCCTCGAACACCTCGACCTCCCGGACCCCGAGTTCACCCGCGACATCAACACCCGCGCCGCCGAACTCAGCGCCGAACGCGAACTGAAGAAGGTCCGCCTCGCCGAGCTGGAACGCACTCAGCCGACCCCGCAATGCCCCGCTCTGCTCGACGCGTTGCCCACCGGGGTGATCGACCTCGCGAACATTCCGGAGGAGAAACCGCGACACCAACAAGATGCACTGCCAGATCACCATCACGCCCGAATTAGTCTCAGCGCAGCGAGAGGCAGCGAACCAGGCCCTAGAAGTGCGAAAGCCCGTGCATAATGGCGATCATGCACAGGTTTGTGTGGTGCCCCCTGCAGGATTCGAACCTGCGCACACGGCTCCGGAGGCCATGCCAGGGGAACACTCCTCAGTGGGTCCTGACCAGCCCAAACTCTCTTTGGGACTAGTGGAGAGCCAGCAACTCTCTCGCAAGTCTCTCGCCCGACGGTCTGAACCTACTCAGGAGCCGCGCCACCGAGCGGGATCGACGCCACGGGCTGCCACTTCCATTGACGCTCTTCATCCCACTGCACGACGAGCGTGAGCGCGGAGATCGTGACCTCCCGCTCGGGGAGAGCCAGGCCCAGCGACTCGATCAGGGGCCGCGCGGGCTGGTTGGCCGTGCTGTAGCAGAGGGTCATGTGCGGGACCCACTCGCCTGGACCGCTGGTGGATCGGCCCGCACGGTCGGTGACAGTGCGCGTAGCGGCCTGCGCGGCCCTGAGAACGGGGCGGAGTGACTCCTGAGGGTGCACGCCAAGCATGATTGCCTCTGGGTGGTAGAGAACGGGCCCCAATTTCACGGTCACCGGCGCCACGTCCGCCAGGGAGTCCGAGGCAAGCGCGACCATCGTTTCCATCTGGTCGTGCGTTATTTCTGTGGTCGACCCCGTAACTAGCACCGTCATATGCAGCCAATCGAGCGGAGTCATATGAAGCCCCTCGAACTGTGCCAGACGTTCCTGGGCAGACTGGGCGATGGAGCGCACGTCCGGGTTTCCACCTAGGAGGATGTGCCAATAGATCGTGCCGGTGCCAGGACTTGCCTCGGTGCGGTTGAGCCACCGATCTCGCATCTGAACGGGAAGTTGGCTCACGTACTCTCCTCCGCAGTGTCGCCCTCTGAGTCTAGTGCGGCCAAGTTGAAAAGCCGGATCTCCTCACGGAGTTCGGTGACGATCGCGACATCCTCATAACGGTTGTGGCGGAGCTTCCTTTCCACCTTTTCTAGGTGACGTGTAACGGTGGACATGCGGAACCCTGGTTCCAGGGAGAGCATGCTCCTCACTTCCGCGGCGGCTTTCTCCAGCGACCCCCTCATTAGGTGAGCGAGCGCGGCGCCTACGCGAATCTGTGCCCAGGTTGCGGGATTTCGAGGGGCCCCCGATTCCCATCCTTTGTCCGCCAGTATCGCCGCGCGTAGAGCGGCATCGGCATCACCTGTCAGCGTTGCAACGGATGATGCAAATAGCGCTTGGCGTTCGACAGGGAATGACCAGACGGTTATGTCGGGTTCGGTTGTGAGTAGGGTCTCGGCTGCTGCTTCGGCTTTGTTGGCTGCCATCTTGGCTCGTTCGATGTCGCCGAGCAAGGCGGCGCCATTGGCCTCGTACCAGGCAAGTTGCACCTTGATGGAGTCCTCAGGGCTGCGCTCGTAGCCTTGATGAGCAAAATCCGCAGACTCAATTAGTCTGTCCTGCCATCGCGCTGTTTTAGCGCGGGCGCTCCAAGCGAAAGCCTCGGTGGATTCGGCTTCCTGGGCGAACATCAGAGCGGCGAGCCCGTACTGTTCGGCTCTGTAGTCCTCATTGATATCGCCCAAGAGCATGCATGCATGGGCGAGGAGATCGGAATTTAGTTTGAGTAGTTCGCGGGTCTCGCGGAATCGGTGATGCCCACTCTCGATCATCGCTTGAGTTTGCTGTTGGACCCGTAGAACCTCTCTAAGAAGCGGCTTGGTCGGGGCACGTGGATGTGCTCGCGCAAGCGACACCACCGCCCTGGCAACCTGGTCGACGGCATCCCGGCTTGTGTTGGTTCCGGCTATCCATGAAGTGAGTGCGTCAAGCTCATTCTCTGGCGTGATCAGTTGGCGGTCGTTTCGTTGCGTTTGCATCGGCCCGCCGATTGCCGATGCAAACCGAGCCTTGGCGTCCTCGGTGGCGTCGCGTCTCAGAGCGGTGTCTAGGGCCTGTTGCATTTCTGTTGACAGGACCATGTCCGGGTTGGCATTCCATTTCGCCACTGTCCGGACGGCAACGCCGAGGGTTTCGGCAAAGCTTTCGTTGGTCGCTCGCATGGCCTTGAGCAGCGCTTTGGCGTGTCTGCCTGTCCATTCGTCAACGACGTCCACGGTGGCGCTACTCCGTAGCTGGGGGGCTGGGTGCACTGCCGGTGCACTGGGAGTGCACTGCCGGTTCATCGTGCCAAGGGCGCTGCCCTGGCTTCAATGAGATTGCAGCCGAACAGGGGTGAGAGGAGGTGAAAGCGATGAACGGGACAGACGCCGGCCGACAGCGATTCGGATGGATGTTCACGGCACCTTCTTACGCTCTGGCAGGTGAGATTCGAGAGCTTCGACCCGCCCGCGCAACTCGGCCAGCTCCTCGCGCAGTTGGCCAAGGGATGATGCCTCGACATCATCCGGGGTCTCGCTGTAGCGACCGTCTAGAGAGACCTCTCGTAGTCGGTCCTCCGGAAGACCTAGGGCGCGAGAGATCGCTGCCAGCGTCGAGCGTGAACGCTGGCGGGCAACCCCCTGTTGGATCTGCCGGAGGGTCGCGGGTGAGACACCGGACCTCTCCGCCAGCTCGCGCTGGGTGATGTTCAGTTCCCGCATCCGGTCGTTGACGACCTTCGCGACTGCGGTCCAGTTGCCCACAGAGTCCTCCTGACCAGGGCTGACTACCACCTACCACCCACCCGAAGAGTACCGAAATAACCGCGCTCTTGACAGCGCTAGTTTTAGCGCTCATATTAGCGCTAACGAACCAAAGGAGCTCGCAGTGTTCCCCCAGAAGTCCAGCAGCATCCCCCAGTGGCTCGCCGGCGTCGCGCTCGTGATCTTCGCGGTGAACAACCCGGAGAAGGCCGCCGCGCTGGTCAACAAGGTGATCCACGCGGTCACCGTGATCGCCGGATCGCTGGGTTGATCCCGTGACTGCCCGCCGCTCGCAGACGCCGGCCCTCGGTGCACAGGCCACCAAGCACGCCGCCGAGGGCCGCTCTTCCCGACCGATCACCGGAGGTCTGATGAATCCCGATCTGCCCGCCCTGCCGTTGGTGGACCTGATCCAGTCGCTCGCCGAGGGCGACTGTCACGACCCGTATCTGCACACCGGCCCGGACGCGTTCGAGTACGAGCCGCTGGACGAGCGGGCGCCCCGTGAGGCGGTGGCCATCGAGGTGTGCCGGTCGTGCCCGGTCCGCGCCGCCTGCCTGGCCTACGCCCTCCAGGTGCAGCCGACGCATGGCATCTGGGCGGGTTACCGGCCGAACGAGCTCGCGGCGCTGGCCCACGAGCAGCGCCGGCCGCTCGATGAGCTGGGGGAGGTGGCCTGATGTTGGGCGCCGACGCCACGACGTTCGCCGCGGTGTTCGCGGCGCTGTATGCCGCCCACGAGGTGGGGGACCACTGGATGCAGACGCACGCACAGGCGTGCGGCAAGGAAGCAGCCGGTTGGGCCGGCCGCATCCTGTGCGCCAAGCACGTGGCCACGCTCGCTGCCACCAAGGCCGCCGCCCTGACGCTCATGGCCGTGGTGATCGGCATCCCGCTGCACCCCGCCGCGGTCGGCACCGCGCTGGCGGTGGACGGTGTGTCGCACTACTGGGCGGACCGGCGCGTCACCCTCGCCGCCCTGGCCGAGTGGCTCGGCCGCCGCATCATCCCCGGCAAGGGCGACTTCTACCGGCTCGGTAACGGCGAGACTGCCCCGACCGGTACCGGCGCCTACGCCCTTGACCAGAGCTGGCACGTGGGATGGCTGTTCATCGCCGCCCTGATCGGCTGCATGGGGGTGGCCTGAGATGACCACCCTGCGCAGGCTGCACGGCCGGCTTCTGAACCTGGCCATCCGGGTTATGCCCTGCATCTTCGCCTTCCACCTGGCGTGCTTCACCGCCTGCACCGTGATCTACCGGACCACCGGCCACGCGGCGATGCCGCTCTCGCTGATCTCGGGTCTCGGCATGGTGGCGACGCTGTGGTGCCTGTTCACGATCCAGCCCGGCAGGGGTGAGTCATCGTGAGTGCCCGCCTGACACCACGCCCACTGGACGCTTTCCCCGGTGAGAACCGGTCCGGCCGCCGCCTGGTGTACCGCCTGGTGGCCGCGGTGGACATCGAGCGGTACAGCGCCCGCGACGTGCGCGGCCAGCTCGACGCCCAAACAACGCTTGACGCGGTGCTCACCGCCGCGGCCGACGCTGCCGGTCTGGATCGCGCCGGTTGGTATCGGCAGGTCAACGGCGACGGTGAACTGTCGGTGCTGCCCGCCGACACCTGCCCCGCCCTGGTAGTCGGGGACTTCACCCGCCACCTGGCCGCCGCGGTCAGCGACCGCAACCAGGGCGCCGAGCGACCACTCCGGCTGCGGATCGCGCTGCATCACGGCACGTTGCTGCCCGGACCGTTCGGCCCGGCCGGAGACGCGCCGATCGTGGCCGCGCGACTGCTCAACGCCACGCCCCTGCGTCGCCTGCTCAGCCACCAGTCCGGCCACGACACCGCGCTCATCATCTCCGCGGCGCTGTTCCGCGACGTGGTGACCACCGGCTTGTGCGCGCTGACACCTGAGCGCTTCCACCCCGCACGCATCACCGCCAAGGGCGTGACCTACCACGCCCACCTTCACCGCCCCCTGCCCACCTTCGCCGCCATCGCGGCATGACCCCCCTGCCTGCCAACACAGGAGGAGACAACCAAGTGACAACTCGAACCCTGACCGCGAACCGGCCCGGCCCGGTGGCGCTGTCGATCGACCTGCCCATCGGCGACATCAAAGTGATCACCGACCCCGGCCGCTCGCTCGCCGAGGTCACCGTGACCGCCGTGGGCGACGACCCCGCCATCAACGACGCCGTCCGTGACGCGTTCCTGCACACCAACGAGTCGACCGGCGAGATGACCGTCCGGGTTCGCCCACCGGCCGGCGTCACCATCATGGGCGGTACTCAGACCGTGCGCGGCAACTTCGGCGCGACCGTCGTTCAGTCGTTCGGCGACATCCGCACCGGCGTTGAGGTGACCGGCGTTGAGATCAGCGGGGACGGCATGGTCAACCTCGGTGGCCGTGTCGTGGTCAACGGCGTGGAGATCACCGGCCGCGGCGTGATCGTGGGCCATGTCGAGATCACCGCGCACGTGCCCGAGGGCACGGTGTTGGCCACCGTCACCCGGTCGGCGAGCCTGGAGTGTTCGGGGGAACTGGCCGTGGTCGGCTTCACCTCGACGTCGGGTGGCCTGTCTGCCGGTGGTGTCGGCACGCTGCGCGCCGACACCGTCTCCGGCGACATCGCCGCCGTCATCGTGGACGGCGCCGCCATCGTGCGGTCGGTGTCGGGCGATGTCCACCTGGCTCGCGCCGACGACGTCACCGCCACCACCACCTCCGGCGACATCACGGTAGGCGATTTCGCCGGCCGCGCCGAGGTGTCGACGGTGTCGGGGGATGTGCGGGTGCGCGCCGCCGAGGGCGGCACCATCTCCGCCCGGTCGGTGTCGGGCGATGTCACCGTGACCGCGACCGGCACGGCGTTGGCCGAGGGACTGACCGTCAACGCCACTTCCCGCACCGGCCGCGTGAGCACGCCCACCGACACCCCGGCCGGTACCGCGTCGCCCGCGGCCCGTGCCCGCCGGCCGCGCCGCACGGACGGAGGCGCGTGATGACCGCCGTTGTGCTGTTGGGCGTGCTCGCCGCTGCGGTGTGGGTGTGCGCGTCGCCGGTCCGGCTCGCCGTCGCCGGTGCGGTGCTGATGATCGCGCACCCGGTGCCGACGTTCGCGGTCACCGCCGTGGCGACGGTGGCGTTGACGATGGCCGCGGTGTGGATGGCCTACCGGTCGCTGGGTGAGGGCGGCTGGTGGCTGATCACCGTGCAGCGGCCGGCGTTCGCGGTCAGCCGGGCGGGGGTGGCGTCATGACGCGCCGCCGTAGCTCCGCGCGGTTCTTCGACCCGACCGGCGCCCGGTACGGGATCCCCACGTGGCCGTGGCGGATGGCGCCGCCGCACCTGCGCACCCGCCGCCAGCTCGCCGCCGAAGGATTGCGGCCCGGAGGCCAGGACATCGCCGGTCAAGTGCTGTGGCACTCACACCGCTACAACGCGCCCGGTGGAGTGCGCGCCGCCTACCTGTACGACATCCGCTTGGCGCTGCCCAAGCGCATCCCATCCCGGCGCCAGCGCGCCGCGCTGGCCAAAGCCCTCCAAGCACGCCGCATCTGCCCTGACTGCGGCACTGACGCCGGATACGTCCTGTCACGCCGTCTGGGTGTCTGTCTGGACTGTGCTGAGCGAATGGAGCTGGCGGCATGACCACCATCGCGACCACCCGCACCGTGTCCGCTGCCCTGGGCGAACAAGCCACCAAGCACGCCGCCGAGGGCCGCACCTTCCAACCGATCACGGGCCTCAACGACACCCCGCACAGCTACGACGCCGCGCACACCGGCCGACCGCTGCGTAGCGGTCCGGTCAAGCGCTGCCCGTCCTGCCGCACGCCGCTGGACGGCGGCCCGGTCCGCTTCCGCTGCCACCCCTGCGGGACTCCGGTCATGGCCGCCGATATCGACACCGAATACCACCCCGGCGCGCTGCCCAACCCGGACCGCGTCACCGGCGACCACGAAGGGAGGAACCGGCGATGACCACGACCTACGACCCACCGCAGACCACCAACGGCCACACCACCGACCGGCACGGGCGAACGGTGCAGGTGTTCAACCTGCGGTACCTGCCCGGCTGGATGGCCCGCCGCCGCGGCACCGACACCGCGGAAGGGAAGGCGCCCGCCGCGGGCACCGACCGCGCCGGCGGGTGGTTGCTGGCGGTCGCCAGCGTGCTCTTGCTGGCGCTGGCGGTCGCGCAGGGCTACGTGTCCTACCGGGCTCAGTATGCGTTCGTGCACGCCGAGAAGGGCGAGCACACCGCGTCCATGCTGGAAGCGCTCGGGCTGGACGCCGCCGCGGTCATCTTCGCCCTGCTAGCGCTGGCGCAGGCCCGGCTTGGCCGTCCGGCGGTCGCCGAACGCGCGCTGAACCTGGCCTGTGTCCTGGGCTCGCTGTGCATGAACGCCCTGTCGGCCGATCCGGGTTCGGCCAAGTCGGTGGCGGCGTGGGTGATGCCCGCCGCGCTGTACGCCGCCGCCTCCGACCGCCTCATCGCCGTGGTCCGGCGGCGAGCGCTGGCCGGTCGTGACGGCGAGCAGGACGGCTCGCCACTGGCCGCCGCCCGCGGTGTTGCGCTCTGGACGCTGCGGTTCGGGATGGCGCCGTCCAGCACCGTGCGCGGCTTCCGGTCTTGGGTGCTGGACGAGGCCCCGGTAGCGCCCGGCCGCCGCGCTCTCCCGGCCCGCCGAGACCTACCCGCCCTGCCCGCGCCACGCGCCACCGGCACGGACACCGCACCAGACAACAAGGCGGACACCACACCGGACAGCCAGGCGGACAAGGCGGCCCGCGCGCCGCGTCCGGTGTCCGCCACCCGGACCGCCACCCGTCCGGCACCCAAGAGGGGAACGCGGCCGGACAAGGTGGCGGACAAAGCCCGCGCCCTGCTGACCGCCGACCCGGACATGACCGGCGCCGAGTTGGGCCGCCGCCTAAAGGTGTCCGAGCGCACCGGAAGCCGTCTCCGCAACCGCCTCACCGCCTCGACCGAACACGCCACCGGCACCGGCACCGGCAGCCGGACCGCTGATGAGCTCGCAAAGGACGGTGACTCCTGATGAGTTTCCTGGACAAGTCCGCGGCCGGTGACGCCGAGATCGTGCCATTCCCCGACCGCGCCGCGGCGGCCCCGGATGACGATCTGACTGACCGGCAGACCGACACCGCCATCCCCGCGCAGGCAGCCGACCCGGCGGACACGGCGGATTTTGACACCTCGTTCGAGGTGCAGCTTGACGCCGAACCCGACACCGCGCCCGAACCGGTGGACGACGGCATCGGGTACCTGCTGGATGACCCGGACGGCGACGCCTACCCGGTCATCCCCGAGAACCTGCGCAGCGTGGGCGGTGTCGGTGAGGCCATCGGCCGGCACGCCCGCCGGTTCGGGCACCGGATCGCCTTCCATGGCGTCCGTGCCCCCCGCTACCTGCTGCTGGCGGTGCTGTGGGGCACGGTCGGGCTGTGGCGGCTGATCGACCGGCAACTGTCGTGGTGGTGGGTGTCCGAGCAGGACTATCTACGGTCGCTGGCGGTCGCGCAGGGCGATTCGCGGGAGTGGTACAAGCTGCACCGCGAGGTGAAAGAGACCCGCCGTGTCCGCGGCTGGATCCTGGCTGGCCAAGCGTTCGGCGTGCTGTTCGCGGTGCTGGTCATGATCTCGGTGGCGCCGTGGTGGGGATGGGCCGCCGCCGCTGCGGTGGTAGTGCCGTGGCTGGCGCACCTGGGCCGGCCGGAGGATCATCCGATCATCGTTCCGGCGATGACGGTGCCGCGGTTCCGGCTGCTGAATCACGATGTGGTGTTGCGCGCCTACTACCGCGCCGGCCTGGGTCACCCGGACAAGCCAGACGAGCAGGTCACCTTCGAGACCACCATGTCGCGGACCAAGGAGGGGCAGGGGTCGCAGGTCAAGGTCGTGCTGCCGCACGGCACGGGGTTCGATGACGTGGTCAAGGCCAAGGACAAGCTCGCCTCTGGGCTGGATGTCGCGCCGTCGCAGGTGTATCTGACGCACGACCCGTCCAGCCACCGGCGGCACACCCTGACGGTGATGGACCGCGACCCGCTCGCCATCCCAGCGGGCAAGACACCGCTGCTGGACTGCAAGCCCCGCAACATCTGGCAGCCCGCGCCGTTCGGGCTGGACGAGCACAGCCGCAAGGTCGTCATCGCGCTGCTGTGGATCTCCATCCTGATCGGTGCGCAGCCGCGCAAGGGCAAGACGTTCGCCGCCCGGCTGCTCGCTTTGTATGCGGTGCTGGACGCGCACGTGCGGATCAGCATCGTGGACGGCAAGAACTCGCCGGACTGGAAGAAGTTCGCGCTGGTCGCGCACCACTTCATTCGCGGTGTCATGCCCAACCGCGGCGGTGACCCGGTCCGCCAGCTCATCGCCGCACTCGCCGAGATCAAGCAGCACATCATCGACACCAACGACTTCCTGTCCACCCTGTCCACCGACGAATGCCCCGAGGGCAAGCTCACCGAAGAGCTGTGCCGCCGCTACCCCAAGCGGCTGTTCATCTGGATGCTGGTCATGGAGGAGTTCCAGAACTACTTCGAGCTCCCCGACCAGGACGCCAACAAGCAGGTCGCCGAACTGCTGTCGTTCATCCTGGCGGTCGGCCCCTCCTCCGGTGTCATCTTGGTGTCCTCCTCACAGAAGCCGTCGGGGATCGGCGCGGGGGATGTGCAGCGGTTGTTCAACCGCTACCGCGACAACCACGGCGTGCGGTTCGCGCTCAAGTGCGGCAACCGCACGGTGTCTGAGGCGATCCTGGGCGGTGACGCATACCAGCAGGGATATGACGCCTCAACGCTGCCGGTCGGCAAGCCGTTCCTGGGCGTGGGGTACCTGCACGACGCGTTCGACCACACCCCGACTGTGCGCACCCACCTGGCCGACCACGGCGACGCTGAGAAGATCCTCACCGCCGCGCGCCGCATGCGCGAACGCGCCGGCACCCTGACCGGCTACGCCGCCAACGAGGCCACCGGCACCCCCGACCGCGACGTCCTGGGCGACGTGCTGGCGGTGTTCGGCGGCGACCCCGGCCTGCACTGGACCGAACTCGCCGACCGCCTCGCCGACCAGATCGGCGACCGGTGGGCCGACGTCACCGCCGACGCCATCTCCGCGCAATGCCGTGATCTCGGTGTGTCGAGCGTGGACGTCAAACGCGGCGGCATCACCCGCAAGGGATGCCGCAAGCAAGCCGTCCAGCGCGCCGCCGACACCACCGCAACCGGCTGACCAACACCCGCTACCCGGTAGCGGCACCGCTACCCGGTCGACCTGCACAAACCCCGAATGCCGCTACCTGCCGCTACCCGCACCCCCGCGCTGACCTGCCCAGTAGCGGGTAGCGGCACCCACCCCCACACCCACCATGTGAGGACCCCATGGCCCTAAAACTCCAGGTACTCAAGTGCGGCCGGTGCGGCAAGCCCCGTGGGCTGGCCCACACCTGCATCACGCGGATGGACCGCAAGACCAAGCCAGGCAAGACCCGCCTCAAGCCACGCCTCACCGTCACCGCCAAGTGCGGCACGTGCGGCAAGCCCCGCGGCCTCACCCACACCTGCAAGATCACCACCGACTTCAAAAAGCGCAAGGCCGCCGCCGCCCGCCGCGCCGCCGCCGAACGCAAACGCAAGCAGGCCGCCCGCCGCAAAGCCGCCGCGGCGGCCCGCCGCCCCACCACCGCCAGCAGCAAGGCGCGCAAGCCCACCGCGACCAAGCCCACCGGCAAGGCGACAGCGGCCAAGGCCACACACGATTACCGCACCTGCTCCGACAGCGAATGCCGCCGGTATGCGTGCATCGCGTGGAAAGAAGCGTTCGCCGAGGGCCGCGCCACCGGCCTCGAAGAGGGCTACCAGCAGGGCTACGAACAAGGCCACCGGCGTGGCCTAGAGGAGGGCTACGCCGTTGGGTTCCCCGCCGGCCAAGCCGCCTGCCCCCTCCCACACCAGTAAGGAGACACCCCGGCATGGCAACCCTGATCCTGCTCGGCATGGCCGCGTTCGCGGTGTGGGCCCTCAGCGTCTACGTCTACCCCTTCCGGCCCTGCCGCCGCTGCTCGGGCACCGGCCGCAAACCCGGCTCCACCCGCCGCCGGTTCGGCCCCTGCAACCGCTGTAGCGGCACCGGCCGCACCCAACGAGTCGGCTCGCGCACCGCGCACCGCACCGTCCTGTCGGTCCGCTCGGAGATGGCCAAAGAACGCCAGCGCAAACGCGACCGCAAAGCCACCGACCGCGCCACCCACCCCCGCCGCACAGAAGACCACTAGACGCAAAGCGGCCCTCGGCGCACAAGCCACCAAGCACGCCGCCGAGGGCCACCCCTCCCAACCGATCACGGCCCCCAACGAGGCCACAGCGAGAGGTACACCCATCATGACGCACAACCAGCCACCCGTCCCCGCATCCTTCCCGCCGCCCGACCAATGGCCCATCCTGACCGGCCCCCACTGCCCCGCCTGCCAGACCGACGCTCCCGGCGACGTCGTGTGGATCGGCACCGCCAACGACCTGGACACCGGCGACAAGGTCCACCTGTGGACCTGCCGCGCCTGCTGCACCGACTGGACCATCCCCATCACGCACTGGCCCATCCTGGACGGCCCCGACTGCCCGTACTGCGCCACCGAGAGCACGTTCTGGGCCGCGATCGACCCCGACCACGACGGGGACCTGTGGATGTGCGAGCAGGGCCACGAGTTCGTGCTCACCCCCGAGGGCGTCATCGTGCTGCCTGAGGACGCCGCATGAGCGCGCCGGCCCCGCTGGCCCTGGGTTCGCTGTGTTCGGGGTATGGCGGGCTGGACCTGGCCGCCGCCCAGGTGCTCGACGTCGCCCCGGTGTGGGTCGCCGACCCCGACCCCGGCGCCGCCGCCATCCTGGCGCACCGCTTCCCCAAGGTGCCCAACCTCGGCGACATCACCACCACCGACTTCCGTCAGGTCCCGCCGGTGGATGTGCTGTGCGCCGGGTTCCCCTGCCAAGACCTGTCTTACGCCGGCCGTGGCGCCGGCATCGCGAAGGGAACGCGTAGTGGCCTCTGGTACGTCATCGCCGCCGCCATCGGTGTACTACGACCTGGAATCGTCGTGCTGGAGAACGTGCGCGCCATCGTTGCTCGACGACCGGGGCTCGATGTTGTCCTCGCCGACCTTGCCGCCCTGGGGTTCGATGCGGAGTGGACGTGTCTGCGAGCGTCCGACGTCGGCGCCCCCCACCAGCGCGAACGGTGGTTTCTCTTGGCCTGGCCTGCCGACGCCCCGCGCCCGCGACTGCAAGGGCCGCGGCTACCACGACGGCCTACCGGCGGTGGTGGAGCTGCTGCCCACCCCGACCGTCTCGGAGACCAACGGCACCGGCCCACCCGACAGCCCGCGCAACGACACCCTCAGAGCACGCATCGCGCTGTTGCCGACGCCGCGTGCATCGGCGAACGAGAACCGGCAGACCCGCCGTACGCCGTCACAGGAAGCGGGAACGCACGGCCTGAACCTGGCGGCCGAGGTGTGCAGCCTGCTGCCGACACCACGCGCGAGCGACGGCATCAAGGGCGGCCCGAATCAGCGGGGGTCGTCGGGCGATCTGATGCTGCCCTCGGCGGTGGCCCAGATGTCGACTGGGGCGCCTACCGGCCCGCCATCCACCGATGGGAACGCCTCATCGGGCGGCCAGCTCCTGATCCCCGGCTTCCCACCGGACGCCACGGCGCCGACCAGCTGAACCCCGCGTTCGTGGAATGGCTCATGGGCCTGCCCGTCGGCCACGTCACCGCCGTCCCCGGCCTCACCCGCAACCAACAGCTCAAAGCCCTGGGCAACGGCGTCGTCCCCCGGCAAGGCGCCGCCGCCCTGGCCACCCTGCTCACCCAACTCACCGCCGACCACACCACACCGCAAAGGGGCGCAGCATGACCAACCCGGCCCCGATCACCCCCGGCCCCGCCGCCGCGGCGCTGGCGTGCGCGGCGCGAGGATGGCACGTGTTTCCGCTCCGCCCCCGCGACAAGCGGCCCCTGGCGCGGTTCACCGACTGGGAGACCCACGCCACCACCGACCCCAACCGGATCCGCGCGTTCTGGGGACGCGGCCCGGCGTTCAACGTCGCCATCGCGTGCGGCCCGTCCGGCCTCGTGGTGATCGACCTCGACACCCCCAAGCCGGACGAGACCCCACCCCGCCAGTGGGCCATGCCGGGAGTCAACGAGGGCGCCGATGTGCTCGCCGTGCTGTGCGAACGGCACGGCGAAAGGTTCCCGGCCGAGACCTTCGCCGTGACCACCCGCCGCGGCGGCATGCACCTGTACTTCACCGCCCCGCCCGGTGTCGAGCTGCGCAACACCGCAGGGCGGAACCGCACCGGTCTGGGATGGCTGATCGACACCCGCGCCACCGGCGGCTACGTCGTCGCCCCCGGCTCGCATGTGGACCTGCCAGACGGCACCGGCCCCTACCGCGTCGTCAACAACGTGCCGCCCGCTCCACTCCCGGCATGGTTGGCCCGGCTCCTCACCCCAACTACCGCCCCCACTCCCGTCTTGGGTGCCAAGAACGAGGCAGGGGAGGTAGCGGACCTGCCCGCCTACGTCCAAGCGGCACTCAAGGGAGAGACCGAGCGGGTCACCGCCGCGATGACCGGCGGCCGCAATCACGCCCTCAACAAAGCCGCCTACAACCTCGGACGCCTCGCCGCCACCGGCGCCCTTGACCCCGACCTCGCCGGATCGGTCCTGTACGACGCCGCCACCGTCCACTTCAGCACCGGCCCGAACGCCTTCACCCCCGCCGACGCCCGCGCCACCATCCGCTCCGCGCTGGCCGCCGGCGCCCGCAAGCCGCGCACCATCACCGAGGGGAACGCCGCATGAACCCCGAACCCGAGACCGGCCGCACCGGCGTCGCGTTGCTTGACGCGCTGGTGGCTGCGCTCACCCGGTACGTCGTTCTGCCGTCGCCGGCCGCCGCCGACGCCGTTGCGCTGTGGATCGCCGCCACTCATGCCCAACCCGCTTGGGCGCACGCCCCCCGCCTGGTCATCCGCGCCCCGGAAAAGCGGTGCGGCAAGTCCCGGCTGTTGGACGTGATCGAAGCGACGTGCCACGAGCCGTTCATCACCGTCAACAGCAGTAGCGCCGCGGTGTACCGGTCGATCACCCAAGACCCGCCCACCATGCTCGTGGACGAGGCCGACACCATCTTTGGCCCCAAAGCCGAAGGAAACGAGGATCTGCGCGGACTGCTGAACGCCGGCCACCAGCGCAACCGGCCCGCCAAGCGCTACGACGCCAACACCGGCCGCGTGGAATCCATCCCCACCTTCGCCATGGCCGCCTTGGCTGGTATCGGCGCCATGCCCGACACCATCGAGGACCGCGCCGTCATCATCCGTATGCGCCGCCGCGGCCCCGGCGAAACCGTCGCCCCGTTCCGCCACAAACGCGACCGTGAACCGCTACGGCGCCTCGCGCGCGAGGTGACGCGCTGGCTCCGCGCCGATCTTCCCGCCCTGGAGACCGCCGAACCGGTGATGCCGGTCGAGGACCGCGCCGCCGACACCTGGGAACCCCTGGTCATCGTCGCCGACCACACCGGCGGTCCCTGGCCCGAACGCGCCCGCCACGCCGTCACCGCACTGACCACCGAGGGCGGCGACCCCGACCAAATGTCGCCCCGGCTCCGGCTACTGGGCGATTGCCGGGCCGCGTTCGGCCACGACAACGCCCTGCCCACCGCCACCTTGCTAGAGCGGCTCAAGGCCGACCCCGAAGCGCCCTGGGCGAGCTACGGCCACACCGGGCTGACCGCGATGCGGCTCGGCGCGCTGCTGCGCGAATACGACATCCGATCCGGCAACGTCCGCTTCCCCGGCGGCCAGGCCAAGGGCTACCTACGCGCCGACTTCCTCGACGCGTGGGGCCGCTACTGCACCCCCGACGACACCCCCGACAAGCTCACCCCCGCCACCGTCACACCCCTGCCCCTGACCAGCGAGGGAGGGTAAGCCGTCCCAGCCGTCCCAGCCTCATAACCCCAGGTCACCCCTGGGACGGCTCACACCGGTGGGACGGCTCAAGCCGTCCCACCACACGCCCCAAGACATACCGCAAGACGTCCCTGGGACGGCTTGAGCCGTCCCACCCCCTCAAGCCGTCCCAGGGGTGACCTGCAAAAACGAGGCTGGGACGGCTGGGACGGCTACCCCTCCCCCCGAGCGCACGACCCAACCGGCGCCACAAGCCACCAAGCACGCCGCCGGTGCCCTCACAACCGATCACGAAACCCCGAAGAGGTGACCCGTGGCCAATGGAAGGCTCATCGCCGATGAATTGCTCACGATCGATGAAGTTCTGGAGGAACTGAAGGGCGTAGCGCGCTCGACGTTCTTCCGCTGGCGCCAGCAAGGCAAGGCGCCGCGTGGCATCAAATACCCGAACGGCGACGTTCGCATCCGTCGTTCCGAATTGGAGCGCTGGCTCACGAGCCGCGAGGAGGTTGCCAGTTGAGCGGCGAAAAGGGTCGGCCCGGACGACGTGGAACGCCGGGCAGCAAGGGCGAGACTCGCAACGTTCGTCGCCCCTGGAAAATCGGAAAGGCCAACAGCAAGACCAAGCCGCACATGGTGCGATGGGTCGTGGCTGGTGACGTTTGCACCGCGACGTTTGCCACCTTCCCACTTGCCGATGGATTCCGATCGGACCTGATTCAGGCCATGAACAGGGGAGAGGAATTCGACGTCGCCACCGGCTTGCCGGTGTCCATGCTCAAAGTCGGGGAGGCGCGCACGTGGCTCGAATTCTGCAAGGCGTACGTCGGAATCCGATGGGAGGGCGCCGCCGCAAAGACCCGCGATTCCATCACCGACAGCCTCGCCACCGCGACCCTCGCCATGGTGGCCGAAGGTCCGGGCCGTCCGCCTCTCCGAGACCTCCGAAGGGCGTTTCTGTGGGCTGTGCTCCCCGCCAACTCAGAAAGTGAGGCGCCTGGGGAGTTCGCGGTCGCCCTGCGCTGGCTGCAACAGCATTCCAAGTCCCTCAAGGACATCGCAGACCCGGAGACCGCGCGGCGCGTTGGTCGCCGCTTGACTCTGACTCTCGACGGCAGACCGGTGGCTGACGATACGTACAAGCGCCGGCGCCGCGGGCTGAATACTGCCATGGTCTACGCCATCGAGCTGGGGGAGCTCACCGAGAATCCGGTCAAGGGAATGAAGCGGACTCGTGTAGCCACGCAAGACGAGATCGATCCGCGAGTCGTCGTCACCCACACCCAAGCCCGCGAATTGCTGGCCGCGCTTTCCTACGTCGGCTCGTGGCATCGTGCCCGGGGTCGCCGACTCGTGGCGTTCTTCGCCACCTTGTATTACGGCGGACTGAGACCCGCGGAAGCGGTCGCGCTGCGAGAAATCGACTGCGAGCTACCGGAAGAAGGCTGGGGACGTCTCACCCTGGTCAAGACGCTTCCGGTCACCACAAAGAAGTGGACCGACGACGGCGAACGACACGACCGGCGTGGACTCAAACAGCGCCCCAGGAAAGCCGCTCGTGTGGTCCCCATCCCGCCGCAATTGGTGGCGACGCTCAAGGCCCATGTCAAGGAGTTCGGCACGGCGGACGACGGTCGTCTGTTCCGTAACGAGCGCGGCGGCATCCTTGGCTCGACGACCTACTCCCGCGCATGGGAAGAAGCTCGCCAATTCGCGTTCAAGCCCGCACAGGTGGAATCGCCGCTAGCTGGACGACCGTACGACCTGCGCCACGCCGCCATCACGACGTGGCTCAACGCCGGCGTCTCGCTCGCGGACGCTGCCAAGCGGGCAGGCAACTCCCCAGAGGTCATCTCCAGGCGCTACGCGGGCTGCCTCGACGGTCAGGAGGGCAACATCAACAAGCGCATCGAACGCGGCCTAGAAGACGGCTAAGGGGCGCGAGAAGCTCTCTCGCAGGTCTCTCGTGATCAGCCATAGACAGTGAGAACGGGCGGGACTCAGTTGGACTGAGACCCCGCCCGTTCCTGCTATGTCTGTGCAGGTCATAACCTTGTTCTTGCTGATCAAGTGAGGGTGCCCCCTGCAGGATTCGAACCTGCGCACACGGCTCCGGAGGCCAGTACCGAACACGGCTTTCACCTGGGCAGATGCCCTCTGGTGCCCCTCCTTTGGACGCAGGTGGAACACGCCGCGAGCGTGAGCGCCGTTCTAGCGAGATCGGTCCCGCGCTGGCCCTAGGTATCGCGATGTTCCCAGAACGGGGCTCTCCGGCCGTCTGAGGGAGGGGGAAGCGGGTGTGATCGGTCGGGAGGAGTTGATCGGCTGCCAGCGTGGGAGTGGCGTGACGGGAGGGGTAGTCGTACCAGCCGTACCAGCCTCGTTCGTACTGGTCAGAGGCGGTACGGCTTGGTGGAGTGGTACGACTTGAGCCGTACCAGGCAAGGTGGAGCGGGTAGCGACAGCGCTACTCCTGGATCCGGTTCGGGCGCGTAGCTCTCGGACGCGCAAGGGGGTCGGTCCAGAACAACAGGGCTGACCTCTTTGTTGCTAGCGCATTTCCAGTATGCCGATGCAATTACCGACGCGGCGGGCAAGATCCTTTTGCGCCAATGAGTTTACTGAAGAAAATTCGGCGGCTTCGGCCAGATCTTGATAATCCTTGTCAGCCTCTCCAAGGATAGCTCCGGTCCGGGGTAGCAGCTCTATAATTCTAGGCTCTAGAAGGGATTCGTAGAGAGATTGAGTCTCTTTGCTAAAGTCAATCGTTGCCCGAGTTTTCATGTCCCAATGTCGCTGCCTCTCTTCCTCGTTGGTGGATCTGCTGAACCCATAGTTTGGCTCGTCTATCGCTCGCTGTGTGATGAAAGTTATGAGGTCATCGCGAAACTCTTGGAGATCAACTATCAGCTTTGAGCAGACGTCTTCTGCTGTAGACGCTCGGACTGCTCGCCTTTCTGCGTCTGACTTGATCGCCCTCAGAACTTCGATGGTAAAAACGTTTGGCGAGATGTCGATTACGCGTGCACATAGTTGGCACATCCAAACGCCATTCTCTGTGCTTGCTCGTTCTTGCGGCGTCAAACTGGCATCGAAGCGCGGACCTTGTGGACTTGCAGCAGTAATGTGAGCGGCTACTCCCGTCCTAATTGATTGTGATGGCGCTGTGGGATTCGGGCTTGACGTTGCGCGGCGACAGTTCGGCATCGAACACCGATGACCGGCCCGGCGTTCGATCTGGTCCTTGACCTGCTTCGTGAAGTCATCTCTGGCCATTTGACTATCATGCCTGATCAAGAATGACTTGGACCGATGAACCCGCTCGAATCAAGCTGGACACTGCATGACCTGCGGGCGGAGCCTCGTAACCTTGATGCTGGCGACGCTACGCAGAGCGCAAAGAGGCCACTTCCGAAGATCGGAAGTGGCCACGAGTTGCGTCCGATTAAGCCTTGGGGAGGTAGCGAATGAGGACCACATCGCCGATCATCCGACTTTCGGCCACAGCCATGCGACGGCTGGCGTTGTTGACGAAGTCGCCGTCGCCGACCAGTCGTGGCGCGCGGGAGTCGCCCACGAAGAACGGTGCCACGGCAAGGTGAATCTCATCTGCGAGCCCGGCAGTCAGGAATTGAGTGTGCACTGAGCTACCGCCTTCGACCATGAGCTGACGGACGCCGCGGCTGCCTAGGTCATCTAGTAGCACGCCGAGATCGACCGTGGAATCACCGGCTGCGGCAACGGTCGCTAGGTCGCCGAGAGTGTGCTTCACCTTGTCTGTGACCGATGCCGGGCAGTAGACGATTTTCTCTCCGCCGTGATGCCAGAACTTCGCTTCCGAATCAAGGTCGCCCGTGTTCGTGATGGTCACCTTCAGTGGGAAGGTGGGGAGCCCTTGCGCCTCTCTTGCAGCCCGCCGTTCGGGGGAGTTGACGAGCAGACGCGGATTATCTGCGCGAATCGTACCCGCGCCAATCATGATTGCGTCGCTCTCGGCGCGGACCTGGTCCACCCGGTCGAAGTCTTCCGCGTTCGACAACAGCAAGCGCTCATCGGTTGCATCGTCAAGAAAGCCATCGACGCTGATAGCGGCGCTGAGCAGAACGTACGGGCGGGTCATTTCAGTTCCGTTCTGTTGTTGTTCAGATGTTCATTGAGATTGGCTGCGAACGTGCGCACGGTGCCCGAATCGCAGTGCCCAGACAGCACAGCGGGGAGAGGCTTGAGTTGGGCTACGATCCTCGCCGAACCCGTTCGGCTGGCGATTTCAAGGGCAGTGCTTCCGGCGGAAGCTGCCTGCTCTGCTTGCCCTGCCGCAGCCAAGGCGCGGGCGAAGCGACTGTAATAGACACCCTGATCGCGACGCATATCTGTGGGCCAGTCCGCCAGAGCATCCCTGTAGATATCGACGGCCTTCGCGGGTTGCCCCAACCGCATCCAGCCGTCAGCTTCATGCATGGCCACGTACCCTGCGTCGCACCATGGCGCCCACTCGCCGTGGGCCGGTGGACCTTTAACGGATGCGAGAGCTTCGCGAGCCCGGTCGATTGATGCGTAAAACGCTTCATTGTTGCGCTCGCTGCTGGCGGCGTGTCCTTGGGCTTCAAACAAAGCCGCTGCTGCGCGGACTCGTGGGGGAAGGTTTCCGCTGCGCTGGGAGGCTCTGGCGAGTCCTATGGTTGCCGAGGGGTTGCCCTCTTCGGTCGCCCTCTGTGCTTTTCTTGCCAGGGTGTAGCCGATGACGAGTTCGTCGCCGCCCTCGTGCGCCCATTCGAGAGCGCGGTCAATCCAGTAGAGCCCGGCTTTCCGGTCTCCCAAGTCGTCTGCAAGCCAACCGATGAACTCGGCATATGCGGCTTGGAGATTCATGACTGCCTCACGAGCGCGCCCGGCTGCGCCGTCGCTTAGCTCATTGAGGAGAGTCAATTGGTGGAGAGCGGTGGGGACAACGGTGCGTGGCCCAAGGATGTTGTCCTGAGTGGCGAGCGCTGTGCGCAGCTCCGCCATGCTCCGGAGGACGTCAGCCATGTCGCCACCGGCCAGGGGGGTGGCCAGTCGTGATGCGCCCACCTGCCCGCTGAGCCATCCAACGGCAGGGACGGCGGCCATACCGGTTACGAACGCTCGCCGATTGATCATCACAGGCAACTGCTCCCCGTTCAGCGCGGTCATCCACATGACCATCATTTCGTCGCTGGGAGGAGTGATCAGCCCCGATTCGGGGGTCTGGATACCGACAAGTGGTTTGTCGGTATCGCCGGAGTGTCTGTCGGTACTGTCGGTATCTTTCCCGTCACGCTCGACCAGTTCGTACTGGCGGATCAGGGCGCCGGCCGCGTCGAGGCAGCGGTCAAGGCGCTCGACAAGGTCGCGGGCGGGCTTGCGGTCGGCGGTCTCGACCTTCTGGATCGTGTCGTCGCTGACGTGCACTTTCACGGCAAGCTTGGCTTGGGAGAGCCGCCGACTCTTGCGCCACTCTCGAAGCTCATAGCCGAACCGGTGTAGCGCCGACTTCTCGGGGGTCAAGCGGCGCTCAGGACGGGCCATCAGTCTCACCTAACCGCGTTTACCGACAGTCATCGTGTCGGTACGGAACATCTTCAGTTGGCGTCTTGAGTGCCCCATCGTGTGATGCATGGCACTCCAAATCGCTGATCGTACGCGGCCCGCACATCGACCGCATTCTGCTGGCGCGGCGGCAACCTCACTGGTCCGGGCTCGCCTTCGGGAGGCGCTGAAGCAGGGCCGCGACATCTCGCTCTGCGGTCGCGAGCTCCTTTCGCGCCTGATGCAGTCGATGATGCAGATCCGTCAACTCAGCCCGGAGATCGTCACCTTGCTCGACGACCTTCGAGGGGTCGCTGATGTAGACACCGCTCTTGGGCTTGATGGTCACGAGGCCAACCGCCTCCAGGAGGCGGACGGCTGCCTGAGCCGTGTTCGGCGCCACCCCGTGCGTCTCGGCAAGGCGCCGGTACGAGGGGAGCTTTGTCCCAGGCGGGTAGTCGTCGCCCTCTTCGATGTCAGCCCGCAGACGGGCTGCGAGCTCCCGACTGGCAAGGCGTCCCGCGTCGTGATTCACCACGCCTCAAGCGTACCCAACTGACTTAAGTCAGGCCCTTGACAGCTCCAAGACGTCGACCTACTGTCGCATGCAGAGCATCTGCCTTAAGGCAGATGTGGAGAGGTTCACGATGTTCCCCCAGAAGTCCAGCAACATCCCCCAGTGGCTCGCCGGCATCGCGCTCGCCATCTTCGCGATCAACAACCCGGAGAAGGCCGCCGCGCTGGTCAACCAGGTGATTCACGCGATCACCGTGTTTGCCGGATCGCTGGGCTGACCAGTGATGACCGCCCGCCACCCGCAGACGCCGGCCCTCGGCGCACAAGCCACCAAGCACGCCGCCGAGGGCCGCACCTGCCGACCGATCACCGGAGGTGTGATGAACGCCGACCTGTCCGCCCTGCCGTTGGTGGACCTGATCCAGCAGTTGGCCGATGGCGACTGTCACGACCCCTACTTGCACACCGGCCCCGACGCGTTCGAGTACGAGCCCCGGTTCGAGAGGGCCGCTCGTGAGGACGTCGCGATTGAGGTCTGCCGGTCCTGCCCGGTCCGCGCCGCGTGCCTGACCTACGCACTCAAGGTTCGGCCGGCGCACGGCATCTGGGCCGGCTACCGGCCGCACGAGCTGGCCGCCCTGTCCTCCGAGGTCACCTTGCCGACGGTTGAGCTGGGGGAGGTGGCCTGACATGGCGATGACCACCCAGCAGATCACCGCCAAACTCACCGAGATCACCGACCGTATCGCCGCGTGCTTTGACGAGTCGGCCGACAAGTGGACCGCTGACCGGCAACTGACCCTCGAAGACGTCGAACGGCGCCTGTTGGCCCTGGTGGACAGGCTTGAGGAGAACGCGGGGGCGCACGATGTTGGGTGCTGACCCTGGCGTGTTCGCCGCTGTCTTCGCTGCTCTGTACGCCGCTCACGAGGTGGGCGACCACTGGGCACAGACGCACGCTCAGGCGTGCGGCAAGGGCGCGGCCGGTTGGTCTGGCCGGTTGATGTGCGGCAAGCACGTGGCCGTGCTGACCGTCGTCAAGGCCGCCGCGCTCATGCTGGCTGCGCTCGTGGTTGACCTGCCGGTCAATCCGCTCGCGGTAGCCGCGGCGCTGGCGGTGGATGCAGTGTCGCACTACTGGGCGGACCGCCGTACCACGCTCGTGGCGCTGGCCGACTGGCTCGGCCGCACCGTGGTCCCCGGAAAGGGCGACTTCGCCCGGCTCGGGGCGCCGCGGCCCGACCGCGACGACAACCCCACGCTCGGCACCGGCGCCTACGCCCTTGACCAGTCCTGGCACATCGGATGGCTATTCCTGGCCGCGCTCCTGGCCTGCCTGGGGGCGTCATGACCGGCCGCGAATGGGTCCGCTTCGCCACGTGGTGGCTGTTGCTCGGCTGCTTCTCGGTAGTCGTCCTGGCCCACCTCATCCCGTGAAAGACCAGCTCACCACCCCACCCACCGGAACACCGGAAGGAACCACCGTCATGGGACGCAGCAACAACCTTCGCGACTGCGACAAGAAGGAAAACGCCCGCATCGCCGCCGCCGAGTGCTTCAGCGAGGCGCAGAAGTACCGCGCCAAGGGCGACCACCGCGCCGCCGAAAGCCTGGAAGACCAGGGCCGCAAGATCTCCAAGTGGGGCAAGTGATGACCGCCCCCACGAGCCGAACCCTGACCGCGACGCGCCGCGGCCCGGTGGCCCTGTCGGTCGATCTGACCGCTGGCGACATCAAGGTGATCACCGACCCTGACCGCACGGTCGCCGAGGTCACCGTCACCGCCCATGGCGACGACCGCGCCGTTCACGACGCCGTCCGCGATGCCGGGCTGCGCTACGACGAGTCGACCGGCGAACTCACCGTCAAGGTTGACGCGCCCGCCGGCGGCGTAACGGTGATCGGCGGGAGTCAGACCATCATCGGCACCGGTGGCGCGACCGTCCTTCAGTCGTTCGGCGACATCGCCGCTGGTGTCACTGTCAACGGCGTCGAGATCACCGGCGACGGCATCGTCAGCTTCGGCCGCGTCACCGTCAACGGCGTCGAGATCACCGGCCGCGGCGTGACCGTGGGCCGTGTCGAGATCACCGCGCATGTTCCCGAGGGCTCGATCGTGGCCGCCGTCACTCGGTCGGCGCACCTGGAGTGTTCGGGGGAGTTCGCCGTGGTCGGTTTCACCTCGACCTCGGGTGACCTGTCGGTCGGGGGTGTCGGCACGCTGCGCGCCGATACCACCTCCGGTGACATCACCGCCGCCATCGTGGATGGCGCCGCCATCGTGCGGTCGGTGTCGGGTGATGTCCACCTGGGCCGCGCCGACGACGTCACTGCCAACGCCACCTCCGGCGACATCACGGTAGGCGATTTCGCCGGCCGCGCCGAGGTGTCGAGCGTGTCGGGGGATGTGCGGGTGCGTGCCACCGAGGGCGGCATCATCACTGCCCGGTCGGTGTCGGGCGACGTCACCGTCACCGCGACCGGCACGGCGCTGGCCGAGGGACTGACCGTCAACGCCACCTCCCGCACCGGCCGCGTGACCACCCCCACCGACCACCCCAACGACACCACCTCCCACGCCCGCCGGCCGCGCCGCACGAACGGAGACGCGTGATGGCACGGCGCCGTACCTCCGCGAGGTTCTTTGACCCGACCGGCGCCCGCTACGGCATCCCTACCTGGCCATGGCGGATGGCGCCACCGCACCTGCGCACCCGCCGCCAGTTGGCCGCCGAGGGCTTGCGGCCCGGTGGTCAGGACATCGCCGGTCAAGTGCTGTGGCGCTCACGCCGATACCGCGCGCCCGGTGGAGTCCGCGCCGCCTACCTCTACGACGTGCGTTTTGCCCTTCCCAAGCGCCCCCCGACCGACCGTCAGCGCGCCGCGCTGGGCAAGGCTCTGGCCGCCCGCCGCCGCTGCCCGGTATGCGGACGCGACGCCGGCTATGTCCTGCCCCGCCACCTCGGCACCTGCATCGACTGCGCCGACCTCGCCGAGACGGAGGTGACCGCGGCATGAACCCCGCCGCCTCGACCATCTCGGCCGCGTACACGGCTCCGTCCGGTCGGCCGCTGCGCGCGGGCCCGGTCAAGCACTGCCCGTCCTGCCACACGCCGCTGGACGGCGGCCCGGTCCGCTTCCGCTGCTACCCGTGCGGGACACCGGTCATGGCCGCCGACCTCGACACCGAATACCGGCCCCACCGCGCGACCGGCCACGCCGACGACGGCACCCACACCGGCGCCAACCCGTCGCACAACGCCCCCGAAGGGAGGCCAATCTCATGACCGCCACGCCGTTCCACGTCCCGGCAGCCCTCGGCGCACAAGCCACCAAGCACGCCGCCGAGACCACCGCCACGCCGCTCCGACCGATCACGAACCTCAACGACACCCCGGCGACGTCCACCGCCACGCCGCCGCCCTCGTTCGGCCACCACACCGAACCCCGTCCCCAAGCCCGCGCGCTGAGCGCAGGCGAGCGCGTTGCCGTCCAAGCCACCGTCCTCTTGGTTGCGGTGCTGGGATTTGTGGGTTTCGCCAACAGCTTCGCCGCTGTTGCAGAGGCCGCGCGTCCCTCGTTCGGACTGTTCGCCTGGACCGTCCCGCTCGGCATCGACCTCGGCATTGCCATCTTCGCCGCCCTGGACATCGTGCTTGCTCGCCTCGACATGCGGGTGCGGTGGCTGCGGCTGATCCCATGGACGCTGACCGCCGCCACCGTCTATCTGAACGTGGCGGAGGAGACCACCGCCTTTGGCGTCACCGCGCATGCGGTTCTGCCGTGCCTGTGGGTCATCGCGGTGGAAGTCGGCTCCCACGTCATCCGCATCCGCGCCGGCATCGTTGCCGGCACCCGCATGGACGGCATCCGCGCATCGCGGTGGGTGCTGGCACCCTGGCCCACGCTGAAGCTGTGGCGCCGCATGGTGCTGTGGGAGACCCGCTCCTACCCCGACGCGCTCGCCCGCGAGCGTGACCGCGTCCTGGCCCTGACCGATCTGCAAGACACCTACGGCCGGTGGGCATGGCGCCGCAAGGCTCCGCGCCGCGTCCGCGCCCTGTACCGACTCGGCGAACTCACCCCCGCCCCACTCACCGTCGATCCGTCCACCCCGCCGACCGGCGGACCGGCGCCGGACCGTCCGAGCATCGCGCCGGTGGACCGTCCGGCGCTGGACACCGGACCGTCCACCCCACCGACCGCCGGACCGTCCAACACGCCGTCCGCGACGCGCAACCGGACTGCCGCACCCGGCACCAAGACCCGCACCGGTGGACGGTCCGCCCGCTCGTCCCGCACCCGCAAGACCGCCAAGACCGCGCCGCCGCCGGACGTGGACGACCTCATGCCGCTGGGATGGAGCATCGCCGCCGACCTCGACAACGCTGGCGAACCCCTGACCCGCAACACCCTGGCCGCGCGGCTGCGCGCCGCTGGCCAGACCGCCGGTAACGCCCGCGTCGGCGCCCTGCTGGCCCGGCTCAAGACCGAAGCACCCACCGACCCCACCGCCACCCCGCCCCACGCTGACCCGGCCGCCGAGGGCATCGCCGCGGCGCCGTCCACCGCCGAGGGAGAGCACGCATCATGAGCCACACCAAAGCCATGGGCGACGTCGTCCACCTGCCCGTCGAGCACCCCGACCACGCCACCAACCCGACACCGGACCTCGGCACCCCGCCCGCGCCCGGCAATGCCGGCGACGGCACCCCGCCGCGCCCGCCGGCGCCGCTGCCCGTCCCGTCTGAAGACGACCGCAACGAGGACGAGAGCGGCGGGGGCGACGGTGACGCGCTTGAGGGCCGCGTGTTGGTGGACGGTCCCGACACCTTCCGCCCGGATGTGCGCGCCCGCCGCATGGCCGGCGAGCGTGACCAGCGCCGTCCGATCATCGCCCCGTGGCTGCGCGACCGGAACGAGGCGCGTGCCACGGTGCGGTGGGCGGTCGGGTACGCCGGTCACGTCACCGGCTACCACGCCGCCCGCATTCCGCTGTACTCGCTCCGCCTTGCGCTGCGGTCGCCCCGCGGGCTGTACCGAGTGGCCGCCGGCGCCGCGCGGTGGACGTTTGATCTGGAGTCGCGTCCGCTGCGGACGCACGCCATCGACCGCCGCAACGACGAGGCGTATCTGAAGCTGATGAGCGAACGCAATGACCGCGTTCGCGCCCGGCTGTTTGTCACCGGCGCCGGCATGGTCGGCGCGGGGCTGGCCGCCGCATCGGTGGCCGCGGCCGGTGGCGTCACGCAAACCGCAATCCTGGCCGCGCTGGTGTTCCTGCTGGGCTGGATCGGTTCTCCGCAGGACAAGCGCATCCTCGACACCGCGGTGGTGTCGACCAAGGCACCCAAGCTCACCTCAGAGATCGTCGTGCGTGCCCTGTCGGCGCTGGGGATCGCTGAGATCAACAAGGCCGTTGGCAAGGGCGGCACGGGGATCACCTTCCCCGCGCCGATCACGCGCGATGGTCCCGGCTGGCGCGCCGAGGTCGATCTCCCGTACGGGGTGACCGCGACCGACATCATGGAACGCCGCGACCGCCTCGCCTCCGGACTACGCCGCCCGCTTGGGTGCGTGTGGCCCGAACCTGCCCACCACCAACACGCCGGCCGGCTGGTGCTGTGGGTCGGTGACCAGGACATGAACCAAGTCCGCCCGCCGACGTGGCCGCTGGCCAAGACCGCCGCGACCGCTGATGTGTTCAAGGCGATCCCGTTCGGCACCGACCAGCGCGGACGCCCGGTCACGCTCACGCTGATGTACGCCAACATGCTGATCGGAGCGATGCCCGGCGCGGGTAAGACGTTCGCGCTCAAGGTGCCGCTGCTGGCCGCCGCCCTCGACCCCACCGCGCAGCTACGCGTGTTCGAACTCAAGGGCACCGGCGACCTCGACTTTGCCGAGAAGGTCGCCCACCACTACGGCTCTGGCCCCGACGACACCACCATCGGCGAGTGCCTGGCGTCGCTCCGCGAGGTCTACAAGGACCTGGAGAAGCGCGCCAAGACGCTCGCACGGCTGCCCAAGGACGTGCGGCCGGAGAACAAGGTCACCCCGCAACTGGCCGCCAAGACCTCCCTCGGCCTGTACCCGCTGGTGTTCGTGATCGACGAATGCCAAGAGCTGTTCTCCCACCCCGAGTACGGCAAGGAAGCCGGCGAACTGGCCACTGCCATCATCAAACGCGGCCGTGCCCTCGGCGTGATCCTGCTGTTGGCGACGCAGCGGCCGGACAAGGACTCGTTGCCCACGGGGATCAGCGCGAACGTGGGCATCCGGTTCTGCCTGCGCGTCATGGGCCAGCTCGAAAACGACATGATCCTGGGCACCTCGATGTACAAGAACGGCATCCGGGCGACCACGTTCACCAAGCAAGACCGCGGCATCGGTTACTTGGCCGGCGAGTCCGACGAACCCCAGATCACCCGCGGCTACTACCTCGACGGGCCCACCGCCGACCGCATCGCCGACCGCGCCCGCGGCGCCCGCCGCGCCGTCGGCACCCTGACCGGCTACGCCGCCGGCGAGGACACCACCCCCACCACCGACAACGGTGTCTCAATACTGGGCGACGTCGCCGCCGTCATCGCCCCCGGCGAAGACAAGGTGTGGTCGGAAACCATCGTCACCCGCCTCGCCGAACTGCGGCCCGGCGTCTACGCCGGCTGGACACCCGCCCAACTGGCCGACGCACTCAAGCCCCACGGCATCACCACGACCCAGGTTTGGGGACAGGACGAAACCGGCAAGGGCGCCAACCGCCGCGGCATCCACGCGACCCACATCACCGACGCCCTCAACCCCACCGGCGCCCCCGCGCCGTGACCGCTGCGGGCGCCGCTAGGTCTAGCAGCCCACCCCGCTAGACCTAGCGGCCCCGCTAGCGCCCCATCCCCGCACCTACCAGCGATCAAGCATCTAGCGGTCGCTACCTGCACTCATGCCAAAAACGCCCTGGGAGGCACCTGTGACCCCCCTCATCCTGGCCGCTAACGACACCGGCGCCGGCACTGGCGGATGGGTCGTCCTCGCGGTGCTGGCCGCCGCCGGCTACCTGATCCACTGCGTGATCTGGCCGTATCGGCCATGCCGTAAATGCGGCGGCGCGGGACGGTTCCGCTCCCCGTCCGGCCGCGCCTGGCGCTACTGCAACCGCTGCAACGGCAAGGGCGCCCAACTCCGCGCAGGCCGCCGCATCTGGACCCACATCAAAGGCATCAACCGCGACCGCTAACACCACCATGGCCCGGTCCGCAAGACCGGGCGCAAAGCGGCCCTCGGCGCACAAGCCACCAAGCACGCCGCCGAGGGCCACCCCTCCAACCGATCACGGACCCCAACGAGGCCCCAGCGAGAGGTACACCCATCATGACGCACAACCCGCCGCCCGTCCCACCGAAGTTCCCGCCCCTCGACCAATGGCCGATCCTCACCGGCCCCGACTGCCCCGGCTGCCAGACCGACGCCCCCGGCGACGTCGTGTGGATCGGCACGGCCAACGACTTGGACACCGGCGACAAGGTCCACCTGTGGACCTGTCGGGCCTGCTGCACCGACTTCACCACCCCCGTTACCCACTGGCCTATCAACGACGGCCCTGACTGCCCGTACTGCCTCACTTCCGTCACCTGCTGGGCCACCTTTGCCCCCAACTACCTCGGCGACCTGTGGAACTGCGAGCACTGGCACGAATTCGTGCTCACCCCCGAGGGCGTCATCGTGCTGCCCAAGGACGCCGCATGACCGCCCGGCCGTGCGACGTGGTTGGCCCGCTGGCCGGCCTGCGCATCCTTGACGCGTTCTGCTGCATCGGTGGCGCCACCCACGGCTACCAGACACTCGGAGCGCACGTCACCGGCGTCGATATCATCCCCCAGCCCGACTACTGCGGAGACCACTTCATCCGTGCGGACGCGGTGGCGTTCATCCGCGACCACGGGCACGAATTCGACTTCATCCACACCTCACCGCCCTGCCAAGGGGAGAGTGCGCCGACCAAGGGCAGCAACGCCGCCCGCAACAGCGCGACCGGCCGCCGCCACCCGCGGCTGATCACCCCCACCCGCGCCGCGCTCGAAGCGACCGGCCGCCCCTACGTGATCGAAAACGTGGCTGGCTCGACGGTGCGCAAAGACCTGCGGTTGTGCGGCGAGATGTTCGGACTCGACGTGATCATGCACCGCTACTTCGAGACCGGCGGCGGCTTCACCATCACCCAACCCGCGCACCCACCGCACCGCGGACGGGTGCGGGGATGGCGACACGGCGTCTACCACGACGGCCCGTACGTGGCCGCCTACGGCAACGGCGGCGGCAAGGCCACCGTGCCAGAGATGCAGACCGCCAAAGACATCCACTGGAGCAGCGACGCCCAGGGGCTCCGTGAGGCACTCCCGCCGGTCTACACCCGGTTCGTGGGGCAGGGGCTCGCCACGGTCCTGGCCACCGAGGGGAGGGCCGCATGACCTCGCAGTCACCACACCGGCCCTCATCCCGGCCCACCGCCGATCTGACGGAGTTGGGTGCGGTCTGTGGACGCTGCGGGCACCAAAACGCCGCCCACACCCGCAGCGCCGGCCGCGGCGGCTGGGCCATCTACGACCCCATCTGGCGGGACGCCACGGGAATGTGCTCGGTGCCCGGTTGTGACTGTCCGAGCCGAACGTCAGGAGACGCCGGTGAAATCGGGATCGAGAAGGGTGTCGATGGTGGCCCCACCGTCGCCGTAGACAAGGGTGTCGGTGTCCCAGTCGAGTTGAACGTCGTCCAACCCGCGGGAGCGGACGAGATTGTCGTAGTTCTTCAGCGCGATACGGGTCTCATCGGTCATGACCTCGACCGTAACCCGATCTCGCCTGTCGGGCACCGGCCGACCGGAAACGCAGCCGACCGCTCACGGCGCTTGACCACCGCGGCGCTGGACTACGCCCGCCGAGGGTGGCGGGTGTTCCCGGTCCGGCCGGACGCCAAGAAGCCGCCCGCGCTGCACAGCCAAACCGCATGCCCCGCAACGGGCCCATGTGCAAGTGGGCACCGCAAATGGGAGGACCGCGCCACTACCGACCCTGCCCGCATCACCGCCGCATGGGGACACGCGCCCTACGGTGTCGGGATAGCGTGCGGCCCATCGGGGCTGGTGGTCATCGATCTGGATGTGCCCGAACCCGGCGAGGAACCTTCCGAGCGGTGGGCACTGCCCGGCGTTGGTGACGGTGCCGACGTGCTTGCGGTGCTGGCCGAACGCGCTGGCGCGGTCGTCGACTTCGACACCTTCGCCGTGGCCACGCCGCGCGGCGGCATGCACCTGTACTACACCGCTCCCACCGGTTCCCGGATCGGCAACCGCGCCGGTGACCGCGGCACCGGACTGGGCTGGAAAGTCGATGTCCGCGGCTGGGGCGGCTACGTCCTGGCCCCACCCAGCACCAACACCGGCCGCCCCTACCGCCTCATCCACGACACGGCCCCCGCCCCACTCCCGCCCTGGCTGACCGGACTGCTCACCGCCACCCCGCCGCCATCTCCCCCCTTGGAGTGCCCGTCCTCCTCTGCTGAGGGCATCGGTGACCTGTCGGCTTATGCCCGCACGGCACTCCAAGGGGAGAGGCAGCGCGTCGCCGATGCTCAACCCGGCGGACGCAACCACGCGCTCAACAAGGCCGCCTACAACCTCGGCCGCCTGATCGGCGCCGGTCTGCTCACCACCGAACAAGCCACCGCCCACCTCACCGACGCCGCCGCCACCCACCTGGGAGCCGGTGGCCTCACCCCCGCCGAAATCGCCACCACCATCACCTCCGGCCTGACCGCCGGCATCCGCAACCCACGCACCATCACCAGGGGGAACGCCGCATGACCACGACCAACCCCGCCGACCGGCCGCCCATTGACGGCGCCGCGCTCTTGGACGCACTACGCGACGCGCTCACCCGATACGTGATCCTGCCGAGTCCGCACGCCGCCGACGCGGTCACACTGTGGATCGCAGCCAGCCACGCCCAACCCGCATGGCCACACGCCCCGCGCCTGGTCATCCGCGCCCCGGAAAAGCGGTGCGGCAAGTCCCGCCTGTTGGACGTGACAGAGGCGACGTGCCACGCGCCGTTCATCACGGTCAACTCCTCACCGGCCGCGGTCTACCGGTCAATCACCGATGACCCGCCCACTCTGCTGGTAGATGAAGCCGACACCATCTTTGGCCCCAAAGCCGAGGGCAACGAGGATCTCCGCGGGCTGCTGAACGCCGGACACCAACGCAACCGCCCCGCCAAGCGCTACGACGCCAATACCGGCCGCGTCGAGTCCATCCCGACGTTCGCCATGGCCGCGCTCGCTGGCATCGGCGCCATGCCCGACACCATCGAAGACCGCGCCGTCATCATCCGCATGCGCCGCCGCGGCCCCGGTGAAACCGTCGCACCCTTCCGCCACCGCCGCGACCGCCCCAACCTCCGCCAGTTGGCAGCAGACCTGTCGGCATGGCTGCGCGCCGACCTGAAAACCCTGGAGAAAGCCGAACCGCCCATGCCTGTGGAAGATCGCGCCGCCGACACCTGGGAACCCCTCGTGGTCGTCGCCGACCACGCTGGCGGCCACTGGCCCGACCGCGCCCGCGCCGCCGTCCTCGCCCTCACCGCCGACGCCGACGACAACGGCCAGATTTCCACCCGGCTGCGGCTGCTCACCGACTGCCGGACCGCGTTCGGCACCGACGCCGCCTTGCCCACTGCCGTGCTACTCGACCGACTCAAAGCGGACCCGGAAGCACCCTGGGGCGACTACGGCCCCAACGGGCTCACCGCCATGAAACTCGGCACCATCCTGCGCGAATACGACATCCGCTCCGACACCATCCGCTTCCAGACTGGCCAAGCCAAGGGCTACCGCCGCACCGACTTCCTCGACCCCTGGGCCCGCTACTGCCCCACCCACGACACCCCCGAAACAGACCGGCCGGCGGCCACCGTGCTGCCCCTGACCCCAGGGGTAGCCGTACCAGCCGTACCAGCCTCAACAACCCAGGTCAGACCCGGTACGGCTTAACCCCCTGGTACGGCTCAAGCCGTACCACTACAGCCGCCCTGGTACGGCTCAAGCCGTACCAACCCACCAAGCCGTACCAGGGATGACCAGCAAAAACGAGGCTGGTACGGCTGGTACGGCTACCCCTCCCACCACCGCCACACCGACGCCGGCGCCCAAGCCACCACGCACGCCGCTGGCCAACTCCCCCCGACCGATCACACCCGCTTTGCAGAGGTGAAATCCCGCCATGGCGAGTAGGTCAAAGACGTGGATCACGGTCCCCGAGATCCTCGAAGAACTCGACATCACGCGCCGGACGTGGCAGCGATGGCGCGTCCTCGGCAAGACGCCACCATGCACCGTCCTGCCCAACCGCAAACTCCGAATTCGCCGAGTGGACTTCGAGAACTGGCTTTCCAGCCTTGAAGAGAGGGCCGCGTGAACAAGAGCTACGACGTCCGATTCTGGAACGTCACCGTTAAGAAGGGCAGGAAAAGGCCCTACGTCCTGCGCTGGCTCGTGGGCGGCAAGGTCCAAACCAAGCCGTTCACCGTGCGGGAACTCGCAGACAGCTTCAAGTCGGAACTCATCCAAGCCGCCCGGCGAGGCGAGGCATTCGACATCGAGAGCGGTCTTCCCGAGTCGATGATCCGCGCGGCCCTGTCCGTGAGTTGGTATCAGCACGCACGGGACTACGTAGACGACCGATGGGACAAGGTGTCTGCCAAACAGCGAATCTCGATCGCTGAAACGCTCACCGCCGTAACCGTAGCCCTGACGTCCAACCACAAGGGCGCGCCGGACTCCGAGACGCTGCGAAACGCACTCCGGCGCTGGGAGTACAACAAGACTCGGCGCGAGGCTAACCGGCCCGCCGAGGTGACCGCCGCCCTGAATTGGGCGCGTAAGGTCTCCGTGCCCTTGGCTGATCTCGCCGAGTTCGAGGGCATCACACTGGCCCTCGGCGCGTGCGCTCGAAAGCTCGACGGCACCCCCGCCGCGCCGAGTTACTACACCCGGCGCCGTCGCGTTCTCTACAACGTGCTCAAATACGCCGTTCAGCGGAAACGCCTGGCGGCAAACCCCATCGACGGTCTCGACTGGAAGCCGACCGAAGATGACGAAGTGTGGGAGGAGGTAGATCCTGCCGTCGTCCCGGCGCCGCGCCAGATGACGGAATTGCTGACGGCGGTCAGCTACGCTGGCCCTCGGCGCGGCCCGCGAATGGTGGCGTTCTTCGCCTGCGTCTATTACGCGATGATGCGGCCCGGTGAAGTCGTCTCGCTACGGGAAACTGACTGCGAGCTCCCCGCGACAGGATGGGGACGACTGAGGCTCGCTGGTTCCAAACCATCCGTCGGAACGGAATGGACCGATTCGGGGGAGTACCACGATGACCGCGGGCTAAAAGGCCGGAACCGCAAGGCCACGCGGCCCGTACCGATCCCGCCGGAACTGGTCCGGATCCTGCGAGACCACATCAACCGGTACGGCGTCGCTCCGGACGGCCGACTGTTTCGCACGGAACGCGGGGGAGTGCTGCTCCCGTCCGGCTACGGGCGCACATGGCACAAGGCGCGAACGCTGGCCCTGACACCCGCGGAGGAGGCGTCGAGTCTGGCCCGACGCCCGTACGACCTCCGGCATGCTGGCGTCTCGCTCCGGCTCAACGCCGGCGTCCCGCCTACGCAGGTCGCCGAGTGGGCCGGCCACAGTGTCGAGGTGCTCTTGAAGATCTACGCCAAGGTCATTGCAGGCCAAGACCGCGTATGGGAGGGGCTGATAGACGACGCCCTCGACGGCTGAGGGCTGGAACACAAATGGAACACGCGCCGTGGCATACGGCGTCCCAGGGTGGCATCTGATGTCACATTGCCCATGAACCCAGACAGCCGGTTTCCGCAGGTCAAACGCGGGAACCGGCTGATCGTTTAGGGGTGCCCCCTGCAGGATTCGAACCTGCGCACACGGCTCCGGAGGCCGTTGCTCTATCCCCTGAGCTAAGGGGGCGTCGCGCTGAGCTCGCTCGGCGCGAGATGAAGGCTATCAGGGTTCGGGGGCTTGCGCGCACCTGGGCGTTCGTTGTGCGTTGCTGTGTGGAGTCGACTAACTTCGACGCCGTGACCGAGCCACTGGGACGCGTGCTGGTTGTCGACGATGACGAGGTGATCCGGCAACTCATCGCCGTGAATCTGCAGCTTGAGGGGTTCGAGGTGACGACGGCGGTCGACGGGCAGGACTGCCTCGAGAAGGTGCGGGACATCCGGCCCGATGTGATCACCTTGGACGTGATGATGCCGCGGCTGGACGGGTGGGTGACGGCGGTGCGGCTGCGGGAGGACCCGGAGACCGAGCATGTGAAGGTCGTCATGATCACCGCGCGGGCGCAGGAGCATGATGTGCGGCGGGGGCATGAGATCGGTGTGGACGCCTATGTGACCAAGCCGTTCGACCCCAATCAGCTGATCCAGACGGTGCGCAAGCTCGCGGCGTTGTCCAGATAGTGGTCGGATAGTCTCACCAGGGTGACCCCAGCCGATGTCAGCAGTGCCATCGCGCGTGCCGTCGGCGTGCGTGATGTGCCGTTGAGCTGCCTGGGGCCGGGCACCTATGGCAGTCCGGTGGCCTTGCGGCTGGGGCTCGATGTCGAGGGTGTCGCGGAGCGGGTGCGCACGGAGCCGGGGATCTTGGGGGTTGAGACCTCCGGGGGGTTCCTGACGGTTTCGGTGGGGGTCGCGGAGACCGTTCAGGGTGTTCTGCGTGCGGGCGATGCCTATGGGGTCGCTGAGGTGCCCCATGGGGGGTGGCACGATCGGCCGCGGACTTTTGAGAATCCTGGGTTTCGCGTGCGTTATGCCTATGCGCGAGCCTGTTCTGTGGGGCGGCGGGCCCGGGATCTTGGGGTTTCGCGGGGAGCGGCCGAGGGGCTGGGGGCCGAGGAGCTCTTGGTGGTGGGGGTTCTCGGGGATCTTCCGGGCCGTGCTTCGCAGGCTGGGAGAGAGGGTCATGCCTCGGCTTTGGTGAAGTGTCTTGAGCGGCTGGCCGACGCTTTTCATGGTGCGTACGAGCGGTGTCCGGCGCTGCCCAAGGGCGACGAGAAACCCGGGGCGGTGCACGGGGCCAGGGTCACTCTGGCGGAGGCCGCGCGCATCGCCCTCGGAAATGGCCTGAAGATGATCGGTGAGACCCCTAGAGAGCGGATATGAGCAGAGTTCACCCGGCCGGGCCCCGGCACGCGGACGTGTTGCCCGAAGACCACCCGATGCCGCCGGCGCAGGACCTGAACGCTTTGGAGCCGAGCGTTTGGCCGCGCGGCGCCAAGCGGGAGGAGGGCGTGCTGAATGTCGGCGGGATCGACGTGCGGGATCTCGCGGCTGAGTATGGGACGCCTCTCTATGTGTATGACGAGGACGACGTACGGGCGCGCGCGCGGGAGTACGCGGCGGCGTTCCATGACGGCGACGTCCACTACGCGGGCAAGGCCTTTCTGTGCACGGCCGTGGCCAAGTGGCTGAACGAGGAGGGCCTCGGCCTGGACGTGTGCAGCGGGGGAGAGCTCGCGGTGGCTCTGGCCGCGGGTTTCCCGGTGGAGAAGATCACGCTGCACGGCAACAACAAGGCGCCTTGGGAGTTGGAGCGTGCTTTGGAGGCCGGCGTCGGGCGGATCGTCCTCGACTCGTTCGAGGAGATCGCGCGGCTCGGGTTCCTCGCGCGCGAGCGGGGCGTCCGGCCCAAGGTCATGATCCGCGTGACCACGGGCGTCGAGGCGCATACGCATGAGTTCATCGCGACCGCCCACGATGACCAGAAGTTCGGGTTCTCGCGGAGCTCGGGCGCGGCCCTGGAGGCGGTGCGGCGCGTCCTGCAGCTCGACCAGCTGGAGCTCGTGGGGCTGCACTCCCACATCGGGTCGCAGATCTTCGAGACGGACGGCTTCGAGGTCGCCGCGCACCGGCTCGCCGAGCTGCTCGTCGCGATCCGGGACGAGCACGGGATCGAGCTGCCCGAGCTCGACCTCGGCGGCGGCTACGGCATCGCGTACGTGCCGGGGGACGAGCCGCACGACCCCAAGGCCATCGCGGACGGGCTGTGGGCGATCGTGGCCCGCGAGTGCAAGGCGTACGAGCTGAGCATGCCGCGCCTGACCGTTGAGCCTGGGCGCGCCATCACCGGCCCTGGCGGAGTCACGCTGTACGAGGTCGGCACCGTCAAGGACGTCGAGGGCCTGCGGACGTACGTCTCGGTGAACGGCGGGATGAGCGACAACCTGCGCACCGCCCTCTACGGCGCCGAGTACACCTGCGTGCTGGCCAGCCGGACGTCCGACGCCTCGCCTATGCTCAGCAGACTTGTCGGTAAGCACTGCGAAAGCGGCGACATTGTCGTGCGCGACCTCTGGCTGCCCGAAGATCTTGCGCCGGGGGACCTGGTGGCGGTCGCGGCGACCGGTGCGTACTGTCGATCGATGGCCAGCAACTACAACTACGTCCCCAAGCCCGCCGTGGTGGCGGTCAAGGACGGCACGTCGCGGATCATCGTCCGCCGCGAGACCGACGACGACCTGTTGCGGCTCGACGCCGAGGCGGGCGTGTGAACACCGGGCGCGGACGTGACGGCACCTGGCGCGGGCGTGCGGACGCCGAGCACGGGCTCGACGGCGCCGGGCGCGGGGGCGTGAAAACGGAGGTAGGAGCGTGAAACCCGAACGGGCGCCGAAACCCGGCCGGGCGCTGAAACCCGGGGCGGCCCTGCGGGTGGCGCTGCTGGGCTGCGGCGTCGTCGGCACCGAGGTCGTCCGGCTGCTGAGCGAGCAGGCGGCGGACCTCGCCGCGCGCGTCGGCGCCCCCCTGGAGCTGGCCGGCATCGCGGTGCGGCGCCTGGACCGGCAGCGCGAGGGCGTGGATCCGGCGCTGCTCACCACCGACGCGCACACCCTGGTCACCCGCGACGACGTCGACATCGTCATCGAGGTGATCGGCGGGATCGAGCCCGCCCGGACGCTCATCCTCGAGGCCATGAAGGCCGGCAAGTCGGTGATCAGCGCGAACAAGGCGCTGCTGGCCGAGGACGGCGAGACGCTGTTCGCGGCCGCCCGTGAGTACGGGGCCGACATCTACTACGAGGCCGCCGTGGCCGGGGCGATCCCGCTGCTCCGCCCGCTGCGCGAGTCGCTGGTCGGTGACCATGTGCACCGGGTGCTCGGCATCGTCAACGGCACCACCAACTACATCCTCGACCAGATGGACGCCCACGGCGCCGGGTTCAACGACGCACTGGAAGACGCCCAGGCGCTTGGGTACGCCGAGGCCGACCCGACCGCCGACGTCGAGGGCTTCGACGCGGCGGCCAAGGCGGCGATCCTGGCGCAGCTCGCGTTCCACACCCGCGTGACCGCCGCCGACGTGCACCGCGAGGGCATCACCGAGGTCACCGCCGCCGACGTGTCCGGCGCCCAGGAGATGGACAGCGTGGTCAAGCTGCTGGCCATCTGCGAACGCGTGCCGTCCGAGGACGGGCGCAACGGGCGCGGCGTCTCCGTGCGCGTCCACCCGGCCATGATCCCCCGGTCGCATCCCCTGGCGAGCGTCCGCGAGGCGTACAACGCGGTGTTCGTCGAGGCCGAGTCGGCGGGCTCCCTCATGTTCTACGGCGCGGGTGCGGGCGGCGCGCCCACGGCGTCGGCCGTGCTGGGCGACCTGGTCGCCGTCGCCCGCAACCTGGTCGGCGGCACGTCCGGACCGGTCGAGGTGACGTACGCGCAGCTGCCCGTTCTCCCCATGGGCGAGACGGTGACGCGCTACTACATCCAGCTCGACGTAGCCGACCGTCCCGGCGTCCTGGCGACGGTCGCCGAAGAGTTCGCCCGCCACGACGTGTCCATACGTTCCGTGCGCCAGGAGGGCATGGGCGAGGACGCCCAACTCGTGGTGGTGACGCACCGTGCCTCGGACGCGGCGCTGACTGCGACGGTCGAAGGGCTCCGCAACCTGGAGATGGTCCGCGAGGTGGCGAGCGTCATGCGCGTCGAAGGCGACGAATGATCGGCCGCAAGGCGACGAACGACTGGCGCACAGCCGCCATCACACGAATGACGTGGCCGTCACTCGCCCGTCCCACGGGTTGAGACCACTGCCGCGCGGGACGGAATCGTCCCGGACGCACCGGTAGAATCCGCACAACATCGCAGGTCATCGAGGAGACGACTGTGAACGCGACCGCTCGCCGTGGCTGGCGTGGATTGATCGAGGAGTACCGCGACCGGCTCCCGGTGACGGATCAGACCCCCGTGGTCACGCTGCTGGAGGGCGGCACGCCGCTGGTGCCCGCCAACCGGGTGTCCCAGCTCACCGGCTGCGAGGTCTACCTCAAGGTCGAGGGCGCCAACCCCACCGGTTCGTTCAAGGACCGCGGGATGACGATGGCGATCAGCAAGGCCGCCGAGGACGGCGCCAAGGCCGTGATCTGCGCGTCCACCGGCAACACCTCCGCCTCGGCCGCCGCCTACGCGGTACGGGCCGGGATGACCTGCGCGGTGCTCGTGCCGCAGGGCAAGATCGCGATGGGCAAGCTCGCGCAGGCCCTGGTGCACGGCGCGCGGCTGCTCCAGGTCGACGGCAACTTCGACGACTGCCTCGAGCTGGCCCGCAGGCTGTCCACCGACTACCCGGTGGCCCTGGTCAACTCGGTCAACCCGTATCGCTTGCAGGGCCAGAAGACCGCCGCGTTCGAGATCGTCGACGCGCTCGGCGACGCGCCGGACGTCCACTGCCTGCCGGTCGGCAACGCGGGCAACATCTCGGCGTACTGGATGGGATACAAGGAGTACGCCGCCGACAACGCGTCCTCACGTACGCCGCGCATGCTCGGCTTCCAGGCCAGCGGCGCCGCTCCGTTCGTCAAGGGCGAGCCGGTGCTCAAGCCGCAGACCATCGCCACCGCCATCCGCATCGGCAACCCCGCCTCCTGGGACCTGGCGATCGCCGCGCGCGACGAGTCCGGTGGCGCCATCGAATCCGTCACCGACCGGCAGATCCTGCGGGCCTACCGGATGCTGGCGTCCGAGGAGGGCGTGTTCGTCGAGCCCGCGTCCGCCGCGAGCGTGGCCGGGCTGCTCCAGGCCCACGAGCAGGGAGTCGTCCGGCCCGGCTCCAAGGTCGTCTGCACGGTGACCGGAAACGGCCTCAAGGACCCGGACTGGGCGATCTCCGGCGCGCCCGCCCCGACCACGGTCAAGGTCGACGCGCACGCCGCCGCCTCCGCGCTGGGCCTCACATGACCCCAGAGCACGACGAGGACGACGAGCGCGACCCCTCACACGGCCCCTCACCAGGACGGACCCCACACGACCCCTCAACTGGCCAGACGCCCTCCTGGGCGGCCGAGCCGGTGCTCGTCCGCGCGCCGGCGACCAGCGCCAACCTGGGGCCGGGGTTCGACTCGCTGGGGCTCGCGCTGAGCCTGTACGACGACGTCGAGGTCGCGGTGACCAGTGGCGGCCTGTCCATCGAGGTCGAGGGCGAGGGCACCGAGGTCGCCGACCGCGGCGAGCGCCATCTGATCGTCAAGGTGCTGCGGCGCTGCTTCGATCTCATCGACGAGTTGGCCGGGTCCGGCCTCGGCCGGCCCGTTCCCGGCCGGCCGCTCGGGCAGCCGCCGGGGCTCGGCCTGCGATGTACGAACCGGATCCCGCACAGCCGCGGCCTCGGCTCGTCCTCGGCGGCGATCGTCGCCGGCATCACCGCCGCCCGCGCCCTGCACCCGTACGGGAAGCTCCTCGACGACGACGGCGCGCTGCGGCTCGCCACCGAGATCGAGGGCCACCCCGACAACGTCGCGCCCTGTCTCGCCGGCGGGCTGACCATCGCCTGGACGACCGGCGACGGGCCCAAACTCGTCCGGCTCGACCTGAAACGCCAGGTCGTGGCCTTCGTCCCGGACCAGCGCCTCGCCACCGAACGGGCGCGCGGGCTGCTGCCGGACGCCGTGCCGCACCGGGACGCCGCCGCCAACGCGGGCCGCGCCGCGCTGTTGATCGCGGCACTGAACGAGGGACTCCCGCAGGACGTACTGCTGGACGCGACCGAAGACCGGCTGCACCAGGACTACCGGGCGCCCGCCATGCCCGAATCCGCTGCGCTGGTCGCCCGCCTGCGCGCGAACGGAGTGCCGGCGGTGATTTCCGGGGCAGGTCCTACTGTCCTGGCCTTCACAACCGCATCACAAGTTGATTCGATAGGCCCGGAAGTGGGTAATGGCTGGCACATACACCCGCTGAACGTTGCCCCCCACGGCGCCTGCGTTCGGCTCGACGGTGCGTAGGTCCGGTCCTTGGGATGTCCCGCGTGAGCGGGAGTTGGTGGAGTGCTCCGGCCAGGTGCAATGATCCAGCTAGGTAAAATGCGAAGACATCGACCTCTGGGGAATAGCAGTGCGCCCTGGTGATGTTAGGCTGAATGCCGCACCAGATGCCCCACTCGGGGCTGTGTGCTCGTCAGCCACGCGTCGCCTGTTCGACCTTTCGGTCGTGTCGGTCCCGCGTACTAGGCTCCCCGACACCGTGACATCCCGTTGTCAGGCATTCCAGCGAAACTACGGACGTAGCGGTACGGGGGACACGCGCGAGCGAACCGTCCCGACCACCATCTGGCTGTGCCCAGAAATCGCCGATCGCGACCCCATCGTGATCAGCGGAGCCCGACCCGGCGCCCCCGCCGGGCCGCATCACCGGGTTGCTTGGCCGACCGCCGGCCTACGCCCGCTCCCTGGGAAGGACCCTTAGTGAGCGAATCCAGCGAACTCCTTACGGACGCATCGAGCACGGCACCAGCCGCCGAGGCCGCGGAGGCCGGTGGCGCGCAGGCTGCCACCCCCCGGCGTCGCCGGACTGGCACCGGCCTGTCGGCCATGGTGCTGCCCGAGCTCAAGGCGCTCGCGTCCAGCCTCGGCATCACCGGCACGACCGGGATGCGCAAGAGCCAGCTCATCGCAGCCATCCAGGAGAAGCAGGGTGGCGCGGGGCAGGGCTCGGCCGGGGGCGAGCAAGGAGCCGCTGCCACGGTCAAGGCCGAGCGCCCGCGCCGCACCCGCGCGGCCGCGGCCAAGCGAGAGGCCGCCGACGACCAGGTGACCATCCCGGACACCGCCCCGGTCATCGACAAGGCCGGCAAGAGCGAGAAGACGGACAAGAGCGGCAAGGGCGCCAACGACAAGGCGGCCGACCGGCCCGAGCGCGGCGAGCGCCAGGCCGACCGCGGCGAGCGTGGCGGCAGCGGCGGTGGCAAGGCCGAGGCGTCGGGCAACGACGACGGCGAGAGCCAAGGCCAGAGCCAGGGCGGCCGCGAGAGCGGCGGCCGCGACGGCGGTCGTCAGCGCAGCCGCAACGGCCGCGAGCGCGGTGAAGGTCGCGAGCGTGGTGAGCGCGGCGAAGGTCGTGAGCGTGGCGAGGGCCGTGAACGCGGTGAGCGTGGCGAGGGCCGCGAACGCGGCGAGGGCCAGGGTCGCGGCGAGCGCGGGGACCGGGGCGAGCGCGGCGACCGCGGTGACCAGCAGGGCGGGCGCCAGCGCGGCCAGGGCGGTCAAGGCGGCCAGGGCGGCGGCGGCCAGGCCGATGACGACGAGAGCGGCGGCAGGGGCCGGCGCGGCCGCCGGTTCCGCGAGCGCAACCGCGGTCGCGGCCAGGGCCGCGACCGTTACGAAGAGCCGGTGATCAGCGAGGACGACGTCCTCATCCCGGTCGCGGGCATCCTCGACATCCTCGACAACTACGCGTTCGTCCGCACCACGGGCTACCTGCCCGGCCCCAACGACGTGTACGTCTCGCTGGCCCAGGTCCGCAAGAACGGCCTGCGCAAGGGCGACGTGATCACCGGTGCGGTCCGCCAGGCCCGCGAGGGCGAGCGGCGCGAGAAGTTCAACGCGCTCGTCCGCCTCGACACCGTGAACGGCATGGAGCCCGACCAGGCCAAGGGCCGCGTCGAGTTCTCCAAGCTGACCCCGCTGTACCCGCAGGAGCGGCTGCGCCTGGAGTCCGACCCGGGCGTCCTGACCACGCGGATCATCGACCTCGTGTCGCCGATCGGCAAGGGCCAGCGCGGTCTGATCGTCTCGCCGCCCAAGGCCGGCAAGACCATGGTGCTCCAGTCGATCGCCAACGCGATCACCAAGAACAACCCGGAGTGCCACCTGATGGTCGTCCTGGTGGACGAGCGTCCGGAAGAGGTCACCGACATGCAGCGGTCGGTGAAGGGCGAGGTCATCCACTCGACCTTCGACCGTCCCGCCGAGGACCACACCACCGTCGCCGAGCTGGCGATCGAACGTGCCAAGCGCCTGGTGGAGCTCGGCCACGACGTGGTCGTCCTCCTCGACTCGATCACCCGCCTGGGCCGCGCGTACAACCTGGCGGCGCCCGCGTCGGGCCGCATCCTGTCCGGTGGTGTCGACTCGACCGCGCTCTACCCGCCCAAGCGGTTCTTCGGCGCGGCGCGCAACATCGAGAACGGCGGCTCGCTGACCATCCTCGCCACCGCCCTGGTGGAGACCGGATCCCGCATGGACGAGGTCATCTTCGAGGAGTTCAAGGGCACCGGCAACATGGAGCTCAAGCTCAACCGCCAGCTCGCCGACAAGCGGATCTTCCCCGCGGTGGACGTCGACGCGTCCGGCACCCGCAAGGAAGAGATCCTCATGGCACCGGAAGAGCTGCGCGTCGTCTGGCAGCTGCGCCGTGTCCTGCACGCCCTCGACACCCAGCAGGCGCTGGAGCTCCTCCTGGAGAAGATGAGGGAGACCAAGTCCAACGCCGAGTTCCTGCTCCAGGTCCAGAAGACCACCGTCTCCGACGACCGATGAGCTGACACTCCGAGCCTCGAAGCCCGAGGCCGCTGAATCACCGACGCCCCTGCCCCCGGATACCTCCGGCGGCAGGGGCGTCGTTTCACGTTTGAACCTGAACGGTGTCAGCGTGTGGTTCGAGGATGAGCAGCCGTGAAAGCCATAAAACTGGTGCTAGCCCTACCTTCGGTCGGCGGTGGACCGGATGGTCCGGGGGAGGGGGCTGGACCAGGCTGGAGTCGTACGGTGGACTCGGCATGGAGGGACGATGTGGGCGAGCTGAGGGGTGCCGCCTCGGGCGGGACGACGCGTGAGGTGAACGTGGCGGACGGATCGTGGCGGCCGCTGGCGATGGTCCGGTCGTCGCTGTCGTGGCGTTCGGCGATCTATCTGGCCGTGAGCCTGGCGTTCGGGCTGGGCTGGTTCGTCGTGCTCACGGTGGGGCTGGCGCTCTCGTTCGGCCTGCTGATCATCTGGGTGGGCGTCCCGCTGGGGCTGCTGCTGATGATCGCGTGGCGCGGTGGGGCGATGCTGGAGCGGCTGCTGGCGAAGGCCGCGTTCGGCGTCAGCATCCCGACTCCGTATCGGCGGATGCCGAAGGGCGGCAATCCGCTGCGGAAGGTGCGGGTGATGGCCGCCGACCCGGCGACCTGGAAGGACTTCGCCTATCTGGCGCTGCTGTTCCCGATCTCGCTGGCCGAGTTCGTGGTGTCGGCGATGGTGTGGACGGCGACCGTGACGTTCCTCTTCCTGCCGGTCTGGACCCTGGCCGACGGCGGAGTGGAGATCAACTTCGGGTTCTGGGCCTACTGGGCGGGCAATCCGCTGACCGCGCTGCCCTGGTCGGTGGTGGGGGCCGGATTCCTCCTGCTGGCGTTGTACGTGACGCGGGTGATGGCCATCGGGCACGCCTTCTACGCGCGGATGCTGCTCGGCCCGAGCCGTTCCCAGATCGAGAACCGGGAGCTGCGGGCCCGCACCGAGCACCTTCAGGCCAGCCGGGCCCGGGGCGTGGACGCGGTGGAGGCCGAACGGCGCCGGATCGAGCGTGATCTGCACGACGGCGCCCAGCAGCGGCTGCTGGCCGTGGCGATGGACATCGGACGGGCGCGGGCCAAGCTGGAGGACGACCCCGACGGTGCGCGGTCGCTGATCGAGCAGGCGCACGCGGGCACGAAAGAGGCCATCTCGGAGCTGCGCGATCTGGCTCGGGGAATCTACCCGGCGATCCTCACCGACCGGGGGCTGGACCCGGCCCTCTCGGGGCTGGCGGGCCGCGCGCCGGTGCCGGTCGAGGTGGACGTCGACCTGCCCGAACGTCCGCCGGCCGCGGTCGAGAGCATCGCGTACTTCATCGTGGCCGAGTCGCTGGCCAACATCGCCAAGTACGCGCGCGCCACGCGCGCCTCGGTACGGGTCGTCCAGGAGGAGAACTGGGTGGTCGTCGAGGTGATCGACAACGGTGTGGGCGGCGCGGTCGCGCAGCCCGACGGGGGGCTGGCCGGCCTGGCCGACCGCGCCGCCACCATCGACGGCATGCTCATCGTGGACAGCCCGCCCGGCGGTCCCACGATCATCCGCGCCGACCTGCCCTGCTCCTGGTAGGCCCCGCTCCTGGCAGGCCCGCTCCTGGCAGGCCCGCTCCTGGCAGGCCCGCTCCTGGCAGGCCCGCTCCCCTCCGGCGGACCCGGTTCCGGTGGACCGGTTCTCGGAAGGCCCGCAGAATGATCAAGGCTCGTCCGGCAGACGGAGGCCCGTGGGCCGGACGAGCCCCGATAATGGGGGGCATGCGGGTGGTGATCGCCGAAGACTCGGTGCTGTTGCGCGAAGGGCTCGTCCGGCTGCTCGGGGACGCCGGGATCGAGACGGTGGCCACGGTGGGGGACGGGCCGAGCCTGCTCGGGGTCGTCCAGGAGCACGCTCCGGACCTGGCGATCGTCGACGTGCGGATGCCGCCGTCGTTCACCGACGAGGGTCTCCGGGCGGCGCTGGCGGTCCGGGAGAGCCGCCCGGGCACGCCGATCCTCGTCCTCTCGCAGTACGTGGAGGAGCGGTACGCGACCGATCTCATCGGCGGCGGCACCGAGGGTGTCGGCTACCTGCTCAAGGAACGTGTCTCCGATATCGAGGAGTTCATCGCCGCCGTGCGGCGGATCGCCGCCGGCGGCACGGTGATCGACCCCGAGGTGATCGGCCAGCTGCTGGGACGGCGCCGGGCCGGAGACCCCCTGGCGGCCCTCACGCCGCGCGAACGCGAGGTCCTGGGCCTCATGGCCGAGGGACGCTCGAACGCGGCCATAGCGCGGCAACTGGTCGTCTCGGACGGCGCCGTGGAGAAGCACATCTCCAACATCTTCGCCAAGCTCACGCTCCCGCCCACCGGCGATGATCATCGCCGCGTGATGGCCGTCCTGACCTACCTCCGGGCAGGTTGACCGGGCCGGGCGCGGGGCCGGGGCGGGCTCGCGGGGTCATCCGGGCAAGATCGGGAATGCCCGGTGACCTCGGCACGTTCGGGTATCTGGCACACTTGGAGTGCAACCGCTGCGGTACCGGTTCACGCTTCCCACATCTCCCGCGCATCGAGCGCGCGAGTCCGGGGCGCCCGGCGACCGCCGAACGGCGAGGAGAAACCCATGAAGCCCGACATTCACCCGAACTACGTCGTCACGACCGTGACGTGTACGTGCGGCAACACCTTCGAGACCCGCAGCACCGCCGAGAACGGCGTGATCCACGCCGACGTGTGCTCGAACTGCCACCCGTTCTACACGGGCAAGCAGAAGATCCTCGACACCGGTGGCCGCGTGGCCCGCTTCGAGCAGCGCTTCGGCAAGGGCAAGAAGGCCGACAGCAAGTAAGACCTCCGCTTTGCAGCGTTCGAGGCCGGCCCGGGGACCTTGAGTCCCCGGGCCGCTCGAAGTTGACGAGGCGGCCGCCGCAGCGGCGGCCGGAGCCGCACCGCGGACACCGGAGCAGGGAAAAGACGTGAATCTCGACGAGCTGATCAGCGAATACGCCGATATCGAGGGCCGGCTGGCCGACCCCGCCGTCCATGCCGACCAGGCCTTGGCGCGTCGGCTGGGCAAGCGTTATGCCGAGTTGCGGCCGATCGTCGAGACGTACCGGGAGCTGGGCACCACCGAGGACGACCTGGCGGCCGCGCGCGAGCTCGCCGGTGAGGACGAGGCGTTCGCCGCCGAGGCCACCGAGCTGGAGAAGCACAGGGAAGACCTCGAAGAACGGCTGCGCCGCCTGCTGATCCCGCGCGACCCGTCCGACGACAAGGACGTGCTCCTGGAGATCAAGGCGGGCGAGGGCGGCGAAGAGTCGGCGCTCTTCGCCGGCGACCTCCTCCGCATGTACCTGCGCTTCGCCGAACGCGTCGGCTGGAAGACCGAGGTCATCGACGCGCACCACTCCGACCTCGGCGGCTACAAGGACGTCACCGTCGCCGTGAAGGCCAAGGCCTCCCAGGAGGAGGGCGTCTGGACGCGCCTCAAGTACGAGGGCGGCGTTCACCGCGTGCAGCGCGTCCCCGCCACCGAGTCGCAGGGCCGCATCCACACCAGCGCCGTCGGCGTCCTCGTCACCCCCGAGGCCGAGGAGGTCGACGTCCAGATCGACCCCAACGACCTGCGCATCGACGTCTACCGGTCGTCCGGCCCCGGCGGCCAGAGCGTCAACACCACCGACTCGGCCGTCCGGATCACGCACGTGCCGACCGGCGTGGTCGTCTCGTGCCAGAACGAGAAGAGCCAGCTCCAGAACAAGGAGCAGGCGCTGCGCATCCTGCGGTCCCGGCTGCTGGCGATGGCGCAGGAGGAGGCCGAGGCCGCCGCGTCCGCCGAGCGCAAGAGCCAGGTCCGCACGGTCGACCGCTCCGAGCGCGTCCGCACCTACAACTACCCGGAGAACCGGATCTCCGACCACCGGGTGGGCTACAAGGCCTACAACCTCGACCAGGTCCTCGACGGCGACCTGCACAACGTGACGCAGGCCCTGGTCGACGCCGACATGGAACGACGCCTCGCGGAGGCGCAGCAGTCGTCATGAACCTGCTGCTCGACGAGATCGCCCGGGCCACCGCGCGGCTGGCCGACGCGGGCGCGGCGTCCCCCCGGGCCGACGCCGAGGAACTGGCGGCCGCCGTGCACCGCGTCAACCGGGCCGAGCTGCACACCGTCTCCGACGGCGCGTTCGACGCCCGCTTCTGGGAGTACGTGGCGCGCCGCGAGGCCGGCGAGCCCCTCCAGCACATCACCGGCCGCGCGTTCTTCCGCTACCTGGAGCTCAAGGTCGGGCCGGGCGTCTTCGTGCCCCGCCCCGAGACCGAGGTCATGGTCGGCTGGGCCCTCGACACCCTGCGCGACATGGACGTCCGGGACCCCCTGGTCGTCGACCTCGGCACCGGCTCGGCGGCCATCGCGCTGTCGATCGCCCAGGAGTCGCCCCGCGCGCGCGTGCACGCCGTCGAGAAGGACCCGGCCGCGTTCGCGCACGCCACCCGCAACATCGACGACCTGGACGAACGCGGCCAGGTCCGGCTCCACCTCGACGACTTCGCCGCCGCGCTGCACGAGCTGAACGGCACCGTCGACTTCGTCGTCAGCAATCCCCCGTACATCCCCATGAGCGAGTGGGAGTACGTGCCGCGCGACGTCCGCGACCACGATCCCGCCGACGCGCTGTGGGGCGGCGGTGACGACGGCCTGGACGCCATCCGCGTCGTCGAGCAGACCGCCCGCCGCCTCCTGCGCCCCGGCGGCTACGTCGCCGTCGAGCACAGCGATCTGCAGGGCAACGCCGTCTACTGGGTGTTCGCCGAGGAGAACGGCTGGCGCGACGTCCGCAACCGCCGTGACCTGACCAACCGGGACCGCTTCGTCACGGCCCGCCTGGGAACGGACTGATCCGTGGAAGGATGGCCATCGTGAGCCGACGCTATGACTGCTCCGAGCCGATGGAGCGCACCCGGGGGATCGCCGAGTCCGTCTCGGCCGTACGGCGCGGCGAGCTGATCGTGCTCCCCACGGACACCGTCTACGGCGTCGGCGCCGACGCCTTCACCCCCGCCGCCGTCACCGCCCTGCTCGACGCCAAGGGCCGTGGCCGCGAGATGCCCCCGCCCGTCCTCGTGGGCTCCGTACGCGCCGCGACCGCGCTCATCGAGGACCTCGGCACCTACGGCCAAGACCTGATCGACGAGTTCTGGCCCGGCGCGCTCACCCTCGTCTGCCGCGCCAACCAGAACCTCCTCTGGGACCTCGGCGAGACCAAGGGCACCGTCGCCGTCCGCATGCCCATGCACGAGCTGGCCGTCGAGCTCCTCAAGGAGACCGGCCCGCTCGCGGTCAGCAGCGCCAACGCCACAGGCAAGCCCGCCGCCCGCACCGTCGACGAGGCCGAGGAGATGCTCGGCGACGCGGTCTCGGTCTACCTCGACGCGGGCCCCTCCGGCCACGCCGAGGCGTCCACGATCGTCGACCTGACCGGCTCCATCCCCCGCCTCCTGCGCGCCGGCGCCATCCCCGAAGACAAGATCCGCTCCGTGGTGGGCGTCCTCCTCACCGACGAGGACGAAGACGAGGACCTGACCACCGAGCCGACTGACGCGTCGGCTGACGCCCCCCACGAGGAGTCGGAAAAGCCGTCCCTCACCAAGGACGAGCCGGCGGCGCCCTCTCTCGTCAAGGACGAGCCCGCTCCCGCCGAAGAGGGCCTCTCCCTCCGCAAGGACGACAACGCCTGACAGGCATCACCTGAGCCGCCCACGGAAATTCGTGGGCGGCCCTCGTCATCTGCGCCGGAGATGACCCGGAGAGAGGACGGAGAGACCCCGGAGACGACCCGGAGACGCCACGGAGACGCGCGTCTGATTTCCTCCGACCGCTCGTTCGGAGAAACCAGACGAAAGGAAGCGCAGCCGTGAATGTCAGCATGTCCCGAGCAGGTCGGTCGCTGGTCATCCTCAGCGCGGCCACCGCTCTCACCGCCGGCCTGGCGGCCCCCGCCGTCGCCTCCACGTCCGGCGACATCGCCCAAGCGCAGATCAAGGCCGAGAAGAGGAGGCCTTACAACGCCGGCAACAAGTACGGCGACTCGCGCGGATCTGTGATCTGGAACGACAACAAGTCGTTCCTCCCCAACTACCTCGCCATCGAAGGCAAGGTGCGCGACTTCCCCGGCACGTCCTCCGCCACCTACGTGTACCTGAGCTTCGACGTAGGCAAGGGCAAGAAGTGGAAGCACGAGAACAAGAAGGTCGCCACCGTCTACAACGGCAGGACGAAGTCGTTCAAGGTCTCGTACTTCTTCAAGAACAAGAAGTGGGCGAAGAACGCGAAGGTCACCGTGTGCACCAAGGCCGGAAAGAAGTGGGCCTGCGGCCGGCCGGGCTGATCGAGCATGAAACCACAGGGAGACGTCATGCGTAAGTGGGCTTCTGCCGCGGTCGTCGCCGCGGCCTCCGGTTCGATGATCCTGGGCCTGACCGCTCCGGCGCACGCCGCGAGCCGGAGCCGGCCGTACAACGCCGGGAACAAGTACGGAGACTCCGCGGGCACCGTCAAGTGGGGCACCGCCAAAAAGCGCGGCCACTACTACGTGCGGGTCGCGGGCAACGTCCGTGACTTCAAGCCGAACAAGACGTGGACCTACGTCTATCTCAGCTGGTACGTCGGCAAGAAGAAGCACAACCACCAGGTCATAAAGGTCAACAACGGCCAGGAACGCAACTTCACGTCCAAGGCCTACACCTTCAAGGGCAAGCCGAAGAAGGCGATGGTCACGGTCTGCACGGAGACCACCTGGAACTGGCAGTGCGGCCGCCCGGCCTGACAAGCCAGCCCGCCCCAACCGCCCCCGGAGCCAGCCCCCAGGCTCCGGGGGCGCTCCGCGTCCGGTCGGCGGAGATTTCTTCGAGATTCTTGATTTTGGAAGCAGCAGACTCGGGGGCTTGAGCATCTACTTCGCGTACGGGGTTCCAGAGGCCGGAGTGCTGCGGAGGATGCGATGGCGACGGGATGTCAGAGTGACGGGGGTTCGCTGGAGCTCATGCCGTCCGTGCGGTGTCACCTCGACGGGTTCGAGGTGCCGCTGACGGACGGGATGCGCTCTCTGGTCATCGCGGTGGCGCTGGAGGGGGACGGGCTGTCCCGGCGGGCACTCCAGGTTCGGATGTGGCCCGACCTGGAGACCTGTGGCGCGGCCAAGCGCCTGCGCCAGATGCTCTGGCGAGTGAAGCGTGAGACCGGCGACCGGCTGCTGATCGCCACGTCCGATTGCGTCCGGCTGGCCGAGAACGTCTCGGTGGACCTGCACGCGGCGGAACGTCGCGCGCGGGAGGTCGTCAACGGGACGCCCACGGCGACTGATCCGGCGGAATGGTTCTTTCTTGGGGAGGAGCTCCTGTCCGGGTGGCCGGACGAGAGCGTGTGGGAGGCCCGGGACCGCTGGAACCGTCTCCGGTTGCTTGCCTTGGAACGGCTTGCGGAACAGGCGTTGAAGGCAGGGGACTGCCCGACCGCCATCGAGCTTGCGAGCCTTGCGGTGAGCGTGGACGAGTTCAACGAGGTGCCTCACAGGGTGATGGCCGCCGCCTATCTCGCGCGAGGTGACCTGGCCGGCGCCTGGCGGGTCTTCACCAGGTTCCAGCAGTTGCTCCGGCGGGAGATGGGGCTGGAGCCGAGCGCGGCGTTCCGTGCTCTGATCGGAAGGAAGGCGGCGACGCGCAGCGCTTGACCGATTTCTGACCCGATGTCATTAGCCATGTGTTGACATAACGCGACTTGGGGTGCGGCGACCCCTATGATCCCCACGTGGTCCGTAAGCCTGCCCGCCCAGAGCGCGGGCGCCTCGTCCCCGCCTCGGGGGTGCGGTGACGTCCGGTGTCGTCGCGACGTCCGTCCTGACGTCCCTTTACCGGGAGCACCAGGTCGGGCTCATCCGCATGGCCGTGCTCCTCGTCGGTGACGAGGCGACCGCCGAGGATGTCGTTCAGGACGTCTTCCTGCGCATGCAGGACAAGGCGCCCAAGCTGGACGACGAGAAGAAACTTCTGGCGTATGTGCGTGCGGCCGTGCTGAACGGCTGCCGGATGACCCTCCGGCGCCGCAAGAGGATGTGGCAGCGGACCGAGCCGCACCAGCCGCCGGTATGGTCCGCGGAGTCGGCGGCGATCCTCAGCGAGGACCGCCGTGAGGTGATGCAGGCGCTGGCCCGCCTGCCCCGCCGGCAACGCGAGGCGCTCGTTCTTCGTTTCTACCTCGAGCTCTCCGACGACGAGGTGTCCCAGGCCATGGGCATCCGGCCGGGTACCGTGCGTTCGACCATGACCCGGGCGCTCGCCGCACTGGCTCGCGAGATGGGAGAGGAGGTCCGGAAATGAGCATCGAGGACAGGCTCCGCGACGCCCTGCAGGCCACCGCCGGCACGGTGGACGACCAGATCCACCGCCCCCTGCCCGAACGCACTCCGGCCCCTTCGCTCCTGAAACGCCGCCTGGTGCCCCTGGGGGCGGTCGCGGCCGTCCTGCTCGTCCTCGCTGGTTTCGTGACCGCACAGCGCCTGTGGGACGACAAGGCGCCGCGCCTCCAGCGGATACCGACCATGCCCAAGTTCATTTTCATGAGCACCGTGGACGACAGTGACGATCCCAATCATTCGTCGTACGGCCTCGAAGTCCGGGAGGCCGCGACGGGGCGGCTCGTCGACCGGTACAAGGCGCCCAGGGGCATCTCGTTCGATGACGTGGCGGCGCTCGGTGACAACCGCACGTTCTACGTCGCATCGGAACCCAGTTCGCAGAAACCATGCCGGACCACGATTCAGCGGGTGAGGGTCAGCGACGCGGGCAAGATCATCGCACTTGAACCAATCGCCGGCGGGCCCATCGCGGGCACCAAGGGGGGCAACGGCGGGCTCGCCGTTACGCCGAACGGCACCAAATTGGCGTTCTCTGCTGCCGCCTGCGGTAACGAGAGTTCGGCACAGGAGGCGAGCGTCGCGGTCATCGATCTGGTGAACAATACGCGACGGGAATGGCTTGGAGCTGAGGGCGGGGCGGACGACCTTTCGTGGGATGCCGGTGGAAATCAGCTCTTTTTCGTTCACTCAAAAGAGTCGGATGATCCCCCCGGTGGCCCTGGGGTCGCCGAAGAATTGCGGGTGATCAGTGCCTCCGTGCCGAGTGGGGCGCAGTTGGCGGCCAACAGCAAGGTCATCCAGAAAATCAAGGCGCCGTTGAGCTACGTAGCGGCTTTGGCGAGTCCGGACGGTCGTTCTGTGCTCACTTCGACACAGGAGTTGATCGTGGGATCCGATTCTTCAGAGAATTCGGAACACTCGATCGGGGTGCTGAAATCCACGGAGGCGCCTTCGGGGCCGATCGAGTTCTCCGAACTCTCGGCCCGGGACGGCCGTACGATTCGTAAGTTCCGAGTGGCGTCCACGGCAAGCCTGGGCGTCGTCGCGTTCAAGAGTGACGCATCAGGCCTGTATTTGCTGACAAGTGGAGGAATTGTCGACCTGCACAAGGGCGGGCGTGCGCTCCCGGTGCGAGGTCTCGACGACGAGGTCGACCTTGACTGGTAGTGGTCTGGCTCAGTAGACCTTCTGCCATTTGCCGCACTTCTTGGTCCTGTACTTGTTGGACCGGACGCCGCACTCGCGTACGTAGAAGTGGCTGAGATAATCCGAAGTGAAGAAGAGGCCGTACTTCTCGTTCTTCGTGTAGTCGTAGTCGGCGGGAAGCTTTCCTGACCGGAAGAAATAGACCTTGCTGCGGTGGATTTTTCCGGGTTTGGTGGTCTGGAACTGGACGCCCGCGGCCCAGCCGTTCTCCTTCTTGTCGCGCAGCCATCCGTCCATTCGGATGCGCTTCTTGTTGTGCTTGTCCTTGTAGAAGGAGTAGGTGCCGCCGGCGGCGATATCGGGGTAACCGGCCCTTGTCGTCCACGTGCGCCCGGCGGCGTTCGCCTCGCTTGTGACGGCGCTTACGGCGCTGATGGTGCTGACGGAGGCTACGGTCAGGGATGCGACGGTCGCAGCGGCGAGACGGCGGCGCATGGCGTTTCCTTCGGGGCGGGGCCTGGCGGAACGACCTGAACCTAGCACTCGCATGACAAGGGCCCGACCCCCTGAGGGGTCAGGCCCTTGTGTGGTCCGCGCTCATTACGGGACAGGTGTTACAGCTCGGGCTTTAGTAGAGCTTCTTGCCCTTGCCGTAGAGGAACTTGCCGGTCTTCTTGCTACGGCCGCACTCCTGGACCCAGGCGTGGCCCGTGTAGGAGGAGCTGGTCCGGATGGTGATCGTGCCCGGGCCGTCGTAGGCGTAACGGGTGCCGTTCGACCGGACCGCGACGATGTGGTGGCGGGAGTAGTACTTGTACGTCTTCCTGCCCACCGTCTCGGTGAAGAGGAAGCGGACGCAGGCAGTCCAGCCGTTCTGGTCGGTGTCCTGCAGCTTGCCCGTCACGGTGACCCGGCTGCTGTTGCGGGAGTAGGTGCCCCAGGCGTTGATCTTGGGGTACGAGTTGATCGGCTTCCACGCGCGCGCCGCGGCCGAGGCCGAGGGGGCGCTGGCGGCGGCCGTCGAGGCGGCGGAGTCCGCCAGGACGACGTCGGTCGCCTGGGCGGGGGAGCTGATGGCGGCCATGCCGGCCATCAGGGTTCCGGCGGACAGAGCAACGGCTGCGAAACGCCGCATGAATCCCTCCATGCACTGAAATCTCGGGAGATAAGCCAGGTCAACGTAGCAGTCTGGACAAGATCATTTTTATGATCGACTTAGGTGTTGACCAGGGGTGGTCGGGTGTGCGAACAAATCGGCTCGGACGGGCGTCCAACTGTCTCGGGTGGCGCCTGGGACGCGGGTGCCAGAGGCGGGCAATGTCACCCCAGGTCACGGCCTGGCTCGGTAAAGCGGACAGATCTATACAAATGTCTGCGCCTCTAGTGCCTGGGAACTAAGGGCGTGAGCTTGATCACATCTCCACCTTGCGGTTGACCCTGGGGGCTATCGAAGGGCTGACAAAGGACCATTCCGGCGTATGACGCGCGGGGGACACGGTTCGGGGTTCGCTTGGTACATGGACGAGGATGAGCAGCAGGGCCGGCTGGCATGGTTGCCTGGGGTTTTAGAAACCTTCATCACGGTCGTCGTGGGCTTGGCCTTCTTCGCGGTGCTCGCTTACGCCAAGGGGATGCTCTAACGGCCGGGGCGTACCAGGCCGGTGTCGTAGGCGAAGATCGTGGCCTGGACGCGGTCGCGGAGGTCCAGCTTGGTGAGGATCGCGTTCACGTGGGTCTTCACGGTCGCGGTGCCGATGCCCAGCTCGGCGCCGACCTCGGTGTTGCTCAGACCTTGGGCCACCTGGACGAGGACGTCGCGTTCGCGCTGGGTGAGCAGCTCCAGGCGGTCGTCGGCCGGTGAGGGCGGCGAGACGGTGCCGCTCACGAACGCGTCGATCAGGCGGCGGGTGACGGCGGGCGCCAGCATCGCCGCGCCCTCGGCGACCGTGCGGATGGCGTCGACCAGTTCCTGCGGGTCGCAGTCCTTGAGCAGGAAGCCGGACGCGCCCGCGCGGAGGGCCCCGAAGACGTACTCGTCCCGGTGGAACGTCGTGAGCACCAGGATCCGGGTCGTCGTGCCCATGAGCTCCCGGGTCGCCGTCAGGCCGTCCATGCCGGGCATGCGGATGTCCATGAGCACGACGTCCGGCCGCAGTTCCCGGACGGCGCGCAGGGCCTCCGCGCCGTCCCCGGCCTGGCCGACCACCTCGAGGTCGGGTTCGCCCTCGATGATCGCGGTGAAGCCCGCCCGGACGACATGCTGGTCGTCCACCACCAGCACCCGGATGCTCACGTCTGCTCCTCCATCGCGTCCAGCAGCTCGCGCATGTCGACGAGAGCGGCCCGTGCCTGTTCGGTGACGACGTCGAGGGCCGCCCGGGCGTCCACGACGGTGCCGGCGAGGCCGGCCTCGGCGGCGCGGACGAGCCGGGAGGTGTGGTCGAAGACCGTCCCGCGCAGTCCCATCGCGATGCGGTGCCGCTCGGCGAGGACGGCCTCGCCGGTACGGGCGGCCATCGTCTCCAGCGCGTTGATCTCCCAGCTCCGGCTGCGGGCGGCGACGGCCTTCCCCCAGGCCCAGAACGGCAGGAACGTCAGCGCCGAGAACATGCTGCCCGCGATCAGGCCGAAGACGAGCGCGAACGCGGCCGCGCCGGGCTCGTTCGGCTCGGGGTCGATGGCCAGCGCGGATCCGATCGCCACCCCCCACGGGATGGGGGCGATGAGCACGGCCGGCCAGGTCGGTCTGCCCTTGCGGGAGTAGCAGGCCACGGAGTAGACCGCGATCAGCTCGGCCGCGAACCCGACCGCGAGCACGCCCAGGAGCGCCTCGGACACCTGCGCGGCGACGGCCGCCCAGATCGAGTCGACGATGACCAGGGCGATGAGCGTGCCGTAGGGGTTGCGCCGTCGCCACCACAGCGGGAGTGCGCGGCTGAACAACGCCACCGTGACAAGCACCATCTGGCCCAGCGACCAGCCCTGCAGGATCGACTCTTCCTGCAGTGCGAAGGCCAGGATGGTCGGCGTCGCCACGCAGAACCCGATGGCAGTGGCATCCAGGACCTCTGGCCAGCCTGGGCCCCGCCTTGGCCCGCCCAGCGTGGTGGGCAGGACTGCCGCGACGGACCAGCCGCCCGCCGGGGAAGGGCCTGCGTCGAGCGTGCCGCCGAGTGCCGTCGCCCGCTCTTGCATACCGGCGATACCGCGATTGGTGCCGAGAGCAGGCACGGCGACATCCTCGCCAGGAGCGTCGTTGGTGACCGTCACTTCCAAAGCAGAGGACGTGTAACGCGCCTCGACCCGCACTGGCGCGCCCGACGCGTACCGCATCGCGTTCGTCAGGGACTCCTGCACGATGCGGTACGCGGCGGTGGTGACCTCGGGAGGAAGCTTCCGCGGCCGGCCCTCGACCGTCAGCGACACTGGGATGCCCAGCCGGGTCAGGCCGTGGCAGAGAGGGGGAAGCAGCGACTTCAGCTCGCCGTCCCCCGCCTCGGGCCCCACCACGTCCACCAGCTTGCTCAAGGCCTTGAGGACGTCGCGGCCGGTCTCCGCGGCGACCGTCAGAGCCCCGGTGGTCAGTTCCCGGTCGTCGAGGCGTGCGGCCGCGCCGCTGTGCACGACCACGGCGCTGAGATGGTGGCCGGCGACGTCGTGCAGGTCGCGGGCGAGCCGCTCGCGTTCGGCCTCCGCCGCGGCCCGGCGTTCCTGCTCGGCCTCGGCCAGCCGGGCCGTGAGCTCCAGCCGCCGCGCCTTGCGCTCCCGCCGGATCTGCCCCAGGGCGACGATCGTCACGTAGAAGAGCACGTTCGAGAGGACGTCCGACCACAGGTCGGGCCCGCCCTCCAGATGCGGCACGGACGTCACGCTGACCACGGCGCACGCGCCGAAGCCGCCGAGCACCGCGTGCCGCCGCCCCCGGTGCACCGCCAGCGAGTAGAGGGCGATCGCGTCGGTCACCCCGTCGATCAGCGTGTCCGGGGAGCCGACCGCCAGCTGGCCGATCCCGTTGACCAGCACCACGATCGTCAGCACCGCCACGGGCGCCGCGCGCCGCCAGATCAGCGCGACGCACGAGCAGGCGGCGGCCGTGGAGAACACCATCCACTCCCGCTCGTCCAGCGGGTTCTCGAACGTGAGCAGGTAGGTGAAGCTCAGCTGGAAGACCGCCGCGATCGCGGGCACGGCGAAATCCGCCACGCTCGGCCACCGTTGGACGCCCCCGTCAGTCCCCACGGGAATGACCTTATGGGTCCATTGCCCGTCTTTCAGCCCACTTCCAGGTCTCATCCAGGCAGGCAGGGAGTGACGCCGTCGAGGGTCAGCGTCGGGTGTGCGCCGGCTTGCAGGCGCACTGTGAACGTGACGGCGGGACCGTCGCGCGTCATGGTGAACGAGCGGTGGCCGCCCTTGCCGCGAGGTGGTTCGGCCAGGCGGTAGCCGCGGTCGCCGATCAGGCCGAGGGTGACGCCGGTGGCCTGGTCGACGAGGACGACGGGGGACGGGCCGGGACGCAGCGGGAGCTCGGCGCGCAGCGTGTGCCGAGCCCCGCCCGAGCATGGGGCCGTCCTGTCGCTGAGCGTGCGGGGACGGGCGCCCGGCCCGCCGAGACGCTCGGCGCCGTCCCGCAGAACGTGGAACGCGTCGGCTTCGAGGCGGTCGGACGATTCCGAGAGGGAAGGCTCCCAGGCGCAACCCGTGATCAGCGCGGCCCCGACGATTCCCCCGAGGAGGCCGCGCCCGACAGTGGACACGGCACGTAGCTTAGACGCGGAGTGCCGTTCTACTCCGTAGGGTGTGCACTTCGTTACGTCGAGCACGCGGTTACGTCGAGCACGCGGCGACGGTGGGGACATGCCTGAGGTGCGTGGCTGGTTCCGAGGCCCGGTGGTCACTGCGGGGATGCTGCTGGTGACCATCGCGTTCGCGCTGCCCGCGCACGCTACGTCCACGCACGCCACACCCACGCACGCCGCGCCGGAGCCGCCGCCGGTGGCCGAGAGCATCCCGACGTACGACGTGGTGCTGACCATCGGTTCCGGCGGGCTCCTGCACGTCCGGGAAACGATCACCTACGACTTCGACCGGGGCGGCGAGCACGGGATCGTCCGCCGCGTCTCGTACCGCAAGAAGAACCGGCTGTTCGACATCCGCGACGTGCGCACCAGCTCCTCCACCGGCGCGCCCGCCAGGGCCGAGACCGCCAAGATGCTGCACGACGTGCAGATCAGCGTCGGTGACTCGCGGCGCCGGGTGCGCGGGCGGCAGGCGTACGTCATCGAGTACGACGTGGCCTGGGCCTTCACCCCGTACCCCCATCACGACGAGCTGCTGTGGGACGCGCTCGGCGGCGACTGGGACGTGCCGATCGGCGAGGCGGCCGTCCGGGTGGAGGGGCCCGTCCCGCTCAAGCGCGTCACGTGCCACGCGGGGACGGCCCAGTCCTCCACGCGCTGCCTGCGCGACCGCGACGGCCCGTACGCGGTCGACTTCACGCAACGCGGGCTGCGGCCGCGCGAGACCATGAGCATCCGGGTCAGCCTGCCCAAGGGCGCGATCGAGGTGCCGCCGCCGCACTACGCCCGTCCGCACTGGCAGGGCTCGTGGGCGGGCACCGCCGCGCTGGCCCTGGCGCTCGGCGCGATCGTGCTGCTGGCGCGCCGTCCGGCGCCGCGCCGGTACGCCGGGACGGCGCTGATGGCGCTGGGCGCCGTGCTGATCGCAGGAGATCTCGCCGATGACATCGTGGTCCGCGGCTTCTGGGCGTTCTCGCTGGGTGACGGGTGTCTGGCGGGCCTCGCGCTGGTGATCACGGGAGCCGCGGCGGCCTGGACACAGCGATTTCGGGCAAGAGAACACGCAGCGGTCACCGGATTGGGAGATTAGAGTTGGTCGGAACGCCGCCGGGATGAACGGATCGTCCCCGGCGGACTTCTGATTCAGCGGCGGCGAGGGTGAGGGGAGGCACGGGGCGTGCGCGAGTACCTGCTCACCATCCTGGTCGCCGCCCTCGTCACCTACCTGCTGACCCCCGCCGTGCGCAGCTTCGCCGTGTGGTTCGGCGCGCAGGCCGCGCCCCGCGACCGCGACGTCCACGTCATCCCGACGCCGCGGCTGGGCGGGCTGGCGATGTTCGGCGGGCTGGCGGCGGCGCTCGTGCTGGCGCACGGCCTGCCGGTGATGGGCAAGGTCCTGGAGAGGACGGACATCGGCACCGGCAAGGCCCTGCTGCTGTCGGGCGGGCTGATCGTGCTGATCGGCATCGCCGACGACCGCTGGGGCGTGGACGCGCTCACCAAGTTCGCGGGCCAGGTCGCGGCGGCCGGCATCTTCGTCATGCAGGGCATCCAGCTCTACCAGCTGCCCCTGCCCACCGGCGAGGCGATGTCGCTGCCCCCGGCGTACGGCGTGCCGCTGACCGTCTTCATCGTGGTCGCCACGATCAACGCGGTGAACTTCATCGACGGCCTGGACGGGCTGGCCGCGGGCGTGGTGGGCATCGCCGCGCTGGCCCTGTTCTCCTACGGCTACCTGCTCTCGTACACCAACGGGCTGACCACGCTGACCGGCTCGACGCTGACCGCGGCGGTGCTGGTCGGCATCTGCGCGGGCTTCCTGCCGCACAACTTCAACCCGGCGCGGATCTTCATGGGCGACACCGGGTCGATGCTCATCGGCCTGCTGCTGAGCGCCGCGACGATCATGCTGACCGGAACGTTCGACCCCGCCAACATCGGCGCGTACGCGCAGATGCCGCTGTGGGTGCCGATCCTGCTGGTGCCGTCGGTCGCGATCGTGCCGTTCATCGACATGTTGCTCGCCGTTTGGCGCCGTACCAATCAGGGTCGCTCTCCGTTCGCCCCGGACAAGCAACATCTCCATCACAGGTTGCTGGAGCTCGGCCACTCACACCGGCGCGCCGTCCTGATCATGTACTTCTGGGTCGCGCTGATCGCGTCGAGCCTGGTGGGCCTGTCCACCACCAACTCGGTGGTGCTCGTGGCCTCGGTCACCATCGTCGTCGCGATCGGCGGAGTGGTCGTGATGGTCGCGCTTCCGCGCATGCGGCGGCGCGCCCCGCGCCACGCGGGCGCCCCGGCCCCGGCTCCCCGCCCTCGCCAGCCCGTCTGACCCGGGCGGGCCCGGCCAGGGGCTTTCCGGAGAGTCGAAGGACGACCTGGGCTACAGTCCGTGTGTGAGAAGTCACAATGGCGAACGCTCGGTGCGTTACCTCTAGGGTAATTGTGGGCGTTCTGGACGCTTGTGATACCTTTCACGAACAAGAGACGAACACTGAAAGTGACCAGCCGGAGCCCACATGCAGCCTTCCGACGCCCGGATCCTCCGCGGCGCCGCGATCCCGTCCGCCCTCGCGGGAGCCGCCGCCGTTCTGGCCGGCCTCCTGCTCGGCGGAGCCAAGGGGGCGCTGGGTGCCGCAATCGCCACGGTCGTGGTGATCGCATTCTTCAGCATCAGTGTGGTGGCCGTCAGCTACGCGTCCAAGATCTCCGCGCAGATGATGTTCGCGGCCGCCGTCTTCAGCTACATCACCAAGATCTTCGCGATGTTCGCGCTCGTCGCGGTCTTCAGCGACGTGACCGCGTGGAACTCCCAGGCCTTCGCCTGGTCCGTCATCGCCCTCACCCTGGTGTGGATCGGCGCCGAGATCCGCCACACCCTCAAGACGAAGATGTTGTACATCGACGAGCCCGCGCAGACCCCCGGGCCCGCCGCCGACCGGAGCCCGTGATGACCCCGTGGGCGCCGTTGGCACAAGTGGACTACTCCAATATGACCACCAGGGGGGTGGCCTGCTATGGTCCGTCCTGCGATGAGCGAGGAGGGGCATCGGCCCGATCCGGGGTCCGACGATTCGGACCACCGCAGCTTTGCCAACGCCGCCTGGTCCATCCCCAGCTACGTGCTGAGCGGGATGGCCGTCTACGGTGGTCTCGGCTGGCTCCTGGATCGCTGGCTGGGCACCTCGGCGCTGTTCCCCATCGGAATCCTGGTGGGCCTCGGTCTCGCGCTCTACCTGGTCTACCACCGCTACGGACGCTGACGGCGCCGCCGGCGGAGAAGACCAACACCGTCTTTGGACTTAAGTCGCGCCCTTGGGGCACGCACAAGCAAGCACCGACTAAACCGTTGGTCACCGACGAAGGGACTGCCGCGTGAGCGCGCCGCACCTCCTCGCCTCCGGGAGCGGAGATGAGTTCGAAGCTCCCGGACTTGAGATCTTTGACTGGGGCCCCCTCTGGGATGGTGCACCCTCGTGGCTGACGAAGCCGGTTCTGATCGTCGCGCTGGCCGTCGTCGCGCTCACCTGGTTCTCCTGGTCCGCCTTCCGCAGCCCCAAGCTCGTGCCGCGGGGGGTCCAGAACGTCGGTGAGGTCGCCTACCTGTTCGTCCGCGACCAGGTGGCCCGCCCGATGATCGGCAAGGACGGCGACAAGTGGATGCCGTTCCTCTTCACCACGTTCTTCTTCGTCCTGTTCATGAACCTGGCGGGCGTGGTACCGGTGCTCCAGTTGCCGGCCACGTCGCACATCGCCTTCCCGATCGTCCTCGCGCTCGTGGTGTACGTGATGATGCTGTTCCTCAGCATCAAGCACCAGGGACTGGTCGGTTACTTCAAGAACATGATGTTCCCGCCGGGTCTTCCCAAGCCGCTCTACGTGATCCTGGCCCCGATCGAGCTGCTGTCGAACATCATCCTGCGGCCGTTCACCCACGCCGTCCGGCTCTTCGCGAACATGTTCGCCGGCCACCTCCTCATCGCGTTCTTCGCCACCGTCGCCTGGTGGTTCCTGGCCGAGAAGCTCACCGTCCTGGGGGCGGGTATCGGCGTCGTCGGCTTCCTCATGACGGTCGTCATGACCGCCTTCGAGATCTTCGTGCAGAGCCTGCAGGCGTTCATCTTCACCCTGCTGGCCGCCTCCTACATCGGCGGCGCTCTGCACCCGGACCACTGACCGCACCACCACCCGCAACCGCAAAGCTCCGATGGGGCAGCACCCATCGGTCCGAGTGAAAAGGAAAAGAGCTCATGCTCGCTGAAGCCGTCAACGTCCTTGCCGCGTCCGACTCCGTCAGCGGCAGCCTTGGCGCCGTTGCCTACGGTCTGGCTGCCATCGGCCCCGGTATCGGCGTGGGCATCATCTTCGGTCAGGGTGTGCAGGCCATTGCCCGCCAGCCGGAGCTGACCAACGTCATCCGCCAGAACATGCTGCTGGGCTTCGCGCTGACCGAGGCGCTCGCCCTCATCGGTTTCGTTGTGCCCTTCGTGCACAAGTAAACCGCCCCTGCTACTTCTGACAGGAAGGCGGAAGTCTCATGACGAAGCTTCTCGCCGCCTCGCTGGCGGCCGAGGACAGTAACCCGATCCTGCCGCACACCTCCGAGCTGGTCGTCGGCACCATCGCCTTCGCGATCGTGCTGCTCCTGGTCGGCTGGAAGCTCGTCCCGCAGATCCGCCAGACGCTCGAGGAGCGGACGGACGCGATCGAGGGCGGGCTGAAGCGGGCCGAGGCGGCGCAGGCGGAGGCCCAGGCCACGCTTGACGACTACAAGGCCAAGCTGGCCGAGGCCCGGCACGAGGCGTCCCGGCTGCGCGAGGAGGCTCGCGAGCAGGGCGCGCAGATCGTCGCCGAGATGCGCGAGCAGGCGCAGGCCGAGTCGCGGCGCATCGTCGAGGCGGCGCAGTCGCAGATCGAGGCCGAGCGGCAGCAGGCGTTGCAGCAGCTCCGGGCCGAGGTCGGCACGCTGTCGGTCGAGCTGGCCGGCCGTGTCGTCGGCGAGTCCCTCGAGGACTCCGCCCGGCAGAGCCGCGTGGTCGACCGGTTCCTCGAGGAGCTCGAGGGCCGGGCTCGTACGCAGGAGCAGATCACCTCATGACCATCACGGGAGCGGTGAGCAGGGCGTCGCTGGCGGAGGCCAGGGAACGGCTGGAGGCGGTCATCCCGTCCGCCGACCTGTCCGCCCTTGGCGGCGACCTGTTCGCGGTGCTGCACCTGATCGACCGCGAGCACGGCCTGCGGCGGGCGGTCTCCGACCCGGCGCGGGACGGCGCCGACAAGGCGCGGCTCATCCAGGGGCTGCTCGAGGGCAAGGTCTCGCCGGCCGCTCTCGGGCTGGTCGCCGATGTCGTCCGGCTGCGCTGGTCCAAGCCGGCGGAGCTGTCGGACGCGGTCGAGACCCTCGCGGTCAACGCCGAGTCCGCCCGCGCCGAGGCCGACGGGCGGCTGGACGACCTGGAGGACGAGCTGTTCCGGTTCTCCCGGGTCATCGAGGCCGAGCCGCAGTTGCGCGGCGCGCTCGCCGGGCCCGGGCTGCCGGCGGACCGCAAGGAGGGGCTGGTGACCACGCTCCTGGAGGGCAAGGTCACCCCCGCCACGCTGACGCTGATCACCGAGCTGGTGCTGCGCCCGCGAGGACGTAGCCTGGAGGGCGGGCTCGCCGAATTCGGCAAGCTCGTCGCGCAGCGCCGGGAGCGTCTGGTGGCGCTGGTGCGCACCTCGGTGGAGCTGTCCGAGGCGCAGCGGACGCGGCTCGCGGCGGTCCTGGCCACCGCGTACGGGCACGAAGTACACCTGAACATCGAACTCGACCCCACGGCGATCGGCGGACTGTCGATCCAGATCGGGGACGAGATCATCGACGGCACGATCGCCGGACGGCTGGACGACGTCCGCCGGCGGCTCGCGAGCTGAGACGACGGATGATGCCCGCAGCGGAGCGCCAGCGGAGCGAACAGCTTCGTCCGCCGCGCGCGGGGGTCTGGGGGTCGCTCCCCAGATGAATACCGAGCTGACCCCTAAGGGAGCAAGAGAGGAATCATGGCGGAGCTGACGATCCGTCCGGATGAGATCCGGACCGCGCTGGAGCGCTTCGTCCAGTCGTACGAGCCTGAGGCCGCCGCGCGCGAAGAGGTCGGCACCGTTGTCGATTCCGGCGACGGTATCGCCCACGTCGAGGGCCTGCCCTCGGCGATGGCCAACGAGATCCTCGAATTCGAGGACGGCACCCGTGGCCTGGCTCTGAACCTGGACGCCCGTGAGATCGGTGCCGTTGTCCTGGGTGACTTCAGCAAGATCGAGGAGGGCCAGAAGGTCCGCCGCACCGGTGAGGTGCTGTCGACCCCGGTCGGCGACGCCTTCCTCGGTCGCGTCGTGGACGCGCTGGGCAACCCGATCGACGGCAAGGGCGCGATCGAGACGACCGAGCGGCGGGCGCTGGAGCTGCAGGCTCCGTCCGTCGTTCAGCGGCAGTCGGTCAAGGAGCCGCTGCAGACCGGCATCAAGGCCATCGACTCGATGACGCCGATCGGCCGGGGCCAGCGGCAGCTGATCATCGGTGACCGGCAGACCGGCAAGACCACGGTCTGCATCGACACCATCATCAACCAGAAGGAAGCCTGGCTCTCCGGCGACGAGAGCAAGCAGGTCCGCTGCATCTACGTCGCGATCGGCCAGAAGGGCTCCACGATCGCCAACGTGCGCCGCACCCTCGAAGAGGCCGGTGCGCTGGAGTACACCACGATCGTGGCCGCGCCCGCCTCCGAGCCCGCGGGCTACAAGTACATCGCCCCCTACACGGGGTCGGCGATCGGCCAGCACTGGATGTACCAGGGCAAGCACGTCCTGATCGTCTTCGACGACCTGTCGAAGCAGGCCGAGGCCTACCGCGCCGTGTCGCTGCTGCTGCGCCGCCCGCCGGGCCGTGAGGCCTACCCGGGTGACGTCTTCTACCTGCACTCGCGGCTCCTGGAGCGTTGCGCGAAGCTGTCGGACGACTTGGGCGCCGGTTCGATGACGGGTCTGCCGATCATCGAGACCAAGGGCAACGACGTGTCGGCGTTCATCCCGACCAACGTCATCTCCATCACCGACGGCCAGTGCTTCCTGGAGACCGACCTGTTCAACCAGGGCGTCCGCCCTGCGATCAACGTCGGTATCTCCGTCTCCCGGGTCGGTGGCTCCGCTCAGGTCAAGGCGATGCGCAAGGTCGCCGGCACGCTGCGGCTGGCGCTGTCCCAGTTCCGTGACCTGGAGGCGTTCGCCGCCTTCGCGTCCGACCTGGACGCGGCGTCCCGCGCCCAGCTCGACCGCGGCGCCCGCCTGGTCGAGCTGCTCAAGCAGCCGCAGTTCTCCCCCTACCCGGTGGAGAAGCAGGTCGTCTCGGTGTGGGCCGGCACGACCGGTCAGCTCGACGACGTGCCGGTCGAGGACGTGCGCCGCTTCGAGTCCGAGTTCCTCGAGCACATCGAGCGCAACCAGGGCGGCCTGCTCACCTCGATCCGCGAGACGGGCCAGCTCGACGACGACGGCCTGACCACCCTCAAGGACGCCGTCACGGAGTTCAAGAAGGGCTTCGAGACCAGCGGGGGCGACCTTCTCGTCCAGGACGACGAGTCGATCGAGCCGCTCGACGCCGAGGACGTCGAGCAGGAGAAGATCACCCGCGTCACCAAGAAGGCCTGATCGGCGATGGCACAACTTCGCCAACTCCGGCAGCAGATCAGGTCGGTGAAGTCGACTGCGAAGATCACCCGGGCCCAGGAGATGATCGCGACCTCGCGCATCGTCAAGGCCCAGAACGCGGTGGCGGCCTCCAAGCCGTACGCCGACCAGATCACGCAGGCGATCACCGCCCTGGTCAGCCACCAGGTCGGCATCGACCACCCGCTGCTCAAGGAGCAGCCGGAGGACAAGCGGTCCGCCGTGCTCATCGTGACGAGCGACCGCGGGTTCGCCGGCGGCTACAACGCCAACGTCATCCGTGAGGCCGAGTCGCTGATCAAGGCCCTGCGCGAGCAGGGCAAGGAGCCGCTGCCGTATCTGGTCGGCAACAAGGCCCTGACCTGGTACCGGTTCCGCGACCGTGACATCGAGGCCGACTGGACGGGCTTCAGCGACCGTCCCGCGTTCGCCGACGCGGAGCGGATCGGGCAGCGGCTGGCGGCCGACTTCCTCAAGACCGACGCCGAGGGCGGCGTCGGTGAGATCCATGTGGTCTACACCGAGTTCGTCTCGATGCTGACCCAGTCGGTGCAGGTCCGGCGGCTGCTGCCGCTCGACATCGAGGAGACCGACGCCGAGCAGGTCCCCCCGGCGTACGAGTTCGAGCCGACCGCCGAGACCGTGCTCGACCGGCTGCTGCCGTCCTACATCGAGAGCCGCATCTACCACATGCTGCTCCAGTCGGCCGCGTCCGAGCACGCCTCGCGCCGCCGGGCGATGAAGTCGGCGACCGACAATGCCAACGAACTGATCGGTGTCTACACGCGCCAGATGAACCAGGCGCGGCAGGCGGCGATCACCCAGGAAATCAGCGAGATCGTCGGTGGCGCTGACGCGCTCGCCGATTCTGGCGGGGAGTAAGAATGACTGCACAGGTAGAAACGGCGACCGCCACCGGGCGCGTCGTCCGGATCATCGGCCCGGTCGTCGACGTGGAGTTCCCCGCCGACGCCATTCCGCCCATCTACAACGCGCTCAAGACCGAGGTCACGCTCGGCGACGAGACCAAGACCCTGACCTTCGAGGTCGCCCAGGACCTCGGTGACAACATGGTCCGCGCCATCTCGATGCAGCCGACCGACGGTCTGGTGCGCGGCGCGGCCGTCACCGACACCGGCGGCCCGATCTCGGTGCCGGTCGGCGACGTGACCAAGGGCCACGTGTGGAACGCCCTCGGCGAGACGCTCGACGTGCCGACCGCCTCCCTGGAGGTCACCGAGCGCTGGGGCATCCACCGCAAGGCTCCGGCGTTCGACCAGCTGGAGTCGCGGACCGAGATGCTGGAGACCGGCATCAAGGTCATCGACCTGCTGTCCCCGTACGTCAAGGGCGGCAAGATCGGCCTGTTCGGCGGCGCGGGTGTGGGCAAGACCGTCCTCATCCAGGAGATGATCCGGCGCGTCGCCCGCAACTTCGGTGGCACCTCCTGCTTCGCGGGTGTCGGCGAGCGCACCCGTGAGGGCAACGACCTCTGGGTGGAGATGGAAGAGGCGGACGTCCTCAAGGACACCGCCCTCGTCTTCGGCCAGATGGACGAGCCCCCGGGCACCCGGCTGCGGGTGGCGTTGTCCGCGCTGACCATGGCGGAGTACTTCCGGGACGTCCAGGGCCAGGACGTGATGTTGTTCATCGACAACATCTTCCGCTTCACCCAGGCCGGTTCCGAGGTCTCCACCCTGCTGGGCCGCATGCCGTCGGCGGTGGGCTACCAGCCCACGCTGGCCGACGAGATGGGCGTGCTGCAGGAGCGGATCACCTCGACCAAGGGTCACTCGATCACCTCGATGCAGGCGATCTACGTGCCCGCGGACGACATCACCGACCCGGCGCCGCACACCACGTTCGCGCACCTCGACGCGACCACGGTGCTCTCGCGTGCCATCTCCGAGAAGGGCATCTTCCCGGCGGTCGACCCGCTCGACTCCACCTCGCGGATCATGGACCCGCAGATCCTCGGCGTCGAGCACTACTCGGTCGCCCAGGAGGTGCGGCGGATCCTGCAGAAGTACAAGGAGCTGCAGGACATCATCGCGATCCTCGGTATCGACGAGCTCTCCGAAGAGGACAAGGTCACCGTCAACCGGGCGCGGCGCATCGAGCGGTTCCTGTCGCACCCGATGTACGTGGCCGAGCAGTTCACCGGCCAGCCCGGCGTGACCGTGCCCAAGGACGAGACCGTCGCGTCCTTCAAGGCGATCGCCGAGGGCAAGTACGACCACATCCCGGAGCAGGCGTTCTTCATGTGCGGCGGCATCGAGGATGTCGAGAAGAAGGCCAAGGAGCTGGAGAAGTAACCCGCTCCGGCGGGCGGGCCCGGCAGGGCCGGGCCCGCCCGCCGGACCGCGGCGGGTTCCGATCCAGTATTCGGAGGAGTGACACGTGGCAACCCTGAAGGTCGGCCTGGTCTCACCGGAGCGTGAGATCTGGTCCGGCGAGGCCAAGATGGTGGTCGCCCAGACCGTCGAGGGCCAGCTCGGCATCATGCCGGGTCACGCCCCGGTGCTGGGCGTCCTGCTCGACGGCAGCGTGGTGAAGGTCGAGCCCGCCGACGGCGGTGAGTGGATCTCCGCCATGGTCGGCAGCGGCTTCTTCTCCATCGCCGGCGACGAGGTGTCGGTCCTGGCCGAGCTCGCCGAGCTGGGCACCGAGGTCGATGTCGCGTCCGCGCGGCAGGACCTGGAAGCCGCCCGCGCGGGCGGCGAAGAGGACTCGACCGCCGAACGGCGGGCCCGGGCGCGGCTGCGCGCGGCGGGCCAAGAGGCTTAGCCGGGAACGGCGGGGGACTTGGGCGGGCACCTGGCACTGGACGTGGGCGGGGTGCTCGCCGCCGTCGTTCTCCTGGTGGCACTCCTGTTCGTCGCGATGACGGTACGGCGATGGCTGTTCGTCCGCGGCGGCGGCGCGGTGGAGTGCAGCCTGCGCGTGCTCGCGCAGGACGGCGCCCCCGGCGCCTGGCGGCTCGGCATCGGCCGCTACAAGGGCGATGTGCTCAACTGGCACCGCGTCTTCGGTTTCCGGCGCAGGCCCCGGCAGGTGATCCACCGCCGGGGCCTCGTCATAGCCGGCCGGCGCGTCCCCGAGGGGGAGGAGGCCGCCGGCCTGCTCCCGGACGTCACCGTCATCGAGGTACGGGACGGCGACCTGACCGCGGAACTGGCGATGAGCGGTTCCGCGCTGACCGGCTTTCTCGCGTGGCTCGAGGCCGCGCCCCCCGGATTCCCGGTCGATCTTCCGCAACACGAACCGTGATCGGCATCCCGTGACGACGACCGGGGAGCACGGGCTGTGACCGGCTTCTGACAATCAGTCCGTATTTCACTGTTTGTCCCAATTGAGATAAAACTGTCATAGCGATCGCTCTTGTGGCGCAAGTGACTCTTGTGGCGAAATGGCGAGATCACCACAAATCCCCCGCCATTTCCCCCACAGGAGCGAATATTGCGTAGGTTCGCTGCGGGCGCCGCGGCCCTTCTGGCCGTGTCACTCGTCACCGCGCCGGCCGCCGAGGCGGCCGCCAAGCCGAAGCCCAAGCCGAAGCCCGACCTGGCGAAGCTGGTGACGGTCAAGGACATCAAGCGGCACCTGGTCAACCTCCAGACGATCGCCGACTACAACGGCGGCAACCGCAAGTCGGGCCTGGCGGGCTACGACATCTCGGTCAAGTACGTCGTCAACGAGCTCAAGAAGGCCGGGCTCACGCCGAAGGTGCAGAACTTCCCGTTCTGGATCTTCAAGCAGGACGGCCCGGGCGCCTTCGAGCAGACCGCGCCGACCCCGACGTCCTACAAGCCCGACACCGAGTACGGCACCTGGGAGTACTCCGGCTCCGGCGACGTGACCGCGAACGTCTTCCCGGTCGACCTGGCCGGCGACCAGGGGCCCGAGGGTCACAGCGGCTGCGAGGCCGCCGACTTCAACGGCATCCAGAAGGGCGACATCGCCCTGATCCGCCGCGGCACCTGCGCGTTCGTCGACAAGGTCGACAACGCGGTCGCCGCCGGCGCCAGCGCTGTGATCATCTACCAGCGGCAGGGCCCGGACGTGCCGGTCGACACTCCCGCCGTCTTCGGCCTGGACAAGCCGGCCCCGATCCCGGTCATCGGCACCACGTACAAGATCGGCACCGAGCTCCGCCCGGCGGCCGACGCCAAGACGCTCAAGGTGCGCGTCAAGACCGAGGTGACCAACACGCCGAAGCAGGTCGCCAACGTCATCGCCGAGAGCAAGTGGGGCAACCCCAACAACGTGATCGTCGTCGGCGCCCACCTCGACAGCGTCGCCGAGGGCCCCGGCATCAACGACAACGGCTCCGGCTCGGCCAGCATCCTGGCGGTCGCCCAGAAGATCAACAAGCTGGGCAAGAAGGGCCTGAAGAACAAGGTCCGCTTCGCCTGGTGGGGTGCCGAGGAGTCGGGCCTCGTCGGCGCCGACTACTACGTCACGCACCTGACGGCCGCGCAGAAGGCGAAGATCGCCCTCAACCTGAACTTCGACATGACCGCCTCCCCGAACGGCGTCCGCGGCGTCTACAACGGCTCGGACCCGACGGCCCCGGCCGGCTCGGCGGCGATCCAGAAGATGTTCAACCAGTACTACGCCAAGCGCAAGCTGCCGACCGTGCCGAGCGAGTTCAACGGCCGCTCCGACTACGGGCCGTTCCTCGAGGCGGGCATCCCGGCCGGCGGCATCGACACCGGCGCCGAGGGCATCAAGACGGCCGACGAGGCCAAGATCTTCGGTGGTAAGGCCGGCCAGCCGTACGACCCGTGCTACCACGCCAAGTGCGACCGGCTGACCAACATCAACTGGCACCTGCTGGACACCAACGCCGACGGCATCGCCGCCGTCACGCAGCGGCTGGCGCTCAGCACCCTGCCGGTGAACGGCCAGGCCCGTGCCGCCGCCAAGCGCGGCAACATCACGGCCGGCTTCGACTGGAAGGGCGGCCGCCTGGTCCGCTGACCGGATCGGCCACCTGAACGCAGGAACACGAACGCGGCGTGCCGCCTCCCGGACCTCCGGGGGACGGCACGCCGCGTCCCGTTTCCGGCGCCCCCGTCCACACGGACCGCTCGCGGCGGCCTCATCCACACGGGCTGCTCGCAGCGGCCCGACTCGCCGGACGAGTCACTCGCGGGCGGCGACCAGCGCGACCGGCGACGGCCTGGTGGCCGCCCATGAGGTCAGGACGCTCGCGATCCCGGTCACGAGGAACGCCCCGGCGGTCAGCAGCCCGAGCAGGCCCCACGGAACCGCCAGGACCTGCACGCCACCCGGCCCCGGCCGGAATCCCGCCAGCGCGCCCGCGGCCACCAGCGCGCCCAGGAACAGCCCGATGGACGTGACGGCCGCCGACTCGATCAGCGCCGTCCCGACCACCTGCGCCCGGCTCAGCCCGGTGACCCGGGCGACCGCGAACTCCGTCCGCCGCTCGGCACCGGCGATGACCACCGCGTTGACGACGGCCACCGCCGCGTAGAGGCCCGACAGTCCCATCAGGACCGTCATGATCCCGTTCATTCCGCGCTGTTGCTCGGCGACCCTGCCGTCGGCCCACGCCGCGACCGTCCGGACCGTGCCGATTCCCGCGGCCTGAATGCGCCGGCCGACGTCGTCTGGCGAGGCGCCCGGCGCGACCTGGACGAGGGTCTCGGCCGGTGCGTTCGCGGTGAGCCCGGCGGGGATCAGGTCATGCGGCACCAGGAAGCTGTCGCCTCCGTTCTCCAAGGTCTCCGGCAGCCTCGCGACGATCCGCAGCCGCAGCGTCCGGCCGCCGATCCGGGCGGTCACGCTGTCTCCCCGTACGCCGCCGGCCGCCAGGCGGGGCCCGATCGCGACCGTGCGGCCCCGTAGCTCCGCGAGTGAGCCGGACCGCGGTACGAGGCGGTGCGTGCGCTGGTACGCCACGGGATCGACCGCCGTGACCCCCGAATGGTGCGTCCGCCGGTAGGACCGCTGCCCCACCCGGTGGCGGGCCGTCACGGAGACTTCCACCGGCACCTGCGGCGAGGTGACGGCCACCCCCGGGATCCCCGCGAGACGGGCGGCCCCGGCACCGGTCGACCCGACGACGAGATCCGCGGCGGTGATCCTCCTGAGGTCCGCGCCGGTGGCGCGGGCCAGCGAGCCGAGCGCGCCGCTGAGCCCGATGAGCAGCCCGACGAGCACGATGAGGGGCGCGGCGGTCGACGCGTTGCGCCGTACCCCGTCCCGCAGGTTGGCCTGGGCGAGCTCGCCCAGCGCCGTGCCGCGCAGGGCGGCACCGAACAGCCGGGCGGTGAGCGGCACGGCCAGCGGGCTCAGCCGGCTCAGCGCCACCGAACCGAGTACGGAGACCGCCATCGCGATCAGCAGGGCACCGAGCAGATCCGCCGACTGGCCCGCCGCCACCAGCAGGATCGTGAGGGCCAGCGCGCTCAGCCCGAACAACCAGCGGCCCGCGGTCATCACCCGGCCCGCGCCCGGCCCGTGCCGGACGGCGTCGAGCGGACGGAGCCGCGCCGCGTTCCAGGAGGCGGTCAGCACGCCGCAGACGGCGACCCCGATCCCGACGCCCAGCGACACCGGCACGATCGCGAACGACCACGGCGCGGAGAAGCCGCCGGGCAGCAGGCCGATCCGCACCAGCAGCCACGACTGGACCGACGTCGCGGGCACGCCCACGACGATGCCGAGCACACTGCCGGTCAGCCCCAGCAGCAATGCCTCCGACAGCAGCAGGCGGACCAGTTGCGGCCTGCTCCCGCCGACCACCCGCAGCAGCGCGAGCTCCCGGCGCCGCTGCGCCACCGTGAACGCGAACGTGGAGCCGACGATGAAGACGGCGAGGAACATGGCCAGCGGCACCGCCATCCCCAGCAGGGTCGCGGCGCCGACGTAGCCCTCCCGGATCTGCTCGGCCTCCTCGCCTGAGACTCCGGGCGGGACTTTCGGCTCACCCGTGGCCATCAGCACCAGCACGGACGACTGGACGAGGGCCACGCCCAGCGTCACGGTCAGGATCGCTCCGGCGAACAGCGGCCAGCGCTCGCGGAACGTGCTCAGGGACATCCGCAGCATCGCCTCAGCCCTCCAGCCGGGCGAGACGGTCGGCGACGTCCAGTGCGGACGGCTGGACGAGCCGGTCCACGATCCGGCCGTCGGAGAGGAAGACGACCGCGTCCGCCCGCGCCGCGGCGGCCGGGTCGTGGGTGACCATGACGACGCATTGCCCTGATTCGTCCACCATCCGGCGGAGCATCCCGAGCACCGTCCGGGCCGAGGCGGAGTCCAGCGCACCGGTCGGCTCGTCGGCGAAGAGCACGGCGGGCCGGGTCGCCATGGCCCGCGCGAGCGCCACGCGCTGCTGCTGGCCGCCGGACAGCTCGCGCGGCCGATGCCGCGTCCGGTCTGCCAGCCCGACCTCGGCGAGCGCGGCGTGAACGTCCCGCCGCGAGACCTTGGTCCCGGCCAGCCGCAGGGGGAGAGCGACGTTCTGTTCGGCGGTCAGGGAACCGATGAGGTTGAAGTTCTGGAAGACGAACCCCATCGTGCGGCGGCGGAGCGCGGTCAGGACGCCGTCCGGCGCGGTGGTGATGTCCTGCCCGGCGAGCAGGATCCGGCCGGAGGTCGCCTGGTCGAGACCGGCCGCGCAGTGCAGCAGGGTGGACTTGCCCGAGCCGGACGGCCCCATCACGGCGGTCCACGAGCCGTTGGGGAAGGTCACGCTGACGTCGTCCAGTGCCCGGACCCGGGCGGAGCCCGTGCCGAACTCCTTGGTCACGCCGTGCAGCTCTGCCGAATGCCTCAGGGCATGAGGGGGAGTCGCGATCGTCATGCCTCGCATCCCACCCGTCCGCGGGCGGTCCCGGCATCACGGCGGACACCCGACTCGAAGGTATGCCTGGCCCTACCCGAGGATCATGGCTGGTGCCCATTCCGGGCGTTCGCGCAGGTGGGTAACGTACGCCTGTGCCGATCATCCCTCGAACCGACTCCCGGTCCGCGCCGGTGCGCACCGGGCTGGAGGCGGTCAGGCGACGGCGCTTCCTGATCGGATCCTGGCCCTGGCGGTCGGCGGCCTTCCTTCTCAGCGGCGGGCCGATGGCCCTCGTGACCCTGCCGCTCGTCCTGCTCGCCCTGCCTTGGCTCATCGCGCTCTCCGGCGGCGGGCTGGTCCGCACGACGATCCTGGTGGGCGCGGGCACGGTGCTGCTCGCGGGAGTGGGACCGCTTGTCGCGATGCCCGTGGCCTCCTGGGAACGGCGGCGCCTGCGGCTGGTGGACGCGCGGCCGATCCGTTCGGGGCATCGGAGACCCGCCACCCCCGGGACGCGGGCTTGGCTCTGGACCCGCTACACCGAGCCCGCCACGTGGCGCGAGCTCGGCTACGCCCTTCTGCTGGCCACTGTGGCGCCCGTGCTGGCCTGCGTCCTGGCGCTCACGCTGCTGGTTCTCACCATGTTCCTGCTGAGCCCGCTGCTCGTCCTCGGAAGCGATCGTCCGCTGGCGCTGGGAATGGGCAAAGCCGCCACGTTCGGGGAGGCCCTGCCGTACGCCGCCGCCGCGGTCGTGGTGATCGCCGTTCTGCCGTACGGCCTCGCGTTGCTGGCAGGCGCCTACGCGGCGGTCGCCCGCGCGCTCCTTCAGGGTGATTCCAGCGAACGGCTGCGTGCCGAGCTCGTCGAGGTGTCTCGGTCCCGGGCCCGGCTCGTGGACGCCTTCGAGGCCGAGCGCCGCAGGATCGAGCGGGACCTCCACGACGGCGCGCAGCAGAGCCTGCTCGGGCTCACCCTCCAGATCGGGCTGGCCCGGCTGGACCTGCCCCAGGGCTCGGCGGCCGCCGAGAACCTGGACGCGGCGCACCGGCAGGCGAAGCAGCTCATGGTCGAGCTGCGGGAACTCATCCACGGCATCCATCCGCGCGTGCTGACCGACCGCGGGCTGCCCGCGGCCCTGGGCGAGCTCGCCGACCAGTCGCCCCTTCCCGTGACCGTCGAAGCCGATCTGCCCGGACGGTTTCCCGCGCACGTGGAGGCCACGGCGTACTTCGTGGTCGCCGAAGCCCTCACCAACGCCGCCAAGCACAGCGAGGCGACGCGGGCCGGCGTGAGCGCGCGCCAGGCGGACGGCCTGCTCGTCATCGAGATCCAGGACGACGGGAAGGGCGGCGCCGATCCGGCCGGAGGCACCGGGCTGACCGGCCTCGCGGACCGGGTGGCCGTGATCGACGGCAGAATGCTGGTGTCGAGCCCGCCGGGGGGACCGACGTTGCTACGTGTGGAGCTTCCGTGCAGCCTGCCCTGAACGTGCGCCATGACGCGACCGTGCGAGTCGTGCTGGCCGAGGACGGCGTGCTGCTGCGCGAGGGCCTGGCCGGGCTGCTCGCGCGGTTCGGCTTCGAGGTCGTCGCCGCCGTGGGCGACGCGGCGGCGCTCACGGCCGCCGTCGCCGAGCACTCCCCGGACCTGGTGGTCACCGACATCCGGATGCCGCCCGGCTTCACCGACGAGGGGCTGCGCGCCGCCGTGGAGCTGCGCGTGGCCGATCCGAAGCTCGCGGTGGTGGCCCTCAGCCAGTACGTGGAGCTCAGCTACGCCGCCGACCTCCTCGACTCCGGCGACGGCCGTCGGGTCGGCTACCTGCTCAAGGACCGGGTGGTCGACATCGAGGACTTCATCGGCGCGCTGCGGGCGGTACTGGACGGCGGCACGGTCGTGGACCCGCAGGTCGTGCGCCAGCTGCTGCGCCGCCGCGCCGACCCCCTGGCGGCCCTCTCACCGCGCGAACACGAGGTGCTCGCCCTCATGGCCGAGGGCCGTTCCAACACCGCCATCGCCCAGGAGCTCGTCGTGTCGGACGCGACCGTGGGCAAGCACGTCGGCAGCATCCTGGCCAAGCTCGACCTGCCGCAGACCGATGACACGCACCGCCGCGTGCTCGCCGTCCTGGCGTTCCTGCGCGCCGAACCCGGCCGCTAGGCGCGCGGTCAGGCGGGGCGGATGCGGACCGGGCCGTCGCCGGTCGAGACCGTGATCCTGTGCTTCGCCGTACTGGCGGTACGCAGGGACGGGTCGATGTCCTTGCCGCCGGTGTCGGTGGTGGCGCTGATGTTGTACGTCTCGCCGGCCGGGACCGCCAGTTCCACGGAGCCCGTGTCGGTGCGGGCCTCGACGGTCGTCGGCGCGGTGGCGAGGCGGAGCCGGACGGGCCCGTCACCCGTGCGCGCGTCGACCTTCTCGGCGCGCAGCTCGTCGGCCGAGATCGATCCGGTGTCGGTGTTGAACTTGGCACTGACGGCCTGGCCGGACACCTTGATCGGTCCATCGCCCGTCTTGGCGACCAGGGACGTGGACTCGATGTCGTCGATCGAGATCGACCCGGTGTCGGCACTGAACTCGGCCTTGGCGGCCTTGCCCGACACCTTGATCGGCCCATCGCCCGTCTTGGCGACCAGCGACGCGGTCTGGACGTCGGCGGCGGTGATCGACCCGGTGTCGGTGGTCAGCCGGAGAGTGCCCCGGAGCCCGGAGACCTCGATGGGGCCGTCGTCGTTGTGAAGGTTGAGCGCCATGGCGCGCGGGACCTGGATGCGGTAGGAGAGGCCGCAGCTGCTGAAGCCGATCACGTTGCCCTCGCAGCGCGTCCGCAACTTCAGCGTGTCGCCCTGGGTGACGTGCTCGGGCTTGGGCTTGCGGTGCTCGCTCGACCAGCTCAGCCGTTCGGTCACCGTGATGCCCGGCGAGTCGGATCCGACGACCTCCACCTTGCCGTCGCCGGAGTCCAGGTCGATCGCGGTGACCGCGCCGTTGACCGTGTACGACCGGTCCTCATGGTGCTTGGCACCGTCCACGTCGAGGCCGCAGCCGGTCAGCGCGGCGGCCGACACCATCGCCCCGGCCAGTGCCGCCGTACCCGTCAGGGTCTTCACGTCGTCTCCCGCCGCTCTCCGGACTCCCCGTACTCTTCCAAAGCTTCGCTCGGGGAGACCCGACCCGGCCAGGAGGCAGCCGGGAGTGTTCATGGTGGGGTTAGCCCCACCATGGCGCTCAGCCCGCGCTTCGGCCCGCCCTGGGGCTCAGCGTTCGCCGCCCGGCTTCCACAGGACGTCGCCGTGCTCGGCGTTGGCGACCCGGCAGAGGATGAACAGCAGGTCCGACAGCCGGTTGAGGTAGCGGGCGGTGAGCGGGTTGACGCCGCCCTCGACGGGCTCGCCGCCGGTCGCGGCGCCATGGGCCTCGATCGCCGCCCAGGCAGACCGCTCGGCCCGCCGCGACACGGTGCGGGCGACGTGCAGCAGGGCCGCGCCGGGCGTGCCGCCGGGGAGGATGAAGCTGCGCAGCGGCTCGAGGCCGGCGTTGTGCTGGTCGCAGGCGGCTTCGAGGACGTCGATGTACGAGGCGTCGATGCGCAGCGACGTGCCCGCGGGCTCGGCGACGCTCGGGGCGCACAGGTCGGCGCCGACGTCGAAGAGGTCGTTCTGGACGCGGGTGAGCAGCGTGACGAGGGGCTCGGGCAGGGAGCCGAGGGCCAGGGCGGCGCCGATGGCGGCGTTGGCCTCCTCCACGTCGGCGTAGGCCGCCAGCCGGGGATCGGTCTTGCCGGTGCGGGACATGTCGCCGAGAGCGGTCGTGCCGTCGTCGCCGGTGCGGGTATAGATGCGGGACAGCACGACCGGGGTCTCCCTGTTCTTCGCCATGGACGCCACCCTACGACGGAGATGCCCAGAACGATGTTCGGTAAGGTTTGGGTACTTCTCGCCTGGTAAGACACTCCGGAGGCGGCCGTGTACGACTACATCATCGTGGGTGCGGGCAGCGCGGGCTGTGTGCTGGCCGCCCGGCTGAGCGAGGACTCCGGCACCAAGGTGCTGCTGCTGGAGGCCGGCCCGCCCGACGACGCCCCCGAGATCCACATCCCGGCCGCGGTCGCCTCGTTGATCAAGGGCCCGTACGACTGGAACTACGACACCGTCCCGCAGGAGCACGCCGCGGGCCGCAGCGTCTACTGGCCGAGGGGCCGCACGCTCGGCGGCAGCTCGTCCACCAACGCGATGATCTACATCCGCGGGCACCGGTACGACTACGACACCTGGCGCGACTCCTACGGCTGCGAGGGCTGGGGGTTCGACCAGCTGCTGCCGTACTTCCGGCGTGCCGAGGATCAGCAGCGCGGCGAGTCCGACCTGCACGGCGTCGGCGGTCCGCTCCGGGTCGAGGATCTGCGTTACAAGCACCCGCTCAGCCAGGCGTGGGTGCGGTCGGCCAAGGCGTACGGCCTGGCCGCCAACAACGACTTCAACGGCCCCGAGCAGGACGGCGTGGGCTTCTACCAGGTCACCCACAAGCGCGGGAAGCGCTGGTCGACGGCCGTCGGCTACCTGCGCCCGGCACTGTCCCGGCCCAACCTGACCGTGGTGACCGACGCCCTCGTGACCCGCGTCCTGATCGAGAACGGCCGTGCCACCGGCGTCGCGTACGAGGTCCGCGGCGAGACGGTCGAGGCGCGCGCCGAGGGCGAGGTCGTGCTGTCCGGCGGTGCGATCAACAGCCCGCAGCTGCTCATGCTGTCCGGCGTGGGCCCGGCCGGCCACCTGCGCGAGCACGGCATCGACGTGCTGGTCGACGCGCCGGTGGGCCAGGGCCTCCAGGACCATCCGTTCGTGAACGTCATGTTCGCGACGCCGCGCCACAAGGCGCTGTGGGAGCTCGCCAACGCCCGCAGCTTCGCGCTCTACCAGGCGCTGGGCCGCGGCCCGTACACCTCGAACATCGCCGAGGCGGGCGGCTTCGTCCGTACCGTCGAGGGCCTGCCCGCCCCCGACCTGCAGTACCACGTGCTGCCGACCCCGTTCATCAACCAGGGCCTGGTCGAGGCCTCGCAGCGGGCCGTCTCCGTCTTCGCCACCACCATCGCCGTCGCCAGCCGCGGCGCGCTGACGCTCCGTTCGGCCAGCCCGTACGCCAAACCGCTGATCGACCCCGCCTACCTCGCCGACAAGGCGGACCTGGACGTCCTGGTCGCGGGCGTCCGCCAGGCCCGCGAGATCGCCGCGACCGGCCCCCTGGCCGGGCTGGTCGGGGGCGAATGGACGCCGGGCGAGCAGGCCGACGACGACGCCTCGCTCCAGGAGTTCGTGCGCAGGGAGTGCGCCACCCTCTTCCACCCGACGAGCACCTGCGCGATGGGCGGCGACGGCGCCGTGTGCGACCCCGAGCTCCGCGTCCGCGGCGTGGCGGGCCTGCGCGTCGTCGACGCCTCGGTCATGCCGGCCGTGCCGCGCGGCAACACCAACGCCCCCACCATCGCCATCGCCGAACGCGCCGCCGACCTGATCCGGGGCCGCGCACCGCTCGCCTGAGAGGCTCCGTTCGCGGAAAACGGAAGACCCCCGTCCTTCCGGACGGGGGTCTCGCTCCTGCTCGGCAGCCTGGCGGCCGCCGCCGTTCGGCGGGCGTCACCGCTTGCGGGCCTTCGCGGCCCGGCGGTCGGCCTTGGCCTCGGCCTGCAGGCGGCGGATGCGGTCGGCGGCGATGGCCTTGGAAACCTCGGGGTGCAGCATCTCGCGCTCTCCTCGTTCTGCCCGGCCGACCTGTTCGGCCCGACATCTAAAGATTCGCGCTAAGGCCCCACACCCCACATTGGGACGACGCCTTATCTCTCCCGCCTAGAAGGTCTTAGCTCGCCTAAGGCACCTAGGAACGCCCTAAGCCGACCTACCGCTTGTAGTGCTTCCCGTGCATCATCGTGACCATCTGGAGGATCCGGGCCATCTCCTTCTCGGTGCGCGAGAAGGACGTGAGGTTGCCGGGGATCGCGAAGCGCTGGCGGGTGATGGCCTTGGGCCGCGTGAACTCGCGGAGGCCATCGGCGCCGTGGATGCGGCCGAAGCCGGACTCGCCGACGCCGCCGAAGGGCAGGGCGGCGACCTGGGCGAACGAGGCGAACGCGTTGATGGAGGTCATGCCGGAACGCATCCGGCGGGCGAGGTCCATCGCGCGCGCCTTGTCGCCGGAGAAGATCGTGCCGGCCAGGCCGTAGTTGGTCCGGTTGGCCTTCTCCAGGGCCTCTTCGAGGTCCTTGACCCGGTGCACGGTGATCGTGGGGCCGAAGGTCTCCTCGCGGACGGCCGCGGAGTCGTCGGGGACGTCGGTGAGCACCACCGGCTCGACGTAGGGCTTGCGGACCGACTCGGCGCCGCCGACGACGGCCGTGCCGCCCTTGTCGAGGGCGTCCTTGATGTGGCGTTCGATGATGTCGAGCTGGCCGGGCATCGTGATCGGGCCGTACGCGGCCTCGCGGTCGAAGCCGGGACGCAGATCCTTGGCCTTGCCGGTGAGCTTGCCGAGGAACTCGTCGTAGGCCGAGTCGACGACGTAGATGCGCTCGACGCCGATGCAGGTCTGCCCGGCGTTGGCCATGGCGCCCCACAGCGCGGCGTCCGCGGCGGCCTCCAGATCGGCGTCGGCGTCCACGATGCAGGCGTCCTTGCCGCCGCACTCGGCGACGAGGGGGGTGAGGTTCTGCGCGCAGGCCGCCATCACCTTCTTGGCGGTCCGGGTCGAACCGGTGAACGCGATCTTGCTGACGCCGGGGTGGGCGGCGAGCGCGCCGCCGGTCGGGCCGAGCCCGGTGACGGTCTGCAGCACCGGACGCTCGGGCACCACGGCCGCGAAGAGCTCGGCCAGCAGGACGCCGACGCCGGGGGTGAACTCCGACGGCTTGAAGACGACCGCGTTGCCGGCCGCGAGCGCGTAGGCGATCGAGCCCATCGGGGTGAAGATCGGATAGTTCCACGGGCCGATGACGCCGACCACGCCGAGCGCCTGGTACTCCAGCACGCACTTCTGGTTGATCGCGGTCATGCCTGGGAAGACGGTGCGCGGGCCCAGCACCTTGCGCGCGTTGCGGGCCGCCCAGTCCAGATGCGTGATCGCCATGATCACTTCGAGCTGGGCGTCCTGCACCGGCTTGCCGGTCTCCTGGTGGATGAGCTCGGCCATCCGGTTCAGGTTGCGGGTGAGGGAGCCCTTGACGTTGAGCAGCCGGACCCGCCGCTCCTTCCACCCGAGGGCCCGCCACCACTCGGCGGCGTCGCGGGCCTGCTCGACGGCCTCGGCGACCGCCTTCTCGTCATGGATCGGATGTTCGGCGACGACCTCGCCGGTCGCCGGGTTCAGCGACTCGAAGCTCGTGCTGCTCTCCGTGGCGACGGACATGAGGGACCTCCCGGAACGGGGCCGATGCGGCAAGCTCGGTAAGTATCCACTTGCATGGATACCGGCTAGTAAAGCACTTTACGCTCGGCCCCGGGGAGGACGGCTCAGGCGTCCGGGATCCAGCTGCCGTGGAAGCCCGCCGGAACGCGGCGCGGCAGCCGTACCGAGGCGGTCCGCGAGAGATCGGACGCGTCGAGGACGAGCAGCTCGGAGCCGGTGCCGGCGAGGTCGGAGACGATCGACAGCAGCCAGCCCTCGTCCTCGCCCCGGGCCCCCTGGGCGGGGACGAAGACCGCCTCACCGGGCGTCAGCTCCGGTCCGAGCTCGAACGCGCTGGACGAACCGGTGCGGACGTCGTACTTCACGATCGCGTCGTCGGCCGCCGTGTAGAGGAAACGGTGCGGATGCCCCGTGCGCGCGTCGTCATGCGTCGGGAACTCCACGCCCCGGTCGTCCAGCGTCTTCTCGGTGACCTTGCCGGAGGCCGGGTCGAGCGTCCACCGGTGCAGCCTGGCGTTGCCGGTGGACGCGGCGGCCTGCGCCGGGCCCGCCGCGCCGGCCTCGCCGGGACCGCCGATGATCGGCCAGAACGCGGTGAACTCCGCCGGCCGGTACCGGGCGGCGTCGATCACCACCCGCCCCCGGGCGTCCTCGTGCGCGTTCCCGACGTGGAAGACGTAGCAGGGATCGACGTCGAACCACCGGACCCTGCTCGTGTCGTCGCGCGGCATCACGCCGATCCGGGCGCCGTACGCGTCGTCCCAGCGGTACGGCATGCCACCGGCCACCAGCTCCAGGTCGAACACCACCGGCAGGTCGAGCCAGACCACGTGGTGCTCGGTGATGGCGAAGTCGTGCGCCATCGTCGGGCCGGGGACCTCGATCTCCCGGCTCTCGACCAGCCGCCCGTCCGCCGACAGCCGGTGGTAGGTCAGGTACGGCGGCATGAAGCCGTACCCGAAGAACAGCAGCTCGCCGGTGACCGGGTCCTCCTTGGGATGCGCGGTCATCGCGCTCGTCAGCCGCCCGCCGAAGTCGCACGGGCCCACCGTCTCCAGCTCCGGCGTGAGCTCGTACGGGAACCCCACCTCGATCAGCGCGAGGATCTTGCCGGCGTGCGGGATCACGTGCGTGTTGGCGTGCACGGCCGACCGGTCGATGGTCAGGTCGTCGGCGAGGAAGGGGGCGCCCTCGGTGAACGCCCGGGTGCGCACCCACCTGTTGCGGTACCACTCGGCGCGGCCGTCGCGGAGCCGGACGCCGTGGACCATGCCGTGTCCGGTGAACCAGTGGCCGGAGTCCTTGCCGGGCATCGGGTTGGGCCCGTTGCGGAAGTAGCGGCCGGTGAGCTCGGCCGGCAGCGTGCCGGTGACCTCCAGGCCGACGGCGTCGATCTCGTCGGGCACGGGTGCCATGTGCCCGGCCAGCCAGGGTGGCCTGGCGGTGGCGTGGCGCTCGGCCTGCCGTTCGGTCTGCTGCTGGGTCTGCTCGCTCATGCGGACGCTCCCGATCTCCGGCCTCGACATCTCGAACGTAGATACGCGGGAAGAGCTCGGCAACCCGGCCGCCGGCAACGGTGAGGATCAAGGCCCGCCAGGACCGGCCACCTGACGGGTCTTGCCTCGAAGGGACGGCGGGTCAGCCGAAGGCGGGGGCGTGGTCGGCCGCCCACTCGGCGAACGTGCGCGCCGGGCGGCCGGTGATCCGCTCGAAGTCCGGATACACCTGGTCCGGAGTGTCGACGGCGCCCGCGAACATCCGCAACATCGCGTCAACGAAGGGCGCGGGGACGCCCCCGCCGATCATCGCCTCGCGGGCGGTCTCGGGGGAGACCTCCTCGTAGCGCACGGGCCTGCCGATGGCCTCGCCGATGATCCGGGCCTGGTCGGCCTGGGTGAGCGACTCGGGGCCGCTGAGCACCGGCCTGGTGCCGACGAGGTCGTCGGTGAGGAAGGCCTGGGCGGCCGCGGCGGCGATGTCCCGTTCGTGCATCGGCGTGGTGTGCGCGCGGGCGTACGGACCGCGCACCACGCCGTTCTCGCGGATCTGCCCGGCCCAGTCGAGCGTGTTCGCGGCGAACGCGCCCGGACGGAGGAACGTCCACTCGAGGCCGGACGCCTCGATCTCGCGTTCGCCCTCCAGATGATGCTGCCCGATCAGGTTGGCCGGGTCGTCCGCGCCCAGGCAGGACATCGACGACAACATCACGACCCGGCGGACGCCATGCGCCTTGGCCTTGGCGAGCAGCTCGCCGGGCCCGCTCCAGGACGTCGCCGGGTTGAAGAAGACCGCCTCGACCCCGTCCATGGGGAGGTCGCCGGCATGGGCGACCTCGGCGCCGCTCGGCAGGCGGGCGCCGGCGGGATCGCGGCTGAGCGCCCGGACCTTGCTGCCCGCGGTGAGCAGTTCGGCGACGAGATGGCGGCCGACGTTCCCGGTGGCACCGGTAATCAAGATCATTTTTCTCTCCTCAAGGTTGGCGAGAATCAGCTTCAACCAGTTGGATGAAAATGTCAAACAACCGGATGGATGAACAATTCACCCACCCGGCTACGATGGCGCCATGAAGGAGACGACGAGGCGCCCGCGACGCGCGCCCGAGCCGGGGGAACGCAAGCTGGACGCCGAGCGCTCCCGCAGGCTGCTGCTCGACGCGGCGCTGGACGAGTTCTCCGCCAAGGGGTACGCGGGGGCCCGGGTCCAGGACATCGCCGACCGGGCCGGGGTCAACAAGCAGCTGATCAACTACTACTTCGGCGGCAAGGAGGGCCTCTACAACGAGCTGGGCCGGCGGTGGCTGGAGGAGGAGGCCGAGTTCAACGCGGCCGGGCTGCCGCTGGAGGAGCTGGTGATGCGCTATCTCCGTCCGACGATGGACGATCCGCGCAGCTCCCGGCTCCAGGCCTGGCGGAGTCTGACCGAGGACCCCGCCGACATCCCCGACCTGGACCGCGAGGACCTCTCCGACCTGGAACGCCGGCAGCAGGCGGGCGAGCTGGCCGAGGAGCTCGATCCGGCCACCGTCATGCTGGTCCTCCATGCGGCGGTCTCCGCGCCGGCCGTGATGGGGCTCACCGTCCGCCGGATCTTCGGGGTCGACCCCGAGTCGCCCGAGTTCAAAGAACGTTACGCCGAGCAGCTCCGGCGGATCATCCGCCGCCTGGCGGCCGACCCCGCACCCGGACCCTAGGCGGGGAGTTCGACGGTGACCGTCGTACCGCCGTCCTCGCCGCCACCGGTGATCGTCACCGTGCCGTCGTGGCGCGCGGCCCTGCGGCGCAACCCGACCAGGCCGAAGTGCTCACCCGTCGCCGCGTCGGGCTCGGCGGCCGTCCCGGCGGAGAGCCCGCCGCCGTCGTCGGTGACCGTCAGCCGCACCGACGCGTCCTCGTAGGCCAGCCGCACGGTCACCGAGGTCGCGGCCGCGTGCTTGCGCACGTTCGTCAGGGCCTCCTGCGCGGCGCGCAGCAGCACGACGTCGACGTCCGGCGGGAGGGTGCGCGGTTCCCCGGCGAGCTCGTACGCCGCGGCGACGCCCGTCTGGTCGCCGAACGTCGAGGTCAGGCTGCGCAGGGCCTCGGCGACCGGGGCGGCGTCGAGCGCCACCGGAGGCCGCGCCGCGATCAGCGCCCGCGCCTCGGCGAGGTTGTCGCGCGCCGTCCGGATCGCGGGCTCGAAGATCGTCTCCCGGTGCGGGTCGTCCACGTCGAGCCGCCGCTCGGCGGCTTGCAGCAGCATCAGGATCGTGAGGAAGCCCTGCGCGAGCGTGTCATGGATCTCCGCGGCGAGCCGGTCCCGTTCGGCGGCGACCCCGGCGGCGTGCGACAGCCGCGCCACCTCGGCCTGGCTGGCCTCCAGCCGTTCGATCAGATCGGCCCGGTCCCGGCTCTGCGCGATGATCCGTTCGATCCAGTATCCGACGAACAGCGCGAACGCGGTGGTGAGGGCGCCCGTCGCGACGAGGCCCGGCACCATCTCGGCCGAGTCGTGCCGGTCGGCCAGGACCGCGGCCAGCGGGAGCAGGTTGACGACGATCACGGCGACGACGGCCTGCCGGAGCGGCAGCAACTGGAAGCAGTGCGGGACGAACGCGAACGCCGCGAACCAGACCCCGTTCACCAGGACCGCGGCCGTGCCATAGAGACCCAGCATCAGGGCGATGTAGACGTATCCGGTGGTCGTTCCCTCGATCCCGGCCTGGATCGGCTTCCGGGCGACCAGCAGGTAGAGCGGGAGGATCGCCGCCAGCAGCCCGGCCGACCACCATCGTTCGGCGCCGCCGGGCGTCCCGAACACCACCAGCACGATCGTCGCGGCCAGCACGACGACGGTGTAACCGTCCCAGACGAGCTGGAGCCGCTCCCACACATGCCGGGTGTCCGGCTGAGAGCGGGTCACCTCGTCACCTCAGCCGCGCCAGAACTGGAACAGGTAGTGGCCCAGCTGGATGGGGATCTGGTCGAACTCCAGCGACACCCGGAACGGGAACTCGCCCAGCCCGAGCGCGTCGGTGACGTGATAGATCACGTCGAAGAACGCCTCGTTGATCGGCCCGATCCAGAGCAGCGCGATCAGGCCCAGGAAGACGTAGCCGCCGTAGGCGTTGGCCTGGTCGACCCAGCGCCGCGGCAGGTACGGCTCGATGATCCCGAACCCGTCCAGGCCGGGGATCGGCAGCAGGTTGAGGATCGCCGCGGTCACCTGGAGGAACGCCAGGAAGGCCAGCGCCGACCAGAACACCCCGTGGCCCTTGTCGGCGAAGTTCTTGAAGACGACCGCCAGCATGATCGCGAACAGCACGTTCGACAGCGGCCCCGCGGCCGAGATCAGGCTGTGCCTGATCCTGCCCGGGATCACGTGCCGGTCGATCCAGACCGCGCCGCCCGGCAGGCCGATGCCGCCGAGCAGAATGAACAGCACCGGGATCAGGAAGCTCAGCGTGACGTCGGCGTACTTGGTCGGGTTGAGCGTCAGGTAGCCCTTCGTGGCCACGCTGTGGTCGCCCGACCGGTACGCCAGGTAGGCGTGGCCGAACTCGTGCACGCACAAGGTCAGCACCCAGGCGGCGATGACGAAGCCGAACACCGACAACCGCGCCGGGCGGTCCATGATGTTGCCGTACCGCCACGCCATCAGCCCGAACAGGACCGTGGCCGCCACGATCGCGAGGAACACCGGGCTCGGGGAGACCGCGGAGCGCCCCCGCATCTGGTGTACCGATCCCATGCTGGTCCCTCTCGTTCAGCCGCGTACTTGCTGGATCATGACGCTACCGGCTGCGCGGTATGGCCCGTATCAAGGTCCCACGATGACGGGGACCACGTACGTCCGGAGGAAGCGGCGGGTGTCCTCGGCCGGCCGGTCGCGATCCATGACGATCAGCGAGGTGATGATCCGGAAGAGGAACTCGACCGTGCCCTCCACCTCGATGTCCGGCCGCAGCCGCTGCTCGCGCTGGGCCAGGTCGAAGTAGGGACGTACATAGTCGCAGCAGAGGCTCAGCACGTGCTCGGCCGCGCCGGCCACCACGGCCTGCATGTGCCCCGCGGCCTCCGGGACGAGGAACTGCGCGACGGTCGGCTGGCCGCGGACGAACGCGACCGCGTCCATGGTGCCGTCGACGATCGCGTCCGGCACCGATGTCTCGTGCCGCAGCCGGTCGCCCAGCCCGTCCAGGAACCGGCCGAGATCCCGCAGCACCACGGCGAGGATGAGCTCGTCGCGGCCGCCGGTGACACTCCGGTAGACGGTCGCCCGCGACAGCCCGGCCGCGGCGGCGATGTCCTCGACCGTGGTCTTGGCCACGCCGAAGCGGCCGAAGCACTCCTCGGCCGCGTCGATGATCCGCTCGCGCGTGGTGTCCGTGGTCGCCGGGGGCATGCCTGAAGGCTATCCGGCGGCCCGGCTCAGTCCAGCGCGGAGCCCGTTCAGTCCAGCGTGTAGTCGAGGGTCCAGGAGTGGGCGCCGTCCGGGGCGACCTCGATGGTGCCCCGGCCCTGGATGCCGGCGAGCTCGCCGGTGCCCGACGTCGCCACGATCTCCCAGCGCAGCCACTGGCCGTCCGCGCCGCCGCCCGCGCTGTGCTGGAGGACGAACGTGCCCTCGCGGCCGTGCAGGATCGCACGCACGGTCTCCAGCCCGACGTACGCGGCGGGGCCGGCCTGCGTCTCCACGGTCAGGAGCTCGGCCGTGCTGGTGCCCACCATGTCGCCGTGGAAGGTCTTGCCGACCTGTACGCGGGACAGCTTGGTGCCGTTCTCCTCTTCGTACGGCTTCTCCGCGTCCCAGGCGTCGATATCGAACGTGCCACCGGCGTGAAAACTCATGAACGTCATTTTGCCGGACGGGCGGCGGGCGATGGGATCAGAAAAGGGTGCCCTCGTGCTCGATTCCGCGCAGCGCGTCGTAGTCGAGGGTCACGCAGTCGATCCCGCGGTCGGTCGCCAGCACCCGCGCCTGCGGCTTGATCTCCTGCGCGGCGAAGATGCCCCGGACCGGCGCCAGATGCGGGTCGCGGTTGAGCAGCTCCAGATAGCGCGTCAGCTGCTCGACGCCGTCGATCTCGCCCCGCCGCTTGATCTCGACCGCGACGGTGGCGCTGCCCGCGTCCCGGCACAGGATGTCGACCGGGCCGATCGCCGTCGGGTACTCCCGCCGGATCAGCGTCCAGCCGTCGCCCAGCGTGGTGATGTGCTCGGCGAGCAGCTCCTGGAGATGCGCTTCGACGCCGTCCTTCTGCAGGCCCGGGTCGAGCCCCAGCTCGTGGCTGGAGTCGTGCTGGATCTCCTCGATGGTGAGGATGAGCCGTTCGCCCGACTTGGTGTGGGTGACGGTCCAGCGCGCGATCGCGCCGTTCTCCTCGTACGGCTCCTCGCGGAGCGAGCACGGCGGGTTCATCCAGTTGAGGGGCTTGAAGGCACGGTCGTCGGCGTGGATGCTCACGCTTCCGTCCGCCTTGATCAGGATCAGTCTGAGCGCCATCGGCAGATGGGCGGTCAGCTTTCCGGCATAGTCCACACTGCAGCGGGCGATTACGAGACGCACGGTGCACCACCATAGTGAGCCCGCGGGCGTCGTGCCGCCCACCCGCCGGACTCCGCCACAATGATCGGCGTGACCGAGATCCGTACCGCGCGCCGCTCGGACGACCGGGTGCTGGCCGACCTCGACCGCCGTACCTGGTCGCCGCTCCACGCCGTGCTGCCCGAACCTCCCGAGGGCAAGCCGTTCTTCGACGTCGCGCATCCGCCGGAGCAGCATCTGGTCGCCGAACTCGGCGTCCGGGTGGTCGGCTATATCCGGCTCGTCCAGCCGGTTCCCGAGCCGTGCGGCGCCCATGTGCGGCAGATCCAGGGTCTCGCCGTCGACACGGCCGCACGCGGCGCGGGCGTCGGCCGGGCGCTGATCGAGGCGGCGTGCGCGGAGGCCGCGCGCCAGGGTGCCCGGCGCATCACGCTCCGTGTCCTCGGCTGGAACTCCGAGGCCCAGCGGCTCTACGAGCGGGCCGGCTTCAAGATCGAAGGTGTGCTGCGCGAGGAGTTCTACCTCGACGGCCAGTACGTGGACGACGTCCTCATGGCCCGCTCGCTCAGCCGCCCCGCGGCTCCCGCATAGCGGGCGCGACCCGCCTGAACTGCGGCATCGTCGCCGAAGCTCTCGCCGACGCGGTCTCGTTCCACGCGAAAGTCCTCGTAGGATCTCCAGGATGAGCGGGACATCGCTGGAGGCGGCCGTCGGCCGAGGGGCCGTCGTGCTCGACGGAGGGCTCGCGACCCAGCTGGAGGCCCAGGGGCACGACCTGTCCGACCAGCTGTGGTCCGCTCGCCTCCTCGACGACGCGCCCGAGGCGATCGTCGATGCTCATCTCGCCTTTTTCCGGGCGGGAGCCCAGGTGGCGACCACGGCCAGCTACCAGGCCACCTTCGAGGGGTTCGCCGCTCACGGATATACCGCCGAGCAGACCGCCGGGCTTCTGCGCCGCAGCGTCACGCTGGCCGCGACCGCACGCGAGCGCCGGCACGCCGAGGGGGACGGGCGCCCGCTGTGGATCGCCGCCTCGGTCGGCCCGTACGGTGCGATGCTGGCCGACGGGTCGGAGTACCGCGGCCGTTACGGGCGGTCGGTGGCCGAGCTGACCCGCTTCCACCGGCCACGCCTGGAGGTGCTGGCCGAGGCGGGCGCGGACGTCTTCGCGCTGGAGACCGTGCCCGACCTCGACGAGGCCACGGCCCTCATGGCGGCGATCGACGGACTGGGCAAGCCCGCCTGGTTGTCCTACACGATCGAGGGCGACCGCACCCGGGCGGGCCAGCCCCTCGACGAGGCGTTCTCCGTGGCCAGGGGCGTCGACGAGATCATCGCGGTGGGCGTCAACTGCAGCGCCCCTGCCGATCTCACCGGCGCGATACGGCTCGCCCACGACATCACCCGCAAGCCAGTGATCGTCTACCCCAACAGCGGCGAGGGCTGGGACCCGGCGGCCCGATCCTGGACCGGCACGTCCGAGTCCACCTTCGCGCCCGACCGGCTCCATGCCTGGCTGTCGGCCGGAGCCCGGCTGGTGGGTGGCTGCTGCCGCGTGGGGCCCGCCGACATCGCCGCCCTCACCGGCCTGCTCCCTCGCTGAGACCCGCGAGTTGTCAAGCCTGGAAATTGTCGCAAACCGGACTAACGTCACGAGTGGTAGGTGTTCGTCACAGCTCGTGAAAGGAACACGCATGTCCCTTGACGTGACTCCGGAACTCCTCGAGACGGCCCAGCGGGGCGAGATCGACGATGCGGCCTTCGTCGACTGCATCCGTACCTCCCTCCCGTACGCCTGGGAGATGATCAGCGGCCTGGTCGCCCGGTTGCAGGTGGACGGCGGCGACTTCGCCGACAACCAGACGCCGCCGCCGGACGAGCGGGCGCGCGGCCAGTTGCTGAGGGTGCTGGCGAGCGACTCCATGCGCGGCACCCTGGAGCGCTACTACGGGGTGAAGCTGGCCTTCCAGAACTGCCACCGGGTCGCGGTCTTCCCCACGGGCGACTCCGACGCCTACCGGCGGTTCGTCACCCCGCGGGAGCAGATCCTCAACCAGTCGCCGGAGCTTCGCGACTGCTGACCGTGCCGGGCCGGAGGGCGGGACGCCGCCCTCCGGCCGCTCGATCTCGTCACCGCCGGGAGGCGGCTTACCGCCCGGAGGCGGCGGCCCGGACTCGGGGAATGACCTCGCTTCCCAGGCGGGCGATGTTGTCGAGGGTGGCCGTGCGCGAGCCGGCCGCCTCGACGTGCAGGATCATGTGCCGGATGCTCGTGCGCTCCGCCGTGGCCAGGAGCGCCTCCACGCAGTCGTCGGGGGAACCGATCGGGTGCTGGAGATCACAGAGGTGGCGGGCGTAGGCGACGGGGTCACGCCGGGCGCGGGGGCGGTCGTCCACCGCGACGTATCCGTCCAGGCCCGGGCCGAGCCAGCGGGGCATCTCGCGCAGGAGCGTCTCGACGGCCTCGGCCCGCGAGTCGCAGACCTGGGCGAGGTGAGTGGAGATGTGCGGGGCGGGTTTGCCGTGGCGGGCCACGGCCGCCGCCTTGTCGGTGTTGCCGACGTGCATGCCCAGGAGCATGGGGAGATCGCGTGCGGCGGCCAGCGCCTCGGTCGCGGGCGAGGTGCAGGCCACCGTGACCGGGGGAGGGGTGGACGTGCGCGGGACGACCGGGACCTCACGGAATTCGAAGTGCTCACCCGACCAGCCGAGACGGTCGGAACGCAGCCAGGCGAGCAAGAGATCCAGGGATTCCGCGAACCCCTTCTCGTAGCGGGACAGGCCGGTGCCGAAGACCTCCAGTTCCAGCCAGGGGCCGCCCCGGCCCACGCCGAGATGGAACCGGCCGCCGGAGACCAGGCTCAGGAGGGCCGCCTGCTCGGCGAGCGCGACCGGGTGCCGGCTGGAGAGGACGCTGACGGCCGTTCCGATGTGGACGCGGCTCGTCCGGCCGAGGAGGAGGCCGGCGAGGGTCGGTGCCGAGGGGCAGACGCCGTACGGCATGAAGTGGTGTTCGGCGATCCACACGTCGTCGAAACCGGCCCGTTCGGCGGCGAGGGCGGCCTCGACCGTGCGGGACAGGGCGTCGGCGTCGGCCTGGCCGGGGTAGCGGGTCGCGAGAAGGAAGATTCCGAAGCGCACATGATCGAGGTACCCGCGCCGGCTGCTCGCGGTACCCGCGCATGGGCGCCCCTGACGGCTCTGGAACACTGCCTGGCATGAGTGGTGGTTCGTTCAGCAGGGTCGGAGTCGTCGGACTGGGCACGATGGGGGCGGGCATCGCCGAAGTCCTCTCGCGTGGTGGCCTGGCCGTCGTCGGCATCGAGATCAACCAGGAGGCCCTCGACCGGGGCCGCGGCAATCTGGAGACCTCGACGGGACGCGCGGTGAAGCGCGGCAAGCTCACCGAGGAGGCGCGGCGCGAGATCCTCGGCCGGATCACGCTGTCGACGGACTTCGCCGACCTCGGCGAGTGCGATCTGGTCATCGAGGCGGTGCCGGAGCGGCTGGAGCTCAAGCGGCGCGTGTTCGAGCAGCTCGACCGCGTCTGCCGGGCCGACGCGGTGCTGGCGACCAACACCTCGTCGCTGTCGGTCACCGGCATCGCGGTCACCACCAACCGGCCCGCCAAGATCGTCGGAGTGCACTTCTTCAACCCGGCGCCCGTCATGAGGCTGGTCGAGGTCATCGGCACCGTCCTCACCGAGGACGGCGCCGTCACCCGGGTGGCCGAGCTGGTGCGGGGACTCGGCAAGACGCCGGTCACCATCGGCGACCGGGCCGGCTTCGTCGCCAACCGGCTGCTCTTCGGCTACCTCAACCAGGCCGCGACCATGCTGGAGTCGGGGCACGCGACGCGCGACGACATCGACGCCGCCATGAAGACCGGCGGCGGCCTGCCGATGGGCCCGTTCACGCTGATGGACCTCATCGGGCTGGACACCTGCCTGGAGGTCCTGGAGGCGATCTACCGGGAGTCGCGCGACCGGCGGCACGCGCCCGCCCCGGTGCTGCGCGAGCTGGTCACGGCCGGATTGCTCGGCCGCAAGACGGGCCGCGGCTTCTACTCCCACGACAAGACCGCCCCGGCCGCCGAGACGGCTCCCGCGGCCGAGGCGCCGCAGCCGGTCGTGGGCGTCGCGGGCTCCGGCGCGCTCGCCGTCGCGATCGTCGCCGCCGTCGCGCGGGCGGGCAGCGAGGTCCGGTACGTGGCGGGCGACACGGACCAGGAGCAGGCGGCGCGTGCCGAGCTGGCGAAGGCCCTGGACGCGGACGCGCTGGCGCGGGTGCGCGGTGGGTCCGAGCCGTCGGAGCTCGCCGACTGCGAACTGATCATCGAGGCCGCCGCCGGGGACACCTCGGCCAAGCGGACGCTCCTCGCGGCGATCGACGGCATCGCCGCCCCGGGCGCGGTGCTGGCGACCACGGCCCCGGCGGTGCCGGTGATCGAGCTGGCCATGGCGACCGGCCGGCCCGGTGACGTGGTCGCGCTGCACCTTCCCGAGGCCGGAAGCGCGCTCGTGGAGATCGTCGCGACGGCCGTGACCGCGCCGGGCGTCACGGACAAGGCGGCGGCACTGGCCGGAAGGCTCGGCCTGACGGCGGTGCGCTGCCGTGACCGAGCCGGGTTCATCGTGGACGCGCTGCGCTTCCCCTACCTCAACGACGCCGCGACGATGCTGGAGGCGGGGTATGCCGACGCCGACTCCATCGACGCCGCGATGACGCTGGGCTGCGGCTACCCGACCGGCCCGATCGCCGACCTGGACCGGCTCGGCCTCGACCGGGCCGTCGCCGTGCTGCGCTCCCTCTACGCCGAGAGCCGCGAGCCCGCCCTGGCGCCCGCGCCGCTGCTGGAGGAGTACGTCACCGCCGGCCGCGCCCTGCGCTGAGCCAGGACGTCCGGATCGCCAATATCCTGGTCGTCATGAGCCCGCGTAAGAACCGCCGCCCCGCCCCCGGCCCCAAGCCGGCGGCGGGCGGCGGTTCCTACTGGGACCAGAGCACCGAGGAGGGGGCGGACGGCGACTGGATCGTCCGCACGATCGCCGGGGCCAACGCGGCCAAGGCGTACCGCTGCCCGGGCTGCGATCAGGAGATCCCGGCCGGGGTGGGGCACCTGGTGGTGTGGCCCGCCGACGAGCGCGGCGGCGCGGACGACCGGCGGCACTGGCACCGCCCCTGCTGGAACGCCCGCGACCGCCGGGCCCCCAGGATCCAGCGGTCGCGCAACGCGCCCCGCTACTGACACCCGGCACGCTTACCGACACCGAGGAGACCAGGCGCATGGCGGAGATCAGGGCTGCGACGGTGCTGCCCGCCCGGCGGGAGGAGATCATCCTCCACACGTCCGACGGGCTGGAGCTGGTGGGAGAGCTGGCGCTGCCTCCCGAGCGGCCGCCGGTGGCGACCCTGCTCTGCCTGCACCCCCTGCCCACGGCCGAGGGCATGATGGACAGCCACGTCCTGCGCAAGGCCTCGTACCGGCTGCCCGCTCTGGCGGACGTGGCGGTGCTGCGGTTCAACACCCGGGGCACCGCCTCCGCGCGGGGGACGAGCCAGGGCGAGTTCGGCGAGGGCGAGGCCGAGCGGCACGACGTCGCGGCGGCGATCGAGTACGCGGAGTTCCACGACCTGCCGCACCCGTGGCTGCTCGGCTGGTCGTTCGGGACGGAGCTGGCGCTCAAGTGGGGCCGCGATCCGCTCGTCGAGGGCGCGATCCTGCTCTCGCCGCCGCTCCACCGGGCGAAGGACGCGGAGCTGGACGCGTGGGGCGCCGACGGGCGGCCCGTGGTGGCGCTGGTGCCGGAGTTCGACGACTACCTCCGGCCGGCCGAGGCGCGGGAACGTTTCAAGCGGATCCCGCAGGCGGAGGTCGTCGGGGTGGAAGGCGCGAAACACCTGTGGGTCGGGGAGCCCTATGTGCGCACTGTGCTCAACGAGATCGTGAAGCGGGTCGCCCCGCGGGCCTTCCCGCTTCCCACCGAATGGGATGAATCGGACAACTAAACCGGGACGGCCGATCACGGCCACTCCTCTCCGGTAATCGCCCCAACGGGGTGACGATTGCGTAGCCGCCGTGTCCACGGCGGCTTTCGGGCCTCGGCCCCGGAGAGGACTACGCCACCATGACCGTGCAGCTCTACGCCAGGGATGTGGGTTCCGGCACGCCGCTCGTACTGCTGCACGCCTTCCCGCTGTCCTCGGCGATGTGGCTCAACCAGCGCGAGGGGCTGGCCGCCCGGTTCCGCGTGGTCACCCCGGACATGCGCGGGTTCGGCGGGTCGGTGCTGGGCGCCGAGGAGCCGTCGATCGACGAGATGGCCGATGACGTGGGCCGGTTGTTCCGGCGCCTGGGCATCGCGCGGGCGGTGGTCGGCGGTCTGTCGATGGGCGGGTACGTGGCGATGGCGCTGTGCCGCCGCCATCCCGACCTGGTCATGGGGCTGGTGCTGGCCGACACCCGGGCCGGCGAGGACACCGCGGAGATCCGGGCCACCCGCCTCGCGCAGGCGGAGCGCCTGGAGGCCGAGGGCACCGTGCGGGTGCTGCTCGACGACGTGCTCCCGCATCTGGTCGGGCCGACGACGTTCCGGCAACGCGCGCTGGTGTACGGGCGCGTCCGCGGTCTCGTCCAGGCCACCCCGGCCCGCGCGGCCGCGTGGGCGCAGCGCGCGATGGCCGCGCGCGGCGAGAGCTTCGAGACGTTGCGCACACTCAAGGTGCCCGCGCTCGTCGTCGTCGGCGCCGAGGACACGCTGGCCACCGAGGAGGACGCGCGCGCCATGGTGGACACGATCCCGAACGCGGAACTGCTGGTCATCCCGCGTGCCGGGCATCTCTGCCCGGTCGAGCAGCCCGATCTCTTCAACCAGGCCGTCGCCGAGTTCACCGCCGCGATCGCCCGCATGACGAGCTGAGCGGCGAGATCTCGTGTGACTCCTGGTTCAGGACATGTCTGGTAGGACTCTTAAGGCACGTTCTGAACCAGGAGGCTCAATGAACACACACATAAAGGGCCGCCGCGGCGTCGTCGCGGTCGCCACGCTGGCCGCTGCGGGCATCGCCGTCCCGGTCGTCGTCACCCAGGCCGGCGGCGGCCCCGCCACCGCCGAGCAGCGCACCGCCGCCCCGGTGGCGGCCGTCGCCAAGGCGCCCGCGTACGTCGAGTACCACGCCAAGTCGAAGGCCTACCACCTGGCGACCGGCAAGAAGCTGGCTGGCAAGGGCTACCGGCCGATCTCGCTGAACGTCTCGAACGCCGCCAGCCCCAAGTACGCGGCGGTGTGGGTGAAGCGGTCGGGTCCGGCGTTCACCCAGCTCGTCGGCCAGAAGCGCGCCGCGTTCCAGAAGTCCTTCGACGGGCTGCGCAAGAAGGGCTACCAGCCGATCACCATCACGGCGACCGGCTCGGGCGCCGCGGGCGTCTACTCGGGGATCTTCGAGAAGAAGAAGGGCACTTTCTTCTCCTGGGGTGACCTGACGGCCGCCAAGCTGGCGCAGCACAACAAGTACGCGCAGAGCAAGGGCTTCATCCCGATCTCGATCGACGCGTACGGCACCGCGAAGGCCCCCCGTTTCCTCGCCGTGTGGGTGGCCAACCCGCGCAAGGTGAAGTGGAGCGTCTCGCTCAACAAGAGCTTCGCGGCGCACGACAAGCTCTTCAAGGCGCAGGTCAAGAAGGGCTGGCGCCCGTCGTTCGTGGCGGTCGGCAGCGGCTACACCGCCATCTGGCGCAACGACAAGATCGGCCCCTGGGTCGAGCAGACCGGCATGACCTCGGCGCTCCTCACCACGCGGCTGAAGCAGGCCAAGGCCAAGGGCTACTACCCGATCCAGATCGCCGGCGGCGGCACGGGCGCGTCCTCGCGCTACGCCGCCATCTGGCGCAAGTAAGAACCGCCACTAGCAGGAACGTGCCCCGGTGCCCCGCCGGGAGACCCGCGACCTCCGGTCACATGGTCTCCTGGCGGGGCACCACCACTTCCCGGATGATCAGTGCGATCGACGCGGCGGTCGGGATCGCCAGGAGCGCCCCGACGACGCCCAGCAGCGCGCCGCCGATGAGCGCCGCCACGACGGTCACCGCGGGCTGGACGTCCACCGTGCGCTTCATGACGCGCGGGTAGACGAGGTAGTTCTCCACCTGCTGGTAGATCACATAGAAGATGATGCAGACGATCCCGTCGGTCATCGTCCCGGTGAGGAACGCGACCAGGACCACGATCGCCGCGCCGATGGTGGCGCCGATCAGCGGGATGAGGTCGGTCACCGCGACGATCAGCGCCAGCGCGAGCGCGTACTTGATGCCGAGGATCGACAGGAAGATGTAGCTGGTCAGGCCCGCGATGAACGCGATCGTGAACTGCCCCGCGACGTAGCCGCCGATCCGGTCGAGGATCTCGTCGCCCAGCAGCGCCACCCGGGCTCTTCGTGAGCGGGGCGCGAGCCGGTAGAAGAACGTCTTGATCTGCGGCAGCGAGCTCAGGAAGTAGAGCGTCAGGATCAGGATCGTCAGCGTCTGGAAGATCCCGTTGACCGCGACCTTGCCGATGCCGGTGGCCCACGAGGTGAGCTTGTCCTGGAAGCCGTTGCTGTTGACGGTCTTCTCGGCGCGCTCCAACAGTCCGTAGCGCTTGTCCCACTCAGCGAGACGGTCGTTCTCCTGGAGTTGCTTCACGTACTGGGGGATGTTCTCCCGCAGCTCGGTGGTCTGCTCGGACACCGGCTGGACCAGCGAGGCGACGAAGCCCGCGAAGAACAGGATGACCCCGAGGAAGACCATGGCGACCGCGACCCCGCGGGGCATGCCGACCTTCCGGAGGCGTTCGACGGCGGGATTGAGGCCGACCGCGAGGAACATCGCCACGATGATCATCACCAGCACCGACTTGGCGTTCAGCGCGGCGTTGAACAGCTGCCAGGCCGTGATGACGCCGAGCGCGGCGACGAACCCGAAGATGAACGGATGGGCCCGGCCCAGCGGCTCGCCGGGCCGGCCGAACGGGAACCGGTGATCGACGCCCGCCTCGATCTTGCGCTGCTCGACGTCGTGCGCGGGGTCGGGGATCGGCTCGGCGGTCGTGTCGATCGTGGTCTTCTCGACCACGGTCCGCTCGATCGTGGCGGGGACGCGCTCCTGCCCGCCGCCCGTCTCCGTTCCCGCGTCCGTTCCCGCGTCCGTTCCCGCGTCCGTTCCCGCGTCCGTTCCCGCGTCCGTTCCCGCGTCCGGCTCTCGCTGCTCGTCGCCGGCGCGGACGCCGCCGCCCGGAACGCCGTCGCGCGGGCCGTCGTCGGCGGCAGGGGAGGGCCGGGGCACCTTCCCGCCCGCGTCCTCGCCCGCGGAACCCGCGGAATTCGTGGAATCCGCAGAGCCGCTCGCGGAACCCGCAGAACCCGCAGAACCCGCGGAATCCGCCGCGCCGCCCGCAGACGTGGACGTGCTGTCGTCGTCAGGTGTCGACGACCTGTCCTTGCGGGGGGTCTCCTCGGCCACGCCGTACTCCTTTTCCGTTCCCTGCCCGTCGCGGCCGGCCGTGTCGTGGGGTCGGCCCGCCCGCATCCGGTTCAGATGACGAAAAGCCTAGAGGTAGTTGCCTACCTCTAGGCTTTCCGATTCGTACGGATTGAGTCAGATCGTGGTGGTCCGGCCCACACGGCCGGTGGCCGGTGCCGCTACTCCTGCCACCAGTCTTCGTCGTCCTCGTTCTTCTTGGCCTGCGCGTTCTGGCCGCCCTTGGCGGGCCCGGGCTTGGCGGCCGCTGCGGCCGCCGGTGCCGGCTTGGCCTGCTGTGCCTGGCCGCCGCCCTGCGGCTGCGCCGGCGCGGCGGGCTTGGCCTCCAGCGCGGGCTTCTCCGCGGTGGGCAGCTCCTCGACGGCGGGCATCGTCGGCTGCATGCCACCGATCAGCTGGCGCAGCTGGTTGAGGTGGCTGGTGATGCTGTCGCGCTGGCGGGTGAGCTCGTCCACCTGGCGCTGCGCGGAGGTGCGGACGCGGTCGGCCTCGGCCTTGGTCTCGGCGAGCAGCTGCTCGGCCTGGGCCTTGGCCTCGGCGATGACCTGGTCGCTGTTCTTGCGCGCGTTGGCCATGAGCTGCTTGGCGTGCGAGTCGGCCTCGCGCCGGGTCTGCTCGGCCTGCTGGGTCGCCTTGGCGGCCCGCTGCTCGGCGGACGCGGCGCGCTGCTCGGCCTCGGCCACGAGCTTCTGCGTGGCGGCCTGCGCCGCGGCGTGCCGTTCGGCGTCCTGCCGGTCGGCCTCCTCGCGGCGGGCGGCCAGCTGGATCTCGAACTCGGCCTCGGCCTGGGCGCGCTGGGCCTCGCTCTCCTCCAGGATGCGCTGGGCCTGCGCGCGCATCTCGTCGGCCTGCCGCTTGGCGGTGGTGAGGATCTCGTCGCGCTCGCGCTTGGTGGACGCCCGGAGCTGGGCGACCTCGCGCTCGGTCGTGGTGCGCAGCTTGGCGATCTCGCGCTCGGCGGCGGCGCGCTTCTCGGCGACCTCGTGGTCGGCGGTGGCGCGCAGCTTGGCGACCTCGCGCTCGGTCGTGGAGGTCAGCTCGTCCGACTCACGCCGGGCCGAGGTGCGCACCTCCTCGGCCTCGCGTTCGGCGGCGTTGCGCATGTCGTCGCCCTCGCGCTGGGCGTTGGCGCGCAGCTCGGACGAGTCGTTCTCGGCGGTGGCGCGGAGCTCGGCGGCGTCGACCTTGGCGGCCGCCTTGATCTCGTTGGCCTCCGAGCGCGCCGCCTGGACGAGCTCGGTGGCCTGCTCCTCGGCGAGCCGCAGCAGCTGCTCGATACGGGCGCCCAACCCGGAATAGGTGGGGCGTTCCTGTTCTTGGAGCTGCCGATGGGCGTCCGACAGCTCGCGCTGCAGCGCCTGGGTCGACTCGCGGGTCTGCCGGACCTCGTTGTCGAGCTGCTTGATGTGCTCGTCGACCTGGTGCCGGTCGTAGCCGCGTAGCACCACGTCGAACTCGCGCGGGGGCGTGTCTTCAAAGAAGTTGCTGAGCTGGGCGTCGATGTCGGACTGCATGTGGCTCAATCCTGATGTGACGGGGCTGCGGTTGGTTCCGGGGACCGGTTGATCGCCTGGCTTGTACGGGCGCGCGGCCCCAGACCTCTTCCGGCGAATGAAGCGTACTCCGGCCGCTGCCGTGTTGGGGGCTCATCTTGACGCACTGCGTGTTTTGTCGCTTTTGCGGATCAGCTCCGCGACATCCCAGGTACGCGGGTGTGTCGCCCGCAAAACCACCATTCGCGCAGGAACGGCTACAGAGCGGCGGGTGCGGGACGCGCGAAACGGGGGTGTGATTTCAAACACGTCACAATCTGCGAGATTCCACGAAGATCCCCCGTTTACAAGATCACCAGGCGACCTGGGGGATCTCGCAGGCCGTCACAGCCCCCTTACGGCTTCTCGACGAGCTCCGTCAACACGCCATGGCAGTCCTTCGGGTGCAGGAAGGTGATCCGGGAGCCCATCGAACCCCGCCGCGGCTCCTCGTACAGCACCCGCACGCCCTTGCCGGCGATGCCGTCCGCCTCGTCCTGGACGTCGCCGTCGGTGCCGAACGCGACGTGGTGCACGCCCTCGCCGTTCTTGGCCAGCCACTTGGCGACCGTCGAGTCGTCCCGGATCGGGGTGAGCAGCTGGATGTAGCTGGCCGCGCCGTCCCCCGTCTCGTTGATCTTGAGCATGGCCTCGCGCACGCCCTGCTCCTCGTTCACCTCGTAGTGCACGTCGGTGAAGCCGTAGGTCTCCCGGTAGAACTCCACGGTCGCCTCCAGGTCGTGGCAGGCGATGCCGATGTGGTCGATGCGCGTCAGCATGGTGGTCTTCCCGTCGAGGCGGTGGAATGGGGTTCGGCTCGTCCTGGGTATCGTGACAAACGTCGCCGCCGGACCCATGTGGAGGCCCCCTCTTATGAGCACGAACCCGTCCGTGATCGTCGCCGGAGCCCGTACGCCGATCGGCCGCCTGCTCGGCTCGCTCAAGGACTTCCCGGCCGCCGACCTCGGTGCCCACGCCATCCGGCACGCGCTGGGGCGCGCGGGGATCGCCGGCGACCAGGTCGAGTACGTGATCATGGGGCAGGTGCTCCAGGCCGGCGCCGGGCAGATCCCGTCCCGCCAGGCCGCGGTCAAGGCCGGCATCCCGATGAGCGTCCCGTCGATCACCATCAACAAGGTCTGCCTGTCGGGCCTGGACGCGATCGCGCTCGCCGACCAGCTGATCCGCGCGGGCGAGTTCGACATCGTCGTGGCGGGCGGCATGGAGTCGATGACCCAGGCGCCGCACCTGCTGCCCAAGTCGCGCGGCGGCTACAAGTACGGCTCGGTCGAGGTCCTCGACCACATGGCCCTCGACGCGCTGACCGACGCCTTCGAGGGCGACTCGATGGGCGGGTCCACCGAGCGTCACAACGCCAGGCTCGGCATCTCCCGCGAGGACCAGGACGAGTTCTCGGCCCGCTCCCACCAGCGCGCCGCCGAGGCGATCAAGAACGGCGTCCTCGCGGACGAGATCGCCCCCGTCGAGATCCCGCAGCGCAAGGGCGACCCGATCGTCTTCGACACCGACGAGGGCGTCCGCGGCGACACCACCGCCGAGTCGCTCGCCAGGCTGCGGCCCGCGTTCGCCAAGGACGGCACGATCACCGCCGGCTCGTCCTCGCAGATCTCCGACGGCGCCGCCGCGGTCGTCGTGATGTCCAAGCGCAAGGCCGAGGAGCTCGGCCTCACCTGGCTGGCCGAGATCGGCGCGCACGGCAACGTCGCGGGCCCTGACAACTCCCTCCAGTCACAGCCGTCCAACGCGATCAAGCACGCCCTCGGCAAGGCGGGCCTCGGCGTGGACGATCTGGACCTCATCGAGATCAACGAGGCGTTCGCGTCGGTCGGGCTCCAGTCGATGAAGGACCTCGGCGTCGGCCCGGACAAGATCAACGTCAACGGCGGCGCGATCGCGCTCGGCCACCCGGTCGGCATGTCCGGCGCCCGGATCGTCCTGCACCTGGCATACGAGCTGAAGCGCCGCGGCGGCGGCGTCGGTGCCGCCGGCCTCTGCGGCGGCGGAGGCCAGGGAGATGCCCTGATCCTCCGCGTGCCGTAGAAGGGGTGTCACTGGGTGGCGGGTTCCACCTTGACGGTCTTGAATCCCAGGGATTTGAGGAGCTGCTCCATCATCTGCTTGGTGTTCTGATCGGCGCGGGCGGGCAGGCCGCTCTCGTTGGCGGCGGTCTGGATCTTCTGGGCCGCCAGCACGTAGAGCTGCTGCTGGTTGTTGGGGTTGTTGCCGAAGAAGTCCCCGAAGCGGTTGATCAGGCCCCGCTGTGCGGAGAAGACATAGCTCTTCTGGGTGTCGAGGTTGGTCGGTTCGAGCTGCGCCTTCGGCAGCCGCACGGTCACGGCGGTGCGATCGGCGTTCACGGTGATCGCGCCGTCGGCGATCTTGCCGAAGTCGACGTAGGCGTCGACCGTGCCGTGCCCGACGAAGAGCGTCCGCGAGCCGCGCACCGCGCTCGGCAGGAACTTGGCGTCCTTCTCCAGGTCCACGATGACCTGGAAGTTGCCGCTGGCCGCCTCGTACCGGGACAGGTCGCGGATCGACTGCAGCAGCACCGGTCCGCTGCGGTCCTTGGGCTTCTCGTCGAACGGGTTGATCCAGTCGGGCAGCAACCGCAGCGTCTGCTGCGCGAGCAGCACCAGCGCGATGGTCGCGACGATCAGGAGGAGCGAGACACGCAGCCCGCCGCCACCGCGACGGGTCGCGGGCGCGGGGGCCGGGGCGGCCGGGGTCGGCTCGGGCTTGGTCTCTTTATCGGGGGCCTTTGCTGTTTCGCGTTCAGATCGGGCCATGTACGGGGCATTCCCGGCATCGACCCCTCCTCACCTTCCCTCGCGGTGCCGGTCGTGTCCGCGGACATGTGATCAGGGTCATGCCCCTGTCGGAAACCTCGCCGAGGTGACGGTACGTTGGTCGATCGTGGACACCGTGCGCATCTTCCGGTACGTCTCGATCGCCGAGGCGACCTCCTTCCTGGTCCTCCTGCTCTGCTCCGTGCTCAAGCGCACGTCGGAGTTCGAGGCGGGCGTGCAGATCATGGGGCCGATCCACGGGGTCCTGTTCATCGCGTTCGTGGCCCTGGTCTTCATGGTCCGCGGGCCGCTCGGCTGGGACGTCAAGCGCACGGTGCTCGCGCTGATCGCGTCCGTCCTCCCGGTCGCTCCCTACTTCGTGGAGCGCAACTGGACCAGGCAGCCGGTGGCTGCCGCGCAATAAGGCTTCTGCATGACCACGGCGGATCTGGGGGGTTCCGTCGTGGTCATGCAGGGGATACTCCCGGGCCCGCCACGTCCGGCCGTGCTCAGCGGAAGGCGCGCGCGGTGAGCGCGCAGCGGTGGTACGCGGCGAAGTTGGCCCGCAGCCAGGCGCGGCGGCGCTGCTCGGTCCAGCCGCCGAACGCGCGGGCGGCCCGCACGTCGGCGATGGCCGGCGGCTCGGTGCCCAGCAGCCAGGCGTCGACCATGGCCCGGTACTCCGCCGCCGGGCGCCGCTGGGCCGCGCAGGACCGCGCGTCCACCAGCCCGTCCCGGATCTCCTCGGCGACCCGCGCCTCGTAGCCGGGCGACAGATCGTCGAGATGGACGGCGGCGACGCCCCGCGCCACCCCGGCCGGCGCCGTTCCGGGCCGCTGCTCGATCCTCGTGAACGCGCCGGGCGTCCCGTTCACCCGGGCGGCCAGCGGCGTCGCGGCGGTCATCAGCGCGGGCAGCGCGTCGCGCAGCGCCGGATGCACGCAGATCGTGATCGGCCACTCGCGGCAGGACGCCTCGACCGCCACCGGGGCCACGGCGCGCCCGTCCGACGACTCCAGCCGCACGGTCGCCAGGGCCATCAGGGAGAGCGCCGCCAGCAGCGGCACGATCGTCCAGAACCGCCGGTTGAGCCACCACACGTACGCGAGGACCATCGCGGCGGTCAGCCCCGCCGACCAGAGCGCCTCATCGGCCAGCACCCGGGGGCGCAGCCCCATGAACAGCTCCACCTGGTTGAGCGCAGCCGGCGGCAGCAGGCTCCACCAGGAGGTGCTCGGCAGCCGCACGGCCGCCCAGAGGAACGTCGCCACGACCACCACGACGGCGGTCGCGAGGCGCGGCACGAGCCGGCCGGCCAGATAGCCGATGACCACGTGCATGACCAGCGTCGTCGCGCCCGCCAGGATCCCCACCGCATGCGCCTCGCCCGCCTGCTCGCGGAGCGCCGTGTGGACGGCGACCACGGCGGCGACCGCGCCGTAGGCGGCCAGCGCGGCCGCGGACAGCAGCACCATGTCCACCAGCGGCCCGGTCGCGGGGGATCGGGGAGTGAGATCGCGCAGGTAGTCGAGGCGGCGCTCGCGCACCGAGGCCCAGGCCGCCAGCCCGGCCGCCAGCGGACCGAGGATCAGCACCGTGTTGACCAGCGCGACCACCGAGTTGTCCCAGTAGGCGATGTCGGGCACCAGCGACAACCACGCCGTCACCACCCCGACGGCCGTGAGCGACGGCACCGCGACGAGCAGCGCCGTCCGGCGGGCCTCCACGCGGAGCACCCGCCCGAGATCAGACACCGGCTGTGTTTAATAGCTTTAGTGGCCTCGAGGTCTCGCCTGGCGGCTCAACCCCGAACCACGAAAGCGGCGACCGCGACATCGCTTCGCGATCTTCCCGGGGGGCATCGCCTTCGGCTGGCCCCCCACTCAGCGCCGCGCGCTCGCGGTGCGGGCCGGGCGTCGCGAATTCGGGGATCCGCGCTCCCACGGCAACCTCTGCCCGCCTTTCTGCGGGCCGTACGAGCGTTGGCCGGGCGGCGGGCTCGGACAGCCTGCCGCGGGCGAGTGTGAAGACGCGGTCGCACCATGTGCTGAGCGCCTGCGTCGTCGACGCCGACACCAGCACCGTCGGCGCCAGGGCGCCGATGAGGGGGACCAGTTCGCTCGCCTCGACGGCGTCCATCCCGTGCAGCGGATCGTCGAGCACCACCAGTTCCGGCTCGTGCACGCACGTCGCCGCCAGCCCGGCCCGCAGCCGGACGTCCGGTGGCACCAGGCTCATCTCGGTCGATTCGGATTCGAGGAGATCGAGCCGCTTCAATATCGAACGCGTCGCGTCGGAACGGACGCGCTTGTAATAGGCCGCATAGGAGACGAACTCCCCGACCGTCAGGTTGTCCGCCCGGGCGAAATTGCCCGGCAGGTACCCGATTCGGGCCCGTACCGTACGCAGGTCGGCGGAATTTCCGATGTCATATCCGAGAATCTCGAGCGCGCCGGCGTGCGGCCGACGCAATGTCGCGAACGTGGCAAGCAGGGTGGATTTACCGACGCCAGGTGGACCGGCCAGGCCGACCACGCCTTCGGAGACACCGAAGGCCACCGGGCGTAGGAGCCACCGCCCCCCGCGGCGGACACCCATCCCACGGGCCACGATCGCGGGATGCTCCGCGATCACTGTTACCCCCCATTGTTCGTCAAGCGTCATCCGGCCGGCGATGGACGAACGATGGTGACTTTCCCCGGTCACGCGGTGTTCGCCCCGGCTGTCCGATCACCCTTGTCCGGGCTCGGGACAGCACCCCCTTTTGCCGTCGCAGTACGCATCGACATCGCGACTATAACCACGCTTGGTGATCGCTGTCAGCGGTCTTTTTGCTAAGGCCCCGATCCTTTGCCCGCCCGGTGCGGAGCCGATTCGAGGGAATGTTCCGGGTCTGCCCGGAAGCGCCGCCGGACGGCTCGCGCTCCGCTGGGAGCGGACGGGAGTACGGTCGCGGCCCGGCATGAGGCAGGATGGAGCCATGTCGTCTCGGGACTTTTCGTTGTACGGAGCCGTCGATCTGGGAGCCCGCCAGGCTGCCGTGAAGAAGCAGCAGGAGCGCCAGGCCGCGGCGGCCTCTCCGGGCGCCCCGCCGGTCGGCGGCACCTCCGTCGTGGACGTCACCGACCAGACCTTCAACACCGAGGTTGTCGAACGGTCGCGCACCGTTCCGGTGCTGGTCGACTTCTGGGCCGAATGGTGCGGGCCGTGCAAGCAGTTGGGCCCCATCCTGGAGAAGCTCGCCACCGAGGCCGCGGGCAAGTGGGTGCTGGCCAAGGTCGACATCGACGCCAACCCGCAGCTCGGCGCCTACATGCAGCAGATGGGCATCCGCGGGATCCCGTTCGTGGCGGTCGTGGTGTCCGGGCAGCTCATGCCGTTCCTCAACGGCGCCGCGCCCGAGCCGCAGGTCCGGCAGGCGATCGACCAGCTCTTCGAGGCCCTGCGGCAGGAGGGCATCCTGCCCGACGCGCCCGAGGGCGAGGAGATCCCTGAGGCCCCGCCGCAGCCCGACGTCGACCCGGTGTACGGGGCCGCCGAGGAGGCGCTCAACAACGGCGACCTCGACGGCGCCGCCGCCGCGTTCCAGCGGATCCTCGACACCGACCCCCGCGACGAGTACGCCAAGACCGGCCTGGCCCGCATCGAGCTGGGCCGCCGCATCGGCGACATCGACGCGCAGAAGGCCATCGCCGAGGCGGACGCCGACCCGGCCGACGTGCCCGCCCAGACCCGCGCCGCCGACGTCGAGGTCGTCACGGGCCGGGTCGAGGCCGCCTTCGACCGGCTGATCGCCACGGTCCGCCGCACCGCCGGCGACGACCGCGACGCCGCCCGCAAGCACCTGCTCAAGCTCTTCGAGATCCTCCCGTCCGACGACCCCCGCATCAGCAAGGCCCGCCGAGCCCTCCAATCCGCCCTCTTCTGACGGACGACCCCACAACGCCTGCGGATCCCGGCGGGGCGTGCCGCCGGGACCCCCGCCAAGGCCGCGCCGCTCCGCCCACCGGTGGCTTGAGGCCGAGCCGCCGCCGCTCGGCCATTCCACCCATCAGGCCCAGCCCGCACGCGAACGCGCTAACGGGTCGTGAAGCCAGCCGAAGGCGAGGCTTCACGAGAGATCGCGAAGCGATGGCGCGTTCGCCCGCTTTTGCGGTTCGGCGGGTGAGTCGCTAGGCGAGGCCGACGAGGTCGTAAAAGCCAATAAAACGGGCATTAGTGGTGTGTGAGTGCACGGGTGGTGACGATTTCGGCGACTTTCGGCGCCGGGGGCGGGTCGATCGGGCCCGCGGTCGCGGAGCGGCTGGGGTTGCCGTTCGTCGATCGGGCGATCCCGGCCACGGTGGCGGCCGAGATCGGCTGCACGCTGGAGGAGGCGCTGGCGCACGACGATCGGGCCGAGAGCGGGATCGGCCGGATCCTGGCGGGTGCGGCGCGGCTGCCGAACGTCACGCTCGGCGGCATGGACGTCTACCTGCCCGACCGCACGATCCTGCCGGAGGAGGAGTTCGTCCTGCGCACCGAGCAGGTGATGACCAGGGCGGCGGAGGCGGGGGGCGGCGTGCTCCTGGGCCGGGCCGGCGCGGTGGTGCTCAAGGACCGGGCGGACGCCCTGCACGTACGGCTCGACGCGCCCAAGCAGCGGCGTCTCGTGCGGGCCCGGAGCGAGGTCCTGGCTTCGGCTGAACCTCCAAAGGCGGGGGGAACGGCCCGGAGCGGGACGTCCCAGCGCGATCTGGAGCGTATGCTCGATGACAATGACCGCGCCCGGGCGGCCTACGTGAAGCACTTCTACGGGGCCGATCCCGCCGATCCGCGGCTCTACCACCTCGTGATCGACAGCACGAGGCTTCCCGAGCCCGCCGTCGTGGACCTGATCACCGCCGCGGCCCGGTCGGTCTGAGCCGTCCGGAGAGGCCGGGCGGCGGCCCCCATACAGGTCGTAGCAAAGGGAGCTAGTGACGTGGCGAGCGTGCCCAGCGTGTCGTACTCCATCACCGTCCGGCTGGAGGTTCCGGCGGGCGGCAAGGCCGTCAGCCAGATCACCCATGTCGTCGAGAACGCCGGCGGCATCGTCACGGCGCTCGACGTCAACACGGCCGGGCACGAGACGCTGCGCATCGACGTCACGATCGCGACCCGCGACACCGAGCACGCCGAGGCGATCTCCGCGGCGCTCGAGACGATCGACGACATCAGCATCCACAAGGTCAGCGACCGGACCTTCCTCATGCACCTCGGCGGCAAGATCGAGATGATGTCGAAGGTGCCGCTGCGCAACCGCGACGAGCTGTCCATGGCCTACACGCCCGGCGTCGCCCGGGTCTCGCTGGCGATCGCCCGCAATCCCGAGGACGTCCGGCGGCTGACCATCAAGCGCAACAGCGTCGCCGTGGTGACCGACGGCTCGGCCGTGCTGGGCCTCGGCAACATCGGCCCGGAGGCGGCGCTGCCGGTCATGGAGGGTAAGGCCGCGCTGTTCAAGCGCTTCGCCGGCATCGACGCCTGGCCGATCTGCCTCGACACCCAGGACACCGACGAGATCGTCCGCACCGTCCAGATCCTCGCGCCGGCGTTCGGCGGCATCAACCTTGAAGACATCTCGGCGCCGCGCTGCTTCGAGGTCGAGGCCCGGCTGCGCGACCTGCTCGACATCCCGGTGTTCCACGACGACCAGCACGGCACCGCCATCTGCGTGCTCGCCGCGCTGACCAACGCGCTGCGCGTGGTCGGCAAGGACATCGGCGACGTCCGCATCGCCATGTCCGGGGCGGGCGCGGCGGGCAGCGCCATCCTGCGGCTGCTCCTGCACGCGGGTGCCCGCAACGTGGTCGTCTGCGACTTCCACGGCGCGGTCCACCTGGGCCGCGAGGACCTCGACAGCTCGCTGCGCTGGATCGCCGAGAACACCAACGCCGAGGGCTACGCGGGCGACCTCAAGGGCGCCGTCAAGGACGCCGACGTGTTCGTCGGGGTCTCCGCGCCCAACATCCTCACCGGCGACGACATCGCCACGATGAAGGACGACGCGATCGTCTTCGCGCTCGCCAACCCCGAGCCCGAGGTCTCGCCGGATGAGGCGCGCGAGCACGCCGCCGTGGTCGCCACCGGCCGCAGCGACTACCCCAACCAGATCAACAACGTGCTGGCCTTCCCGGGCGTCTTCCGCGGCCTGCTCGACGCGCAGGCGGACGGCGTCACCCAGGAGATGCTGCTGGCCGCCGCCAAGGCCCTCGCCGAAGTGGTGACCGATGCCGAGCTCGGGCCCAACTACATCGTGCCGAGCGTCTTCCACCCGGACGTGAGCACGCGCGTCGCGGGCGCCGTCCGCGAGGCGGCGGGCGGCCGTCCCCGCACCGAGGCCTGAGCGACCGGCCACGAGCCTGATCATCGCCTCGGGGCCTGATCACAGGCCCCGAGGCGGCGGTCAGTTCTTGTCGAAGAGCTGCGCGCGGCGGCGGGGCCAGATGCCGCCGTACCAGAAGATGATGATCCCGGTGATCATCGCGGCGCCGCCGGTGACCGCGCGGGCCCACAGGACGGTGTCGTCGGCCCCGGTCACCGGCAGGTTGGCGGGCGGCGGCGGGGCGGCCTTGCAGTTGGCCTTGCGGGACCGGACCAGCACCGTGTCGTTGACGCGGGTGATCACGATGCGGGTGCTGCGGTCCTCGCGCAGCGTGATGACGCTCTCCCGGGTCGCCCCGGCCGCGATGCGGCCGGGGATCGACGCCGCGCCGTCGTTGCGTTCGATCGCGTAGTCTTCGGGCTGCGAGCCGGTGTTACGCACCGTGATGGTGACCTTGCGGCTGGGGCAGGACGGCATGCCGATGGTCGCTCTGAGCGGCTGCGCCGGGGGCGCGGACGTCGTCGGAGGCGGGCTCGGCGTTCTCGTGCGGGTCGGGGTCGGCGACGTGGTCGCCGTCGCCGTCGCCGTGGCGGTCGCCGTCGCGGTGCTCGTGCTGGTGGTCGTCGACGTGGTCGGGGTGGTGGAGGCGCTCGAGTTCCCGGTGGTCTTGATGATGGCAGGGATCGCGATCAGCGCCCCGATGACGAAGAACACGGCTGCGATGACGACCCTGGGCAACTGCATCGCAGTTCCTTCCGCTCGCCGGTCGGCACCCGGGGCGCCCCGGGGCTTCCTAGATCATTTTTTAACGTAGGCCCGTATTCTGTCGATTTCCCCAGAGATAGGAATGCGTAACAGGTTAACGAGCGGCGGCGCGTGCCGCCGGAGGTATGAGCAACGCATCATGGAACGCATGGACGACGGCATCAGGGTGGGTCTCCTGCTGGTAGCGACGCCTCAGCTGGACGACCCCAACTTCAAGCGGAGCGTGGTGCTCGTGGTCGAGCACGACCTCGAAGGCGGCACGCTCGGAGTCGTCCTCAACCGGCCCACCGAGGTTCCCGTCGACCGCGTGCTGCCGCCCTGGGCCGAGCTCGTGACCGGGCCCTCCGTGGTCTTCCAGGGCGGCCCGGTGGCGCTCGACAACGCGCTCGCGCTGGCCCGGCTGCCGGGCGAGGACGAGCCGCTCGGGTGGCGCGCGCTGGACGGCGACGCGTCGGTGGCGCGGGTCGGCCTGGTCGACCTGGACGCCCCGCCCGGGCTGCTCGCGCCCGAGCTCCTCCAGCTCCGCGTGTTCGCCGGATACGCGGGCTGGTCGGCTGGCCAGCTCCGGTCAGAGGTGGAGGACGGCGCCTGGTACCTCGTGCCGGCCGAGGCGGGCGACGTCTTCGCGGGCGATCCCGACCGCCTGTGGCAGGAGGTGCTCCGCCGCCAGGGCGGCGACCTGGCCTTCGTCGCGACTTTTCCCGAGGACCCGACGCTCAACTAAGGTGATGTTGTGAGTACGAAGATTCTTCCTGAGAGCGATACACAGAGTGATGTCAAGCCGGATCTCTCGCACGGCGACGGCGATCACGAGCGGTTCGCGCACTACGTGAAGAAGGCCAAGATCACTGAGAGCGCCGTCAGTGGCACTCCGGTGGTGGCGCTGTGCGGCAAGATCTGGGTGCCCAACCGCGACCCGAAGAAGTTCCCGGTCTGCCCTGAGTGCAAGGAGATCTACGAGTCCATGCAGTCGGGCAAGGGCGGCAAGGACGAGTAACCGCCCGTCGCACGGGGCACCACTCTGTCGTGATCTTGTGACCGCCGCCCGGCCGATCGGCCGGTCCCGGCGGTCACAAGCGCGGTTCGCCCCTGGAGTTCGGTCGGGGTCGTGCCGTGGGGACGGTGCGACGTTCAGTACGGGGAGCCATGGGGCGGGGTATCGGGGTCTTGGTGTGCGCGCTGTCGGTAACGATGTGTGTCGTTCCGGTTTCGTTCAGTGGCAGAACGCGATCCGCAGGAGGCCTGCCCGAACAACCCGCCACAACCGGATCAGCAGACTGCGCGCCCGCCGCCCCCTCGTCGCGGCGCGGCCAGGGCGGCGTGCAGCGCGGCCAGGGTGCCTTGCAGGGCGCCGGGCGGCGCGGCTGGAGCGCCGTGCAGGGCGGCCAGGGCGGCCACGGCGGGATGCGGCGCGGCCGGGGTGCCGTGCGGCACAGCTGGGGGGCCGCGTCGCGCGGTCGGGGTGGGATGCGGCGGGGCTGGGGTGGGGGTGGGCGGGATCGTGCGGATCTGGGGCGGGCGCGGGTGGTGTCGATGCTGGCCGACCTCGATCGGGCCCTGCAGGCGCGGTACGGAGTCGATGAACGCGCCTTCGACTCCAGCCGCAGGCGGGCCGCGAGGATCATGGTGCCGGTCCGGTTCCATGTCGTCGCGGACGGGGAGCGGGGCCGGCTGACCGAGGCGGCCGTCCAGCAGCAGATCGCCACGCTGAACGCCGCGTACGGCGGCGGGCAGGGCGGGGCCGACACCGGCGTCACGTTCTGGCTCAAGAAGTATGGCGTCACCGACAAGGCGAAGTGGTTCCGCGCACCCGAGCGGTACGAACGTGAGATGAAGGAGGCGCTGCGGCGGGGCGGGCCGTGGACCCTCAACCTCTACAGCGCCTCGGTCGGCGCGGACGTGCTGGGCTTCTCCACGTTCCCGCAGGGGGCCCGCAGGCAGCCGCGCAACGACGGAGTGGTGGTCGACTACCGCAGCCTGCCGGGCGGGGAGTACGAGCACTTCAATCTGGGATACACGGCCGTGCACGAGATCGGACACTGGCTGGGGCTCCTCCACACGTTCGAGAACGGCTGCGAGGAGCCCGGCGACGGCGTGGCCGACACGCCGTTCGAGGCGGTCGCGTCCGACGCGTGCCCGGAGTCCAGGGACACCTGCCGGCAGCCGGGTTCCGACCCGGTGCGCAACTTCATGAACTACGGATGGGACGACTGCATGCACGAGTTCACCCCTGGTCAGGGACGCCGTATCCGTGCAGCGTGGGCCGCGTTCCGGGCGCCGCGACACCAGAGTGAACGTCGGCACAGTGCGCTCGTCGGGGCGCGTTCTGTCGTTGGGGCTCGGTAGCCTTCGATGACCGTGAGCACTTTCGCCGCATCGAGCATGCCCCCCGCCTTCCCCGAACGGGCCGCGTGGGGGACCGCGTCGTCCCTGCGCGCCTGGCAGCAGCAGGCCCTGGAGGCGTATTTCGGGGGTTCCGGGGGTCGCCCCCCGGGTGAGCGGAGCGGACCGGGTGGTGAGGCTTCCGGCCCGCGCGACTTCCTGACGGTCGCGACGCCCGGCGCCGGTAAGACCACGTTCGCGCTGCGGCTGGCCCGCGAGCTTCTCGAGCGCCGGATCATCGCGGCCATCACCGTGGTGTGCCCCACCGAGCACCTCAAGCGGCAGTGGGCCGAGTCGGCGGCCCGCGTCGGCATCAAGATCGACCCCGAGTTCCAGAACGCGCAGGGCCGGGTCGGCAAGGACTTCCACGGCGTCGCCGTCACCTACGCGACCGTGGCCGCGCGGCCGGCGCTGCACCGCAACCGCACCGAGGCCCGCAAGACACTGATCATCTTCGACGAGGTGCACCACGCGGGCGACGGGCTGTCCTGGGGCGACGCGGTGCGCGAGGCGTTCGAGCCGGCCACCCGGCGGCTGGCGCTGTCGGGCACGCCGTTCCGCACCGACATCAACCCGATCCCGTTCGTCCAGTACGAGGAGGGGCCGGACGGCGTCCGCCGCAGCCGCGCCGACTACACCTACGGCTACGGCCCCGCCTTGGCCGACGGCGTCGTCCGGCCGGTGATCTTCCTGGCCTACTCCGGCGAGATGCGCTGGCGCACCCGGGCGGGCGACGAGCTGGCCGCCACGCTCGGCGAGCCGCTCACGCAGGACCAGACGGCGCAGGCCTGGCGGGCCGCGCTCGACCCCAAGGGCAACTGGATCAAGCAGGTGCTGGCCGCCGCCGACAAGCGCCTCACCGAGCTGCGCCGGGCCATCCCGGACGCGGGCGGCCTGGTCATCGCGACCGACCACGAGTCGGCGCGCGCCTACGCCAAGATGCTGCGTGAGGTCTGCGGGCAGGGCGCCACCATCGTGCTCTCCGACGACCCGGCCGCGTCCAAGAAGATCAAGCGGTTCAGCGAGTCCGAGGATCGCTGGATGGTCGCGGTCCGCATGGTCTCCGAGGGCGTCGACATCCCGCGGCTGGCGGTCGGCGTCTACGCGACCTCGACGAGCACGCCGCTGTTCTTCGCGCAGGCGATCGGGCGTTTCGTGCGAGCCCGCAAGCGCGGCGAGACCGCGTCGGTGTTCCTGCCGTCGGTGCCGACCCTGATGGGCCACGCCAACGAGATGGAGACCGAGCGCGACCACGTCCTCGACCGCCCGGTCCGCGAGGACGGGCTCGACGACGAGCTGCTCGCCGAGGCCAACCGCAAGCAGGACAACCCGGACGTGGGCGAGGAGCTGCCGTTCGAGACGGTCGAGGCGTCCGCCACGTTCGACCGGGTGCTCTACGACGGCGGCGAGTTCGGCATGCAGGCCGAGGCGGGCTCGGCCGAGGAGGAGGAGTTCCTCGGCATCCCGGGCCTGCTGGAGCCCGAGCAGGTGACCGCGCTGCTGCGCAAGCGGCAGGCCGAGCAGATCGCCAACGAGCGCAGGCGCAAGACCGGCGACCCCCGTGAAGACCGCACGACCGCCGAGGACATCGCCGCGCTGCGCAAGGAGCTCAACGGCCTGGTCGGCGCCTGGAACCACCGCACCGGCAAGCCGCACGGCGTCATCCACACCGAGCTGCGGCAGAGCTGCGGCGGCCCGCCCATCGCGCAGGCCTCCGCCGACGACGTCCGCAAGCGCATCGCCAAGATCCGCGAATGGGCCGCCAAACGCCGCTGACCCTCGGTCGCTCCAAGACCCTCAGGGTGAACGGGGGGTCAGGCCCAGGCCCTTGACGATGAGTTCCGCGGTTTCGTCGGGCGTGCCCGTGATGGGGACGTAGAGGGCGTTCTCGTCCGGCGCGGGCGGCTCCAGATCGCGGAACTGGCTGTCCAGCATCTCGACCTGGAAGAAGTGGCCGCCGCGTTCCCGCATCCGGCCCGCGATCAGGTCGCGGTCTCCGTCGAGGTAGGCGATGCGCACCTGGGGGTGCCCGGCGGTCAGCAGGTCGCGATACCTGCGCTTGAGCCCCGAGCACGACACCACGCCCGACGTCCCCGATTCGAGGTGGCCGCGGATCCAGGCGGCGATCGCCTCGAGCCAGGGCTTACGGTCGTCGTCGTTCAGCGGGTGCCCGGAGCGCATCTTCTCGATGTTGGCGGGCGGGTGGAAGTCGTCGGCGTCCGCGTACTCCCAGCCGAGAAGCTCGGCCACCTTGGTGCCCACGGTCGTCTTCCCGCTCCCGGAGACGCCCATGACCACGATGACGTCCGGCTGTGCGTTCGCCACGTACTCCTCCTCTGCTCGCGTCAGTTCTGGACGGCCGGTCAGTTCTGGACGACCGGTGTGCCGGTCAGCTCGACGCCTTCGTCGCGCAGCAGGCCCAGGGCGCGCTCGGCGGTGTCCTTGGAGACCGCCGCGGTGAGGTCGAGCAGGACCGTGGTGCGCAGCCCGGCGCGCGCCGCGTCCACGGCGGTGGCGCGCACGCAGTGATCGGTGGCGATGCCGACGATGTCGACCGCGTCCACCCGCCTGCCGCGCAGCCAGCCGGCCAGCGGCGTCCCGTCGTCTGCCTGGCCCTCGAAGCCGCTGTAGGCGGCGGTGTCCCGGCCCTTGCTGAACACGACCTCGATCGGGGCCAGCTTCAGGTTGGGATGGAAGTCCGCGCCGGGCGTGCCGATCACGCAGTGCGGCGGCCAGCTGTCCACGTAGTCCGGAGCGTCGGAGAAGTGGTCGCCGGGGTCCAGGTGGAGGTCGCGGGTGGCCACGATGTGCGCGTAGCCGGGCCGGTGCCCGGTGACGTACTCGGAGATCGCGGCCGCCACTCCGGCACCGCCGCCCACCGCCAGTGACCCGCCTTCGCAGAAGTCGTTCTGCACGTCGACGATGATCAGGGCCTTGCCCATACCGCGCTCCTTGATCCGCTTCCCCCGGTACGTCCCCGGACACCAGGGACGCTAACCCGCCCGGTCGTCCCGCCCCCGCATTGTCTCAACGCCTCGGCCCGCCGTTGACGAACTCGGTCGGCAGGGCTGGCTCCCCTCGCGAGAGCTGGAGGGCGGTCGGCGGGAGCTCGCGGACGGCGCGCACGTGGCGTTCGCGGGCGGCCTCCAGCGGTTCGCGGCCCACGACCACCCCGCCCTGGACGAGCGGCACCTGCAGGACGCGGTCACGCACGCCCGGCATCGGCTCCCCCGTGGTGACGACCTCGGCGCACGCGGTGCCGTGCCCGTCGATACGGCGCACCGCCGCCTTCCGCCCGCCGCGGCTCGGCTTGCCCGTGGAACGTTTGGCCACCGGACGCATCGGGTCGGTGGCCTCGGGACCGTCCGCGCGGGCCACCAGCTTGTAGACGAGCGAGGCGGTGGGCGCGCCGGATCCGGTGACGAGGGACGTGCCGACGCCGTAGCCGTCCACCGGCGCGGCGGCGAGGGCCGCGATGCCGTACTCGTCCAGGTCGCCGGTGACGACCACACGCGTGTCGTGGGCGCCCAGCGAGTCGAGCTGCGCCCGCACCTGCCGGGCCACCACGCCGAGGTCGCCGCTGTCGATCCGTACCGCGCCGAGGTTCGGCCCGGCGAGCTCGACCGCCGTCTTGACGGCCCGCTCGACGTCATAGGTGTCGACCAGCAGGGTGGTGCCCTCGCCGAGCGAGTCCAGCTGCGCCGTGAAGGCGTGCCGCTCGCTGTCGTGGAGAAGCGTGAACGCGTGCGCGCTGGTCCCGGCGGTGGGCACGCCGTACGAGCGGCCCGCCTCCAGGTTGGAGGTCGTGGCGAAGCCCGCGATGTACGCGGCGCGCGCGGAGGCGACGGCCGCCTGCTCGTGCGTGCGCCGCGAACCCATCTCGATGAGCGGCCGGTCTTCGGCCGCCTGCGCCATGCGCGACGCGGCGGAGGCGATCGCGCAGTCGTGGTTGAGGATCGACAGGACCAGCGTCTCCAGGAGGACGGCCTCCGCGAACGTGCCTTCCACCACCAGAATCGGCGAGTTCGGGAAATAACAGTCGCCCTCGGCGTATCCCCAGATGTCGCCGGAGAAGCGATAGCTCGCCAGCCATTCCGCGGTCGGCTCGTCGACGACGCCGCGCGAGGCCAGGAATTCGAGGGCGGGCGCGTCGAAGGTGAAAGCCTCGATCGCGTCCAGAAGCCGTCCCGTACCTGCCACGACGCCGTATCTGCGGCCCGTCGGCAGGTGCCGGGCGAACACCTCGAAGACCGCGCGCCGCCCGGCCGTGCCGCCGCGGAGCGCCGCCTGCAGCATGGTCAGTTCGTACTGGTCAGTGAGCAGTGCGGTGCCGTAACCAAGGTCCACAACTGGAACCCTAAGGCCCGGTGCGTGCACCATGGACGTGCGGCCCGCCACCCGTCCGGTGGACGGGGTGAATACCATCGGTGTGGTGGGCGGCCCGGCCCGCGGGAGGCTCCGCGGGAGACGCAGTGGGGAAGAGGGGATACGCGGCGATGACTGCGCCTGCGCCGGTCGAGCTCGAACGGCCGGACGTCGAAGAGGACCTGAGCTCCGATCGGCCCTGGCTGGCGATCGTCTGGAACGACCCCATCAATCTGATGTCGTACGTCACGTACGTGTTCCAGACCGTCTTCGGCTATCCCAAGACCAAGGCCGAGAAGCTGATGCTGGACGTGCACCACAAGGGACGTGCCGTCGTGGCCAACGGGACCCGCGAGGAGATGGAGCGCGACGTCGAGATCCTGCACTCCTACGGCCTGTGGGCCACCGTGAAACGAGACGACTGAGTGAGTGACCTGGTGAACGCCGAGTGAGCACCGTCAAGAAGACCCGCAAGGGCGTCGTCCTGCGGCTGGAGCCGGAGGAGGCCGCGCTCGTGCGGGCGCTGATGGAGCAGCTCCTGGAGCTCCTCGGCGACCCGCCCGGCGCCGACGACGAACTGGCCGCGCTCGGGATCTCCGGCGACGCCAAGAAGTCGGACGATCCGGTGCTGGCGCGCCTGTTCCCCGACGCGTACCGCGATGACGGTGAAGCCGCAGGGGAGTTCCGCCGCTACACCGAGATGGGGCTGCGCGGCGGCAAGCGCGAGGCCGCCGACACGGTGCTGCGGACGCTGGGCACCGCCGAGGGCGGCGCCGCCGGGATCGACACCGTCCTGGCCGACGACCAGGCGCAGTCATGGTTGCGCGCGCTCAACGACGTGCGGCTGGCGCTCGGCACCCGGCTCGACATCTCCGAGGAGTGGTACGAGCAGGCCGCGGGGATGGACCCCCGCGACCCCCGGATGGCGATGTTCGCCGCCTACGACTGGCTGACGATGCTCCAGGAAAGCTTCGTAAGAGCTGTCCTTTAGGGCTTTCGCGGCGCGTGGTGGGGTGTGGTGTGGAGGGTGGCCGCGTTCGGCCAGTGCCGCTCCCGGGTGCTTACGCAATGTCCGGGGTGTGTCGCGTTCGGTGTTGGTACGTTGGCGGGGAGAGCTTGCGGGGGGTGCTCTCCGGGGGTGCACGGGCCCGCCCGTAGCGGGCCGGAGACCTGCACGGGAGATGCGAATGCCTTCTGTATCCGCGGGCAAGACGGTCGGCACGATGGAGTTCGGCGACCACCTCTGCCTCTCGTACGACAACGCCGAGGAGCGCCTGGCGATCCTGCTCTCCTACGTCCGGGACGGGCTCGCCGCCGACCACAAGATCATCTACCTGTCCGATCAGGATCCGGCGGACAAGGTGCTCGGCTGGATGGGCTCGGTGCCCGGCGCGGAAGCCCTCGACCTGGCCGGCGCGCTGGCGGAGGGCCGGTTCGTGGTGCGGACCGCCGAGGAGGCCTACATGGCCACCGGCCGGTTCGACCCGGACGAGATCATCGCCCTGTTCGCCACCGAGATCGAGCTCGCCCTCGTCCAGGGCTACAAGGGCGTCCGGATGACGGGCGAGGAGACGTTCTCGCTGCGCGGCTGGCCGGGCACCGAACGGCTCGCCGAGTTCGAGCGCAAGATCGACGAGGTGTTCCGCACCTCGCAGGTCAACGCGATGGCCATCTGCCAGTACGACCGGCGCTGGTTCGACCGGTCCCATCTGGAGGAGCTGGAGGCCTACCACGTCGCCCGGGTGCGCGCCGACGACCTGCACGACGACGGGGTCCTGCGCGTCACGCCGTTGTTCGCGCCGCCGGGGCTGGCGCTGGCCGGCGCCATCGACGGCACCTCCCGTCCGACGCTGGTCCGGGCGCTCGACGAGCTGCCCGAGCACGGCGGCACCCTGTGCCTCGACCTGTCGGCCGTGGAGTTCTGCGACACCGACGGCGTCCGGCTCCTGGCCAGCGCCCGCGAGACCCCCGCCGGCGTTCAACGGCGGCTGCTGCTGCGCGGCGTGCCGCCCCGCATCGCCGGGCAACTGCACGAGCTCGGGCTGGACGCCATGCCGGGCGTCTCGGTCGACGAAAGCGCACAATAGGGTTGCGCAAGCCTTACGCAGGCGAGAGCCAACCGTCCCTTGGGGAGGCTCCTGATGTCCTCCAGGCCCGCCGAGACCGCCGTGGGCGAAATGAAGTTCGGCGATCATCTTTGTCTGGCCTACGACAATGACGCGGAACGGTACGCCGTCCTGCTCGCCTACATCCGTGACGGCCTGCGCGCCCGGCACAAGGTCGTCTACCTGGCGGGGGAGCGGGGGCCGGAGGAGACCCTCGCACGCCTGATCCGCGCCGCCGCGCCCGACCCGGATCAGGCGTCGGTGCTGGCGGGCGCCGCCGAGACCGGACAGCTGGCGATCAAACCGGTCGTCGAGGCGGTCCGGGCGGCGGGCCGCTCCGATCCCTCGGTGACCCTGCTCGGCATGGAGATCGATCTGGCGCTCGGGGAGGGGTACGCCGGCGCGCGCATCACCGGCGAGACCTCGTTCAACCTTCGCGGCCGGCCCGGCGGCGGGCGGTTCGACGAGTTCGAGGACAGGTGCCGGCGGACGTTCGCCCAGCCGGGCGTGCGCGCGATGGCCGTCTGCCAGTACGACCGGCGCTGGTTCGACGACGCGCAACTGCGCAGGCTGGAAGGGAGCCATGACGGGCACGTCGGCGTGAACGACCTGTACGCCGACGGCGTGCTGACCATCACGCCCCTCTACACGCCGCCCGGCCTGCGTGTCGCGGGCGCGATCGACGAGTCGACGCTGCCCGCGTTGCGGCGGGCGCTGCGGCAGGTCGGCGGGCGCGGTTCGCACTTGTGCCTCGACCTGTCGGCCCTGGAGTTCTGTGACATGGAGGGCCTGCGGGTCCTGGTCGGAGCCAACCAGACCGGCACCGGGCTGGACCGGCAGGTCGTGCTGCGCGGGGTGCCCGGCTACCTCGGGCTGATGATGCGGATCTCCGGCTGGGAGGCGATGCCCGGGGTGTTCGTCGAGGGTGTGGCGCGATGAACGACCTCCAGGGCACGACGCCCGGCACCGAGGCCAGGAGCGAATGCGGCATCCTGCTGCACCGGGCGCTGATGTACGACTCGGAGCGTCACTTCGCCGAGGTCGCCGTGCCGTACCTGCGCGAGGGCGTGAAGGCGGGCGACGCGGTGGTGGTCATCGCCTCCGCGGCCCACCGGGCGCTGCTGCGCGATCAGCTGGGTTCCGAGCAGGCCGCCCGGATCGAGTTCATCGACCGGGCCGGCTGGTTCCGGGGCCCGATGCAGGCGCTGGCCGACTACTACGACCACACCCACCACGACTGGTGGCCGCGCGGCCGGCTGCGGTTGCTGACCGAGCCGGTCTGGACGGGCCGCACGCCGCTGGAGGTCCGGGAGTGGAAGCGCCACGAGGCGATCCTGAACGTGGCGTTCGCCGGCACCCCGAGCACGATCGTCTGCGCGTACGACACGTCCGCGCTGGACGCCCACATCATCGTCGACGCGGCCCGCACCCATCCCGAGATCGTCGACGCCGGCGGCGCGCGGGCGAGCGAGCACTTCGCCGACCCCGAGGAGTTCTACGCCGGCTGCAACGCGCCGCCGCTGGTCCCGCCGCCCGCCGGCGCGGCGAGCCGCGCGTTCGCCAGCGGCGAGCTGCCGGGCCTGCGCGCGTTCCTCAGCGCCGAGGCGACGCGGCACGGGCTGCCCGAGGAGCAGGTCCTGCCGTTCGTGCTCGCCGTCAACGAGGTCGCCACCGGCTTCATCCGGCGGGGCGGAGGCCGGGGCGCGGTCTGGCTGTGGACGGAGGGCGGCGAGCTGCTCTGCGACGTCGCCGACCCGGAGCGGACGATGGAGGACCGGTTCCTCGGCTATCTACGGCCGCGCCCCCACCAGCCGGGCGGCGCCGCGATGTGGGCCGTGCGCCTGCTCTGCCACATCGTCGAGATCCGTTCCGGCGACCACGGCGTCCTCGTCCGCATGCACCTCAAACTGCCCTCTGTTTAATGCTTTCGCGGCCTCGACGGCCTCGCCTGGAGGCTCGGCCGCCGAACCGCAAAAGCGGCGAGCACGACATCGCTTCGCGATCTCTCGTGAAGCCTCGCCTTCGGCTGGCTTCACGACCCGTTAGCGCGCTCGCGGCGCGGGGCCGGCGTGGTCGGCCCGCGGGGGCCGGGTAGCCTTCGGGCATGCTGACGATCGAGCGTGCCCTCGTTGACAAGATCGTCGCGCATGCGCGCGCGGACCATCCCGACGAGGCCTGCGGCGTGATCGCCGGTGCCGCCGGGTCCGACCGGCCCAGCCGGTACGTGGCCATGATCAACGCCGAGCGGTCCCCGACGTTCTACCGGTTCGACTCGCTGGAGCAGCTCAAGGTCTGGCGGGAGATGGACGACCGGGACGAGGAGCCGGTGGTGATCTACCACTCGCACACCGCCACCGAGGCCTACCCCTCGCGCACCGACATCTCCTACGCGGCCGAGCCGGGCGCCCACTACGTGCTGGTCTCCACCCGCGACCCCGAGGAGATCGAGTTCCGCTCGTACCGCATCGTGGCCGGCGAGGTGACCGAGGAAGAGGTCAAGATCGTCGACACCTACGCCTGAGGTGGACTCGGGCCATCCCGTCCGGGTCGGTAAACTGGCGGTCATGTGGACGATCGAGCAGCGGGCGGGCGCGCGGAGGCGCCGCAATCCCGTTCTCGTGATGTCTCCCGTACAGAGCTTCCTGTTCGGGCATTCGCGCGCCGAAGTCGTGTACGACTGTCGCTGAGGCGCCCGACCCTGCCTGGAATTCCCCCACGCCCCGCCCTGTTGTGACGCCGTGGGCGGGGAAGCCCGTACGAACCCGAAGGAGACCATCGCGATGGCGATCGAAGTCCGGATTCCCACGATCCTGCGCACCCTCACCGACGGTGCCAAGGCCGTCGAAGGCAAGGGCGGCTCCCTGGACGAGCTCTTCGCCGACCTCGACGCCCGCCACCCCGGCCTGCGGGCGCGGCTCGTGGACGACAAGGGCCTGCGCAAGTTCGTCAACGTCTACCTGAACGACGAGGACGTGCGCTTCCTCGGCGGCCTGGAGACCGAGGTCTCCGACGGTGACAACGTCACCATCCTGCCCGCCGTCGCCGGCGGCTGAGTCCGAGGCCCGTGCCCCATGCGTTTCGACTCGCTGCTTGACTCGCTCGGCCGCACCCCGCTGGTCGGCCTGCCCCGGCTGTCGCCCAGCCCGCAGGTGCGGATCTGGGCCAAGCTGGAAGACCGCAATCCCACCGGCTCGGTGAAGGACCGGCCCGCCTTCTTCATGATCGACAAGGCGGAGAAGGAGGGCCTCCTCACTCCGGGGTGCACGATCCTGGAGCCCACGTCCGGCAACACCGGCATCTCGCTGGCCATGGTCGCCAAGCTGCGCGGCTACAAGATGATCTGCGTGATGCCGGAGAACACCTCCGAAGAGCGCCGCCAGCTGCTGCGGATGTGGGGTGCCGAGATCATCTCGTCCCCGGCCGCCGGCGGCTCCAACGAGGCCGTCCGAGTGGCCAAGAAGCTCGCCGGGCAGAACCCCGACTGGGTGATGCTCTACCAGTACGGCAACGAGGCGAACGCCCTCGCCCACTACGAGACGACCGGGCCGGAGATCCTCGCCGACCTGCCGACCGTGACGCACTTCGTGGCCGGGCTCGGCACCACCGGAACGCTCATGGGCGTCGGCCGCTACCTGCGCGAGCACAAGCCCGACGTCAAGATCGTCGCCGCCGAGCCGCGGTACGGCGAGCTCGTGTACGGGCTCCGCAACATCGATGAGGGCTTCATCCCGGAGCTCTACGACGACTCGGTGCTGACCACCCGGTTCTCGGTCGGCTCGGCGGACGCGCTCCGGCGCACCCGCGAGCTGCTGGAGCACGAGGGGATCTTCGCCGGGATCTCCACCGGCGGAGCCCTGCACGCCGCGATCGGCATGGCGGCCAAGGCCGTCAAGGCGGGCGAGGCCGCCGACATCGCCTTCGTCGTCGCCGACGGCGGCTGGAAGTACCTCTCCACCGGCGCCTACGACGGCACGCTCGAAGAAGCCGAGGAGCGCCTGGAAGGCCAGCTCTGGGCCTAGGGCACGCAGATGGGTAAGGTTCGTACTCGAACGGGATTCTAGAAAGTGGCCCCGGGAGGGTGTGGATGGGCAGGTTCGGCGAGGCGACCGCGGTCGAGCGAGCGGGCGACGGCCGCTACCAGGCCGACCTCGACCAGGGGTTCGGCTTCGCCGAGGCGCTCAACGGCGGCTATCTGATGGCGGTCCTGGCGCGGGCGGCCGTCGACGCCTCGCCGCACGACCATCCGATCTCCACCGCGGCCAGCTTCCTGCGGGTGGCCAAGCCGGGCCCCGCCGAGGTGCTGGTCGAGCCGCGCAAGAGCGGCCGCACCGCCGCCATGTCCCGCGTCACCCTCGTCCAGGCCGGCGAGCCCGTCGTCGACGCCCTCATCACCACCGGAACGCTGGAGACCGGCCTGGAGCCGCACTGGACGGGTGAGGCGCCGCCCGCGATGCCCGCGCCGGACGAGTGCTCCACGTTCGCCTCCGGCAAGGACGACCGGGGCTTCGCCGACAACGTCGAGATGCTCTTCGACCCGGCGACGATGGGCTGGCTCGACGGGCAGCCGAGCGGGCGGCTGGAGGCGCGGGCGTGGTTCCGCCTGCCCGGCTACGGCAACGACGGCTGCGCGCTCGCCCTCGCCGTGGACGCACTGCCCCCGGTGGTCCTGAACGTGGGCGCCAAGGGCTGGGCCCCGACGGTCGAGCTGACCTGGCACATGCGGGCCGTCCCGGCGCCGGGACGGCTGGCCGTGCACGGCGGCGGGCGGCTCGTGGCCGGCGGCTGGTTCGACGAGGAGGTCGAGGTCTGGGACTCGGCCGGCCGCCTCGTCGCGCAGAGCCGGCAGCTCGCCCGGGTGGGCCGCGGCCTCACCTGAACGTGCGCTCCCGGGTGGGCCCGGGGGCTCTACTGAACGTGCGCTTGGTCACAGGGGCCGCGATGACGTGCCCGGTTTCGGGTATGTGACCATGTGATGTACACCGCATGACGCGTTGCCAGGACGAGAGTTCGCCTAGCCTTGAGGACCATGTCAGACGCGCCGATCGGGATTTTCGACAGCGGGTTCGGCGGTCTCACCGTGGCCCGCGCCATCCTGGACCAGCTGCCGAACGAGCCGATCGTGTATCTCGGCGACTCCGCGCGCCAGCCGTACGGCCCGCGGCCCATCGCGCAGGTGCGCGCGTTCGCCCTGGAGATGCTGGACGAACTCGTCGCCGAGGGGGTGAAGATGCTCGTGATCGCCTGCAACAGCGCCAGCTCGGCGATGCTGCGCGACGCGCGCGAGCGTTATGACGTCCCCGTCATCGAGGTCATCAACCCGGCGACCCGGCGGGCCGCCCGCGCCACCCGCAACGGCCGGGTCGGCCTGATCGCCACCCAGGCCACCGTCACCAGCAGGGCGTACGAGGACGCGTTCGCCGCGGCCCCGCACATCGAGCTCACCAGCGCCGCGTGCCCGCGCTTCGTCCCGCTGGTGGAGCAGGGCGTGACGATGGGCGACGAGGTGCTCGACGCGGCTCGCGATTACCTTGAGCCCATCATCGGCCGCGGATGCGACACCCTCATCCTGGGCTGCACGCACTACCCATTGCTTACCGGAGTCATCTCGTATGTCGTCGGCGACGGGGTCACACTGGTCTCAAGTGCCGATGAGACCGCCAAGGACGTCTATCGAGTGCTGAACGACCAGGGGCTCGCCCGTGCGGAGGCAACCTCCCCGCCCGCCCACCGGTTCCGCGCGACCGGTGACCCCGCCGTGTTCGCCGCGCTCGGCCGCCGGTTCCTCGGGCCGGAGATCGGCCTGGTGGAGACGGCCGCGGCGGCGGCGCCGGAGACGGCAGCGCAGCCGGCACCGGAGACGGCCGGGCGGTCAGGCCGGCCGGGTCATGGGGACGGAACGCCGAGCAAGGCTTTGACCACCTGATCCTCGGGGACAGTAGAGGAGGAGTGAGCGTGCGGGTCACTGTGATCGGCTGTTCCGGCAGCTTTCCCGGACCGGACAGCCCCGCGTCCTGTTATCTGATCCAGGCCGACGGCTTTTCCATGCTGCTCGACCTGGGCAGCGGCGCGCTCGGATCGCTGCAGCGGTTCCAGCCGCTGTACGACATCGACGCGATCTGCTTGTCGCACCTGCACCCCGACCACTGTCATGACATGTGCGGCTATTGGGTGGCGCGGCGCTACCGGCCCGAGGGGATGGCGCCGCGGATCCCGGTGCACGGCCCGGAGATCACCCCGCGGCGGATGGCCGAGGCGTACGACCTCCCGCGCGAGACCGGCATGTCCGAAGCGTTCGATTTCCATGCCCTGCGCAACGGTCCGTTCGAGATCGGACCGTTCCGGGTGACGACCGCGCTGATGTCGCACCCGATCGAGGCGTACGGCTTCCGCATCGAGCACGACGGCAAGGTGCTCGCCTACTCCGGCGACACGGGGGAGTCCGACGCGCTCATCGACCTGGCCCGCGACGCCGATCTCTTCCTGTGCGAGGCGTCCTTCCTCGACGCCCCCGACCTGCCGCCCGAGCTGCACCTGACCGCCAGGGAGGCGGGCGAGCACGCCGCCCGCGCCGGCGTCGACAGGCTCGTGCTCACGCATCTCGTCCCGTGGAACGACGCCGACCAGTCGCTCGTCGAGGCCAAGGGCAGCGGGTTCGACGGCGAGATCGACCTCGCCCGCGCCGGCGCCGTCTACCGCCTCTGAGCCGCGCAGCCCGCCTCTGCCCCCGCTCGGCACACGCCTGATCAAGGCCGCCGTGTCGATAGGGTGAGGAGCATGGCTCGCCCTGACGATCGTGCACCCGATCAGCTCCGTCCCGTCCGCATCCAGCGTGGCTGGCTCGATCATGCCGAGGGATCGGTGCTCATCGAGTTCGGCGGCACCCGCGTGCTCTGCGCCGCCTCCGTCCAGGACTCGGTGCCCCGCTGGCGGCGCGACAGCGGGCTCGGCTGGGTGACCGCCGAATACGCGATGCTGCCCCGTGCCACGCACACCCGCGGCGACCGCGAATCGGTCCGGGGCCGGCTGGGCGGCCGCACCCACGAGATCTCCCGCCTGATCGGCCGGTCCCTGCGGGCCGCCATCGACTTCAAGGCGCTCGGCGAGAACACCGTGCAGCTCGACTGCGACGTGCTCCAGGCCGACGGCGGCACCCGTACCGCCGCGATCACCGGGGCGTACGTGGCGCTGGCCGACGCGGTGACGTGGATGCGCGGCAAGGGCCTGGTCAAGGGCGACCCGTTCGTCACCTCCGTCGCCGCGATCAGCGTCGGCGTCGTCGACGGCGAGGCGCGACTCGACCTCTGCTACGAGGAGGACGTCGCGGCCGAGACCGACATGAACGTCGTCTGCACCGGCGACGGCCGGTTCGTCGAGGTGCAGGGCACCGCCGAGGGCCAGCCGTTCGACCGGGCCGAGCTCGACGCGCTCGTCGACCTGGCCGCGGGCGGCTGCGCCGAGCTGACCCGCCTGCAGAGCGAAGCGCTCGGCGCATGACCACGGTCATCCTCGCCACCCGCAACGCCGGCAAGATCACCGAGCTGCACCGCATCCTCGCCGGCGGCGCCGGCGAGGCCGGTGCGCCAGGGGAGCCGCCCGCCCTGCAAGGGCAGGGCATCGAGGTCGTCGGGCTCGACGCCTACCCGGACGCGCCGGACGTGCCCGAGACCGAGCTCACCTTCGAGGGCAACGCCCTGCTCAAGGCGCGCGCGATCTGCGCGCACACCGGCCTGCCGGCGATCGCCGACGACTCGGGCCTGTGCGTCGACGCGCTGAACGGCATGCCCGGGGTGCTGTCGGCCCGCTGGTCGGGCCGGTTCGGCACCGCGTCCGGTGACAAGGACCGGGCGAACCTCGACCTCGTCCTCGACCAGCTCGCCGACGTCGGCGACGACCATCGCGGGGCCTACTTCGTCGCCGCGGCGGCGCTGGTGCTGCCCACCGGCGTCGAGCACTGCGTGGAGGGCCGGATGTACGGCCGGATCATCAGGGAGCCGCGCGGGTCCGGCGGCTTCGGCTATGACCCGATCTTCGTCCCGGACGGGGGATCGCTGACCTCGGCGGAGCTGACGCCCGCGGCGAAGGACGCGATCAGCCATCGGGGCCGCGCGTTCCGCACGCTCGCCGACCTTCTTCCGGACGCGCTCGCGAATATTCCGGCCGGATGACAACCGGGACGCCCTCGGCGGGGGTTCTAGGGGTGTAAGGATCTTCACCCCCGAGGAGCGACATGACCGACAAGGGTCGAACCGGCCGTCGCCGCATGGCGATCGTGCTGGCCGGCATGGGCGGCAGCGGAGCGCTGGCCGTCGGCATCTGGGCCTCCACCGCGTCCGGATCGGCGGAGATGGCACCCGCGGCGGCGAAGGGCGCGTCGGTGACGACGGCGAAGCCGTCACGCCCACCGTCCGCGCGCCCGTCCGCTGTCCCGGCCTGCCCGCCCGCCGTCAGGCCGGAACCCGGACGGCCCACCGCGAAGCCTTGGCCCAAGCCGTCATCGGCCAAGCCGCGCCCCATGCCGCCGGGTGCCGAACGGCCCACCGTGCGGCCGAGCGCCAAGCCGCCCGCCAAGAAGCCGCAGCCGATGCCGCCGGCCAAGCGGCCCACCGCGCGTCCCATGCCGCCGGGTGCCAAGCCGCCCGCGCCCAGGCCGGTGCCGAGCACGGCCCCCACCGCGAGGCCGCGCCCCACGCCGGTGTGCCCGCCCGGAGCCCCCGCGCCCGCCGAGCGCCCGCCGGGCTCGTCGGTGCCCGGAGCCCCCGCTCCGGCCGAGCGGCCGCCGGGTCTGCCGAAGCCGCCGAAGCCCGTCCCGTCACCGGCCAAGTCCGTGGAGTAGGTGCGGTCTGTCCACGCTGAGCGCTCAGGAGATCCGCGGGGTGGAGGTCACGTTCGAGGAGTTCGTGGCCGCCACCGCGGGTCGGCTGCTGCGTACCGCCGTCTTCCTCGTCTACGACCGGCACCTGGCCGAGGATCTGCTCCAGATCGCGTACGAGCGGGTGGCGAAGCGGTGGAAGCGGCTCGCCAAGGACAACCCCGAGGCGTACGCGCGCAGGGTCCTCGTCAACCTCGCCATCGACGAGAAGAAGCGCCGGGCGCGACGCGGGGACCTGCCGGTCGGATCGCTGGCCGACGTCGAACGGCTCACGCCTCCCCCGGCGGCCGGCGGCATCTCCGCGGGGGAGCTGGACGAGGTGCTCCGGGCGTTGCCCGCCAAGCAACGGGCGGTCGTGGTGCTCCGGTACTGGTGCGATCTGAGCGAGCAGGAGATCGCGCAGACCCTCGGGGTGTCGCGGGGAACGGTGAAGAGTCACACCGCGCGGGCGATGGCCGCGCTGCGGGCGCACATGGAGGAGGGCCGGGCCGATGGACGATGAGCTCGAGACCCTGCTGCGCGGTCACTACCGGCGCGCGGCCAACGACATCCACGCCACCCCGGACCTGGTCGAACGTTCCCAGGCGGCGGGCCGGCCGGCCGGACCGGCGGGACGTGGCGCGTGGCTGCGCCGCTGGACGCTTCCGGCCGTCGCGGCGGCGGTCACCGTGGCCGTCATCGTGGCGGTGACGATGTTCCTCTGGCCGGCCCCGGAACGTACGCGGCCCGTCTCGCCTGCGCCCAGCCCCGCCACCGTCCCGCCGACCGTCCCGCCGCCGGCGCCCGCCACCGACCTGCCGACCCCGGGCACGGTGGCCCCGCCGGGCCGCCGGCCGTCGGGGACCGGCCCCTCCATGGCGCCCAGGCCTCCCGCCGCCGAGCCCGGTGCCAGGCCCTCCAAGCCCGGCGGGGAAGGCACGCCCATGCCGAGGCGTTCGACGGCTTCGCCAGAACCGCCGGCGTCCGCGAAGCCCTCACCGTCCCGCTGATCGCGTTAAGCTCACGCACAATGTGGAAGAAGAAGCCCTCCGAAGCCCGAGGCGTGCCTGTGCCGCCGACCTACTTCCTCGTTCCCGCCGCCACGCACGCGGCCGTGCTGAGGCTGCTCCACGACAACAAGATGATCCAGGCGGTCAAGCGGGTCCGTGAGGACACCGGCCTCGGCCTCAAGGAGGCCAAGGACTACGTCGACGGTGTCAGGGACGGCCGGATCCAAGCACCACCGCCCACGCCCGGTGGACCGTTCGCGCCTGCCGATCCGTACGCGCCGGGCCCGCCCGCGTCTGCCGGTCCGTACGCGCCGGGGCCGCCCGCGCCGCCGGGCCCACCCGCGCCCGCCGGTCCGTACGCGCCTGCGGGACCTCCTGCCTCGGTAGGGCCACCCGCGGCGGCGGGGGTGTCGCTGGCGGATCGGGTGCGGGCCTTCAAGGCGGCGGAGGACTTCGAGTCGGCGATCGCCGCCGTCCGGGCCGAGACGGGCATGACCCAGACCGAGGCCATGCGGTTCATCGACGCGCTGGAGTAGCGCGCCGCGGCGGACGGGGCGTCAGCCGTCGTCGCCGAGGCGCAGGCCCGGCAGCATGTGCCAGCCGACCGTCTCCATGACGGTTCGGAGCTGCGGCGACATCCGGTCGAGCACCAGCGGCCCGTGCCCGGCGCGGCGCGCCGCCACGTCGGCCAGCATGTTGATCGCGCCGAGGTCGATGAAGCCGAGACCGGCCAGATCGAGGTGGATCGCGCTGCCGTTGACCGACGAGAGCAGCTTGACGAGCACGTTGTTCAGCACGATGTGCCGGGACGCGTCGAGCTCGCCGCTCAGCGCGAGGCCGGTGGGCGCGAAGGTGCGGACGATCCGGAACACCGCGTCCTCGAACTCGGGGTCGGGCTCCACCACCACGCTGTGGGCCTGGCGCAGCGCGGCGAGCTCGCCCGGGGTGCAGTGGCGGCGGTCGAACGCGCAGATCGCGATCACGCTGGTGCTCGGGCCGATGGCGCGCTCGACGTCCTGCTCGCTGCCCAGCAGCAGCTCCAGGCCGTTGGGCCGGCGAAGCGCCCAGGTCATGTCGGCGGTCACCCGGATGGTGCCGTGGCCCTCGTCCTCGGCGCGCCGCACCTCGTCTCTGAGCGCCTCGATCACGGCGTGCGGCTGGAACGACCGGCCGTTGAGCGCGTCCAGCGCCACCACGCTGAGCCGGCCCGGCGGCGGTGGGACCACCACGCCGGGAATCCTGGCCCGCGCCGTCTCCGCCAGGTAGATGACCTTGTCGCCCGCGGCCAGCCCGTCGCGCACGAAGGCGCCGGCGACGTACCGCTGCTCGTCGTCATCGGCGAACGTGAGCAGCGCGTGATCACCGGGACGCAGTTCGCGAACCGGCCGGCGGGTGGACACCAAGGTCTCCATGTCGCCCTTCCTCACCCCCGCCCGGACACCCGGTCAAAGGACGAGCCGCTCGCACCGCACTTCTGTGCGCCGCGCTCTTCGTGTCGCCTTCCAGCCTACTTCCGGCGCACCACGGCGAGTAGCGGTCTCCTTACGACCCTTTACCGGTATTTGACGGATGCGCACGGTTCACCGCCGCACGTGGAGGCGGACGAAGGTGCCGTCCCAGCCGGCCTTCAGCTCGACGAGGTCCACCAGCAGCCGGACCGTCCACAGCCCGAACCCCCGCTGCAGCGCCGACTCCGGCGGAAGGAACCCGGTCAGCGGGTCGGCGCGCCAGCATCCGTTGTCGCCGATCTCGCAGACGAGGTCGCCGTCCTCACTCCACAGCCACAGCCCCATCGGGGGGGTGCCGTGCCGGACGGCGTTGGTCGCCACCTCGTTGACCGCGGTCACCAGGGTGCGCGCGGCGTTGGTGGCGAGCCCGTGCCCGACGGCGCGGTCGCCGACGAAGACACGGAGGTCGTGCAGGTCGTCGCTCTCGATCGTCCGGTACTCCGCGTCGTGCGGCCGCGCCAGCCGGATCGTGCTGTTGCAGCCGTGGCCGAAGTCGACCGGCTCGACGTAGGAGTCGTTGGACCGCGTGCCACCGCCCTGCAGGATCTCGGGATGGGTCCGCCGGGCATGCTCGATGATCTCGTGCGGCAGCGTGGTCTGGTCGTACGGGCACAGCGCCGACGCGCCCGAATCCTTGAACGCCTCGTTGATCAGCGACTCGTACCGCGCCCACTCCCGGGTCTGGCGCGGATCACTGTGGTGCCAGACCGGCTCGGCCAGCGCCCGCACGGGACGAGGGTGGGCCTGCTGGACGATCCCCTGGTAGTCGCGCAGCGTACGGACGGGATGCTCGTAGAACTCCTCCGACGCGGCGAAGATCACATCCTTGCCGTCCGCGCCCAGCAGGTCCTGCACCGCGTTCTTCCCGACCTCCTGGACGACCACGACCACCTTCTCGTCCTGCTCCACCCCCTCGCGCAGCCACGGTACGGCGGTGTCCAGGAGTTGCTGGAGCTCGCTGTACATGAACGCTCTGTGCTCCAGTGTCATGAGGCCAGCCCCCCGGCGCCGGGAAGGCCGCGTTTCCGCCCGCGGGCCAGGCCGGGCAGCCGCTGCCAGCCCACCATCTCGATCACGCCTTCCACGTCGTGCGGCAGATGGTCCAGCACCAGCGCGTCGTCGGAGTTCAGGCCGGTCGCGTGACTGGCCAGCAGGTTGAGGCCGCCCAGGTCGATGAATCCGAGGCGGGAGAAGTCCAGATGGATCCGCCGCCGTTCGCAGGTGACCAGCGACAGCTTCTCGGCGAACACCGCGTGCCGCGCGGCGTCGAGCTCGCCTTCCACCCGCAGCCCGTGCGGCTCGAAGGTGCGGACGATCCGGAGTATTCCGTCGTCGAACTCGGGATTCACTTCCACGAGGACCTCGTGAGTGTTCCGTAGGGCGTCGAGCTCGTCCTGGGGACACGCGTGCCTGTCCACCTGGCAGATCGCCATCGCCATGGTGCTGGGCGAGACCGCCTCGCCGAACTGGTGCTCGCAGCCCAGTATCTGGGAGAGGTCGGAACGGCCGGGCTCGTTGAGCACCCAGCTGAAGTCGGTGGTGAGACGCACGGCGCGGAAACCCTGATCGAACGCCTCGTCGACCTCCCGCTCCAGCGTCCGCAACATCCGGTCGGGATCGAACCGCCCCCGTCCGCTGAGGCAGGCGCGCTCGCGGGGGATGACCCGCAGCTGCCTGGAATCGGTGAAGGCGCACAACTCGATGCCGCGCCTGGGACGCACACCGGGCAGCCGTTCGGGTGGAGCGTCCGTCACGTAGACGACCTTCTCCTCGGTGGCGAGCCCGTCGTACACGAAAGCCCCGATGATGTGCGCGCGTTCTTCTTCGCCCGAGAAGGCCAGCCATGCGTGATCGCCGGGTCTCATCGCGTTCACGGGTCGTTCGGCGAAGAAGCTCTCCATGGCCTGCCCATCAAGGTTGGCGTGGATCTGACCAGCGTACGCCGCGGGGGCGGATTTGGAAGCCCTTTGCACAGAACCCCTCACGCTCCGTTCACCTCCATGGCTGCACCCGCACCACGGCGGGCACGCTCGGCAGGCCCAGCCGGAGCCGCACCGTGGTGCCGTCACCGGTGCGGATCTGCACGATCGAGCAGAGCAGCCGGACGGCCCACAAGCCGAACCGTCCCGGCCCGTCCGCCCCTGGCGGGAGCAGCCCGAACCCCGAACGCGCAGCCCAGCGGCCGGCGTCCTTGACCTCGCAGACGAGCTCTCCGGGCTCCAGCCAGATCCGCAGCACGATCGGCGGCGCGCCGTGCCGGATCGCGTTGGTGACGACCTCGGTGACCGCGACCAGCAGCCGCTGGAGATCCTCCTCGGCCAGCGGCGTGCGCCGTGCGTAGTCGGTCACCCAGGCGCGCAGCCAGAAGAGGTCGGGCCGCTCGATGTCGAGCCGCTCGGCCCGCGCGGGCGGATCCGGCAGCGCCTCCTCGTCGCACATGGCGCTGTAGGTCCACGGATCGACATAGCCCGGGTTGCCGAGCGCGCGGCTCCCGCGCAGGGTCTCCGGATGCGTCCGCCGCGCGGCCGCGACGACCCCGGCCGGCAGCGTGCGCGCGTACGGGCACAGGATCGCGGCGCCGGTCCGCGCGAACGCGACGTTGACGATCGCCTCGACCCGCTGCCACTCCAGCACCTCCAGCGGGCGCCGTCCCGTCCAGGCCGGCTCGCCGAGGATCCGCAGCCGCCGCCCCTGCTCGCACAGCTGGTCGGCGTCGCTCAGGCAGTCGGCCAGCGTCCGCGAGGGATGCGCGTACCACCCGTCGGCCTCGACGAACTCGACGCCGCGCGCCCTGGGACCCAGCCCCTCGCGCAGCAGCGTCTCGCTGCCGACGCCGGTGACGGCCAGGACCCGGTCACCCGCGTCGATCCCCGTGCTGAGGAACGGCACGGCTCCGGCGAGGAACTCGTCGACCCCGTCGTAGGGAAGCACGCGATGGGAGAAGGTTTCGCTCACGGTGCCCCACCTGCGTTGTGATCACAGTGCCACCGCCCGCTCACCGTCCGAACGGGCCAACCCAGCGTAAGCCGATCGCCCCGCCGTCGCCCAGAGCGTTTTTCAGATGATGATGAGTAACCACGTCTTATGCGGCGATGCGCCGGTTATGGGCGTTCTTATGGGTGCGGACGGGGGGACTCGAACCCCCACGGTGTCTCCACCAACAGGACCTAAACCTGCCGCGTATGCCTGATTTCGCCACGTCCGCCAGCTTTGGACGGTTCGCGTCCGAAGCCTTGTTCCTCGATCTTAGAGGCCGGAGCCGGGAGCCCGGTCCTGGGAGCGCCGCGGCTCAGACGGCGAGGTCGCGGCGGAGGCGGTCGACGTGGCCGGTGGCCTTCACGTTGTAGTAGGCCTTCTCGATCTTGCCCTCGGCGTCGAGGATGAACGTGGAGCGGATGACTCCGACGACGAGCTTGCCGTAGAGCTTCTTCTCGCCGTACGCGCCGTAGGCCTGGAGGACCTTGGCGTCGGGGTCGGACAGGAGGGGGAACGTGAGGCCCTCCTTCTCGCGGAACTTGGCGAGCTTGGCGGGCTCGTCGGGGGAGATGCCCACGACCGCGACACCGGCGGCGTCGAGGGCGGCGAGGCTGCTCTGGAAGTCGACCGACTCCTTGGTGCAGCCGGGGGTCATCGCGGCCGGGTAGAAGTAGAGGATCGCGCGGCGGCCGCGCAGGGACGCCAGGGAGACGGGGCTGCCGTCCGCGTCGGGAAGCTCGAACTCGGGGGCGACGTCGCCTGGCTGCAGCCGCTCGGACACGGGTTCCGCCTTTCGCTTGGATGAATCAGGTCCACCGTACCGGCTGGGGTGAGGCGGCGTTTCCCTGGAAGACCTGACAAGATATGCGGATCATGCGTTGCTGACGATGGGAACAGGGCATGGCTGACAGGCGCGACCCGGAGGCGCTGGAGCGGGAGATCGAGCGCACCCGCCTGGAGCTCGCACGCACGATCGACGAGCTCGCGGATCGGGTCAGTCCGCGGAACGTGGCGGAGCGGGGCAAGGCGCGCCTCCGGGAGGAGGCCGAGCTCGTCGTCCAGACGGCGCGCTCGTTCGTCTACGTCGAGGAGCCCAAGGACGGCGAGCCGGGGCAGATCAACCCCAAGGCGGTGGCGATCGGGGTGGGCGTGGCGGTCACCTTGACGGCTCTGGTCCTCTTGAGGCGGCGCAAACGCCGCTGAGACGCCGGGCGAAGGCGCCGGACCGCGCTCCGCGGCCGGCGCTTCTGCGTGTCCGGGCGAGAACGCGGACGACGCTCTGGAGCTCGGTCAGCTCGGCCTGGCAGGACGCGCACCTGGGCAGGTGCGCGCGCAGGTCGGCGGCCTCTGGACCGGTCAGTTGGCCCAGGGCGTACACGCCGAGATCGAGCTCGTAGCCGCAGATTCCTTGCACATCCTTGGGTACGGCGCGCGGCGGTGTCTGCGTTCAGCCGAATTGCGGAAGGTGTGCGCGGTGCGCCGCGAGGCCCTCGTCGAGAATCTTCTCCGCCGTGTGCTTGCTGGTGACGAAGGGGTGCGCCATCAGGGCCTGGAGCGCGAGATGGCGCGATCCGGTCACGGCCGCGTCGGACGCGAGCCGCTCGTACTCGTGGATCGACTGGGTGAGGCCCCGGACGGCGCGCGGCAGCGGGCCCTGGGCGAGCGGGACGGGGCCCGCGGCGGTGAGGAGCGAGGGCACTTCGACGATCGCCTCGGGCGGCAGGGAGGAGATCGCGCCGTTGTTGGCGGTGTTGACGATGACCCGGCGGCTCTCGTTCAGATGGAGCGTGCAGATCACGTCGATGGCGAACTCGCCGTGCTCGCCGCCGCCGCGTTCCCGGCTGGGGTCGGGGTCGGGCTTGGTCGACTCCTCGGTGATCTGCGCGAAGAAACCGGGCAGCATCGCCTGGATGTCTTCGGCGCGCGTGGTGCCCTTGGCGCGCAGTTCGTCGACCACCTGGTCATGGAAGAAGTAGTACTTGGAGTAGGAGTTGGGCAGGAAGCCGAGGGCTTTGGCGAGCTCGGCCATGCGGGACGGGTCGCGCCACGGGGTGGCTCCGCTGCCGGGGATCTCCAGGTCGGCGAGGAGGGCCTGAAGGTCGAGTTGCTTGCCGTCCAAGCGCACGCGTTCGGCCCAGGTGGCGTGGTTGAGGCCGATCCAGTCGACTTCGAGGCGTGCGTAGGGGAGGCCGAGGAGACCGGCCCACATCTCGGTGTCGCCCACGAACTGGTCGCAGAGACCGATGATGCGGATGCCGGTGTTGCGGGTCACGGCGTCGGTGACGATGTTCGTCGGGTTGGTGTAGTTGACGATCCACGCGTCCGGCTCGGCGTGCGCGGCGATCTCCAGGAGGACGGGGACGGACCGGCACGCCATCATGAACCCGCCGGGCCCCGCGGTCTCCTGGCCGACGACGCCGTGCTTGAGCGGGATCGCCTCGTCGAGATGGCGGGCCGCCATGCCGCCGGGCCGGAACGTGGTGAAGATGTAGGCGGCGCCGTCGAGCGCGGGCTTGAGGTCGGTGTGGGTGGTGACGGTGAATGAGGCGTCACGGGCGGCGAACATGTTGGTGGCGAGCCGGGCCATGAGGGCGAGGTTGCCCGCGTCCAGGTCGTAGAAGGCGAGCTCGGCGCCGGCCAGGTCGTCCGCGCGGTGCAGGAGGCCACGGATGACGCCGGGCATGTAGCCGCTGCCCGCTCCGATGATCGCGATCTTCATGGTCACCTCGGTGCTCATCTCAAGGTCGGCTCGGCGCGGGTCACCGAGTCGGGGCCGCGGTCGAGCTCGGCCTCGGGAATGTAGGGGACGACGAAGTCGTACCGTTCCAGGACCTCCGCGGGCACCTCGCCGGACTCGCCGAACGCCGCGATCTCGCCCCAGCACGGCGCGCCGAGGGAACCGCTGTAGTGGCGGACCGACAGCCCCGCGCAGAGGTTGGCGAACGAGAGCCGCTGGCCGAGGGGCCAGCCCGCGAGCGTGCCGAAGACGAATCCGGCGGCGAACACGTCGCCCGCCCCGGTCGGGTCGAGGGCCTCGACGGGCAGGGCCGGCGCCGCGGCGCGTTCGCCCGTCGTCGAGTCGATGGCGATGGCGCCGCGCGAGCCCTGCTTGACCACCACGACCGGGACGCGCGCGGCCAGCGCCTCCAGGGCGGCCTCGGGGGTGCGGGCGCGCGTGTAGGCCATCGCCTCGACCGCGTTGGGCAGGAAGACGTCCACGTGCTCCAGCCGGTCGAGCACGTCGGTGGACCAGGTCTCGGTCGGGTCCCAGCCGAGGTCGGCGAAGACGAGCGCGCCCTCCTCGCGCATGGCCAGGGCCCAGCCCGGGACCGCCCGGTCGATGTCGATGAAGCAGGTCGCGGCCGCGGGGAGGTCGCCGACGAGGGCGTCGGCGGGCATGGGCAGCGGCTTGGTGTAGGTGACCATGCTGCGGTCGGCCGCGTACGCCAGCGAGACGGTCACCGGCGTGGACCAGCCGTTGACCTTGCGCGACCAGCTCAGGTCGACGTCCTCCTGCTCGGAGAGAGTGCGCCAGAGGTACGCGCCGAACATGTCGTCGCCGAACGCCGCCGCGAGCCCGGTGCGCAGGCCGAGCCGGCTCATCGCGACCGCGATGTTGGCGATGCCGCCGGGGGCGGAGCCGAGCCCGTCGGTGACGAGCTCGGTGCCGGGCGGCGGCAACCCGGGCAGCCCGGTGAAGATCATGTCCATGAACACCTGGCCGGTCAGGAAGACGTCCAGCCCTCCGGCGTCCGGTCCCCGCAGCTCGCTCGGCACCCCGGGCCCGCGTTCGGCACAGGGATCCACCAAAGACGGCTCCGGCGGCGTCCCCGGCGCCCCGGCCGCGCCCTTCGCGGTCATCCGGGCCGAGCCGTTGGTGTGGGCCATGTCGGCTGTCATGGCGCCTCCGGGCTTGGCGTGCCGGCGGGCGCCTCCGGGGCGGGGCCGGTGGCGGACGTCTCTGGGGCGGCGGGGGTTTCGAGGTCGGGCGGGGTGGCGCGGAAGCGTGCCTCGACGGCGGCGCGGACGGTCTGGGTCTCGGGCTCCAGGTCGATCGCCTCCGGCCCGCTGCTGTCGGCCGCTCCGTAGCCCGGCGCGGCCGCCATCACCGCGTACTCCTGGGGGCCGCCCCTGGCCGGGTCGGTGGTGAGGCCCTCGTCTGCCAGCTCGACCAGCCCCGTGAGGCGGCAGCCGAGCGCCTCGGCGTAGCTGCGGGCCCGGGCCACGGCCTCCTGCGCAGCCTGCCGCGCCGCGTCCTTGTAGACCTGGCTGTCGCGGCGGAGCTCCCAGGACGGGCCGTTCACATAGGTACGTTCCAAGTCGCCGAGACGCGTGACCAGCTCGCCCAGGACGGTGAAGTCGGCGACCGTGATCTTGATCCAGACGGTGCCCTGGTAGGCGCGGATGTCGCCCTCGCGCCGCCGGTACTTCAGCAGCGGCGTGATCGAGAGGCCGCCCGTCTCGAGCTTCTCGACCGCGTCCCCGTATGACGTGACCAGGTCGAGACAGTGCTGGTTGCGCTCGACGAGCCGGTCGAGCGCCCTGCGCCGGTCGCTCTCCTGCGTCTGCACGTGGACGTGGAGCCGTGCGATCTCCGGCTCGACCTCCAGTACGGCCTCGCCGCGCACGCTGATCAACGGTGCGTCGGTCATAGTGGCCAACTTAACCGGTCCAGCTCCGAACCGGTCAAAGTCGAATGAGGTCAGGGCCGGGTCAAGACGATCAGAGGAAGGTCCGGCCCTCACCGCGGTAGGTGGGCACCGTGCGGACGAGGCGGCCGTCCTCGATCAGGTGCAGGGCGTCGAAACGTTCGCACAGCTCACCGGCCTTGGTGTGGCGGAACCAGACGCGGTCGCCGAGCCGCAGGAGGTCGGCGGCGTCGCCGAGGAGCGGGGTCTGGACCTCGCCGGCGCCCTCGTTCGAATCGAACGCCAGTCCCGTGGGCAGGTACGGCTGGGGCAGGCGGATCCCGTCCCCGGGCCCCGAGGCCAGGTAGCCGCCGCCCAGGCAGGTGACGACGCCCGGTCCGGGCCGCCGGACGACCGGCAGCGCGAACAGCGCGGCCGGGCGGCCGCGGAAGTTGGAGTAGTAGTCGAAGAGGTGCGGCTGGTAGAGCCCGGAGCCCGCGGCCACCTCGGTGACGGCGCGTTCGGCGGCGGTCTTCTCCACGCTGCCGGTGCCGCCGCCGTTGACGAACTCCAGGTCGGTGAGCTCGCGCACGGCCTTGACGATGGCGGCGCGGCGGCGGGCGAGCTCCAGCCGCGAGCGCTTCTGCATGACGCGGATCGTCCGGCCCATCGCGGGCTTGCCGGGCGGGACGTCGCCGACGCCCGCGATCTGCGACTCGTACGCCATGAGGCCGACGAGGTCGAGTCCGGGGCGCTTGAGGATCGCCTCGGCCAGCCCGCGGACCTGCTCGGGGGTGTGCAGCGGCGAGCGCCGGGCGCCGACCCTGACCTTGCCGCCGAGCGCCCGGTAGGAGGCGTCGATGTCGATGCAGACCCGGATCGGACGGCCCCCGGCGCATTCCTCGATCAGGTCGAGATGGTCGGCCGAGTCGACCATGATGGTGATCGTCGCGGCCGCGTGCCCGTCCGCGGCCAGGGCGCGCAGGGCGGTCCGGTCGGCGGTGGGGTAGGCGACGAGGATGTCGTCGCTGATCTCCTGCCCGGCCAGCCAGAGGGCCTCGGGGAGGGTGAACGCCATGATCCCCGCGAAGCCGTCCATCGCCAGGACCTCCGCCAGGAGGGCGCGGCACCGCACGGACTTGCTCGCCACCCGGACGGGCTTGCCGGCGGCGCGGCGGACGAGGTCGGCGGCGTTGGCGCGCAGCGCCGGGAGGTCGACGACCGCGAAGGGCGCCTCGAGGTCGGCGGTGGCGGCGTCGTAGCGCTCGCGGAGGTTCATACCTGCAAGATTGCCACAGAAAACACTAGATATGAATGTTCTTCATGTCTCTCGGTTCCGCTAGCCCTGCGGGTGGGCGTCGAAGAACTTCCATAGCGTCCGGCTGGCCCCGGCGGGCCACCGATGCGTGCCTCCAACGATCTTGCAGAACGTCACTTCGGCTCCGCGGGATCCCTTGCCGGTGGAGCTGCATTCGGCCCCGCCCTGGGCGCGCACGCCCTGGCGCATCGCGGGGAGTCTCCCGGCCTTGCGCCAGAAGTCCACGGCGTACGAGACCGGCGGGAAGCCCCGGCTGTCGTTGAAGTCCCGGCGCCCGCCGCCGTTGAACGGCACGCTCCGGTCGGCGGTGCCGTGGAAGATCATCGCCGAGACCGGGCGGCCGGGCTCGCACGGGGTCACCAGCGCGCCCTCGACCACGCCGATTCCGGCGATCTTGTTCGGGCGCTCGCAGGCCAGCGCCGTTGGAGAACCCCGCCACGTACACCCGCTTGGCATCGGCCAGTCCGGCCGAGGTCAGCTTGTCGATCAGCTTGCTCAGGAAGTCGACGTCCTTGATGTCGCCGAGCTTGGCGGCGCCGCAGCAGCTTCCGGCGTTCCAGGTCGTCATGAAGCCGTTCGGATAGGCGACCAGGAAACCCTGGTCGTCCGAGACCTTGTCGAACCCGGTGAGCGTTCTGAAGGCGTCCATGTTGGAGAGGCCGCCGTGCAGCGCCAGGACGAGGGGCAGCGGCTTGGCCGGCTTGCCGTCCCGCCATTTGCCCTTGGTGAGCTTGGCTGGAACGTGGAGCAGGTATTCGCGATGGCCGGGCGCGCCGACCTCCAGCTTCTGCTTGTGTGTGCCAGTGGCGGTCGGGATTCCCTCTACCGTGGCGGGCCGCTTGTCGTCGGCGGCGCCCTTGCCCTTGCCGCCGCCTCCCTTGGTGTTCTCGGAACAGCCTGCGAGGACGAGGGTGACCGCCAGTGCGAGGAGCAGGATTCGCCGCATGGGGCGAATCTAACCGCTCCCGTCCCGCGCAAACTACCGACGGGTAGCCGCCCGTCGTGTTCACGCGCTCGGTCAGGACGGGCGCGCCGAGCGCACCCTGAGCGCGCAGACGGCTCCGAGGACGAGGAGCCCGATGATCGAAGCGACGACGCGTACGAGCCCGTCGGCGGACGTGGGCGCGGCGAAGTAGACGCTGCCGAGTCCCGCCACCGCCGTCACGCTCGCCAAGAGCGGACCGGTGGAGTTGAGGGCCGAGACCGCCGAGGCGAATCGGATGTCCACCAGCGACGAGACTTGGGCGATCAACGGGCTGTAGCCGGCGGCGTGCCCGGCCCCGGCGATCGCCAGGATCGGCACGGAGACCAAGCCCGGCCACTGGTCGCGTGCGAGCAACGCGATCGTGGCCGCCCCCACCGCGAACGCGACGGGCCCAAGCAGGGGAAGCAGCCTCTGAACCCCTGGGCGGAAACGATTCCAGCTCAGGCTCAGCGAGCCGAAGCCCACGGCATAGGGGACGAACGCCAGCCCGGCCTCGAAAGGGGAGAACCGCAGCGCCGACTGCAGGTGCAGAGTCAGCGTGAGCAGGAAGACCGTGTAGCAGCCCATGACGATCCAGCAAGCCGCCAAGCCCGGCTTCACGCCGGCAGGCCGCAGCGCCTTCGGGTCGAGCAACGGCTGCCGCGCCGTGGTCTCGTACCGGAAGAAAAAGAACAACAGCCCGATGCCGAAGGCCAGCGAGACCCAAGCCCACGCGGGCCAGCCGTGTTCGGGCCCGAAGATCAGCGACCCGGTGAACGCCGTCATGGCGACGGTCAGAACGCCCACCCCAATGAGATCCAGACGCTGCCGGTGCTCGGGCCGCGCGCCGAGCAGGACGCGCGGCCCCACCGCCAGCAGGACCACGCCGATCGGAACGTTGATGAGGAAGGCGGGCCGCCAGCCGAGGCCGAACAGGTCGAGGCTCACGACGAGCCCGCCGACGATCTGCCCGAGCGCGACACCGAGGGCGAGCACCATGCTGTAGATGCCGATGGCCCTCCTTCGCGCGGCCCCGTCCCAGTGCAACTGGATGAGCGAGAAGACCTGCGGCATCAGCAGCGCGGCACCGGCGGCCTGCGCGATGCGGGCGAACACCAGAACTTCGGCGCCGGGTGCCAGGCCGCACCCGAGCGAGGCGGCGGTGAACCATCCGAGCCCCATCAGGAACGCGCGGCGGTGGCCGAGGATGTCGCCCAACCTCGCGCAGGTCACCAGCAGCACTCCGGTGGTCAGCAGGTAACCGGACACGATCAGCTGGATCGCCGCGCCGCCCGCGTCCAGATCCGCCCGGATGGTCTGCGCGGACACCGAGACGATCGAGCCGTCCATGGACGCCATCACCTGCCCGGCGAGCAGCACGGCCAGCATCGGGCCCCGGCGCACGGCGACCGGAGGAGCGAGTTCGGTCATAGGGCAGAGCATCGCCAGACCCGGCACCCGTGGTCTTGAAGAAATATGCGCCCACCGGAATGTCGGAGGCGCCACATAGGGTCGCGGCCGTGCGTACAGCGCAGGTGATGGCCGAGAGCCCGCACTTCACGATCCACACGGTCGCGTGTGCGGAAGACGACGCGCGATGGTCCGAACCGGAGCGAACGGCCGCCCTGCAGATCATCCTGGTCCGCCGCGGCCGGTTTCGCCTCTCCTCGGAGGGCCAAGAGATAGTGGTCGACCCCACCGTCGGCTACCTGCACGGCCCAGGGCAAGAGGAACGCTTCTCCCACCCCGCCGGCGGCGACATCTGCACGTCGATCACGTTCCTAGACAGCACCCTCATCCACGACCTGTGGCCAGAGCCCCCCGTCCACCGCGCCGCGTCGGCTGTGCCGGTGGATGCCCGGCTGGAGCTCGCCCATCGGTTGCTGCCGCATTATGGCGACGATCCCGGGTTCGGTGCGGCGGAGGCGGTGCTCGACCTGCTCATGCTTGCGCTCCGTGGGCATGGCGGTCCGCGACGGCTCGCGCCCGGACGGGCGGAGTTGGCTGAGCGGGCCCGTGAGGCGATCGCGGCGGGCGAGCGGGAGGCGGGCGATCTGGTCGGTCTGGCCCGGCTGGTGGGCACCTCGCCGTCCCATCTGAGCCGGACGTTCCGGCACCACGTCGGCATGACCGTGAGCCGTTACCGCAACCGGGTACGGGTCAGCCGTGCGCTGACCGGCATCGAGGATGGTGAGACCGATCTCGCCGCTCTGGCGTTCTCGCTGGATTTCAGCGACCAGGCGCATTTCAGCCGGGTCATGCGCGAGGAACTCGGTCACACACCGGGCCGCGTCCGGGCGCTCCTGGCCGACCGCCGCAGGCACGGGCCGGCTGGATGAGCCCGGACGACGCGGGTGTGCCGGCTGTCCCGGCAGCAGTACAGGAAGTGACCGTCTCGTTCGGGGCCACCAGCCGGACATGCAGCGCTGTGCTGGCGTTTTTCCTGGGTATCGGCAACTATGTGCGTCCGCGAGCAGCTCGGGCCCGACCACGGAGAGAGTGGAACGGAATAGTTTGTTCTGCTAGAATCGAGGCAGAACGTTCCGCTCAAGGAGGTCGCAGATGTCCGAGATCAAGCCGTTCCGTATTGAGATCACGCAGGCCGACGTGGACGACCTGAAGGGGCGGCTCACGCGCACTCGGTGGGCCGACGAACTGCCCGCCGACGAGGTCGCGGGCAAGGTCGAGGGGGTGCCCGCGCCGCCGGGCTGGGAGTACGGGGTGCCGCTCTCGTACGTCCAGCGGCTGGTCGCGCGCTGGCGGGACGAGTTCGACTGGCGGGAGCAGGAGGCCAGGCTCAACGAGTACCCGCAGTTCACCACCGAGATCGACGGGCAGAACATCCATTTCGTGCACGTGCGGTCGCCCGAACCGGACGCGACCCCGCTGATCCTCACGCATGGCTGGCCCAACACCTTCGTGGAGTACCTGGGCCTGGTCGGCGAGCTGACCGACCCGCGCGCCCACGGCGGCGACCCGGGCGATGCCTTCCATGTCGTGATCCCTTCGATCCCGGGCTTCGGGTTCTCCGGGCCGACGAAGACCCGCGGCTGGAACGCGACGCGGACGGCGAAGGCGTGGGCCGAGCTGATGAGCCGGCTGGGCTACGAGCGGTACGGCGTGCACGGCAACGACGCGGGCGCCATCGTCGGGCCGCTGCTGGGCGAGGCCGACAAGGGGCATGTCGTCGGCGTGCACGTCAACCAGATCTTCTCGTTCCCCCGGGGCGACGAGGGCGAGTTCGAGGGCCTCGCGCCCGAGGACTACCAGGCGTTGCAGTTCGGGCAGGCGTTCGTCGAGCACGCGATCCACGACCGGTCGCAGCAGGCCCAGCCGCAGACCCTCGCGCACGCCCTGTCCGACTCGCCAGCGGGGCAGCTCGCCTGGATGGGACAGCTGCTCGGCGACGCGGTTGAGCCCGACGACGTCCTGACGAACGCATCCATCTACTGGTTCACCAACACTTCGGCGTCGTCGGCACGGTTCTACTACGAGAACCACCACTCTGAGCAGTCGTCAGAGCAGACGACCGTGCCGATGGGGTTGGCGGCCTTCGCCTACGACTTCAAGGCGCCGCGCAAGTTCGCTGAGCGCGACCACTCCAACATCGTGCACTGGAACGAGTACGACCGCGGCAGCCACTGGGCCGCGCACGACGCTCCCGACCTGCTCGTCGGGGACATCCGGGAGTTCTTCAGGAAGCTCGGCTGAGCACGTGATGAAGGCCCTCTGCCCCTCGGGCAGAGGGCCTTCGCGGTGCTCAGGCGGTCTTGATGGAACCGCCGTCGATGAGCACGTCGGTGCCGCTCACGCTCGCGGCACGCGGTGAGGCCAGGTACGTGACGAGCGAGGCCACCTCGGCGGGCTCGACGAACCGGCCCGTCGTCATGCCCATGGACCCGGGCAATGCCGCGAGCAACTGCTCCTGTGTCAGCCCCATCGACTTGGCGAGCTCGGCTCCGTAGCCCGCCGGGTCCTCCCACATCGAGGTGCGGACCGGGCCGGGCGAGACGGTGTTGACCCGCACGCCCCGCGGCCCGAACTCCTCGTCGAGGGCCTTGCCGAACGCGGTGAGCGCGGCCTTGGCGGTCGTGTACGGGACGGGCCCCGCGTGCGGCATCCGGGCGCCGTTGGACGACACGTTCACGATCGTCCCGCCGCGTTCGAGCAGGCTCGGCAGGGCCGCCCGGGTGGTGCGGACCGCGCTGAGGAAGTTGAGCTCGAACGACTGCGTCCACTGCTCGTCGCCGAAGCCGAGGAAGCCGCCGACCTGGCCCTCGCCGCCGTCCCCGCCGCCGACATTGTTGACGAGCAGGTCGACGTCGCCGTCCGCGCGGGCGACGAGCTCCGCCGGCCCGTGCGCTGTGGAGAGGTCGACCGGCACGCAGATCGCCCCGGTGGCGGTCAGTTCGGCGGTGATCGTGCGGGCGCCGGCGACGACGCGCATGCCCTCGCCGATCAGCGCCGTCACGATCGCCAGCCCGATGCCGCGGCCGGCGCCGGTGACGACGGCGGTCTTGCCCGTGAGTCCCATGTCCATGATCGATCCCTTAGATGCGTCGGAGTAGATGCTTCGAACGTAATACTTGCAACACAAATGACGCAAGTCGCCGCGAAGATGTGACGCTGCTGTAGGTTTTGACCATGAACCTCGGTGGGCGCGCACTGCGTTCCGATGCGGAACGCACCGTTCGGACGATTCTGGAAGCGGCAGAACGGGTGCTGAGCAGGAATCCGGCGGCCAGCATGGAGCAGATCGCCGCCGCCGCGGGCGTCGCCCGGACCACCGTCCACCGCCGGTTCGCGTCGCGGGAGGCGCTGGTGGACGCGATGACGGCGTGGGCCACCGAACAGTTCGCGGCGGCCGTGGCCGCGGCGAATCCGGCGACCACCCCGCCCCTCGTCGGGCTCTACCAGGTCACGGCCAACGTGCTGCGCGTCAAGATCGACTGGGGCTTCGCCATGAGCCGTGCCCAGGACGCCGATCCCGAGGTCGCCCACGTTCACGCCGAGGTCCTCGAACGGTGCGACGAGATGTTCCGGCGAGCCCAGGAAGCCGGGTTGCTCCGCCCGGACGTCGACCTCGTCTGGGCGCGCCGCGTCTACTACGCGCTCATCCACGAGGCGGCGCAGGAACGCGGCGAAGACGCCGACGCGCTCGCCACCCGCCTGGTGGACACTCTCCTGCGCGGCATCGGCGAACCGGGCGCTGACCAGCGCCTCCGCTGAATTTCAAAGTTTCCTCCCGCCGGCTGTCACATCGTTCCGCCGGGCTCCGTCAGTGCAGTGACGGACCAGAACGAACGAAGGAGAGCAACGATGGAAGCTCGGATGAAGAACCCCGCCTACGTCCTCCCCGACGCCTTCAAGGGCATCCAGAACATCTTCAAGGCGGTCAACTCCAGCGGCCTGCCGCAGGAGATGCAGGAACTGGTCGGCCTGCGGGTCAGCCAGATCAACGGTTGCAGCGCCTGCGTCCTCGGCCACGTGCGCAACCTCGAGAAGGGCGGCGCGAGCACGGACAAGGTGGCCACGGTCTCCGCCTGGCGCGAGTCGCCCTTCTTCGACGACGCCGAGCGCGCCGCCCTCGCCCTGGCCGAAGCGGCCACCCGCCTCGCCGACCGTTCGGGCGACGCGGTCCCGGACGACATCTGGGACGCCGCCGCCGACCACTTCGACGAGCAGGAGCTCTCCGCGGTCATCCTCGTGGTGGCGCTGACCAACCTGTTCAACCGCCTGAACGCCACCATCAAGGAGCCCGCAGGCACCACGTGGTAACCCGCCGAACGGGCCCCGCCCACCGGCCGGACCACGCCAACCGGTCGGCGAGACTCGTCCTGATCGTCCCCCCACCCTTCCCTTGGGAGGAACGTCGTGGGCCAGTTGGTCGAGCCCACACGCCGCCGGGAAGGCGAGCAGACCGTCGAACGTGCCGCGACCGACCGGATCCGACCGGTCGCGGAAGCCCTGGTCCGGCGGCTGAAGGACCTGCCCGACGCCCCGGAGGAGTTCGGTCTCCAGCTCAGCGCGAAGGCGGGCGCGTTCATCACCAATGACCCGCTACGAGAGCTTCGACTTACTCATTGAACGAGCCGACCAGGGATATCGCGCCCGCGTCCTCGACTCGCCAGGCGGACAGAGCCGAGCCGTTCACGCGGGAGCAGCTCGAGATCTTCCTGCTGCGCAGCCCCGACACCTGCGGCTCATCAGGGACTTCGGCGGCAAGCTGGTCGAGGCGGTCTTCCAGAGCGACGTGCGATACCGGTTCCTGTCCAGCGCCGAACGGGTCGAGGGCGACGAGTCGGGCCTGCGGCTGGGGAACTGGCGGACTTGCCATGGGAGGACGCCGAGACCACGCGCTTCGTGTGCCTGTCGACGAGCACGCCTTTCGTCCGCTTCCTAGAATTCCCGGACCCGGTCCGGGCCCTCCCGGCGAACGCGAGTGGCGCACGATCAACGAGGCTCTCAGCGGCCTGATCGAACAGGGCAGGGTGGTGCTCGACCGCATCACCCCTCCAACGCTGAAGCCGGCTAGAAGAGAATCCGCGTCGAGGCACCACGCGCTGCCTTTCATAGGGCACGGCCGTTTCCTGCCCAGCGTCGGCCACGGCGGGCTCCTGCTGAAGGACGCGCACGGCCGAGGCCGTCCAGCCGGCGGACACGAGCCGGGCGCATTGCCCTACGACCACCGTTCGCCGCGCCTAGCCGTGCTGAACGCCTGCGAGGGCGCCCGTTCAGGCACAGCCGACCCGTCCGCTGGGATGGCGCAGACCCTAGTCCGGCAGCGCATCCCCGCCGTCGTCGCGATGCAGTTCGAGATCAGCGACAGCACCGCGATCAGGTTCTCGCACGTCCTCTACGAAATGCTCGCCGAGGGCAGCCCGGTCGACGCTGCCGGGCCATCTGGGCCACGCCAACCAGGTCGAGTGGGCGACCCTCGTCGGCTACCTGCGCGCCCCCGACGGCCGAGTCTTCGACCTGGACCAGCCCCACCCCGTCGCCTCCGTGCCGTCGTCCGCGACACAGTGATCCGAATGCGTCCAGCGCCTGCCGACGATCATCTCGACGTCGGCGCTCTCTGCTTCAGCCCGGACGGCCGGCTGCTGGCCATCGGCAACGCGTTCAATTCCGTGAATGTCTGGGACGCCGTCAGCTGGGACCGCGTTCACAACATCACTCACAACGGCGCGGTGCGCTCGTTGCACTTCAGCCCTGACGGCAGATGGCTCGCCGTGGCGGGGATGAACAAAGCCGTCGAGTTTCACGACCTCGCCACTGGCGCGTACGACAACCACGCCACCATCTGGGAGTTCGGCGCCTCAGGCCGAACGACCAGCCGGTGAGCAGCTCGACAGGCGGTTAAGAGAGGGCTGTGTGCGCGGCAGTCTGAGTCGCCGCGAGAGCAGAGGCCAGAGCTCAGATCAAGGCAGGAACTCAGGCAGGAAGCAGACAGGTGTCGACGACCCAGCCGGTGATGCCTCTGGAAGTGATCTTGGAGTAGTGGTTGTCGCGTGCGCCGCAGGCGGTGTAGGTGGTGCCCGCCTTGAAGTCGTAACTGCAGGAGACGGCACCCTTGAGCATCAGCCCCAAGGTGGTGCTGTTGGTCGGCGAGACGCGGATCTTCAGGTTCTCCGCCGCCTTGACCCTTGAGATCGGGCAGGACTCCGCCGACTGGACCTGGGCGGCAGACGCCGGGCCTGTCAGCCCCACCCCTGCGAGGGCAAAGGCGGCCAGCGCCGCGGAGGTACCGAGAACTCTTCTCACCATGGATCCTTCCGTTTCCAGAAGGGCCTCACCACTGCTGTCCGGCCCTCAGCGTCGGACACTAGCAGTTGATGATCATTTGAGTGAACAGCCGGGAAGGTGTGGCCTTCTTCGTAAGGGCCTCGCTGAGCTGAGCGAGTGGCTCACGGAGAACGAGCCGCACCCTGGCTGGTTGTCCGTCTGCAGGTCAGGGCGGGGTTGAGGTTCGAGCTTGGCAGCGAGGTGAGCGAGGGCAGGGCAATGCGCCAACGTGACGGCACGTTGGCGGTGGGGAACGGGCTTCGCTGCGCTGCGCGCGAGGTGGAGCCGATGTGGCTGTGGCGACTGCGTTCATGTTTGCGGAGTGGTTCAAGAGTGCGAGGGCAGAGCCTGTCTGGGAGCGGGGGTAGCGGCGCTGGGAAGCGGCGGTCACCGGAATGGGGTCTGCGGCCAAGGGCTGCCTGGCGGACTGCGGTCAGGTGGAGCAGTTGTAGGCGTGCCTGTAGGCCCGGTGTGTTGGTGGCGCCGGGCTTCAGGCTGGATCGATGGGGGTGGGGTCAGGCCGCGTGGTGGTCGTTGCGCCAGGGGTTGTCGGCCTGATCGACCAGTCTTCGTCTGGATCGTGCTGCTTTCCCCTTGGGTGGCAGGGTCCGGTAGACGAAGCGTCCGTCCTGCCCCTGGCTGATCTGTATTTGTTCGGGGTTGGCGTGTTTCCATCGGTTGTGCCAGCCGCAGCACAGTGCGAGTTTGTCGATGTCGGTGGGGCTGTGTCCCAGTGCCCATCCGTCGACGTGGTCGATCTCGCACAGGAGGCCGGGTACTTCACAGCCGCGGACCGCGCAGGTGTCGTAGAGGGTTTCCAGCACCTGGCGTTGGGCGGGGCTGGCGATGCGGGCGGTGCGGCCCAGATACAGCGGCACCTCCTTGGCGCCCAGGATCAGGGTGGAGATTCCGGCGTTGAGCGCCAGCCGCCTAACCTGCGCGGCGGGGATCGGTGTGCCGTCGCGCAACCGTCCGGGGGCGTCGCTGCCGGTCAAGGTGTCGAGGTGGGCGATGACGGTGACGCGGCTGTCTTTGTGGCCTTGGGACAGCAGGGTGGTCAACGCCGCAGCGGTGCGTTCGGCCCGGTCCCGCAGATCGTCGCCCCCAGCGGGTTTGGCCAGTGGGGCGAGTGTGCCGTCCAGGATGGCGGTGTCTTCGGGGTTGAGCCAGCCTTTGAGGTAGCAGCCGCCGTCGAGGGACCGGTTGGCCGTCAGCCAGGACCGGGCGTAACCGCGCTGCACGTCTTCGGGCGGGGTGTCGGTGCCGTTGGCCTGGTTGACCAGGTCGTGGATCTTTTCGCCGAGTTTGGCGAGTTTGCTGGGTGGCACGTCGCGGTCGATGGCGTCCAGCAGGATTTGTTCGGCTGCGGTGCAGTCGTCGTCGCTGGGTAGGCGGTGGACGGTGTTGGCGATGGTGACGGCGTATCCGG